>NZ_DATDJO010000059.1:0-28555 GCF_036520495.1 Povalibacter sp. | reverse complement strand
CTCGGCATCGGCCATCTGCGGCACCTTCTTCGGATTCACGAAGCTGGTGACCTCCACACGCCGCAGGCCCGCAGAGATCAGCCGCTCGATCATCTGCACCTTGTCGGCCGTCGAGACGATGCCCGGCTCCAGTTGCAGACCGTCACGGGGGCCGACTTCCAGGATCTCAATCTGCGGACTCATTCCTTCCGGCCTCTTGATGACTTATCAGCATTCAAACGTTTCTCGAAAATCTACTAATTGACTCAACACCGGCTGGGGCTGGACCAGCTACGCTGATCCAGCCCGCCAGGATCGACTTACTTGCTGATTTCCGACTTCGGACGCCGGGCAATCTCCGGCTCCTTGTGCGGGTCGTACGAAAACGCCTTGTCGGATGGGAACACCACATCGCCGGATCGCAGGAACGGCGCATTCACCGTCGCAATCATGCGATCGCGATCTGCCTTCCATTGCTGTTCTTCTTCCGCCGTCGGCATGTACGCCTGAATCGACTCCGGCGTCACCGCAATCTTTCTCGCCATCAGCGCCTCGATGACGTACAGACGGCGGCGCGCCGTCCACACCTCCGCACCGAGCGCCTGCAGCGAATGCGTGAGGGCATCAATGTGTGGATTGCCCAGGAACGTCATGTTCTCCAGGTCGCTCTTGATGAAGTCCGTCGTGTACGTCTTCGGATCGGGTTTGCTTGTCTTAGCAATGTCTTTGGCCATGTCGTTGCCTCGAATTTGGGGATGTCGCTGTTGTCGCCGTCATTACGCCTTCGTGGCGACCAGACGGATCTTGTCCAGCCACCAGGAACCGCCCGAGACACCGGGGATCGCATTCGGATCCACCTTCAGTCCTGCAGCTCGCATCGCACCCAGGCGATCCATATCACCCCACTCCATCATCCAGACCTCATGGGTGATGCGGTAATCGAGATAGTGATCGAGCTTGCCCAGCGCGTCTTCCTCATAGCCATTCATGCCGCTGTCCGCCGGACGGTAGACACCGCCTGGGCGCAGCACGCGCTGAACTTCCTTGAACACATTCTTCGACGCTTCCGCCGTCATCTCGTGATGGAAGGAGGAACTGGTAATGATGTCGAAGTGGTTATCGGGAAAACCATTGTCCTCCGCCAGCCGGTGGGCGAAGTTGACGTTCATTCCCATCTGATTGGCGCGCAGGTGGGCGAAGCGCACCATTGGGCCGGCGACGTCCAGACCCCACACCTCTGCGTCGGGGAAGCGGCGCTTCATTGCCGTGGCCAGCTGGCCGGTACCCGTGCCTTGATCGAGAATGCGACGGACTTTGCCGTCCGGCGGTGCGGGGATGCTCTTGGCGATGGCATCGAAGAATGCGTCCTGCTCGCCCGCGCCGTCACCCAGGATCTGCGTGCCATAGAAGTAGGTCCAGCCGGCGAACGGATCGCCCTGGTAACCGCCCGTCTGGTTATGGATCTCGTGCTTGGTGTAGTCCGGGATGTCCATGTCGGGACTCATCACCAGCGCACCCGGACCCTGCTTGTCAGCCGCCTCCATCAGCTCCAGGAAGTGACTGCCCTTGGAGTGGAAGTAGTTGCGCAGCGTCGCGAACGTGTCGTAGTTGTTGAGCGAACCCAGGCGAGCTGCTCGCGCGATGATCGGATCATCATGCAAGAGTTCTGCGAGCTCCTTCACCTTCATGTCGGTCGGCTTGGTCGGATCGATACCGTTCAGCCGCAGGATTTCCTGACCACGCTGATCGGCAACGTCGCGAAGCTGTCCGCTCCACCTGGCGCGACCCCACACGTAACTCTGGTAGCTTTCGATATCCAGGTCCGGCAGACGCGTGAATATGCCTCGCTTGCCGCGCGGCGCCTGAACGGTCGGAGTGACGACCGCGCCGCCCGCATTGACCGGACGACCCAGTGCCGAACTCGCGGCGGACGCGTCACTCATGTCGCTGGCAAGCGCCGCGTCGCTGAGGACGGCGATGGCGGGAAGCGTAGAAAGGCCCAGCAGGAGCGATCTACGGGATGTGTCGGTATCTTTCATTCAAACTCTCCAGTGGCGGCGAAGCGCAGTAGATCCAAAAGACAATCGCGCACAAACTTACGGCTCGCAACGAATGATCACGATTTGAACTCCACAGTTAACGATTCAACACTGTGCACATGATTGGAGCCCCATGACTCAAAAACGAAACGTGTAGCTGAGCCTGGCACTCAAGGCCGAGTTCATGGTCCGGAAGGAGTTGTCCTTGTCGTAGTCCTGGAAGCTGCGGTCGACAATCAGGAAGAACTCACGACCTGCTTTCGGAACCCACACCAACCGACTGTGAACACCGAACACTTCGGAGACGTCGTCGTACTGCAGCAGGCTCACCCAGCTCAGCTCGGACGAGAATCCGACCTCGGTCGTCGCACTCATCAACCGAGTGGTGAAGTCGCCTTGGGGCAGACTGATGTCGTTCCAGTCATACGACACCTTCATGGTGAGATGGCGAGACTGCTGCCAGACCAGTTTGCCCGCGACGTTGACCCGCTCACCGTCGTAGAAATCGCCCTGACGGAAGGTCAACTCGCCTGCCAGCTTTCTCTGATCGCCTGACTGAAAAGTGAAGCCGTACTCATCGAACTTGTAGCGACCCGCGGGAACGACAATCGATTGGTCGCCACTGCCATAGATCTCGAAGGCCTCGCTGACCCACTCCTCGTTGGTGAGATAAGAGAGCGTCAGGATATCGACGCCCTGCGACTCCAGCTGCAGCGGTCGAAATGCGATGATCTGGGTCTGCAGTTCGCCATCTGTCAGTGAGGTTACGCGCTGCCCATCGATACCGAAGTTGAGCGACTGCAGCACGCCTCCCTCGAAGAAGCGCGTGTAGCCAACGTCCGCCACTTCGATACGGATGTCGCTGCGGTTCACGTAGCCCATCGCCGGGAAGAAGTTCTTCTCAACCTCGCGGAAACCGATACCGCCGCGAGCGCCGCTGGCATTGGGCATTCGCAGTCCGACACCAAAGGAGGAATCGTCGCCTTCGAGACCTTCGGTATCGGTCTGCTGGTACCACAACTCCGCTTCAAGGGTGCGTCCGCCAGGCAGCTGGGTGTTCATGAACAGGAAGTCCGCACCCACCAGCGTATTGTCGCGATTCGAGTTCGGGTCGCCCGAGGTTGCGATGAACCCCACGCTCGATTCCGACAGCACATTCACCGAAGCACGTGCGACTGCAAGGTTCGTAGGATCGATTCGCGTCCCGTCTTCGTACACGAACTCATCCTGCCGCACGGCGAGCGCACCGATGTTCACGTTGCCGACGCGACCGCTGAGTTTGCCGCCATACTTGAGATCGACCGGCGTCCCGAGGGGACTCAGGCCGAGGCGGCGAGAGAAGAAGGGTCGCGCGTTCTCCTGGGTGGGGCGATCGACGGACAACGCGCCATCCGCAAATCCAGCCGTGCCAATGCGACCGAATTCGAACAAGTCGGCATCGTTGAGGAAGAAATTGCGCTTCTCAGGGAAGAACGGACTGAACCGCGTGAGATTGACCTGGCGCTCATCCACCTCGGCGGCCGAGAAGTCGGTATTGACGGTCAGCGATCCAGTCAGCGATGGCGTGATGCGATAGTAGACGTCGAGCGATGGATCGCTTGTCGTATCGCTCGTCTTATCACTCGTCGCGGTCGCATACGACGTGCGATACGCAGAAGAGTAGCCAGCAACCACATCGAGCCCGGTGCCACGGTCAAGACCCTCCATGCCATCGAGGACCCCCACGATGCCGGGATTCCAGTTGCGATTGCGTGACACCCAGACCGATTCCTCACCGTGTCGGCGCGTAGCGCGCGACACATTGAAGCCCCATGACTGCACCTTCGGATCGAAGGGCAGCGTCTTGAAGGGAATGGCGATCTCCGCTGTCCAGCCTTGTTCATCGACGTTGGCTGCCGCTTCCCAGATCACGGTCCACGATATCTGGTAGCTGTTGTTCTGATACAGCATGTCGTTGCGCACGCCATTGGCGTTCACATCGAATCGGTAGCCCTGACGCCGGGAATTGAACGGATCCAGAAGCACGGAGAAGCGGTCGTCGGTCCCGAGGTTGGTACCCTGCTTCATGATGTTGCGCGTGATTTTGTCCGGGGACTTGTCGAACAGCCTCGCGCCGATATAGATGGCGTCCTTGTCATAGAGCACGTAGGCAATCGTCGCCTCGATCTCTGGCGCACCATCGCCGGGTCGAACCTGCCGCAGATCATCGATCACTGCAGCGTTCTTCCACACCTCATCGTCGAGCTTGCCGTCGATGACAGGCCGTGTGTCCGTGCGGACGATCCGCAGCGTCTTCGGTGCATCCGCGGTTTCCGCCGCAACGGCATGCGTGAACAGCTGGCCGGTAGCCAGCGTCACGAACGCCATGGTGATCGCCGCCATATTCCTTCTCATTCTCATCGTAGCTCGCTTCATCTACTCATCTCGAACGTCGATCCAACCGATCCGCTTCGCCGCTGGCGAAGCCCATGCCGGGGTGGGTGCGCCCACCGGATGATTGAACGAATCCGATTCATGCCCGTGTCGAGCAACCCCCTCGGCGCATTGGCACGCCGAGGGAGAGTCAACGTTTGCTCGATCTGCTGAGAGGGGCCTATGCGCGCTTCATCACATCGCGGCCGACCAGTCGACCGAAAGTGACCGAAGGCGTGACGCCGCTGCCCTGAATGGCCGCATCGCCCGCCACGTGCGCCAACCCAATGACTTCACCCGCCGCGTACAGGTTCTTGATCACACCGCCATTGGGACGCAGCAGTTGCATGTCCGCATTCACGGCCAGGCCGCCGAACCCGATGATGTTGCCGCCCGACAGCTCGATCGCGTAGTACGGGGGCTTCGCAACTTCAGCCGGCAGGAAGGTGCGGCCCAGACTGTCGCTCTTGTTGCGAACGCCGGCGTTGTAGTCCTGCACCGTGCGCTTCAGGTTCTCGACATTCAGCTTCGTGGCGGTCGCCAGTTCCTCGATGGTCTGGGCCTTGAAGAACATCGGATGCTTGCCGAACAGCGGCTCGATGTCCGTCTTCTCCTTGCTCTCCACCACGAGCGACGACTTCTCCCAGATCTCCTGATCGAAGACGACCCACATGCGCTGCGTCGGTTGCTGCGTGAAGCGGCGCTCACGCAAGTCGATATCCAGCCCGTCTTCGCGCACGAAGCGCTGACCGAGGTTGTTCACCCAGATCTCCCACTGCGGACGGCGGTCCTGGCTCAGCTCCGTCTGGAAGATGCTGACGCTCGGATAGTTGCGGTCGTTAAGGATGCCGCCGCCCTGCATCTGATATTCCCCGCCACGCACGAAGCCGCCGGCACCTTCGCCCAACAGCAGGCCGTCGCCTTTGGCCATGTAGTAGGCGGAGCTCGTGTACTGGTTCAAGCCGGTCACGCGCTTGAACATCTCGGGGTTATGGCAGTAGCCGCCGCTGGTGATCGCGACCTTGCGCGCCGAGAACTGCGTCCTCACGCCGTCTTCAGCCACCGCGATCACGCCAGTCACACTGCGATCGCGCGCCGTTACGAGTTCGGCCGCGCCAGTCGCCATCAGGATCTTCACCTTCCCCGCTTCGACGTGCTTGCGCAGCTCAGCCTGCAAGACGTTGAGCAGCGTTCGGCCTCGCTCTGGACCGGTGAAATAACGGGCGGCCGAGAATGAGGCATGACCGCCACGACCCATGACCGGCTCACCATCGCGTGTCTTGTAGCCAATGCTCTCCAGCCAATCCGCCATCGGACCGGCATTGTCGACATAGCGACGAGCCACCGCCGGGTTCGCCCGGTTCTGCGACAAGCGCATGATGTCGGCGTAGTGCGCATCGGCGGAATCCTTGATGCCCTTGCGCGCTTGCATCTTGGTACCAGCCGCAGCCATCGATCCGCCCGAGATCCACAACGTGCCGCCGATCTGAATCGACTTGTCGATCATCAGAACCTTCGCGCCCTGCTCCGCCGCCGCAATGGCGCAGGGAATACCGGCAGTACCGCCACCGATAACGATCAGGTCATAGGTCTCTGCGGCAAATGCACGCAGCGGTACGCCGGCGATACCTACAAGACCCACACCCGCCGCGGCCGACGAAATGAACTGGCGTCTGCTGAAAGGTCCACGAAACTGTGTCACGGCAATTCCCTCGTGATTACGAAAATCCAAAAAGACATATTCATATCGACTCCCGCACAGGGCGCGGACGCAGACGTAGTGTTACGACCCGAAGCGATACGACGCCGTCAACCCGTAGGTGCGCGGCTCTCCCATCGTGTAGCCCACTTCGCGCGTGATCGTGTCGATGCTGCGATCGACGAAGTACTTCTCGTTGAGCAGATTCTTCGCCCACAGTGCGACTGTCCACCGATCGTCTGGTGCTGCGTACTCGACTCGCGCACCAAGCAGATCGTAGGCAGGCCGGCTTTCGAGCACGCTGTTCTCTTCGCTGACGAAGGCCGCGTCCTGATACACGTAGTCCATCTGCAGATCGAGGCGCGCGTCATTGCTGAACGGCACTCGATACCTGACATAGGTCGAAGCAGTCACGTCAGGAAGATTCGGAACATCGTTGCCGGAGTAGTCGCCTGCACCTCCGGCCGTGACCGTCGCGTCCCCAAAGAACTGGTCGTACTTGCCGCGGTACAGCCCGAGCGAAGCACGCAGGAGCCAGCGATCGGTCGGTGCAAAGGCAGATTCCAGCTCGACGCCACGAATGGTGGCTTCACCGGCATTGCGAAGTTGCGTCCCGGGGAACGAGTTAGGATCGGTGGGATCGAGCGGCCCGTAGGTGAAGACCTGCATGTCCTCGAAGTCGTACTGGAACACGCTTGCATTCACGGTGAGCCTGCCATTCAGCAACACCGACTTCACGCCACCTTCGTAGTCAGTGAGGTACTCAGGTTCAGTCAAGCCGGCGATCGGTACGCCATTCGCCGGCCACGTGCCGATGTTGAATTCACCGCCCTTGAAGCCGTGCGACACACCGCCCCACAGCATCAGGCCTTCGGTGAGCTTGTAGTCGAGCACGACGCGGCCTGCGAGATCAGACCACGTGTTCGAATAGACGCCGGGTTCCGTCGCCCAGCGCATGAAACGGCTATGCGCCTCGGCCAGGTCGTGAAACTTTCCGCGCAGACCGGTGGCGTCATACAGAAACGTATCGCCGAGGACCTCGCGCTTGTCCTGCGTCCAGCGAACACCGGCGGTCACGTTCATGCGCTCCGTGATGCCGTACTTGCCGTCCAGGAACACCGCCCAGCTCTCGGTCTTCGCATGGTGCTCGATGGCCATGCCCTCTTCCCCCGTACCGTAGGTCGGCGGCACGACGCCCGTGTTCCGATCGGTGAGGAAGCTCCACATGCCGGGACTGTCCGGCATGGTGAGGCCCAGCAACGTGTCGTAGTCCGATTCGAAGTAGTACAGACCTGCCTGCCACGACAGACGCGCGTTGGGGTCGCTGGCCAGACGCAGTTCCTGAGAGAACTCGCTAACGTCATCGGCGTACACGGAGTTGAGCACGTCGAGCGGGCCCTGGTCGGTATCTCTCCTGGCCGCACGCTCGCCATCCAGATAGCCGGATGTCGACGTCAACGTGTAATCACCAAAATGGTAGTTGGCCGTCAGCGCGCTCGTTGTGAACTCGGGCGCATCGAGCGTGCGAAAGCTGCTCGCAGTTGCGTACCAGTTGTCGCTGTGAACGTACCCACGCAAATCGCTGCAGGCAGGATTGCCGATGATCAGCGGATCACAGCCGGCCCCGTTGATGCCGACGACCTTGCGCGGTAGGGTCTCGCTGTCGGAAGACGCCTGCTGCACCTTGAGCAGAACGTCCCACGCATCATTGGGCGTGAATCGAGCCTGGACACGATAGGAGGACCAATCGATCGCGCCGTCGCGCGAGTGTCCCGACGCCGGATTTTCATTGCGGAACACACCTTCACGTTCGCGCGTTTGCGCTGCGAGCCGGAACGCGAGCGTCTCGCCGAGTGCGAACCCCGCTGCTGCGTCGATCAACTGCTCTTCGTAATTGCCATAAGTGACCGAGACGCTGCCATTGGTTCCGTCACGCACGTCGGGCTTTCTGGAAATGTAGTTGACCAGTCCGCCCGTCGTGTTTCGCCCGTAGAGCGTGCCCTGCGGCCCCTTCAGCACCTCGATGCGTTCGATATCGAACAGCTGGAAACCGTGAGCAATGTGATTGCCGAGATAGACGTGATCGGAATAGATCGCGACCGGCGAGATTGCCACCGAACGGAACGTGGAACTGCCCACGCCGCGCAGGTAGATCTCCGGTCCCGAGTCGTTGAAGATCCCCTTCACCGACATGCCGGGCGTGTAGGCCACGATGTCCTTGGTGTTGGTTATCCGCAGCTGCTGCAGCACATCAGAGGTGAACGCACTCACCGAAACCGGTACGTCCTGCAGGCTCTCGTCACGCCGCTGTGCGGAGACGACGACTTCCTGAATCAGTGCATTCTCTTTGTCCTGCGCGTGAACGACAGCGGCTGCGCAATGCAAGCCCATCACGGTCGCGCCCTGCATCAGTCGACGCACTGCAACTCCGCTGGAACGAATCGCACAATGGACATTCTTCCTCAGCACTGAATCACCTTGGCCATTGCGCACTCTTCGAACGATCTGGAATCTATGCATTGCTCATCACGTCGAGACCGACCTGTCGACCGAACGTGACTGAGGGCGTCACGCCACTGCCCTGGACAGCCGCGTTGCCTGCGACGTGCGCCAGTCCGATCACTTCACCCGCTGCATACAGATTCTTGATCACGCTGCCATCGCGCCGCAGGAGCTGCATGTCGCCGTTCACTGCCAACCCACCGAAGCCGATGATGTTGCCGCCGGAAACTTCGAACGCATAAAACGGCGGCTTCGCGATTTCAGACGGCAGGAACTGCCTGCCGAGGCTATCGCGCTTGTTGCGGACTCCGGCGTTGTAGTCCTGCACGGTGCGTTGCAGGCCGTTCACGTCGATCGCCGCGTTCTTCGCCAGGTCCTTGATGCTCTGACCCTTGAAGAACATCGGATGGTTGCCGAACAGTGGCGTCACGACCGACTTCTGCTTGTTCTCGATGATCGGCGGCGCCTCGTCCCAGATCTCCTGGTCGAAGACGATCCACATGCGCTGCGTCGGCTGCTCCGTAAACAGGGTGTCGCGCAGGTCCATGTCAGGCTCGTCCTCGCGCACGAAGCGCTTGCCCTGGATGTTCACGCGAATTTCCCATTGCGGGCGACGTTGATGATCGAGCTCGGGAACGTACGTGGCGGGGCTCGGATAATTCCGATCGTTCACGATGCCGCCGGGTCCAAGAACCTGGTACTCGCCACCGCGCACGAATCCACCGGCGCCTTCCCCAAGCAGCAGGCCTTCGCCCTTACTCATGTAGAAGCCGGCGGCGATGTGCTGCTTGTATCCGGTCACGCGCTGGAACATTTCCGGGCTGTAGCAGTAGCCGCCGCTGGTGATGGCGACCTTCCGCGCGGAGAACTGCGTCCGCACGCCGTCGTCGCCGACAGCGATGACACCCTGCACGCTGCGATCGCTACCGATCACGAGTTCGACGGCACCGGTTCCCATCACCATCCGGACATTGCCGCTGGTAACGTGCTTCTGCAGCGCTGGCACCAGGACCGCCAGCAGCGAACGTCCTCGTTCCGCTGCAGTGAAATATCGGGCTGCCGAGAAGGCTGCGTGACCGCCGCGACCCATGACCGGATCGCCATCTCGCGTCTGGTAGCCGAGGCTCTCCAGCCAATCTGCCATCGGCCCCGCACCGTCGACATAGCGACGCACGACTGCCGGATCCGCCTTGTTTTTCGACAGCCGCATGATGTCGGCGTAGTGCGTGTCCGCTGAATCCTTGATGCCGTTTCGCGCCTGCATCCTGGTGCCAGCCGCTGCCATCGATCCGCCCGACACCCACAATGTGCCGCCGATGGAGATGGCTTTCTCGATCACCAGGACCTTCGCGCCCTTTTCGGCGGCGCTGATCGCACAGGGAATGCCGGCTGTGCCTGCACCGATGACGATCAGGTCATAAGCAGTTGCAGCGTGCGCCTTGAGCGAAACTCCACCGGCGCCCGCAAGGCCCACACCGGCCGCAGCAGAGGCGATGAAATTGCGTCGGTTGAACTGTCCACTGGTTTCGGTCACAGCAAGAGCCTCTTCAGACAAGCGAGCGCCAGGCGCTTCGGTCACATTCAGGTCGATTGATCACTTCAAGCCCAGCAAACCCGCGAGCTGTTTCACGTGATCCGTGCCATTGGCAGCTGCCTGGAGCTGCTTCGCATTCGGCTGGCCGGCGACCAGCGCAGCGTCGTAGCCCACGAAAGGGTGACGCGCGTCGGTGCAGATCACTGCTTTGCTTTGAATCTGCTTCAGCACCGCCTGCGCATCCTGGCCGAGCGCCGCGTTGATGACGTGATGGTAGGAACCGTACTGCTTCATCACCTCGACGGTTCGATCGTGGAGAGGAATCGCTTCGAACTGGTCGCGGATGTCGACCTGGCGCAAGCGATCGCCTGTCGCCTTGTACCAGGGCCAGAAAACGAGGGAATCACGCAGCATCAGCCACGTTGTGTACCAGTGAGAGCCGTCCGCTTTGAGTTCGATGCGCGGCGCATAATGCGCCAGCATGTCGGCGCGATCTTCGGCCGATGCCAGCAGCACCGACTGCAGTACCAGCTTGTCCACCATCTGCGGATGACGGGCCGCGAGCTCCAGAGCCACCGAGCTTCCAAAGCCGATGCCATGCACTGAAGCGCGCCTGAGACCGAGAGCTGTCATGACAGAGCGCATGATCTCGGCGTAATCGCCAATCGTCGGAGTCTGCGTAGACAATGGCTCAGTTTCGCCGCAGCCCGGCAGATCGACCGCGTAGACGCGAGCGTGCGCCGACAGCGCCTCGATCAGCGGCCGGTGCATGTGCGATGAACCAGGCGCGTCGTGAATCAATAGCAACGCTGGTTTGTCAGGCTTGCCCGCTACGCGCAGGAAGACTTCGCGACCATCGGCAAGCTCGACAATGTAGCCACTGATGCCTTCATCAACGGGCAGCTTGTCCACGATCGGCGGCGCAACCACGGATCCCATGACGCCCGGCAACCACGCGGCGCGGCGCTCGCGGATCTCCATGAAGCCATCCAGCATCTCTACAGTCTGGTTGGACTTCAGCGGTGGCAACCGCGCCATGTGCGGCGACAGCGGGTCGCCCTTGGCGCAGACAATGTAGGTCGGTTGCTCGATCGCGGCCAATGCCGCCGGCACTCGCGGCGCATAGAACACGGCGCTGCGAAATTCGGGCAGGTAGGTGCGAGCGGATCGCATGATCCGCATCATGTTCCTCTGGATCTGCTGCGCGCCCGCCAGGCGTCGAAGCGGCATCAGCTGCTGCGGCGCGTTGATGCTCCAGGGAAACCAGATGCCCTGATCGCGGCTGCGCGTCCACATGGTCGTGAAATGACCGGCGCGCTTTTCCGGCGTCAGCGGGTCAAGGAAATCGCCGAACCAGTTCTCCAGCTCGTGTTCACTGAATACCGGAATGCCATCCAGCATCAATCCGCGAACCATTTGCGGATGACGCACAGTCAGTTCCGTACCGACAGCGGCGCCGGTGTGCGATCCAATGATCACCGCCGGCGGCAATCCGAGCGCTTTCAGTGCGGCCGCGATCCGCTCCGCCATGAAACCGACATCTCGCTCGGTTTCCGGCGGCGGTTCGGATCGTCCAAAGCCGGGCGAATCGAACGCGTAGACCGAATAGTTCGCTGCCAGCTCGGGGATCTCGTCCTCCCAGAACGATGAGTCGCCGGGCGAGCTGTGAATCAGGACGATTGGCGCGCCCTTGCCCGCATGCTTGTAAAAGACGTCTCTGCCGCCCACGCGCAGGATGCGATTACGCACCTTCACCGAACCTTCCGGCTGGACCGCCACAGCGGCCTGTGCCAAGCCTGTCGCCGACGCAAGAAACGCCAGACCCGCAGTCGATGTAATGAACGTACGCCGATCAAGACTCATCAGGGTCCCCTGGATTGCCGTGCGCGATGCGTTGCTGGACGCGCGCGGGTCACGGCCACGCAGGACGGAAGGTCGCGATGTAAGCCGCGAGCTGCCCGATTTCGACCGGAGTCAGCACGTTGCCGTAGGCCGGCATGACGATGGTCAGGGGTGGCGGCTGCGCGCGGCCGTAGTGGATGGCTGCAGAGCTGATCTGTTGATTCTTTGCCGCGTACAGCGACAGGCCATTGTTGTTGCCCTCGCCCTTGGCGCCGTGGCAGGCAGCACATGTCAGCGTATAGAGCCTGGCAGCCTCGCGCCGCGTCGCGTCCGTCAGCGTTTGCTGCTCAAACTTGAAGGCAGGCAGACCTTCGGCCTCATCGGCCGCTGCGGGCCCGGCGACGAACATCATCGCAGGCAGAAGCAGCAGCAAGGTGCGCGCCACGCGCTTGGCGCACTGGATTCGTTTAATCACGGATTCTCCTCGTTACTCGAGCCGCGCACCCAGGCGTGAGACTCGCTTTGGTCTCTCGATAGAGCCGACCCGACCGGAGCAGTCCGACTGCTCCGCATTCATTTAAGGACGTCAAGGAATGACCGAGCTGGATCAGCCACACTGATCCAGCCCCGCCAGGATCGACTTACTTGCTGATTTCCGACTTCGGACGCCGGGCGATTTCCGGTTCCTTGTGCGGGTCGTACGAGAACGCCTTGTCAGACGGGAACGTCACATCACCAGCGCGCAGGAACGGCGAATTGACCGTCGCGATCATGCGATCGCGATCCGCCTTCCACTGCTGCTCTTCTTCGGCGGTCGGCATGTACGCCTGAATCGACTCCGGCGTCACCGGAATCTTTCTCGCCATCAGTGCCTCGATCACATACAGGCGGCGGCGGCCGGTCCAGACCTCGGCTCCCAGGGCCTGCAACGCATGTGTCAGCGCATCAATGTGTGGATTGCCCAGGAACGTCATGTTGTCCATGTCGCTCTTGATGAAGTCCGTCGTGTACGTCTTAGGATCGGGTTTGCTTGTCTTTGCGATGTCTTTGGCCATGTCGTTGCCCCTTCATCAAGCCTTGGTTGCAATCAATCGGATCGCGCTCAACCACCAGGAATGGCCGCCGTCGGCAACGCCCGGGATTCCCATCGGATCCACAATGAGCCCGGCGGAACGCATCGCGCCGAGGCGATCCATGTCGCTCCACTCGAGCGTCCAGACTTCGTGATTGACGCGACAGCCGATGTAGTGACCGAGCTTGTCGTGCGGGGTGTTCGTGCGGGGGTTGATGCCGCTGTCGGCCGGACGGTAGACACCGCCTGGACGCAGCACGCGGTGCACTTCCTTGAAGACTTCCTTCGAGGCTTCGGCCGTCAACTCGTGATGGAAGGAAACACTCGTGATGATGTCGAAGTGGTTGTCGGGGAAGCCGTTGTCTTCGGCAAGCTTGTGCGCGTAGTTGACGCCCAGGCCCATCTCGGTGTCGCGCATGTGTGCAAATCGCAGCAACGGACCTGAAACGTCGAGACCCCACACTTCCGCGTCCGGGAAGCGACGCTTCAACGCGGAAGCGAGCTGTCCCGGGCCTGTTCCCTGATCCAGAATTCGCCGCACTTTCCCGTCAGCCGGCAGCGGAATGCTGGCAGCGATACGGTCGTAGGTGGTGTCCTGTTCGTTCGTGCCATCGCTCAGCACCTGCGTGCCGTAGAAATAGACGAAGCCGGCGAACGGATCGCCCATGTACCCGCCACGCTGGTTGTGGATCTCATGCATGGTGTACTCAGGGACGTCCATGTTGCGGCTCAGCACCAACGCACCAGGGCCCTGCTTGTCCGAGGCGGCCAGCACGTCGTGGTAGTAGTCACCCTTGGAATTGAAGTAGTTGCTCAGCGTCGCGAACGTGTCGTAGTTGTTCAGGCTGCCCATGCGGGCTGCGCGAGCAATCAACGGATCGGCGTGCAGCAGCGCAGCGATGTCCTGCGTCTTCATGTCCGTCGGCTTCATCGGATCGATGCCGTGAGCGCGCAGGATCTCCTGGCCGCGAGCTTCCGCCGCACGGGTTATCTGCATGCCCCACCTGGCGCGGCCCCAGATGTATTCCTGCTGGCTCTCGAGATCAACATCCGGCAAACGGGTGAATATGCCGCGGGCGCCTCGTGGAGCGCGGACCGTAGGCTTGACCAGGGTGCCGCGTGCAGCGGCGGCACCTGCGCCGGCCGCACCGCTGACCGCTGCGGTCAGCGTCTTCGATAGATCGCTCGCGGCAGACTGACCTGCAACAGCAAGCGCTGGCAGAGCAGACATACCGAGCAGCAATGATCTACGGGAGGTCTCTGTCTCTTTCATTGTGATCTCCTGGTCTTGGACCAATCTCATACTTGCGAAAGCCAAACGCACTCAGCAGCCATCAGATTCCAATCATGCGAGCCAGCTGCGCGACGTGCTCGACACCCCTGGCTTGCAGAGTCAGGGAATCAGGCCGGCTCTTCACCAACGTCTCGTCGTAGACAGAAAATGGATGAGTGACGTCCGTACAAAGGACAGTCTTGCTCTTCAGCTGACCGAGCAAGAGCAGCGCGTCCTGACTCAGCGCGGCATTGATCACGTGCTGGTAGGACCCGTATCGCTTCATCACCTCTACTGTGCGATCGTGCAAACGATCGGCATCGAAGGCGTCGGCGCTGTAAGCGCTTCTCAGGGCATCGGGTGAAGTGTTGTACCAGGGCCAGAACGCCACGGAATCACGCAGCATGAGCCAGGTCGCATACCAGTGTGACCCATCGGCTTTCAGTTCGATGGCAGGTGCATAGTTCTGCGCCAGATCCTGACGTTCCTGCGCCGAAGGCAGCAGCACCGATTGCAGCACGACGCTGTCCACCATCTTCGGATGGCGTGTTGCCAGGTCCAGAGCCACCGAGCTGCCGAAGCCAATACCGTAGACAGCAGCCCGCTTCAGACCGAGCGCAACCATGACGGAGCGCAATGTCTCGGCGTAGTCTGCCGTCGTCGGTGATGTCGTCGCGAACGGTGCGGACTCGCCGCATCCAGGCAGATCGACCGCATACACCCGCGCGTGCGCTGACAGCGCTTCGATCAGCGGCAGATGCATATGCGACGTACCCGGCGCGTCGTGAATGAGCAGCAGCGGTGGCAGATTGGTCTTGCCAGCCACACGCATGAAGATTTCGCGACCGTCCGGCAACTCCAGGACGTGGGCATTGACGCCGGCATCGAGAGGAACCGGAACAGCCGTGGCAATCGACGGCGCACGAGCAGTACCCGCGAACTGCAGCAGCAGCTGATCGCGGTTCGCGTGAACTTCCTCGGCCGTCGCCACCAGCTTGATGCTCTGGTTGGAACGCAGCGGCGGCAGTCTGTCCAGGTGACCCGCGAGCACATCGCCTTCCGCGCACAGGATCACCGTTGGCTGAGTGATCTTCGACAAGATGCCCTGCACTCGCGGGCCGTAGTGTACGGCGCTGCGGAACGTCGGAACGTACGTCCGTGCCGGCTGCACGATTCTGCGCATGATGTCCTGGATCTCTGCCGTCGCCTCCACGCCCTGTCGCATTGCATGCTCGGGCTTCTTGTAGCTCCAGGGAAACCAGATGCCTTGGTCGCGACAGCGAGTCCAGAAGGAAGTGAACTGGCCGCCCAGTTTGTCGGGAACCATCGGCAGAAAGAATTCTGGAAACCAGGTCGATAGTTCCTGGTCGTTGAACATGGGCACGCCATCCAACATCAGCGCACGAACCACGTCCGGCTGACGCGCAGCTATTTCCATCGCCACGGCGGCGCCGGTATGGAATCCATAAATCACGGCAGGCGGCAACTTGAGCGCGCGCATTGCGCCGGCAATCCTGTCCGCGAGGAATGCGACGTCCCGCTCTTCGAGCGGCGGCGGCTCGGAGCGACCGAAGCCCGGCGAATCGAATGCATAGACTGCGTACTTGGTAGCGAGCTCGGGCAGTTCCTCATTGAAGAACGACGAGTCACCGGGAGAGCCATGGATCAGGACGACGGGCGAGCCTTCGCCTGCGGTCATGTAGTGAATATTGCGCGAGCCAACGCGAACGTAACGACGGCGTACTCGTGGAGTAGTGCCGGTCGCCGCCGCATTTGCCGCTTGCGCGAGCGTCGTACTGGCCGCGAACAATGCGAGCGAAGCTGACGCGGAAGACAACATGAAATCGCGACGATCAATCTTCATTACAGGCACACCGTCTGAGATAGCAGATTGTTTGTTGTTCTCGTCTCGCGGCGACCGGTTCTCGAATGCATGCCCGTCCGCTGGCGGGAGACCGCACTGGAGTCTGGAGGGCCGCTTCGTGATGCTTCACGAGATCTCTCGCAGCCGGCGCCCCTCGAGCGGACGCCGCTGCAGCAGAGAAAGCCCGCGAACCTGTCGGCGCGCGGGCTTTCTCGAGGCTCAGAACGAGTAGTTCACTGTAGCGCCGACACGTCGACCGCTGGACACGTCCATGGCCGGCACTGAGGAGAAGTCGTTCCAGCGAGTCAGGCCCTGACCACCACCGGTCGAATACGGCGTGAGATCGTCGGTCAGGTTCTGCGCCCAGAAAGTCACTCGCAGGTGGTCGTTCTCGACACCCAACTGCAGCCCCACATTGTGGCGAGCAGGCACCCAGGTCTCGTTGTTTACTTCAGTGAACTGCTTCGACTCGTACTTGTAGTTGACGTTGGCGAACCAATCCCACGTATCGAGCAGCGGCTGCCTGACGTCCAGACCGAGGGTGTACTGCCATTCGCTGACCTGCGGCCGAATCAGCCCGTCCAGCCGCACGGCAGAAACCGGGCCGATAGGACTTGGTGCATCCGTGATCACGCGCGTGCCGCAGGTAGCGGGCAACAGCAGACACAGATCGACACCGCCGTAGTCATAGGCGTCGTCGTTGAATTCCGGGTTCGTGTAGGCAACGCCGGCATTCAGTAGAACACCCTGGAACAGCTGGGCTGCGACTTCGATTTCGCCACCCATTGCCGTGACCGAACCGAAGTTCTGCGTCACGCCACCGGGGTTGGTCAGATCCTTGGAGTCGACATCGATCTGCAGCTCCGTCCAGTCGACATAGAAGGCCGCGACATTCAGGCGCATACGGCCGTCCAGCAGCGTGTTCTTGGCGCCGATCTCGTACGTCCAGTTGTTCTCAGGTCCGTAGGTGATCTCGTCAGCAAGCGTGGCGCTCGAGTTGAAGCCGCCAGCCTTCGTGCCCTTCGCCGCCGACGCGTACAGCATGTGATCGTCTGTCAGCTTGTAGTTCGCCGTGAAGCGCGGATTCACGAAATCCCAATCGCCTTCCTGACCATCCGGACCGTCAGCATCGTCGCCCGGGCGAATCGCGTTGGTGATCACGTTGCTGGTCTTCTCTTCGTATGTGTAACGAGCTTCGGCCGAAACCGTCAGCGCATCCGTTACGTCGTACGCGAGGCTGCCGAATACCGATGTCTGCGTGGTGGTCCCGAGCGTGCGGCCACCAAAGCCATCGGTTCTGCCGCCAGGGGTCAGCCAGTTGCAGGCATAGCCGCCTGGGCAGATGACCTCACGGCCAGCAGGAATCGGATCGGAGTCGTACGCAATGTTCGTCAGGACTTCCTGATCCTTATCGTAGAAATAAACACCGGTCGCCCAGCGCAGGGGCTGATTCTCATGGGACGACACGCGGATTTCGCCGCTGTAATCCTTGTTGTTGAACTTGTTGCCGAAGAAGCCAGGCAGGTTCACTGTGCCGCCGCCAACCAGCCCGAACGGCACACCGTCGCGGACACCGTGGTATTCGGAGTAGTTGAACGACTTCACATCGAACATGCCGAAGATCACGTCGACCTTGACCGCATCCAGATCGTAGGTGGCCTTCAGGCGCGCATGTTTGACCTCACGACCATTGCCGGCTGCATCGGACGGCTCGTAGTTCGGAGCCACCAGCGGCAACACTGATTCCGTGGAAGGCAGCTCGCCGCAGTAATACGTGAACTCGCCATCTTCAGGTGCGCAGTTGTAATCGAAGTTGGCGCGCATCCGGCGGCCGAAGATGTCGTCGCCGTAGTAGAGACCGAGATCGTAGGTGCTCCAATCGTTCGGGGTCAGACGGGCGCTGAAGCTGGCGTTCTTCTTCTCGTGACCGCCGAGTTCCTTGCCGTTGACCGGATCCTTGAAGAAGCCGCCGGCCTCGTCGTAGCCCACTGCCACACGAGCAGCCAGCAAACCTTCCACGAGCGGGCCGCCGACCGAAGCCGTGGAGCTGAACGTGTCGTAGTCGCCGGCACGAACTTCCACTTTTCCTTCGAGCTTGTCGGGCGGGGCCTTCGAGACGTAATTGATGGCGCCGGCGAATGCGTTGTGACCGTAGAGCGCGCTCTGCGGTCCCTTGACGATTTCGACACGCTCGAAATCCATCAGGCCCAGGCTCATCGCACCGGCGTTTGCAATGTAAATGCCGTCGAGCATCACCGCGACGTTCCCTTCCTGGCCTGCTCCGCCAGCGAAGCTGAGACCACGGATGCTCGGCTGCATGCCGCGCTCCTGACTGTCACCGTTCACGGAGAGACCGGGAGTCAACGCGACGACACCGGCAATGCTGCGAACGCCGGCATTCTCCAGGGCCGCCGATGACAAGGCGGTGATCGCAAGGGGAACCTCTTGAAGATTCTCTTCGGTCTTACGGGATGTGACGATGATTTCTTCCAGCGTCGCTCCCTTTGCCTCAGTCGCGCTGGACTGCGATGGAACATCGGATGAGAAATTCTCCGCCGCTACTCGTGTGAAACCGGCGCGATCGGTCGTCGAGATCTTTTGAAAGGCAGGGGGTGAGTAGATGCGCACCGTTCTATTGTTCACGAACTCGTACGCGAGCCCCGTGCCGTCGAGCATTTGTTCGAGCGCTTCAGCCGGGGTGAGGCCGTTGGCTACCTGCCTTGCGATGTGCCCCTCCGCATCGTCAGATGCATAGATCAGCTGCAGACCAGTTTGCTTCGCAAACTCGCTGAGCGCTTGTCGTAGCGGCTGCGCCTCGATGTAAGACGATGAGATGGCGGCATTCTGCGCGTTGGCAGCTCCGAGACTCATCAGGACGCAGCAAGCAAGAAGCTTCGAACGGCCGTTATTCGAGCGGCTATTAATTGTCATCTGCAATCTCTCCCCAAGCACGGCGTGTGCTCAGGTACATAAGAGGGTCGTGCGCTCGATATGGGCACCACTATTTTTACTGTTGATCTGTTTTTTCAACAGGGCGTGCCCGGTGCACCTCGATGCGACCCGAAGCCGACTCGACTGAAATACCGTCGAGTCGTCGAATCGATGCGACGAATGAATCCATGTCGTACGCGCTGAACGCACCGCTCATGCGCAGATCTTTGAGCTGCTCGTCTTCGATAAGAAGCTGTGTTTGACCGTATCGATTGAACTCATCGGCAACGTCCTCGAGGCGCATCTGATCGAAGACGATCTGCCGCTGCAGCCATGCAGAACCTTCACGAAGGGTGACCTGAGTCAGTTCCGGCGCGCTGCTCCCCGCACTCATCTCGACACGTTGACCAGCTGCCAGCTCGATGCGAGTCGATACCTTCCCAGCTCGGTCAAAGCCACCTTTCCCGGCAACTGCGGAAGTTGCCGGAGCATCCTGCGTTCCACCCCACCCGTCCGTGCGCGCAACTGCGGGCTGCTGAACGACAGCCACCTTGCCCTCGACAACCGTAACGACGGTAGCTCGCGGACGCCGATAGACATCGAAAGCCGTACCCACCGCGATGACGTCGACTCCATCAACGGTTACACGGAAGCGGCGCTGCGGATCGTGAGTGACCTGAAAATGCGCCTGGCCCCGTGCGAGGTGGATCAAGCGCTCTTTCCCTGAGAATCGAACCGTCACGCGCGAGTCGCTGTTCAGGTGCATTACCGAGCCATCGGGCAAACGCCAGCTCGTCTGCGCCGCGTGAGCAGTTTCGTATGTTTGTGGCAGGCCGAACCGTTCACCGTCGCGGAACGTCAGGACCGCCGTGATGGCGAATGCGCACAGACTTGCCGCGATGAGACCGACGCGCAGCCCACTGCGCCGAGAGACCCCTGGCGGCGTCTCACTCGAAGGTGCCGAAGCCGGTGTATCCAGACGCAGCGGAATTACGCTTGCGCCTCGATCCTCAGCGGCACATTGCAACAGCGCTTCGATCTCAACGTCGATACTTCGCGCCGCCTCGGCGAGATCGCTGGACAGATGCGCGATCGCGAGGTACTCCCGTATGTGCTCAGGCGAAGCCTTGAGCCACGACACAAACGCCTCGCGTTCACCCGCGCTCAGCTCGCCACCACGGTGCGCGACGAACCATTCGGCCGCGCGCTGGGCAATGAGACTGTCGCTCAGTTCATCCAAGTTGGCCATTCCTCACCTCATCCGATGCATACGCTGCCTGCACACGGCGAGCGCCTGCGCGAGATACTTCTTGACCATGCTTGTCGAGATGCCGAGTTGATCACCGATCTCCTGATAGCTGAAACCATGACGATACTGGAGCACGAGCGTGGCGCGGCACTTGGGCGTCAACTGCAAGAGCACTTCGCGTAAACGAACGATCTGCCGCTCGCGATCCACGGCATCCTCCGGAAGCGCGAAGTCCGCGAGCATTTCCTCGATCTCCGCGTTGATCTGTACCCGATCCGCGCGCTGACGTCGCTCGATGACCGCGCGCTCCTTCAGCAGATTGTGTGCAACCGTATAGAGATAGCCTTCGGGATTGCGAATGAGCTCGGCGTCCGTGACGCGCAGCATGCGCAAGTACACCTCTTGCGTGAGGTCCGGCGCCTCCGGCCTAGCGCGAATGCGTCGACGAAAGAATGCCCGCAGCGCCGACCCGTGCGCCACAAACAATCGTTCGACCAGTGCCTTTGGACTGTCTGTCACCGACTCATCACCCTGGGCGTTCTCATGCGAGGCAAGCCTCGTCCAGTGAGTAAGAGTGGGATTGCGAGAAATCGGGTACCGACAATTTCGCCTCGACGGCCCTTCGGACACCACGTGGCAGGCGGTGATGGACACACCCATGAGCGACAGTCGAGCCCTCAGGCGCGCAATTGACCGCTCTGCGCACATCGATTTATAGGGGATACGGAGACTATCGAACGGCGGCGCCCGCCGGAGTTATTGAGCGCGCCCACTCCCGATCGATTGATTCATCGGGATTCCTTTCTGGAATATCTTCATCGAGACTGCATCTGGGGGCGCCCTGCCCATTCTCGAAGAAGCGAATGCGAATCAGAACGCCGGCCGCGGTGGGGCTGGTTCTGCGACCGCGAGACGCCAGTGCCTTCCCCTGCCCTTATCCGCGATGCGGCGCTCTCGGGAGGTCATGAAAGGAGCCTTCATTGGCCTAAAGAACGTGGGCAATGAAAACCGACGCTTGAAACACTATTAAAGATAGCCGGCACCTCGATACGGCGCCTGCAACGTTACTCGCGCGGACGGCGGCAGAACTCACCGACAACATAGTGCCCCTTCCGTCCGTCCATGCACTCCAGAGCGGGACATCACCTATCGTATTCGCCTGCATCACCGACTTCGAAGACTGATTCCAAGTATTAGTGGCGCGCTTGTTTGGCCCGCCTGCGAGTATCAGAGATGGTTCGAGCGCCCGGGTTTCCGCTGCAATCGCGCCGAAATGTCGCATTGCCTCATAAGGAATGTTATTTGGCGGCCTCGTTGCCTCACCTGAATTGCAACCGCTAGAGCGTATGTAACGATGGTGTCTCCACGAAGGGAGACATCATGAATTCCAAAATGCCCCGCTCGGCGCGATCAGCTCTAACCGAAGCCATCCGAAGTCGCTACCGCGCCAGCTCTGGCAAAGCGAAGCGTCAAATCCTGGATGAGTTTATCGCGGCAACTGGTTATCACGAGAAGTCAGCAATTCGCGTGTTGAATGCCTCGCCCACGAAGGCACGCCGCACGCGGCGAAAGTCACCGCTCTACGATGAAGCTGCGCGAGCAGCCTTGATAGTGCTGTGGGAAGCCTCCGATCGCGTATGCAGTAAACGCCTGAAGGCTCTAGTGCCCATGCTATTGGCTGCGTTGGAGCGCAACGGGCATCTAAGGCTCAACGAAGACATTCGCTCGAAGGTCGTTTCCATGAGTGCTGCAACAATCGACCGTCTGTTGCAGGCGCCACGAAATGCAACGCGACTTAGGAAAATGCCACGAGCAATGCCGGAGCCGCGCAGACGAATCAGGATACGCACGTTCGCCGACTGGCATGAGCCGCCGCCAGGCAGCGTCGAGATGGACTTGGTTGCGCACTGTGGGCCAATCAACCGCGGCAGTTTCGTGTACAGCCTCGTGCTGACCGACATCGCGAGTGGACGGACGGAGGCCGCGCCGATCGTGGTCCGCGATGGCGCACTGGTGGTCGAGACTCTTGAGCGAATCCGCACGAGCTTACCGTTTACTCGACGTCCCCCCGCCTTCAGTAGCGGTTTGAATTAGAGTCCGACGTTACTGTAACCGTCTTGGTTGCCAATTGCTTTGCGTAGGCAGCCGGCGTCAGTCCGCCGAGTGCCTTCCTCGGTCGCTCCCCGTTGTACTCGCGTCGCCAGGCCTCGATGACGACCTGTGCATGGGCGAGGCTGGTGAACCAGTGCTCGTTCAGGCACTCGTCGCGGAATCGACCATTGAACGACTCGATATAGGCGTTCTGATTCGGCTTGCCCGGTTCGATGAGTCTTAGCGCGATGCCTCGCTCGTGCGCCCAGGTCAGCATCGCCTTGCCGCAGAACTCCTTGCCGTTGTCCGTGCGAATGATCCTGGGCAGGCCACGGAACGAACCGATCTGCTCGAGAATGCGAACGACCTGGTGACCGCTGATGTTGTGGGCGGGAACGATCGCCACCGATTCGTGTGTCGCATCGTCCACGATCGTCAGACTCTTGATCGACCGACCACCCGCGACACGATCGAACACGAAGTCCATCGACCACACTTCGTTGGCCGCCTCGGGCCGGGTCAGCGGCTGACGATCCGCCACCGGCACCTTCTTGCGTCGCCGACGCTTGATTTGCAGCCTCTCCAGCGCGTACAGCCGATCCACTCGCTTGTGGTTCACGCCGTGACCTGCCTGCCGCAGCTTCAGGTAGATCATTCCGGCGCCGTAGCGCCGATGCCGATGGGCCAGCTGCACGATCCGTTGACGTAAGGCTGCATTGCGATCTGGGGCCGGCTGATAGCGAAATGAGCTCGCACTCATCTTCACGATTCGCAACGCCTGCCGCTGCGACAATCCCTGCGGCATCATCCAGCGCACCAGCTCGCGTCGAGCCGGTGCGCTTACCACTTTTTTCGTAACGCCTCACGCGTCACCTCGTTCTCAAGCATCGACTCGGCCAGCAACTTCTTCAGCTTGGCGTTCTCGGTCTCCAATGCCTTCAGCCGCCGCGCATCCGACACGTCCATCCCGCCGAACTTGTTCCGCCACAGGTAGTAGCTCGCCTCCGAGAATCCGCGCTTACGGCACAGATCCTTCACCGGCACGCCGGCGTCCGCCTCTCGCAGGAATCCGATGATCTGCTCCTCGGTGTATCGCTTCGTCTTCACGTCCAACCTCCTCACTTGGGGTCGGACTCTAAATCACCGTGCTACTCAAAACAGGGGGGACGTCGGACCCTCCTCAGTGGGAGAGTCTAGCTCCAGGTGTCTACGATGCAGGGGAGCTTACGCACCGAAGAGGCGCGAGAAATACCTGGATAGAATGAAGCGTAGGATCGATAGCGAGCGCGGCCGCTACGAATACGCTCGGCGGCTGGGGATTGTGGAGCCGGTGTTCGGCAACATCCGCAACACCAAGCGGCTAAAGCGGTTCACGCTGCGCGGCAAGCGAAAAGTGAACACACAATGGCAGCTTTTCTGTCTGGTTCACAACATTGAGAAGATCCAACGCCACGGAAGAGAAGAACGGATGATGAGAAGAAGGGGAGCTGCATGACCTTGAATCGATGCAATCGCTTCGCCTTGTCACGCCAATCCGGACTGAAGCACTGAAATGAACCAACTGACCCTTACGCTGCCGCTGCAAAAGCGGGTTTTACTACAGCCTCGTTAGTAGTTTTTGTTGATGCCGTTAACTGCTCACGCCGCAATGGCAGGCGGAAAAGGTTATCTGCTGCGGACTCAATTGCATACAAACTTCGGGCGGTGCATTAGGAGCATGAATCTTTGAAGAGGCGCATTCTTTTGAGTGTGCTTCGGGCTTGCCGCTCGATTACGACGCTAATCTCTGTCGTTGGTCGCCAGTGCCGGAGTGTAGTGATGTACTTCATCAATCAGGGTCCTCTGGAAACTCAATGCATCCAGGAGACGCTGCCAAGCGTTGGTCGCGATATCCGGTTTGATGAGTGAGACGAACTTCAGATCCTTCTGATTTCGCACCCGATTGAACTACTTGCGCAGTGACGAACTGTGCGGTGGGTCGCAACGAACTCCTGCGAGCTGCCTGGATGTGACTGCGCATGATCGAGGCAGCCCACTCGGAATCTCGCACCTCCAACGCGCTCACGATCTCCAGATGGTGGGACACACTGCGTAACAGTTCGGAAGGCTTGTACGTCTCAAATGCCTTCAGGACCAGCGGAGCCGCCATTAATACCGGCAACATGGCCGTGAGCCGCGGATTGCCAGAGAACCCGTGCAAAACCTGATGAAACGAGTTATTGAGCTCCCGTATACGGACCGAGAACCCCGGTGAGCGGGCGATACTTTCGCGATGCTGTTCTTCCGCGAGTCCGCGAAGCTCCCCAACGCCTTCTGGGGTGATCACCTGCGCTGCGCGCGCGGCGCCGTACGGCTCAAGGAGCGCGCGCAGATCAAAGACATCGGTGATGTCCTGTTCTGTCAAATCAGTGACGATGGCCCCATGATTTGCAGTGACCCTGACAAAACCCTCCGCCTGCAGGCGTCGTAACGCCTCACGCACTGGCGTACGGCTGACCCCTGTCGAATCCGCAATTTCCTGCTCAGTGATTCGCGACGCACCAAGATAGATCCCGCGCACGATCCGGTCGCGCACAGTCGTATAAGCAAGGTCGGATGCCCGCATGCTCTACTCCCCTTTCTAGCCGTAAATCAAAGTCTCTAACAACCTCATAACCGTCCAGAGATTTACAGACGCCGGGTGACTTGCGCTGCATACCGCGTCCATTGTATACATATTTCTCGACGAATTTGCTGGAGGAGACTCCCCAGATGTTGGCTGATCAACGCTAGCTTGTATGCCGACGTGTAATCGCGTCGTACGAGGGCCATCTATCTCGGCACGACGCAAATCACTGAACATGGGATTGCGAATGCAACCGACGCGAGCCGGACGCCGGTGCGCGAAGCATCGGGCATTCGCAAGAAGAAGGATTCGTCAGAATCACAGCGGATCAAGGCACCATCGCCACTAAACGGAGCGATCAGAACATCAACAACGCTTCGATCTGCGCGCTTTATTTGAGACATACGCAGTAGCTTTCGCCGCGAAGCTGACGGCTAACGTATTTCAGTACTGCAACCGTAGAGATGCATAGCGCAAAACCGAACTGCGCGCCGAGGGATTCATGGTCCGAATTCGTGAATTGGACAGTTCATTCCACGGGATGCTGCTAAGGATGCTCGAGCACCCGACTGACCGCGTTATTGCCTGCGTGTATGGAGGCTCCGTTGCTGCTGAAGACGCTCTTGAGCCACATGCCGCACGAACTGTTTCTCAGCGCCTCGCATCATGCGAGGTAGTCAGTCCCTTGGAGGCGCGCGACGCCGGATGGACGGCAGCCATCATGCGTAGCCCGTGTGGCAGAAAGATTACCTTTGCAGCCTGATGATCACTATGAACCGTCTTATGCGACGCTGGAGCCCATCGCAGGATGCGCTCCGATCGAACGGCGACCCGGATGTTTCGAGCAACGAACTGCTGTCCAGCCTTATTCGGGATCATGACGACGTGCTGCGGCGCTTCGTGCGACGACGCGTTACCAACAAAGAGGAGGCACCTGACGTGGTGCAAGACGTTTATGTGCGCATCATGCAACACGTCGACGCTGCCAACTTGATGGACCGCCCTCGCGGGTACCTGCTACTGACGGCCCGCAACGTTATCCTGGATCGTGACCGCCAGCGCAGGGCGCGCGCGGAACACGATGCCCGTATTTTGGGATCCGGAAGCGGATCCACTTCGCACGGCGAGACACCAGAGAACCTGCTGCAATCGCACGAGGGGCTTGAGATCTTAAAGCGCGTGCTCCTGACCCTGCCGCCTGATCATCGGCAGGTTTTTCTGCTCAGCCGCATGGAAGAGCTGAGCTACAGGGAAATCGGCGAACGTCTTGGTATATCCATCCGAAGCGTAGAGCGCTACATGAGCGAGACGCTGTTGTTGCTTCAGGAAAAGCTGGAACACTGCCTGTGAACTGCGACCCGACATCTACTGACCGCCGCCGCTTTGTCGCATCAGAGGCAGCACGTTGGTTCGCACGCGAGCTGCGTGGCCCTCTTTCGACAGAGGATCGATCGCAATTGGATTCCTGGCTCCAGGAAAATGCGGATCATGCCCACGCGTACGAGGCGTGCCGGCAGATCAGCAACAGCGTGAAGCTCCTGGCAAGTGACCCAGAGCTGCGCGAGACCCTGACTCCCAACGCCGCACCGACGCAAGGGAGAACTACCACGGTACGCCGCGCTTCCTTCTGGGGCTCACTGGCTGCTTCTATGGTGATCGCCAGCGCATTGGGTTACCGGTTGATGCACTACCCCGAGTCCGCGCCTCTGACGCACGCGTATTCAACGGCCATTGGAGAGCAACGCACCGTCGAGCTTCTCGATGGCTCGAGCGCTCAGCTCAACACGCATACCAAGTTACGCATGACGGTCGGCGCAGGGTACCGGCGAATAGATTTGGAGGAAGGTGAAGCTTTTTTCAATGTGACGAAGGATCCGGCACGCCCCTTTTCAGTGCTCGCGATGGGGCACTCGGTGAATGCCGTAGGAACGGAGTTCAACGTTCATCTGCAGGACGACAGGGCCACTGTCATCGTTCTTGAGGGCATCGTAACGGTGTCGTCAGATGGACGGGAGCCAATTCGTCTCACCGCCAATCAGCAGTTGGACTTCACCCGCGTTGGCAACGTGATCGGGCCTGTCAGCGTTGCTCAAATGGGGCGCGCGCTGGGCTGGCGCGACGGTAAGCTCAGTTTCGACGCCGCGAGCCTTGGACAGGTTCTCAAAGAACTGAATCGCTATAGCCCAGTACCGATCGTCTTGACCGATCAAAGCCTGTCGAGCATTCAGGTCAGCGGCGAGTTCGAGACTGATTCGATAGAGTCCGTGCTCCATGCGCTGCAGACACTTTTCGGGCTGCAAGTCATACGGATGCCGGGGTATATCGAGGTATCCGGCGGGCGTTGATATGCGCGCCACGGCGTTACTCCTCTACGCACTCGCTCTGAACTGGAATGGGGCGCGAGCAGCCGAACAGTCCGCCGTCCTGTACAACATCGCCACCCAGCCTCTCGGGCCCGCCTTGCATCAGTTTGCGCGACGTTCCGACCTGTACGTCATGTTTTCGCCGCAGGCCGTACAAGACCTGCGGAGTCCTGGCCTAAAAGGAGTGCACTCTCGAGAGGGCGCGTTGCAGGCCCTCCTCGCTGGTACGCGCCTCGAGTTCGTATTCGCGGACGCGCGCACTGTGATCGTACGGCGCCGCCCCGAAGGGCCCATCGAGACTTCGCCGCAGCGTCCAACCGCCGAGAACGAAACCGATGTAAATTTCAGTCAGCATGAGACCATCGTCGTCACTGCACGCAAGCGAGAGGAGCGGTTGCAAGATATCCCGTTGGCGATCTCGGCGTTCTCACAGGAGCAGATCCAGGAAGCGGGATTTCGCGACTTGGGAGACCTGGCCCTGCAGACACCTGGCATGTCGTTCAATCCGCGCAGCGGCGGCGTGCGCGCCGGGCGCGTCGATTCACGCATCCGTCTGCGCGGAGTCACCTCTGACTCGCACCTGGATCACCTGCAACCGACGTCGCTGTTCATCGATGGCATCTTCGTGCTGGGCACTGCCAACTCCATCGGCCTGCAGGACCTGGAGCGCGTAGAGGTCATCAAAGGCCCACAGTCTGCCTTCTTCGGCCGCAATACCTTCGCAGGCGCAATCAACTTCATCACCCGCAACCCCGATCTGTACGAGTTCCGCACGGAGCTGGATATGTCGGCGGCCAGCTATGAGAAGTACGACGTGAGCGCCCTGCACTCCGGGCCGCTCATCCCTGGAAAGCTCGCCTACCAGGTCAACACCCGCGCCTATCGACGCGGCAGCGAGTGGACCGCCACCGATGGTGGGGAGCTGGGTGTGGAGGCCTCCAACTTCTTCTCCGGGGTGTTGTATGCCGAGCCGATCGAGAATCTCTCGATGAAGTTCCGTGCGTACTTTCAACGCGACGACGATGGTCCACCGGCTGCCGGCATGATCCGCAGTCGCGACATCGACACCTGTTCGGGCAAGACCTTCACGCGTCTGGATG
>NZ_DATDJO010000058.1:0-9901 GCF_036520495.1 Povalibacter sp. | reverse complement strand
CTCTGGCCAGTTAGCCGGTGGGCCAGTCAGCCAGTTGACCTGCCGCCGTCCGGCGACCGTCATCTCGCCGCCCTCTTCGGCACATCGAACAACCGCTCGACCGCTTCGATGTGCCGGCGATCGGTGAGGAACATGATCACGTGGTCGTCGCGCTGGATCATGGTGTCGTGATGGGCGATCAGGACTTCGTCGCCGCGCACGATGGCGCCGATGGTCGTGCCGTCGGGCAGCGGGATGTCTTCGATGCGACGGCCGATGACGCGGCCTTGGCCCTGCGTGCCGTGCGCGACCGCTTCGATGGCTTCGGCCGCGCCGCGCCGCAACGAGTGCACGCGCACCACGTCGCCGCGTCGCACGTGCGCGAGCAGCGAACCGATCGTCACCTGCTGCGGCGAGAGCGCGACGTCGATCGTGCCGCTCTCGACCAGCTCGGCGTACGCCGGCCGATTGATCAGCGCCATCACCTTGTGACAGCCCAGGCGCTTCGCCAGCATCGCCGAGAGGATGTTCGCCTCCTCGGCATTCGTCACGGCGACGAACGCATCGGCGCTGTCGATGTTCTCTTCCAGCAGCAGATCTTCATCGGCAGCATCGCCGTTGAGGACGATGGTGTTGCTCAGCTGTTCCGAAATGCGCCGGGCGCGGCGCTGGTCGCGCTCGATGAGTTTCACCTGGTGTTCGACTTCCAGGACCTGCGCCAGCCGGAAGCCGATGTTGCCGCCGCCGGCGATGACGACGCGACGCACCGGTTCTTCCAGGCGCTGCATTTCGTTCATTACCAGACGAATGTCCTCGCGCGCAGCGATAAAGAAGATCTCGTCGCCGTGCTCGATGATCGTTTCGCCGTGCGGCTTGACGCTGCGCCCATCGCGATAGATCGCTGCGACGCGCGCATCGCGGCCCGGAATATGGCTCTGCAGCTGCTTGAGCTGCTGTCCGATCAGCGCTCCGCCACTCAGCGCCTTGACGCCGACGAGACGCACGCGGCCGTCGGCAAAGTCGAGAACCTGGAATGCGCCGGGGAACTGAATGAGGCGCACCACGTGATCGGTGACGAGCTGCTCGGGACTGATCGTGACGTCGACTGCGAACGCGCGATCCTCATCTTCGAACAGTTTCGAGTGACGCGTGTAATCGCTGGAACGGATGCGTGCAATACGCGTGGCATCGCGATTGAACAGCGTGTGCACGACCTGGCACGCCACCATGTTCACTTCATCGCTGTTGGTGAGTGCGACGAACACATCGGCATCCTTGGCGCCGGCGGCTTCCAGCGTGCTGGGATACGCGCCGTTGCCCGAGACCGTGCGGATGTCGAGCCGGTCCTGCAGATCACGCAGCAGTTCGTCGTTGGTGTCGACGACCGTGACCTCGTTGGCTTCCTCGCGAGCCAGGTGCGTGGCGGCGGTCCGACCGACCTGGCCGGCACCAAGGATGATGATCTTCATCGCAGCTTCGCCGCGATGCGGTCGACTGGCCGACTGGCCGACTGGCAAACCGGCGAGAAAACGTTGCAGCGTCCTTCCGGCCAGTTGGCCAGTTGGCCAGCTGGCCAGTCAGCCTTTGTTCTTGTCATACCGGCTCCAGATTCGCGTACGCCAGCATCAGCCATTTAGGGGGGCCTTGTCGTTCGAAATTGACCTGCACGCGCGCGTGGCTGCCCTGTCCTTCGATGTCGAGGATCACGCCTTCGCCGAACTTGCCGTGGCGGACGCGCTGGCCGAGGCGGATGCCGGAAGCGGGTGCCTCTTCCTGGATCCGGCCGTTGTTGGTGTTGCGCGGCGTGTAGACCGGGCGCGAAACCTGGATGCGCGGACGGATCTCTTCGAGCAGCTCGGGCGGGATCTCTCTGATGAAGCGTGACGGCGTGCCGTACGTGTCGGTGCCGTGCAGGCGGCGCTGTTCCGCGTAGGTCAGGTACAGGTGCTTCATCGCGCGCGTCGTGCCCACGTAGCAGAGCCGGCGTTCCTCCTCGAGGCCGCCGACATCACCGATCGAGCGCTGGCTCGGAAACAAGCCGTCCTCCATGCCGGTCAGGAACACGACGGGGAACTCCAGTCCCTTGGCCGAGTGCAGCGTCATCATCTGCACGCCGTCCTCCCATTCATCGGCCTGGTTGTCGCCCGACTCCAGCACGGCGTGCGCGAGGAAGTTCGCCAGCGCCGACATCTGCGTAGCCTCGTCGGGTTCGTAGCCGCGCGCGGCGGTCACGAGTTCTTCAAGGTTTTCGACCTTCGCTTCGCCGCGATCGCCTTTGTCCTGCTTGTAGTGCGCGATGAGCCCGCTGACATTGATGATGTGATCGACCTGTTCGTGCAGCGGCAGATCGCGCGTGTCGCGTTCGAGCTGTTCGATCAGCTGCAGGAACTTATGCAGGTTCTGGCCGAGCCGGCTGCCGAGTTCGGCGATGCAGGCGCCGGCGGCCTGCCACATGGAGCAGGCGTTGGCGCGCGCATAGTTGCGCACCGTGTCGAGCGATTTGTTGCCAATGCCGCGCGTGGGCAGATTCACGATGCGCTCGAACGAGGCATCGTCGGCGCGGTTGAAGATGAGGCGCAGATATGCCAGCGCGTCCTTGATTTCCGCGCGCTCGAAGAATCGCAGGCCGCCGTAGACGCGATAGGGAATTCGGGCAGCGAGCAACGCTTCTTCGAACGTTCGTGACTGCGCGTTGGAGCGATACAGGATCGCGCATTCCGCGCGGCGCCCGCCTTTCAGCACCCACTCGCGCACCCGGTTGACGACGAAATCCGCTTCATCGCGTTCGTTGAACGCCGCGTACAACCGCACCGGATCGCCACGTTCGCCGCTGGTCCAGAGATTCTTGCCGAGGCGTCCCGTGTTGTTGCCGATGAGCGCGTTCGCCGCATCGAGGATATTGCCGGTGGAGCGGTAGTTCTGTTCCAGGCGGAACATCTGCACGCCGGGGAAATCGCGGCGGTACTGGTGCAGGTTCTCGACCTTCGCACCGCGCCAGCGATAGATCGACTGGTCGTCGTCGCCGACCGCGAACGGCACGCCGCTCGGACCGACCAGCAGCTTCAGCCAGTCGTATTGAATCGTGTTCGTGTCCTGGAATTCATCGATCAGCACATGCCGGAAGCGATTGCGATAGTGCGACAGCACGTCGGGCCGGTCGCGCAGCAATTCGTAGGCACGCAGCAGCAGTTCGGCGAAGTCGACACTGCCGCTGCGATCGCATTGTTCCTGGTACTGCTCGTAGAGCTTGATGAACTGACGACGGTTCGGATCGCCGTCATCCTTGAGGTCCTTCGCCCGCAGACCTTCGTCCTTGCGTGCATTGATGAACCACATGATTTCCTTCGGCACCCAACGCGCCTCGTCGAGATTCTGTCCCTTGACGATGCGGCGGATGGCCCGCAGCTGATCCTCGGAGTCGATGATCTGGAAGGCCTGCGGCAGGTTCGTCTCGCGCCAATGCATACGCAACAACCGGTGCGCGATGCCGTGGAAGGTGCCGACCCAGAGCGGCGCGCTCGGCACGTTGAGCAACGACTCGATGCGACCGCGCATTTCGCCGGCGGCCTTGTTGGTGAACGTGACGGCCAGGATGCCGTGTGCGGATACGTGCTCCACCTGCACGAGCCAGGCGACGCGATGTGTCAGGACGCGTGTTTTGCCGCTACCTGCGCCAGCGAGCACGAGCGTCGGTGCGAGCGGCGCCGTCACGGCTGCGCGCTGCTCGTCGTTGAGACCGTCCAGGATGTGGGAAACGTCCATGGTCAGGCGCGGGGCGCCGGCAGGAATGTCGGGCGGATGCGATCGGTTGGAAGGGTCATTGAGGAGCTGCGTTGCATGCGAGGCGTTGGAAGTGCGTGATTGTAGCCGGGTGGGCCTGCCATCACGAGTCAGGCGATGCCTGCTGCGCCGATTGGCGGGCGCCGCTCGTTACGCGCTATTCTGTGGCCATCCACGTTGATTTCACGATAAGCGTCTGACGTCCGGGGAGGTTCGCGATGTCTCGCTGTCGGATCCTGTGTCTCACGGGTCTTTCGGTCATGAGCGCGTTGCTGGCGTGCGGCTGCAACCCGCAGAGTGAGAACGCATCGCCATCAGCAACGGCGCCGGCCGCGCCTGCGGGAAGGATCGAGTTTTCCGGGCCGCTGCAGGAGGAGGCGTCTGCCGAATCGGGCCTGGCCATCAAACGCGGCATCGTTACGGCCGATGGTGATCACGCCAGCTACCGCGCCTGCGGCGATCGAGCGGATCTGTGGTTGCTCGATGAAGGCGAAGGAGCGCTGACCCAACTGCTTACCGAAGATCTGACATCGCTCTATATCGAAGCGTATGGCGAGCGTGGACCCATACCCGACAACCTGACGGCCGCCGCCGGGCACGCCGGTGTCTTTCTGCTGGAGCAGTTGCTGTACGCAGCGCCGACGGGTGAGAACCGCGGATGCGAACGTGCGCCGCCCGATTACGTCGTGACTGCGCGCGGCAACGAGCCGTTCTGGGCCGCCGAGGTCACGCAGACCGGCATGGTATGGAAGCAGCCTGACGACCCCCAAGAAATCCGGCTCGGCGAGCTGCAGGCGGAAGACGTCGAAGGCGCCGTCGGCTACAGCGCGCGTGCCGCGCAACACAAGGTGGAATTGCAGATCGAGGCGCAGGCCTGTCGCGACTCCATGTCGGGCGAATACTTCGCGTACGCCGCGCGGGCCGTGCTCGACGGCCGGGAATTCAAAGGATGCGCTCACGTCGGGACGCAGGACGCCCCGTGAACATCCGTCGTTGCTGGTGCTGCGTATAGCGGAAGGCCAGCACGACAGCGAGCGCGATGAGCGGGTCGGTGATCGAGGCGACGCGCTCCGGCAGCCACAAGTGCAGTACTTCCGTGACGCACGCGAGTGCCATCACGATGCCGGCGGCGAGCCGGAACGATACGCCGGCAAAACGCAGCACCCACAGCAGTGCGGCGAACACGAAGATCGTGCCGAAGAATTCGATCCAGTCGAACGACGTCACCGCTGCCGGAAATCCGGTGGCGAACCAGGCGAGGAACGGCCAGAAATCGAATGCCTGCGCCGGGCCGGCGAACGTGAATGGCGCGAGACGTTCGAAGACGAAGGCCGCGAGCATGGCCGCCAGCAACAGCAGTCGCTTGGGTCCCGGCGTCATGCGATACATGAGCACGAAGATGGGCACGAGTGCGATCAGTGCCACCAGTTCGGCGGGCACGAATGTCTGATTGGCGACGATCAGACGCCCGACCAGCACGGCCGCCATCATGATCAGCAGTGCTTCGAGTGTATGCGCGCGACTCACCAGCGCAGCGAGCGCCTGTGAGATCACCAGCCAGTAAGTCAGCCAGATCAGCGTGCTGCTGAGGTCGATCTGCGGCCGGACCAGCGGTTGCAGCGCGGCCTTGAGCTTGCCCAGATCGAAGTGCGGCACGAATGGCGCCAACCGCCACAGCAGCCACGACACAATCAGCAGCAACGCGGCCGGATCGCGATGGGGCTTCTCCGCGCGCCGCGGCAGCTGCATCAACCCGCCCATCTTGTCCCACCCCACACCGGCAGTAGCGCCGATCAGGGTGCCGAGCGCATTGAGCGTCAGGTCGGTGAGACTCGGTACGCGACTCGAGATGTAGACTTGCGTGACTTCGATGCTGAACGACAGCAGCGACCCCAGGGTCACCGTGACGAAAACCGCCAGGCTGCGTCGCAGGTGCGATGACAGCCACAGGAACAGGCAGAAGCCCAGCGGCAGGTACAACAGCACGTTCGCGATGCGATCGCCGCGCCCCGCGCGTGCCCAGGACAACTCGCGCAGCGCATCGAGCGCGCCGTGATTCAGCGCACCTGCCTTCAGATTGAACGGATACAGCGAGCCGTACGCGATCAATGCGATGACGGCGATGAGAAGCCAGGGGATGAAACTGCGGGAGCGGGTAGGCACGGGAGGAAGGTACTAGGTACCAGGCCCCAGGCGCTAGGCGCTAGTAGGAACCTTCCTCCTCTCATTCTTGCCAGGGCCTGGAGGCTGGTCCCTAGAATGTGATTCGCACGTAATGATCCAGCAACAAAGCCGCGAACAGCAGCGCGAGGTACGTGATCGAAAAGCTGAATGTCTGCATCGGCAGGCGCGCATCGACATCCAGCTTGAGCTGCGTGGCGCGATACAGGAAGACGCCGCCGAGAATCAGTGCAGCGGCCAGATAGATGAGACCGGTCATTCCCGTCAGGTACGGCAGCAGCGTGACGATCACCAGCAGGATGGTGTAGAGCAGGATGTGCAGGCGGGTGAATTCGATGCTGTACGCCACCGGGAGCATCGGAATGCCAGCCTTCGCGTACTCGTCGCGACGAGCGATGGCGAGCGCCCAGAAATGCGGCGGTGTCCACGTGAAAATGATCAGGAACAGCAGTAGCGAGTACGGATCGACCTGGCCGGTCACGGCCGCCCATCCCAATACCGGTGGTGCGGCGCCGGCGGCGCCGCCAATGACGATATTCTGCGGGGTCGCGTGCTTCAGCCACACCGTGTAGACGACCGCATAGCCAATCAACGAGCAGAAGGTCAGCACCGCCGTCAGCGGATTGACCAGCAGCCACAGCATCGCCATCGACATCACTGCCAGCGCCATTGCATAAATGAGCGCCTGGCGTTCAGTGACATGACCGGTCGGCAGCGGGCGATTGCGGGTGCGCGCCATCTGTTCGTCGAAGCGCCGGTCGAGCACGTGATTGATCGCAGCGGCGGATGAGGCCGCGAGGGCGATGCCGAGCGTACCGAACAGCAATGCCTGCGCCGGCGGCAAGCCTGGAGCGGCGAGAAACATGCCGACCACCGCGGTAAACACGATCAGCATCACGACTCGCGGTTTGCCGAGTTCGTAGTAGTCGCGCCAGCTGGCGTGTTGCGCGGATGAAGTGGGCACTGGTGCGCTCATAGCCACGAAGCCGAAGGTCGCAGGAGCCGGTTGATACGCACGACGCTGAGCAGCAGCAGCGCCGCGACGCCGTTGTGCGCCGTCGCGAGCAGCAGCGGCAGCCCGCGCACCACCATCAGCGGACCAAGGATCAGTTGCAGGATCAGGATCACACCGACGATGGCGCCGGCAATGCGAATCGAGTCGTTGCGTCCCTCGCGCCACGCCTGCAGCGCCAGGAACCCCAGTATCAACGCCGTGACGATGGCGCCGAGCCGGTGAATGAAGTGAATCGCGACGCGCGCCGGGTGATTGAGCACGCCGCCCTCATAGTCTATGCCGAGGCCACGCCAGAGCACGAAGGCATCCTTGATATCCATTTCCGGCCATGCGGCGTTCTGGCAGGTCGGAAAATCCGGGCAGGCGAGCGCGGCATAGTTGCTGCTGGTCCATCCGCCGAGTGCGATCTGCAGGACCAGCACGACCAGGCCGATCAGCGCCAAGCGGCGCAGGCCAGTCTCTTCCCGCACGCGCATGCGCCGTTCCGGATCGATGGCGAGCCAGCCCAGCGCCGACAAGGTGGCAAGACCGCCCAGCAGGTGCAGGACCACGATCAGCGGCTTGAGCAGCAGTGTCACGGTCCACATGCCCAGCAGGCCCTGGAAGATCACCAGTGCGACCAGCGCGATCGGCAGCGCCACCGGCTGCTTGGAATCCCTGCGGTTCGCGATCGCAAGTCCTGCCAGCACCAGGATCAGCAGTCCCAGTGTGGAGGCGAAGTAGCGATGCACCATCTCCTTGACGGCTTTGTGGTACTCGAACGGCCGATGCGGGAAAGCCTCATTGATGGCGTCGACGTTCTGCGCCGCCTGGTCCGCGCTGAGATGCCCATAGCAGCCAGGCCAATCCGGGCAGCCGAGGCCAGCAGCACTCAGTCGCACCCAGGCTCCGAGCACCACGACGACAAAGGCCAGCAGAACACCAGCCAGCGCGAGCCGGCGAAAAAATATCAGACGGGAAGTCATGGAGTGGGGATGTTCCCCGCCGGATCAGAGCTCGAATGCAGAGCCCGCAGCGAGACAGGTAAGTGAAAAGACATGATGGAACGCAGTCGGTAAAAGCCGCACGCGGCCGGTGATCGGCCGGGAAGTCTTATAGCGGGATGCCGCCGTCATGGAAAGCCTTCTGTGGGATCTGCCCCGCCAGTTCAGGACCTCGCTGAGACTGACGTTCCAGTGCGGTTCCACTGGGGGCCGCAGGTGCCATCAGAGAGTGCACGGCAGGCGCGGCTGTCGCGATCACGATGATGATCGGCACCAGTGCCCAGAGCACTTCTGCGGTCGCATTGCGCGGGTGCGGATTCCCGGCAGCGGCCCGCCGGAACGTGGCGATGGAGTGAATCATCAGGGCGAAGACGCCCGCCATGACCAGGATGCAGCCCCAGAGCACGGCTGCGTGCACCCCGGCGAGTAGTCCGGTGGTTTCAGTCATGGTGCACGGATGCGGGCACCGCCGCTTCCTGGCCGAAGGACGCGAGTCGCGTCAGAAACGTGTGGTCGCCTTCGATGGCCATGAGTCCGATCAGCACCAGCAGCGCCAGCGGTGGCGTCAGTATGGCGAGCTTCAGGCCGAGCCGCTCCCATTTCATGTGCATGAAGATGGCGACGATGAAGCCGGCTTTCAGCAGCATGAAGACGATGATCAGCGTCCAGCGCAGATATCCCTGCAAGCGGAAGTAATCGACCATGTACGAGAAGGCGCTGAGGACGAAGAGCAGGCCCCAGATCACAAGGTACAGTTTGATCGGGTGTTGCTGGCCTTCACCGTGAGCCGGTCCATGAGCGGAAGCCTGTGCGGCATGACTCATAAGCACCTCTTACCAGAGATAGAAGAACGCGAAGATGAACACCCACACGAGGTCGACGAAGTGCCAGTACAGGCCCGCGACCTCGACGGTTTCGTACGTGCCCTTGCGATCGTAGAAGCCGTTCAGCACGCGGATGGCGACGACGCTGAGATAGATGACCCCGCCGCTCACGTGCAATCCGTGAAAGCCCGTGATCATGAAGAACGCGGAACCGAACTGTGCCGCGCCCATGGGGTTGGCCCACGGGCGTACGCCTTCATCCACGATGAGCTTGGTCCACTCGAACGCCTGCATGCCGACGAAACACAGGCCGAGCGCGGCCGTGGCGAACATCAGCATCGCGGTGCGCTTGCGATCGCGTCGATAGCCGAAGTTGACTGCCATCGCCATCGTGCCGCTGCTCGTGATCAGCACCATGGTCATGATGGCGATCAGCAGCAGGGGGATGCTCTTGCCGGCGACGGTGAGCGCGAACACTTCGCTGGGATTCGGCCACGGGACCGTGGTCGACATGCGCACATTCATGTAACCGGTGAGAAAGCACGAGAAAATGAACGTGTCGCTCAGCAGGAAGATCCACATCATGGCCTTCCCCCACGGAACGGGGAATGCCTGTTTGTCCGCCGACCAGTCGGCGGTGACGCCTTGCAGGCCTTCGATGGTCGTCCTCGGTTGATGGGTCATGAACGTGCCTCAAGTCGATCCATGAAGATCTCCACCGTAAACACTCGTGCGCCGCTGCGTTTCCCGGGGAGATGCTGTGTCTCGATTCTGTTTTTCATGCGCAGTCAGCAGAGCCGGTCGAAGACGAATTGACTGTCGATCGAGTGCGTGAGCAGCAATGCGAACACCACCAGCCAGACGAACAGCAGGTAGTGCCAGTACACGGTGCACAGCTCGACGCTGAGCCGGAAGCGGCGACGCACTTCGATCGCTTCGCTGGCCCGCACCTCGACGCGCTGGGCTCGCAGGCGCCACAGCATCCGTGCCCACACGTAGAGTCCGCCCATGACATGCAGTGCGTGGATCAGCGTCAGCAGATAGAAGAATGCGACGGCCGGGTTGTATGGCTGGAAGTAGCCCGAGATGATCATCAGCCGCCAGGCGAGAATCTGGCCGACCAGGAAGCCGATCGTCAT
>NZ_DATDJO010000057.1:0-161130 GCF_036520495.1 Povalibacter sp. | reverse complement strand
ACTTGTCCTGGCTGGCTCGAATCCGGCGGATTGCCGCGGTGCCGCGGCGTCGGCCATGTACACACTGCCGTCATAGATGGCGACGCCATTCGTGCCCGCGACCCGGGCGATGGTCGGCAGGATTCGGGGCGTCGCGCTAAGGTCAATGCACTGACTTTAGCTGTAAGTCCGAATTCCGAGCTTCGTGGGTCCGACTTCAGTGCCCCGTGTCACCCCGTCCCGCGGGATTTCCTTCGGTCATGTATCCCGCGGAGTTCTTCGGCTTTTCACCGCCCGCCACCGCCGCGATGCTCAGGTGAGTGCCATGGGCGGGTTCAGAACACACGCCCCAGGGAAATGTCTCGCGCGAACTCCAGCAGTCCTTCGCCCAGTTCGCCGAAGTTCGCATAGCGGGGGTCGCGCGTTCCGCCGTGGCGCCAGCGCGTGTGCAATTGCTGAAAGATGACCGCGGTCCGCAATTGCGCGAGTACGCGGTGAAAGCGAAAGGCCGAGAGATCGCGTCCGAGCGCCGCCGCATACCGCTCAGCGGCCTGCTCGCGCGTGGCGAACCCCGGGTGTGCTGTGGGCATCTGCGCCATCTGATGCATGGCGGGCGGATCGTCGCGCTCGGTCCAGTAACTGAGCAGGATGGCCAGATCGAACAGGCCATCGCCGCGCGTCCCTTGGTCCCAGTCGAGCACGGCGAGCGGCTGCAGCGACTGCGGATCGATCAGGACATTGTCCAGTTTGAAATCGTTGTGCAGCAGCACTGCGCCGTGGCCGTCCACCTGGTTTTCGCGCAGCCAGTGCGCGAGTTCGATGATCAGCTGCCGCGTATTGTTGGTGGCCCAGCCTTCGACCGCAATGCTGGCGCGCTTGATCCATCCCTCGGCGGCCCGCTGCAGAAAGCCTGATGGTTTGCCGAGTCCATCGAGTCCCACGCTGACTGGATCGACCCGATGCAAGTCGGTCAGCAGATCGATGAGCGTGTCACCCAGACGGCGCGCAATCGCCGGATCGTCGGCCAGTGCTGGCGGCAGACTGTCGCGCAGTGAAATCCCCTGGCGATACTCGATGATCTGGAACGGCGCGCCGATGACGCGCGTGTCCTCGCACAGATGCAGGCCGCGGGGTGCGAACGGAAACTCCTGCCACAGGGTCGAGAGGATCCGGAATTCGCGGGCCATGTCGTACGCGCCGGGCGGCCACGGTCCGCGCGGGGGGCGGCGCAGTACTGCCTGGGTGCCATCGATCCTGATCAGATAGTTGAGATTGGCGAAGCCGCTGGCGAACTGTTCCGGCGGCTGCTCGAGGTCGAGTCGTATCCCCTGGTCCGCGAGATAGGTGGCCAGGCGTCGCCAGTGTTGCGGCACGGTTTCGATGCGGGCGCGCATGGGTTCGGGTGCGGGGAGGGTGCTCATCATTCTCCCCGGAATCGCGCGGTGCGCCGTTCCGCGAACGCGCGCAAGCCTTCGGCCACATCGCTCGTATGCACCAGCAGGGATTGGGTGTCGCTTTCCCAGGCCAGCATCGTGTCGAGCGACAGCGGCAATCGCGACAGCACGGCCTTGGTCGTGGCGAGCGTCGCCGGCGGCGCCAGCGCCAGACGTTCGGCGAGCGCGATGGCTTCATCGAATACGCGACCAGGCTCGACGAAGCGGTCGATCAGCTGCCGCGCCTCCGCTGCCGCGCCGGTGATCGGCTCGCACAACATCAGGAGTTCACGCGTCTTCGCAATTCCTATTCGTTGCGGCAGCGTCCACATCAGGCCGTAGTCGGGTGTGAGACCGACTCGTCCGAAGGCGGCGCAGAAGGTCGTGGTTTCATCGCCCACGACGAAGTCGCAGGCCATCGCCAGCGAGAAGCCGGCGCCGAATGCATTGCCTTCCACGGCAGCCACGACCGGTAGTCGGCCGCCCGCCAACGCACGCACCGCGCGATGACCGATCGACATCGCCTGTCGCATCGCGAGCGGCGAGGTGCCCAGCGACGAAAGATCGCCGCCGGCGCAGAAATGCTTGCCGCCGTACAGCACCAGCGCGCGCAGCGACATGTCGTCCTGCAACTCGACGAGCGTGCGGGACAACGCCGCATAGAGATCTGCGCCAAGTGCGTTGCGCTTCTCGGGCACGTTGAGGGTGACGACCGCAACTTCATCGCGGCGTTCGACACGGACGACTTCGGTCATGCTGCTTTCCAGGTAAGAAGGCCGTCGTCGCCGGGGCTGACGATGCCAGGGTGGCCTATGGGTGATCGATCGAGGTTGGTCAAAAGCGCGAGCGATGCCGTGTCGTCTGCGCGGCTTTCACCACCGACTGTGCCGTATTCGCAGTGGCGCGGCCGATGACCCAGCCGTTGCGTCAGCAGCGAGCAGGTGTCGGCGTAGGGCCAGGAGTACTGCGCCACGATGTCCAGCGAATCGATCAGGCTGGCGGCGCGGTCAGCGGTAGCGTCCGCCGCTGCACGACGCACTGCTTCCTCCATGAGCGCGAGAGGTTCTCTGGCGGCCGACAGGTCCGGCGGCCCGTCGGTGATTTCGCCGCAGCCAACGATGACGGGGATTCGATCTGGGGCGAGTGCAGGCATTCGATGGTTCTCTCGTGCATCGTGCCTGTGCCGATCAGGCAGGGAATCGTCAGATCGGACGATGTCCATCCGCCGGCACCTTCCTATGGTTGCATCGCTTGGAGAGTCGGTTGACAGCTCTCGTATATACCAGCGCGCCGCTCGGCGCCTGGACCCTGCCACTACTCGATCAGTCCACGGTTCGCGCGCCATAGATGGCTTGCCTGCCAGGGCAAGCAGGTATGAACACGAATCCGGTCTTGTCTGCTCCGTCTCGTCGCATCGGACGATGCACCCCCAGCCTCCTGCCGGCCATTCTCGAGCCGAACAGGGGCTGATGTTTTTCAATGACCACGACTATTCAAACCCGCGTTACCGACCTGCTCGGCGTGCGCTATCCCATCGTGCAGGGCGGCATGATGTGGGTCGGTCTCGCCGAACTGGCGGCGGCTGTTTCCAATGCGGGCGGGCTGGGCATTCTCACGGCCCTGACCCTGCCGACTCCCGAGGGGCTGAGCGCTGAAATCGCGCGTTGCCGAACGCTGACCGATCAGCCGTTCGGCGTGAATCTGACGATGCTGCCGTCGATCGACCCGCCGCCGTACGAGCGCTATCTCGACGCCATCCTCGATGCGAAGGTCACGATCATCGAGACCGCCGGCAAGGTGCCGCCGGAATTTTTCGCCAAGGCGAAGTCTGCGGGCGCGAAGATCATTCACAAGTGTGTCTCGGTGCGCCACGCGCTTGCTGCGGAACGACTGGGTGCCGACGCCATTTCCATCGACGGCTTCGAATGCGCGGGGCATCCCGGCGAGGACGACATCGGCGGCCTGGTGCTGATTCCTGCGGCGGCGCGCCAGGTGAAAATTCCATTGATTGCCTCCGGCGGCATCGGCGATGGCCGCGGCATGGCGGGCGCACTGGCACTCGGCGCCGAAGGCGTGAACATGGGAACGCGTTTCTGCGCCACCCGCGAGGCGCCGATCCATCACAACATCAAGCAGGCGCTGGTCGCCGCGAGCGAGCGCGATACGCGCCTGATCTTCCGCACGCTGCACAACACCGCGCGCGTATTGCGCAATGCCGTTTCGGTCGAAGTCGTCGCGACCGAGCAGCAGGGCTGTCAGTTCGAGGACATCCGTCATCTCGTCGCCGGCCAGCGCGGCCGGACGGCGCTGCAGAGCGGCGATACGGACGGCGGCATCCTGGCGGCCGGCCAGGTAGTCGGATTGATCGACGACGTGCCGAGCTGTGCCGAACTCATCGAACGCATGGTCGCAGAATGCCGCAGCCGTCTCGACGCGGCGCAAGGTTATTTCGAGCAAGGGTATCCAGCATGAATGCAGTGACGCGGGACGCCGCCAGTCTGTTCGAGGGTCGGTCCATCCAGGTGCATTCGCTCGGCGATGGGCTGATCGATCTGTGCTTCAACGCGCAGGACGGCGCAATCAATAAATTCGATACGCGTACGGTCGAGGAACTCAAACAGGCCGTGGCCACGATTGCAGCGGCCGATGGCGTGACGGGCGTGCTGATCACGAGCGCCAAGGAGGCCTTCATCGTCGGCGCCGACATTACCGGCTTCGATAAACTGTTTGCCCAGACCGAAGCAGGACTCAGCGCCACGAACAGCCGCTCAAACCAGGTCTTCATCGCGCTCGAATCGCTGCCCGTGCCGAGCGTCGTGGCGATCAACGGCCTCGCGCTCGGCGGCGGACTCGAAGCGGCGCTCGCGGCCGATTTGCGCGTCATGTCGACGTCGGCGCAGATAGGACTGCCTGAAGTGAAGCTCGGACTGTTTCCCGGCTTCGGTGGCACGGTCCGGCTGCCGCGCATCGCGGGCGCCAAGGTGGCCATCGACTGGATCACCAGCGGCCGTTCGATCAAGGCCGGCGAGGCACTGGCAGCCCATGTGGTGGATGCAGTCGCGGAACCGGCGTCGCTGTGCGATCGCGCCATCGAACTACTCAAAGCCGCCATCGCGGATGAGGCGGGCTGGCGCGCACGTCGCGCGACCCGCGTCGGACCGCTTCACGAGCCGGGCATCGAGCAGTTGTTTGCCGAAGCGAAACAGACCGTGGCGGCGCGTTCGCCGCGCCATCAACCCGCGGCGCTGGCTGCCGTGGAACTACTCGAACGCGCTGCGCCGCTGGACCGCGATGCGGCGTTGGCGCTCGAAGGTGAAGCGTTCGCGCGCATCGCGAAGACCCAGGCGGCCGGTTCGCTGATTCAGGTGTTTCTCAACGATCAGTTCATCCGCAAGGCGTCGAAGACCTATGCACGCGGCGCGCGCGCAGTGAAAAGCGTCGCAGTGATCGGCGCGGGCATCATGGGTGGCGGCATCGCATTCACGAGCGCTTCGCGCGGCATGCCCGTGCGCATGAAGGACATCCGTCAGGACCAACTCGAGCTGGGTATTACGGAAGCGCGGAAACTGCTGGGCAAGCAGGTGTCCGCCGGACGCGGATCGCAGCAGCAGGCGGAGGCGGTGCTGGCCTCCATCGTGCCGCAGCTCGACTACACGGCCATCGATGGCGTCGATGTGATCGTCGAGGCCGTGGTCGAGAATCTGCGCATCAAGCACTCCGTGTTGCAGGAAGTGCAAGCGCTGGCGCGACCCGATGCGGTAATCGCCTCCAACACCTCCAGCCTGCGTATCGACGATCTCGCGCAGCCGCTCTCGCGGCCGGAGAATTTCGTCGGGATGCATTTCTTCAATCCCGTCCCGTCGATGCCGCTGGTGGAAGTGATCCGCGGTCGTCAGAGCAGCGACGTCGCCGTGGCAACGGTCGTGGCCTACGCGCTGGCGCTGGGCAAGACGCCCATCGTCGTCCGGGACGGTCCAGGCTTTCTCGTGAATCGCATCCTCACGCCCTACATGCAGGGCTTCGGCCGGCTGGTGGCAGACGGCGCGGACTTCGCCAGAATCGATCAGGCGCTCGAAGCGTTCGGCTGGCCGATGGGACCTGCGTATCTCAACGATGTCGTCGGCATGGATACGGGGATTCACGTCGCGGAGCTCATTTGCGCTGGATTCCCCGAGCGTCTGCGACGCACCTGGCCGGATGCATTGGGCGTGATGGTCGGGTACAAACGCTTCGGTCAGAAAAGCGGTGCCGGTTTCTATCGCTACGAAATCGATCCGCGCGGCAAGCCCAAGAAAATACTGGCGCCGGAAAGCTACGAACTGCTCGAGGCTGTCCAGCCGAATGGGCTGCAGGAGTTCCCGGCACAGGAAATGGTGGAGCGCATGATGCTGCCCATGATCATCGAAGCCGCGCGCTGCCTGGAGGAGGGGATCGTTGCCAGCGCACCGGAACTCGACATGGCCATGCTGCTCGGCGTGGGCTTTCCGCAGTATCTCGGCGGGCCGCTCAAGTACGCCGACTGGCTGGGAATGAAACAGATCGTCGAACTGTCGGAGCGCTACGCGCATCTCGGTCCGCAGTACGCGGTGACGGCGCGCATGCGTGAGATGGCAGAGAAACATGAGCGCTACTACTGAGGGGCCTCTGATTGATTCGTCATTCCCGCACGGGCGGGAATCCATCCGGGTCAGCAAGATGGACTCCCGCCTGCGCGGGAGTGACGAATGGGCAATTCATCAGACCTTCCAAAACGCTCGATTCACGAGAATGGACGACTGACTCATGCTCCCACGAACACTCTTCACCGCCGACCACGACGAATTCCGCAAGAACGTGCGCCGCTTCCTCGACGAGGAATGCGTGCCGCATCACGCCCGCTGGGAGGAGCAGCAGCATATCGATAGATCGCTGTGGAACCGCGCCGGCGCGCTGGGTTTTCTGTGTCTCACGATCCCCGAGGAATACGGCGGCATGGGCGGCGACCGGCTCTATAGCGCGGTGCTGATGGAAGAACAGATGTACACGGGTGTCACCGGCCCTGGCTTCGCGGTGCATTCGGACATCGTCGCCAACTACCTGCTGAACTTCGGCACCGAAGCGCAGAAGCGCGAGTGGCTGCCGAAGATGGCGAGTGGCGAGGCGGTCGGCGCGGTGGCAATGACCGAGCCGGGCACCGGCTCCGACCTGCAGGCGATCAAGACCCGCGCGCAGCTCGATGGCGATGAGTACGTCATCAACGGTTCGAAGATCTTCATCACCAACGGCTACCTGAGCGACATCGTCGTCGTCGCCGCACGCACTGGCGACAGCGGCTCAGGCGCGAAAGACATTTCGCTGATCCTGGTGGAGAACGGCCGGGCTGGTTTCACCAAGGGAGCGCCGCTGAAGAAGGTGGGCATGAAGGCGCAGGACACCTGCGAACTGTTCTTCGAGAACGTACGCGTGCCGCGCTCGAATGTGCTGGGTGGCGCGGAGGGCGAGGGCCGCGGCTTCATCATGCTCATGAAAGAACTGGCCTGGGAGCGGCTGATCATCGCCATCCTGTCGATCGCAAGCGCGCAGGCGGCACTCGACCTGACCGTCGAGTACACGCGCGGCCGCAAGGTCTTCGGCAAGGCAGTCGCGGAGTATCAGAATTCGCGATTCAAACTCGCGGAAATGAAAGCCCAGATCGCGGTCGGCCAGGTCTTCGTCGACCGCTGCCTCGAGCAGGTTCTGAAAGGTCAACTGACGCCCGAAGCGGCGGCTGTGGCGAAGTTATTCACCTCGGATCTGGTCTGCAGCGTCGTGGACGAATGCGTGCAACTGCACGGCGGCTACGGCTACATGCTCGAGTATCCGATCGCGCGCGCCTTCATCGACAATCGCGCCAGCCGCATCTACGGCGGCACCAACGAGATCATGAAGGAATTGATTGCGCGGACGATGTAGGAAGGGGAGAGCCGCAAAAGACCGCATGAAAGAAGGGATGTTTCCCTGAGCCTTTCGATATTCTATGCGGTCTTTCGCGGCCTCTCTGTTCCGTCCGTTTCCGCCACGAGCAGGAATGACGAGTAGCCGTTGCCATGAATGAAAGAAATAATCCGCTCGAAGCTCTGCAGCACTGGGCCACGACCGCGCCCGACCGGGTCTATCTCACCCAGCCACACGCGGACGGTTCCATCGCTGAATACACATGGGCCCAGGTGTGGGACCAATCGCGGCGCATCGCTGCGTACCTCGCGTCGCTGAATCTGCCTCAGGGCAGCAGCATCGCGCTGTACGGCAAGAACAGTGCGCACTGGATCATGGCGGATCTGGCGATCTGGATGGCAGGGCACGTCAGCGTGCCGCTATACCCGACGCTCAGCGCCGACTCGGCGAAGTACATTCTCGATCACTGCGACGCGAAGCTGCTGTGCATCGGCAAGCTCGACGGCAAGGCGGACAGCTGGAACGAAGTGCGGCAGATAGTACCGGAGTCGTTGCCATTGCTGCGTTTGCCGCTGGCGTCAGAGGGACGCGGCGAGCGCTGGGACGATCTGCTCGCCCGGTACGAGCCGCTGCCATCCATCGTGCAGCGCGACGCCGAGGCATTGGCCACGATCATCTACACCTCCGGCACGACGGGCCGACCCAAGGGCGTGATGCACAGCTTCCGTTCGATCACTGCGGCGTGTCTTGCGACCGCGGGAATGTGGGCGACAGGCGCTGACGATCGAATGTTGTCGTACCTGCCGCTCGCACACATCGCAGAGCGAGTCGCGCTGGAAATGCCGTCGCTGATCTTCGGCTTCAAGGTGTTTTTCAACGTCGGTCTCGAGACCTTCCCGGACGATCTGAAACGCGCCCGTCCGACCCGCTTCTTCTCGGTGCCACGTCTGTGGACCCGCTTCTATCTCGGCGTGCAACAGAAAATTCCCGCGGAGCAGCAGCAGAAGCTCTTTGCCGATCCGGTGCAGGGACCAGCGGTCAGGAAGAGCATTCTCGCGGGACTGGGGCTCGATGCCGCACACATCGGTTTCACCGGCGCAGCGCCGCTGCCAGCGCACATTCTCGGCTGGTACCGGGAACTCGGTCTGGATCTGATCGAGGTGTTCGGCATGACCGAGAACGCGGCGACGTCGCATGCGTGTCGGCGTGGCGATGTGAAGCCGGGCTACGTGGGAACCCCGCTGCCCGGTGTCGAATGTCGCATCGACGACAATGGCGAGGTGCTGGTCAAAAGCCCTGGACAGATGCTCGGTTACTACCGGATGCCGGGACAGGCGGAGTCCGAGACGACAGCCGACGGCTTCTTTCGCACCGGCGACCGCGGTGAACTCGACGACGCAGGACGCTTGCGCATCACCGGTCGCGTGAAGGAGCTGTTCAAGACCAGCAAGGGCAAGTACATCGCCCCGGTGCGCATCGAGAATAAACTCGCGCTGCATCCGCTCATCGAAGTCGTGTGCGCGACCGGTCACGGCGAGCCGCAGCCGTTCGCGCTCATCATGCTGCCGCCCGATCGCCATCAGCAGGTACGCAACACGCCGCAGGCAAGCGATGATCTGACGCGGCAGTTCGACGCGTTGCGCAATGAGGTGAACGCCGGCCTCGACGAACACGAGAAGCTCGACTATGTCGTCGTCGTGAAAGATCAGTGGACCATCGAAAGCGGACTCTTGACGCCAACGATGAAGCTGCGTCGCAACGTCATTGAGGACCGCTACCTGTCGCGCGCCGCTGCGTGGCGAGACAGCGGCCGCAAGGTGATCTGGGAAGAGTAGTAGTCCCCCCTGACAGGTTCTCGAACCAGTCTGACTGACTTTGTGTCGGTCCGACTTTGGTCGGACTTCTGAGATATCCACGGGGGCCACGGGGAACACAGGGTTCGGGACAGAAAGAAATTGCCTTCCCCGTGTTTCCCCCGTGTTCCCCGTGGAAATTCCTGCTTTTCCCTGATCAGAGTCTTTCGATGATCGTCACATTCGCCATGCCGCCGCCTTCGCACATGGTCTGCAGGCCGTAACGCTTGCCGCGCTTTTTCAATGCATGAACCAGCGTCGTCATCAGTTTTGCGCCGGAGGCACCCAGCGGGTGGCCGAGGGCAATGGCGCCGCCGTGGACGTTGAGGCGTTGCGGATCGGCGCCGGTGGCCTGCAGCCAGGCGAGCGGCACGGGTGCGAACGCTTCGTTCACTTCGAACAGATCGATGTCATCGATGCTGAGACCGGATTTACGCAGCGCGGCCATGGTAGCCGGCAGGGGCGCTTCGAGCATGATCACAGGATCGTCGCCCATCACGCTCATGTGATGGATGCGCGCGAGCGGCTTGGCCCCGAGGCGCTTGAGGCCTCGCTCGTTGGCAATCATGACGCCCGCCGCGCCGTCACAGATCTGGCTGGCCGTTGCCGCGGTGACGCAGCCGCCTTCGGCGAGGAGTTTGACGTTGCGGATGCTTTCGGGGGTGGCATCGAAGCGGATGCCTTCGTCGGCAACGTGCAGTTCGCCGGGGATCTCGGGTGCGGACGTCACGCCGCCTGCACCGATGCGTCGCACCTCGACGGGCACGATCTCGTCGTCGAACACGCCGCCCTGGGCTGCGGCGATTGCGAGCCGGTGACTGTGCAGCGCGTAGGCGTCGAGATCGTCCTTCGACAGTCCGTATTTCTTCGCCATCATTTCGGCGCCGGTGAACTGGCTGAACTCGACGTTCGGGTAGCGCGCCGCCATGGCGGATCCGACGTAGAAGCCGAAGCCGCTTTTCTGTGGCAGCGACACGCTCAGACCCATCGGCACACGTGTCATGCTTTCGACGCCGGCGGCGATTGCGATGTCCATGGTGCCCGACATCACGGCCTGCGCCGCGAAGTGCAGGGCCTGCTGGGAGGAGCCGCACTGCCGGTCGACCGACGTTCCGGGAACGCTCTGCGGCAGGCGCGAGGACAGCACCGCGTTGCGGGCGATATTGAATCCCTGCTCACCAACCTGGCTGACGCAGCCCATGATCACGTCTTCGATTGCGTCGGGCGGCGCCTGCGCGCGGTCGAGCAGTGCGTTCAGAAGCTGGCCGCCGAGATCGGCGGGATGCCAGCCGGAAAGACGGCCGCCCTTGCGAGCGCCGGCCGTGCGTGCAGCAGCAACGATGAATGCTTCGGACATGATTGTGGGATCCATGGAAAGATGAATGAGTGCGCCACAGTGCCTGCGGAGCGCCGGAAATTCCTCTCCGTTCGCCTGACGTTCCATGGGCGAGCGCAAGAGCTGGAGTGCTTCGACCAGGCTCAGCACGAACGAAGAAAGAAGCTCAGCACGAACGGAGAAAGAGTTGAGTCCATACTCCGTTCGCCCTGAGCTTGTCGAGGGTCCGGAATCTTGCGGAAGCGCTTCGACTCTTCGTCAGGCTCAGGGCTCAGCGCGAGCGGGGGAAGGAATCTTCCCGGGCACGACGCTGGCTGCCGGTGTGAATTCTCGGCGACGGACCCGCTCCCGGGCTTCGTCCGAAACGACGAAACCGGACGTAGGACCGACGAACCGGCTCGCGGCTTGCGCGCCTCGCCTCTATCATCCTGGTCAGGCGCTCCCAACGGCTTTCGCATGCACGACGTCCGGTCCACAACACTCGCACCGCGCAATCACCTGCTGCGCGCCAAGCTGACGCCGCCGCAATCTGCGCCTTTCCAGATCGCCCGCACGCAATTGTGCGAGCGGATCTGTACCGGCGTCGAAAAGCTCGTGCTGGTGCAGGCGCCCGCCGGGTTCGGCAAAACCACGCTGATGCTGCAGGCGATGTCGGCGCTGCAACAGCAGGGCGTGCGGACCTCGTGGCTGACGGTCGACGCCGCGGACAATGACGTCGGTCGCTTCCTGAGTTTTCTGGGTGCGGCGATCGATCGACTGGTGGATCACACTGATTCGCCCGTCGAAGAACAGGGGACGGAGGCGACGGGCCTCATGGCACTCGATCTGATCGACCGCGTGTCGCTCGCCGCGGTGCCGTTCGTGCTGTTCGTGGACGACGTCGAAGCGATCCAGAACGTCGCGGCCTTCGCGCTGGTGCGCCAGGTGATCGAGCATCTGCCGGCCGGCGGACGGGTGGTGATCGGTTCGCGCATGGTTCCCGACATCGGTATCGCACGACTCCTGGCACGCGGCCAGCTGCTGGAGGTTGAACCGGCGCAGTTGCGTTTCTCGCTGACCGAAGCCGGCGATTTCCTGCAGGCGCGTCGCGGCCTGAAGCTGCAGAGTGGCGACATCGCACGTCTGCAGGGCGTCACCGAAGGCTGGCCGGTTGCGCTGTGGCTCGCGTCGCTCGCGCTCGAACGCCGCGAACGTCCCTCCGAACTGGTCGCGCATTTTTCCGGCTCGAATGCCGCGGTGGCCGACTATCTCGCAGAAGAAGTGCTCGCGCAGCAGCCCGAGCACGTCCGCGACTTCATGCTGCGCACGAGCATCCTGCACCAGATGAACGCGCAGCTGTGCGATGCGGTGCGCGGCAGCAACGACAGCCGCGAGATTCTCGAACACCTCGAGCGCACCGGCCTGTTCGTGCAGCCGCTGAGCGAAGAGCGCGACTGGTTCCGTTATCACAGTCTCTTCGGCAGCTTCCTGCGCACGCAGCTCGAGCGGACCAGTCCACAGAACGTTTCGAAGCTGCATCGCGCGGCGGCTGGGTGGTACGAAGCGCAACGCCGGCCGATTCCTGCGATCGAGCATGCACTCGCATCCGGCGATTCTGCCTATGCCTTTCCGCTGCTCGATAGCCACGCGGAGCGGCTGCTGGACGAAGGACGATTCCGCCTGCTCGCACGCCTGCTTGATGCGGCGCTGCCGGAAGATCTGGTGCACTGGCCCGGCCTGCGCCTGATGCATGCGTGGTCGCTGTCGTTCTCGCGCGGCGGCCAGGATGGTATCCGGCTGCTCGAAAGCATCGAGCGGGTGGGGCCGCTCAGCGACGACCTGCAGGCGCATGCGCTCGCACTGCGACCCATGATCCTCAACATGCTCGACCGGCTCGACGAGGCCTATGCCGCGGGCCTCGCCGCCATCGACAAAGTGACGCCGCGGCAACCCTTCCCTTACAGCATCCTGCGCACCACGCTGGCGAACCTGTACGTGATCATGGGGAAGTACGCGAATGCGCGCGAACTCCTCGACCGCAGCCGCGGTTCGCAGGATGCGCCAGTGGGTCCGTTCATGATGATCTTCGCGCAATGCGTCGACGGCGTGATCGATCTGCTGCACGGTCGCCTGCGCCAGGCCACGGCGCGCTTCCGGCATTCCGCGAGCATCGGTTCGCGCAGTGCGTTCATCGATACCAACGGCAATGCGATGGCCGGCATCCTGTTGTCGGAAGTGTTGTACGAGCAGAACGAATTGCCCGAGGCCGAACGCCTGCTGAATGTGTACGTGCCGCTCATGCAGGAACTTGCGATGGCCGATCATCTGATCTGCGGCTACCGGATCCTGGCGCGCATCGCCTGGCATCGCGGCGAACACGACCGTGCGTTGCAGATCGTCACCGAGCTGGAATTCATCGGGCATCGCATCGGCCTGTCGCGCGCGGTTGCAAGCGCACAGCTCGAGCGCGCACGGCTGGCCCTGTGGAGCGGTGACACGCGCGGTGCGAAGGAAGCGCTGCAGCGCGCGCGGGTCACTGCCGACTGGAGCGAAGTCGCGAACCGGTCGCTGTTCGGCAATGACGCCGATACGCTTGCCGAAGGTCAGCTGCGCTGGATGATCCACAGCGGCGCGGCTGAGGAAGCCGTGCCCGAGTTGAAGCTGGAACTGGAGCGTGCCGAGGGCGCGCGTCGCCACCGCCGTGCGTTGCGGCTGCGCATCTTGCTGGCACTGGCGCTGGACCGCAGCGGCAATGAGAAAGCGGCGATGCGCACCTTGCGCGATGCGCTGCGCTTCGGCTCCACCGAGAAGTTCGTGCGCATGTTCCTCGATGAAGGCGAGCCGTTCCGCCAGTTACTGCAGAAATTATCGGCAGCAAGGCAGGCGGACGTCGTGGAAGGAGTCGCGGACGCCCTGCAGTATTTCCAGCGACTCACCCAGCCAGCACCGACGCCGCCGGAACCCGGTGCACCGCTCGCAGCGATCGGACAGTTCGAAGCCCTCACCCGCAAGGAGCTGGAAATTCTGCAGTTGCTGGCCGAGGGCCTCTCGAACCTCGCCATCGCCGGTCGACTGTTCGTTTCCGAAACCACCGTTCGTACGCACCTGCGCAACATCAACGCCAAGTTCCGCGTACACAACCGCACCCAGGCCATCGCCGTCGGCCGCAAGCTGCGCCTGATCGCTTGAGACGAAGCCAGGAAGATTCTCCTCGGGGGTCACGGGGTAACACGGGCTCGGAATAGAAACGTCTTGTCCCCGTCTAGCCCCGCCCCCCCGTGGAGATCCTGTTCTGGTCCGATGCCCGGCAATCAAAATTCGTCACTTCGGACGAGTCGCCCGACCCCGACCGGGCGGATGCTGACATCGAGAAACAACAAGCGGCGCCGATGGGCGTGATCATTCATATGCAGGGGGCTTTGCCATGACGGGTCGATCAGGTTGGACGTCGGGTAGCAAAAATGGCGGCATGAATCTGAAGGCCTGGGTCGCGGCGCTCGCGACGGTGCCGGCCGCCACGGCCTGGGGTGCTACGAGCGAGGGCGTTCCCGGCGGCCTCGAAGAAGTGATCGTCACGGCCCAGCGGCGCGCAGAAAATATCCAGCGCGTACCGATTTCGGTGACGGCAGTGACTGCCGAGCAGCTGGATGCGGCGCGCGTCGACAGCATCTCCAACGTGCAGGCCATTTCGCCGAGCATCTCCTTCGACGCCACCAACAGTGCGTCCAACAGCGCCAACATCCGCATCCGCGGCATCGGCACCGTCGGCAACAGCCGCGCATTCGAAGGCGCGGTCGGTGTGTTCGTCGATGGCGTCTATCGCACTCGCAGCGGTCAGGCGCTGCAGAACTGGCTCGACGTCGACAGCCTGCAGGTGCTGCGCGGGCCGCAGGGCACGCTGTTCGGCAAGAACACGTCCGCGGGCGCGCTGCTGATGGCCAGCAAGCGGCCGGAACTAGGCGACTTCGGCACCGACTTCGAGCTGACCTATGGCAACTACGACACGCTGATGGGGCGTGCCGCGCTGAATGCGCCGCTCGGCAACAAGGCGGCGCTGCGCATTGCAGGCCTGTGGGGCCAGTCGGACGGCACCATCGAGAATCCCAATGGCGGCAACTACAACGATCGCAACCCGCGCGCCGTCAAGGCGCAGTTCCTGTTCGAACCGACCGACTCGTTCAGCCTGCGCGTCATCGCAGACTGGTCGGAAGAAAAGAACAACTGCTGCTACGGGCAGCTCGACGATGTCGATGGTCCGCTGCAGCCGCTGATCAACAATCTCACCCTGGCGCGCGGTATGCAGTTGCCATCGGCAGACCTGGATGACTACGAGCAGGTGTTGAGCAACGACACCCGGCAGGACATCGTCGACAAGGGGATCGTCGTGCATGCCGACTGGCAACTCGCCAATGGCGACTCGCTGCACTCGGTTACCGGATATCGCAGTTGGGACTTCCAGCAGGACGAGATGGACGCCGACTTTACCGGCGCGAGCGTGCTGATCATCAACGAAGGATTCCAGACCGACTTCTTCTCGCAGGAGTTCACCTATAACGGCAGCGTCGGCGAGGCTGAGTACGTGGTGGGTGCGTACTACGCCGATGAAGACATCAAGGCGACGTACGAGATTCTCTGGGGCAATCAGGCCCAGACGTACTTCGACGTGCTGTTCTTTGCGCAGGCCGGGTTGCCGCCGGGCACCAGTGCTGCGCCGGAAGGTACATGGAACTACGCGGAGTTTCCGGCCACGAGTCGTTCATACGCTGCGTTCACGCACTGGACGATTCCCTTGAGCGACCCGCTCAAGCTGGTCGCCGGCCTGCGCTATTCCAAGGAAGACAAGACCGGCGCGTTCGATCTCCAGTACTTCACGCCGGCACCGAATGCCGCGTTCCGCTTGCTGGGCGTACAACCGGGGCCCGAATACAGCGACAAGCACAGCGACGAAGCCGTCAGCGGCACGCTTGGTCTGCAGTATCAGTTCAGCGACGACGTGATGGGCTATCTCACGTACAGCCGCGGTTTCAAGGCCGGTGGAGTGAACATCGACAATACGGCCGCCGGTACACGCCTGAACAATCCGGCGGAATTTCCCGGCGCGATACCGCAGGATCCGACGTACAAGCCGGAGTTCATCGACGGCTACGAACTGGGACTGAAGACGCAGTATGCCGATAACCGCGGCCGGACCAACGTCGCCGTGTTCTACGACGAGATGAAGGATCTGCAGGTCGCGCAGTTCCTCGGCACGCAGTTCATGATCGTGAATGCGCCCGAGGCGACGGTCTACGGCGCCGAAATCGAGAACAGCTGGTCGTTCACCGACGCGCTGTCCCTCGGTCTCGACGCCACCTGGCTGCCGAAAAAGGAGTTCGGCGAGTCCGCGAATATCCTCAACCTGTCGGGACGCGAATTCGCGCAGGCGCCCGATATCGCCGCCAACCTGTCGCTGAACCTGGATCAGCCCGTGTCGGGCAGTCTTGCACTGATCGGTCGCGCCGCGGCGCAGTACAACGGCGAGGTCTACACCACCACGTCGAACGATCTCATGCGTGATGCGCAGACCGAAGTGAATCTGAGTCTCGGCCTGCGCTCGCTGGACAGCGGCTGGTCGATTACCGCGTGGTGCCAGAACTGCACAGACGAACGCTACGTCGTGCAGCACTTCAACACGCCCCTGCAGGGAACGGATTCCAACGGCTACGTGTCAGCACCGCTGACGTATGGACTGACGGTGCGGATGTCGTTCTGACATAGCTGAGGCGGAGAGGGAGAAAGACTCCACGGGGATCACGCGGCTACACGGGGAAAGAATCCCGGGTTTGAACCCCGTGGTGCCCCGTGTCCCCCGTGGAGTTTCTTTCTCCGTTTTCCTGTTCTTTCCTTGCCCCCTGATTTCGATGACTTCCTATCATCCCCCGCTACGCGATCTGCAGTTCTGCCTGGACGAACTGCTCGACTATCCCGCGCATTACGCGACGCTGTCGCTGGCTGCGGATCTGGGGCGCGAGGATGTCGGGTTCATCCTCGGCGAGGTGGCGAAATTTTCGCAGGAGGTGCTCGCGCCGTTGTACGTGAGCGGTGATACAGAAGGCGCGCATTGCGATAACGGCCGGGTCACATCGCCACACGGATTTGCCGATGCGTATCGACGCTATGTCGATGGCGGCTGGCCGCGGCTCGGCAATCTTCCCGAGCATGGCGGTCAGCCAGCGCCGTACTCGCTCAAGGTCGCCGCCTCCGAGTTCATGCAGACCGCCAATCATGCGTGGTGCATGTATGCGCTGCTGAACGATGGCGCCATCAGGACGCTCATGAGTTTCGCGTCGCCGGCGCTGGTCAAAGCCTTCGTGCCGAAGCTGGTCAGTGGCGAATGGATGAGCACCATGTGCCTGACGGAGCCGCAATGCGGCTCCGATCTCAACCTGGTCCGTTGCAAGGCGGAGGCGACTGCCGACGGCAGCTATCGCATCACGGGCAAGATTTTCATCAGTTCGGGCGAACAGGATTTCTCGCAGAACATCGTCCACCTCGTGCTGGCCCGCTTGCAGGACGTGCCGGTCGGTACTCGCGGCATTTCTCTGTTCGTGGTGCCGAAGCGGAAGTTGCTCACTGACGGTACCGCGGGCGATGCGAATGCCATGCGCTGCCTTTCCATCGAACACAAAATGGGTCTCAAGGCGAGCGCCACCTGCGTCATGGCGTTCGACGCGGCTGAGGGCTGGCTGGTCGGCGAGCCGAATCGCGGACTGAATGCGATGTTCGTCTACATCAACAAGTCCCGGCTCGGCACCGCGCAGCAGGGCCAGGCGCATGCCGAGGGCGCGTACCAGACCTGCCTTGCCTACGCGCGCGAACGTCGCGCTGGTCGTGCGCCATCGGGTCGCGTGAGCGACAGGGACGCCGATCCGCTGCTGGTGCATCCGGACATCCGCCGCATGCTGCTCACGCAGAAAGCCATTGCCGAAGGCGGGCGGACGCTGGTGCTGTACTGCGCGCAATGGGTCGATCGCGCTGACGGTGACGATCCGGTTCAGCGGGAGACTGCAGAACGTTATCTCGCACTGCTGACGCCGATCGCGAAAGGCGCAGTCTCGGAGTGGGGCAGCGAAGCCTGTGATCTGGGGATTCAGATTCTCGGCGGCCACGGCTACATGAAAGAGTGGGGCGTCGAGCAGCGCGTGCGCGATGTGCGCATCACGCGCATCTACGAGGGCACCACCGGCATTCAGGCGCTGGATCTGCTGGGTCGGAAAATACTCGGACCACAGCGTGAGACATTGCAGGCGTTCACGCAGGAGATCCTGGATTTCTGCGCGGGCGCTACGTCCAACGGTCCGCTGCGCGTGATGACGGCGGCATTGAACGATGCCGTAGCGCGCTGGCGCGCAGCCACGAATCGCATCGAGCAGCAATCCGGCGATGCCAACCACGTTCCTGCCGTGGCCGTCGACTATCTGATGCTCGCCGGTTACGTCACTGTGGCCTGGCTGTGGGCGCGTGCGGCGGAAGTCGCGCTACGCAAACTGTCTGCGTCGCCGGACGAGCGCGAGTTCTACGCGGCCAAGGTCCAGACCGCACAATTCTGGTTCGAGCGCATTCTGCCGCGCATCGCTGTGCACGAAGCAGCTATTGCTGCCGGCAGCGGCTCATTGATGGGCATATCGGAGGAGGGCTTCGGTGCGGGACGGTAAGTGGTCGTCGCGGGTCGTCGCCACGGTCGCCGTGCTGCGCGAGAAGTCCGGACGCTTCTCTCTTGCAACCGGGCGATCACGTGGTGCTGAGCTTCGCCTACTGTGGCCACTGCCATCGTTGCCAGGATGATCGCGTGGCGTACTGCCAGCATGCGCCGCGTCTGAACTTCGGCGGCGTCAGTGTCGATGGCTCGGCGCTGCTGACCGATGAAAATGGCAGCGGCATTGCAGCGCAGTTCCTCGGGCAGAGTTCCTTCGCCACTCACGTCCTGGTCAACGAATCCAGCGTCGTTCGCATCGACCACGACGTGCCGCTCGAACTGATGGGCTCGCTCGGCTGTGGCATGCAGACGGGCGCGGGGACGGTGCTTAACGTATTGCAGCTACGCCCCGGCACTTCGATGGCAATTCTGGGTGCGGGGTCGGTGGGGCTCGCCGCCCTGATGGCCGCACGCATTGCCGGTTGCGGGACGCTCATCGCAGTGGACATCAATCAATCGCGCCTGCGCCTTGCACAGGAGCTCGGGGCGGATGTCTGCATCCACGCCGCGTCGACGATAGGGTGAGATCCCTGCGTGCGGCGACCGGCGGACGCGGGGCCGATTTCAGTATCGAATGCACTGCCGATGTGCTGCGTGAGGCGGTCGACGCACTGGCGCCCTGCGGGACCTGCGCCATGGTGGGTGTCGCCAGCGCGGCCACCGAGGTTGCCATCAACATGGGCGCCATGCTGCGAGGCCGCAGCCTGCGCGGTGTCACCGAGGGTGACAGCGTGCGACAACGATTCATTCCGCAATTGATCCAGTGGTGGCGTGCAGGCCGCTTTCCCTTTGAGAAACTCGTACAGTACTTCGAGCTGTCGCAGATCAACGCGGGCGGTAGCGGCCTGTGCATCCGGCTCGGTGATCAAACCGATCGTGACGATGCCGGGCCCTTGCTGATCGAATCCGCTGCCGACACGGACCGTCTCGTGTCGATCTGATCTTCATGGCCCGTGCGAAGTAGTCCGCACGCAGCGCCAATCCTGCCTCGTTCCATCGCCCTCGGCCCAGTCGTCCCCAGGACGTCCGCGCAGTTCGTGCTGCCGGCCTATGCGCGCGCAGTTGCTGTTGTTGCGCACCTCACTGTCACGGTTGCGTTCGCCCTCCGCGCGGGTCGCTGTTCGCAGCGACGTCGGATGGATGCTCTTTGCATCAACTTGGAGCCATGTTGGTTTTTTTTGCACCAACTTCGGCAGCGAAAACGACTCAGTGTGAAGCACATTTCTTCAGTGCCGCTCCAATACGGGGAGTTTTTCTTCGATCAAAAAAACATCGAAGCAGCGGGCTGCTTATGTGTGGACATTAGAAAATACATATGTATAGATATAAAACAGATGGCGCGTCACCGAACCCTTTCGACTGACGCGATGGGCGTCGGGCGGAAAAATTATTCGTTTGTTACGGGAGGCAAGCTGAGATGAGGTCAACCCAACTGAAGCTGAAGCGGGGCAACGCGGCACTCGTTGTAGAGGCGGTACGCACCCGGCTTCGGAGTGAGCGAAGTGGCGCGGTGCGTGATGGCTCGACCATACCGCTGCTTGGTTTGATGACGCTGGTGCTGACTCAGTCAGCAACGGCGCAAACGGTTGAAGCCGCGTCGGCGGATGCCGCGGACGCGGCCCCAGTCGCCGAGGTGATCGTCACCGGGTCGCGAATCGCGACCGCGGACGGCTATTCGGCGCCCACGCCCGTCAGCGTGCTCGGTGCCGAGATGCTGCAGTCATTCGGTTCGCCGAATGTCGCAGACGCGGTCAATACGCTGCCAGCGTTGTCGGGCAGCGTCTCGCCGGCCACGTCGGTAACGACGGCGAGTACTGGCAACTCGAACATCAACGCCTTGAACCTGCGTGCACTGGGTGAGAATCGCACCCTGGTGCTCGTCGACGGCCAGCGCTCGGTCGCCTCGTCGCTCTCGGGCCTCGTCGACGTCAACCTGATTCCCCAGGATCTGATCTCGCGGGTCGAAGTGGTCACGGGTGGTGCGTCAGCCGTGTACGGCTCGGACGCGCTCGGCGGTGTGGTGAACTTCATCCTCGACAAGGATTTCACTGGCTTCAAGTCGACGGCGCAGTACGGTGCCACCACTCACGGCGACGGTGCCAACTGGATGACCGGCCTGACCTACGGCACGCCGTTTGCCGACGGGCGCGGTCATTTCATCTTCAGCGCCAGCGTTCGCGATCAGGACGTCATCGCCATCAATCGACGTGACTGGAATCTCAAAGGAATCCAGTTCATGAACAACCCGAGCTATACGTCGACCAATGGTCAGCCGCAGCGACTGCTGCTGGATCAGGTGTCGGTCAGCACGGGTATTTCCGGCGGCATCATCACCAATACACCCCTGCGTGGTACTGCATTCGGTGCCGGCGGCACGCCGTATCAGTTCCAGTTCGGCGACCTCGTGTCGGATCCGGACATGCGCGGCGGCGACTGGGAGAGCACCCAGATTCGCGGTACTCGCGCGGGCGCCAGCCTGTCGGGCGGATCGCGCACCACCAGCGGCTTCATGCGTGCGTCCTGGGATCTCACGGACAACGTCAACGTCTTCTTCCAGGCCGCGCGCGCTCGCGACGAGAACCACAACTATGCGTTCTCGCTCGAGGACACCGGCAGCATCTCCCTGAGTGTGGAAAACGCTTTCCTGCCGGACAGCATCCGGCAGCAGATGCTCGACGCCAACGTTTCAACCTTCCGTCTCGGCACGATGCACCCGGATCTCGACATCGCCGTGCCGACCAATGATCGTACGATCACACGGTTTGTCGTCGGTGCGTCGGGGAGCTTCGGTGATTCCTGGGAATGGGATGCCTACTATCAGCGGGGCGTGTCCGATCTGCACGCGATGACCAAGGGCATCTGGGTCAACTCCTATCTCGCGCTCGCCTATGACTCGGTCGTCGATCCATCCTCCGGGAACATCGTCTGCCGCTCGACGCTGACCAATCCGAGCAATGGCTGCGTGCCGTACAACCCGATGGGTACTGGCGTCAACAGCCAGGCGGCCGTCGACTACGTGGAAGGCAACGGCGAAAAGATGTGGCGCTATCAGCAGCTCACACAGGACGTCGTGGCCGTCGCGCTGAATGGCAAGCCGTTCTCAACGTGGGCCGGCGACGTTGGCATCGCGACCGGTGCCGAGTGGCGCAAGGAGTGGATCGGCAATGGCCGCAACGACGCCATCTCCAACCGCTGGGGCTGGTGGGTAGGTGGCTATCCGTCGACCCAGGGTAGTTACGAAGTGTCCGAGGCCTATCTCGAAGCAATCGTGCCGTTGGCGAGGAACCTGCCTGCCTTGCAGGCGCTGGATCTGAGCGGCGCCATCCGCGTCACCGACTACAGCACGTCGGGCAGCGTTGAAACGTGGAAGGTGGGTTTGAACTGGACGCCGATCGATGACATTCGTTTCCGGACCACACTCTCACACGACATCCGCGCGCCGAACCTGGAAGAACTCTTCAGTCGCGGCAGCGGCGGCGCGCCGGCGGTCACCAATCCATGGCTGGGCGACAGCACGGAGTACATCACCTCGCCGCGCCTGGGTAATAGCAACCTCACTCCGGAGCAGGCGGACGGTTTCGGTGTGGGCTTCGTGCTGACGCCGACGTTCATGCCTGGCTTGGCGCTGGCGATCGACTACTGGAGCGTCGAAATCGAGGACGCGATCGGTCTGCCCACGACCCAGGACATCATCGACAACTGCTATCAGGGCCTGACAGCGTTCTGTTCAGCGGTCCAGTTCACACCGGGAACGCAGAATCTGTTCATTGTCGATCGAACCCCGTTCAACTACACCTTGCAAGTGGCACGAGGTGTCGATTACGAGGCCAGCTATCAGTTCAGCGCGGATGCTTTGCACGCCAGCTTGCCGGGCTCGGTCATGATTCGTGCGCTCGCCACCAACTACAAGCGCAATGCGACGACCACGGAAGGAATCGTTGATGACACGGCTGGCCAGAACACCTCGTTCGGACCGCCAGACTGGAAGTGGAGCGCGTCCATCGGTTACAGCCTGGACTCCTTCAACGCGTCGTTGATGGCGCGTGGTGTCAGCTCCGGTGTGTATGACAATGACTGGATCGAGTGCACCAGTGGTTGCCCGGCCTCGACGACGAAGTACGTGACGGTGTCGGAGAATGACATTGAATCCGTGGTGTTCTTCGATGCCTCGGCGTCCTACAAGTTCTTCGCCGGTGATGTGCAGGTCGAAGGGTTCCTGAACGTACGCAACATCACCGACAAGGATCCTCCGGTCGTGGCGGCGAACCCGGGTGGCTTCAACTACACCATCGCGCCGGCGAATGCGCGCCTCTACGACGTGCTCGGCCGCACGTTCACGGTGGGCTTCCGCATGAACTGGTAACGGGTGACGGTGGATGCGGGCGTTCAGCGTGACGCCCGCATCCGCGCTCCCTCTCTTGCGGGCGCTGGATTCTTGCCAGACGACGGCACTCACTTCCTATGAGTCGGCCGCCACGCGTAGCCGCAGCAATTTTCCGGAGATCGACGATGCGACGTTTTTCCACGGTTCTATCTATCTGTCTGCTTGGGCTGCAGACACTCACGCTGCCGGTAGCGCAGGCCGCCGAGAAGGTGCCCGAATATGCACTCGACGCCAGCTGGCCGAAGCTGCCGTTGCCGAACCAGTGGGCGCTCGGGCTCATCAACGGTATCCACGTCGATGCCAGGAATCATCTGTGGTTGTTTCATAGTCCGGAGCTCGTGCCGAAGTACGCGCTCGGCGCGCAGCAGGATCCGCCGGCAGGCAAGTGCTGTGTCGCGGCACCGGCCATCATGGAGTTCGACGAAGCGGGCAACGTGTTGCGCGCGTGGGGTGGCCCCAACGAGGCCAAGGGTTATGACTGGCCGACGGCTGGTCATGGTCTGTTCGTCGACTACAAGGGCAACATCTGGATCGGCGGCAGTCAGACGCGTGTCGGTGCCGATGGCACCCCGCCGGACGGCATGTATCTGAAGTTCAGCCCCGACGGCAAGTTCCTGCTGCAGATCGGCGGCCGCGGCCCGTCGAAAGGCAGCCTCGATACCACACAGCTGAGCGGCGCTTCCGCTGTGGATATCGATCCTGAGACCAATGAGGTGTTCATCGCCGACGGCTATGGCAATCACCGCGTCATCGTGTTCGATGCCGACACCGGTGAGTTCAAGCGTCAGTGGGGCGCGTACGGTTTGCCGCCGACCGATGAAGTCCTGCCGCGCTACGACGGTGGTCCGACGCTGCCGAAGCAGTTCAACCTGGTTCACTGCATCCGCCTCGCCAGGGACGGACTGGTGTATGTGTGCGATCGCCTCAACAACCGGATTCAGGTCTTCCGCCGGGACGGCACCTACGTCAACGAGTTCGTCTATGAGCCAAAGACCAGGGGTTCCGGGTCTGTGGGTAACGTCAGCCTGTGGCCCGACAAGCAGCAGACGCTCATGGTGATGAACGATCCGGGCAATTTCGAAAGCGTGATCCTGCGGCGCGCCGACGGCCAGGTGCTGAGCCGATTCGGGCACTTCGGCACATGGGCTGGCGAATTTCACCGCAATCACCAGATGGAGTTCGATCTGAAAGGAAACATCTACACGTCGGAAGACCATCGCGTGCAGCGGTTCAAGGTCGTCAATGGCGTGAAGCCCTGAGCGGAGTCGTTCGAGCGGCCAGACTCGGCTGATCTTTTCTAAAGAATCGATCAGCCGGGCTGTGTGGTATCGCGCAGGCCGCCCACGACAATGATCGAATCGAAATGAGTGACATCAAGATGGTCATCAAGCACAGTCTTTCTACCAGGCAGAGCATTTCGCCGCCGGAGCCTTACTACAATCCCCACGTCGAAGCGCTGCCCAAGTACAACTCCGGCCTGAGCCTGGCGGCCGCGCGTGCGGCCAGTGGTCTGACGCAGATTGCGCGATTGGCGAGCAATGAGAATCCCCATGGTTGTTCGCCGGGCGTGATGCAGGCGATCGACGCGGTGGAGCTGTGGCGCTATTCGGATCCGGGCTGCGAGCTGTTACGCGCCACGCTTGCAACGAAGCTCGGCGTCGATCCGGCGCAAATCGTGATCGGCAACGGATCAGAAGAAATGATTGCCGCCGCCTCGCGCGGATTTCTGACGGCCGGTTCGCACGCTCTCACCGTGACGCCCAGCTTTGGTCTGCATGAGATCGAACCGCTGGCGGTCGGTGCACGAGTGACCAAGGTGCCGATGACAGCCGATCTGGAATTCGATGTGCCCGCGCTTGAACTGGCGTTGGCGCAGCACCCCCAGGTGTTTTTCCTGCCCTCGCCATCGAATCCTGTCGGCCCAGCGCTGGACACCAGAGAACTGGCGCGTGTGATCGGCGCTGTTTCAGGCGCGACCCTGTTCGTGCTGGACGAGGCGTATCGCGAGTTCACGAGCGAGGCGATTCCCGACGGGCTTGAGATGCTGCGTGAGAGCGCACTGTCCTACGTCGTGCTGCGAACGTTCTCCAAGGCGTTTGGTCTGGCCGGGCTACGTGTCGGCTACGCCGTCTGCTCCAGTCCAAGAATCGCGAAGATGCTGACGGCCGCAAAGACGCCCTTCAACGTCAATGCGCTGGCGCAGGCCGCTGCGGTCGCCGCCTTGCAGGACGAGCCGTGGATGGAAGCTGCGGTCACCAGGATCCGCGACGAACGCGAGCGGGTGTCACAGTCGCTGCGTCAGATGGGGCTGCGGGTGGCGCGTTCGGAAGGTAACTTCCTGTTCGTCGACGTGGCGCGCCCGAGCACCGAGGTCGCCACGCAGTTGCTGAAGGCTGGTGTCATCGTGAAGCCCTGGCTCGAGCCGAACTATCAGAGCTTCATTCGTGTCTCGATCGGATCCAGTGCCGAGAACGATCAGTTCATCGAAGCGCTGCGCAGGATTCTGCAGCCGGGTTTCTAGGTGGTCACCCGGTAAAACTGAATCAGATAAACCGACGCAATGGATTGCGTCGTGAGCTGCACTGGGCCGGATGGTTCATCAAGCCGGATGCAGTCGCGTGGTTCGAGTGAAAACCCGGCGCCGTCACTCGCAACGCACGTCACTTCTCCGCGCTCACAGAACACCAGCGACTGATCGGCGGTGGACGTGATCTGCAGCGCGCTGTTGATCTCGAGACGCTGCACCGTATGGCGGTAGCGATCACGGCGCGTCATCACGTTCAGATCGGTAATCGTGCCGCCGCGCAGTCGCGCGTACAGCGGCCGGTCGGCGCCGAAACTGAGAGGGGCGCTTGCAGCGGTCACGGCGTGCACGCCGCCACCCTCCCCGAAGTCGAGGTCCATACCCGCACCATCGAGGATGCTGAGTGTTCGATCAACGCCAGGAAAGATCGAGAACGGTCCATCCTGAGATACGACCGCCATGCTGACGCGCCAGTCGAGCGCGTCAAGCGTGGCGGCCGGCGGAGAGATCGCAATTTCGGAAGTCTCGCCGCCGCCATTCTTCCACGGCATGCGTCGATACGCCGCCGCTCGCAAAATGTTCAATCGCTTCGCTCCGCTCAGCCGTTGTGGATGCTGGGCAGATCGAGGCCGCGCTCGCGTGCACAGTCGAGCGCAATCTCGTAGCCGGCATCGGCATGGCGCATGACGCCGGTGCCCGGATCGTTCCAGAGCACGCGCGCCAGCCGCTCATCGGCTTCCTGGCTGCCGTCGCAGACAATGACCATGCCCGAATGCTGCGAGAAGCCCATGCCGACGCCACCGCCATGGTGCAGCGATACCCACGTGGCACCGGACGCGGTGTTCAGCAGCGCATTCAGCAACGGCCAGTCGGAGACCGCATCCGAGCCGTCCTGCATCGATTCGGTTTCACGATTGGGCGAGGCGACAGAACCGGAGTCGAGATGATCACGGCCGATGACGATCGGCGCTTTCAGTTCACCGGAGGCGACCATCTGATTGAACGCGCGACCGAGTCGATCGCGATCGCCGAGGCCCACCCAGCAGATGCGCGCGGGCAATCCCTGGAAGCTGATGCGCTCGCGTGCCATGTCGAGCCAGTTGTGCAGGTGGGCATCGTCCGGAATGAGTTCCTTCACCTTCTGGTCGGTGCGGTAGATGTCTTCCGGGTCGCCTGATAGCGCCACCCAACGGAAGGGGCCCACGCCGCGACAGAACAGCGGACGGATGTACGCCGGTACGAAGCCCGGGAAGGCAAAGGCCTCTTTGACACCGTGGTCGAAGGCCACCTGGCGAATGTTGTTGCCGTAGTCGAAGGTCGGAATGCCCTGTTTGTGGAACTGCAGCATCGACTGGACGTGCACCGCCATCGACTGCTTGGCGGCGGACGCCACGGCTTGCGGGTCCGAGACGCGCTTTTCGTCCCACTCCTCGACCGTCCAGCCGAGCGGCAGGTAGCCATTGATGGGGTCGTGCGCCGAGGTCTGATCTGTCACTGCATCGGGCTTCACGCCACGGCGCAACAGCTCAGGCAGCACATCGGCAGCGTTGCCGCGCAGCGCGACCGAAATGGCTTTGCCGGTGCGACGTGCGTCGTCAAGAATCGCCAGCGCTTCATCGAGGTTCTTGGCGCAGACGTCGATATAACGCGTGCGCAGACGGAAATCGATGCTGGACTGGCGGCATTCGATGGCCAGACAGCTGGCGCCGGCCATGGTCGCGGCGAGCGGCTGTGCGCCACCCATGCCGCCCAGACCGGCGGTCAGAATCCAGCGGCCCTTGAGATTGCCGTCGAAGTGCCGGCGACCCATCTCGACGAATGTTTCGTACGTGCCCTGCACGATGCCTTGCGAGCCGATGTAGATCCACGAGCCCGCGGTCATCTGGCCGTACATCATCAGGCCCTTGCGATCGAGCTCGTTGAAGTGCTCCCAATGCGCCCAGTGCGGCACGAGATTCGAGTTGGCAATGAGCACGCGTGGCGCGTCGCGGTGCGTGCGGAAGACACCCACTGGCTTGCCGGATTGGATCAGCAATGTCTGGTTGTCTTCGAGGCGGCGCAGTGTCGCCACGATGCGGTCGAAACTGTCCCAGTCGCGCGCGGCACGGCCGATGCCGCCGTAGACGACGAGTTCCTCGGGACGTTCCGCGACATCCGGGTCGAGGTTGTTCATCAGCATGCGCAGCGGGGCTTCTGTCAGCCAGCTGCGAGCACTCAATGTGGAACCGTGAGGAGCGCGGATGGTGCGGGACTTGTCGATTCGTCGCATGTCGGGACCTGGAGTTACGAAGCGGGTTGGAAGGTGAAGGCAATGCAGCGTTCGAGCACGTTCTGCAGCACAGTGCGCAACGGCATCGCGTAGTGAGGATCGAGCGGCGTCGGCCAGTTGTCGGGCGTCACTGGCGCGTGGGGTTCGTTCAGGTAGCCGCGACAGGCCAGTTCCATCTGCACCGCGTGTACGCCACGATCCGGCTGGCCCAGCGATCGCGTGATGTAGCCGCCCTTGAAGCGGCCATTCACGACGTGCGTGAAGGCCGGGTCAGCGCACGCGGCGGCGATGGCCTCGGTCAGGATCGGATCGCAGGAGCGACCGTCATTGGTGCCGATGTTGAACTGCGGCAGCGCCCCGTCGAACAGTCGGGGAATGTGTGAGCGGATCGAATGGCAGTCGTAGACGACGACGCGGCGATGCAAGTCGCGCAAGCGCGCCGTTTCGTCTCGCAGCGCGGCGTGATACGGATCGAAGTAGGCGAGACGGCGGGCGTCGATCTCATCCGCGGCGATTGCAGCCGCATCCCGGTACAGCGGCTCGCCATCAAAGGTGGTCGTCGGGCACAGCTCGGTGGTCGCCATGCCGGGATACAACGAGCGTCCGGACGGGTCGCGATTGACATCGATGACGCTGCGCGACACGGCGGTGCGGACGATGGTGGCATTGAGGTCCTTCGCAAACGAGTACAGCTCGTTGATCCACCAGTCCGCGTCTCGCCGTGCCAGCCACGGCGAAACGAAGCGGTCTTCGAGGCCGCGCAGATCCGTACCCGAGTGCGGAATGCTCAGCAGCAGCGCCGCCTCGCCACGATCGATCGACAGCCAGTCGGGACGGTGGCTCAATGAGCTTCCCTCAACACCTGGGGCAGTGGCACGCCCACGCAGGACGCAATCGCTCCGGAGCGCACCAGCGACACCGCCTGTTCCATATCGGGATGCATGTAGCGGTCATCGGTGAGTGTCGGCACGCGCTCGCGCAGCAGGGTGCGCGCAGATTCCAGCGATACGCTGGTCGTCAATGGTGCGTGGAAATCGCAGGCCTGCGCGGACATCAGCAGTTCGACGGCGATCACGGCTGACGCGTTCTCGATCATCGGCAGCAGGCGGCGTGCGCCGTGGGCAGCCATCGAGACATGGTCTTCCTGATTGGCCGATGTCGGAATCGAATCGACGCTGGCCGGGTAGGCGCGCTGCTTGTTCTCGGAAACCAGCGCCGCTGCCGTCACCTGCGGAATCATGAAGCCAGAGTTCAAGCCCGGTCGTGGGGTGAGAAACGCCGGCAATCCGGACAGCACCGGATCGATCAGCATGGCGATGCGACGCTCGGCAATCGAGCCGATCTCGCACACGGCAATCGCGATCATGTCGGCCGCGAACGCCACGGCTTCTGCGTGAAAATTACCGCCGGAGAGCGCCGTGTCATCGTCAGCGAAGATCAGTGGGTTGTCCGAAACGCCATTGGCCTCGGTGGACAGGAAGGTGGCGGCGTTGCGCAGCATGTCAAGACAGGCGCCCATGACCTGCGGCTGGCAGCGCAGGCAATACGGGTCCTGCACCCGATCATCATTGATGAGGTGGGACGCGCGCAGGGCGCTGCCGGCCATCAGTTCACGCAATGCGCCGGCGGTTTCGATCTGACCGCGGTGGCGGCGCAGCGCATGAATGCGTGGGTCGAAAGGCACGTCGGTGCCACGTGCCGCATCGGTGGACAGTGCGCCGGTCACCAATGCGCTCTGGAACAATACTTCGGCTTCGCACAGTGCGGCCAGAGCGACCGCAGTCGAGAACTGGGTGCCATTGAGAAGTGCGAGTCCTTCTTTTGGCTGCAACGTAATCGGTGTGAGCTTCGCGAGTGCCAGGCCATCGAGCGCCGGCATGCGACCGACGGGCGTGTCGACTTCGCCAACGCCGATCATGGCAGCCGTCATGTGTGCGAGCGGTGCGAGATCGCCCGACGCACCGACGGAGCCCTGGCAGGGAACGATCGGAATTATTTCCGCGGACAGCATCGTTTCAATGAAGTCGAGCGTGTGCGGTTGCACTCCGGATGCGCCTTGCCCAAGGCTCGCCAGCTTGAGCGCCATCATCAGTCGCACAATGCGCGTTGGCAGTGGCTCGCCGGTGCCGGCGGCGTGTGACAGCACGATGTTCCGTTGCAGCTTGTTGAGATCGGCAGCGTCGATGCTGACATTGGCGAGCTTGCCGAAGCCGGTATTGATGCCGTACACCGGTGCGCCACGTTTGACGATGCGCGTGACAGCGGCCGCGCTGCGTTCCACGGCGCTGCGGCATGACGCATGCAGTCGAGGGGTCGCGCCGCGATACACCGCGCGCCAGTCGTCGAGCGGTGTGGAACCAGGAATTAACTCGATCGCGATCATCGACCTCTCCAGATACGGGAATGCAACGGGTTGAAGCCCATCCGATAGACGAGCTCAGCAGGATGTTCGATGTTCCAGATGGCCAGATCGGCGCGCTTGCCGGCCTCGAGGGTGCCGACAGCGTTGTCCATTCCCAGTGCGCTCGCAGCGTGGCGAGTGACGCCGAGCAGGCATTCGTCGACCGTGAGCCGGAACTGGGTTGCTGCCATGTTCATCGTCAGCAGCAGGGAGGTGAGTGGCGACGTGCCGGGATTGCAGTCGGTAGCGACTGCAATCGGAACATGGTGGAGGCGTAGCAGGTCGACTCGGGGAGCGGTTCTCTCCCGGAGGAAGTAGTACGCACCTGGTAGCAGCACGGCGACTGTGCCGGATAGTGCCAGTGCCTGGATGCTGGATTCGTCGGAGAACTCAAGATGGTCGGCCGACAACGCGTGATGGGTCGCCGCAAGCCTGGCGCCGGCCAGATTGGAGAGTTGGTCAGCGTGCAGTCTCACGCGCAAGCCCAGCGACGCGGCCGTTGCGAACACGCGCTCGATCTGCGCGGGCGTGAATGCAATGTGTTCGCAGAAGCCATCGACTGAGTCGATCAGATTCTCCGCAGCGAGTGTCGGCAGCATTTCCTGCGTGAGAAGCTCGATGTACGCATCCGCACGGCCCGCCATCTCAGGCGGTACCGCATGTGCGCCAAGGAAAGTCTTGTGAACATGGATAGGGCGGATGCGGCTCAGTTCCTGTGCAGCCTCCAGCAATCTCCTCTCCGTCGCGAGGTCGAGGCCGTAACCGGACTTGATCTCGATCGTCGTGACGCCTTCGCCGATCAGGGCATCGAGGCGCGGTAACGACGCGTCGATCAGCTGTTCTTTCGACGCAGTGCGCGTCGAGCGCAACGTGGAAATGATGCCACCGCCCGCCGCAGCGATCTCCTGATACGTGGCGCCGCGCAGTCGCAGCTCGAACTCATGCGCTCGGTTGCCGGCGTGCACAAGGTGGGTATGACAATCGACGAGTCCCGGTGTGATCCAGCGACCTTCGCAGTCGATTTCTTCGCGTTCGGAATGGGTGCAGGAAGGCAGGTCTTTTTCGCTGCCCACGAATACGAGGGTGCCGTCGCGCGACACGACCGCGCCGTTCTCGATGATGCCGATTCCTGCTGTACCGCGTGCCATGGTCGCCAACCTGGCGTTGCGCCATACGCGCTCGTTCGGTTGCTGTGTGGGCACGTTCATCATCGCAGATCTCAACGCATGGATGTCTATCTGCGAGATAATGTATAGGCATATAATTGGCTAAAGCAAGCGACTCATTGCTGTTACGCGCCGGAGTTAATTCATGACCGTGTTGTATGCAGAGCACCTTCTCACGAATGCAGGATGGGTAAGGTCGGCGCGCGTTCATTTGACGCAAGGGCGCATCGCCACGATCCAGATTGGGGCAGCGCCGCAAGCGGGTGATGAGCGTCACGCCGTGATCGTTCCTGCGGTATCCAATCTGCACAGTCATGCGTTTCAGCGTGGCATGGCCGGATTGGCAGAGATGCGTGGGCCTGGCAATGACGACTTCTGGAGTTGGCGGGACACGATGTATCGGTTCGCATCGCGTATGTCGCCGCAGCAGTTGCAGGCCGTTGCAGCGCAGGCCTACATGGAAATGCTGGAAGCCGGCTACTGTCGTGTCGGCGAGTTTCACTACCTGCACCACGACATCGACAGTCGGCCGTATGGCGACCCCGGTGAGATGGTCGCTCGCATCGCCGCTGCGGCCGAAGACACGGGGATAGGGCTGACCCTCCTGCCCGTGTTCTATGCGCATTCATCCTTCGGCGGGCAGCCGCCGCGGCCGGCGCAAGCTCGATTCATTACGGATCTGGATAGCTACGCTCGCATCGTCGAGCGCAGTCGCGAGGTGGTGGCGTCGTTACCGGCGGGTGTGGCGGGCGTGGCGCCGCACAGTCTCCGAGCCGTGACCCCGGATGAGTTGGCGCAGGTGGTTCGATTGCTGCCTGGCAAGCCAGTACACATTCATATCGCTGAGCAGATGAACGAGGTGCGCGACTGTGTCGCATGGTCGGGGTTGACGCCGGTGCGATGGTTGCTGGAGAACGCAGCGGTGGACGCGCGCTGGTGCCTGGTGCATGCGACGCATGTCGACAGTGACGAGCTCAAAGGGATTGCTCACGCAGGCGCGGTCGCCGGTCTGTGTCCGGTAACGGAAGCCAACCTGGGCGATGGCATCTTTCCGGCCGCCGATTTTCTGGCCGCCGCCGGGCGATTCGGTGTCGGCACCGATTCAAACGTCTGCATTTCGCTATCGGGGGAACTCGCACTTCTGGAGTACACTCAACGCCTCTCACGCAAGGCGCGCAATGTGATTGGCCTGCATTCGCGATCGACAGGGGCGGCGCTTTTTGAGCGTGCGCTTCACGGTGGTGCAGCTGCGCTCGGCGTGTCGACCGCGGGAATCACCGAGGGCAATGCCGCCGATCTGGTGAGTCTGTCCATCGAGGAGCCGGCGATGATCTGCCGTGCCGGCGACTCACTCATCGATTCATGGTTGTTTGCCAGCCAGAGTGGCGTGGTCGACTGCGTCTGGGTCGGTGGGCAGAGGCTGGTCGAGCAGGGGTGTCATCGGCAGCGACGCCGGGTGCGGCATGCCTATGCGGAGGCAATGAAGGAGTTGTGCGCTTGAAGAAAAATGAAAACGCCGAGAGCCTGCGAAGTGTGAAGGGGAAGGCGGCTGCGCCGCAGGGCAAGGAACGCACACGGAAGGTCCCGGCATCGCTGCATCAGCGCATTCTGGGCGATATTCAGGGCAATATTCTGTCCGGTCGGTGGGGGCCAGGGCAGCGCATCCCGGTGGAACACGAGCTGATGCGGCAGTACCGCTGCTCGCGCATGACGGTCAACAAAGTGCTCACGCAGATGGCGCAGGCGGGCATGATCGAGCGTCGTCGCAAGGTTGGCAGCTTTGTGAGACGGCCGCAGTCGCAGTCGGCGGTGCTGTCCATTCCCGATATCAAGGCGGAAGTCGATGCGCTCAATCTTCCGTATCGATTCGAGATCCTGAAGCGATCAAAGCGCGCAGCGTCGCGTGAACTGCGGGCGCTGCTGGGCACTGATGAGTCCGTGCCGTTGCTGGAGCTGGTCTGCCGGCATTTCGCGGGCGATCAGCCCTTCTGCCTGGAGTATCGTCTTGTGAATCTGCAGGCAGTCCCGGCAGCGGCGACGGCCGACTTCGACGAAACTTCTCCCGGCGCCTGGCTGCTACGCCAGGTGCCCTGGAACGTGGCGGACAATCGCATCCGTGCCACCGGCGCAAACGCCGACGAAGCTGCGCGATTGCAGGTCAAGTCGGGCAGCCCGTGCCTCGTTGTGGAGCGCACGACGCGTGCCGCGCAGTCGCCAATCACTTTCGTGCGGCTGACGTATCCCGGAAATCTCCACGAACTGATTGCGACCTTTACGCCGCTGGGCGCATCGGCGCCGCAGCCGGCGTAGGCAGAACGGCAGCAGCGACCCGTCAGGGCATTGTTACGCCCGAGGAAAGATCCTGTTGCAGGCGGGCGATGGCGATCAGTGCGTTACGGACTCCGCGCAGATCGGCCGCTCCAGCGCATCTCGCTCCCAGGCAAGGTCGTAAAGCTCGGGCAGATCGCTTATCCCAGGATGAGACTTGCTCCAATTCAGGAGCGGTTCTTGCAACCAGTCGGCCACGGACAGCGGTGCGCTGACGACGATGCTGCATTTGTGCGAGCCACTGCGAGTCGTTGCTGTCCGCGGCGCACTTCTTCGAACGCAGTGCGTACCTGCTCGTAGCAGATGCGTCCCCATGACGTGAGCGAGAGCGAGCGTCCCTCGCGTTCCAGCAGTCGCGCATTCAGATCGCGCTCGATGTTGCGCAGCTGTTGGCTCACTGCGCCCGACGTAACGCCAAGTTCGGCAGCGGCCTCAGCGACGCTGCCGAGGCGAACCATTGCTTCGAATGCCTGAATCGCTCGCATCGGCGGCAGCGTTGTCGTCAGCGAATCGCGCGTCACGTGAGTGTTGTTGCTCATGGAATTCGTCACGCAGCTTTATGGTGCAGGTCTGTGAAAGAACGCATCATTTTGGTGAGCAAAGTGCGTGAAAAATTTTAATGTACAGTCTTTTGATTCTGTATGTATAGACGTTATAGTCAGTACGAATCGTGTTGACTCGTCGGGCACGATCCACCAAGTCAGAGAGATTCAGAATGTCGTTGTTGAAGCTAGTTTCTCGATCTGTCATCGCAGCCTCACTCGCATCGGCGTTCTCTGTGGCATTGGCGGACGCGGATCCCGACCGTGGCGAGTACCTGGTGCGTGCTGCAAATTGCGTGAGCTGTCACTCGGCGCCGGGCGGCGCAGTGTTCGCCGGCGGAGTGCCGTTTCCGACGGACTTCGGCACGATCTACTCGACCAACATCACTCCAGATCAGACGACGGGAATCGGCGGCTGGACGTTCGAGCAGTTTGAGGCAGCGATGCGTCGCGGCGTGCGTCCCGACGGCCAGCATCTCTATCCGGCATTCCCATACACCAGCTTCACCCGGCTGACCGATGACGACATGCGCGCGCTGTACGACTACTTCATGCGGCTGAAGCCGGTGAGTGCGCAGGCGAAGGAAAACCAACTGCGCTTCCCATACAACCAGCGCGGACTGCTGAGCATGTGGAAGCGGTTGTACCTGAATGAGTCAGCCTTCACGCCGGACGCGACACAGTCTGAGCAATGGAACCGCGGTGCCTACCTGGTCGAGGCGCTCGCGCACTGCAGCGCCTGCCATTCACCCAGAACGACGTTCGGTGCCGAAGATTCGAGTGACCTTTATCGTGGCGGCGTCCTGCAGGAGCTCGACGAAGAGCGGGGTCTGCGCAAGCGCGGCGCGCCGGATCTCACACCGTCGCCGCACGGCCTTGGAGCGTGGTCGGAAGATGACATCGCCAGTTATCTGAAGGCTGGTATCAATTCTCGTGCCCGGCTGATGGGCACGATGAACGAGGTCGTGCTGAACAGTACGCGTCATCTCACGGAAGCGGATACGCGAGCGATGGCGGTCTACCTGAAGAGTCTGACGCCATCAGCGAACGCCAGCGCGCGTCCGGGCACGAAAGTCATGGAGCTCGGTTCAAAGCAATACGACATTCACTGCGGCACGTGTCATCTGCCGACGGGTCTCGGCTCTGCGGACACGGGTCCGCCGCTGTCCGGGAGCGCGTTCGCGCAGGCACCCGATCCATCGTCGCTCATTGACCTCGTCCTGAACGGACCGCGCTTGCCGATCGAGGCACCGTCGAGCGCGTATCTCAGTCGTACGTGGCAGGCGATGAAGCCCTTCGCTCAACAGATGAGTGATGAACAGGCGGCGGCACTGCTGACATTCGTTCGAAATTCCTGGGGCAACGCGGCATCCGCCGTTGAGCCGATGGACATTGATCGGCTGCGGTGATGGCGGACGTCGTATTTCAGGTGGGTGTGCTGGTGGCGTGTGGCTGGGCTGGTCTTTAGCCCTGCTAAAGCGAGATGCGCCAAACCTCATTGATCTGATAGCGATGCCCGGTTTAACAACTCAACAAACTCATTCGGCCCTGCAACGAAATTGTGAAACACACCTGCACTCCGACCCGATTGGCCTGTTCGTGCCCGTCCGCGTCGGTAGTGCAAATGCGGCGGCCGTGAGGAGCGAATGACGATGGATCTGCTTGTAATCGCACTTTATATGCTCGGGATGATCGGTATCGGCTGGTACGCCAAGTCGCGTGCGCGAACTCAGTCGGACTTTCTCGTGGCAGGCCGGCGGCTCGGGCCCGTGTTCTACGCCGGCACGCTTGCGGCGCTCGTCATGGGTGGCGGTGCCACGCTCGGCGGCATCGGGCTCGGCTATGAGCACGGGTTGTCCGGCGTGTGGCTCGTGTTCTCCATGTCGGCCGGTGTGGCGGTGATCAGTCTCGTGCTGGCGCCGCTGATCAATCGGTTGCGCGTCTATACCGTGAGTCAGATGCTGGAGCTGCGTTACGGCGCGATGGGGACGCGGGTCTCCGGCATCGTGATGATGGCCTACACCCTGATGATTGCCGTGACGTCGACCATCGCCTACGGCGCGATCTTCTCAGTGCTGTTCGACATCGGCAAAGTGCCAGCGATCATGATCGGCAGCAGTGTCGTGATCACGTACTCCGTGCTGGGTGGCATGTGGTCGATCACGTTCACCGACATGGTCCAGTTCGTGCTGAAGTCGGTCAGCATATTTCTCATCCTGTTGCCGATGGCGTTGTTCAGCGCAGGTGGGTTAGAGGGGCTGCACGCGCGGCTGCCGGCTGAGGCGTTCAATTGGACGGAGATCGGCCCCGGAAAGATCTTCATGTATCTCCTGCTCTACGTGCCGACGATGGTCATCGGTCAGGATCTGTGGCAGCGCGTGTTCACGGCGCGCACCGACGCCGTGGCGCGTTGGGCCGGCTTCTCCGCCGCCTGCTATGGCTTTGCTTACGGCGTTGCCGGGGCCCTGATCGGCATGTCCGCGAAGGTGCTGCTGCCGGGTCTCGTTGGGCGTGATGCGGTCTACACAGAAATTGTTCGTCATGTGTTGCCGGTGGGATTGGCTGGCCTGGTCGTGGCCGGTGCCTTGTCCGCCATCATGTCGACCTCCAGCGGTGCACTGATCGCAACCGCAACCGTGGCGAAGGAGGATGTGCAGGGTAAGCGCAGCACTGGCGATGGCCACTACGACGAGATTCGCAATACGCGCGTCTATATCGCCTTCTTCGGCATCACGATGGCGGTGATCGCCTGCCTGGTCAAGGACGTGGTCACTGCGTTGACGTTGGCATCCGATTTTCTGGTGGGCGGTCTGCTGGTAGCGGTCATCGGTGGAATGATCTGGCGCCGTGGCACCGCCCGCGGCGCAATCGCCAGCATCTTCGCCGGCCTGATCGGCACGCTCGGCACCATGGCGATTCTCTGGGACGTCTTCGCAACACTGCCGATCTTTGTCGGTATCACCTGCAGCCTGGTCTCGTATGTGGTGGTCAGCTTGCTGGACCAGCCGACATCGCCTGCGGTGCTGGCTCGCTGGGATGAGCGTGTGCGCGCGAAGTCTGCGGCCCCCGCGTCACCTGAAGATCTGGCAGTCGAACGTGCCCCGTCATGATGGCATGCGGCCTGTTTTGCGGCTCAGCCACAACGTAGCTTCTGAGAGGTTCTAAATGGGTGTGTTTCTGTCGAGGCGGTCAAACGCGCATGGGCGTCGTCGTCTGATGATCGGTGGTGGCATCGTCACAGCGCTGGCGGTGGGGGCCGCCGCTGTGTTCTCGAGCTGGAGTAGCGGCACCGAACCCGAATCAAAAGGTACGCCGGCCACGCTGCGCCTGCTGACGCAGGAGCAGTATCTGAATTCGCTGTCATATATCTTCAGTCCTGATGTGCGACCAGTGACCAACTTCGCGGCCGTGCCGCGGATCGATGGACTGCTGGTGAGCGGCACGTCGATGGCTGGCATCACCGCCACCCAGCTGGAGATCTACCAGAAGACGGCGACGACGGTCGCAGCGATGATTGTCGACGAGCGCAGTCGCAGGTACCTCGTACCCTGCGAGCCGAAGTCGACCAGCGAGCCCGATGCAGAATGCGCCAGGGAGTTCATCTCGCAGGTGACACCGCTGCTGTATCGCGGCCCCGTGCCCGCAGAACGGCTGGAGGCGCTCGTCACCGGCGCGAACGAAGCGGCCGCATCGCTCAATGATTTTTACCAGGGCTTGAGTGTTGCCATCGAAGGCATGCTGGTCAGCCCCAGTGTGTTGCTCGTGACCGAGAAGACCGAGGACGATCCGGACCACCCCGGCGAGCTGCGGCTGGATGCCTGGTCGCTGGCCACGCGTCTCAGTCTGTTTCTGTGGAACGCAGGACCCGATGCCGAATTGCTGCAGGCAGCCAGCTCAGGAGAGCTGCTGACGCGCAAAGGGCTCCAGCGTGAAGTGGATCGCATGCTGGCCAGCCCGCGACTGGAAACGGGCGTGCGGGCATTGTTCGACGACATGTTCGCCTTCGAGAGCTTCGTGACGCTGGCGAAGGATTCGCTGATCTATCCCTCCTTCTCCGGTGAAACCGCCGTTGATGCGCGCGAGCAAACGCTGCGTACCGTCGTCGACCACCTCATCACGCGGCGTCAGGACTATCGCGATCTGTTCACGACGCGCAAGACATTCATGTCGCCAGCGCTGGCGCCGGCCTACAAGGTCGCTGCGTCCGGTCCGGGCTGGATGCCTTATGAATTCCCTGACGACAGTCCGCGTGCAGGCTTGCTGACACACATCAGCTTCCTCGCGCTGCATTCTCATCCGGGTCGCAGTTCCGCAACGATGCGTGGCAAGGCGCTGCGTGAAGTCCTGTTGTGCCAGAACGTGCCGTCGCCGCCGCCGAACGTGGATTTCTCCAAAGTGCAGAATCCCGATGAGGGCATGAAGACGGCGCGTGAGCGGGTTGGTTTCCATCTGGAAGAGCCGGCCTGTGCAGGCTGTCACCGGATCACTGATCCGATGGGACTCACGATGGAGGCCTTCGACGGTGCCGGTGACTTCCGTCACTCGGAGAACGGTGTCGATATCGACACTACCGGCAGCCTCGACGGTGTCGAGTTCACCGATGCAGTGGGATTGAGCTCGGCGTTACGGAATAACCCGCAGCTCCCCTGGTGCATGGTTCGCCGGGCCTTCGCCTACGGCACGGGTACCGCAAGTGCTGCGAATGATCGACGCGTGCTTGAGTTCCTGTCGGCGCGCTTCGCGGCCGACGGCTACGTTGTGCCTGACTTGCTACGCGAGATCGCGCTCAGTCGTGCTTTCCAGAAAGTCTACTTGCCGAGCGAACGCCAGACCCATCCACTTCCTGACTTGACGACGGTAAAGCTGATGTCGAACGACGCACCCGCATCGGCGACGCACTGATCCAGAGCACAGAAGACAAAAGGATAACCATCCTATGAACATCAAAGATCTGAATCGCAGGCGAGTCCTCCGCGGCATGCTCAATGGCACTGCAGTGGCCGTGGGTCTGCCTCTCCTTGATTGCCTGTTGAATGACAACGCCACCGCCATGGCCGATGGCAGGCCGATGCCGGTGCGATTCGGTACCTGGTTCTGGGGGCTTGGAGCGACCAACAATATCTTCGTGCCGCAAAAGACCGGGACGAACTACGATATTCCAGAGCAGTTTGCGCCGTTAACGCGCGTGCGCGAGCACGTCAATCTGATCACGAATCTCACGGCGTTTCGCGACGGTGAGCCGAACCTCTGCCATTACTCGGGATGGGTCATCGGCCGAACAGGATCGGCGCCAAAGTCGGGCGCCACCCGGCCCGGTGAGACACTCGATATCACGATCGCGAATCAGATCGGACGCACCACCCGATTTCGCACGCTGACGGCGGCTGCCACCGGCGACTTTCGCAACACCGTGAGCTACGAGGGCGCGAATACGCCCAATCCGCCAGAAATCTCCCCCGTCAGTTTCTACGGACGTCTGTTCGGCCTGGGCTTCCAGGATCCGAATGCGTCGACCTATACACCTGATCCAAAGACCGTGGCGCGCCGCAGCGTGCTCTCCGGTGTGATGGATGAGATCAAGACGCTGGAGAAATCAGTGGGCTACGCGGATCGACAGCGCCTCGATCAATACCTCACAGGTCTGCGGCATCTGGAACATCAGTTCGATCAACAACTGGTCAAGCCGGAGCCCATCGCTTCCTGCAAAGCGCCTGCGGCCATCGGTGATGAGCCGGCGATGGGTAGCGAAGTGGAGATGGTGAAGAAGCGTCACCGTCTGCTGACTGATCTCATGGCCATGGCGGTCGCCTGCGACCAGACCCGTGTGTTCAACATGAGCTATTCCAATGCGCAGGCCAATACCACCAAGGCCGGTTACGAGAAGCCCCACCACACGACGACCCATGAAGAGCCGATCCACGGCAAGCTCGGCTATCAGCCGAACTGCGCCTGGTTCGCCCATCGCGCCATCGAGGAGTGGGCCTACTTCGTGGAGGCCTTCTCGAACATCAAGGAGGGTAGCGGCACGCTGCTCGACAATGTGCTGATCTATGCCAACACCGATCACGGTGATGCGCGCATTCATTCGCTCGACAAGATGGTCGCGTTCACCGCCGGCCGCGCGGGCGGTCGCGTGAAGACCGGATTGCACGTCGATGCAGGCGCGACCGGCGTCTCGCGCCTCGGCTACACGATGATCCGGACGATGGGGGTGGATACCCCGGGTTGGGGAACCAAGAGCAATCGCACCTCCAGTGACCTGGGAGAAATACTCGCGTGATGCGTTCTCTAATCAAGAGTCTGTTGGCGTTCACCCTCGGCGCTGCACCGTGGTTCGCGATGGCGGCGACGCCACAAGCACCCGCGGCATCTGCAGCTCCAGGGACTGAGCAGTATGAGTCGGTGCCGATGCCGCCGGGGTTCCAGGTCGTCGTGAGCGAGTTGGAGGGTCCCGTGTTCGCAGACGCGAGTGGACGCACGCTGTACCAATGGCCGGTGAAGACACTGCGTAACGGCGCAGTCGGCGAGCGCAAGCGCCAGCCAACCTGCGATCACACGAAGTACCGCGTGAACTCCGGTCTGATGAGTCCTTATCCACCGGGTCTGGAATTACCCGAGGTGGACACGCGGCCCAGCTGCCTCGACGTCTGGCCCGCCGTTATCGCCGGCAGCGATGCGAAGGCCATCGGCAAATGGAGCGTGATCGAACGCAAGGATGGGATCCGGCAGTGGGCTTATGACGGCAACGCACTCTATACGTCCGTGCTCGACGAGCAGCCAGGCGATGTCTACGGCGGAACGTTTCGCCGCACCGGCGGCGATGCGCCAGGTGAACGTAAACCGATCGGACCGCCGTCAATGATTCCGCCGCAGTTCACGATCGTCCCCTCGCTCGCCGGTCGCATGCTCGTCACCAGCGATGCACGCTCGGTCTATGCCTACGCCAAGGATGCTCCGGGCAAATCCAACTGTCTGGCGGACTGTGCTCGCCAGTGGACGCCCGTATTGGCGCCTGCGTACGCGAAAGATCGCGGCGAGTTCTCCATCGTTCAGCGCGAGCCGGGGATTCGGCAGTGGGCATTCAGAAATCAGCCGCTCTATACCCGTGTGGCGGATGAAAAAGCTCGCACTCAGAGCGGCAGCGACGTGCCTGACTGGTCGAACGTCTACACACAGCGCGCGCCTGCGCCACCGGCGGATTTCACTACCCAGGATTCGGTGTCGGGCATCGTCCTCGCGGACAAACAGGGCAAGACGGTCTATCTGTACAACTGCGGCGACGACGCGCTGGACCAGCTGGCCTGCGATCATCCGGATTCTCCACAGGCGTATCGCTTCACGGTGTGCGGTGCCGGCGACCCGCAACGGTGTCTGGAGAACTTCCCGTACGTACTTGCTGCGAAGGGCGCGAAGAGCAACAACCGGATCTGGAGCGTCATGCAGATCGATCCCATGACCGGTAAGCGCGCAGCGCCTGGACAGCCGGGCGCACTGAGCGTGTGGGCATTCCGCAAGCGGCCCGTCTATACGATGTTCCGTGACAGCAAGCCCGGTGACGTACAGGGCGATACCTGGGGCGAGTTCTACGGCCTGCGCAATGGCTACAAGGCGTTCTGGCTGCGCGATGACTTCGGCAATGGCGGGGAGTGACATCACCATGAATCGATCGCAACGTTTGCTGCAACGACCGCTCGTGAGTCTGATTCTCGGCGCCCTGGCGCTACCGCTGCTGACCGGTGCAGCGCCGACCAATGGGCCGGCGGCTGACGACTGGAAGCCGCCCGGCGGCCGGATTGGCTATGTGCTGTGGGACGAGTACTGGGGAATTCGCGAGACCGCTGATGCGAAAGAAGAATGCCCGCAAGGCTTCAATATCGGTCCGCGTGAGCAATTCGCCATTCTGTATCCGCAGAACGGCAAGCCGCACAAGCTGGTAGATAGCCAGCTCGCGTATGAAGCGGACGTCTGGTTCCCGACAACGAAGCCCGATCGCTTCGAATTCCACGAGGCGACAGGAAAGTACGCGCTGGGCATCGATCTCGACGGCAAGAACTCACCGGAGGATTTTGTCAGCGACGATGGCCGCACGGGTATCGACAACGAGCTTTTCCGTGTGGTCGGCTGCGTGCGCAACTACCGAAAGGAGGGGGAGCTGGGAATCATCACCACCAAGTGGCGACAGCAGAACCCGTTCAACCGCGTGACGTTCGAACTCACGAATGTCGACAGCTTGAAGAACGATCCAGAGGTAACGGTTTCCTACTACCGCACCAGCGATCATCTCCTGTCAGGAACCACCGGGAATTTCCTGCCTGGCGGTTCACAGCGCATCGATGGCCGCTGGGGCAAACGCTTCACGGCCACCACCAGGGGGCGCATCGTTGATGGTGTCCTCGAGACCGATCCGTTCGATCTTGAGCTACCCGAGTGGGCGCTCTCGGACCCGTCCATCATCAAGTTCAAAGGAACGAAGTTGCGACTGGCGCTGACTCCTGAACGGGCGGAAGGTGTGCTGGGCGGCTATGCGGATGTGGAGCAGTGGTATTACGCGATGAATACGTCCTGGGCGACACACCATGCGGCCTATGGGCAGGCATCGGCACCGTCCATCTATCGGGCGCTGCGTCGGCGAGCTGACGGCTATCCCGATCCGAAGACCGGTGAGAACACCGCCATCTCCGCTGTGATGGATATCAAGCTCGCTCAGGTCTATGTGATTCATCCCGACCAGGCGGCGGATCGGCCGACGGATATGCCCGCACGCGGGGCAACGAACTGAACTGAACGGATCTCGCTTGGTGCCTCTGTCGATTCACGGGAGTCGGTGGTGGCTTGATGACATCGTTATGGCGCAGTGCTGCCCTGGTGCGCTGCGCCGGATTCATGCCCAATGACAATACACACGACATTTCTTCCCCGTGCTGCGGCCTCCTGGTCCACGGACGAACTCAATCAGTTGAGAGTGATGGCGAAATCAGGCGCTTCCATCTCGACGATAGCGAAATCGCTAAAGCGTTCTGTGTCAGCCGTTCGCAATAAGGGTGCGATGCATGGGATCTCGCTCTCGGCCGCAGGCGCAAAGGTGCGCGTCTGCGAGGTCCGGTGTGCTGACGACGGGGTGACGTCGCGACTGGTCGGCTGATCGCCCGCATGCGGCGGTGGCATTGACCATCCGACTTGCTGCAAAGACCCAGGCAGGAAGCACGTAAAACGTCGCCAGACGTTGCGTTGTCAACGTATAAGTTCACGACGCCGTAAGTGGCTCGTCGACGATCCCCCTCCCACAATGGGCAGCCTGCGTTGACGTGAACGCTATTCAGGCGCGAGGGCTTGGATCATCGTAGTCGAGATCAGTGTGCGCGGTCGCTGCATGGAAATGTCCACACCATAGAGCGATTTGAGGAATGACTGGTCCCACACCGTGATCCTCGAAGGGGGCGGGGTGGCCGCGCTGCGCGACGGCGCCTGATCAACGCACTACGGAACAGAGTTCGGGTTTACCGGATATCCGATGTCCGGCACCGATGGCGCGCAGTCGTCAGTAGCTGCCGATGAACTGGCCGTTCTGCCCGCATTACGTATCGCGGTGAAAGGAATGGCGCAATACCCTCGGAACGACGGCGCCGCACGCTCGAACGCAACGGTACGCCGCAGCGTGCCATCTCCGGCCCCGGAGTGAGCACGACGCCATACGTGGACCTACCAGCAGGAGACAGCCATGCGAAACACGGTTCTCATGACCATACTGACGGCCACGCTTGTCTGGCCTGCCATGGCACCGGCCCAACAGGCAGCGACGCCCCTGACGAAGGCCGCATCCGTCGAAGCCCGCGCCACTGTCACGGACATCGACCCTTCGACGCGCACGGTGACACTCAAGACCGAAGGCGGCGAGACTGTCGACGTTGCGGCTGGGCCCGAGGTGAAGAACTTCGATCAGATCCGGGCCGGTGACGTGGTCAAGGCCACGTACACCGAGGCGATCGCCTTCCAGGTCGTGCCGAAGGGAGAGACTCCCGGCGGTGCATCACAAACCGCACAGCGCATTCCCGGCGGCGCAGAGGTCGGAGAGCAGGTGACGACCTCGTTCAAGGTAGCGGCCGTTGATCAGGACACCAACACCCTGTGGGTGACACTGCCCAACGGCAATACCAGGAAGATCCATGTCCAGGATCCGGCAGCGCAGAAACGACTGGAAACCCTGAGTCCCGGCAACGTCGTTGCGGTGACGTACAGCAAATCGATGGCAATCCAGCTCGAGAAACTTGCCAGGTAGACAAGTTCGCTACTGGTTCGGTGCCGGTTGCGGGGTATCGGAAAACCCGCAGCCGGCACTACAGGAATTTTCTCCTTCGCCAGATCATTTCCCCGGGTTGTTCTCCAGTTTCTTCATTGCTTCATCGAGCACCTTCTTGGCGCTCAGGCTGTCGGCACCCCGGCGCGACGGATACGCGAGCAGACTCTGCACCAGCTACCCACATCTTCGATGCATAGAACTTGCGGCCGATGTAGCACGTATTCGTGCGACTCGGGATCCATCCTTTCCATCGGATCCATGCGCAGTTGAAGACGTGTCTCGATTCATCCGCACGACCGTCTGCTTATCGATGGGCGTAGGTTCGCGATCGTGAGCAAGCTCGCCAAAGCCGCCATTCCTGACGGTGTTGCCGAGATACATGTCAGTTTCGGTCGAACGAAGCTATCGACGGTGACCGGGGTGGTGCAGCGATCGCCGTCTGGCCGGTTATCGCAAGGACCGCAATCCTCCGTACTGGTGCGAATGCATAAGCCAATGGGTTGTTGATATATGCGAGCTATGCTTGTCTGAAAAGCACACGGCTGCTATGGGCTGGCCGTGCCGGAACAACGGTATCAAACAAACCGAGCCGCCTTGTCGCAGCGGAAGCCGCGATCCGCTGCAGACGCCTGTGTGTAACTACAGCGGCCTCATCACGTGGGAGTCAGGCATGCGCGCGAGTGTCCAATTGACCGGTGCAGCGATTGCATCTGCGACCCTTCTTATTGCCACTGCTGTCCACCCTCAGGGACAGCCATCGAAGCTGCCGACCAGGGAGCAACTCGCGAACGACGACAAGCTGTTCCTCTCCACTCTGGGCAAGACACTGAAGTGGGAAGAGCCCGCCGAGCCGGTCCGGATCGCCGGCCCCATGTACTTCGTCGGCACACAGGGCCTGGGTGCTTTCCTGTTCACGACCTCCGAGGGCCACGTCCTGATGAATACAGGCATGCCATCGTCTGGGCCGATGATGGTCGAATCGATTCGCAAGCTCGGTTTCAAGCCCGAAGACATCAAGGTCATGATCAATGGCCATGCGCACTTCGATCACGCCGGTGCCTTCGCCTATTTCAAAGATCATTTCGGTGTGCAGCTGGCGGTCATGGAGGGTGACGTTGCCGCGATGGAAAGCGGCGACAGAAACGACTTCAGGTACGCGGACGACTTCGCTTACCCGCCAGTGAAAGTGGATCGCATTCTGCGCGATGGCGACACGATCAGGATGGGCGATGTGTTGTTGACGGCGTATGACACGCCCGGGCACACACCCGGATCGACGACCTGGATCGCGAACATCGTTGCCGAAGGCAAGGCTTACGTCGTGGCCTTCCCCGACGGTGCGGGTTTCAATCCAGGCTACAGGCTGGTCAAAAACCCGTCGTATCCGGGCATCACCGACGACTATCGCCGCACACACCATCGTCTCGAAATGCTGAAACCGGATATCTGGCTCACTCATCACAACGAGTACTACGGCCTCGAAGACAAGCGACAGCGGGCGAAGACGGAGGGTGTGAAAGCCTGGATTGACCCGGAAGGCTATCGCCGCTTCATCGCCGTGAAGAAACGGCAGTTCGAAGACGAAATCGATGCGCAATCCGCGGTGCCGACGAACGCACAGAAGTAAGCCAGACGGCTTCTCGTTCTACGTCCGCTCCACGATCTGCGCGCCAGATTTCGCTGCGCGCAAGAGGCCGCGCTTGGTTGGCTCGTCCAGCTTCTTCCAATCGAATCCATTGCCTAGGGTCAGACCGATCTGTGCGAACGACGCGATGAGACTGTCGGTTGAATGCGCTGAGGCGGGCAGGCGGTCGCGCATCGCGAATCCGAGCTCATCGAAGGCTCGAAGCTCTGGCGGCGCCTGGACGATGCTCACGTTGTAGCCCTCGCGCCGCAGCGCTTTGTAAACATCCTCCCACGCGGCGCCATCGACGAAGCCGCCGTGAACGAGAACGACATTGAAGCCCTGTGATCTCGACATGACTGTTCTCCTGGTTCGCCTCGCCCCTGGGCGCGGAGCAGGGTCATCTGTGACCGTACTCCGTGAAAACGTAGTCACGGTTCTTCACGATCGTGTGGCACGCGGCCCCGCACTTGGCGTCGTTTCCCTGCGGAGGCTTGTTAGCCGTAGTTGCCGGCGTGAACGTGTCGGACGCGGCGTCATACGCGAACGCTGCATATCCCCATCCGCCGCTGTCCGCGAACCGTTTGCTGTCCTTGACCATGAAATCAACGTTAGCCTGCGCGCCTGCTACCGTCGGCGGACCGGGATAGGCCTCTTTCCTGGTCGCGTTCCAATGAACCTTCGCCATCCTGGCGCCGTCCGGGAATGGCTTGCCGTTCTCGGGAATGCCGGCCTTGAAGGCGTCGATCATCGCAGGATTTCCCAGGATTGCCGCGAGGTGATCGCCGTTGTGACTGACGGAAATCACCGGCCAGCTTTCGTATCCCTTGAACTCAGAGAACGCCAGTCCACCCGGAACTTTCACTTTGTATTTGTCCGGGGCAGTGGGTGCTGCGTACTCCGCAGCGGAGACAAGCGTGGCGACCAGCGCGGCGCAACTGGTCAACGCAGCTACACACTTGAAAGCGGCGTGCATGAAGATCTCCTTGGCAACGAGTGGCAGGGTTGAAGTATCGCGGCAACGAAGCTGAGCTGGATCTCGTCCTTTTCGCCCGCAAAGCGGACACTCGGGTGCGCTCAGCCAGTCAAGGAGCAGGCAAGAATTCTGATATCCGTCACTTGCTCCTTACGCTAATGATCGCGGGAACGCAGAGCTATCCGTGCAACGGGCAATGTCTGCAAGTAAAATCCGTGGGGCCCAAAGCTCCCCTGGCTGGTTGCCGGCACCCGGGTCGTCGGCGACGGGTCACGCCCCCGATAGGTCTGCGCCACCCAGGGCGCAGTAGTCACTGTTTCAAGTCGAACGTGACCTTCTCGGTCCCACCCGTGAACTTGAATGGCAGCTGAGCCACGTACTCGCCGATATCCATGCCTTCGCCCACCGACCACGACTTGTTGAGTACGCGTGGTGCAGCGTCGTTCGGTACCGCAAGCTGGCCTGGGTAGTACGTGAGTTGACTGCGCTTTCCGCCCAGCTCGGGACGTCCCATGTTTTCCGCATTCAGTCGCTCGACTGCCCGCCAGTCGAGCGGCAGCACGTGATGATTCGCAGCCTCTGCCCACCACATATCCTGCAGCTCGCGCAGCTTCTGAGGATTCTGGGGTTCGACTACTTCTATGGATTCAACGCGGGCGACATGAATCAGTGGAACCCGATCGTGTATGAGAACCGCAACTTGGTCCCGCCCTCCACCGATCGGCCATTGGCCCAGCGATCGAACGGCCCGGCGATGCTGGCTTCCCACGGCGGCGTGTTGTGGTCTTGCCGATCCACGCCGTCATGTAGCCGTTCTGTCGCAACACTTCGGCGACGGTGCCGGCGCTGCGCGGAATGATGCTGGTGTAGCCGTCGTAGCCGGTGGCGGTTTCGGAGATCACGCCGGTGGCGACGGAATGGTGATTGCGGCCAGTAAGCAATGCCGCGCGCGTGGGACTGCACAGGGCCGTGGTGTGAAAGCGATTGAAGCGTATGCCCTCAGCGGCCGGACGATCCATCGTCGGCGACGGTGTGCCGCCGCCGAAGGTGCTGTACTGGCCGAAGCCGGTATCGTCGATCAGGATCAGAACGACGTTCGGCGCACCTTTGGGTGCGTGCACCGGCTGAGGAAATTGCGGCGGATCAGAATCCAGATAAGTCCGTCCGACATTGCCGGGGAAATGGAAATCCGGCCGCGGCAGAACGATCGGAGTTCCTGCCGATTGCTTGTCCCCGGCGGCTGTTGGCGACTGGGCGCCGACGACTGGCACGAACCAAACCAGCGCCAGCAACAACGCTGAGAAAAGCCTTCGTCCACTCGATGCCCGCATACCGCACCCCATCGACACTCAGCTCGAGTGCCGCGAGTGTCCTACCCGCCGGATCGGATGAGCATTCGTAGTGGGGGCAGTCGTGGGGCGGGACATGACCGCGATGCCAAGTGGCGGCTTTGCTGTCTTCTGATCGGGTTTGGCGGGGATGGCTTCTACTCATTGCGACATGCGAAAGCGTCCGCCCCTGAGGGCCGGCGTTCCTCAAGAAATCGCGTCAGATCACTGATTCGAATTCCGTAGCGAGGCCGGATACTGCTTCTGCCGGCTATAAAAAAATCCGCATGGCTTGCAAGCGGTTTTTCGTCGAATTCATCGGTTGGCTCAGCGAAGCGATTGCGGGGTGATCGAAAGGCCATTTCCGTCTTCATGGCGTTCGTGCCACACGGTAACCACCAGACCTCATCGGGATAAGCGGGAAAGGCCAGTTCCCCGCGCGCATCCTCGCCGACTTCCACCCGATGGTACCTGGGCATGACAATCACGGTGCCATCCCAAAGGAGATGGATCAGATGCAGGGCGTCTTGCGAGGCGCGGGGGATCCCGTAATGACTGGTGCTCGCAACGGCGATGCTGGCAGGCAGTGGCGGGCCAAACAACTGCTGGACAACTTCTGCCTGCAGTTTGAATGGAGGCGGATCCATACAGATGACATCCGCTTCTTCACACTTAGGGAACTGCTGCAAATAGGCGCCCGATTTGAGCCGCACCACGACCACCACGTCCCTTGCCTTTGATTCGTCGAGTCTTGGATAGGGCTCCGGCAGTGATGCGCATGAAGCGATGAGTACGCATGCGACAACGTACAGGAGAGGGTGCGCTCTCATTCCTTTAGGCCCAACGCCATTGCTCACGCGCGTGCGTCTTCGCACGTCGCGTGCATGGACTTGATGGACCTTCTACGGTGCTGGGCCAACATCCATTCCGTCATATGAATTCAAACCCATCTTTGAGGCCAAGGCGTACAGCTCTTGATTCCTGACGTGAAGCGATTCGACGGTGTGAGTCTCAATCTTCTCAACATGTAGCCGCCATCGAGCAGAAGCCGCCGCATCCGATCTCTCGGAGATATCCACCACTCTGTACCCAATCGCCTCCAGCTGCTCACCAGCTTTGCGAAGGGGCTCTGGTGTCTGATTTATAAAGAAGTAACCCCATAACAGCGGCCCATCGATGTTCCACGGCGCATCTCGTCGCATGGAGTCAAACATGGATTGAAGCTGCGATTTGCTGATGGGCGGGGCTGCCAGAGCCGCGGATGTCGCGGCTACCAATACGAGGCTAACAAGTAGCGAAGCAGTCTTTGTCATGTCTTCTCTTCTGCGGTCCAACGTGCAGTAACCCCGTTGCCGCGTCTTCGCGGCGATCTCGCAGAACGGGTTGTTGGGCAGTTCCGCGCTATTGCGGCGTCAGGGATCGACCCTCGAATCCGGTCACTACGGAGCGACCAAAAACAAAGTGCGGCCCAAAGTAGGACGTGAGTCCAGTTGCAGAGACGTACGTGAAATCCTCGCCAGCAAGCATCCACATATGTCGACTGTGTTCGATACGCTCGACACGCTCTCTCGATAACCTAACAACCATCAGTCCGGGTCCAATTGGAGGATGGCGCCCACTAAGCCATCGCAAAGACATCACGAGGCTGTGCACGATCGTCAGAGCAGTGGAATGCCGATGATTAACGCACTTTTGCACTAATCGGAGCACGGTGCTCTTCTCTGCTGAAGACGGAACAACGCCAACACTGTTCAGAACGCATCCCCCGGGAAATTTCTCTGGAAATTGAGTCTTAACTTGAAATTCACGTAATGGCTCGGCGAGCCAGTTTCCGTTCTCGTGGTCTATGGCATTGTCAATAGTGACGATGCCTGGAGATAGGTCAGTTTCACCTCTCAAACGAAACATTCCCACTCCCTGAAATGCATGGCGCTTATAGCGTGGCTGGATTCGTAGACGACGGAAATCTGCCGTAGCTCTTTCCCGAATGCGCTCCGCCACCTGCGCCATATCTTCGTTCGGACCTTCGGCGATTACGCGAGCTAGCCAGTCGTCAGTTCGCGTCGTCCCGAGACTAGCAAGCCCCGTGTATGCAAATGACACGCGCCCATTCACGACTACGGCCTTATTTCTCTCGTCCTCAATGATTGCGTGCGGTGCTGCAAAGCTTGTTAGACGGCGGTCTGAGATCTGGAAGACTGTATCCTTCGTCAAGCATGCCAATACAAGCGTCATTATTCTGATGCCCAACGCTACTGTTCAGCCGGAGCCGCGTCTTCGCGGCGATCGGTTGCAACAGATTGTTGGGCCGGATCGAAGAGATTTGGGTTGCGGAACGCCTTGCATATGACGCCTTGGATCTCACTCTTTGCGCCCCACAACTCATTAATCTGAAACTTGCGATCGAAGATTGCCAGCGAGAGCGGCGCATCGATGCTCTCGTGCATATTTTCTGGCGCCGCCATCACCGCGACACATAGTCCGGTGATGTAAGAAGAAGGAAGATTCCACACTGAACCGATCTGAAGCGATCTGGAATCGTTGAACTGCAGGCGTGGATCAAGCTCCCCCTCATGAGAGATCGCCGTTCGACCGAACTTGTAGATGGCCTCAGGAAAGGAGACATCGTTCACGCGAATGTTTTGGAAGATGTTCCTTGTCGCAACCGCCGTGATCATCGCTTCTTCGTCTGCAACGAAGTTCCTAATCCGGTCGCCGACGCCTTGCTTGGGCCGCCTTCGTTTTGCGGTCTTGTCCAGCGCCGGGAAGAGATGGATAAGCGCCTGCTCGTAGTCACGCATCTGCAGATATGTGATGCATGACTTGAGTCGTCTGCTGACCGAGCTTGGCTTCGCCATTCTTATGCCCAACAGTTAATTAGACGGAATCCGGAATAACGATTTAGGCGGAATCCGTCTAAAAATTCGTGAATTCATTGCCAGAGTATGCCGTAAGTTGCTTATGCAACAAATAAAACGCCGAGACCGCGATCCTGATGGGCGTTGCAGAACGCAGGGCGAATAGGCGTTGTGCTCGCGAGGGTGCCGGTACCGGAGGGGTTCGGCCCTGCGTGTTCTTTCGGCAAGTGAGATCCTGGGGCACCTGGTGACAGCCATTGTCAGCGTCATGAGTGATCGTGTGGCATCTCCAAGGCCTGTTCGGGTCGACTCGAGCTCTCGCGCCAGTAGATTCCTGAGCCTCGATGAGGCTGCGCCCGATCCGGTTCGCTTCCCGCACCCGGATTCCATCGCGTGGCGACCGGCGAATCCGCAGTCGGGGTATCGGCGTATTGGTTTGATGGTTCTTGCGTGATCCAGCGTCTGCGCCGCATGCATCTCCAGAATCCCTGGATGCGAGTCGGCCAACACCCAGGAGGTTCGGGATGGAAACCTTCTTCAGCAATCTGTGGAGCGTGCTGGTCGGTGGATACAATCTGACCGCGAGCCACGGTTATCCAGGATGCGCGGTCGCATTCGGCGTCGGTCTCGCCATGGTGAAATACGCCGCCCGGCTGAATGGAACGCCTGAGCGTCTGCACGGCACGCTTCGCAACGGGACTTTCGATGTTCATTCGCGGACCGACGCAGTACCTGGAACGGGCAAGGGTCTGGGCGATTGGCTGATCGCACTTTTCTGCAATCTGGCAGGCGGTGCATTGCTGATGATCGCCGTTATCGCTGCAGTCAACGTGGCGATGTATGGACCGAATGCCCCGACGCGCGCTTTCGACGGGGCTGCAGGACGTGAGTTCGCCGCGCCTCGGGGAATGCCCATCGAGCCTGAGTGGGTGAAGCCGAGACCAGGCTCCGCAGAATCCGACTGTCGATCGCAGGAATCCTGTCCGGAGAGGGTCAACGCCCGCCCGACACATCGATGAACGTCCCCGTCGCGTACGACGCCTCATCCGACAGTAGCCACAGAATGGCATTCGCCACTTCGTCCGCCGTGCCGCCACGCTGCATCGGCACCGAGCCTTTCAGGCGTTCGATTCTCCCCGGCTCACCGCCGCTGGCGTGCATATCGGTGTCGATCAGGCCGGGACGCACGGCGTTTACGCGGATGCCCGCGTCGCCCACTTCCTTCGACAGCCCGATCGTGAAGGTATCGACAGCGCCTTTCGACGCGGCGTAGTCGACGTATTCATGCGGCGAGCCGAGTCGCGCCGCCATCGAAGACACATTGACGATGGCGCCGCCGCTGCCGCCGCGCTTCGTCGACATGCGCAGAACGGCTTCGCGGGCACACAGCATCGTGCCGAAAACATTGGTGGCGAAGACGCGCTGCAATCGTGCAGCCGACATCGAATCGACATCGGCCTGCGGTTCGAGGATGCCGGCGTTGTTCACGAGGGCACTGAGCGTGCCCAGTTCGTTATCGACGGTGCGGAACAGCCGAATGACGTCGGACTCCAGCGCGACATCCGCGGCCACGGCGATCGCACGTCCGCCTGACTGCTCTATCTCTGCAACCAGCGTGCGGGCCGCTTCCGCGCTGGATCGATAGTTCACACAAACTGCGTAACCGCGCTGTGCGGCCAGCCGAACGGTGGCGGCGCCAATGCCGCGGCTGGCGCCTGTGATGAGAATGACCCTGGTCATCAGAAGGCTCCGTTACAGCGATGAAACGCGATCTGGGGAAGCTCTGATTCATTCGTCATTCCCGCGCAGGCGGGAATTCATGTCTCTGATTCAGATGGATTCCCGCCTGCGCGGGAATGACGCATGCGGGCATTGATCAGACCTTCCCTGACTTGCTGTTTTTACCTGGATCCCGTTCTCCAACGGGACACGGTAAGGACTTGATCAGTCCTTACCTAGGTTTCTCTCGCCCACCCACGCGTGTCCCGCTGCAGCCGTTCCCGCGCAGCGAAGTATTCCGCTTCCAGTCGATCGACCAGTTCGCTCACCGTCGGCACGTCATGGATGGCGGCGACGCTCTGGCCGCTGCCCCAGATATCGCGCCAGGCTTTCGCTTTCTGTGCGCTGCCACTGCCGAAATTCATCGTGCTTTTGTCGGCCTGCGGCAATGCATCGGGATCGAGCCCGGCATTCACGATGCTGGATCGCAGGTAGTTGCCGTGCACGCCGGTGAACAGGTTGGTGTAGACGATCTCTTCGGCCGTGCTGTCGACGATCGCCTGCTTGTAGGCGTCCACGGCATTCGCCTCCTGGCTTGCGATGAAGCGCGTACCCATGTACGCAAAGTCGGCGCCCAATGCCTGCGCCGCCAGAATCCCCGCGCCGTTGGCGATTGCGCCCGACAGAATGATCGTGCCGTCGTAGAACTCGCGGACGGCGGTAAGCAGGGCGAAGGGCGATAGCGCGCCCGCATGTCCGCCGGCTCCGGCGCACACGAGAATCAATCCGTCGACGCCGGCCTGCAGCGCGCGCCTGGCGTGCTTGATGTTGGTGACGTCGTGATAAACGAGTCCACCATAGGAATGCGCGGCTTCGACGACGGCGTCCGGAGCCTGCAGGCTCGTGATCCAGAGGGGCACCTTGTGCCGTACGCACACTTCGATGTCATGAGCGAGCCGGTTGTTCGAGCTGTGAACGATCTGATTGACCGCGAACGGCGCGACCCGCCGGCCCGGGTGTTGCTGCTGGTACGCATCCAGTTCGGTACGGATGCGGGTCAGCCATTCATCCAGCACGGGCTCCGGTCGCGCATTCAAGGCGGGGAATGAGCCGACGATGCCGGCCTTGCATTGCTCGATGACCAGTTCGGGCGAGGACACGATGAACATCGGCGAACCGATGACGGGCAGGCGCAACTTGCTGCGCAGGGAATCGGCAATCGCCATGAAGCTACCTCGGGGTCTGGGACGCGCAAGGATAACGAAGCGCTACCTGTTTGCGCGCAACCTGTGACCACCCGCCAGAATCAGGCCGGCACCCTCAAGGTGTCCGGAGATGATCATCGGCGTGCGACATGCCTTGAAACCGCTGCTATTCCCCACGCTCGGTCACGTGGCGGGGCTTGCCTGCCGACCCATTTAGTGACATTTTGTCTGAGTTATTTAACGGGCTGGATGTCAGGGGCACCCGGCGGGTTCGTGAATCTGCATGGCGGAAAATAATGAAGCGGAAACAGATGCTTGTGGGTGCCATGACGCTTTTGACGCTGCCCTGGCTGGTGGCGCCGGCGTCGGGCGCTGAGGCGAAGCGGATGCAGTTCGGCAAACTCGACGACGGAACCGCGATCGAAGCCGTCGAGCTCTCGAACGGCAAAGTCTCGGCGAAGATCATCACGCTGGGGGCATCGGTCCAGTCGCTGACCGTCCCGGATCGCAACGGCAAGGCGGGAGATGTCGTGCTCGGCTATGCGACGCCGGCGGAGTATCTGGCCAAACCCCAGTACTTCGGCGCGACGGTCGGTCGCTACGCGAACCGGATCCGTGCCGGCAAGTTCTCTCTCGACGGCAAGTCCTACCAGCTCGCCACCAACGACGGACCGAATCATCTGCACGGCGGTGTGCGAGGCTTCGACAAGGTCGTGTGGAAAATCGATTCGGTGAAAAGCGGCTCACCGTCGAGCGTGGTGCTGAGTCACGTGAGTCCGGACGGCGACGGCGGCTATCCCGGCACGCTCAAGGTCACTGCGACCTACTCGTTGAACGACAAGAACGAACTGAGTGTCGAGTACCAGGCGACGACGGACAAACCGACGATCGTCAACATCACCAATCACAGCTATTTCAACCTTGCCGATGGCGGCGATATCCTCGGCCATCGCCTGACATTGCTTGCGGATGCCTACACGCCCGTCGATGCCACGCTGATTCCTACGGGCGAACGTCGCAAAGTCGCCGGTACGCCTTTCGATTTTCGCGAGCCGCATACCATCGGTGCGCGCGTACGCGATGGCAACGACGAGCAGATCCGTTTCGGTCGCGGTTACGACCACAACTACATTCTGCGCGGTGACGCTGGAACGCTGCGCCTTGCCGCGAAAGTGGAGGATCCGGCATCCGGTCGGGTCATGGAGTTGCTCGTCACGGCGCCGGCGGTGCAGTTCTACTCGGGAAATTTTCTCGATGGCACCAGCATCGGCAAGGCGGGTCGCATCTACCGTCAGGGCGATGCGCTGTGTCTCGAGCCGCAGGTATTTCCCGACGCGCCCAATCATCCGGATTTCCCGTCGGCGCGCCTGAATCCCGGTCAGACCTACACCAACACCATGGTGTTTCGTTTTTCTGTCGCAGGGAACTGACCCCCGGCGACCCACCGTTCACGATTCTCCTGAAGCCCGCAATGACAGCATCGAACTCGTCTCCCCCTGCCGGCCGTCGCTTGCGTTCGCGTGCGTGGTTCGACGATCCGTCCAATGCCGACATGACCGCGCTCTACCTGGAGCGCTACATGAATTTCGGCCTGACGTTGCAGGAGCTGCAGTCGGGCAAGCCGATCATCGGTATCGCCCAGACCGGCAGCGATCTGTCGCCGTGCAATCGTCATCACGTCGTGCTGGCCGAGCGCGTGCGCGAAGGCATCCGCGAAACCGGTGGTATCGCCGTCGAATTCCCCGTGCATCCGATCCAGGAAACCGGCAAGCGTCCGACCGCCGGTCTCGATCGCAACCTGGCGTATCTGGGCCTCGTCGAAGTGTTGTTCGGTTATCCACTCGACGGCGTGGTGCTCACCATCGGCTGCGACAAGACCACGCCTGCGTGCCTGATGGCCGCAGCGACGGTGAATATTCCGGCGATCGCGCTGTCGGTCGGACCGATGTTGAATGGCTGGTACAAGGGCGAACGCACCGGTTCGGGCACGATCGTCTGGCGCGCACGTGAGCTGCTCGCTGCGGGCAAGATCGACTACCAGGGCTTCATCAAGCTGGTCGCTTCCTCGGCGCCTTCGACCGGCTACTGCAACACGATGGGTACGGCGACCACGATGAACAGCCTGGCCGAGGCACTCGGCATGTCATTGCCTGGATCGGCAGCGATTCCTGCACCGTATCGCGATCGCCAGGAGTGCGCGTATCTGACCGGCAAACAGATCGTCGAAATGGTCGCGGCGGATCGCAAGCCATCGGACATCCTCACTCGCGACGCCTTCATCAATGCGGTTCGTGTGAACTCGGCCATCGGTGGATCGACCAACGCCCCGATTCATCTGAATGCGCTGGCGCGTCACATCGGCGTGGAGCTGTCGATCGATGACTGGCAGACGTTCGGGCGCGACATCCCGCTGCTGGTGAACCTGCAGCCGGCCGGCGAGTATCTCGGCGAAGACTACTATCGCGCCGGCGGTGTGCCTGCCATCGTGTCCGAACTCATGAAGCAGGGCCTGATCGCAGAGTCGGCGCTGACTGTGAACGGCAAGACCATCGGCGAGAACTGTCGCAACGCCAGCATCGAGGAAGAGGCGGTCATTCGGCCGTTCGACAAGCCGCTGAAGACAAATGCCGGCTTCACGGTGCTGCGCGGCAACCTGTTCGATTCCGCAATCATGAAAACCAGCGTGATCTCGCCGGAATTCCGCCAGCGGTATCTGTCGAATCCGCAGGATCCCGATGCCTTCGAAGGTCCGGCTGTCGTGTTCGATGGTCCGGAGGACTATCACAAGCGAATCGACGATCCCTCGCTCGGGATTACCGATGCAACCTTGCTGTTCATGCGAGGCACGGGCCCGATCGGCTATCCGGGCGCAGCAGAAGTCGTGAACATGCGCCCGCCGGTCTATCTGATCAATGCGGGCGTGCACCATCTGCCCTGCATTGGCGACGGACGTCAGTCCGGTACGTCGGGGTCGCCATCGATCCTCAATGCGTCTCCTGAAGCGGCTGTGGGCGGTGGCCTGGCGCTGTTGAAGACCGGAGATCGCGTGCGCATCGATCTGAAGCGCGGCGAAGCGAACATCCTCATCACCAAGGACGAACTCGACGCTCGTCGCAAGGCGCTCGACGCTGCCGGCGGATATCCGATTCCGCCGAGCCAGACCCCCTGGCAGGAGATTCAGCGCGCAACGATCGGCCAGGCCGAAACGGGCGCAGTGCTCGAGAACGCAACGAAGTACCAGAAAATCGCGCAGACGATCGGGGTGCCGAGGCACAACCACTGATCAATTCACAATTGATAGTTCACAATGAACAATTTGGAAGAGCTGAAGTCCGCGATGCACGGCGGTTTTTAATTGTGAATTGTCAGTTGTTCATTGTGAATTGATGATCATCGCCCCCCACATCCGCTGCCAGCTCGGCGAAGGCCTGTTGTGGTCGGCGCGCGAGAGCGCGGTGTACTGGGTCGATATCATCGGCCAGCGCGTTCATCGCTATTCGCTCGCCGATGGCGCTACGAAGTCATGGACGATGCCGCAGAAGACGGGCTGGCTGGTCGAGCGGCGTGCCAAACCGGGATTCATCGCAGGCATGCAGAGCGGCTTTGTCGAGCTGACGCTCGATCCGCTGATGATCCGTCCCATCGCCGATCCCGAGCCGCATCTGCCGGACAATCGCATGAACGATTGCTGTGTCGATCATCATGGGAATATCTGGGCCGGAACCATGGATGTGCCGATCGAGAAAGCAACCGGATCGCTATATAGGCTCGATTCTGCTCACCAGGTGACGAAGCACGACAGCGACTACCTGGTGACGAACGGCCCTGCGTTCAGTCCGGCGCGCGATTACATGTATCACAACGATACGGGCCGTGGTGTCGTGTATCGGTTCGACGTGGCCGTCGATGGCAGTATCGCCAACAAACGCGAGTTCATTCGCTTTCGCGAGGACTGGGGCGTTCCTGATGGCATGACGGTCGATGCCGAAGGATGCCTCTGGATTGCGCACTGGGGCGGAAGCTGTGTCAGCCGCTTCACACCGGATGGAGAGCGTCAACGCTGGATCACATTGCCGGCTTCGCAGATCACCAACTGCATGTTCGCCGGCGACCAACTCGATCGGCTGTTCGTGACGTCGGCGGCAGACGGCAAGCCGGATGAACCACTCGCAGGTTCACTGTTCGAAGTGGACAGCGGCGGAGTGACAGGGCTGGCGCCGAACCTGTTCGCCGGCTGACCTGTGGGTCCGGCTTGAGCCGGACAATCTTCGATTCTCAGATGTCCGACTACGATCAGAGGAAGTCCCGCGGGAAAGTCGGACCCACGCAAAAACCACTCAGACTGTGCTCGAGTCGGTGCCCACCGAAAGGTTCCCGGGCTCTTCACTCCACCGTCAGCACCACCACCGACTTCGGCGGCAGGGTCGCAACGATCTGATCGCCTTTACGTTGCGCCTTGAACTGCGTCGGCTGCAGCGTGTTCGGTCGATCGAAGGTGTTGTGCGCATCCATCGCTGCGGCCGTCAGCACGCGGCCAGATACGTTGCCCGTTTTTGCGCCTGCGATCTTTGTCGTCAGCGTCGCGCTGCGGTTCGGATCGACGTTGACCAGTGCGATATGCAGCTTGCCGTCCTTGCCCCTGGCTGCGGAGACATCCACTGCGGGAATCGACCAGCTGCCGTGCGCGTAGTCGGGAGTCCTGAATTCGGCAGGCAGGAACGTCGCGTCCTGGAACGGCAAGTACATCTCGAACACGTGATAGGTCGGCGTCAGCACCATCTTCTCTTTGTCGGTGAGAATCACTGCCTGGAGCACGTTCACCATCTGCGCGATCGCCGTCATCTGCACGCGATCCGCATGGCGATGGAAAATGTTCAGGGACAGTGCGGCAACGTGAGCATCGCGCAGCGTGTTCTGCTGCCACAGGAAGTGGGGATTGCGGCCGGGTTCCGGTTCGTACCATGTGCCCCATTCATCGACATACAGGCCGATGCGCTTGCCCGGATCGTATTTGTCCATGATGGCCGAATGCTTTGTCACCAGCTCGTCCATGCGCAGTGCGTTCGTCAGTGTCGATGCCCACTGGTCTTCACGAAAGCCGGTGGATTTGCCTTTGTCTGCCCAGCGGCCGGGGAATGTGTAGTAGTGCAGGGAGTACGCGTCCATGTCCTTGGCCGCCTGGGAGAGCATCACTTCCGTCCAGTGATAGTCAGCGACATTCGCGCCGCCCGCGACCTTGACCGGCTTGTTGTCCTGCGGTGCCCTGATGAAGGTCTGGAACTGGCGATACTGGTCCGCGAAATATTCCGCACGCATGTTGCCGCCACAGCCCCAGTTCTCGTTGCCGACACCGAAGTACGGCAGCCGCCAGGCTTTATCGCGCCCATTCTTGCGACGCAGTTCGGCGAGTGTCGACTTCGTGTCGGACGTGATGTACTCGACCCACTCCGACATTTCCTGCGGTGTGCCGGAGCCCACGTTGCCGGCGACGTATGCATCCGCGCCGATCAGTTCCGCGAAGTCGAGGAATTCGTGCGTCCCGAATGAATTGTCTTCCTCGACCCCGCCCCAGAGCGTATTGATCTTGACTGGTCGCTGGTCGCGCGGGCCGATCCCTTCGCGCCAGTGATACTCGTCGGCAAAACAGCCGCCGGGCCAGCGCACCACCGGCACCTTCAGCTTCTGCAATGCCGCAACAACATCGTTGCGATAACCGCGGGTGTTGGGAATGCTGGAATTCTCACCCACCCACACGCCCTCATAGATGCCGGCACCGAGATGCTCGGCGAACTGGCCGTAGATATTGCGGTTGATCTTCGCACCCGGCTGATCGGCGCGAATCGTCACCGCCACCTCCACTGGCTTCGCGCCCTGCGCCACAGCCTGCGCCCCCGCAAGCGATGCCATCGCCATCGCTGCAACCATCAGCGTTCTCAATTTCTTGTTCTCCAGGCAGAAGAGGTTTCACACGGAAGACACGATCGGCAGAGCAGAATCTCCACGGGGGTCACGGGGAAACACGGAGTAAGAATTCCTTCCGGCCCCGTGACACCCGTGTTCCCCGTGGAGATCCTGGTTCTGCAGTTATCCGCGTGAACCTCGGGATTTTCTTCATTCCACGAAAGGTTCGACGACCACGCGACGGCCGCGCATGAATGCATCGGCGACCAGCCGGAAGGGCGCGACGTCGACGTCGATCCGGCTCGAGTGCACGAGGTCTGCGAAACGCGCGTAGAGATTCGGGTATTCGCGATCGGGCGCTTCGATCAAGGGATCGTCGTTGAGGCGCAGGATCGAGCCGCCTTTCGACAGCGTGAGGCGACCGTCGTCAGTGTCGACGACGATGTCCCAGGTCTGCGGGCCGGTCTGCAGGAAATCGAGATCCATGCGGACATCGGCGCCGAATTCGTTCGTGAGCCGCAGCGTCGCAGCGACGGGCGCTTCGCAGTTGGCAGGGAATGCCAGTTCGGCGTCACGCAGCACCAGGCTGCCTGGCAGGATGCGAGTGATGATGGACATCGCATTGATGCCGGGATCGAACACACCGAGGCCGCCGGCTTTCCAGATCCAGGTCTGACCGGGATGCCACACGCGCACGTCTTCTTTCCATGTCACCTGCACGCTGCGGACGTTGCGGTTTGCAAGCCAACGACGCGCGGGTTCGACACCGGCCGCTTCACGCGAGTGCCAGGTTGCCTGCAGCGCGACGCTCTTGCGCTGCGCGAGATCCACCAACGCGCTGACTTCATTCAGTGTCGCGCCGGGCGGCTTTTCGAGCATGACGTGCTGGCCCTGTTCCAGCGCGAAGCGCGCGATGTCATAGCGGATCTGCGGTGGCGTGCAGATCGCCACGGCGTCCAGATCGGGCACGCCGGCCAGCAGCGCCTGCACGTCCGGGAAATTCTGCACACCGTCGAGTTTGTGATTCGGGCTGGCGGCGGCGACGAGTTCGAATGCCGGATTGCCCGTGATCGCCGGCACGTGCTGATCGCGTGCGATCTTGCCAACCCCGACCAGCGCAATCTTGATCTTGTTCATTGGGCGTCAGGACGGAACGGAAGAGAACCGGAGTCTCCACGGGGAGCACGGGGAACCACGGGGTCGGAGTCCAGAAAACTCAATTTCGGGCTTTGTCTTCACCCCGTGTTTCCCCGTGTCTCCCGTGGAGATCCTTGTCCGGTCTTAAAGCGCAGCCACTGCGACGGAAGGTACGGCGATTCGAGCGAGTGGATTGCGCAGCGCCAGCGCGAAGGGTGGGGCAGAGATTTCGAATACGTCGCCTTCCTCGGTCTTGACGCCATCCGCGAACGACAGGGTGGCGGTGCCGAAGAAATGTACGTGCACGTCGCCGGGGCGACGGAACAGCGCGTACTTGAAGTGATGATGTTCGAGGTTGGCGAGCGTGTGCGACATGTTTGCCTCGCCTGTCAGGAACGGTTTTTCCCAGATGGCCTTGCCGCTGCGCAGCAGGCGGCTGGTGCCGCGCACGTCCTGCGGCAGTTCGCCGGTGAGCAGTTCGGCGCCGAGCGCGGCGTGGCGCAGCTTCGAATGCGCCAGCCACAGATAGTTGCCGCGTTCGGTGACGTGATCGGAGAACTCGTTGGCGAGGCAGTAGCCGAGACGACGCGGATTGCCGCGATCGTCGATGAGATAGATGCCGGCGATCTCGGGTTCTTCGCTGCCGTCGAGTGCGAAAGCGGGCGAGGGCAGTGCGGCGCCGGTGCCGATGAGGTTTTCGCCGTTGCCCTTGTAGAACCATTCGGGTTGCACGCCGACCTGACCAGCGGCGGGTTTGCCGCCTTCCACGCCCATCAGGAACATGCGCATGGAATCCGTGACGTTTCCGGAGGCCGCGGCTTTGTGCATTTTGTCGCGGCCTTCGGCGGAGCCGAGATGCGTGAGGCCGGTGCCGGTCAGATACAGATGCGCGGGGTCGGGATGATCGATCGGCGCCAGCAGCCGGCCTTCGCGGTCGGCGGCGGCGAGATCGATGGTCTCGTCGCTCAGCCGTGCGGCGGCGAGCGCGTTCAGCATCGTCGATTTCCCGATGGCCTGACGGGCGAGGTCATAGATCGATGTGACCCCGTCGATGCGATGCGCGGTGCCGTTGTCGTCCACGGCGGCGACGCAGCGGGTGCCGGCGGCGGTTTTCAGTTGGACGAGTCGTAAGGTCATCGTGATGTCTGTCAGTCGATGGTGTACACGCCATCGATGCGACGCGGGCGCTTCGGTGCATTCGCCTGCAATGCAGCGGGCAGCAGCGCGTCCGGGAAATCCTGGTAACAGACCGGCCTCAGGAACCGTTCGATCGCAAGCGTGCCGACGGAAGTGCTGCGTCCGTCCGCAGTCGAGGGATAAGGACCGCCATGAACCATGGCGTGACAGACTTCCACGCCCGTCGGCCAGCCGTTGACGATGACGCGTCCGGCCTTGCGTTCCAGTGTCGGCAACAGGCGCTGCGCCATGGCGATGTCCTTGTCGGTGAGCAGCAATGTCGCGGTGAGCTGGCCTTCGAGATGGTCGAGCACACGCGCGAGCTGCGCGTCATCGGCACATCGCACGAGCAGGGAGGATGCGCCGAACACTTCGGCCATGACGTCCTCGTGCTTCAGCGCCTCCTCGGCGGCGATGGAGAACAGCGCGCCACGGCCGCGATTGATGCCCGGCTTGTCTTCGCCGCGGGCCAGCACGGTAACGCTGGCATGTTGCTCCAGTTGTTCGACGCCTTTGGCGTAGGCGCTGTGAATCCCGGCGGTCAGCATCACCTGCGGCACCGATCCCTGCAGCGCGGTACTGGCTGATGCGACGAAGCGGTCGAGCGCGGGACCTTCGACCGCAAGCACCAGGCCCGGGTTGGTGCAGAACTGACCTGCGCCCATCGTGAGCGAGCCCACGAATTCCGTGCCGAGCGCTTCAGCGCGCGTGTCCAGCGCATCCGGTAGCAGAACGACGGGATTGATGCTGCTCATTTCCGCGTAGACGGGAATCGGTTCCGGGCGCTCGCTGGCAATCTTCATGAGTGCGAGACCGCCGGCGCGTGAGCCGGTGAAGCCGACCGCCTTCACATGCCTATGCGCCACCAGCGCCGCGCCGAGCGCGCGCGAGTTGCCATTCAGCAGTGAGAATACGCCGGCTGGCAGGTTGCAGGCTTGCACGGCGGCAGTCACTGCGCTCGCGACCAGTTCGCTGGTGCCGGGATGCGCGGAATGACCTTTGACGATGACAGGGCAACCGGCAGCGAGCGCGGCCGCCGTATCGCCGCCGGCCACGGAGAAAGCGAGAGGGAAGTTGCTGGCGCCGAACACCACGACCGGACCGAGCGGAATCTTGCGCATGCGCAGATCGGAACGCGGCAGCGGCTTGCGATCGGGCAGCGCCGGATCGATGCGCAGGCCCATCCAGCCGCCGTAGCGCAGCTCGGCGGCGAACAGCCTGAGTTGATTGCAGGTGCGGGCGCGCTCGCCCGTCAGTCGGGCCAGCGGCAGACCGGATTCGGCATGAGCGCGCTCGAGCAGTTCGTCGCCCAGCGCCATGATCTGGTCCGCGGCAGTCTCGAGAAACTTCGCGCGCAGCTCGGGATCGAGTTCGCGATACACATGAAAGGCCGCCCAGGCCAGTTCGCACGCCTGTTCCACTTCCGTCTGGCCCGCGGCGCTGAACGCCGGCGACAGGGCCTGACCCGTGGCCGGGTTGAAAGCGGAAAAGGTCTCGGCCTTGCGCACGCGCGTGCCGCCGATCAGCAGTTCTCCGGAAATCGCCATCGCCATCCCTCCTGCTTGCGAGCGGCAGTTGCAGGCCGCACCATAACTCAGACAAGATACATGACCGGGCGTTGCCTGGTCGATAGGGGGAATGGGGAGCCGGCTGCGGGGATGCCTACGCGAAGGTCTGCCCGTCGCGAGCCGGCAAATGCGCTGGCCCAATGATTCGACAACAACGACAGGACGGCACATGACCGGTACCGCAGTTACATTCTCAGGCCTCGACTGGGTCGTGGTCGGCCTCTATTTCATCGCCAACACCGCGATCTGCGTGTGGTGTGCGCTGATGAAGGAGAAAAACACCGAGGATTACTTTCTCGCCAGTCGCAGCGCCGGCTGGATACTGATCGGTTCTTCCATCTTCGCGTCCAACATCGGCGCGGAGCATCTGATCGGTCTTGCCGGATCGGGTGCCGATTCAGGCGTGGCGTTCGCGCACTGGGAACTGCATTCGTACCTGGTGCTGGTCCTGGGCTGGGTGTTCGCGCCCTTCTATCTGCGCGCGAGGATCTTCACCACGCCGGAGTTCCTCGAGAAGCGTTACACGCCGGCGACCCGCACGGTGCTGTCGGTCATTTTCCTGGTCAGCTACGTCCTCACCAAGGCGTCGGTGACCATCTTCGCCGGCGCCTTCGCCATCCAGACCATCCTCGGCTACGACCAGGTGCAGGTGCCGCTGCTGGGCGAAGTGGACTTCTTCTGGTTCTCGGCATTCTCGCTGGTCATCATCACCGGCATCTTCGTGGTGCTGGGTGGCATGAAATCGGTGTTGTGGACCGAGGCCATGCACGTGCCGGTGCTGCTCGCGGGTTCGACGGTGCTGCTGTTCGTCGGTCTGAACCAGATCGGCGGCATGGACGCGCTGCGTGCCGCCAACCCGGAGACGATCCATCTGTGGCGGCCGTTGTCGACGACAGCGGAAACCCAGGGATTTCCCGGCTTCCTGTTCGATCCGAGCAGTACGCCGTGGCTGGGGGTGCTGCTGTGCTCGCCCATCATCGGCCTGTGGTACTGGTGCACGGACCAGTACATCGTGCAGCGGGTGCTGACGGGCAAGAGCCTGAAGGAGTCGCGTCGCGGCACCATCTTCGCCGCCTACCTCAAGCTCACACCGCTCTTCATCTTCCTGCTGCCGGGCATGATTGCCGTGGCGCTGTACAAGCAAGGCACGCCGGGATTCGAGTCCATTGGCGACAATCCGCAGGGTGCGTTTCCGGTGCTGGTCTCCAGCCTGTTGCCGGTCGGCCTGCGCGGGCTGGTGCTCGCGGGCATGCTGTCTGCTCTGATGAGCGCGCTCGCCTCGCTGTTCAACTCCACTGCGACACTGTTCACCGTCGACTTCTACAAGCGACTGCGTCCGCAGTCGTCGGAGAGGCATCTGGTGAACGTCGGGCGCCTCGCCACTGTGGGCGTCATCGTTCTGGGCATGCTGTGGATTCCCTTCCTGCAGGATCTGGGCAAGGGCCAGCTCTATACCTATCTGCAACTGGTGCAGTCGCTGCTCGCGCCGTCGATCGCGGCGGTGTTCATGCTCGGCATTTTCTCGAACGGCGTTACGCCGCAGTCCGGTCTGATCGGCATCGTCACGGGCTTCGTGCTGGGCATGCTGCGCCTGATTTTCCAGGCCATGCACGAGATGTACGGCATCGAATGGCCGGGTTTCGTCCAGACCCTCGTCGACATCAACTGGCTGTACTTCAGCTTCATGCTGTTCGTGTTCACCTGCGCGGTGATCTTCGCCGTCAGCAGGGTGACACCGAAGGCGTCGCCCGAGCAGATCGCCGGCATCACCTACAACACGGCGACCGCGCATCAGCTCGCGGAAGAGCGAGACAGCTACGGCTTCTGGGAAATCTTCCACACAGTGGTGATCGTGGGAATCATCGTGGCGATCTATATCTACTTCTGGTGAAGGGACGACGGGCTGCTGGCGACTGGCCAGCAGCCCGTCGCCAGTAACGCTGCGCTACTTCCCTGTCTTCTTCCGCTTGCTCACATTCGTCGTATCGAGGAAGGCGAGGTCGACGAGATTCATCATCGCCTTGTGTGCAGCGGCCGGATCCGATGCCTTGACGGCTTCGTACACTTTCCGATGATCCGGCATGGGATCGCGCGCGAGCGGGTTGTCGCGTTGCTTGAAGATGGTGGTCCAGGACACGGCGGCACCGACGCCGGTAGTGAGCGTCATGAGAAAGGCGTTGTCGCTCGCGCTCAGCAGCGCCGAGTGAAACTCCTGGTCGGCGAGCCGGCCGGCTTCGTCGGCCAGCGTGTATTTCGCCATGCCATCCAGGGCGCGTGACATCATTTCCAGGTGAGCGTTCGTGCGACGCTCCGCCGCGAGCGCTGCCGCCCCCGGCTCGATGATGCGGCGTAGTTCGAACAGGTTGCTCAGGAGCTTCTCGTCTGGCTCGAACTCGAAGATCCACGACAGCACGTCGGGATCGAGCAGGTGCCAGCGCTCGGGCTGACTGACCTTGGTGCCGACTTTCGGCCGCGATTCAACCAATCCCTTGGCGGCGAGGATGCGCATCGCTTCGCGATAGGCGCCGCGCGAGACGTGCAGGCGATCGCTCGCCGCAATCTCGCCATTCAGCAGCTCGCCGGGCTTGTAACGGCCCGACACGATGAGGATGCCCAGGTCGCGTGCGATCGATCCGTGCAGACGCAGCGATCTGCGGCGCACGCGCGCGTTTGATTTCGGCAAGGAGGACCGGATCGAAGGTGCTGCAGGCGCCGAATCGTTGGAGGATTTTTTCTTCCTTGGCATGGCTCGTTAATCTAATCGTGCATCTGATCACCGGCAACAGCGCGCTCCGGCGCTGCGTGCGTCACGGAAAGTCGCGAGAACTCCCGTGCGGCGCACATAATTGTCGGACAATATAACGGAGGATTCCAGCACTACGGTGGCGGGACACGTTCGCCTGATTGCAGTCGAACGACTTGTGGGCGCCTGATGTCGTGCAGCTCGGCGACGCGCGATTCTACATGTATTACGACTCGTGCAAGGGCGGCTCACCGCGCGTGGGATTTTCTACGGTCACCGCGCGGTCACCGTGGGACTTCCGTTGGTCGTTCCCAGACATCAGGATCGAAGATTGTCCGGCTAAAGCCGGGCCCACAGCCGGATGGCTCCGTCGCTCCTGCTCATGCCGTTCTTGTGGTCATGCCGATCTTGCTGTCGTCTGCGGTGCATCGAGCGTCGCTTTGATCGCAGCGCTACCCGCTTCCATCATCTGTCCGATCACGCCGGCAACATCGTCGGGCAGCAGATCGGCGATCCAGATCAGTCGGGAGTTATCCGGGCCTTCGGACAACACCTGAAACGAGCCGTTGTGATGCGTGGGCGATCCGTCGACCACCGAGTACACCAGTCGGCGCCTTTCGTCGTCGATCGTGATGATGCGTTCCTTTGCCACGAAGCCATTGGCGAACGTCACGACCCGCGTGTCGCCTGCAAGGCGACAATCCGTCACGAAGCCACGGGCCAGTCGCGTGTGGACAGCGTCGACCGCACGCAGGGCGGCCCACACGTCTTCCGCACCGCGCTGCAGTGGTATTTCACGGTGGATGGTGGCCATGAGTGCACGCTCCGCAGAGAGTTGGAATGGCAATGATCGCCTGACCGCACTCGCATCACTTGGAGAATCTTGCGCCGCCGCCGGATGCTCGACAAGAATCCCGCAGCACGAACAGCCACTCCGGAGCACCGTTCATGAGTCGTGAAACCGCGGGCACCCTGATGCGTCAGTTCGATCTTGCGTGGAAGCTCACGAGCTACCACCTCAAGACGCTGACGACCGACGAATGCCTGTGGCGCCCGGCCGCTGTCGGACTGCACGTGCATCCTGACGGGAACAGCTGGCGCGCCGATTGGCCGGAGCGCGAGGACTACGACATCGGTCCGGCCAGCATCGGCTGGATCACCTGGCACCTGGGCTTCTGGTGGTCGATGGTGTTGAACCACTCGAATGGCGATGGCTCGCTCACTCGCGAGGCCGTGATCTGGCCCGGCACCGCCGACGGCGTGCGTCAATGGCTGGGTGGATTACACGACGACTGGCAGGAGCTGCTGACGCAGCTTACGGATGAGGATCTGCGCGCGACTCAGCGCACACGCTGGCCCATGCGCGATCGTCCCTTCGGCGACGTCGTTGCGTGGGCCAACATCGAACTCAGCAAGAACGCCGCGGAGATCGGCTACGCGCGTTTTCTCTATGCGGTGCGTTGCACCGCCAATTCACAATGCACAATGGACAATTAACAATTGGATGCGGGAGGCGAGGGATCTTCGTCGCTCTTTGAAATTTGCCAAGAGGGAACGGAAGAGACTGAGCTCTTCCGTTCCGCTCTTCATTGTCAACTATCAATTATCAATTGTTAATTGGGCTTCCGGAACTTGAGCGTCATGCGGTCCGATTCGCCGATCGCATCGTACTTGGTGCGGTCGAAGTTCGGATCGTGTGCGTCAGGACCTTCGCTGTAGGGGCGTGTGCGTGAAACGGGCGGCAGTGTCCACACGCCGAAGGGATGATCGGCGGTGTCGGCCGGATTGGCGTTGATCTCGGATTTTTCCGTGAGCTCGAAGCCGGCGTTCTGCGCCAGCTTGATGACGTGTTCTTCCGTCACGTAGCCGCTGGGGGCTTTCGGATCCTGTTCGCCCGGCTTGGCGCGGTGCTGTTCGACCGCAAGGATGCCGCCCGGCTTCAGTGCGCCGTACAGGTCAGTGAGGTACTTTGCTTCGAGACCGCCGCCCATCCAGCCGTGCACCGAACGTGAAGTAAGAATGAAATCGAACGTGTCCGCGGGCAGGGCTGCCGACTTCGGCCCGAAGTTCACGAGCGTCACGGTTCCATAGACATCGGGTTTGGCGGCATACCGCGCTTCGAAATCCGCGCGCCCCTTGCGTGCACCTTCCGGCAGTTCCGGATTGCCGAGATCGGCCGCGGTTGCGTAGTACTTGCCGCCGGTCGCGTGTGCGTACGGCGCCAGGATCTCCGTCCACCAGCCGCTGCCGGGCTGTACTTCGAGAATGGTCATGCCGGGCTGCAAGCCCCAGAATTCCAGCGATTCCGCCGGATGACGGAAGCGATCGCGTGCCTTGTCTTCGGCGCTGCGCGTCTCCGAGTTGACTGCGACGACGATGGCGCTCTCGGCGCTGGCCGACGGTGCTGCGGCGACGACAGGGGGTTCGGAGTTCGAACAGGCGGCCAATGCGGCCAGGATCGCCAGTGGCGTGATGCGTGTCAGATTCATCTCGATACCTCATCTGCGGAAGGAGCGGAAAGCGACGCGCAGTTAGGCCGACATCGCAGCGCGTGTCAACGGATACGTGCCGTCGATGTACTCACTGCGCACCGTCGTAGTCGCGCATGTCCCACGATTGGATGATCTGGCGCGCCTGCTTTCCCGATGCAGTCAGTGCGGATTCCGGCCAGGGTCCTGTTGCGGGTGCGCCGGGCAGCAGTGCTGAAGCTCCTTCCTGTTTGTCGTTGAGTGCCCAGCAGTGGGACAGTCGATTCAGGCGCAGGAACTCCATCCAGCGCGCGGTTTCCGTTGTGGCGACCCGGCCGTCGCCGCGCGCACTCACGGTTCCCCATTCGGTGACGAAGAGCGCGATGCCGGAGTCGAGCGCGCGCTGTGCCCGTTCGCGCAGGCTGCGGCCATGGCTGCCCGCATAGAAATGCAGCGCGTACGCAATGTTGATGTGGTCGCGGATCGGATCGGCCGCGGCCTTGTCGACATCCTGGGACCAGGTCTGCGTGCCGACGACGATCAGATTATCCGGATCGATCGCACGGATCGCCGCGATCACGCGCAGTGCATAGGGGTTGATCGTGCTCGACCAGTCGGCGTCATCGAGCGGTTCGTTATAGATCTCATAGATTACATTCGGCGTGGCGCCATAGCGCTGCGCCATGCTTTCGAAGAAGCGTACCGCCGCCGCTTCATGGTCGTGGGCAAGGTGCGAATGCCAGTCGACGATGACGTACATGCCGTTCGCAATCGCCGCGTCTGCGACCGCGATGACCTTCGCCGTATTGCCGCCGGGATCGCCGACATAGCCGCCCGGCGCTTCTACACCCATCGCCGCGCGAATCACGGTCGCATTCCAGTCCCGCTGCACGAAGGCCACCGTGCCAGCGTTATAGAAGCGATCACCGCCCAGCCGTTGTTGCTCCAGAACAGGCTGGGACCCGCCAGCGCTACCGGCTGTCCGTCCTGGTTCACGATGCGTTGGCTTTCACCGCGAGCGCGCCGTGAGTGGCGACGGCAGTGGCCGCAACGGCTGCGACCATCGGCGCCTGCAGCAACAGCACGGTCAGGGGTGCGAGCCATCGATCCGCACATGCACGTCGTTGCGACATGGTCTCCCGTGACCTCCCTTAGGTTGCGAGTACCGTAGAGGCGCTGATCAGCGAAGGTCAATCCCAGTGTGCGCTTGCTGGTATTCCCCGATGGCATCCTGCGTACAGGGGTGCATGATCCGCCGTCCGATAATCGTTTCAGCGGAGAATCAGCTCATGGGTTTGCTCGATCAGGTCGTAGGCGCGGCGCTCGGCGGCGCGAAGGGTGGTGGTCTCAATGCGGGGTTGATGCAGCAGTTGCTCGGCATGCTCACCAAGCCTGGCGCGCTCGACAATCTCATGGGCGCGTTTCAGCAGCAGGGGTTGGGCAACGTCCTGCAATCGTGGCTGGGCACCGGCCAGAATCTGCCGATTTCCCCGTCGCAGGTGCAGCAGGTTTTCGGCGCCGACGCGATGACCGAGCTGGCCAAGGGTGCAGGCATCGGCGTACCGGAGACGGCGAGTGCGCTGTCGGCGTTGCTGCCGAAGGTGGTCGACAAGATCACGCCAGATGGCAAGGTCCCCTCTACCAGTGATCTCGGCGGCTTGCTGGCCTCGGTGGGCAAGTTTCTCGGCTGAACCATTCGGCATGCCCGACGGCCCGCAACCGCATGGCGCGGTGGCCGTCAGGTGTCGCCCTTCCTGTGCGGCCGTCAGCGCTGCATGTAGCGACTGATGTCCTGCAATCCGTCGACGTAACCGAACGTGCCGTGGTCACGGATTTCCGTGGCCGCGGCGATCAATCCGCTCATCGCTGCGCGATGTAACGATGTCGCGAGACTGATGCGCTTGACGCCCGCAGCTTCGAGTTCCGCCTTGCTGAAGGATTTGCCGGGGACGCCCACCATGAAATTCACCGGCTGCGACAGCGACACACACACGGTCTTCACTGCCGCAAGATCGGGCAGCAGCGGCGCGAACAGCACATCGGCACCCGCCTTTTCGTAGGCCTGCAAGCGGCGGATCGTATCGTCGAGATCCGGATTGCCGCGCAGAAAATTCTCGCAACGTGCCGTGAGCGTGAACGGGAAGGGCAGTGCGCGTGCCGCCTGGACTGCCGCTGCGACACGCTCTGCTGCAAGTCCGGCGTCGTAGATGGGCTTGTCCTTGCGACCGCTGGCATCTTCGATGGAGCCGCCCACCAATCCCGCTTCCGCGGCCAGCCGGATGGTTTTCGCAGCATCGTCCGGTGCGTCACCGAAACCTTTTTCCAGATCGCCGGACAGCGGCAGATCGGTGCCGGCCACGATCACACGGATCTGCGCGAGCGCTTCGTCACGCGTCACGTTGCCGTCGAGCCTGCCCAGCATGTTGGCGGAAGCGCCGCTCGAGGTCGCGAGCGCTTCGAATCCCAGCCCAGCCATGATGCGGGCCGAGCCGGCATCCCACACATTGGCGATGACGAAGGAGCCGGGGCGCTGATGCAGCGCCTGAAATGCGATTGCGCGTTCGTGCTGCGAAGTCGTCATGGGTCACCTCGGGATGCGTTGCCGTCAGCGAAGTCTGGCGCGAGTCGACGCTTCGATCTCGCCGTTTTCGGATCTCAACACCGGACCTGCGGCGCTGCAATGACGTGAAAGGTTATCGGCGAGGGTACTGACTCAGGCATCGCAGCGGCCCAGGCGAGGAAAACCGGAAGACCTCCACGGGGTGGCACGGGGCAGCAGAAGACTATAAGAATTCAATTCTTCCACCCCGTGTTTCCCCGTGGACAGTCTTTACAGATGCCGGGTTTCCGCCGGCGTCTGTTCCCAGCGGTTGTTGCGCCCGTCGAAATACCGGACGGGCGCGGCCAGCAACTCGTCGATATCCAGGTTGTCGAGTGCGGCAATGTTCACTGAAACATAGTGACCGCCGATCTCTTCGACGTAGCCGCGCCCGAAGGGCCGGATGCCGCAGCGCTTGCAGAACAGGTGGTGCGTCGTGCGTGAAGCGAACTGGTAGTCGCTCAGATCGGCCTCGCCCTCCAGCAGCCGGAAGGCATCCGGTTTGACGATGGCGCCCCAGTTGCGTGTCTTGGTGCAGATCGAGCAATTACACTTGCCCGTGCCGTTGTTCAGATCGATATCGGCCTCGAAGCGAACCTTGCCGCAGTGGCAGCTGCCCGTGTAGGTCTTGATCATGCGAATTCTCCCCGAACTTCATCCATTGCCGTGACGACGTTGTACTGGTCAACGCTGCCAATTCTTGTCTGGTTTGAACCGCGTGCGACCGGAACGCTGTCATGCCGCTGACCGCGGTGCTGGCGGTGCTGCTCGCCGCCGCAACCCATGCGACATGGAATCTGTACGCCAAGCGTGCGGCGGGATCGCGCCACTTCGTGTGGCTGTATTCAATGGGGTCAGTCCTTATCTATACGCCGATCGTGCTGTCGATCGTTCTTCTGGATCGGCCGCAGTTCGGACTGCGGCACTGGCTGGCATTGAGCGCTACCGCCGTGCTGCACCTGTGCTACTCGCTGATGCTGCAGGCGGGTTATCGCGCCTCGGATCTGTCGCTCGTCTATCCGCTCGCTCGTGGCTCCGGTCCGCTGCTGTCGTTCTTCGCCGCGGTGATCCTCCTGGGCGAGCACATCACGACGCTCTCGGTGCTGGGTGTGGTGCTGGTCGTGTCCGGCATCCTGCTGGTGTCCGGACTGCTGCTCGAACCGCACAAGGCGCCGCGAGCCGGCATTCTCTACGGACTGGGCACCGGTGCATTCATCGCGGCCTACACGATCAATGATGGCTGGGCGGTGAAGGTGCTGATGATCTCGCCCTTCATCGTCGATTACGTGGGCAATCTGTTTCGCGTCATGGTGCTGGCGCCGCGGGCCTGGACGGATCGCTCGCGGCTGCGGGAGGAAGTGCGTCTGTATCTAAAACCAGCGCTGGTCGTGAGCGTCCTCGGTCCACTCGGCTACATCCTGGTGCTCTATGCGATGCGCGTCGCGCCGATCAGCCACGTGGCGCCGATGCGGGAACTCGCCACGCTCATCGGTACGTGGTTCGGTGCGCGATTACTCAGGGAGAAGTCGGCGCCCCAACGGATCTTCGGCGCGGTATGCATCGTTGCCGGCGTCGTGAGCCTCGCGCTGGCGGATGCGCGTTGACGCTGTGCGGTCGTGCCGTGGCCCGTCGGTTTCTCCGCTTGAGCCCGGTCGCACTTGGTCAGGGGCTGTGGGCACTGGGCTGCTGGCCAGAATCGGCGCAGAGCGGCTGTCCTTCTCTGGCCAGCAGTCCAGTGCCAGCAGCCCTCCCTGCTAGATCTGAGCTCCCAGTGACAGCCCCGGTACGCGTTGCAGCTCACGCGAGATCTGTTCGCTGATGGACTGCAGCATGGCGACGCGTTCGCGCACCAGCTTGTTCTTGGTGATTTTCTTCGAATGGCTGGAGCTGTTCAGGGCCGCGACCACGCGACGCGCCTGATCGAAGACCGGTACGGCGACTGCCACAACGCCATACGCGAGTTCGTCTTCGACAGCGGAATAGCCCGTGCGTCGACACTCATCGATCAGCTTCATGAGTCTGGCGCGCTCCGTCACTGTGTGCTCGGTGAAGGCCGTGAACTCGGTTGCATCGAAGTACTGACGCAGTCGTTCCGCACTCAGCCCCGCGAGCAGCACACGACCCATCGAGGTCGGGTAGGCGGGAAAGCGGCTGCCGACATGGGCTTCGAGTCGCATCAGTGTGCGCACCGACGTGCGTGCGACATAGACGATCTCGTTGCCATCGAGCACGGTCAGTGCGGCCGAATCGCCGGTCTGACTCGCAAGGTCCTCGAGGTAGGTGCGCGTGAGCAGTTCGATGTTCATCGATTCGAGATAGGCGCTGCCGAGTTCGAGCACCTTCGGCCGCAGCAGGAAGTTTCTTCCCGACTGCATCACGTAACCGAGTTCGCTCAACGTCAGCAGGCAGCGCCGCGCCGTGGCCGCAGGCAGTCCCGCACGACTTGCGATTTCACTCAGCGTCAGCGACGGCGATTCCCGGGTGAAGGCGCGAATCACATCGAGTCCCTTCGCGAGTCCACCCATCGTTTCCCGGCGCGGCTGCGGTTCTTTGCGTTGTTTCATGCCAGCACTTTATTTCGCTATCCGAAAAAGAGGAACGCGCATCGCGCGCGTTCTTGACAGTCGCGCGCCGGTGGGAGGAGCATGTTCGTATAACGAATATAGTTTCGATATGCGAAAGCAGTCAAACGAGCCGATGACATGAAGATAGGTTCACAGGCACATAAGGCATCGGCGATTTCTGCGTCGAACGAGGACACCATCCTGGTCCGGGGTCGCGACCTGACTCGGGAGTTGATCGGGCAGATCACGTTCACCGATCACATCTGGTTGCTCGTGACCGCAGAACTGCCGACACCGGGCCAGCGGCGGATGCTCGATGCGACGCTGGTGGCGATTGCCGAGCACGGTCTCGTTCCCAGCGTGCAGGTGAGTCGCATGACTTTCGCGGCAGCGCCGGAATCGCTGCAGGGTGCGGTTGCCGCCGGTCTGCTCGGCTGCGGCTCCGTGATCCTCGGTGCCTCACAGGATGCGGGTCATCTGCTGCAGGAAGTCGTCACGCGAGCGAAAGGCATGGCGATGGCGTCTGCTGCGCTGGAAGTGGTGCGCGAGTATCGAAGTGCGCGCCGCCCGATTCCCGGTTACGGCCATCCGTTGCACAAGGACGGCGATCCACGTGCGTTACGTCTGTTTGCACTGGCGCGCGAAGTTGGCTGCGCCGGTGCATTCATCGATGCGGCGCTGGCTGTAGAGCGTGCGGTACCGGAGATCCTGCAGAAGCCGCTCGCCATGAACGTGTCCGTCGCGATCCCGGCAGTACTTCTCGATGCCGGTTTTCCGCTACTGGCGATGCGAGGCGTGCCGCTGCTGGCGCGCACGGCGAGTCTGATTGCGCACTTGCTGGAAGAACAGAGTCGACCGATCGGCTTCGTGCTGTCCCACGCGGGCGCCGCGGCGATCGATTACGACGGACCCACGCCCGCAGGCTTCGAAGCGCGTGACAAGTAGACCGGCCATGAAGTCCGTTCTCTCCGGCATTCGCATCGTCGAGCAAGGCACGTTCATTACGGGCCCGTGCGCCGGCATGATGCTGGCCGATCTCGGCGCCGATGTCGTGAAGGTCGAGAGTCCGACCGGCGATCCCTATCGCAGTTATCAGGGCGGTCAGTTCTCACCGCATTTCCAGGCGTACAACCGCAACAAGCGCAGCATCGCACTCGACATGAATGCGCAGCCGGACCGGGTGCTGTTCGATGACCTCGTGCGCAACGCGGACGTGTATATCCAGAACTTCCGTCCCGGTACGGCGGATCGTCTGGGGGCGGGCGTGCAGCGCCTGCAGGCGCTGAATTCGAAACTCATTTATTGCTCCATCAGCGGGTTCGGCTCGACGGGGCCCTACGCAGAGCGGCCGAGTTACGACTCCGTCGCGCAGGCATTGAGCGGCTTCCTCAGTGTCGTCGTCGATCCGGAGCGCCCGAGATTTCTGGGACCAGCGCTCGCCGACGCCATCACGGGAATCTATGCCGCCTATGGCGTGCTTGGTGCGCTGTTCGAACGTACGCGCACTGGTCGTGGCCGGCTGGTCGAAGTGTCGATGCTCGAGGCGATGGCGCATTTCGCCGTCGAGCCGTTCGCTGCCTTCTTCGCACTCAATCAGGCGCCGACATCACGCGATCGGCCCAGACTTGCGCAGGCCTACATCCTGCGGACCGCTGACGAAGGACTGATCGCCATCCATCTTTCATCGCTGGAGAAATTCTGGACCGGCCTTCTCACCGCTCTGCAGGCCCAGCACCTCGCTGCAGATCCCCGCTTCGCGACGCGACAGGCACGAATCGAGCATTACGAAGCACTCGGTGCTGAACTGGATGCGCTGTTCTCAGTGCAAACGAGTCAGCACTGGGCGATGCGCCTCGGCCAGAACGATGTGCCGTTTGCGCCGATCAATCGCATCGATGAAGTGATCGTCGATCCGCAAGTGCAGCACCTGGATCTGATCGTGCCAGTGGAGGGCGCGCATGGTGGCACTCGCGCCGTGCGTCCGGCTGTGCAGTTCGATGGTTGCAGGCAGGCGCATGTCACCACTGCGCCGTTGCTCGATGAGCATGGTGGAGTCATTCGTCAATCGCTCGCAGCGGGGTCCGACTGGCCAACGCTGGTCGAGGCAGAGGCTGAATAACAACGGAGGAGCACGATGCTGTTTCCAACGACGCTCGTCGGCAGCTATCCGCAACCGGACTGGCTGATCGATCGCGAGAAACTGGCGGGACGGTTTCCGCCGCGCGTGCGTGCGCGCGAACTGTGGCGGATACCGGAAGCCTGGCTGCCGCAGGCGCAGAACGATGCCACCGTTCTGGCGATCAAGGCGCAGGAGGATGCCGGCCTCGACATCGTCACTGACGGGGAAATCCGGCGCGAGAGTTATTCGAATCGCTTTGCCACCGCGCTCGACGGTGTCGATCTCGACAATCCGGGCAGTGCGCTCGATCGCAGCGGTCATCCGAATCCGGTGCCGCGTGTCGTCGGTGCCATCCGGCGCCGGCATGCGGTGCAGGTCGAAGACCTGCTGTTCCTCAAGCGCAATACCCGCAAGCGCGTGAAGGTCACTGTGCCGGGTCCTTTCACGATGGCACAGCAGGCGCAGATCGATTTCTACGGCGGCAGCCGCGAACTGGCGTCTCTGGATTACGCGGCTGCGGTCAACGAGGAAATCATCGATCTGTTCGCTCATGGCGCCGATGTCGTGCAGATCGATGAGCCGTACATGCAGGCGCGGCCGGAAGAAGCGCGCGCCTACGGTCTCAAGGCGCTGAATCGCGCATTGCGTGGCGTGACCGGGACGACTGCCGTGCATATCTGCTTCGGCTACGCCGCCATCATTCATGCACGGCCCGCCGGCTATTCATTCCTGCCGGAACTCGCACAGTGCAGTTGCGCGCAGGTGTCGATCGAGACCGCGCAGTCGAATCTGGATTGTTCGGTACTGCAAGGCCTGCGGGGCAAGAAGATCCTGCTGGGAGTCATCGATCTTTCCGACATGCAACCGGAGACACCGGAGCAGGTGGCCGCCCGCATTCGTCGTGCGCTGCCCTACGTCGATCCGCAGGACATCGTCGTCGCGCCCGATTGCGGCATGAAATACCTGCCGCGCGATGTGGCGGACGCGAAGTTACGGGCAATGGTCGATGGCGCACGAATCGTTCGTGCTGAACTCGAGGGGTAGACGGTCGAGGCGGATTTCACTCACGAAGAATGTCCATCAGGGGGATGATTCATGAGAACGAAGAACAGGCAGTACTTGCTGGCCGGCGCAACCGCGTTGTGGGGTGTCACGAGCATGCAAGCGATCGCGCAGGAGCCCGCGGGTATGCGGGGACTGGAGGAAGTCATCGTCACGGCGCGCAAGCGCGACGAGTCATCGCTCGATGTACCCGTCGCCGTGAACGTATTCACCGCGGCGGACATTCAGGCGGCAGGCATCGAACGGCCGCAGGATTTCATCGATCTCACGCCGAACATGACGCTGGTGCAGACCCAGAATCAGGGCACGTCGTTCGTGACCGTACGCGGCATCTCCCAGGCGCGTAACAGCGAACCCTCTGTGGCTGTCGTCATCGACGGCGTCGCGATGGCGAATCCCTCGCAGTTCAATCAGGAACTCGTCGACATCGAAAGCATTCAGGTGCTGAAAGGGCCGCAGGGTGGACTCTACGGCCGCAATGCCATCGGTGGCGCCATCCTGATCAACAGCAAGCAGCCCACGGACAAGTTCGAGGGCAGGGTATCCGCAGGCTACGACTCAGGTCCCGGTTACAAGGTCGGCGCGACATTCAGCGGGCCGATCAGTGAGACACTCAAATACCGGGTGACGGCGTCCTACCTGGATACCGACGGCTACACCGACAATTCGTTTCTCGGCGAAGAAGCCGATCCTTACAAGGACCTGTCGGCGCGCGCCCTGGTGCTGTGGGAACCGAACGACGACTTCAGGGCCGATCTGCGTTTCTACATGTCGGATGTGAGCACCCAGGCGCTCTACTTCAACATCACCGAAAGCGTGAACGACACGAGTCTGCCGGTGCGCGTGAACAATCGGGGCGTCGACGACCGCGACATGTATGGCGTATCGCTGAAGCTGGATTTTGACACTGCGATGGGCACGCTGACGTCGGTGACGGCTTACGACAAGCTGGAGGAAATGCTCACCGGCGATCAGTTCAACTTCCTGCCGATCCCGGAGTCGGTGCTGTTCCAGTTCTTCGGCTCCGATCAGGCGCAGCATCAGTTCCTCGATGTCGAAGCGGTCAGCCAGGAACTGCGACTGACCTCGCCGGCAGACAATCGCCTGCGCTGGATCGTGGGTGCGTATGCGATCGCGACTGATCGCTTCATCTCCACCGGCAATGTCTTCGATCTCGGTACCGGCGTGATTCCGGAAGTGCGTCGCACGCCGCTGCCGCTGTTCAATCCCCAGTTCACCTTCCTCGCCGATTCGCAGGACAACTTCGCCTGGGCCGTGTTCGGTGAACTGAGCTTCGATCTGAGCGACAGGATCGAAGCCTCGCTGGCATTGCGCTACGACGAGGATGAACGCGAGAACACCACCGAGACACCGCCCGAGTTCCTGCCAACCGAAAGCGGATTCACGGGGGAGGTTCGCAAGCACACCTGGGACGAGCTGCAGCCGAAAGTTACGTTGCGTTACAAGCCATCCGACGAGTCGACGTTCTATATCGGCTACAGTCGCGGCTTCCGCAGCGGCGGCTTCAACCAGACCGGTGTGGGTGCCGCCAACATCGCCGGCATCGACGACCTGTTCGACAAGGAAACCGCCGATACCTACGAGGCAGGCTGGAAGACGGAGCTGCTCGATCGGCGCCTCAAGGCGAATCTGAGCGTGTACTACACCAAGGCCAACGGCTCGTACTTCTTCGTCTTCGATCCGAATACGAGTACGCAGAACCTCGGCAATCTCGGCGATGTCGACTACAAGGGTGCGGAGCTGGAGCTGCAGGCCCGGATCGGTGACGGCTTCGATGCCTACCTGGGCGTCGGCTACACCGATAGCGAGATCAAGCAGTCGGATCGCGACCCGACCGATGTGGGCAAGCAGGCGCCGCTGGTGTCGGAATACAGTGTCAACGTCGGCTTGCAGTATCGGCGTAACTTGTCCGCGTTCGACAATGGCAGCTTCTTCGTGCGGGCGGATTACGACCTGACCGGACCGACCTGGTTCTACCCGGACAATTTCACCGAGCGTGACAAAGTGAGCCTCGTCAACCTGCGTGCGGGGATCGATACGGGGTCGTGGTCGTTCACGGCCTGGGCGAAGAATCTGACCGACGAGGAATACAACGCCGAGTGGTCGCCCGGTCCGCAGTTTTTCCCGAACCCTGGCTACACCAATAATTTCGTGTTCAAGGCTCTGCCGCGCCGTTGGGGTGTGGACGTGAGTTACCGTTTCTGAGGAGGAGTTACCCATGGCAACCGCACACAAGCTGCCGTCCCGGCTGCACCACACCGCGTACGTTTCGAAGAATCTGGAAGCGACCCGTCAGTTCTACGAGGATGTCATCGGACTACCGTTGATGGCGACGTGGTGCGAGTCGGATGAGTTGTTCGGTGCCGAACGTACCTACTGTCATCTGTTCTTCGGTCTCGGCGATGGTGGTGCACTCGCGTTCTTCCAGTTCGCGCGACCGGAGGATCAGGCCTTGTTCGGACCGCCGGTGCCGCCGTCGCCGTTTCGTCACATCGCGCTCAAGGTGGATGAGGAAGTGCAGGGGCAGATCGAAGAGCGACTGCGCAAGTCCGGCTTCACCGAGCCCCAGATGTATGTGCTGGAACACGGCTATTGTCGTTCCCTCTATGCCGTCGATCCCGATGGCATGATCGTCGAGTTCACGGTCGATCATCCGGATGTGGAGAAGATCAACGCCACCCGTCGGGCCGACGCGCATGCCGAGCTCAAGCGCTGGCTCGCCGGTGATCTGCGCTCGAACAACATGTTCCGCTGAAGGATCGCGCATGAAAGCCAGCACCGAACGGATTCTCGTCACTCATGTGGGTAGCCTGCCGCGTTCGCAGGACGTCGTGGACGTGCTGTTTGCGCGCGATCGGCACACTCCGCATGACGAGGCTGCGGCAGCACGGACGATTGCCGCCGCGGTCGCTGAGGCGGTACACAAGCAGGCGGAAGCCGGCGTCGATGTGGCCAGCGATGGCGAGATGAGCAAGATCAGCTACGCGACGTACATCAAGGATCGCCTGTCGGGTTTCGATGGCGATTCGCCGCGCCAGCCGGGACAGGACCTCGTGGACTTTCCGCGCATCCTGCAGCGCCTGGCGCAGACCGGTGCGACGGCTCAGTACACCCGCCCGCGATGCGTGGGTGAGATTCGTGTCCGCAACCTTGGGCCGGCTGAAACCGACATTGCGAACATGACGAGGGCCCTCGACGCGGCAAAGCCGGTCGAGGGATTCCTGAATGCCGCATCGCCCGGTGTGATCGCGCTGTTCCAGCCGAATGATTTCTATCCGACTCAGGATGATTATCTGAATGCCGTTGCCGAAGCGATGCGCGCCGAGTACGAGGCCATCACCCGCGCCGGCCTGCTGGTACAGATCGATGCGCCCGATCTTGCGATGGGTCGGCATACGATGTATCGCGATCGCAGCGTCGATGAGTTCCTCAAACGCGCCGCGCTGCACATCGAAGTGCTGAATCACGCCTTGCGCAATGTTCCCGCCGAACGGGTGCGGATGCATGTGTGCTGGGGGAACTACGAGGGACCGCATCATCACGATGTGCCGCTCGCGCAGTTGCTGCCGATCGTCCTGAAAGCGAAGGCGCAGGGGCTGCTGTTCGAGGGGGCCAATCCGCGGCACGCCCATGAATGGGCGGTGTTCCGCGATCAGAAGATTCCCGATGACCGGATCATGATTCCCGGCGTCATCAGCTCGACCACGAACTACATCGAACATCCGGATCTGGTGGCGGAGCGGATCGAGCGGTATGCGGATCTGGTGGGCCGCGAAAGGGTCATCGCCGGAAGCGATTGCGGCTTCGGCACCTTCGCAGGCTTTGGCCCGGTCGATCCGGATGTGGTCTGGCTCAAGTTGCGGTCGTTGTCGGAAGGCGCGCGACTGGCATCGCAGCGCCTGTGGAACAGGCGTTGAATCAGGCATCGCGGCCGTGCACGACTCTTTCTTTCGCCACGCCGGTGCGCGTCTGCGTTTTCGCGTCGAAGGTCATGGTCCAGCGCTGCTGTTGCTGCATGGCTGGGCCCTCGACCTCGACATGTGGCAACCACAGTTTGCGGGCTTGAGCGATCATTGTCGTCTGATCGCATTCGACCGGCGTGGCTTCGGTCTGTCCTCCGGCGAGCCTGATCTCGCGCAGGACGTCGAGGATGCTCGCGCGCTGCTGGATGAACTCCACGTCAGCTGCGCCACAGTAGTTGGTATGTCGCAGGGCGCACGCATCGCGCTCGCACTCGCCGGCACTCACCCGGGATACGTTGCGAATCTACTGCTGGATGGAGCGCCGGCGTTGCTGGCATTGAGTCGCGGGGTGCAGGAAGAAATTCCCATCGCGCAGTATCGGGCGCTCATTCGCGAACAAGGGATCGCTGCATTTCGTGAACAATGGCTGCTGCATCCGCTGATGCGTCTGCGAAATCCGGCGGCTGAGCAACTGCTTCACACCATTGTCGGCCGGTATCCGGCGCGCGATCTCGAACCGACAGCGGCGAAGCAGGCGGCGTTGTCGATCGATCTGGCACTGGTGACGCAACTGGTGTCGATCGTGAATGGCGAGTTCGATTCGCAGGCGCGCATCACAGCGGGCGACGAACTGGCGCATCTGCTGCCGCATACCTATAGAATGGCGTTGCCAGCCGCCGGCCACCTCGCGAATCTCGACAATCCGGCTGCCTACAATGAATTGTTGCTCGAGTGTGTCCGGTGTAACAATTCCGCTGGCTGTGCAGCCGTCGCGAAATAATCACCAGGAGATATGTGGATGACCAAGAAGAAAGTAGGCGTCATTGTCGGCAGTCTGCGCAGCGGCGCCTATACGCGGATGCTGTCACGTGCGCTGCCGGAACTTGCGCCGGAATTGCAGTTCAGCACGATCGAGATCGGTGATCTGCCGCATTACAACCAGGATCTGGAAACAGACAGTCCACCGTCGTCCTGGACCCGCTTTCGCCAACAGGTCATCGCATCGGATGCCATCCTGTTCATCACGCCGGAGTACAACCGAAGCATGCCGGGCGTTCTCAAGAACGCACTCGATGTCGGATCGCGACCATGGGGCAAGAGCGCATGGGCAGGCAAACCTGCCGCCGTCATCAGCATGTCGCCCGGCGCCCTGGGTGGTATGGCGGCGAACCATCACCTGCGACAGGTGCTGCTCGCCGTGAACCTGGCTGCGATGGCTCATCCGGAGGCCTACCTGCCGGCAGTGGCGGGTCTGTTCGACGAGAACGGTGCATTGCAGAACGCCGATACCCGCAAGTTCATGGGTGAATTTCTGCAGACCTTCGATGCCTGGATTGGCAAGGTGGTTTCAGCCGTGTAACCCTCGGTGATGATCTTTCGCGGACGCCTTGGCGACGCCCCGCGAACCCTCCCACCGTTGCTATTGCGTCGGTAATGCACGGCAGTCCTGCTGACATCGATATGCAATGTGTCGAAGCGCCGGGTGGTTTTCCGCACCAGAATGCAGCACTGCGTCGGCGGCGAGCGACCTTGCGGCGAATGCGGGTAAGCGCTATTACAGAACGCAGGTAGCATTGCCCCATCAACATCGACCCGGATCTTCGCCATGAGCCGTCATCCGTTCGAACTCAGCGCCCCCGTCACGGCTGTGGACCACCGGCTTGGTCCCGAACATGCGCCTGTGACGCTGGTCGAGTACGGGGATTTCGAATGTCCCAGCTGCAAGCAGGCGGCGCCGGCGGTCAAACTGCTGCTGGAGCGTTATCCCGAACGCGTGCAACTGATCTTCCGGCATTTCCCGCTCGAGGAAGTGCATCCGCATGCGCTGCACGCCGCCGAAGCGGCGGAGGCCGCGGGGGCACAGGGGAAATTCTGGGAAATGCACGATCTGCTGTTCGACAACCAGCGGCATCTGAAGCAACAGCAGCTGCACGGGTATGCAGAACGGCTGCAGCTCGACATGGCGCGCTACACCGCGGAAATGGACGATGAGATTTATCTGCAGCGCATTCGCGAACACCAGAAGAATGGTCATGACAGCGGCGTGCGCGGCACACCGGGCTTCTTCGTCAACGGCCGGATCCAGGACGTATCGTTCGGGATGAAAACGCTGTTCGACGCCGTCGACGCCTTACTGCGACGCTGAATTTTTCAGGGGCAGCTTATGAGCATTGCATCCGACATGAGCGCCGCCCGGCAGCTCTACGAGAGCCGTCGGCCCCAGATGTTCCCGAAGCTGTCGGCGGCGCAGATCGAACGGCTTGCAGTGTACGGCAAGCGCATCACCACCCGCGCCGGCGACGTCCTCATCGAGCCGGGCCAGCGCAACGTCGATCTCTTTGTCGTCCTCGAGGGGACACTGGACGCATCGCGTCCTGGAGCGGACGGGCAGATCACGACGCTTACCCCCGGTGAGTTCGCGGGCGAACTGAGCACACTGCGCGGCCTCAGCGGATTTGTTCGCATCAGTGTCATCGAGCCGGGGGAGGTTCTGCAGATCTCCGGCGACGATCTGCGCAACATCGTGCAGACCGATGCAGAGATCAGCGAGCTGTTCATGCGCGCCTTCATTCTGCGGCGCATGGGACTCATCGCCGGCGGCAGCGACGTGATGCTGATCGGCTCGCGGCATTCGGGCGATACGCTACGGCTGCGCGAATTCCTCACACGCAATAACTATCCGTTCACTGCTGTCGATCTCGAAAGCGATCCGGACGTCCAGGAACTGCTCGACCGGTTCCACGTGCGCGCGGACGAACTGCCGGTGGTGATCTGTCGCGGCGACAAGGTAATGCGCCGGCCGCGCAATCGCGAAATCGTCGAGTGCCTGGGGATGAATCCGCAGATCGATCTCGCGACGGTGCGCGATGTCATCGTGATCGGCGCGGGTCCGGCCGGACTGTCTGCTGCCGTGTATGCGGCCTCGGAAGGGCTCGATGTGCTGGTCGTGGAATCCATGGCACCTGGCGGACAGGCGGGTTCGAGTTCGCGCATCGAAAACTACCTGGGATTCCCCACCGGAATTTCCGGTCAGGCACTCGCGGGTCGCGCGCTGGTGCAGTCGCAGAAATTCGGGGCGTTCGTGCACGTTGCGTGGCAGGTCGTGAAACTGCATTGCGACCGCTGGCCCTACGGAATCGAGCTCTGTGACGGCCGCATCGTGCATGCACGCAGCGTCGTGGTCGCCTCCGGCGCACAGTACCGCAATCTGCCGCTCGACAATCTCCAGCGCTTCACCGGCCTCGGCGTCTACTACGCCGCCACCCACCTGGAAGCCAAGCTCTGCAAGGACGAGGACGTCATCATCGTCGGGGGCGGCAACTCGGCGGGACAGGCAGCCGTGTTTCTCGCAGGTTCCTGCCGTCACGTGCACATCGTCGTCCGGGCGGCTGGACTCGCCGAGAGCATGTCGCGCTACCTGATTCGCCGCATCGAAGAGAACCCGCACATCACACTGCACCCCCGTACCGAACTCACCGCGCTCGAAGGCGATGAACGACTGGAGCGCGTCAGCTGGTTCTGTCGCGAGACGGGCGAAGCGCTGACCGAGCCCGTTGGGCATGTGTTCCTGATGACGGGGGCGGTGCCGAATACGCAATGGCTGCAGCATTGCGTGCTCCTGGACGACAGGGGATTCGTGCGCACCGGTGCGGACCTGACGCATGACGAACTCGCCGGCAACCGGTGGTCGTTGCAGCGCGCGCCCTTTCTCTCCGAGACATCGCTGCCCGGTGTGTTTGCCGTGGGCGATGTGCGTTCGGGCAGCGTCAAACGCGTGGCATCGGCGGTGGGCGAAGGATCGATCTCCATTCAGTTCGTGCATCGCGTGCTGCCGGAACTGGAGGCGTTGCACACCCGGTCCGAACCGGCTGCCGTCGGGCAGGTGGCATGACGACGCGAGGCTTCAGTGGTCGCAGGCCGCCGCGCGATACGAGCGGTCGCGTGCCACCGGGTCAATCGGCAACCGATGGATTCCCGGTGTTGTCGGCGACGCCGACGCCTTACATCCCGATGGATCAATGGTCCTTCACGCTCAAGGTGGGACCGAAGCCCGTCATGACCTGGACGTGGGAGCAGTTCAACGCATTGCCGCAGACGCGGTTCACGCGCGACATTCACTGCGTTACCAAGTGGACCAAGCTCGCTACGGCCTGGGAGGGCGTGTCGATCGATGATCTGCTGGCGGCTGCAGGGCTTGCGCCGCCGACGCAGTACACGCTCGCTCACTCTTACGGCGGCTATTCCACGAACGTGCCGATCGAGGATCTGATCGACGGCAAGGCGTTGGTCGCGCTGCGATACGACGGCAAGCCCTTGCCGCCCGAACACGGCGGTCCGGCGCGACTGCTGGTTCCGCATCTGTATTTCTGGAAATCGGCGAAGTGGGTGAATGGCCTGCAGTTCACACGGCGCGATGAAGCGGGCTTCTGGGAGCTGCGCGGTTACCACATGTACGGGGATCCGTGGCGCGAACAGCGGTTTTCGGGAGACTGAAGACCAGAGTCAAAGATTCTCCACGTATGAAGCTGCTCTGGCAGAAGGCCACCATCACGGCGATCGTCCCGCGCACTGCGCGCGTGAAGAGCTTTTTCTTCAAGGTCCCGCAGCCGTCACCATTCGTTGCCGGCCAGCATGTCGATATCCGGCTTACCGCCGACGACGGGTATCAGGCGCAGCGCAGCTACTCGATCGCGTCGGCACCGGAATCGACCGGTGATCTCGAGCTGGTGATCGAGCGTCTCGACGATGGCGAGGTGTCGCCGTTCTTTCACGACATTGCTGCGGTCGGTGACGAGATCGAACTGCGTGGCCCGATTGGCGGCTATTTCGTCTGGAACGCGGCGCAGGGCGGGCCGATCATCCTGATCGGCGGCGGGTCGGGCATCGTGCCCCTGCTGAGCATGGTGCGGCATCGGGCAGCGCAACGATCCAGCGTGCCGGTCGCGCTGCTGGTGTCGGCTCGCACCTGGGACGACGTGATCCACCGCGATGAACTGCTGGCGCTGGCGCAGCGGCATGACGGCCTCCGCCTGATCCTGACGACCACGAGGGGACCGGCAATGCGCGAAGGCGATTATCAGCGTCGCATCGACGCGCCGATGATCACCGCCCTGCTGCAGGCGCTACCGGCGGCGCAGCAATGTTTCGTCTGCGGTTCCAATCCATTCGTCGAAGCCGCTGCGCAAAGCCTGATCGCCGCCGCGGTGAGTGCGGATGTGATCCGGACGGAAAGATATGGAGGATGAAATGAGCAGTGCACAGTTGATAGTGGATAGTTGACAGTGTCACTGCGGGATTTTCTCAACTATCAACTTTCCACTATCAACTATCAATTTCTATGACTTCCCATCCCCAGATCTGGCTCGCCGCCGGCGTACGTTCACCGTTCGCCAGGGTCGATGGCGCACTTGCCAAACTCGACGCCATCGCGCTGTCGACTCCCGTCGTCAGGCACATGATGGGGCAACTGAACGGCGCAGCGCCTCAGTTCGCCGTGTGGGGCGCGGTCGTGCCCAACCTCACCTGGAGCAACCTGGCGCGCGAAGTGATGATGGAGGCGGACGTGTCGCCGTCCGTCACCGCGTTCTCCACCATCATGGCCTGCTCGACCAGCATGATCGGCGTGATCGAAGCCGCGGGCATGCTTAATGACCGAAATCGCACCCTGGCGTTGGTCGGCGGTGTGGAAAGCATGAGCCGCGTGCAGCTCGGGCTGACGCAGCCGCTGTCGGACTGGCTGCGGCAGTTTCAGCGGGCGCGATCGCTGGGCCAGAAGGTGTCGCATCTGAGCGATCTGCGGCTCGGTGACATCGGTCTCTACATTCCGTCGGTCACCAATCGCGTGACCGGCAAGAGCATGGGCGAGCATACGGAGATCACGGCGAAGGAATGGCAGATCTCACGCGAGGAGCAGGATCGCCATGCGCTCGAGAGTCATCAGCGTGCGGTCGCTGGATGGGAGCGGGGATTCTTCGATGACCTCGTCATCCCGATCGGCGATGTACGACGTGACACGCTGCCGCGCAAGGAAACGTCGCTGGAGAAACTCGCCAGACTGCCGCCGGCCTTCGATCGCACCAGCGGCAAGGGCACCTTGTCCGCAGGGAATTCCTCGCCGCTCACCGATGGCGCCTCGAGCATCTGGGTGGCAACCGGGTCGGGGCTGGCGGCTCTTCCGGCGAGCGTGCCGCGCGCGAAACTGGTGGACTGGGAAATCGCGTCCATCGATTTTCGTCATGAAGGCCTGCTGATGGCGCCTGCCTTTGCGATTCCCAGACTGCTCGCACGACACGGCCTCACCTACGACGATATCCATCTGTGGGAGATTCACGAAGCCTTTGCGGCGCAGGTGCTGTTCCACATCAAGGCACTCGAGGACGCACAGTTCGTACGCGAGAAAGCGGGCGAGGAACCACGCTTCGGCCAGTTCCCGCGCGAACGCCTGAATCCCAACGGTGGCAGTGTTGCGCTCGGCCATCCCTTCGGCGCGACCGGCGCGCGGATACTGAGTCAGGCGGTGAAGGAACTGGCTGCGATGCCGGCAGGCAGTCGCGCCATCGTCAGCATTTGTGCAGACGGCGGGCAGGGCAGTGTCGCGTTGCTCGAGGTTTAGGCTGGGCTGCAAACGCTCAGGCGCCAGATCCACTGCTCGCATATTCTCTGTCGATGGAAGCGCTGATCCACATCATCCAGGTCTACGGTCTCTGGGTCGTCTTCTTCAGCGTGCTGCTGGATCAGGGTGGGCTGCCGACGCCGTCGTATGCGCCGATGATCCTCACCTCCGCGCTGGCCGTGGATGCGCAGCAGCCGCTGTGGCCGATCCTGCTCGTCGCGACCATCGCGGCGCTGCTGGCCGACATCGCCTGGTTTGCCGGCGGTCGCCGCATCGGTGCGCAGTTGCTGCGGCTCATGTGTCGTATTTCGCTGTCACCGGATTCCTGCGTTGGCACGACGCGGCGGATCTATGAGAAGTGGGGTGCGCCATCGCTCATCCTGGCGAAGTACATCCCTGGATTCGCCGCAGTGGCGACGACGTTGGCCGGGCAGGCCGGCACCCGCTGGCCACGCTTCCTCATTTACGATGGCATCGGCGCGCTCCTGTGGGCCTGCGGCGCCATTGTCCTAGGTGCAGTATTTCACGAAGCGGTCGGCGCACTGTTGCAGACGCTCGAAGACCTCGGGCACGTCGCGCTGCTGATACTGGTGCTCGCGGTCATGCTGTTCGTGGCCTGGAAGTGGTGGCAGCGACATCAGTTCCTGGCGCAGATTCGCATGGCGCGTATCTCCACGGATGAACTGCGTATGCTGTTGAGCGAGATGCCGACGACCGTGGTGCTGGACGCGCGCTCGGCAGCGAGCCGCCAGCAGACGGGCTGGATTCCCGGCAGCATCCACGTTCGGGACCTGTCCGAGCTGCGCGCCAATCCCGGCAATGAAATCGTCGTCTATTGCGATTGTCCCAACGACGCGTCCGCCGCAACGGTCGCGAAGGCACTCAAGGCTCGCGGTTTCAAACGCGTCCGTCCGCTTTCCGGAGGTCTGGACGCCTGGCGTGCGAGCGGATTGCCGGTCGATGTCGTCTGAGGCAGGGAAGCTCACGGAACTCGGAGGAATATCTCCACGGGGGTCACGGGGAACACGGGGTTCGGAGGTGGCAGGGCGAGACAGAGACAGTTGACTGTCTGTGAGGGGCTTACGTCTTAGCCCCGTGTCCCCGTGACCCCCGTGAAGATCCTTCTTCCGGCTCCGGCCTGTCGCGACTATTGTTCCAGCGGCACCCACAGCTCCAGCCCGCCATTGCCTGACTGCGGATCGAACGTTTCCGGATAGCGCTCAAAGAATGGCGCATCGGCGCAGTGGTGTCCGGACTGCGGCAGCCAGGAATTCCAGATGGCGTTCCAGGTATTGCGGATGGTCGAAATGTGTTCGGTGTGTGTGAACACGGCATAGCGGCGTTCGGGAATGCGCAGTGTCGTGAACCCCGGTGGCAATCCGGTGAATTCCCGGACCTCGACGGCGCAGAGATAGTCCATGTTGCCCGCTTCGTCGGTGTTGTAGACCACACCGTAGGCGACGTTGCCGACCTGTACCGATATGTGTCCGATGTACGCACCGAAGCGTTGCCAGAGGCCGGGGATCCCACCGCCGGAGGTTACGCAGTCGAAGTGCTGGTGCAGACCCGCGACCAGCAACAGCTTGCCGTCGACGAATCGTGGCGGCTCGAGTTCGACAGTTGTCATGGCATTCATGGTGAGCTGCTCCGTGATCGGGAGGTTGTCGATGTGGCGCTGGTTGCGAACTTCCTCCGGCGTCATGCCGAACTGTTCGCGAAACGCGCGGGTGAAAGCTTCGTGGGATCCGTAGCCCACCGACAGCGCCACCGTAAGGATGTCGGCGGCCCCGCCGGCGAGCTGGCCGGCGGCCTGTGTCAGACGGCGTCCGCGCACGTACTGCATGATCGATTGGCCTGTCGCTGCGCCGAAGGCCCGTAGCAAATGGAAGCGCGAGACGCCGGCACAGTCCGCGATGTCCTCGAGCGTGATGTCCTGCTCGTAGTGACTGTCGATGTACCACAGGGCCTTGGCGATCGGGTTCATGCGGCAGGGAGTCGTTGCAGTCGGTGGTTTCAGACAATGAGCGGTCAGTTCCGGCCAATCGCCGGTCAACGATGGACTGTGCGGCTTGCATGGATGCTTATATATCCCCCGACCGACGCGTATCGTTTGATCGAAATTGCTCCGAACTCCGTCCAAAAAAGTTTTCCGGCGGTGTGTCAAAAATTCCCTCCTTCGTTCGTCCTTGGCATAGGCGACACCGTCCGGCGTTTTGTGCTGGATGAAGCTGGTGGTGTCCGATCGCGCGCTGTGCGGGTTGAACTTCGTATCGATCGAGGTGGTCTGTCCTTGTTCTGGTATGAGTCTCGAGCTGCGAAATTCGGGCTACTCCTATGACTATGACTACACATTGTTCACGCATCGTCTGTCTGAGCACGGAGACCGCCGAAACGTTGTGTCTCCTCGGCGAGGGCCATCGCATCGTCGGCTTCTGCGGGTCTGCCGATCGCCTGCCGGAAGCGCAGCACAAAAAGCCACGCGTTTCCATTCATGGCGTCTCGCGCATCGATCGCATCTGTGCGCTCGAGCCGGAGCTGGTGCTGGGCTTCGGCGAAGCACACGGTGAAACATTGAGCGGCCTGGCCCAGCGCGGCGTAGCCGTGCATCTGTTCAACCAGGGATCGGTGCGCGGAATCCTCGACATGATCCGTGTCGTCGGCGCGATGGTGGGCCGGGAAGAAACGGCGGCGCATTTTGCCGGCTCGCTGGAATGGCGCGTCGAAGCGATCCGTAACCGCTCGGCCCATGAACGGCGTCCCGTCATCTACTTCGAGGAATGGGATCAGCCGTCGATCACCGCCAGCAGCTGGGTGTCGGAGCTGATTGCGATTGCCGGTGGCGTCGATTGCTTCGCGGACCTCTCGCGATACAGCCGCCCTGAAGGCCGTGTCATCGACGATCCCGACGAAGTGGTCCGCCGCGCGCCCGATATCATCATTGGCTCGTGGATCGGCAAGGCCCTGCATCGTGAAGTCATCGAGCAGCGCAGCGGCTGGGGAATGATTCCCGCGGTGCGCGATGGTGAGGTCCACGAAGTGCCAGCGTCATCGATCCTGCAGCCGGGACCGGCGGCCCTCACGGACGGTCTCGACGCATTGCATCGCATCGTCGAGCTGTGGCGCGAACGTCGGACCCGCATATTCCACACGCCGCTGGGGCCCGAGTCTGTGGAGGCGGCAGAGCACGTCGCCTGACTGGAATCACATATCCCGATAAATCTCCCGTCGATGCCCGATCTTGACAATCAGCACGATGAGTCTTCGATCTTCTATCTCATAGATGATGCGATAAGCACCCTGGCGGACACGGTAACGCTCCAGACCGGATAGCTTTTCACAACCGGAAGGCCTTGGATCATCGGCCAGCGTCCTGATGCGCTGCATGATTCGTTTCAGGTCCTTCGTCGGAAATTCCCGGAGATCCTTCGCGACGGATTTGCGGAACACGAGTTCATAGCTTGCCATGCGCCTTCAAATCCTTGAGAAGCGCTTCATAGGAAATTACAGGTTCGGCAACACGATCTTCAAAAGCCGAGAGGTCCTCTTCGTCCTCGCGCAATGCGGATCGCACTGCGTCGTTGACGATGTCTGATACGGATCGATGAGAATGCGCTGCTTTCAACCGGATCGCCTGATGCAGCGCCGGTTCAAAATAAATCGTGGCGCGTTTTGAAGTTTCGTCAGTCATTTGCTGTTCCTCGGTACGCCGTATCGTAAGCGATGAATCGCTATAACGTCAAAGCGTCTAAACGCCGGTCGCCCTGGATGAAGGTGCTCCGCGAGGCGATCGTCCGGGTTGCGATCAGGGTCGGACACTGCCAGGAAGAAACTGGAACCCGGCCCGTTCGAACGTGCCGCGCGCTGCCGCAGAGAAAAGAAAATCGACGAATGCCTTGCCTTGCGGTGATGCCGTCGCGGTGGCTGCAGCCGGATAGGTGATCGGAGCGTGCGACGATTCCGGAAACAGATCGACGAGGCGGACCTTCGGGTCGGCTTGGGCATCGGTCTGATAGACGATGCCGAACGGCACTTCGCCCCGGGCGACGAAGGCGAGTGCGGCCCGAACGTTCTCTGCGCGTACCAGTCGTGGCTCGATTTCCTTCCAGACCCCGAGCGTCGACAACGCCGCCTTGGCGTACTTGCCCACGGGAACGGAATCCGGATCGCCCGTAGCCAGGCGACGGTTGCGACCGAGAGCCGTGCGCAGCGCGAAGCCGGGTGCGATCTTCAACACGCCCTTGCTGTCCGCGGGCGCCACCAGCGCGAGCCGGTTCGCGACCACATCGCGACGTGAGCTGTTGTCGATGAGTTTGCGACCGGCGAGATAGTCCATCCATTCCTGATCGGCCGACATGAACACATCGACGCCGGCGCCGGATTCGATCTGCTTGGCGAGCGCAGAACTCGCGGCAAACGAGAACTTGACCGGCACACCGCTGGATTTCGTATAGGCGGCGCCGATCTCCTGCAGCACATCCGACAGGGATGCAGCGGCGAAGACGGTCAGTGCCGGCTTTTGAGGGGGGGCCGCGCCGGCGCTGACACCGGATAGCAACAACAGTGTTGCCAGTGCGCCCGTGAAGTATCGCCGCATGAAAAGCCTCTCCCGTATCGCCATGCACGATTGTGTATAGGGTCCCGGCACGTAAAGCCAGAGCCGGTTCACGTTAATAATGAATGGAGTGGCTGCATGGCCTCCCGCGGGACCTGCGGCTTTGCCATACTCGCGCCATGCGTCGGGTGTCTCGCCACTGGTTCTGGCTGGTACTGATTGCGTTCCTCGTGACGCGACTGGCCGACGTGCATCTGCATTTCTGCCTCGACGGCCAGGAACCCGCGTCGGCCGTGCACCTGACGAACGACGCCGTTCACAACGATGAGCACCACGCCGAGACCGATCATTCCGACCGCGATGTGAACGTGTTCGATGTGGTGTTGGTGAAGAAACTCGCCGATCCCACCGACGCGCTGCTTCTGGCCCTGGTAGCGACACTGCTCCTGTTGCTGTTGCCGCCTCGCCGCGAGCGTCCGCTGCGCAGGCCGACGGCTTCGCCGGTGCTGCGCTCCCTGTTGTTGTTGAAGCCGCCGCTGCGCGGCCCGCCCCGCTAAACCTCCGCTGAATCGTCGATCGATCGTGTCGCAGCCGCGCGCCCATGCGCGGCTGCGCGTCCTGGAGGTTCATCATGAATGTGTCATGGGTACGCGCCGCGAGCGCGTGCGTGGCGTGCTGGGCATTGTCGCTGCCCGCGGCCCAAGCGGAGTCGTTGACGTTGCGGGCTGCGGTGGCGCTGGTCGTCGAGGGCAATCCCGAACTTGCCGCGTTCGCGGAGTACTCGAACGCAGCGCGCGAGCAGGCGGGCGTGCAGTCGCTGGCCCCCAATCCCGTGATCGAGTTGCAGCTGGAGAATTTCGCCGGCAGCGGCGATTTGTCCGGGGTCTCCGCACTGGAGACCACGTTGCAGCTGTCGCGCGTCGTCGAGCTGGGCGGCAAGGCCCGTCTGCGGCAGCAGCTTGGAGAAGTACAGCTGCATCGACTGACGGCGGAGCAGCATGCGCGCAGGACCGATGTGCTGGCGGAGGTCGCACGGCGTTTTGTCCTCGTGCTTGCCAATCAGGAGCGGCTCGCAGCGAGGCAGCGTGCCGTGGTGCTGGCGGAAGAAGCGGCGCATGCCGTGCGGTCGCGTGTCGATGCCGGCGTCGCCTCGCCGGTGCAATCGAGTCGGGCGGCGATTGCGCTCGCCAGGGCGAACATTGCCAGGGAGCATGCCGAGCACGAACTGCTTGGTTCGCGGGTCGCGCTCGCCGTGCTGTGGAACGAGGAAACGCCGCAATTCTCGGCTGTCTCGGGAGCGCTGCTCAGGCTGGATGCGCACGAGTCCTTCGATACGTATCGGAAGCGCCTCGATGGCAATCCAGACCTGCTGACGTTTGCCTCGACGCATCGTGTCCTGGACGCCCGTGTGCAACTCGAAGAGGCGCAGCGACGCCCTTCGGTGACGTTCAATGTCGGCGTGCGGCGTATCGAGTTCGTTGACGCCGGCGCATTGGTGGCCGGTGTCGCTGTGCCATTCGGTACGCGAGGTCGTGTCGACGGCGAGTTGCGTTCGGTGCGGGCCGAGCGCGCAGCGCTCACGCTGACGGAACAGTCGCGCCGGCTGGAGCTGCACTCCACGCTGTTCAGTCTCTACCAGGAACTGTCCCACGCGCGGACGGAAGCCGATGTGCTGCGGGAAGGCATCCTGCCGCAGGCGCGACACATGCTGGAAACCACGCGAACCGGCTATCAGGCCGGGCGGTTTTCGTTCCCCGAACTCGCCGACGCTCAGGGCCAGCTGCTTGAAATCGAGCTGGAGGCCATCGATGCCGCCGCCAGATTCCACCTGCAATTGATCGAGATCGAGCGCCTGACCGGACAGTCCGTCGGTCGCCATGTGCAAGAGGTATCGCCATGAAGCGTTTTCTTCCAAGGCTGCTCGCGGTCATCCTGACGGGAGGCTGCGCGAGCCATGACGATCATGATCATGACGAAGGTGGGCACGATCACGGCGCTGCGGAGTATGAGCGTGGTCCGCACGGCGGCCGCGTGTTGCGCGATGGCGATTTTTCGCTGGAGTTGGCGATCTACGAGGCGGGCGTGCCGCCGGAGTTTCGGATCTGGTTGTACGACGACGGCAAGCTGCTGCCGCCGGCGATGAGCAGCGTGCGAGTCAGGCTCACACGTCTCGGCGGCGACACCACCGAGTTCAGTTTCCGACCCGACGGCGAGTTCCTGCGTGGTGATGGCATCGTTGCCGAACCGCATTCGTTCGATGTCGTCGTCAAGGCGCAGGTCGGCGCGCAGTCGCATGAGTGGTCCTTCAGTTCGTATGAGGGCAGGACGCAGATTGCAGCGAACACGGCGAAGGCGATGGGTGTCGTGCTGGTGTCGGCGGGGCCGGTCACGCTGCGGGAACAACTCACGTTGTCGGGCACGGTGCAGGCCGATCCCTCGCGCATCTCGCGCGTGCGAGCACGCTACGCCGGTGTGGTTCGCGAGATTGCCGCGCAGCCGTTCAGCCAGGTCACGCGCGGGGCGGTGCTGGCCCAGGTGCAGAGCAACGAGAGTCTGCAGAACTATCCGATCCTGGCGCCGATCACCGGCACCATCGTCGAACAGAACGCGCAGATCGGCGAGGCGACGGGAGATGCACCTCTGTTCACGATCGTCGACATCGCGCGTGTCTGGGTCGAACTGGATGTGTTCCAGCGCGAGCTGGGGCGCATCGAGGAGGGGCAGCGCGTCGAACTGACCGACCTCGATGGCACACCGGTAGGCAGCGGCAGGATCGCCCGCATCGCACCGCTTGCCGTCCACGGCAGCCAGAGCGTTCGCGCGCGTGTCGTCATCGACAATGCCGCGGGCAGTCTGCGGCCGGGGCAGTTCGTGAGTGGCGTCGTCACTGTCGCAGAAGTATCGGTGCCGCTGGCTGTCGAGCGCGCCGCGCTGCAACGCTTCCGCGATACCGATGTCGTGTTCGCCAATATCGGCGACATCTATGAAGTGCGCATGCTGGAGCTGGGGCGCGCGGATGTACGTCATGTCGAAGTGCTTGGCGGACTGGCGCCAGCGACGGCCTACGTGACCGGCAACAGCTACCTGATCAAGGCGGATATCGAGAAGTCGGGGGCGAGCCATGATCACTGAGTCGACCCTGCTGCATCGGATCGTCGACTTCTCGCTGCGCCAGCGCTGGCTCGTGCTTGCTGCGGTCGTCGCGATCGCGCTGCTCGGCCTCGTCAATTTCCAGCGTCTGCCGATCGATGCAGTGCCCGATATCACGAACGTCCAAGTGCAGATCAACACGGCGGCACCGGGGTACTCGCCGCTGGAAGCCGAACAGCGCGTGACCTTCACGGTCGAGACGGCGCTGGCGGGCCTGCCGGCGCTCGACTACACGCGTTCGTTGTCGCGTTACGGGTTGTCGCAGGTGACTGCGGTGTTCAAGGACGGCACCGACATTTATTTCGCACGACAGCTCGTCAGCGAGCGGCTCAATGAAGTCAGGTCGCGACTGCCGCCCGGAGTCGAGCCGACGCTGGGGCCGATCGCCACCGGGTTGGGCGAGATTTTCATGTACACGGTGACTGCCGCGCCAGGCAGCGGCCACACGCCGACCGATCTGCGCACGGTGCAGGACTGGATCATTCGCCCGCAGCTGCGGCAGACCGCTGGCGTCATCGAAGTGAATACGATTGGCGGTTACGAGAAGGCGTATGTCATCGCTCCCGACCCGCGCCGGCTCATGGCCTACGACCTGACGTTCGACGATATCGTTGCCGCCGTTGCCGGCAATAACGAGAACGTCGGCGCGGGGTATATCGAGCGCAACGGATCGCAGTACCTGATCCGCGCGCCGGGACAGATCACGAACATGGACGAGCTGCGCAACATCGTGCTGGCGCACCGCGAAGGCAGCGCCATCCGTCTCGCGCAGGTGGCCGACGTGCGATTGGGTCACGAGCTGCGGGCGGGCGCGGCCACTCAGGATGGCGCAGAAGTCGTTCTCGGCACGGTGTTCATGCTCGTGGGCGAGAACAGCCGCACCGTTGCCACGGCTGCTGCGGAGAAACTGGCGGCCATCGCGCCGTCGCTTCCCGAAGGTGTCATCGCGGAACCGCGCTACGACCGCACCGCGCTCGTCGATGCGACCATCAGGACGGTCACGAAGAATCTGGCCGAAGGCGCGCTGCTGGTGATTGCGGTGTTGTTCGCGTTACTGGGCAACATTCGCGCAGCGCTCGTCACGGCGGCGGTCATTCCCATCGCGATGCTGGCGACGATCACCGGCATGGTGGGCTCGCAGGTGTCCGGGAATCTCATGAGCCTCGGCGCGCTCGACTTCGGCCTCATCGTCGATGGCGCCGTGATCATCGTGGAGAACTGCCTGCGGCACCTCGGGCTGGCGCAGGAACGCGAGCAACGACTGCTCTCGCTGTCCGAGCGGCTCGCCGTCGTGCGACAGGCAACTGGCGAAGTGCTTAGGCCGAGCGTGTTCGGTGTCGTCGTCATCCTCGTCGTCTATCTGCCTGTGTTCGCCCTCACCGGTATCGAGGGCAAGATGTTTCATCCGATGGCGTTCACCGTCGTGCTGGCGCTGATCGTCGCGCTCCTGCTGTCGCTGACGTTCGTCCCGGCAGCGGTCGCGATCTTCGTGCGCGGGCGCATCGCGCATGGCGAGAATCGCATCATGCGGGCGTTGCGTTCGACGTACGAACCCTTGCTGGCGATGGCGCTGCGCGCACGCATCGTCACCGTTGTGACGGCAGCGGTGCTCGTTGCCCTTGCCCTCTTTGCCGCGACGCGCATGGGACGCGAGTTCATTCCGAATCTGGATGAAGGGGACGTCGCCCTGCATGCCATGCGCATACCCGGCACCAGCCTGACGCAGGCAGTCGAAATGCAACAGGCACTGGAGGCGCGGCTCGTCGGATTGCCGGAAGTGTCCCATGTGTTCGCCAAGATCGGCACGGCCGAAGTCGCCAACGATCCGATGCCGCCGTCCGTGGCGGATACGTTCGTCATCATGAAGCCGCGACGCGAGTGGCCGGATCCGGGTAAAGCAAAGGCCGTGCTGGTCGGCGAGCTCGAGGCGGCCGCCGCTGAGATTCCGGGCAGCAACTACGAATTCACGCAGCCGATCCAGATGCGCTTCAACGAACTGATCTCCGGCGTCAGGTCGGATGTGGCGGTGAAGGTCTACGGCGACGATCTCGAACAGCTCGCAGCGATCGGCGCACGCATCGAAGATGTTCTCGCGGGAATCGATGGCGCTGTGGGCGTCAAGGTGGAGCAGGTATCGGGTCTGCCGCTGCTTTCGATCGATCCCGACCGCGAACGCCTGGCGCGCTACGGCTTGTCGGTTGCAGATATTCAGCACGTCGTGCGCTCGGCATTGGGCGGCCATCATGCCGGCGTGCTGTTCGAGGGCGATCGGCGCTTCGGCATCCTGGTGCGGCTCGACGATTCCCTGCGCGCCGATCCTGCGATGCTCGCGCTGCTACCCGTCAAGCTGCCACTGCCATCGCGGGAAGTCGTCGGCGACGCCGATAAATTTGGGGCGACAAGCGCTCCGGAATTCGTGCCGCTCGGTGAGCTGGCGCGTATCGAAATCACACTCGGACCGAATCAGATCAGCCGCGAGAACGGCATGCGCCGGATCGTCGTCACGGCCAACGTGCGCGACCGCGATCTCGGATCGTTCGTGGACGAGGTTCGCCGCCAGATGGTCGCATCGGTGAAGTTGCCCGCCGGCTACTGGTTCGACTATGGCGGTACTTTCGAGCAACTCGAATCGGCGACGCGCCGCTTGTCGATCGTCGTGCCGCTGACGTTGCTGCTCGTGCTCGGTTTACTGTGCGCGGTCTTCAGCTCTGGCCGCGATGCGCTGGTGGTGTTCAGCGGGGTGCCACTCGCGCTGACCGGCGGTGTCCTGGCGTTGGTCATTCGAGGCATGCCGCTGTCGATCTCGGCCGGCGTCGGCTTCATCGCGTTGTCGGGCATCGCTGTGTTGAATGGTGTCGTGATGCTCTCGTTCATTCGCGATCTGCGTGCGCGCGGCGCCGCCTTGGATGAGGCGATCGTGCAGGGCGCGCTGACGCGACTGCGGCCGGTGCTCATGACGGCGCTCGTCGCGAGCCTCGGATTCGTGCCGATGGCGCTGAATGTGGGCACGGGTTCGGAGGTGCAGCGGCCACTCGCGACTGTCGTCATCGGCGGCATTGTGTCGTCCACGCTGCTGACGCTGCTGGTCCTGCCGGCGCTCTACCGTCTGATCCATGGCCGGCAGCGTGACCTTCCTGGAACTTCACTGGCGCCGCTTCCGCCCCTATGATCCGCGGGCGGGTCGCCGACTTCCCAACGACAATCTCCACCCGATGCCGATCCGCCACTGGAGGCACGATGACTTCGATATTCAATAGCCGCCTTTCGCGCCGCACGCTGGTTCAGGGCAGTCTCGCTGCCGGCGTCGCTCTGGCACTCGGCGGTCCGGCGTTTGCTGCGGACCTGCCGCTGATCACCAAGCCGATTCCCAAGACCGGTGAAAAACTGCCGGTGGTGGGACTGGGCACCAATGCGTACAGCGTCACTGCGCCCGAGGAGATCGCGGCGCGCAAGGAAGTGCTGCAGCACTTTCCACAACTGGGCGCAAAGCTGGTCGACACCGCGCGCGCTTATGGCGAGTCGGAAGTCGTGATCGGCAAACTGGTGAAGGAACTCGGTAATCGCGACAAGCTGTTCATCGCCACCAAGACGCTGATGCGTGGCGACATCAAGCCAGGCAATGGCGAGCTCGAGGAAACTTTCGCGCGACTGCAGGTCGACAAGATCGATCTGCTGCAGATTCACAATTTCAACGCCCTCGACGAACTGTTCCCGCGGCTGCAGGAATGGAAGCAGGCGGGCAAGGTTCGATACATCGGCGTGACCACCTCGATGAACGACCAGTATCCGCTGCTGATCAATGCGCTGAAGACTTTGCCGCTCGACTTCATCCAGGTGGATTATTCGATCGACAATCGCGGTGCCGGCGAGACGATCCTGCCGCTGGCGCAGGAAAAGGGCGCTGCCGTTCTGATCAACATGCCTTTCGGCGGTCGCCGTGAAGGCAACGTGCTGCCGAAAGTGTCAGGCAAGCCGCTGCCCGCCTGGGCTGCGGATATCGACGTCACGAGCTGGCCGCAGCTGCTGCTCAAGTACAACATTTCGCACCCGGCGGTCACTGCCGTGATTCCGGGCACGACGAAGCTTGCGCATCTGAAGGACAACCAGCTCGCGGCGCGTGGCCGCCTGCCTGACGCGGCGATGCGAAGGAAGATCGAGGAGCTTTGGGCCACGATCTGACGTCCCCTGCCTCTTGCCGCTCTCGCGATGCGGGGCGGCAAGAGATTCCCTTCACAAGAACCCGCCGTTCACTCCGCCGCAAGTGTTGCTGGCTTCGGAACGCTGCGCGCCACCTTCGTCAGAGCTGCAGTAGCAGGCTGTAACGTCATCCGCCTGGGTGGTTTCGACAAAATCACGTCAACTTGCCGATCCGTTCTGCGAACGGAAGAATGCCTGCAGCGTTGCGCATTTTCCGCGTTCGGCGGCCTGTTTCCTGCGTGCCGGCGCAATCGCGCGAAATAAGTGCGGTCACAAAGCGGTCTTGAATACGGTGACGCTACGTCACTGCCGCAGCACATTCAGCGTTCCGCTGGTCACAAAGCGATCACACAATCGCTCGTGCATTGCAGATAACAAGACGGCATTTGTTGCCGCACTACTGCGTACCTAGATTCCCGTCACATCGCTCCGCCGCGAAAACGCGACCGCAGCCTGGCTCGAAACTCATAACACTCAAGGGAATCCACATGCGTCCGCTTTCGACGACTGCTCTCGTTGCGCTTCTGGGCGCAACTGCTCCTGCCATTCATGCGCAGGATGTGAGTACTGCCGCTGCCGCCGCGGGAAGTGTCGCGGCGGACGGAGTGCTCGATACGATCGTGGTGCTGGGTACGGCACGTCAGGACACGACGGCGCTGACGAGCACCGCACCGGTGGATGTGATCACGCCAGAGCAGCTCAAGGAGACGGGCGCGGTCACCATCAACCAGGCGCTGTCCAGGCTGCATCCTTCGTTCAACTTTCCGCAGGGACAGAATGCGGTGAAGGGGCAGGGCGTGCGCGCGGCATCGCTGCGCGGCGTCGGTCCTGCGTACACGCTGATCCTGGTGAACGGCAAGCGTCGCAACGTGTCGGCGCAGCTCACTGGAACCGATCCCTGGCCGGCGGCGCAGGTCGTCGACATCAATGTCATTCCGGTGAGTTCAGTCGAACGCGTCGAAGTGCTGCGGGACGGCGCAGCAGCTCAGTACGGCTCGGATGCGATCGCGGGTGTGGTCAACATCGTGCTCAAGGACAACGCGTCCGGCGGCGATGTCGTCGCCAATGTCGGTGGGTACAGCGACGGCGGCGGCTTCACACGCTCCATCAATGGCTGGAGCGGCTTCGAGCTCGGCGAGCGTGGCTTCCTGAATGTCAGCGTGGACTACCTGAAGAACGACAACGTCGATCGCAGCGAAGCCGACTGGCGCCAGTTGTTCCCGAACGGCGATCCGCGCAACCAGACGTTCGACAAAAAATACGGCCAGTGGGGCCAGCAGGCCCGCGAGCATTTCAGCGCGCTCATCAACGCCGGCTACGAAATCAGCGACAGTCTCGCTGCGTATGGCTGGGTGAACTACGCACACAAGGAAGGCCTGAACTACGTCAATGCAGAGCGTGTCGTGAAAGGGGTCACCAGCAATCCGACAGTTGTCGACGGCACCCGCATCTCCGAGAACGCCGTGCTGCCGATCTATCCCGACATCTACCAGCCGTACTACAGCTACCAGGCCGAGGATCTGGCCGCCGTCGCCGGTCTGACGTACGAAACCGATGCGTTCGGCAAGCTCGACACGGCTGTCTCGTTCGGTCAGAACGAAACGGGTCGTCACGTCTACGACACGATCAATCCCAGCTACGGGCCGGACAGCCCGACCGACTTCGAACTCGGTTCCTACAAGAGCCGCACGACGTCGGTCACCTCCGATTACAGGCGCGACCTGGCAGCCGGTCCGCTCGAGTCGCTCGTCCTGTCGGCCGGTGCATTGTTGCGTCACGAGTACTGGGGCACGGGCGACCTCGGGGACCTGCGCGGTGTCGTGGGTGGCCCGCTTGCGGGGGCCACCATCGCGTCACTGTACGGTCCCGGTGGGATCTACGCACAGTACGCAGCGCAGTTCCCGGGCGTGAACTTTGTGACAGACACATCACGCGTGCCATCGACGGGTGCGTCCACTGCGGGCATTCGTGCAGAAGATGCCGGCTCGATCACGCGTGACGTCTTCGGCGGCTACCTGGGCTTCGATGCCGCCGTGACCGACAAACTCGACGTTGGCGTGACGGCACGCTACGAGGACTATTCCGATTTCGGTGGCACCAGCAACTATCGTCTGACTGCGCGCTACGAGTTCGTGCCGGCATTCGCATTGCGCGGTACGGTGAGCACGGGCTTCCATGCGCCGAGCCTCGCGCAGCTGGGTAGCCAGTCGAGCGGCTACACCAGCAACTGGAGCAACAGCGGCACGGGTGTGTTCGCGCCGGGCCGCACACGCGTGTTCCGTACGGCTGATCCGACCGCTGCCGCATTCGGCGCCCAGCCGCTCGATCCCGAAGAGTCGACGACTTATTCGGCGGGCGTGGTGATTCGTCCAGACAGCACCAGTTCGATCACCATCGATGCCTACAGCCTGCGCATCAAGGACGTCATCCATATCTCCGAGACATTGCAGGGCCCGACTGTCACCGCGGCGTTCAACGCCGCCGGTCTCACCGGGTACACGCAGGCGTCCTACTATCTGAACGCCTGGGACTCGAAGACCAATGGCGTCGATATCGTGGCGCGCAAGCAGTTCCAGTTCGACGACAGCAATCTCGCGCTGCTCGTGGCTGCCGGTTTTCTCGAAACGGAAGTCAGCAACGTGAATGCCGGAGTCACGGTGGGCGGCTCCCCGCTGGTCGCCATTCGCGATGCCAAGGTGCGCGATGCCGAGCGTGGCACACCGGAGAGCAAGATCATTCTCAATGGTCGTTACACCATCGGCCCGTGGTCTGCGGATGCGACTGTCACCCGCTACAGCGAGTACTGGTACAACGTGGGCGATGTCGCGGGCGTGGCGGCGGCCAACGGCAACATCGATCAGGAATTTTCGCCGGAAACCTACCTCGATCTCGGCTTCGGCTATCGCAGCGACGCCAGCTGGCGCGTCGATCTGCTGGTGCAGAACGTACTGAACGACTATCCCGACAAGTACGTGACCGGCAACCGGGCGAGCGGCATCAATCCGTACTCGTTCATTGCACCGAATGGTGCATCGGGCCGCTTCATCCAAGGCAGCTTCACCTACAGCTTCTGACGCTGTGCCCTGATGTCCTCGCAGCGGAGGAGGAGGCAGTGCCGGAGATCCCCCGAAGAGGGGAGGGAAGAAGTCGTCGTGCTTGTATGGGGCGACTGGCTTCCTTCTCTCTCCGCATGCATCGAGAACCAAAGCTGGAGATTCCCATGACGACACGACGACACTTCATTGGCAGTGCGCTCGCCGCGGCAACGCTGTTGCCTGCAACGCTGCGTTCGCCGCTCGCCTTCGGCGATTCACCCGTGGCCCCGCGTGCGCTGGTCGACTGGCACAGTCACTATGTGTCGCGCGCCGAGCTGAGGTACCTGGCGGCGCGAAAAACTGCACCTCGTCTGCTGACCGATGCGGATGGCACGACCAGGCTTGAAAACGTGACGACGGTTTCTGCGGCGGCAGGTGAGCCAGCCCATCTGTCGCAGTCCGATATCGCAGCGCGTCTCGCCAACCTCGATGCGCATGGCATCGGCAGACAGCTGCTGACGCAGACGGTCGCGATGGGTTTCGATGCGACGTTGCCAGTGGCAGATCTGCGGAAGCTGTATCGCGCGTATAACGACGAACTGGCGGGCGTCGTGGCACAACACAAGACCCGCTTCCTGGCCGTTGCCGCCCTGCCGTCTGCCGATCCGCAGTGGGCAGCGGAAGAACTGACGCGCGCGCATCGTGAGCTGGGCTTCATCGGCGGATCGCTGCCGCTGAACGCCTTCGCGACCCTCGAAGGTGCGCGCACGCTCGCGCCGTTGTTTGCCGCCGCGCAGAAGTACAGCAGTCACTTCTTCATTCACCGCGGACCGGCGAGCCAGCAGGTGCCAGGCCAGCCGCCGCTGCTGGTCCCAGGTGACACGGCCTATGCGCGCTGGAACCTGATCAACAACACACACCTCGCACAGGGTGCGATCACGCTGGGTCTGACGGACTTTCTCGATCCGTACCCCGACGTCAGCGTCGAGATCATCATGCTCGGGGGCTTCCTGCCGCACCTGATCGACACCATCGTTCCCGCCGCTCGCAGCAACGGAGTGAAGGACCCGCTGGCGAAGCTGCGGCGGATCTATCTCGACAGCGGTCCGTACTCCGTACGCAATTCCGAATGGGTGGCGCTCGCGGCCAGCAAGCTCGGCGCCGATCGCATTCTTTTCGGCACTGACTATGGCGTCGGCGGCGGAACACGCGGCGACGTTGGTCCGGCCTTGCAGACGCTCGACCGGGTGCTGACCGAGGACCAGCGCCGACTCATTTATTTCGATAACAGTCGCGCATTGCTGGCGGCGAAGGGCATCGCGTGAGCGCGAGCCATGCAAACGTCGTCGCACCGCAGTCGCTGCGCGGTTATGAAGCGGTCACGATCGCCGCAGATTCATTGCTTGCGAAGGCTTCAAGGTCACAGCGAAGTGACATAGCAGCGCAGCATTGCCAGATAACGAGCCAACGCTGGACAGTTCACGCCCGCCCGCAGAATCTGCGGCCCGCACCGGCCTCTGAATTGCGTCGCACTCGCCTGCGATGCCACCGATAACGCCGCGCGCCGAACGTCCCTGGAGAGAGTGATGAATTGGAGATTCGCAAATCGCGCCGCCCTGGCCGCCGTGCTGATGACGGCGACCGCGGTGCCCACGTGGGCGCACCATGCCTTTGCCGCAGAGTTCGATGCCGACAAGCCGATCGATCTGCAAGGCACCGTGACCAAGATCAAATGGGTCAATCCGCATAGCTGGTTGTACTTCGATGTCGCCGGCAAGGATGGCAAGGTGCAGAACTGGGGCGTCGAGTTCGGTGCGCCGAATCAACTGGCGAGAATCGGTCTGACCAAGGCGGACGTTGCGCCCGGCACCAGGGTTCACATCAAGGGTTACCTCGCGAAGAACGGCGGAGCGTTCGGTTATTCCCTGACCGTCACGCTGTCCGACGGCCGTACCTTCCAGACCGGCGGAGCCCAGGACGCACCGACCGCGAGAACGGCGGCTGCACGATGATGAAGAGGTTGTTGAGCGTACTCGTGATCGTGGCGCTCACGCCCGTGGCGAACGCCGCTGAAAAGATTCCGCGCCTGTCCAATGGCAAGCCGGATTTCTCCGGCATCTGGCAGACGACCAGCGCCGCGGACTACGACCTCGAACCGCATTCGGCACGCATTGACGCGCCGCCAGGCCCGGGCGTCGTCGAAGGCAACGTCATTCCGTACCTGCCCGAAGCACTGCAGCAGAAGCAGCAGAACTTCGCCGCACGCGATACCGATGACCCGCGCCTGAAGTGCTGGACGCTCGGCACGCCTCGCGGCATCTATTACCCGGAACCATTCCAGATCCTGCAGCGTGCCACTGACGTGACCGTCGTGTTCCAGTTCGGCCAGTCCGTACGCACGATTTTTACCAACGGCACGCTGCATCCCAAGGTCACCGACAACGAGTTCTATCTCGGCGACTCGCGCGGTCACTGGGAAGGCGACACGCTGGTCGTCGACGTCACTGATTTCAACGAAGACACCTGGCTGGACCGCGCCGGCAATTTCCATAGCGCGAAGCTGCACGTGGTCGAGCGCTGGAAGTTCCTCGACGCACACACCATCGAGTACCACGCCACGCTCGAGGATCCGGAAGTGTTCGCACGTCCGTGGACTCTGAGCGTGATCCTGCATCGGCATCGCGAGAAGAACTTCCAGCTGATCGAGAACTACTGCTTCACGCGCGACTTCGACAAGTACTACCCGGTGCCGGCGAAGGAATAGCGCGCGATGCCCGCGGCATGAGGCCCGGGCCGGACGATGAGATACATATATATGAGCAAGAGAATCCATTCCGGATGGGCGCTGTTGATCGCCGGCCTCGCGATCTGCACCGTGTCCCAGGCGCAGCAGGCGCCGGGCGGCAGCACCATTCAACGCGAGACGAAAATCATTCCGATTGAACCCGGTCGCTGGACGGGCAAGCGTCTCGAGGATGGTCAACCCGATGTGCAAGGGCATTGGTCGAACACGATCGCCAATCACAACAACTGGACCGATCCGCAGGGCGGCGTGCCTGGCGATCCGAATCCACGTGCGATCCCCAAGACGCAGCGCAGCGAGCGGGCGCCGAGCCGCGTGAGCGACCCGGCGGATGGCGAGGTGCCGTTCCAGCCCTGGGCGCGCGAAAAACAGCAGGAATTCCTGAAGTACTTTCACGATCCCATCAAACCTGAATACATCGAGCCGTTGGCGCGATGCGCACCGGCGGGTGTGCCGAAGTCATTCACCTGGCACGGTTTCGAGATCCGTCAGTATCCCGGCTACGTGCTGATCCTGTTCAACTCGGGCTGGCGAATCGTCCATCTCGATGGCAGGCCGCACCTGCCCGGGAACATCAAGCTGTGGAATGCGGACTCGCGCGGTCGCTGGGAAGGCAACACGCTCATCGTCGATGTGACGAACAACAACGCCAAGGCGCGCCTGGCGCGCACCGGCGAGTTCTTCAGCGACAACGTCCACATCGAAGAACGTTACGTTTTCGACGACGGCGGACAGCGCTTCAACTACGTCGCGACCATCACCGATCCCACCGTGTTCACGCGCCCTTGGACGGCGACGATTCCCCTGCGCCGCTATACCGAGAAGGACCAGATCGACGGCTGGAATTACGAAGTGGCCGAAGCAAACACCCCGGACGGCAGCCTGAAGCACGAGCGCTACGAGCGGATGTGCATCGAGAACAACGGACCGTTTGGCCAGGTGGCCATCGCGCCGTCGCGTAAGTGAGATAACGCATGACGACCCTGGTGGCATTTGCCGAAACCATCGAACAATGGCCGCTCGCCGTCGCCATCGCGGAATCGCGCTATGCGTTTCCGCTCATCGAAGGCGCGCATCTCATCGGCCTGTCCATCGCGGTGGGTCTGTTGTTCATTACCGACCTGCGATTGGCCGGAGTAGTGCTGAAACGTCTGCCGGCCATGCAGGTGCTGCATCAGCTGCGTCCCTGGGTGCTGGGCGGATTCGTCACCATTTTTATCACCGGTGGTCTGCTGTTTCTCGCCGGGGCATCGACGCTGGTTACCAGCGCCGTCTTCGCGTGGAAGCTCCTGTTCATCTTGCTCGCCGGTATCAACGCGGCGTACTTCGAATTCGTCATCGCCAAGAAGACGGAAATGCGCGATGGTCAGGCAGTGCTGCCGGCCGCGGCGAAGTTCGCCGCCATCGCATCCTTGAGTCTGTGGACGGTCGTGATCGTCTGCGGTCGTCTCATTCCCTATCTGTCCTGATACCAGTCCGCCATGTCCATCGCCGATATTCTCAACGTCATCCAGGACAGCCCGATTGCCCACGCAATCAGCAAGTCCGATCACATGGTCGCCGCCGGACTGCAGGTCGTGCACGTGCTTGGTTTCATCGCACTGCTCGCTGCGCTGGTGCTGATCAGCCTGCGACTGCTCAATCTCGTGTTCAGGAATCAGCCGATAGGCGAGGTGACGCGCGACGCCAATCGCATCTTCTACATCGGTCTGGTGCTGACGGTGCTCAGTGGCACGCTCATGTTCGTCGCGACACCAACGCTCTATTTCTACAAGTTCGCCTTTGAATTGAAGATGCTGCTGTTCGTCGCTGCGATCGTGCTGCAGTTCGCGCTGTTCCGCCGCGTGGCCGCCAGCGAGTCGCCGAACCCGGTGCTGGCGCGCACGACGGTCGGAGTATCGCTCGTCGTATGGTTCGGTATTGGTCTCGCCGGCCGCATGATCGGCTTCACCTGACTCGCCGTCATGAAGCCTGTCATTCTGATGGCGCTGGTCGCGCTGGCATCAATCACTGCCTGTTCTCGGCAGTCGCCTCCTGCGTCTTCGTCGGTATTCATCCCGACAGCCAGTATCCAGGAGATCATGAATGCGCAGGTCGATCCTGCCGCGGATCTGCTCTGGGAAGCAGTCAGCACCGAAGTAACCGCGGAAGGCACAGTCGAGCATCGCCCGCAGACGGATGCGGAATGGCTGGAGCTGCGTCATGCAGCCATTCGTCTGGTCGAGTCCGCGAATCTGTTGGCCGTGGATGGGCGACGTGTCGTGTCGGAAGGGCACACCCTCGAAGACGCGCACGTACCAGGAATCTCTTCGGGACAGGAAATCCAGAACGCCATCGATGCCGACCGGGACGCTTACCTGTCGCATGCGCGAGAATTGCATGGCGCCGCCGCGCTGATCCTGGGGGCAATCGATGCAAGGGACACCGATGCATTGGTGAAGGCCGGCGGCCAGCTCGATGAAGCCTGCGAGAGTTGTCATCTGAGATACTGGTATCCCAACGCGCCGCTGCCACCGGAACTTGCAGCCCAGCCCTAGGGGTCGTCCGACTCCGGGCACATGATGCTCCGCGATCAGGAAACAGCGATGTCGAAAGAATTTGTCGTGCCCGCCGCGGTGAGTTCGTGGTCCGGCCGCGAAGTGCAGCGACTGCGGACACTGGCCGATGCCTGCACCTCGGTGCGCGATATCGCGAAACTTCTGTGCCGCACCGAATCGGCCATTCGCAACCGGGCCGCTCACCATGGCATCTCGCTGCGCGGATTGATGGGCGCGGCGACGCCCGCATGACTCAAGGAATCTCTGATTAATCCGTCATTCCCGCGCAGGCGGCCCCGCGGGGTTTCCTTTGGTCAGAGTCCATCTGGTTGATTCGGATAGATTCCCCCCAAGGGCTTTCCTACGGTCACCGCCTGCGCCACGTGGGATTCCCGTTGGTCACGGGAATGACGAATCTGGAATTAATCAAACTTTCTTCAAGTGGCGCATTCCCGGCAGAGGTGCGATTCCGGATCATGGAAGATCACGGCGTGCAGCCAAAGCATCTGCTCATGAGTTGCACGATGACGCGGGACTGATTCGCGACCCGAAGCCAATCTTCTGGCAACATCGGCGCAGTTGCATGTAGAGCGAAGCGCAATGCGGGAGTCGAACCGTCTCATGGCAGATCCGTCCGCGATGACCTCGCCGTCAACGGCGACCGCGTCATGAACTGGCTCGCACACACACTGCTGTCCGAGCCGACCGTCGATTTCCAGCTCGGCAACCTGCTTGCAGACCTGGTCAGGGGCGAGGATCGCATCCTGATGAGTGCGGACTTCCAGCGCGGTGCGGCGTGCCACAAAGCCATCGACGCATTCACTGACTCGCATCCCGTCGTGCGTCGCGGTCGCGCGCGAGTGGGGGCTGAGTATCGTCGCTTCAGCGGCGTGCTGATCGATGTGTTCTACGACTACCTGCTCGCCAACCAGTGGCAGCACTACTCCTCGCAACCGCTACAGGAGTTCGTTCAGGGGTTCTACGCGGGCGCGCGAGTGACGACATTGCCGCTGCCCCCGGACGCCCGGATGACGCTCGATCGCATCGTCCGGTTCGACTTGCTGGCTTCGTATCGCGAGCTGGCGGGAGTGGAGCACGCGCTGCGGCGCATATCGACCTATCTCGAGAAGCGGTGGCGGCGGCCATTCTCCCTGCAGGACAGCGTTCCGCTACTGAGCGCGGAGGAGGCTGGCTTTGCGGCGGACTTTGCGGAATTCTTTCCGCAGCTGCAGGCGCACGTGGCGGAGTGGATGGAGAAAGAAGCGGCTGGTAACTAGCCAGAGAAGGACGCTGCTACGGATCTTCTCTCGCCTTCCGGCTGGCGGCCAGGGCCTGGTGGCTTCTTCAAACTTCCAGTCCGATCGACCGCATCAGTTCCACGCCATTGCTGCGCGTGACCACGCCGTCGCGCAGCGTGTAATCGAACTTCATCCGGCCATCGATCAGCTCATCCTGGAAATGCATGTTGCGCAGTCGCGCACTGCCGGCGGTGTCGATGTCGATGAGCGCCAGGTCGTGCGTGCTGATCAGCCCGATGGCGCCGCGGTCGAGAAACCCACGCAGTACGCCGGTGGCGCCGATGCGGCGGTCCTTTGAATTCGTTCCTTGCAGCAGCTCGTCCAGAAGGAACAGCAGTGGCAGCGGCTGGCGTGTCAGGTCGAGCAGTTGCCGCAGTCGCGTGATCTCCGCGTAGAAACGCGAGCTGCCCTCATGCAGCGAGTCGTTGACGCGAATGCTCGCGCCCACCTGCAGCGGCGTGAGTTCAAACGATGCAGCGCGTACTGGAGCGCCAGCCATCGCCAGGACAGCGTTGATGCCGATCGTGCGCATCAAGGTGCTCTTGCCGGACATGTTGGAACCGCTGATCAGGAGCACACGCGTGGGGTCCACGATGGCGACGTCATTGAGTACGCAGCGCGTTGCCGGCAGCAGCGGATGTCCGAGCTGCGATGCACGTACGCTCGCAGGACCATCGGTAAACTCCGGCAGCGAATCGTGCGGATGCTCGAAGCGGTACGTGGCGATGGAAAGCAGCGTGTCGACTTCGCCGATCGCTCCGAGCCACGTGCGAACGGCTTTGCCGTGATCGTTACGCCAGCGTTCCGCGGCCAGGGAGACATGCAGCGGATACAGCAGCGGCAGGCCGAGCAGCTGCATCAGCGGATTCCGGCGCGACTCGATCCATTGCACGATGGTGGCGAGCCGCGACATGGCGGCCGATGCGGCAACAGAGTGCGAGGAAAGTTGCTGCTTGAGTTCGCTCATGCGCGCCGACTGCACTGGTTCGCGCTCGATGCGTTCGATCAATCCCGCCAGCAGTTTCAGATCCTCGAAGGCCTGCTCGGTGCTCTGCATCGCCTGCTGCAGTTCCTTCTTGAACAGCCGGATGACGCCGCCCTCGGCGATCAGGACGAGCAGGAGCGCCGAAATGAGTCCCCAGCGATACCAGGCATAGGCGCCGGCGATGGCGAGCGCAGGCAGCACGAACGCCATCGGCAACAGCCAGCGCGGTGTCAGGCGATTCGGTGACTCGGCCCATTCGATCAATGCCTGCGGCTGCACTCCGACGGGGACGTCGGCACCGAGACCCGCGATGTCTTCGCGCAGATCGAGGCGGTCGAGCAGCTCCGTGGTCGCCTCCTGACGGGCGCGGACTTCCTGCAGTCCTGCAGGCGCGAGCAACCATCGAGCGAGACATTCCTCACCCATTCGGGTGCGGCCGGTGAACAGCAGTTCGAACAGGCTGCCATGACCGAACAGATCCAGGTCCGCCGCATACACATGATGCGGATCGTTGAATCGCTCGCCCTGCTGACCGGCACCCATCCAGCGGTCCTCCAGTCGCGCAATGCCGGCGCGATAGAACGTTACCGCCCGCTGCGACAGGATGGAACGCCGCCGGATGCGCCCATGCCAGGCTACCGCTGCAAGGAACGCCGCGACGGGTAACGACAGCCACCACAGCGAATGAGTGTCACGGCTCAACAGCCACCAGGCTGTGCCCATGGCGGCAAGGAACAGCACGATGCGCAGCGACCCCAGCCGATCCTGTGTGCGCTCGAACGCCGCGGTACGTTGCTCGTGTTGCTGCAGGCGGGCGCGATAGGTATCCAATGGGTTCAAGTCACGGACTCACGTCTTCAAGGGTTTCATTGGCCGGCTATGATCATAGCTTCGACGGCTGGGGAAAGAATGATGTCGAATCCCATGGCGCCCGGGCTGGCTTTTTTTACGGCTCGTCCACTGAAGGGCGTGAGTCGTGTCAGATCGCCCGATGGTATGACAAGGAGAATGTTGTGAGGTCCCGAAAGCAGAAGTCTCCCGCTCATTCATCCATCGCTGACTCGACGAAAGCAGTGGACGAGTTCATGTCGACTCTGGAGCACAAATCCAAAGACGAGATCCAGGCCATCCGAGACTGGATCCTGGGCGCCGATCCGAGTATCGCCGAAGGCATCAAATGGAACGCGCCCAGCTTTCGCACTACTGAGTACTTCGCAACGACTAACCTGCGGGAGAAGAGCGGCGTTGGCGTAATTCTTCACCTCGGCGCCAAGGTCAGAGACATTGCGCCCGATGGCCTGCGGATAGACGATCCCGAGAAGCTTCTGAAGTGGCTCGCCCGCGACCGGGCGACGATCGTGTTCAAAGACGCGGCCGATTTCGACGCCAGGAAAGCTTCTTTCTCGAACATCATTCGCTGCTGGATCACCTATGTCTGAGATTTGCCGGTAAGTCCCTGATCTCCTACGCCTTCAGACCAATTTTTCAGCACGCCTGACTCAGCTAACGTTCGGCACCCTCTCTCACATGTCAGAGTTTCCGCGACACGGAGGTCGCGGACTGGGGTGCCAGCCCATGAACACAGTCGAGTTCGACACCAGGTTGCGTCATCAACGCCGCTCGGAACGGCCTGCGCAGCCACAGCTTCAGGCGGTCGTGCCCTCACCCATCACCATTACGGTCCAATCGACCGATCAGGAATTGTGCGAAGCAATACGTGCGGCGGCCGGGAATCAGCATCCGGTATCGGTCGCGTCGTCGATGGATGAGGCCACGCAGCTGGCAGCGGATGGCAAGTGCGGCATCCTGATCACCGATCAGGCGCTGACGCAGCAGGCGCTGGTGCAGATCGGCAAGCAGATGCGGGTTTACGATCCGGCAGCCATCACCATTGCAGTGGGCAGCCGCGGCGACGACAACGCGCTCATCGGTCTGTTGTCGTCCGCCGTCGTCGAGCGCTTCATGCTCAAGCCGGTGACGCCAGCGCTGGCGCGGCTCGTGATCCGTTCTGCCGCCAGTGAATATCAGTCCCTCAAGTACCGCGCGCGCCGTGCAGCCACGGCGCCGCAACCCGGGCCGCATGACATGCAATCGGGGGACCCCGTCGTGGTCCCGATGCCGTCGGCACCCGCTGCGAAGAAACCGGAGGCGTCGATTTCGCCGCCAATGAAGGCGGCTGATCCTGCGCAGGAAGAGACCCGGGTGGCGCTGGCATCGGTTCTGGTCGAGCCGCGGGCTGCTGCGTCATTGGTATCGACAGCGCCATCACGTTTCGGTCCGTCATCGAGTGTCTGGCTGATTGCAGCGGCGGCTGCGGTCATCGTTGGTCTCGCGGTGTGGTGGACGATGCAGTCGCGGGTTCCCGATATCGATCCGCGCCAGGTGATCGCGACCAATCTGACCGCGGGTCGGCAGGCGATCGACGGTGGCCGCTATGTCGATCCACCGGAAAGCAGCGCCTTGCATTACTACAGCGTGGTGTTGTCGCTCGACCCCGCCAATGCCGATGCGCGGCGTGGGATGGAGACGGTTGCAGACCGGATGGTCGAGGACGTGAAGCTGGCCATCGTCGACGGGCGTCTGGCGGAGGCGGGGATCGGGCTCGAACGGCTGCGCCGGATCAGTCCTGACAATCGGCGGCTGGTAATGCTGGACAGCGAGCTTCGCCAGGAGCAGGCGAAGCAGATCGCACTTCTGCAGGCGCCACCGCCAGCCGTTGTCGAGCAGAAGCCGAAGCAGACGTCGAGCAAAGCGCCGCTCCGTGCAACGGTGCCGATGGCGGAGGAGAGCGCGGCGGTGACCGGGACGGCGTTCGTCAGTAACAGTGCCATGAAGAGTCCACTGGATATGGGACCGCCAGCGCCCGCATCTTTGGGTGAGCCGCCTGCGGCAATGCCTGCAGCAGTGTCGGGGTCCGGTGCAGCGATCGATCCGGGTAGCGTGCTGCCGTCAACCGCCATGGTGCCTGCTGCGGCAGCAGGTCTGGCAGCAGCTTCCGCGGGGAATTCGCATTCGGATTCGTCAGCAAGCCAGCCGGCGGCGAGCCAGTCAGCAGCGGGTGCCGGTCCGAAACTCGTGAAGATGGTGCAGCCGGATTTCCCGAAAGACGCGCGCGAACGCAATGTGCAGGGCTGGGTCGATCTGACGCTCGCGGTCACCGCTGCCGGCCAGGTGTCGAGTGCGCAAGTGACGTCGGCCGAGAATGGTCGCTTTTTCGAGCGCGCGGCGGTCGCTGCTGCGAAGCAATGGCGCTATGAGCCGCAGCCGCTTGCCGATCCGGCGACGATGCGACCTGTGCGAGTGCGCGTCAGCTTCAGGCTGCAGGACTAAATCCGCAAGAAAAGTTTCCACGGGGGGCACGGGGTAGACACGGGGTAGAAGAGAGAAGCACGACGCTGCCTTTCGTTTCGACCGGGTGCTCCCCGTGTCCTCCGTCGAGTTGATCCCTTCTTTCTCAGAGCCGCTGTTCCTTCCACTTGCCACGACGGAACAGCACTCCGCTCCACAGCGCCAGCACCGTGAAAGACACGGGCACGGCAATGAACACGCCGAGCGGACCGAGTCCGAAGGTCTCCGCCAGTACCCAGGCCAGCGGCACCTGTCCCAGCCAGAAGCAAAAGAAATTCAGTCGCGTCGGCGTCCGCGTATCGCCGGCGCCGTTGAATGCCGCTTCGAGGCACATGCCGGCTGCATACAGGGGAAAGGCGAGACTGACGATCCACAGCCCCTGCGTGCCATAGGCGATCACATCGGCGTCGGTGGTGAACATCCGCACCAGGCGGCCGGACAGCGCGATGAACAAAGCGCCGAGGATGGCAAGGAAGATCACGTTGTAGCGCGCCGCGATCCGGATAGCTTCTTCAGCGCGCTGCGGCTGCTGCGCACCGAGATTCTGACCGACCAGTGTTGCCCCGGCGTTCGCCAGACCCCACGCCGGCATCAAGGCAAACATCACGATGCGGATGGCGATCGTGAATCCGGCCAGCGCCGCGCTGCCGAACAGCGCCAGTATCTTGAACAGCCCGACCCAGCTGGTGGTGCTGATGAGCAGCTGCGCCACCCCGCTCCAGGCCGTATCGATGATCGTCTGCAGCGCACGAAGCTGCGGTTTCAGATGACGCGGCCGCACGCGCACGCGACTGTTGTGGCCGCTCAGGTGCCAGAGCTGGTACAGCACGCCGACGCCGCGGCCGATGTTGGTAGCGACGGCAGCACCGGTCACACCCATTTCCGGAAAAGGGCCCCAGCCGAAAATGAAGAAGGGGCCCAGCACGATGTTCAGGGCATTCGCCAGCCACAGGGTGCGCATCGCCAGCACCGCATCTCCCGCACCGCGAAAAATCGCGTTGATGAGGAAGATGAGAAACACCGTGATGTTGCCGCCGAGCATGATGCGGGCGAAGTCGCTGCCCATCGCGACGACGTTGTCGCTGGCGCCCATGAGGCGCAGCACGTCCGCTGCGTAAAACCCGAACGCGATGCCGATCGCCATCGATACGCCGGCCCCGAGCAGCAAAATCTGTCCCGCAGCGGCCGATGCCGCTTCCGGGTCCTTCTCGCCGATGCGCCGCGCGACGATAGCGGTGGCGGCGATCGAGATGCCGATGGCAACTGCATATATAAGAGACATGACCGATTCGGTCAGCCCGATCACTGCCACAGCATCGCGGCCCAGCCGCGAGACCCAGAAGACGTCGACCACGGCGAACAGCGACTCCATGACCATTTCCAGGACCATGGGCACGGCCAGCAACAGGACGGCGCGATTCGGCGACTCGGTCGTGTAGTCATATTGCTTGCCCTGGAGGGCAAGCCACACGATGCGCCAGAAACCGGCATCGGCGGACGTCGCGGGGGTGGATTCAGGCGAGAGGGCAGGCATAGGCGCGCGATTGTCCCGGAAAATATCCGCAGGGGGAGACGATCCTGCGATGCACAGGATCTGACGGAAGGAACCCAGATCGTCTGGGAGCGGTGTAGACGGGGTGCGGTCGCAAAGATTGCGCCGAATGCGACGAAACGAATGACTGTTGCTGCGAGTCGATCCGAACCAGCGATTGCGGCCGCCGCTTGTCCGCTCGCAACGACGTTGAGATGATCCGGCGTGCCATGTGCTATTCCGCAAACGTACTCCAGAGCCTCAATGACTATCTGCGCGAGCAGGGAGCGAGGCCCGACTATGCCCAGATCGAAGGGGTCTTCCGTCAGCGCGTCGCCGACCGGAACGTGAGAATCCCGCGCGGCTTCGAGCGCAACTTCGACGATCCAGTGAATGCGGAACAGCAGCGGATCCGGCTGCTGATCGACCAGCACCGACAGGCGCAGATCACCCGGTTCGAGCAGGAGGCGTTCGCGCAGAAGCGGCGGCTTGCCGATGCGCAGCGCAGGCTCCAGGTCAAGGAGACGAAGAGCGCACGCAATGAACAGCGCATCGCCACCGGCAAGATCGACGGCGCGCTGCAGAAATTGTCATTGCTGAAGGGCACGCAGCCACATCCCGAGGATGCCCGTATTTTTCCGCTGACCCACGGTCCCATCATCGTCAGGGAGAATGGCTGCAACATCGTCAGGCTGGCGCGTTATCACCTGCGGCAGCGGGGCGCAGCCGCCAGTGTCGATCGTCAGTTTCCCGGGTTGTACAACGCGCGCCGCGACAATCTGGAAAAATTCTGGCGTAACGAGTTCGGCCGTACGCATGCACTGATGGTGGTCGATTCATTCTTCGAGAACGTGGAGCGGGAAGGCCGCAACGTCGTCCTGCATTTCATACCGCGACCGGCGCAGCGGATGCTGGTCGCGTGCATGTTCGGCGAATGGCGCGATCCACGGGGCGACACGCTGCTGTCGTTTGCTGCCATCACCGATGAACCGCCCGCGGAAGTGCGCGCCGCGGGGCACGACCGCGTGATCGTCAATCTGCAGCTCGACAACGTCGAGCGGTGGCTCACGCCGAACGCGCGTCCGAAGCACGAACTGCAGGACATCCTCAGCGAGCGGCAAGCACCGTACTACGAACATCGGGTGGAAGCGGCGTAGTGGCGGGAGAGATCAACGTCGGCATGGCCCAGCTCGCTCAGATACTGCAACATCCGCCGCCCTGGATGTCACCGTACCTGACGCTGGCGCGGCGACTGTTGCAGGGCGGGGCGTCGCAATCGGTGGCCGGTACCCTGAATGCGGCAGCGGACAATGACGTGATCACGGTGCGCTTCGTCGACCAGGCGGACCTTCCGGCTGGCGAGGCGTACGAAGCGTTTATCGCTCGTACCTCCTGCGTTCCCACCCGCGATAATCCACACGATCTGTTCAACGGACTCATGTGGCTCGCCTGGCCCCGAACCAAGCGGCGATTGAATCTGCTGCAGGCTGAGCAATTGGCGCTGCGTGGATCGTCCGGACCGCGTGGCACGCTGCGCGACGCTCTTACTCTGTTCGATGAGAATGCCGCGATGCTGCAGGCTCCAGAGGAACTGGTGGACGCTCTGCGCCGGCGCGACTGGCATACGCTTTTCGTGACGCGGCGCGAACAGTGGCAGTCGGCGCGCCTGATGGTTTTCGGTCACGCCTTGATGGAGAAACTGCTGCAGCCGCGCAAGGCGATCACTGCGCATGTCTGGGTGGTCGGTCAGCTGACTGACGATGCGCTCACCGCGAGCCTCACGACGGAGCGGTTGCTCGCCAGACCATTTCTGCCGCTGCCGGTCCTCGGCATCCCCGGATGGTGGAGCGCCAACGAAGAGCCGGGCTTTTACGACGACGCGGCTGTTTTCAGGCCCGCGCGCTGAGGCAGGTCCGCGCCACCATTGCCCGGCCAGGCACTTCGCAGAGGAGTAGAGCCCTGCAAATTTGCAGAGCTGCGGGCACGTCTGGGCCGGCGGGGAGTGAGTAAGTAACGGAAGGACCGGCGAGGAGCGAGGCATGCCCGCCCCTCGCCGCAGGCGTCACGCCTTCTTGCGGAACTTGAGTGTCATGCGGTCGCTCTCGCCGATCGCTTCCATCTGCGCCTTCAGTTCGGCATTGCCCTGGCTGGTCGCGAGCGCGGGCGGCAGGCGCCAGACGAAGTCCTTTTCGGTGGGTTGGTCCTTCGGATTCGCATTGATTTCGCTGGATTCCACCAGTTCGAAGCCGCCCTTCTCGAAGGCGGCGATCACGGCTGATTGCTTCAGATAGCCGGCCTCGCCGATCGCCCACGCGTCCGAATTGGCTTCGGGCGCACGATGCGCGACTACGCCCACGATGCCGCCGGGCTTCAGGACTTTGTGCATGTCGGCGAGCGCCTGGGTGAGGTAGCCGCCTTTGCCTTCCAGGCGATTGAAGTGATGCAGCGCGCGGATCTCCAGCACGACATCGGCCGTGCCGGCCAGGTCATCGGGAACCGAGCCGTACTGGAACGCGGCGATCTGCGCATCGTCGGCACCGCGCTTTGCTGCCGCCTTCGCGACAAAGTCGGCAGGCCAGTTCGCCTTCTCCTTGGGATCGGGGGAGTAGTCGCCAAACTGCGTCCACATGTCAGCGGAGTAGTCCGCGGCGATGACCTTGCCGTCGGGACCCAGGTAGTCGAGCAGGATGCCCGTGTACCAGACATCGCCCGGCAGCGTGTCGACCACGGTCATGCCGGGCTCGACGCCGAAGAATGTCAGCGTCTCCTTGGGGTGCCGGTGCGGATAGCGCGCCTTGTCGGCATCCGGTTGTGCTGCGAGCACGGCGTCGAGTTTTTCGCTCGAGGTCGGCTGCGCCGTACTGGCTGCGGGCGGCGATTCGGTCGTTTGTGGCGGGGGTGTCTGTTTCGAGCAGGCAAAGAGAGCCAATGCGATGGTCGCAACGAGTATCTGCGTTCTCATGAAATCATCCCCTGTTGGTTGAATTCCCCTGAACTCCAAAAGCATGGCACCACCTGACTTCCATGCGCCAGAGTTTCAGCGGGGACGTGGGCGTATTGCGACGGGCGGTGGAGATCCGGCCCTTCGAGCGGCCCAGGACGGGCGGGGTGAGGTCAGCCAGCTCAGCACGAACGAGAGTCTTGTGCTCTCTCATGTGACCGTTGCGGGCGTCCGTGCCCGCAATGAATTCCTGTGATGTCTGCGACTACGCCCGCAACTGTTGATTGAAGAACGCGATCGTTCGTTGCCAGGCGAGTTTCGCGGCGGCTTCATCGTAGCGAGGCGTCGTGTCGTTGTTGAAGCCGTGCTGCGTGCCTGGATACAGGTGGGCTTCGTACTTGATGCCGGCGCTCTTCAATGCGGCTTCATAGGCGGGCCACGCGGCGTTGATGCGATCGTCCTTCTCGGCAAACTGGATCAGCAGGGGTGACTTGATCCTAGGCACGTCCTCGATGGCCGCACCACTGCCGTAGAACGGAACCGCGGCATTCAGATCCGGTACGCGCGTTGCGAGGAAGTTGGCGACCCCACCGCCGTAGCAGAAGCCGACTACACCGAGTTTGCCATTGCCCGCGGGCAGCTTTTTCAAGTAATCCGCAGTCGCGACGAAATCTTCGCGCGTCTTTGCCTGGTCGAGCTGGCCGAACAATTCGCGTGCCTTGTCCTCGTCGCCAGGATAGCCGCCGAGCGGGAAGAGGGCGTCGGGCGCTACCGCGATGAAATTATCGAGCGCCACACGGCGGGTGATGTCCTCGATGTGGGGATTGAGGCCGCGGTTCTCGTGAACGACGAGGACCACCGGCAGCTTGCCCTTCGCATCCGCGGGGCGTGCGCTATAGGCGCGAACTTTGCCGTAACCCGGCGCCGCAATCTCGATCCACTCCGTCTTGAGGCGCGCGTCGGTCGGCTCGACCTGCTGCGCGTGGGCGAACTGCGGACTCAGTGCTTCGAGCAGTCCGGCCGCGGTCAATCCGCCAATCGCAAACTTCGCGGCGCCGTCGAGAAAGCCGCGGCGGGAAATCTGCCCGTGCACGTACTTGTCGAAGAGGCCCAGAACTTCGGGTGGAAAATCGTTCGCTGTTTTTCTGGTCATGACGGTTCTCGAATGACTGGAGGGCGCGTCGAGATTAAGCGCCGTCCGTAGCCGAGTCACCCGTCATGACGGAATTCTTGTATGCCCGGGCGTGTGGTTTCGGCGGGTAACAGAAGCAAGGGAGGTACACAAAGGAGGGCGATCTCCATGTGTTGGGGTGGAGGTCAGCGGCTTCCCGCCAATTGCGCCTGATCCAGCGCGGTTTCCATCCAGCGGCGTACGCGGATGGCGTCGGCAGTCCGTGTGTACTTGCCGAAGGAATTCATCAGCACCATGACGATCGGGCGATCGTCGATGAACGTCTTCATGACCAGGCAACGGCCAGCCGCCTGCGTGTAACCCGTCTTCTGCACGCGGATGTCCCATTCGGGCTTGCGAACCAGGCCATTGGTGTTGCGGTACTCGACCGGATGACGGCCGACCATGAGGGTCTCGTCGGGATCGGTCGAATATTTTTCGATGAGCGGATTCTGCGAGGCTGCGATGACGAGCTTGCTCAGGTCTTCGGCGCTGGCGATGTTTCCGGCGGAGAGGCCGCTCGTGTCAGTGAAATGCGTGCGCTTCATGCCGAGCGCCTTGGCCTTCGCGTTCATGGCATCGAGGATCGCATCCGTCCCGCCAGGGTACGTACGGCCCAGCGCATGTGCTGCGTGATTCTCGGACGACATCAACGCGAGGTGGATGAGTTCGCCGCGCGTCAGTTCAGCGCCAAGGGTCAGTCGTGATGGCGCGCCTTTCTCGATATCGCGATCCGCCCTGGAGATAGTGATGATTTCTTCCAGCGGCAGATTGGCCTCCAGCACCACCAGCGAGGTCATGAGCTTGGTGATCGAGGCAATCGGCGCGGCGACATCGGCGTTGCGTGACAGCAGGATCGACGAATCGGATTCATCGATCACGAGCACGGCGCTGGAACGGATCTCCGGACCGCGACGACCGTCACCGGTCTTGAGCGAGGCGAAGGGCCTGGCGGCCTTCACTGGGCCTTTGGCTTTGGCCGTTGCCTTCGCCTTCGTTGACGCAGTCGATGAGGAAGGTTTGCTGGCCGCGGCTGGTTTGGCGGCGGACGGAGCGACCGAAGCGGACTTCGAAGCGGTCTGCTTTGTGGCTGTCGACGCAGTCGTGCCGGTACTGGCGTGAGCGGTGAAGGTTGCGAGGACGAGTGTGGCCAGTGCCGTTACTCCGACAGTCGATCGCATGTTCCGCTCTGAGTTTGAATAATGGGATCGCCGAAGTATGCCTGTCTTATGTACGGAAGTGATCAGATTTTCCCGGAATGCTCCAGGCACATCCCCTTCATCACGGACGTTGGTGAATGCAGTTCACACTCGTGGGCGTCGAAGCGTGACGCATTTCCGCGTCGTGCGCGTTTGACGCTCCAACGACGTTGCGAGCAGACTGCATTCGTATTCTTACCGGAGGTTTTCATGACCGCGTTTCAGTTGGCACAGATCAACATTGCGGCCATGAAAGAGCCGCTCGATTCGCCCGTCATGGCCGACTTCGTCGCCAATCTCGATCGCATCAATGAGCTGGCCGAGCAGTCGCCGGGATTCGTGTGGCGACTCAAGGGTGAGGGTAACGATGCGACCTCGCTGCGCCCCCTGGGCGACAACGTGATCGTGAACATGTCGGTGTGGAAAGGCATCGAGTCGCTGAATGCCTATGTGTACCGCTCGGCGCACACCGAGATCATGCGTCGGCGCCGCGAATGGTTCGACCGCATGTACGAGATGCACATGGCGTTATGGTGGGTTCACCGCGGACATCATCCGACCCTGGAGGAGGCGGTCGGCCGACTCGAACACCTGAGGCAGTATGGTCCGACCGGGTTCGTCTTCACCTTCAGGACCGCCTTTCCGCCTCCCGACGCAACCACACCGGTCGAGTCTTCGCTGGACAGCGATCAGTGCCCGGCGACATGACTTCCTTCATCAGAGAGGTCGCACTGGCGTCGTTCGCTCTGGTGCTGTGGGTTGGGGTTTCACAGGCTGCGTCGACCCTGCGGCTGGACTACGTCCATTCCGGCAATGCACTGGTCGAGAACTATGCCCTCGACCGTCTCGTGATCGAGCCGCAGCCGTGGCCGGGCAATCCGGCGCGACCGATCGATGCCACGAATCGCGGCGCCAACCTGTTCGAGGTCGTCGATCCGGCGGATGGCACCGTGCTGTATTCGCGCGGCTTCAGCACTGTCTTTGCGGAATGGCGCACGACCGAAGAGGCCCAGAAGCTGAGTCGCGCGTTCCAGGAATCGTTGCGCTTGCCGCTGCCGGAGAAGCCGGTCCGGGTGCGCGTGCTCTCGCGCGATGAGCGCAATGCGTTCTCGGTCGTGTGGAGCATCGACGTCGATCCGTCAGCGCCAGACATCGAGCGCAAGACCGGGCCGGCGCCGGCACAGCCCATCGCGATCCGTCACAACGGTCCATCCGAACGGAAAGTGGACCTGCTCATTCTGGGCGATGGCTACACGGCTGCCGAAGCTGGCAAGTTCACGGCGGACGCGAAACGTCTGAGCGATCGCCTGTTCGCAACCACGCCTTTCCGCGAGCGTGCCGACGACTTCAATGTCTGGGCATTGATGGTGGCGACACCGCAATCCGGTATTTCTCGGCCATCCACGGGCGCTTATCGCTGGTCGGCGCTCGGCACGCGCTACGACATCTTCGGCAGAGAGCGCTATGCGCTGACGCTCGACAATCGGGCCTTCCGCGATATCGCGCAGTTCGCGCCGTACGAGTTCGTCGAGATCCTGTTCAACAACGAGACCTATGGCGGTGGCGGCATCTTCGGCCAGTTCAGTACGGCCGCTGCCGGGAGCGAGTGGGCGGAGTACCTCTTCATTCACGAGTTCGGCCATCACTTTGCCGCGCTCGCCGATGAGTACTACACCTCGCCCGTCGCGTATCAGTCCGGCACGGCGCGTCCCGAACCCTGGGAGCCGAACGTGACTGCTCTGCACGATCCATCGCGCCTCAAATGGCTGGGCAAGGTGAAGCAGGGCACACCGCTGCCTACGCCCTGGCCGAAAGCAGAGTTCGAAAAGTATCAGCGCGCCTATCAGAAGGAACGCAGCCAGCTGCGTGCAGCCAACAAACCCGAATCAGAAATGAATGCGTTGTTCCGGCGCGAGCGTGACTTCACGGACAAGCTTCTGGCGAACAAAGAGTTCAGCGACCGCATTGGCGCTTTCGAAGGCGCGAACTACCAGGCGTCCGGTTATTACCGCTCGCAGATGCAATGCATCATGTTCAGTCGCACCGATCACTTCTGCGATGTGTGCGCGGATGCGATCGAGGCGATCATCGATCTGTACTCCAGGTAGTCGCGTGGTCGCTGCGAGCGGGCATGGATAGGTCCCAGGCTCTCACAGGCGCTTGCCCTGAGCGCAGGCCTCGATGAATTGCGAGAGGCGATTGCTGCGGGTTGCTGCCTGCTGGGCGCTCACCACCCACCAGATGAGCTTCTTCCTGTAGCCGGGTGGCAGAGCCTCGTAGAAGGTCCAGGCTGCTGAGCGCTTCTTGAACAGCCTGATTTCGGTCGGGCTGAATTCCGGGACAGTTGTCTGTTCATAGGAAGCAGTCATGGACCTGGCTTCAGTGCGCCTGGCAAATGCCGCCAGGCCCGCCGGCTTCATGCGGCCTGCAGCCTCCAGTTCGGTGGCGCGCCTGATGTTGATTGCGCTCCAGTGCGAGCCGGGCTTTCGCGGCGTAAACCGGACCGTGTAGCGCTCCGCATCGATTCGATGGCGAACACCATCGATCCAGCCGACACAGAGCGCTTCATCTACGGCTTCCGGCCACGTGATGCTCGGTGTTCCGGAACTGGTCTTCATGAAGCCGGCGTGGAGAACCCTGGCGCTCGCTGCGTTTCCGGTGAACCACTTCCGCAGTGCCTTGGTGTCTTCGAAGTACGTCGGTTCAGCAGGCACGCCGGTCCTCTCTACTTGTCTGTTTGCTTCCAGTTCGACGTCGGATGATCGCCTCGCAGCGACGGTCAGGGAATGGATGATTCGTCTGCAATGCTATTGGCAATGTGAATGATTCGTATTTAGAATCGCAGTCAATCGGTCTGGGAGGCCTCGAAAAGGTCTCCGGATCTGGCCCGCTGTGTCTCGCGCAGGATGAGATTCGCACAGCCGGGTGCTGGCATTGACTCAATTAACCAAGGCAAACAATTCCGATCATGAGCATTCCGACCAAGCGATCCAGGGTTCCTGCCAGTCTCCGTTCGACCAGGGGCACCCTGGCGCCAGCCATCAGGGCCACTCTGTCCACGGGCATCACCGGTCTGATGCTGGTACCGGCGCTGGCGTTCTCGGCTGAGACGCCCGCGACCAGCGAAAACGCTCGTCAGTTGCCAATGATCAAGGTGGAAGACACGGCGATCGATCCGAACCCCAACGCTGAGCTCGGCGTGCCCTACAAGGCCAGGACCTCGGGCGACGAGCGCCACACCCGTCCGCTGGCAGAAACGCCGCAGACGATTTCGGTGCTGACCAAGGCAGCGATCGACGATTCCGGTTACACCGATCTGCGCCAGATCCTCGATGCACAGCCAGGCATCACCGTTGGTACTGGCGAGAATGGCAACGCGTTCGGCGATCGTTACATCATTCGCGGTCAGGAAGCGCGCAGCGACGTGTTCGTCGATGGCTTGCGTGATCCCGGCATGACGACGCGCGAGAGCTTCGCCATCGAGCAGCTCGAAATTTCCAAGGGCCCGAACTCGAGCTTCTCCGGCCGCGGTACCTCGGGCGGCTCAGTCAATGCAATCACGAAGCAGGCCGCGACCGGCCTGAACTTCGGCAAGCTCAGCACCGGCTTCGGCACGGACGACTACATGCGGCTCACTCTCGATGTGAACCAGGCATTCGGCGATCACCTGGCCGTGCGTGGCAATGCGCTGTACTCATATGAAGAAGTGCCGGACCGCGGTCCGACAGATCGCCGTCGCAAGGGTCTGGCGTTGTCCGGCCTGTACACGTCGACCGACAAGCTCGATGTCGTGGTCGACTACTACGGCCTGCGCGCCGCTGACAATCCGGATCTCGGCGGTTATCTCACTGGTACCGTGCCGAATCGTGTGCCGGCCAAAAATGTCCCGGTCTATGCGCAACAGCCGGACTTCCAGGATTCCGATGTCGATACCGGGACGGCGCGTATCACCTATCGCTTTGCTCCGGCGCTGCGCCTGACCAACCTGACGCGCCTTGGCAACGCGGACAACGGCTACGTGGTGACGGGTGCACGTGGTGCGACCACGGCCGCCAACAACCCCGGCGGTGTGTACGACACCGTGACGCTCAGCACCCACCATGGCTGGCAGCAGGTCGACTACTTCGCCAATCAGAGCAACCTGTTCTGGGACACGGAGCTGTTCGGCAAGTCACATGCTCTCGTCTTCGGCCTCGAGTACACCGATCACAGCGTGCTGAATGGCGTGTATTCCATTGCCAACTCGGGACAGAACTGCATTTCGGGTAACAGCACGACGCTCAATGCGTGGTGCGTCGTCGCTCCCAACGGTGCGCCGATCAATGGCATCAACACCGTGATGAACCGCCAGATCACCAGGGGCACCTGGGATACCGACTGGAACGTCAAGACGACCTCCGCCTCCATCCTGGATACGTTCGATCTGAACGACACCTGGAGCCTGTTCCTCGGTGTGCGTGCGGATCACTTCGATTTCGACATGACGACGCAGAACGCCAATACGCTGGCGCAGGCGAACTACGAGTATTCCGACACACTCATCAACGGTCACCTGGGCGTGACATACAAGCTCGACAATGGCGGTATGTTCTACGCCAGCATCGCCACGGCGAGCGATATCAACGGTGGAGAATCCGACGTTGGCACGAGCAGCGGCTACGGTGGTGTGGTGGTCCACGACGGCAACGTGGCGGGTGCCGATCCTGAAAGCTCGGTCAACCTCGAGCTCGGCACCAAGTGGAACATCTTCGACGAGAAACTGCTGCTGACGGCGGCCGTCTTCCAGTCGACGAAGTCGGATGTGATGGAAGGCGCCAACTACGATTCAGTGGGCACGTTCAATACCGGCAAGAGCCGCATCCGCGGCGTCGAGTTCGGCGTGAGCGGTGAGTTGCTCGAGAATCTGACTGCACAGGCCGGCGTCACGTTCATGGATAGCGAGGTGCTCGAATCGGCGACCCCGGCGAACGTCGGCAAGACGCTGAGCAATTTTGCGGACAACTCCGCGTCGGCGCAGTTGCGATACGAGATCACGGAAGACTTCGCCCTCGGCGTCGCCGTCAAGTACGTCAGCGAGCAGTTCGGCGGCCAGCCGGATACGGCGGCAGCCTTCAATGCGGAGGGGCAGTACAGCCAGCCGATCCCGGATTACACGGTCGGCGATGTGTTCGCGTCCTTCCGCGTGACCGAGGCTCTGGATGTCCGTCTCAACATCAACAACGTCACGGATGAGGACTACTATCTCGCCGTCTATCGTTCAGGCTCGTTCCTGTACAAGGGCGATGCACGGACGGTGCGGTTGACCTTCAACTATGCGCTGTGATGTCTGACCTGCATTGATTCTTCGGTAAAGAGCGAAGCCGGGGTAACCCGGCTTCTGCTTGTCGTATGAGCCACCGCCAATCCCCGTCGCCAGTTCTCAGTTCGATTCCCGCCGAGGTGCGTTGTGCGCGGGACTATGAGGTACTGGCGCGACGCTTCATCGCCGAACCCGCTTACGAATATATCGCCGGCGGCAGCGGTGAGGGCATCACGCTCGCAGCCAATTTCGCCGCGTCTGCCTCGTTGACGGTGTGCCCGCGATTGCTGCGTGATGTCACCGCAGGGCATACGCGACTCAGCCTGGCAGGCCGTGGATTTTCCCATCCCATTCTGCTGGCGCCGGTGGCATTCCAGGCACTGGTACATCCGGGGGCAGAGGTCGAAACCGCGCGTGCCGCAGCGGCGACCGACAGTTGCATCGTGAGCAGCACGCTCTCGTCATGCACGCTCGAAGAAATTGCACGGGCGGCCGGCTCGAACAAATGGTTCCAGCTGTATTTTCAAGCGCAGCGCGACGTCACGGCTGACCTGCTGCGGCGTGCCCAGGTGGCGGGCTACGGTGCCATCGTCGCGACGCTCGACGCGCCGATCCAGGTGCCTAGCCTGCGATCACAGCGCGCTGGATTTCAGATGCCCGACCACTGCGTGGCCGCGAATCTTAGTGAGTACGCACCGGCGGAACCGGTCAGGCCCGAGCCGGGCTTGAGCCGGATCTTCCAGGGGCTGATGCGCTCGGCGCCGACATGGCGTGACGTCGACTGGCTGCTGGCACAAACCTCGCTGCCGGTGTGGGTCAAGGGTGTACTGCATCCGCAGGATGCGCTCGACCTGAAAGCACGCGGTGTCGCCGGTCTGATCGTGTCGAACCACGGCGGCCGCGCACTGGATGGCGCGCCAGCAAGTCTGCATGCGCTGCCGCAGATACGCGCCGCGGTGGGCGACGACTTGCCAGTGTTGTTCGACAGCGGCATCCGTTCCGGGACCGATATCTTCAAGGCCCTGGCGTTGGGCGCCGATGCTGTGCTGATCGGCCGTCTGCAAATGTACGCGCTGAGCGTGGCCGGCGCGCTTGGGGTTGCTCACATGATCAAGCTGCTGCGCGAAGAACTGGAAATATGCATGGCGTTGGCAGGCTGCACCACACTTGCCGACATTTGTCAGGCCACGGTCCTGCCGCAAAACACGACCATCGGAACGAGCAATGCTGATCGCCATTGAGAAGGTGCTGGACAAGGACGAGGTGCGGCAATTCCGCGCGCGTCTCGATGCGGCCGACTGGCAGGACGGTGCGAAGAGCGCAGGCTCGCTGGCGCGCGCGCAGAAGCGCAACCTGCAGATCGACGAAAAATCCGAGATTGCCAGCAGTCTGGGCAATCACATCCTGCGCAGGATCGGCACTCACCCGCTGTTCATTTCTGCCGCACTGCCCTGCAAGATCTATCCGCCGCGTTTCAATCGTTACACCGATGGCGGCACGTATGGTGCGCACATCGACGGCTCCGTGATGCGAGTGCCGGGCACCAACACCACATTGCGCAGCGATCTGTCGGCGACGTTGTTTCTGTCCGAGCCGGAGGAATACGACGGTGGTGAGCTGGAGGTGGAGGGTGCCTTCGGCGCGCAATCGGCGAAGCTGGAAGCCGGCGACCTGTTGCTTTATCCCGCGAGCAGCCTGCATCGGGTCACTCCCGTGACGCGCGGAGCGCGCGTGGCTTCGTTTTTCTGGATCGAAAGCCTGGTGCGAGACGATGGCGAGCGGACCTTGCTGTTCGATCTGGATCAGGCCATTCAGGCGCTCACGCGCAAGGTGACGGCCGCCGATCCTGACCTGCTCAAATTGACCGGCGTGTATCACAACATGCTGCGCCGCTGGGCCATCACTTGATGGCGTTGGAAGTGTCGACTGCTCCGCTGGCGTATACCTCGCGGCACGCGTTTTCCTATGTGAGCGCGCGGGGTATGCCGTCGCGTCAGCGCGCGCTGGTCGGGCTGCTCATCGTTGCGGTGCACGCGGCAGTCTTCGGCGGATTGCTGACGGAGCGTGTCGAGGAATCTCCTGCGGTTGAACAGCAGCCGATGATGGTAAGTTTCGTCGCCTCGCAGCCAGAGCCTCAGCCCGAGCCTCCCGCGGCGGTAGTAAAACCACCCGAGCCGCCACCGCCCGTGCCGGTGTTGATGTCGACGCCGAAGCCCACGCCGGCTGCCATCGTGACGCCGCCCGCGCCGGAAGAGATCGTCGAGCAGGCACTGCCGGAGCCGCCGCAGGCCGCCGCGTCAACCGCGGGGCCACCGCAGGAAACGCTGACGCCACCGGATTACCTGGCTGCCTATCTGAACAATCCTGGCCCGCAATATCCGCTGACGTCCAGGCGCCGGCGTGAAGAAGGTGTGGTGATGCTCAAGGTGCTCGTCAGCGCCGGCGGCGTCGCCGAACAGGTACTGGTCGACAGCAGCAGTGGCTTCGCCGACCTCGACAATGCGGCTGCCGACATCGTGAAGAAGCGCTGGCGTTTCGTGCCGGCCAAAGAAGGCGACCTCGCCGTTGCGGCGTGGGTCACCGTACCTGTTTCGTTTTCGCTGAAGAAGAGTTGAGAGTCATTCGATGGATGCTTCCCCGAACATCAGTCTGAGTAATTTCATCGGGCAGGCGGATGCCGTCGCCACGATCATTCTGGTGCTGATGGCACTCGCCTCGATTGCCAGCTGGTACCTGATCCTGACCAAGACCATCACCCATGTCCGCGCGCGCAAACGCACCGCGCAGTTTCTCGATTTCTTCTGGAACGCGCCGTCGCTCAATACGGTTGAGCGGCATCTGGGAGAAAAGCATCCCAACGAACCGTTCTCACATCTCGCGTATCACGGTATCGCTGCCAGCCGTCATCACGAGCGCCATGGCATCAACCGGCTCAATGAGGCGGGCACGTCGGGTGATTTCGTCACGCGCACGTTGCGCAAGACGATCGATGAAGAAACCGCGAACATGGAATCGGGACTGACGATTCTTGCCTCGATCGGCTCGACGGCGCCGTTCGTCGGACTGCTCGGCACGGTCTGGGGCATCTACCACGCGCTGGTCGCGATCGGTGTTTCCGGGGCCGGAACGCTCGACAAGGTGGCGGGCCCGGTCGGTGAGGCGCTGATCATGACGGCGATCGGTCTGGCCGTCGCAATTCCAGCGGTGCTCGGCTACAACTTCATCGTGCGCAGCAACCGCGTCACGCTCGCACAACTGGATGCCTTTGCCCACGACCTGTACGCCTTCCTCGCGACCGGCGCCAAGATCGAGGCGCAGCCCGTCGCCACCGGTGCAACACCGCTGAAGACGGCGAGGAGCTGACATGGCATTCGGTAGTTTCGGATCGGGCAGCAAGAGCACCCCGATGGCGGAGATCAACGTGATTCCGCTGGTGGACATCATGCTGGTGCTGCTGGTGATCTTCATCATCACTGCGCCACTACTCACGGACGCGGTGAAGATCGATCTGCCGAAGGCGTCGAGCACGCCGAATGAATCCAAGGCGGACAACGTGCAGTTCGCGATCAACAGCGCAGGGCAGCTGTACTGGAACGGCGAGCCGATCGACCACGATCAGATGCTGCAGCGTTTCGCCAACGCCGCGCAGCAGGAGCCGACGCCGGAGCTTCATCTGCGCGTCGATCGCGATGCGCGTTACGAGGTGCTGGCCGATGTGATGAGCGAGGCCAGCAAGGCGGGTCTCGCGAAAGTCGGATTCATCACGGATCCGTCAGGCAAGGTGCTGGCCGGACCGGTGGTACCGACCGGCGGCGAGCGCTGAGCGAGTTCAGTCTGCAGCAGGAGTCGACCGCGCGCCTGTCGGCCCTGCGACTGAAGGAGGCTGTGCCGGAAATCACCCGGAGAGGTGATGAGGACAGGAAGAGGGTCTTGGCGAGACCTTCCGTAAGGGGAGCCCGACCCCTGACCGGGATCGGGCCAAGACGGATCACGCCACCCGCGCGAACCTGCCGCTCTGGTAGTCGGCGAACGCCTGGCGGATTTCCGCCTCGCTGTTCATGACGAACGGTCCGTAGCCGACGATCGGTTCGTCGATCGGCTCGCCCGTAAGCACCAGCAGCACCGCGTCGTCATCGGCATGAATCGCGACATCGCGGCCTTCGCGACTGAGGAGCAGCATTTCTGCGGTGCCCGCCGACTGCGCGCCATTGACGGTCACGCGGCCGTCGAGCACCACCAGCATGGCGGTATGACCTTCGGGAAGATCGAGCGCGAAATCCGCGTTGCGGGTGATGCGCAGATCCCAGACGTTGATCGGCGTGAACGTCCTGGCCGGGCCTTTCGTGCCCAGCAGTTCGCCAGCAATGATCCGCGCCTTGCCGGCATGTTCCGGCAGATCGATGACCGGAATGTCGGCCGCCACGATTCCCTGATAGCCGCCGGGCGTCATCTTGTCCTTGGCAGGCAGGTTGACCCACAGCTGCACCATCTTGAAAGGACCACCGGCCTTCGCGAAGGCGGGCGAGTGATATTCCTCGTGCAGGATGCCGCCACCGGCCGTCATCCATTGCACATCGCCGCGACCGATCACGCCGCCATTGCCGGCGGAATCCTTATGCTCGACCTCGCCGTCATAGACGATGGTCACGGTCTCGAAGCCGCGGTGCGGATGCTCGCCGACGCCGCGTCGCTGCGTGGTCGGCTCGAACGTGTGCGGACCGGCGTAGTCGAGCAGCAGGAACGGGCTGATGTGCGGGCCGAGGTCGTTGTAAGAGAAGAGCGAGCGGACGGGGAAACCGTCGCCCACCCAGTGGCCCTGGTTGTTGCCGTAACGGCCGAGGATCGTCTTGCTCATGGTTCTCTCCGGTGAGGATCGCCCTGCTGAGGGCGGCTGGTCGTGGAAACATAAATAGCATCGGGACGAGCCTGGTAAAAGGTTGCGATATCCGACGCAGCGTCCTATAAGAAGGACGATGCAGGATCTCAACGATCTCTACTACTTCGTCCAGGTGGTGGACCACGGCGGCTTCGCGCCCGCCGCGCGAGCGCTTGGGCTGCAGAAATCCAGGCTCAGCCGCCGGATCCTGGCGCTGGAGGAACGCCTCGGCGTTCGACTTCTCAACCGCTCATCGCGCCGGTTTTCGGTGACCGAGATCGGGCGGGAGTACTACGAACGCTGCGTCGCCATGCTGGTCGAGGCCGACGCTGCCGAGCAGGTGATCGCCGAAGTCCAGGCAGAGCCGCGCGGCGTCATCCGGGTGAGTTGTCCGATTGCATTGCTGGGCTTTCAGTTTGGCGCCCTGATCGCAAAGTTCATGGCGGAGAACCCGGCAGTCGACGTGCATCTCGAAGCCACCAACCGCAAGGTCGATGTGCTGGCCGAGGGATTCGATATCGCCATCCGTGTGCGGTTTCCGCCGCTCGAGTCGACCGACCTGGTGATGCGCAAGCTCGACACGAGCACACAGTGCCTGGTGGCGAGTCCTGCACTCGTCAATGTCACGTTGCGGTCGCCTGCCGATCTGCACGGCCTGCCGAGCCTTGACCTGGGCCCACCGCAGGGCAATCACCAATGGCAACTCGAAGCCGTCGATGGCAGGACCGCAACGGTTCCCCATCGGCCACGTCTGGTGACCGACGACCTGGCTGCCTTGCGTGAGGCTGCACTTGCCAGCGTAGGCATCGCGCAACTGCCAACGATCATGATCGGGCGCGATGTCGAAGCGGGACATCTCGTGCATGTGCTACCGGACTGGCGCCCCCGCGCGGGAATCGTCCACGCCGTCTTTCCGTCACGACGCGGGTTGCTACCGTCAGTGCGTGCGTTGCTGGATTTTCTCGCGAGCGAGTGCGCTGCTCAACGGCAGCGTGCAGCCGATACGCTGGGCGGGCACGACGGCTGACGGAGCCGCGGAATTGTTGCTGTCACAACGACGCTCGTTGCTCGAAAGGCGGCTCGACCGTTTTGCCGCCCTACGTTGAATCCATCGAAAGGAAGAAGGACAGGAAATGAGCGAACACACATTCATGAGGCACGGCGCCCTCTCCATAACGCGGCAGATCAATGCGCCCCGGGCCCTGGTCTACGATGCCTGGACGAACATCGAACATCGAAAGCACTGGTTCGTCGGGCCGGCCTGGACCGAAATAAAAAGAAGCGTGGACCTGCGAATAAACGGACAGGAAATCGCACATGGCCGGTTTGCAGACGGCACCGAAACCATCTACACAGCGGTTTCACCTGATCGAGCCGAATGTGCGTCTGATCTATGCGTTCGACATGCACGTGGCGGGGAAGCTGTTTTCAGTGTCGCTTGCGGCCGTCGAATTCGAGGACAAGTCGGCCACGACCGAACTGACCTACACGGAACAGGCATTCTTTTTCGGGCCAGACTACGGCGCCGACTCCCGGACAGAAGGTACGAACGGACTGTTGAATCAGTTCGCGTCGTACAGCGAAACCATTCGCTGAGCGCAGGAGGAATGCTCTTGTGGGTTCGACTTCAGTCGAACGTTCTTTGTCTTGCAGCCTGTCGCTGAAGCCGGACCCACAGGGGATGTGGTCTGCTGGGGGTAGAAGGCGATGGGCGCGGGCGGCCTCGAGGCCGCCCTTTCCTTGCCGTTTCCTATTGCGATTCGATTCACCCGAAAGGTTGTACTACGCGACCGTGCGCAGTTTCACCGCCGGGAAATCCACCGGCACCTGCAACGCCACGTTGATGTAGTTGGTGAACAGGTTCAGGGCTACGTGAGCAATGATCTCGACAATTTCCTCGTCGTTGAAACCGGCGGCACGCACGGCGTCGACATCGGCATCGTCGATGTGTGCACGGTTCTCGACGATCTTCAGTGCGAACGACAGGGCAGCTGCCGTGCGCGCATCGTCGCTGCGACCTTCCTGGGCAGCTGAGATTTCCTGCGGCGTGGCGCCGGCCTTGCGCGCCAGTGCCGTATGCGCTGCGAGGCAGTATTCGCATTCATTGCGATCGGCGATCGCGACAGCGAGTTGCTCGCCGAGTTTCGCCGGCAGAGCTCCCTTGCCTAGGGCGCCGAACGTGCCGAACAGACTCTTGAGTGCCGCGGGTGAATGGGCGACGGCGCGAAACATGGCGGGCGTGGCGCCGAAGGCCTGCTGAATCTGGTCCAGCACCAGCTTGCGTTCGCCGCTGGCAGTGCTGGTATCGATGAGTGGGATGCGTGACATGAGCATTCTCCTTCAGGTCTTGCAGAACCGGCACCGCCGGGATGCATCACACGATAGCGTTGGTTCCCGGACCCAAAGTCACAGGGAGTACGTTAAAGTTGATCTATAGTCCGATGGGTGGATCCGGAGGGTCATGCCATGACTGAAAGCGTCGATCGTCTCGATGCGCTTCTGCAGCGCTTTTCCGTCACGGCGCGAATGTTTCATGCCGGCGCGCTGTGCGGCATCACCGAGTATCCGGCGACTCCCGATGTCGGGCAGCTGCATCTGATTCGTCGTGGTCCGGTGCAGGCGCAACACGGTTCGCGCAGGCGCGAAGACATCGAGGTCCCGAGCGTCGTGTTCTACCCGCGGCCGCTGCGCCACAAGTTCATCACTGACAAGCGCAGCGGCGCTGATCTTGCGTGTGCGCACGTGCTGTTCAACGCCGCAGCCATCAACCCGATCGCCCAGGCGCTGCCCGCGGTGGTGGTCATGCCGCTGACGGACATCGACGGCGCCGATTCGTTGCTGGAGGGATTGTTCCGCGAGGCCTTCACGCAGCAATGCGGGCGACGACACATCGTCAACCGGCTGTTCGAAGTCGTGCTGATCCTGATCGTGCGCACGCTGATGAATCGCGGCGACGTCGCTCACGGCATGCTCGCCGGCATGTCGCATCCGCGCCTGGCGAGGGCGCTGATCGCCATGCACGAAGCGCCGGGATCGAACTGGACGCTCGATGAGCTGGCGAATCGCGCCGGCATGTCGCGCAGCCATTTCGCGGCGACCTTCCACGACGTCGTGCGTACGCCGCCCGGTGACTACCTGCTGCATTACCGGATCAGCGTGGTGCAGGACCTGCTGCGACGAGGCGAATCGCTGAAGAACATCGCCGGAGCGGTGGGTTATGGCAGCACGGCTGCACTGTCGCGGGCGTTCAGCGGCGTAGCGGGTAAATCGCCGCGCGAGTGGCGTGCGGCGCTGGAAGCGTCATGAGCAAGTCTTTCGGGTAACAGCTGGCAAAGGACAATCAGTGGACCCGCTGCGGATTTGTGTGGCCGGTCGTCCACGCGTCCTGACTGTCGCGTTGCCAGGTGCAGGAACTGTGGCTTTCCTGGACCCGACATTGGGTGTGCAATGCGCATCCATGTATTGCGGAGTGGTCGACATGCTGGTTCAGCGGCTCGCTGCTTTTTCCGATGACAGCCGTGGCGGCAATCCTGCTGGCGTCGTGATCGCGGAGACACTTCCCGGTGCCGCGACCATGCAGCAGATCGCACGCGACGTGGGTTTCTCGGAAACGGCTTTTGCAGCACCTCAGGGCGATCGCTGGCGCGTCCGCTACTTCTCTCCGGAAATGGAAGTGCCTTTCTGCGGTCACGCAACCTTGGCGCTGGGCGCGGCGCTGGCGCAGCGCTCTGGCGATGGCGTCTTTGTGCTCACATTGAATCAGGGAGACATCACTGTCGAGGGACGACGCGGTGCAGGGCTGTACTCCGCCGCGCTGCAATCGCTGCCGACGCGCAGCTCACCGGTGTCTGCGGATAGTCTTGCCGAGGCACTCGGGATCTTTGGGCTGACGACTGCAGACATCGATGAACGGATTCCTCCCGCCCGCATGCATGCCGGTGCGGATCATCTCGTGCTGATGCTGCGCAGTCGCGCAGCGGTTGCCGCCATGCACTATGACTTCGCCCGTGCCCAGGAACTCATGCGGCGTGAGAACTGGGTGACGATCCTGGTCGGCTATGCCGGGTCGCTGCAGCTCTTTCATACCCGCAACGCATTCGCTTTCGGCGGCGTGTACGAGGATCCGGCGACAGGTGCTGCCACGGCCGCGCTGGCCGGGTATCTGCGGGAGCTTGGCTGGCCGCACGCGGGACGCATCCAGATCCATCAGGGCGATGACATGGGCTCGCCGTCGCGTCTGACCGCGGAAATTTCGCCGACTGCCGGCTCTTCCATTCGCATCTCGGGAACGGTGCGCGAGCTGCCGGGCTGACCCTCGCCACGGCGAGGCCGGTCTGCCATTCGAACGTCCGCCAGGGGATCTGCACGATGAACGACGCCTACCGCATCACGACTGATCGCAGCCTCATGGATGGCGCGGCCATCCATGCCTTCCTGACGCGCAGTTACTGGTCGTCGGGCATTCCGCGCTCGATCGTCGAAAGAGCGATGGCCAATTCGCTGTGCTTCGGCCTGTTGCATGGATCGGTGCAAGTTGGCTTCGCGCGTGTCATCACCGACAAGGCGACGTTCGCGTATCTCGCCGATGTCTACGTGCTGGAAGAACATCGTGGCAAGGGACTGTCGAAGCGCCTGATGGACGCAGTGTTCAGCCATCAGGATCTGCAGGGACTGCGTCGGTTCATGCTGGCGACGCGCGATGCGCACGGTCTGTATCGCCAGTTCGGATTCAGCGAGTTGACGCATCCCGAGCACCTGATGGCGGTCATGCGACCTGACATTTACAAGTCCGGGTGATGATGTTTCTCCGGTTCTTCTGTGGGTCCCGGTTTCCCTCGTGGAATTGCCTGTCGGCCATCGCCGGACTTCCGGAAAATGCGGGTGTTCGACTCAAGCCGAGCCCAACAGGAAGAGCCTCGAATCGCTTGAGGAGCCTCTGATTTATTCCCCGTTCGCCTCCCTTCGACAGGCTCCGGCCGATCGGATGAGGAAGCCGTTTCGATTCTTCTGCGTTCGTGCTTAGCCAGGTCGAAGCACTCCCGCTCTTGCGCTCGTCCATGGAATCTCGGCACGAACGGAATAAATCAGACCTTCCTTGACCAGGTGCCATTGGCTTTAGCCGGACGTTACGCACTTGCAGTGCTTCGCCGCCGTTCGACTCAGGTCGAACCCACGAAAGTCCGGGTCAGGCACCCCTGTATCGTTCGTGAGAGGTCATTAGAATCCAGTCATGACCACCCAAGAACTTCCGAAGACCTTCATCTCCGCCGAGTCGCTGTTGCGCGATTCGCTCGAACTCGGGCTGCAGATCGTCCGCAGCGGGTTCAAGCCTTCCTTCCTGGTCGGTATCTGGCGCGGTGGAGCGCCCGTCGGCATCTGCGTGCAGGAGGTGCTCGAATACAACGGCATCGAGTGCGATCACATTTCGATCCGCACCTCGTCCTATACCGGTATCGACCAGCAATCCAGGACGGTGCGCGTGCACGCGATCGATTACCTGGTATCGCAGCTGACCTTCGAAGACAGCCTGCTGCTGATCGACGATGTCTTCGACTCGGGCCGCAGTCTCGAAGCGGTGGTTGCCGATCTGCAGCGCCGCTGCAAGCGCAACCTGCCCGAGCACATTCGCATCGCAACGGTCTACTACAAGCCCGCGCGCAACCGCAGTTCGCTGCTACCGGATTACTACGTTCGTTCGACGGACCAGTGGCTGGTGTTCCCGCATGAGCTGCAGGGGCTGACGCGCGAAGAGATCCTCGAACACAAGCCGGTCGATGACAGTTTCTTCGACGTGCGGTCGGGGAAGTAGGCCAGGAGAGGAGAATGGCCGCAAAAAGGCACAGAAGGCGCAAGGGTCGGAGGGTCGACTTCGTTTTTCCTTGGTGAATTTTTTGCGGCCATTCTCCGCGCGCTCCTGCCGCCCGGCTTACCTCCGGCACGCACCTGTGCCATTCTCCGGCCACTAAATTCTTCGGGGAGCCTGTCGCGTGAGTGAACTGGTCAAATCTCTGGACGGCCTGATCTGGAGTCAGCCGCTGATCTACCTCTGCCTGGGGGCCGGCCTGTACTTCTCGATCCGCACTCGCTTCATGCAGGTGCGTGGCTTCTTCGAAATGCTCCGTCTGACAGCAGGCGGCAAGAAATCAGACGCGGGCGTGTCGTCGTTCCAGTCGCTCGCCATGTCGCTGTCCGGCCGCATCGGCGTGGGCAATATCGCCGGCATCGCCACGGCCATCGCTGCGGGCGGACCCGGCGCGATCTTCTGGATGTGGGCAATGGCGCTGCTTGGCGCTTCGACCTCCTACATCGAATGTACGCTGGCGCAGATCTACAAACAGAAAGACGACCACGGCCAGTATCGCGGCGGACCGGCCTACTACATCGAGAAGGGCATGGGACAGCGCTGGTACGCCGTCATCTTTGCCATCTCCACCATTATCGGCACGGGTCTGCTGCTGCCCACGGTGCAGTCGTTCGAGATCGCAAGCAGCGTCATGACGGCGTGGAGCATTCCCGCATGGATGACTGGACTCGCCGTGGTCATCGCGCTGGGCGTGATCATCGTGGGCGGCGTCCGCCGCATCGCGAGCTTCGCCGAGATCGTCGTGCCCTTCATGGCCTTCGGCTACATGGTCATCGCCATCGTGGTCATGGTGATCAACTCGGACCAGATTCCCGCAATGTTCGCGCTGATCATGGATAACGCCTTCAACCCCAATGCGGCATTCGGCGGCATTCTCGGGCTTGCCATCCAGTGGGGTGTGAAGCGCGGCATCTACGCAAACGAAGCCGGCCAGGGTACCGGCCCGCACGCTGCCGCTGCCGCAGAAGTCTCGCATCCCGCCAAGCAAGGCTACGTGCAGGCGTTTTCGATCTACTTCGATACGGCCATCGTCTGCACCTCCACGGCGTTCATGATCCTTTCGACCGGCAAGTACAACGTCATCAACCCGAATACGGGTGCCGTGCTGGTGGAGAATCTGCCGCGGGTGACCGATGCGACTGGTGCGCTCGTGCCGGCGCCAGCAGGCTCCGGCTACACGCAGGCCGCGATCGAGTCGGTGTTCTCGGGATTCGGCGCGAGCTTCGTCGCGATCGCCATCCTGTTCTTCGCCTTCACGACCATCGTCGCGTACTACTACATGGCGGAGACGAACCTCGAGTACATCGCGCGCAACAAGGCACCCGATTGGTCGATCAAACTGCTGAAGCTCGCGATCATGGCGTCGGTCGGCTTCGGAGCCGTATGGAGTTCAGAGGGAGTCTGGGCACTCGGCAGCGTGGGCGTCGGCATCATGGCCTGGCTCAACATCATCGCGATCCTGATCATCCAGAAGCCGGCGCTGCTGGCGTTGACCGACTACGAGGCGCAGAAAAAGGCGGGTCTCGATCCGACATTCGATCCCGACAAGCTGGGGATTGCCAACGCGGATCTATGGAAGGAGATCGGCAAAGGCCGACGCATTTCTGCCGCGGTGGTTGGGGATGTGAAGCCGGAGGCGGCGGGCTAGCTCATTAGCGGCTAACCGGCTAACTGGCCAACTGGCCAGAAAAAGTATTTCTGGTTAGCCGGCGAATTGGCTACCCAGCCGGAAGAGAGCGCTCTTGCTCTGGCCGGCTTGCCAGTTGGCCGGTTGGCCGGTTAGCCCAACTGCGCGTTGGCCAGCCGGCTAACCGGCCAACTGGCCAGAAAAAATCTCTCAGGTTCGCTAGCCATTGGCTACCCAGCCAGAAGAGCGCGCTCTTGCTCTGGCCGGTTAGCCGGTTGGCCGGTTAGCCATTCGTGATGGCGTCGAAGCCGGTCCCGTGGACTGTCGCTCGTGCCAGCGAACGGCTTCCAGGCCGGCAACGCACAGCAGTCCCCACGAAGCCGCCGACAGGTATCCCGCGAGGACGTCGCTCAGATAGTGAACCTGCAGCAGCACACGGCTGAATCCGACGAACACGATGAGCGCGACAGCCACGATGGCGATCGGCAGATGCCAGGAGCGCCTGGTGTGACGAATCAATACGTAGGCAAGCAGTCCGTAAACCAGCATGGCGCCGGCGGCGTGTCCGCTCGGAAAACTCCAGCCATCGGCCACGACCACCCCGTGATCGTGAATGGGGCGGACGCGTTCGAAGATCGATTTGAGCAGGCGGTTGAGCAGTGCACCCGCGGCCGTCGCAATCGCCCAGGTCAGCGCCAGCAGCACGCGGCGTTTGATCAGCAGGATCAGCGCGACGAGCGTGCCGAGACCGATGAGAAATGCGGCATCCCCCAGATGCGTGATCAGCGCAGTCGCGCCGAGTATTTCGGTCGACAGATGCCGCGACAATGCCGTGGCCAGCGCCGCGTCGAATCGTGCGAAGTCTTCATCGACGCCGATGTCGTCGGCCAGTTCGAAGAATGCAGCGAGAGCGCCCAGGGCCACGACGAAACTGCCGAGCGCATAGAGACCGAGATAGCGCGCTGCAGTCAGTGTGTGGGTGAGCAGCAAGCCAAGTCCCGGCACACGACGCAATTGCTGCGCGAATGAACTGGCGCGAAACGCATCCCAGCCCCGACTCGCGTACTGCCAGAGACTGGCGCCGAATCGTTCGACCAGTCGCCACAGCACGAACGTCAGCAAGAGCATGATTGTCGCCATGGCACTGAGAGCGGCGATGGCATGTCGGGCAAGGAAATCGGCGGTGAGTTCCATGATGAGTCCGATCAGCTCGCGGCTTCGGACGCTTTGGCGCCAGCATTGATCATGAATCGCAGGCCGTCGTAGTACGTGTGTGTGAGGAGAGTGCCGTTGCGTAGATGCCGCTGGTTGACCAGGATCGGCCGCCGTCATGCGTGAATGATTCGGACATGGCGAGGAGACTAAGTAATGGCCGTTCCGGCTGTCCAGCGAAATGGGCCGGGGTCGTACCGACCTTCCGATCGCCTATGGTGTCGGTTCGGCACTGCTTCAGTCGTCTTCATCACCGAAGATCACAACCCCCGGTTCAGAAAATCGTTCCGCATTTCTGGTACAACAAGGCCGGTGTGCGCTGGCAGATCACTCCGACCGTCCTCATCGACATGATGGCGGACGAGGATCCGGCGAGGGCCAACCACGTGAAGTTCGATATCGCGAAGTCAGAGACTGCGTATTGCGGAGGATGATGCATGCGGTTGGTTACGGGCCTCGTCGCTGTTTTCATCATCGTACCGGTGCTCGCGCAGACGCCGGTACAGCCGACCAATCGCACCGAGGCAACGGCCATCATTGCCGAGGCACGACGGATCGTGACGCCGAATGGTGTCGAACGACTGGAGAAGGTTCGCATCGGTGGCATCGACCAGTGGGTCTCGGTTCGGGGCACTGATCGTCGCAACCCGGTGCTCGTCCACATCCATGGCGGACCCGGCTATGTCTCCATCCCCATGAGCTGGTGGTTCAGTCGCGGTTGGGAGGAATACTTCACCGTAGTCCAATGGGATCAGCGTGCTGCAGGCAAAACGCATCTGCTCACCGATCCTGCGACGGTCGCACCCACGATCACGATGGATCGCATGCTGGCCGACGCGGAGGAGCTGATTGGCTGGACGCGGCGCGAGTTCGGCAAGGAGAAAGTATTTGTCCTGGGCCATTCATGGGGCAGCTATCTCGGCCTCGAACTGGCGAAGCGTCATCCGGACTGGATGCATGCGTACATCGGTGTTGGGCAGCTTGCCGACGGTCCGGAGAGCGAACGTCGCGGCTGGCGGTTTGCGATGGATGCGGCGACGCGTGCTGCTGACCAGGACGCGATCCGCGAACTCGAAGCCATCGCGCCCTATGCGGCACCCGGCAAGCAGATCCCTCTCAAAGATCTCTATACGCAACGCAAGTGGCTTGGCGAGTACGGCGGCGTGATGGCCTATCGCAACGGCAACACGGCCGAAAGCTATCTTGCCCGTCTCTCGCCTGACTACACCGATGCGGAGATCGGGCACGTCTGGGAAGGAAATACTTTTGTTGCACCGTATCTGCTGTCGACCGTCGTCGGTCTCGACCTGAGCGCAACGAGGAAACTCGACTGCCCGTTGATTTTGTTCCTGGGTCGTCACGACATGAATGTGGATTCGGCGGTGGCAGCGGAGTGGTTCGAGAAAGTCGAGGCGCCACGCAAACAGCTGGTGTGGTTCGAACACTCCGCGCACCTGCCCATGACCGAGGAGCCTGGGAAGTTCCTGCTCTCGCTGGTGACGATTGCGAGGCCGATGGCGGAGCGGGCAGACGACTAGGGCGTCCGTGGGATTCCCTGCCGGCACTTACTTGATTGAACCGATGTTGACGATGCGATCTGCGTGGCGCGCCACCATTTCCGGCAATACGGCGCGCGTCATGCGCAACGTTCGTCGTGAAGTCGAGATCGATGTCCGACTGCCAGAACCTCGAACTCGCGCGATGACAAACCGCATGCGAATCGCGCTATAGAGCGCTGCCTCATCTCAGAACTGAACTTCGATGCTGAGCTTGAGGGTGCGAGCGGCCGTATTTCCGTTGAGGCCCGCGAGCAATCCAAAGCCGACGGTCAGGCTCATCCCGTCTATGTCGGCGGAGGATCCAAGCGCTGATGCTGGAGTCGCTTGGCGCTCGGGTTGCGCACCGTCGAACGCGTGAGTGTAGTAAACGACGGCTCCCGCGCGGTGCTGGTCAAAGTCCCCGAACCGCTGTGCCGAGTCGGATGGATGCCCGCTGGATCCGAGCCGCTCCACTGTCCCGTATCCCTCGATCGCCCACGACCAGCTTTCGGAGAAGTCATAGCCGATCTGTGCCGCATAGGCGAAGTCCCACTTGTCGTCGACGCTTTCAGTTTCTTCCGTATCGCCGCCGAATGAATGCACGAGCAGGGGAATGGCGGCAGCGAACCAGCGACCGGAGCGGAATTCCATGATGGTGCCCAGACTGACATGGTTAGCTTCCTCCTGATTCACGGGCCCCTCGACTTCCGCGACGAAGCCCACGGCTGCGCCATCGCCGTTTCGCGGCAGGACAATCGCGATGACTTCGGCGCCGATCTCGGCAAGCTTCAGCTCATCGAAGTCGTTCGCTTGCTCGATCGAGACCGGCTCGTCGAACCGCTCTTTCTCGAACTCGATGCCAATGCGTGTCTTGACGAAGTGCGTCAACCCGATTTCCAGCTCGAGCGCATAGCGCTCGCGAGTGACCGAGTTCTCATCGGTCAGGAAACCGTTCGTGTCGTCGTCTTCGATGCGGCGTGCTGGCTGGTTCCACGACCATGCGTTCTGACTCTGAAACTCCAGGCTGCCGGGAGCGCTTTCCAGTGTCTTGAGCTCGAATTGGCCGATGAATGGTTCCGCTGCGGCGGAGCCCGCAAATGCGCAGGCGAGGATCACCGCGATGAACTCGAAAGCAGAGAGGGGCAATGACCACACAGGGTGCTTCTGTCGAGGCGGGATCACATGATCAACCTGGGCTTCATGCACACCACCAGCGCTTTGACTGACAGGTGGGTCGCTCGAGAAGCATAACCCAGCCAAGTGTGTCTGATTTCGCCCGGAATCCCTGGCCGAAGCGATCGGTCAGTGCCTGTCACACGCAAGCCTCCGTCCGCATCACACCGTCAGGCCTTGACGGACCACTGCAGCGAGCACACAACCTGCAAGCACGATGAGCACGGGCAGGCGCGTTGCGATCAGCAGGCCGAAGCCGGTCAGCGCGATGACGACATCCCATCCATCGTGCACGGACATCTTCCAGACGGGATCGTACAGTGCAGCCGCGAGCAGTCCGACGACCGACGCATTGATACCGGCAATCGCTCGAGCTGCCTTCTCGCCGCTTGCGATGCTGCGCCAGAGCGGCAACGCTCCTGCCACCAGCAGCAGACCTGGCAGAAAGATGGCGATCAGACTGACGAGCGCACCGACTGCACCGCCCGCGCCATGAATACGGGCGCCGAGAAAAGCGGCAAACGCGAACATGGGTCCGGGAACTGCCTGTGCAGCACCATACCCGGCCAGAAATTCCTCCGGATCTACCCACCCCGGGCTGACGATACCTTCCTGCAGTAACGGCAGTACGACATGCCCGCCGCCAAAAACCAGCGCTCCAGCGCGGCAAAACGCTGCGGCAACGGACAGCAGCGGTGATGCAGTGGCGGGCAACAAGAGCGCTATCGCGAGCACGGCAGCGAAGAGCGCCAGCAGCACTGCGCCGGTGCGTACACCGTAGGCAACGTTGAAACTTACTGTTTCATGCACTCTGCCGTTTCGACACAGCAGCACCCCAGCTATCGCTCCCGCAGTAACTACGATGATCTGCACGACGGCTGTGCTGCTCACGATGCAGGCGATACCCGCGACGAGCGCAATGCAGCGGCGTGACAAATCGGGCGTCAGGCGCTGCGCCATGGTGACTACACCGTGCGCAACGACCGCGACCGCGAGGAGCTTGAGACCATGGAGCGCCGCCTGACCATAGGGTTGCTCCAACAGGGGTATCAGGCGGGCAAACGCGAGCAGCAGCACCACAGAGGGCAATGTGAACGCCAGGAATGCGACGATCGCACCGGCCCAGCCTGCGCGCAGCAGACCCAGTGAAAAGCCCAGCTGGCTGCTTCCCGGGCCGGGTAGAAACTGACACAAGGCGATGAGCTGCGCGTAATGAGCTTCATCGATCCAGCGCCGTCGTACGACGATCTCACGATGAAAATAGCCAAGGTGCGCAATCGGCCCGCCGAAGGACGTCAGTCCCAGCTTGAGGAATGCCGCGCAGACCTCGAACACTGAACCGCGCGTCGGATCAGGCATGGATCTGTCTGCATCGGTCGTTTCTGCACCCGGCGTCAAGCGTTGTCCCCATCAGGACGCCGCCGCAGCCGGCGCCTGCTCGCCAAAGTGTACTGCCCCCAACTGCTGTCCGGAGTATCCAGGTGGGAGGCACCTGGCGAAACAGGCCGTGCCGGACATGAATAGCGGTCTGGCACGCGGTTGGAAAAGCTCGCGAGCTGTCGGACCTTGTCGATCTGGCCCGTCCTTGGGCCAGTACGCCGCGAGGAGTTATGCGTGAGAGAGCTGATCCTGAAGATGGCCATGTCGGTCGACGGCTTCGTGAGTGACCTGGACGGCCGAAACACATGGATGTTCGGCGCCGATCAAGAAGCGAAGGCGTGGGGCGTGGAGTACATATGGAACGCGAGCCTGCACATCATGGGCAGCCGCTCCTTCCAGGTCATGGCGCCCTTCTGGCCGACCTCGACCATGGAGTTCGCGCCGCCGATGAACCAGATCCCCAAGGCAGTCTTTTCCAAACAGGGACCGGCGATTCTGAAAGCGGCGGCCGCGACCAAGGGGCTCCCCGGCGCGGAAAGCTGGGCGAAGGCCTATGTGGCGAGCGGTGACCTGGCAGAGGAAATTGCGACATTGAAAGCACAGGAGGGCAAGCCGATCATCGCGCACGGCGGGGTCAGCTTCGCCCGCAGTCTCGTCGCACAGGGACTGGTCGACCAGTTCGCCCTGGTGGTGGCCCCCGTGGCGCTGGGCAAAGGCCTGCCGCTGTTCTGCGAGCTCGCCGCGCCAACGCCTCTCAAATTGATGAGTTCGACGGCCTTTCCAGGCGGCGCGGTGGCGCAGATTTATCGACCGGTGTGATCTCGTCGCTGAAAGTTCGGTTGCCGGCAATCAGCACGCGTCGATCAGCTCGTCGGTGGCTGACCCGTGAAAACCGCCAACTGAGCATCGAAAGCACGCTTGTACGCAGGACGCGCTTCGCCGCGGGCGACATACGCGCAGAGGTTTGAATATTTTTCCAGTCCACCCGATGCAGGCGCTCTGCGCAGCACTGTCACCATCAATAAGTCACCCGCGCTGAACTCACCGTCGAGCCAGTCGGCATCACCGAGTCGACTGGAAAGTTCGCCCAGCCGCACACGGACGCGATCATCAAGGAAGCGCAAGCGCTCCTCGTGCCAGCTTTTGTCTCGCTCCAGGAGCATCGCCATACTGCGCTCGACGATCGGCGGCTCGACCGTGTTGAGCGCCGCAAACATCCAGGCGATCGCGCGCGCTCGGGCATTCACCTCGTCTGGCAGCAGCCCCGCATGATGCTCCGCGATGTGTAATACGATCGCCCCCGACTCGAAGAGCGTGAGATCGCCGTCTTCGTAAGTCGGAATCTGACCGAATGGATGCAGCCTGCGATGCGCGGATTCCTTCATTTCACTGAATGAAACGAGTCGAACGTCGTAAGGCTGGCCCACCTCTTCGAGTGCCCAGCGAACGCGCATGTCTCGCGCCATGCCTCTGCCGCGATCGGGCGATCGTTCAAACGCGGTGATGGTGGGGGGCATTGGGACGCTCCTGGTGATTGCGCAACGCTATCGTGTGTCACATGGATTGCGAAAGCCTTGCGGCGTGTAGAGCCTGCATAGTGCGCTTTCTCGAATCCAGGAAGGCTCTGATCAACTCCCCGTTCACCCTAACTGATGTGCTTCGACGCGCTCAGCACGAACGGAGAAAACGCAACGTGCTTGTTCTTGTGGGGGCGGCGCGCATCCTCGCTTGCAACGGACCATTGAATCCCCGCATGACCGGAGTTGATCAGACCTTCTCTAAATCCTCTGATCCCGTGCAGCGGCTTCGCCTGGTCGCGGCTACCGAGCAACCTCAGCGCGAACGGACAGGGACAAGTTCGTTCGGACACCACACCAGCCTCCCAAGGACGATCGAGCCCGACTGGAGCCGACACATGGCCGGGCGGCAGAGTAGTCTCGTACTGAGGTTCGCTTCTGCACGGAAGGAGAAAGCGTACGACGCTCGCTGTCAGGCTCAGCCGGGAACTGACTGTCGGTTCCTGTGTTGCTGGTTCGTCCTCGTTCCGTCGGTTCGCTCAACCGAGAAATGATTGGAGACAGACAATGGCCAGAAACGTGATTTGCCTTTGGTATGACGGGACGGCAGAAGAAGCTGCCAGGTTCTACGCCGAGACTTTTCCGGACAGCGCCGTGACGGCGGTACACCGTGCCCCCGGCGATTATCCGGATGGCAAGCAGGGGCAGGTGCTCACGGTCGAATTCACGGTGGTGGGCGTGCCCTGCCTCGGCCTGAATGGCGGCCCGATGTTCAAGCACAGCGAAGCCTTTTCGTTTCAGATCCTCACCGAAGATCAGGCCGAGACCGATCGCTATTGGAATGCCATCGTCGGCAATGGCGGCGCCGAGAGCGCATGCGGATGGTGCAAGGACAAATGGGGCCTGTCATGGCAGATCACTCCGCGCGTACTGGTGGAAGCATTCACCGATCCTGATCAAGCGGCCGCGAAGCGCGCGTTCGAGGCGATGATGACGATGGGGAAGATCGACATCGCCACGATCGAAGCCGCACGACGTGGAGCGGCTCGGGCCTAGAGCGCTGTCGGCCTGGGCCGCAAGAGCCTGACTTCCTTCGGGATCGTCACCGGACGAATATTCTCGCCTTCCGCCTTCCAGACACAGGGACACTTCACCGAAGATCCTTCGGGATGCAGTCCCGGGCTGCTCAGCTCGTCGAGCTTGACCTTCATTCGAGTCAGGACACGGTGGAGCTTCGTGACGTTGCGCGGGCCGCCGTTGTACACGCGACTGGAAGGATGCCGAGCACGGCGGGGTTGGCTGGATACGCGAGGCGAATGTCCTTCCGCATCTGTGCCCGTGGGAAGTTGTGCGCCGGGCCGCTGCTTCGCTGCTTTCCCGGCAAAGCGTAGGCGTGTCCGGCTGGAGAAGGGGTGAAGCAGCGACCCGGCGCCGAGGGTCGGCGCTTGATGTGGGTGCCGGACTGTCGCGTATTAGGCTTTCGATGCCTTGGTCAGCCGACGATCTGGGTGATCGCCTGCTTGAGCGCCTGCTGATCGCGCTGGGAGAGTCCCCCGAGTGTTCTGATGATGAGTACCTTTCGAGGGTAGCGATGACCGGCTTGATGGCGGAGGGCTTGAGCAGTTCAGCCGCCTGCCAGTCTTGCACGATCACTTCGCCGAACGCGCCGCTGCCGCGCACCTGGCTGGTGACGGCCATTAAGATCACATCGCGCCGCTCGCGGTGTGGTAGGCGGCACTTGAGACGATGACGCCAGGCCGCTGCTTGCTGGCGGACTGGTCGGTAAAGGGGAAGGGAACCAGGACCACATCGCCGAACTGAAAGGCCATAACGGGTCTCGTTGCGTGGAAGATCAGCGCATCAGAGCAAGATCAGGCGGTGGGCTGTTCGAACGTCCTTACAGCCGATCGTAGTCGGCGTCGTCGGAGTTATCCCAGACGGCCTTGAAAGCCGGCTCGTAGGCCTGCGCGGCGATATGCGTGAGGCGCTGTTCGTCCTCGCGGCTCTTCAGAAAATCCACAAAGTCCTCGACCTCCGCGCGCCGCTGCGGCGGCAAGGCTTTGAGTTTCTCGATCAGTACTTGGTCGTTACGCGCGTTCATGGCGCTCACCTGCTTTGGACCTGGAGGCGGCAGCGTATCAGTGGTTCGCCTGATTCGACACCCCTTCGAGCATGTCCATGACGACCTTCTGCTTGGTCTTGGGTACAGATGTAATCGCTCGATCTGCTGCTGCAGCTTCGGGGGTAGGGCCGCGCTTGCCGCGGCCGCGCCCCCTCACTCAAACAAACTCACGATGCTCTGGTACTTCTCGATGTACCACCGGTTCTCGTTGTTGTATTTCGGGATCGTCACCGGGCGGACAGTCTCGCCTTCCGCTTTCCAGACACAGGGACACTTCACCGAAGATCCTTCGGGATGCACTCCCGGGCTGCTCAGTTCGTCGAGCTTGACCTTCATTCGGGTCAGGACACGGTGGAGCTTCGTGACGTTGCGCGGGCCGCCGTTGTACGCGGCGACCGGAAAGATGCCCAGCACGGCCGGGTTGGTGAGATACGCGAGGCGGATGTCTGCCCGCATCTGCGCCAGCTCGATATCCAGCAGGCAGACTGCCGCCTTCATGGCGTTCAGCATGTTCGTCGCGCCGCGCTCGAAGTTCGGGTCGAGCTTTGCGCGCGGACAGCGTCTGACCACGAACGCGTAGGTGCCGTTGCCCCTGCGGTTGGTGAATTGCATCGGCCCGATCGCATTCGCGCTCGAGACGCTGTAGCGATACGCCTCCTCCTGCTTGAGCCCGTACTGGCTCAGTACCTCGTCGAAGGCGAGCCCCTGCTTCTGCACGTAGTCGGTGTCATCGGTCTGCTCGATGACCGCAAGCGTCGTGATGACCTGGAGAGGAATGGAATCGGCGAGCAGCTTTCCCGGAAAGGCCGCACTCGGCACCTGCGCGAGACGCAGCTCCTCGATCGCCTGGCGCGCCGTAGCGACCAGAAACTCCTTGCCGCCGCTGACGAAGCCCGGGTCGAAGGTGTCTTCGGTGAAGGGCAGGTAGACGATCGGTTTCGCGGTTTGCGCGACGGCGCGCCAGTGCCTGCGCTTGATCAGGTTGTTGTCGAACACAGGGAATTTGCGGCCGTAGACCTTCAGGGGATTCCCGTCCTGGGAGAACGCGAACATCAGCCGCTCGGCACCGGTGCCCTTCACGTGCCGCGCCTGGATGTCGGGCGTGAGGTTGCGAAAGGGCAGGGGCTTCCGACCGGGCTTCCAGGTGATCGGCGGGCGCGGGAGCTCGATCCGGGCGACAGACCACTCCTGCTCCACGTCGTTCCACAGCGCGAAGGCGACGGGACGGCCGCGGAGAACCGGATTCTTGCCCTTTCCGGTGAAGACATATTCGAGCTCGACGTCACGCAGCAATGTCTGCGCTTCGGCGACGAGATCGTGGATCACCTCGTGATGACGACCCTGGACGATGACTACTTCGGGACCCTCGGTTTGCTCCGACTCGGCAACGGCCAGAGGAACCTCGCCTTCTTCCTGCTTTGAATCTTCTTTCGCGACGAGAGCCTCTGCCTCCGTCGGGGCTGGCTCGATCGCCTGAGGGATGCCTTCAGCATCGATCAGCATCGGCTCATTTTCTTCAGGAGCGCCCCCTGTCGTCGCACATCCAGCACAGATCAGGGATACCAGCAGAAAGGTCAGCGCAATTGTTTTCATCGTACTCATCTTCTGCATGATCTTTCGGTGTGGTCAAGCATTAGATCGACCTGCACACGAGCGGATACAGCGCAGCTTTGTGCCGGGCTGGTGGTTCGGGGTGGCTCGCGTCCATGCGGATCCGATGCGCTGGATTCCTGATTCCCGGATTCTCGTTCGGTTTGCGACTGATCCGTGCTTTGGATGCAGGGCGGTGGCATTGCCATGCATGTTGAAGATGCTCGACCGCGCTTTTGACGGATTCGAACTCGTGGGGCACTGAACCAGGCGACTCACTGCCCGGCTGGGAACGCGTCACGCCTGTTGTCTGAGGCGAAGTGCGTTGGTGATCACCGATACTGAAGACAGGCTCATGGCGAACGCCGCAATGAGAGGACTCAGGAGGGAGCCTGTCAGCGGATAGAGCAGGCCAGCGGCGATCGGTATCCCGAGGGCGTTGTAGCCGAATGCAAAGAACAGGTTCTGCCGGATATTTCGTACCGTAGCGCGGCTAAGCTGCCGCGCGCGAACGATACCGCGCAGATCGCCCTTCACGAGCGTGACCTGCGCACTCTCCATTGCAATGTCGGTTCCCGTTCCCATGGCAATGCCGACGTCAGCCCTGGCGAGCGCGGGCGCATCGTTGATACCGTCACCGGCCATGGCAACCCGCGCACCCTGGGACTGCAGGCGCGCAATCACATCCGCCTTGTCCTGAGGCTGAACTTCCGCGATGACTTCGTCGATCGGCAAAGCGGCAGCGACGGCGCGTGCGGTCGCCGCGTTGTCGCCTGTGAGCATGATGAGTTTCAAGCCATCCTCCTTGAGGGCTCGCAACGCGGTCGGCGTGGTCTCCTTTATCGGATCACCCACAGCAATGGCGCCAGCCAATTTCCCATCCGCACTGAGGAAGAACACGGTACGGCCTTGACGGCGTAACTGCTCCACTTCGTGAGCGATCGACCCGGTACTCACATTCGCCGATGTCATCAGGGCAGTATTGCCCAGCGCGAGTGCCTGTCCTTCCGACTCGCCCCGGACGCCCTGTCCCGTTACAGAGATGAAATTTGTAACTGCCGCCGGCCGGACGCCACGCGACTCGGCGCCGGCGACCACTGCGCGAGCCAGAGGATGCTCGCTCGTTCGATCCAGGCCCGCAGCCCAACTGAGAACCTGTTCATCGGAGAACCCGGTGACCGTGATCACTCGGTCGAACGCGGGACGGCCCACAGTGATCGTGCCTGTCTTGTCGAGAACGAGCGTGTCCACGTCACGGAGATTCTCGATCGCCTGGGCGTCCCGGAAGAGAACACCAAGCTGCGCGCCGCGTCCGCTTGCGACCATGATGGAAATGGGCGTAGCCAGACCCAGCGCACACGGACACGCGATGATGAGCACCGCCACCGCATTTACGATCGCGTAGGCGAGGCGAGGCTCGGGTCCGACGAACCACCAGGCCACGAACGTCAGGACGGCAATGAAGATGACCGACGGCACGAACCAGGCCGCGACTTTGTCCGCCAGTCGCTGCAGTGGGGCCCGCGAACGCTGGGCTTGTGCAGCCAGCGAAACGATCTGCGACAGAAGGCTATCCGCGCCGACTCGCTCGGCAACGATGACAAGCGTGCCCGTCTGGTTGATCGTTGCGCCGACGATCCGATCGCCTGCCGACTTGTCCACCGGCATTGGCTCGCCGGTCAACATCGATTCGTCCACGCTCGAATGGCCGTCGAGCACCCGACCATCAACAGGTATCTTCTCGCCAGGCCGAACCCTCAGCTGATCGCCGGCATGGACCTCTGCAAGCGGCACGTCCTCTTCGGTGCCGTCAGCTTTTACGCGCCGCGCGGTCTTGGCCGCGAGCCCAAGTAATTGCCGGATCGCCGCACTTGTCCGCCCGCGCGCGCGCAGTTCCAACCACTCACCGAGCAGCACGAGGGCGACGATCGCACTAGCCACCTCGAAGTACACACCAACCATGCCATGTGCATCGCGCATGTCGCTTGGAAATGCCTGCGGCGCTGCCGAAGCAACAATGCTGTAGGAGAAGGCAACAAGCACACCCAGGCCGATGAGCGTGTACATGTTCGGCGAGCGATTGACGACTCCCATCCAGCCGCGACGGTAATAGTCCAACGCCGCCCAAAGCACTACCGGTGCCGACAGCAACAGCTCCGCACCGCGCAGGACGCGCGCAACTGTTTCGGAAAGATGCAGGTCCAGCAAGTGCGGCAGCATCGCAATGCCAACCACCGGCAGCGCAAACGCGAGCGCGATCCAGAACTTCGCCCGAACCTTACGGATTTCGCCGTCGTCCTCCTCCTCGGCCGGCACCTCAGGCTCGAGGGCCATGCCGCAGATCGGACAATTGCCCGGACCGACCTGACGCACTTGCGGGTGCATCGGGCAGGTGTAAATGGTTCCGGGAGAGACGTCTGTATCCGGTTGGCGCGATGGCGCGGCGACATGACCAACGTGATCGTCACGATGTGTCGCGTACTTCGGCGGATCTGCTGCAAACTTCGCGCGGCAGCCAGCCGAGCAGAAGACGTACAGCTGCCCCTCGTGGGTAACCGAGTGTGGCGAATCGTTGCCCACCCGCATTCCGCAAACCGGGTCTATCGAGTTCTTCAGATCTACACCTGGATCTCTCGTGTCCGGAGCGGCGCTATCGGCAGTGTTCCTCTTTGTGCCGCAGCACGTGCGTATCTCGGTGACGCGATGCTGTTCAGAATGCACGTGTGGTCCATCGGTATGCGCGGACTTCGTCGAGCAACAGGAATCGCCCTGCTGTTCCGCGTCAGAATTCGCCTGAGCGTGAGTATCGTGATGGTGCTTCATGGAAGTTCATTCCGGGGACGGAAGGCGGCCAAGGTCGTCCAGGATCGGGCAGTCAGGACGATGATCGCCATGACAGTGCGCGGCGAGATCTGCAAGCGCCGCTCGCATCGATTGCAGCTCTTCGATCTTGCTATCCAGTTCCGCAACGTGCTTGAGCGCAAGGCGCTTCACTTCCTTGCTGGCTCGTTGCTCGTTTTGCCACAGGCCCAGAAGCGTGCCGATCTCATCGATGGAGAAGCCCAGCCGCCGGGCCCGGCGGATGAAACGCAGCTTGTGGATGTCGCCGGCCGTGTAGACCCGGTAGTCGCCCGCAGTCCGGGCAGCCTTCGGGATCAGCTTCAACGATTCGTAGTGGCGAATCATCTTCGCGGTCACGCCCGATAGTTCGGCCGCGCGTCCGATGCTGTAGTACCCACGCTCTCTGGCGTCGGCGAGTTCCGCCACGGCCCTGGCACACATACTGTCCTCGCAGTCTCCAGAACTTGAGACGGATCGATCATGAACCTTCCCCCAGTGGCAAGGTCAAGCCTCGCACCCGACCCCCGGGTCATCGTCCCTTGGCAGCCCTGGAGGACCAGTGGATGTGCACTACTTTCCAGCTTCCTGAGAACTTCCTGAGTACCAGTGTCTCCGTACTGACCAGCGCTACCGGCTTGCCGTCGCTACTGCCAGTCAGAGTCGCTGTGCTGGCTACCCATGCGAGATCGCCAGAGCTATCACCAGTCTGCTGCTCGAGCTTGTAGGTCATCCCTTTCATGAACTTCAGATCTGCGGGCAGATGGTGGTCGGCATACTCCTGCAGTGATTGCTCGACGTTGCCTGCCTCCATGATCAGCACTTTGGAATCGAGGAGGCCTTCAACCCGGGCGGCGTCGCCGACTGACAGCGCATCGTGCAGTGCCTGCGCCGTACTCACTGGTCCATTGTCTGTCGCCGTATGCGTGTGCTTGCTACCGTCGGCATGGACGTGCGGTGTCTCGTCTGCCGCCACACTCAGTGCGCCTGATGCGACGACCAATGCGCCGAGAAGCACAACCGCGAGCAGCGTGATAGTGACAATCGACAACGTGCCTCTCATGTTCTTCTCCTGGGCCATAGCAGTAAGCCAGCAACGATCCGCTGTATCGCAGAAGAGCTAGGTACACTTTCATAGCCTACCTCGATTCGATTGCCTCCGAATGCCGGGTAGTTACACGAGCGATGCCGCGTCCTGCGCTGAACGGGTAGCTGGCAAAACCAATTGACTCCTCCAATACTGACGAGCAGTGTCCCAGGCTGATGCTGAGGAAGATCCAATGGCCATAAGCGATTCGCAACCAGCATGCGTGCCGGGGAGCACGTACACCGCATGTCGCATACAGTCATGTCACTCGACATGTCGCAAACTCTGAACGCCGCCTGTCAGGGCGCATGACTTCCATGCAGCCAACCGCGCGCGGGCGTATCCATTGTTGGGAGGGCGGTAGCTTGTGGATCGGCGAGGCGGGCGGGAGTGCCCGGTTTCACGACCATCACGCGCTGCAGATCAGTCTCGCCTTCAGCGGCACGATTCGCTTCAGGACGCGTCAGCACGACTGGCGATCGTTCTCGGCGGCATTCGTCCCTCCGCATTTGTCGCATGCATTCGAAGGCGCGGCGCAGTTTACCGCGCAGGTCTTCATCGAACCGGAGACGCTCGAAGGCCGTGCGCTCCTCACGCGCTTTGCCAGGGACACAATCGTGGAATTGCCCGTCGATGAGGTCGCACTGCATGCGAACGAGCTACGCACTCTCGGGCTGCAAGAGGCGAGTGCCTCTGCACTGCAGAGCGCGGCCCGCCAATTCGTCGATGGGCTCGGCGGCGGTGCGCAACGGCCGTCCGTGGTCGATATGCGGATCGAGCGGACGATTCGCTCGCTGTGGCAGAGCGATCAACCCGTAGCCTTGGGCGAAGCGGCTGCGAAGGTCGCGCTGTCTCCGGGTCGGTTTCGGCATCTCTTCGTCGAACAGACCGGCCAGAGCTTTCGCAGCTACCAGCTCTGGATGCGTCTGCAACGGGCGATCGAGATCATCAGCAGCGGTGCAGCCGCGACCGACGCGGCCCACTCGGCGGGATTCTCTGACGCCGCGCACCTCACCCGAACCTTTCGCAAGATGATGGGCATTGCACCCACCTCCGTAACGATCGACTGATGCCCACCCATCCGGCGCGCCGCATGAACGGTGCGGCCGCACCACGCAGCCGCACCTGTATCAGCTCAGCATGAGCAATTCGTGCAGCGGGATGGATTTTCGCGGCACGCATCGCCACATTGACACGCTGAGCTTTTCGACTGCGCCGGCGCCTGTGTCTGCGCGTTCGCCCGGCAGCCGCAGCTGCAGCCCGGGTTGCAATTGGCACAGCGGCAAAAGGTCGTGTTCGAGTCGCTCATGTCTGCTCTCCTGGTCGTGATTGAATCGCCGGTTGGCGAGACACAGACTAGGGGTGAGCGCCTCGAGAGGCTTGAATGAAAGGGCTGACTTTGAGTCAAGCGGCCAGCGTCAACCGCAGCAAGTTCCGCATCGTATCCGCGTCAAAATTCTGCAGCCGGTTACGGCGACTCATTCCCTGCGCGCCTGCGGTCACATGTCCCGCCTGAGTTCCCAGCCATCGCGCGTCATCGTCAGAACCGTTCCTTCCGGTATCAGGCTGGCGGTCGGCAGTTCCTCTTCATCGATCTGATCGGCCGGCAGCCGCAGCGACGGATCGAGCGTGCCGAACAGGCTGACGTTCGGATCGAACGCGGCCCAGTCGACGTTCACTCGCGAAATGACGCCCGATGACAACGCCTGTTTGGCGGCGCTGAGGCTGTCGCTGTTGACCGCAACGCGGCCGTTCGCGAGCGGCACGATCGTTTCGCTGCCGCCCAGGAGCGTTTCCGGCGAGAACGTGCTGGACAGATCGAACAGCAATGCACCCGTGGTGCCGGTGTAGCCCTTGAGCAGCAGCGAGGCGGACGAACCCGAATAGTTGATGCTCGGCGTCGTCGTCTGGATGCCATTCACTGCCGGCACGATCAGATACACGCTGCGGCCTGCGCCGGTCGGCGTGGTGATCGTGATGGGAGCATTCAGTGTTCCGATCTCACCCTTGGTTCCGGCGAGACCACCGGCGCGGATTTCCACCAGCGATCCGCTGAGATTGTCGATGCCGGAAGCAGGGGCGAGCGTGCTGTAGACGCTGTCCGCTGCAATGACCAGCGCGCGGCCCGTGCCTGCATCCAGGGTCTCGAGCGAGACCGTGCCGCTGTTGGCCACGTAGGAGATGTTGCCGTTGCCGGACAGCGTGCTCGCGCCGGCCTGCATGAGGATGCTCTCGGCGAAGATTTCGATGTCGCTGCCGCCGCTGGTGATGCCGGCCGCCTGAGTCAGGGCGCCGGTCGTCACGATGCTGACGACGCCCGTTGCGTTGATGGAGTTCAACCGGAGTGCGCCGAGGTCGTTGATGTAGATGCCGCCGGCAGTGGCGGTGGCGGTCAGATTGTCGACGGCGAGGTTGAGTGCCTGGTCCGGTCCACCGATGGCGCGTGCGCTCAGCGTCGCGTCTCGTGCAGTCAGGCTGGTGTCGTCGCCGTCGGTGATCGTGCCGTTGTTCGCGGTAACGGTGACAGTGCCGCCGCTCGCATTGATCGTGCCGAGCGACACGTTGCCGGTGTCGCTGATGATCGAGACCGAGCTCGATGTGATCGTGCCGACGTTCAGATCGTTGACGGTGCGCAGGGTCACCGAGCCAGTGCCCGTATCGAGACCGGGCAATGCGAGCGCATTGCCGGAGATCAGGTTGACCACGCCATTGTTCGATTCGATGCCGCCGGTCACGGTGATCGAGCCGGTGCCGCCGGACGTGAGTGTCACGGTGCCGCCCTGCGTGACGAGCGTCTGCACGGTCATGTTGCCGTTGCCGCCCGTGCGGATGTCCACGATGTTGCCAGTGCCGGAGGAACGAACCTCGGCAAGCGCAACGTCGTCCTGTTCGGCGACGAAAATCCCGCCCGCAGTGGCGATGGTGGTCAGCGAGCTCACCGCCGTGTCGATGCGATTGTCTGCCGCACCGATGCGTGTGGCGCTCAGACGGATATCCGTGCCGCTGATACGTGTCGCATCGTTGCCGTCATCCGTCAGTGCGCCGCCGGCCGTGAGGACGATGTCCGTCCCGGAAACGGAATTGACCTGCAGGTCGTCAGCTTCGTTGATGAAGACACCGCCCGCAGCCGTGGCATTCAGCAGCCCGACCTGTGTGTCGATGGCCGCTCCCGGTGCGCCGATCGAGGCACCGGTCAATGTCAGTCCGCCGCCGCTGATGCGCGTCGCGCTGTCGCCGTCATCCATGATCGCTCCTTCGGCGCGGATGACGATACTGTTGCCAGCGCCGGCCGCGCTCAGTGCTGCGAGCTGCAAGTCACCGGATTCACCGACATAGATGCCGCCAGCCGATGCGCTTGCCGACAGTCGGTCGGTGGTCGTATCGATCTCGCCGCCGACGCTCGCGGCGCCAATCGATGTGCCAGAGAGATTCAGCGACTGCGCGGTCACGCGGGTGGCGTTGTCGCCGTCGTCCGTGATCGCGCCCGTCGCATTGATGACGGCGGTGGCCGCATCGATGCTGCGAAGCTGCAGGGCATTGACGGCGTTGACGTAGACATCGCCGTTGACGGTGGCGTTCAGCGAACCGATCTCGACGCCGAGTGTATTGGCCTGCGAGCCGATGCTGGCGGCGGAGAGCGTCGCGGACTGTGCGATCAGATGTGTCGCTGCGTCGTTCGCATCCATGATGACGCCGCCATTCGCGGCCGTCAGCGTTGCAGTGCCTGCCGATTGAGCCGTGCCGGCCAGCGTGATGTTGCCGGTAATGGAACCTGCGGTGCCTGCGACGAGTGTGAGCGGTCCATTGGCGCGCAGCGTCGAGGCGACAGTGATGTTGCCGGTCGGTGCGATCACATCGATCGCGCCCGCTGCGGCGTTGCCGCTGATCTGCAGATCGCCCGAGTGCGATAGATACACTGATCCCGCACCTGCATTTACCGTGACCGAGCTTGCGACGGTATCGATCCGGCCGCTGCCGACGCCGTCGGCTTCACCGATGCCAGCGCTGGCGTCGAGCAGGATGGCTCCGCCTGCGCTCACTCGCGTCGTGGTGCCTGCGTCGCCATCGTCGCGGAGGTGCGCGCCGCGAATGATGAGGTTGTTGGCTGCGTTCACCGTGCCGAGTACGAGATCGCCGGAATTCTGAACCGTGAAGCTTGCGCCGCCGCCGACGGATGCGTCGATCCGGCCGGCGCTCGTGTTGAGCGTGACATCCCCGCCCTGCGAGCCGGAGTCGAAGACCAGGTGGCCGGCGCTCAGATTGAACGTGCGATCGGTGCGTGCGATATCGGCGCCGCCGCGCAGGTAGAACGTCGTGAGCGGTCCCGAGATGAGATCCGCCTGCGCACCCGGAACGTTCAGAATGCCGTCGGCGCTGAAACCGATCTCGCTGAAGCCTGTAATCGCCGAGTTGGATGCCGTCAGCGACAGGTCGCCTGCCGACTGAATCAGCAAGCGTCCCGAACCGCCGGCGCGAATGGCGCTGGCCGCTGCAGTGGGTGCGCTGCCGCTGGGCAGCCCCAGATTGACCTGGCCGTTTACGCTGGTGACGCGCGCTGCGAGTGACCCGCCGTTGGTGTTGACGGCGATGGCCGTTCCCTGACGGGTGAGCAGGTCGGTGACGGTGCCAATGTTGTTGAGCGCGACCAGTTCTACACCGGCGTTGCTCGTCACCGTGGCGGGCGCAACATCGACGGTGTCGTCCACGATAGAGCCGGCACTGGCTTCGAGTCGCACGGGTCCCGTGCCGGAAATCTGGCGCAGATTCATGTCGCCCGTGCCCTGGGTAATGGAGACGCCGCCAGCGCTCGTGGCACTGACCGAGCCGAACTGGTTCGCCCCCGTAAGCACGATGTTGCTGCCGACATTCAGCGTGCGGAAGTCGGCGTCGCCTGCGACCGTGAGTGCGCCTGTCTGGATCAAGGCGCCGCCCGCGGTGATGTTGAGATCGCCGGAGATACTCAGGCCCTGCAGTGCGAGGTTGCTCGCCGCTGCGAGCGAGACATTGTCGAGAGTGCCCGCGCTGGTGAGGCCTACTCCGCCACCGAAGGCATTGGCTGTATTCGTCAGCAGGATCGACTGAGCATCGGCAGCTGTGAAGGTCGAGTTGCCTGCGACGTTCAGTGCGCCCGATTGCGAGACTGTGCCGGTGCTGGAGGTGACTGCGAGATTGCCGCTGATCGTGCTCGCATGCAGATCGACAGAGCCGGCGCTGCCCAGAGAAACGTTGCTGCCACTCACTGCGATTCCGCCGCCGAATGCGTTCGCAGCGTCGTTCAGAGTAACGTTCTGGCCGGTTGCAGCAATCGTAGTCGCACCACTGACGGTCACCGTGCCCGATTGCGTGACTGCACCGCCAGCAGTGATGGAAAGCGTATTCGCGTCGAATGTGTGCAATGAGATCCCAGCCCCCGAGTTCAGTGTTGCCGTTCCAGCAGTCACATCGATGGCGCCTGCCTGGGTGATGGCGCCCGTCGAGTTCACGGTCAGATCGTTGTCGAGAGTGCTGGCGAGCAATGTGGTTGCGACCGAACTGGTCAGCGATGCATTGGCTGCGGTCACCGCAACACTGCCGAGGGCATTGGCCGCGTTGGTCAGCGTTACGTTCTGACCGACGGCGTTGAATGTCGAAGTGCCGGCGACACCGAGCGCTCCCGATTGAGTGATCGAACCTGTCGAGTTGACCGTGAGCCCATTGCTCACGGTGCTGCCCGCCAGATTGGTGGCGAGAGAGTTGGTCAGCGTCGCATTCGCTGCGTTGATGCCGACACTTCCGGTAAACGCGTTGGTAACGCTGTCCAGCGTGACGGTCTGGCCGGTCGCGTTGATCGTCGTGCTACCGGTCACCGTCAGTGCGTTGCTCTGCGTGACCGCACCGCCGGCATTGACGGTCAGCGTATCGCTGTTGATCGTGTTCAACGCGACACCTGCGTCGGAAGTCAGCGTGGTGCTGCCGCCGGCCACGTTAAGTGCGCCTGTCTGGCTGATCGCACCGGTGGAATCCACGGTGAGGCTGGTGGCGAGTGTGCTCGCTGCGAGCGTGGTGGTGCCCGAGTTAGCCAGCGACGCGCTCGCTGCCGTGATGGCGATTGCGCCGTCGAAGGCGTTGTCTGCGTTGGTCAGCGTGACGTTCTGGCCAGTCGCGTTGATCGTCGTGGCGCCGGAGATGTTCAACGCACCTGCCTGCGTCACGGCGCCTGCCGCATTCACGGTCAACGCATCTGCAGTGGTGGTGTTGAGCGCCATACCCGCGCTGGACGTCAGGATCGCGGTGCCGCCGACCGCCAGAGCGCCGGACAGAGTGAGGCTGGCGCCGACCGCAGTCAGATCGCCGCTGATCGTCATGGCCTGCAGGTCGAGCGCGCTGGAGTTCGTGATGGCGACGTCCTGCAGCGTGCCGCTGCGGGCGGCAAAACCGACCGTGCCGGTGAAGGCATTGTCCGTGTCGTCGAGTGCAATGGACTCGCCGCCGTTCGCAGTGAAGCTTGAATTGCCACCGATGATCAGCGCGCCCGATTGGGAAATCGATGCGGCGTTGATGGTGAGATCGCCGTTCAGGGTCAGTGCGTCGATCGTCAGCGCGCTGGAGTCGCGCACCGACACGTTGGCCAGATTGCCGCCGCTGCCGGCGAAGGTGACGACTCCGGTGAAGTCGTTCCCGGCATTGGTGAGGGCAATCGACTGGCCCGTGGCGGCAGTGAACGCGGCAGTGCCGCCGATCGTCAGCGCGCCCGATTGTGTGATTGAGCCGGCGGTGGCGGTCAGATCACCGTCGATGCTCAGTGCCTGCAGGTCGAGGGCATTGGAGTCGCGCACCGTGACGTTGTCGAGATTGCCGCCATCGCCGACGAAGCTCACCGCGCCGCTGAACGTATTGGCCTGCCCGAGTGCAATGGACTGGCCGGCATCGGCGGTGAACGTCGAGTTGCCAGCGACGGTCAGCGCGCCCGTTTGCGAGATACCACCAGTCATCGCGGTGAGATCGAGATCGCCGCCAACTGTGAGCGCCTGCGCAACGATACTGGCGCCAGCGGCGGAGAGATCACCTGTGATCGTCATCGCCTGCAGCGTCAGCGCGTTGGAATCGCGGACGGTGACATTGCCGAGGCTGCCGCCGCTGCCGACGAAGCTCACGGTGCCGGTGAATGTGTTGGCTTCGCCGAGCGTGATGGACTGGCTTACGTTAGCGGTGAATGTCGAATTGCCGGTGACGTTCAATGCACCCATTTGCGAGATGTCATTGCTGCTTACGGTGAGGTTCAGGTTGCCGCCCACGGCGATGGCTCCCGTCGTCAGGCCTGCGGCCGTGGCCGTCAGATCGCCGCCGATGCTCATCGCCTGCAGCGTCAATGCCGTCGTGTCGCGCACCGTGACGTCGTCGAGATTGCCGCCATCGCCGATGAAGCTCACCGAACCAGTGAAGGTGTTGGCCTCACCGAGTGTGATCGACTCACCAGCGTCGGCAGTGAACGTAGAACTTCCGGTGACGTTCATCGCCGCCGTCTGCGAAATGCCACCGGTCGTGGCGGTGAGATCCAGATCCCCACCGACGGTCAGCGCCTGCGCATCGATGCTGGTGGCGGTCGCCGACAGATCGCCAGTGATCGAAAGAGCCTGGAGCGTCAGTGCCGTGGTATTGGTCACAGCGACATTGGCAAGCGCGCCGCCGTTGCCGACGAAACTCACGGCGCCGCCGGAGGAATTGCCGGCGTTGTTCAGCGTGACAGAGCTGCCCACTGCGGCGGTGAAGGTCGACGCGCCGCCGATGGCCAGTGCGCCCGACTGAGTGATACTTCCCGAGGTCGCAGTGACATCGAGTGCACCGCCGGCAGTGCTGGCGCCGAGATTGGTCGTGAGGGAATTGCGCAGCGTGACGTTCTGCAAGGTACCCGGGCCGTTGGACCCGAAGCTCACGGCGCCCTGCAATGCATTGCCGGAGTTGTCGAGTACGAGGTTGGTGCCCTGATTCCCCCGGAAGGTCGACGTTTGCGCGACCGACAAGGCGCCTGACTGCGTCAGTGTTGCGGCGGTCGCGACGAGATCACCCGTGATCGTGAGCGTCTGCAGATCCAGGTTCGTCGTATCACGAACGGTCACGTCATCGAGGTTGCCGCCGCTGCCGACGAAGCTCACGGTGCCGTTGAACGTGTTGGCTTCGCCCAGCACGATCGACTGGCCGACGCCTGCAGTGAACGTCGAGTTGCCAGTGACGTTCAGTGCACCGGTCTGGGAGATATCGCCGCTGCTCGCGGTGAGATTCAGGGCCCCACCCACAGTGAGTGCTTCCGCGGTGATGCCCGCGGCCGTTGCAGTCAGGTTGCCTGCAACGCTCAGCGGCCGCAGGGTCAATGCCGTCGTGTCGCGGACGGTGACGTTGTTCAGAGTGCCGCCATCGCCGACGAAAGCGACTGCGCCCGTGAACGTGTTGGCCTGGCCGAGAGTGATCGATTGACCCGCGTCGGCCGTGAACGTGGAGTTGC
>NZ_DATDJO010000056.1:0-24423 GCF_036520495.1 Povalibacter sp. | reverse complement strand
CTTACTTAAGGCTCTTTCAGCCTCTTATTGTGGGTTCGACTTTAGTCGAACATCTGAATTCTTCGGATGTCCGGTTGAAGCCGGACCCACAAATGACGAGAGGAGTGCGGCTTCCGGCTTTAAGTAAGTGCCATTGGGCTTCAGCCGGACGTCATCCGGCAGGAGTGCTTCGCATGACGTCCGGCTGAAGCCGGACCCACAGCGAGAGTGGATATTCAGTTTCTGCAGGTCACTGGCAGGAGGTGCCCGCCATCGAGCATCCCTCCGCTTGCTCCGTGCCCTCCGTGTGAACTCTTATCTGATCTCCCGGACCACGCGGAAGCCAGTGATGGCATCGGCCGTGCCGGGTGCGGAGCGGCTGAGCGCGGGGCCGCATTGTGAGATCGGATCGCTGAACGCGCCGCCGCGCGCGCTCCAGCCGTTGCCTGACTTCACCCATTCCTGGGCATTGCCGGCGAGGTTGTACAGACCCCAGCCATTGGGTCGGCCGGAACGCACGTTGCTCAGGCTGAAGCCGCGGATCTTCTGGCCGTTGAGCTCGACGACGCAGTTGAAGTCGCGTTCTGCACTGCCGCCGGGTGCGCCGGCGGCGTAGGTCCATTCAGCGTCGGCAGGCAATCGATACGCATGGCCGGTGACGTTGCTCAGCCACGCGACGTACTGCTGTGCATCGCTGACGGGGATCGACGTGACGGGCAGATCCGCCTGGCCCGCAGGTGCGTTGCACTTGCCCGATGCTTTGCAGAACGTGGCGAATTCGGCCACGGAAATTTCGAAGCGGCTGATGGCGAAGGGCTGCGGCGCACCGGTGCCTGCGGGGACGACGACCAGATCCGGACCGCGACCGCCGGTGAAGGCATCGAAGCAAACGCCACGGCTGCGCGTGCCATAGCCCGCGAGTGACGTAGAGCAACCGCTGCCGGCGCCCGGTGCGGACTGTGTCGTTGCAGCGGGGGTGGTTACAGCCGCAGTCGTTTGTGCGGGCGTTTCGCTGGCAGGTTGCGACTGGGGTTGTTTCGCCGGCTCTTCCTTGGCAGGCGTCGGCGCTGGCGTGGGCGCAGTTCGCGACGCGGCTGCGAGTTGTTGCGCGTACTGCTCACGCAATTCCGTCACCTGTGCATTGGTGCGATCCAGTTCCAGGGCACGATCGATCGACGCAACGGCCGTATCGAAGCGTGAGTTGCGGGCGGCGACCGTCGCAAGCCGCACGTACGCGGCGGCAATGGCCTTGGGTGCAGTGACCAGGAACGGATCGTCGGTCGGCAACCTGGCGCGCAGATCGCGCAATGAGGCCAGGGCTTCGTTCACTTCATTCGCGGTGGCCTGGTCCTGCAGTTTCTGCTTGAGCGCGGCCAGTTCGGCGAGTCGCTTCTGTTCGCGATCACGGGCGTCCTGTCCGGCGCGCATCTGTGCCAGCAGCTGCCGTTCCTGCGCGATGGCAGGCAGGGCAGGTGCGAACGGAACCGCTCTTTGCAGGGCAAGGTCGGCCTCGCCCAGGCGGCCCTGCGCCCGCAGCGCGGCGGCGTCAGCGACATGAATCTGCGCGGCCTTCTGTTGCAGGGCGATGCGATCGGCATCGGTCGGTGGCAGATACGCCGCCAGGCGCGCCAGCTGTGAATCCACCTGCATATCCCAGGCATCGTCGCCGGTGGCTTGCTGCAGCAGTTGTTCGAGTGCAGTGCGAACGGCAGCAGCGGCGGCAGCGTCCTCGGCAACTCCGGCCGCCCTGCGATCCGCGGCCAGCGCCGCGCGTGTTCTCTCTACGTAACGTGGCTCCGACATATCGGCGTAACGCGACAGTAGTGCCTGCGCTTCATTGTAGGAGCCCTGCCTGGCCAGTGCCCGCGTCTCGCGATCGAGCAGGTCGTGAATGCGCACTCGCGCGCCCGCCAATGCGGCGTCGCCCGGCGCTGTAGCCTGCAGCAGTAGCAGATCCTCGTGCACGACATCGAACGCTGTCAGTGCTGTCGCGTTGGCCAGCTCTCCCGACAGCTTGCGACGCAACTCCGCCATGCGCGTGTTGCGCTGCTGCGTTGCCAGCTCGCGAGCGACGGTGTCGCTCAGATCCTTGAGTGTCCGATCCTCGGGCGCGACGGTCAGGCCGGCCTGGGTGAGCGACTGCGCCAGCGCGATGTCCGGCTTGCGCAAGGCGATCTGTGTCTGCTCCGCATACGCCGAAGGCAGGCGCGGATCCATCAGCAGCGGATGCTTCGGGTCGATCTGCGCGATGATCCGCAGCACGTCCGCGACGCTCTCGGGATTCTGCCCGTCGACCAGCCAGCCCTTGCCCAGGAATTCGTCGAGCCGATCGCTCTGACGTTTGATCTCATCGTTCTTGCGCGACGTCAGCTGCTCGCCGATCTGCGAGACCGCCTGCGAATCCGGGAAGAGTTTGCGTAGCTCAGCCAACGATCCTTCGGCGTGTGGATAGTCGTAGCGCTGCTTGCTGGCATCGGTGTGCGACTCGATCTGCGCACTGAAGTGTCCGAGGAGAGCGGACCGCAAACCCTCATCGAGCAGCAGTCGGGCGCGGGCCTCCGGCGACAGCGAGTCGATCTGCGGCATGGCCTGCTCGAAGGATTGCGCCGTACCGGCGCGCACCAGCGCACCGATCGCGTCACTGCGACGACGTTGCAGGTAGTCCGGAACGAGCAGGGCTGCGGTCGTGCCGAGTACGACGATCGCCGCCGCGACGCCGCCCCACAGCGCTGGCGAGCGCTTCTCGGGAGAAATATCTTCCAGGAATTTTGCGATGCTCGGCGTGCGGGCCGGCCGGTCGAACGCCAACGAGCGTCGCAGCGTGCGCCATTGACGGCTGGTGAGTCCGCGGATCGGCTTCGGCTTGAGTCTGGCGTCACGCGCCTGCACCGCTGTTTTGCGCTCGAACGGATGCTGGCACGTGAGCAATTCATAAACGACGCAGCCCAGTGCATAGATGTCGTCACGCGGATCGGGCTCGAGCCCATCGAGCATTTCGCAGCTGGCGTAGGCGGGCGTCAATGCGCCCAGCGTGCCTGGATCGAACACGGTCATGCTGCCGGTGTCATTCTCCACACCCGGCCGCTTGGCCGCGCGCGCGATGCCGAAGTCGAACACTTTGATCGCGCCGGTCCTGGTGATGAAGGCGTTCGCGGGTTTGAAATCTGAATGCACGACCTGGTGTTCGTGCGCATACGCGAGTGCGCTGCACAGGCCGCGAATGATCGGCAGCGCCTTGGTGATCGTGAGCCCGGTGCCTTCGAGATCCTTGATGTAACGGTCGAGCGGCTGTCCTTCCAGCAACTCCATGACGATGTAGACGTTCGCGCCATCGCGATCGAAGTCGTACACGGTGACGATGTTCGGGTGCGCGAGGGTCTGTGCCTTGCGCGCCTCGCGCTGCAATGCCTTGAGCGATTCGGGATGGCGCTTGAAGTCTTCGCCGAGCACCTTGAGTGCGGCATAGGGATTGCGGTCCTGCGCCTCTTCCTTGCGCACATCGCGCACGCGAAAGACGATGCCCATGCCGCCCTTGCCGATCACGTCTTCGAGAATGAAGCGTTCCTTGATCGTGTCGCCCGGACGCAGCGGACGCGATTGACCGCCGGTCGCACGCAGATCGTTCCAGCTATTCGAACCCGTCGAAGGTGCCGTGCGAGGTGGCACGGCCGGGGCGAGCTTGGTCGCCTCGTCATCGCCGAGGGCTTGGGGTGCGGGCCGATAACGTGTCGCCTCGTCATCGCCAGACGGCGGAACGACCTGATCTGCCGGCCGATAGCGGGTCTCTGCATCGTTTTCTGCAGCGGCCGGAATCGCGGGCGGCGTGGTCGCACGCACGATGTCCATCAGATCGAGATACGCCGGCCCATTGATCTTGCCTTCGCGATAGCTGGTCTCGATCAGCGAGCTGAACACCGGTGCGAGCGTGGGTTCGCGCGACAGATCGGCGCGCAACTCGCCCTGCAGGGCCGGTAAATCGGTTTGACCCTGGAAAAAGGATTCCAGTGCTGGACGGAACTGACTCATTCGTTGATCGCGGGCTGAGTATTTGTTGATTCGTGCGGCGACGCACCCGGTCGTAGTACCGGATTCTTTGCGCGCGACTGTAGTCGAACAGCGCAGGAAAGTCCGGTATTCACCGGCTGCGGCCGCGGCAGATCATAGATGCGGACCGGCCCTCCGACCACCGACTGCGTCTCGCGCCCGTGCGCGCCGGCTGCCTGAGATCTGTGAACTGACGCGCAGTCCCCAATCGGACCACGCAAATGCCCGGGCACCTTCGCTGTCGTCGCGCGTTAAGAAATCGAACCGCAACGAACGAGGAGGTCCCATGGCCAATCCACAGAACCCGAATCCTCCGACTTTTTCGCCTGCCAGGAGCAAGCCGGAAACATTCATTCCGAATCCAATTCCGAATTCACAGGAGAAGCAGGAGCAACGCCAGGATGCCGACCAGGTGGAAATCGGCGATCCCGTCCCCGAGAAAGACCGCACCACGCGTGCTTCCGATCCGACTGTGCGCGGCGGGCAGGGCGAGACCGGTGAAGATGAAGACCTGCCGGATGACGATGGCGGCATCGAGGGATCGAGCGGCGAACAGCACTGAGTTCAGGAGGAATCGGATCGGAGTAACCGCATAGAACGCAAAGAACGCATAGACGTGTACGGAAGGCGCGCGTCTTGAGCCTTTGATCTCCGTTATGCGTTCATCTATGCGTTCTTTGCGGTTACCTCTTTCTAGCCGTAGGTCGGCTTTTGTGGCCAGCCCGCGGGCGAATCTTCGAACGATTCCTGACGGCCGTAGGGGGTGCGATCGAGTAACGAGTACGAATCGGTGATGGACTCCATCCCGCGCCCGTACGTCGAATACGTGTGGAAGACAGCGTTGCCGGTACGGAAAAAAACGCTCAAACCCGGTGCTTCGCCCTTGGTTGGGCTGGGCACATTCAACTGCTCCATCTCGGCCTTGCTGCGGTATCCGTATTCCACGGGCGCGACGCTTTCATCCAGCGTCACGTGGAAGTCGTAGTTGAAGTCGCTGCCGAACGATGAGTACCAGGTGATATCCCAGTCCTTTGATTGCCGATACGCCTGGAGCTTGGCGAGCGGCGCGCGCGAGACGACGGCGAAGGTGGTGTTGCGCTCGTTGAGCATGGACAGATCGCCCATGGCGTCGATGAAGCCGGTGCAGCCAGGACAGCCGTTCTCCGCCGCCGGATCGAACATGAAGTGATAGACGATCAGCTGGCGGCGGTTCTCGAACAGATCGAGCAGGCTGGCCTTGCCGCGCGGTCCGTCGAACGTGTACTGCTTGTCGATACGGACCATGGGCAGGCGCCGGCGCGCGGCGTTGATGCGATCCAGGCGGCGGGTCAGCTCCTTTTCCTGCTCCAGCAACGCGAGGCGCTGCTTCAGCCATTCTTGCTGCGGGACGATCGGCGGCGCGGGAAGCTCTTCGTTAGTACTCATGCGGTCTCCTGTTGTGGTTGCGAGAGACCCAAGGACGCCAGCCGGGACGGGGCTCCGACATTCCGATTTCCAGGACTGAGCCAGGAGGACGCAGGTACACGAAGGAGCACAAACGGGAAGCACAAAGGAGCACAAAAAATGAGTCTGGCCGGACCAGGAGCATTTCTTCATTTGTGCTCTTTTGTGTTCCGCCCCTGCGCTCCTTTGTGTACCTGCGTCTTTCCGGCTTTCTATTAGGGGCGCTCTTCGATGGACGCCAGCCACATGCCGGCCAACGCGATCAGGCCGCCGACGATCTGGCCGGCATGCAGCGACTCGCCGAACAGCAGCACGGCGATGAGGACGCCGACGATGGGATCCAGGTTGGTGTAGGTGCCCACGACGCTGGTGTCGAGTTCCCGCAGCACGTAGCCGTACACGATGTAGGCGAGTGCCGAAGCCACGATCCCCAGGAATAGCGGCGCTGTCCACGCGGATACGGACGGAACGGTCCAGTCAGTCTGCAGAAGTTCGATCGCAGCGAAGGGCAGCAGCATCGCCGTGCCGAGTGTCGAGATGATGGCGATCACGACGATGTTGTCGACGTGCGCAAGACGTTTGGCGAATACCGTGTAGGCGGTCCAGGCAACGACAGCGCCGATCATCCACAGCGCACCCGCGACCGGATCAGGAGAGCCGGCATCCGCCTCGCCGGCGACGATCAGCAGCGCCACGCCCGCGATCGACAATGCGATGCCCGCCAGCTGTCGTCGCGACGGTCGTTCGCCGAGAAACACGATCGCGGCGAATGCAATCGCAGCAGGTAACGCGGCGTAGATCAGCGCGCCCTGCGATGCGGAGCCATACACCAGCGCATACGTGAACGTGGTCGCAAAGGCGGCGATGCCGACGAAGCTCATCAATAGCAGCGTGCGCCAGGGGCGAGGTTGCGGCAGTTGCTGCAACCCGCCGCGGCTGAGCGCGAGCGGCACCAGGACGAGCGCGGCAATCAGGAAACGCAGCGTGGCCAGCACCATCGGCGGGAAGTCGCGCGCGGCCGCTTTGGTGACGACGAATGTGCTGCCCCACATGACCATGAGGGCGATGAGACTGACGAGCGCGAGGGTGCGGTGGGATTTCATAAGGCGGCGAGTATGTCGGGTGCGGGCCAGAACACCAGTTGACAGTGAATCCAATGTATTGGAGAGTCAATCCAATATGAAGGAAATTACCGCCGCCGCGCCGCTGCAGGACATCAATAAGCGTATTGCCACGCGCGTGCGGGCGCTGCGCACGGAGCAGGGCATGACCCTCGAGGCCCTGGCGGCGCGCTGCGAAGTGAGTCGGTCGATGCTCTCGCTCATCGAGCGGGGCGAAAGCAGTCCCACCGCAGTCGTGCTCGAGAAAGTCGCCACGGGTCTCGGCGTGATGCTGGCCACGCTGTTCGAGGATACGGCTGCCGCGCCCAGTCCGATCTCGCATGGCGCCGACAGAACGTCCTGGCGGGACCCGCAGTCCGGATACGTACGCCGCAACATTTCGCCGGAGAATTTTCCGTCGCCGCTGCAGATCGTCGCAGTGACGCTGCCGGCCGGCGCGCGAGTGGCTTACGAAACCGCGGCTCGCGAAGTGACTACTCATCAGCAGATCTGGATGCGCGATGGCGCCATCGAACTCACGCTCGGCAACGTGACGTACCGGCTCGGGCCGGATGATTGCCTGGCGATGCAACTGGATCAGCCGACGACTTTTCGCAACCGCACGCGCAAGGCGGCGCACTACATCGTGGTCATTGCAACCGATCGGTCACGCACGGCGAGGAAGTGACATGGCACAGCAGAGACAGGCCGCCGGTCAGGCCAGCGATCAGCGCATCGCCATTCGCCGCCTCGACACGCTCGGCGACGCCGAAGTGCGCGGGCTCGGCGATGTGCTCATCGATTGTGTCGAGGGCGGGGCGTCGGTGAACTTCATGTGGCCCATGACCCGCGCGAAGGCGGATGCTTTCTGGCGCAGCGCAGCCGAGAGCGTCGAGCGCGGCGAACGCGTGGTATTTGCTGCTTACGACAGGACGAACGCCATCGTCGGCACCGTGCAGGTGATCTGGGCGCCGCAGGAAAATCAGCCGCATCGCGGCGATGTCGCCAAGATGCTGGTGCATCGCCAGGCCCGCAAGGCCGGCGTCGGTGCCGCCTTGCTCAAGGCCGCCGAGCGTTGCGCTTTCGATGCGGGCAAGACATTGTTGGTGCTCGATACCGCGAGCGCGGATGCCGAACGTCTGTATGCGCGGCAGGGCTGGGAGCGTTGCGGCGTCATTCCCGATTTCGCGCTGATGCCGGATGGTGCGCCGTGTGCCACGGTCGTTTTCTACAAGGCGTTGCGGTCGGGGATCGCGCAGTAAGCTGCTGCCGGGCCTCTCAATTGTGGGTTCGACTTTAGTCGAACGTTAGCGAGGCAGATGTTCGACTAAAGTCGAACCCACAATAGGAGCGTCCGATCGTCCTGTGAGTCCGGCTTCCTTCGGTCGTAGCCGGACAGCCTCTCAATTCGTGGCCACCGCTTCTTCGACGCTGTCTTCTTCGATCGCAATCGGCGCCCACGAATCGTCGGGATTGAACTGCGTGATGTCCTCCGCCGCTTTCGCCGTGCCTTCTCCCAGATCGCTCTGCCACACCACGCCATCCTGATTCACCATGAAGGTCATGATGCCGCTCGCTCCATATTCCGCGGGCCAGGCGATGAGTGCGTAGCCGCCGCTGAGTTTGCCGTCGACGAGGTAGTCCTTCGCTCCAGCGCTCGCTGCTGCACCCTGTGACAGAAGAACGCGGTACAGATAGCCGTGATAAGGCTCTCCTTTCGCCGCGTTGTAGCCCTCGCTCGTAGCTTCGGCGAGCAGGGGACCGGCGGGGCTTTCCGGTTCGCCCGCTGCAGCTTCCCAGTACAAGCCGTCGTGCTTGCCTGGGTCGCTGCGGAGCTTCGGTGCGTACAGGCCGGCACTGTTGCCATCGTGTGCAGCGGCGGCGTACTCCTCCTGTGCTTCGACGTAGCCACGCATCACATCGATCGTGCGCAGTTCATTGGCGCCGATGCGGCGAATCACCAGTTCATCGGCGCCCGCCTCGCCGTCGAAATGCCAGCCTTCTGCACTGCGTATCAGCGGCATGGGCAGCGGCCAGTCATCGTCGCCCACCTGAAGGACCAGGTGATCCGGTGTTCCCGCCACGAACGCATGCTTCTCGCGAAAGCGTGCGACGAAAGCTTCGCGCGTCGAGCGGTCTTCCACCGCATCGCCCGACGTCAGCAGTTCGTCGGTGCCCGGCCCGAGGATCTCCTTCAGTGCGGTGACGTCATCTTTTTCAGCGGCGGCGATCAGCGCGTCGACCGCTGCTTCGGGCGTTGCGAAGGTTTTCGCCGGCGCGCTCGTCGTTGCGCGCGCCGGTTGCGGTGGCTCGTGATGATCGCAGCCCCCGACCGTCAGCAGGGCCAGTGCTGCGATCAGTGCAATGACGGGGGTGTTCATATGCTTCTCCTAGCGACGGCGGGCGCTCTGCGCAGGATGTGGCCGCGATCCGGCGCTCGCATGACCGCGTGCGCTCGATGCGCGATCGAAAGACCCACTGCCTGACGGTCGCGCTCCGGAGAATGCGCTGTCCTTGCGCGGAGCAGGGTGGCTGCTGGCCAGCTCGGCAGTGGGCCGCGGAGTGGCGCTCGGACTCGGTCGGGCTTTCGCGGCGAGCTCTTTCGTGGGTGCGCGCGTCGATCCGCCGTATCCGCGATCGACATGCTGTGCAGCCTGCGGCGTCGTGCGTGTCCCTGCGGATCCGCCGAGGTTGTGTTCTGGCAGCCGCTGCTGCGCGGTTGCCGACTTGCCCGCGGCCTGGTTCAACCGTGCCTGGGTGGCAGGCTGCTTCGTGCCCGCATACGTCGACTGGCCTTTCCAGTTGCTGCCATCCGATCCGACCCGCTGCGTGCCGCCGACACCGTGCTTCGTCCCCTGAATCGGACTGTTCGGACTGCCGGCGCGCAGGTTCTGATTCTTCTCGAAACGATTGAAGTAGTTGTTCTCCACATTCACGTTGATGTTGTTTTGCACGTTGACGTGGTTGTAGTTGTAGCGATAGCCGGGCGGCGGCGTGTAGCGGTAGGCGGGACGGAATGCGGGCCCGTACACCGGTCGATACACATACGCCGGCGGATAGAACGGACGCGGGCCGTAGTAGACGGCGCCGTAACCCCAGCGCGGATAACAATGGTCGTCGAAGGCATTGCCGATCATCACGCCCACGCCGAACGCCAGCAGCGCACCCGCAACGGCTGTGCCGGTGCTCACGCCACTGCTTTGCGTGGTCGCAGTCGTCGTGGCGGGCGGCGGCGTGGTGTAGACGACCTGCGGATCGTATTGCGGCACGTACACGATCCTGGGATCGGCCGGTTTCACTTCGACGATGACTTTATTGTCCTCGGTCCTGGTTTCGACCGTCTGCTGCGGCGTCGATTTCAGGTTGCCGACCTCTTTCGCCTGCGCTCTCAATCTCTGCACGGCATCGAGCACGCTGGCCTGGTTCGAGGTGAATGCCGATCCCACCTGCTTCGTCCAGTCGATCTGCTGACACATCATGTCGACGACCGACGGGAACTGGAGGAGCGCGCGCATGGCCGGTCCGAAGCCGGCCTTTTCTGCCGCTCTGTCCAGCTCATCGCCCTTGTGGTTCTCGTTCTGCAGCAGCCAGTTGCCACCGTCGAGCACTTCCTGCGAGTTCACCGACGCGGCGAGGATCTGGGAGAGCAGGGCATCGGGATAAAGCGCGATCGGTGCGAGCAGTTCTTCGAGGGCATCGGGTGCCCACGACGCTTGCGTGACGGCCGCCGCAGGCACGGCCTGCGGCGCCGTTGCGATCGCGGGCGGGGCTGCGGCAGGAGTCGCAGTTGATTCAGAAGTGGCTGTGGGAGCGCCGGTGGTACCCTGATCGGAGCCACAACCCGACAAAGTGGCCACCAATACCCACCCTGCGCCGATGAGTTGCCGCATGCGGCGATCCGATCCCGATTGACAACGCATCAGCTGCATCTCCGGCGGTTTGGTGGGACTGTGCTCGCCGCAGGAGGGAGGCGAAAATAAGGGATGGGGGCAAGCGGATCATGCGAGTCGGTGCCGCTGTGAACTTGCGGCTTGTGCCGACAGAATCAGGGGCGCGAGATGGCAGCAGAAGGAGCCGTTCATGACGTCACGGGTGATGCTGCAGGCGTGGGGTGCGGTGATGTGCTTCGCAGCAATGACTGGCTGCGAGCGGGACGCGCGACCGCCATCGGCCGCGCAAGATTCCACAGGCCCGGCGCACTGGCAGCACGAACTCGATCGCGCCGCCGCCATCCGCTCGCAGCTCGAGCAAGGTCCACTCCCGGATGCGAACCGCCAGGTGCTGGCGTTGGCCAACAACGACCAGATCCGCGGCATCGCCCTGGGGCATCTGCGGCGATATCCGGAAGCGCTCGAAGCGCTCGCCTCGGCGCAGAAGTCACTGGCAGCGGTCTGGGAAAAATCGGGATGCGAGTCAGCGAGCGCGTCCGCGACCTGTCGCGATGCGGCGCATCTGCGGACGATCACCTATTCGTTGCGCGGATCGATTCTCGAGGAGACGGGGGATCGCGTGCGGTCACGGGCTGCGTTCAGGGATGCAGTCATCACCGCGCGTTCCCTCGATGAATTCGAGAGGTCGCTGCTGACCTGCGTCAGGGGGATGATCGCCGCCGATGCATTCGGTGAAGCGGCCGAGCTGTTGGCCACGGAAATCACGGCAGCCAACGCCGATGGGCACAAGGAACGGTTGAAAACGGTTCGAGGGGTCGCCGATTCGTTCGTCAGAAGTCTGTCGTACGGCGTGAGCTGGACTGCGGAAGGGTCGCTGCGCGGCAGCGATCCGCGAGACTTCGCCGACAACACCGGCATGGGCATCGGTCGCCAGATCAAGTACGGCATGACTGACCAGTACGAGGACGATGCAACGTTCTTCACGGTGATGGCGCTCGAAGAACTCATGAGCACGTCGCCACCCGATCCGCAGGACCTGGCGCGGATGGCAACCGACGGCGGCTATGCCTCCACGAACGAGTTCCTGGAGAGTGTCCGTGTCGCCGAGTACGCGCGTCGCGAGATGCTCGATGGCAATTTCGAGCCCGCGGCGAAGTACATGGTCATCGACCTGCTCACCTTCGCATTCGACGACAAGCTGGAACCGCCCAAGTGTCCGGCGGCTCCGAGAGTCGCTTCGTTCGACGTAGTCCGGCAGCGACTGCTCGAAGCACCCGCCGGCACGGTCGCGCCGACGACGGTGGAAATCCTGCTGGCCGTCGAACGATTGGCCGCGGTCGCCTGCATCAGGAGTCACCCATGAAGAATGAGAACGACGCCGACGTGAATCAGGCGACGGAGCGGGACACGGTGGAGGCAGAAAAGAAAATGCAGCAGGAGGCGCAGGCCAGGCAACTTCGGCAGGAAAAGGAGCAGAAGGAAAAGGAACGGTTGGAGCAGGAGAAGCAGCAGGAGAAGGAACGTCTGGCCAGGGAACGGCTGAAAGGCGACGGTCAGCAGGACCGGGGCTCGCCCCGCTGGGTTGCCATCGCCGGTTTTGTCGTCGGTCTGCCGCTGGTGGCATTCACGATCGTTCAGCTGTCCGACCGGCTGCGCAATCCGCCCGGGATCCAGATCATCGAGGCCTCGGTGCAGTCGCTGGATCGTCCCACGCTGAAGATTCAGCTGCGCAATGCCACGGATGCGCCTGCGCTACTGACGAAGGCGGAACTGGTGTTCGACAGCGTCAAGACCGCGAAGGCGGATTCGCAGGCGTCGACGGAAGTCCGGCCCGCCAGGTACACATGGATCGTGACGCCTGCAGATGTCGAACGCGGCAGCTCGCAGCGGCGCCTGTCGGTGCGTGTCGAAGGCAAGGCGCCCGACGCCCTCGAGTTCGTCCTGGGTTTCGAAACCAGGCATTCGCAACTGGATGGACGCGCCCATGTCCGCCTCTACTACGACGATGGCAAGCAGGTGCAGTCGAAACCCTTCGATGTGCGCATCGTCAATGGTCCGGGGGATTTTCCCGAGCTCAGTTTTCCAGCCAGCGATTCCGGGCTGACTGCGCTGCTGGACAGCACCGACTCGCCATTCATGCTCCGGCAGATCATCGGCGAACTGGCCAGGCGGCAGTTCGCGCCGGCGGCGACCCGCGTGGAAAATTTCTTTTCGCATGCCGATGTGACCGTGCGTGCCGCCGCAGCCGAGTACTTCATCGAAGTCCGCGATCCAGGGGCGGCGCCGGGGCTGGCGATACTGGTGGAACAGGATTCGGCACAGACACGACGTGCCGCGCTCAAGGCGCTTGCGGCTCTCGGTGCGGACGCCGCTTCTGACGTGGAGCGGCTGGCGCAGAGCAAGGATCCCGCAGTCAGAGAAGCCGCATTGAATCTGTGCGGCGACTTGCCGGGCGAACCCTGTCTGCAGCTGGTCCGGGACGCACTCGATGATCGTGCCGTTGCCAAGTCCGTCGGCGGCAGCGACGTGCTGGTCGCGGCGACCGCGCTGCGCGTCCTGGCCGGAATGGGAGCGACGGCGGACGCCGATCGCATCGTCGCCTTCCTTGCGGATCCCGATCCCGGTATGCAGATCGCAGCGATCGATGCCGTGCGTGTGCTGCGCCTGCGTCAGGCGCTGCCGAAACTGCGGCAGCTTGCATCCAGCGGCAGCGCGGCCGTGAAGGATGCTGCGGGCAAAGCCGTGGCAGCGCTGCGTTCCTGAGTGTGAGAGCAAACGGCTGACGCGTCCCCTGTCGATATTCGCAAAAGCAATCCATGCTTCACGATGTGTTGCTGGCGCGTATTGAAAAGCCAGGCAGCGCGGCCGTAGCGTCACCGCCAACGTGAACAATCACGTGAAGGGATTCGATCTGTGTCGAGCGCGTGCCGACCGCCTTGGAGCATCAAGGTGATCCGCACCCGTCGCGCGCAGCCCGGGTCCCTCGCCATCTGGGGAACCAAACACGGAGTGCACATTCATGAAATCTCATGCGGGATTGCTGTTGCTGCGTACAGCGGTTGCGCGCGCCTGTCTGGGCGCGGCAGGCACATTGCTATCGCTTGGGCCCGTGCTGGTCGATGCGAAGGATGCCACGCCGAATCTCGGCGGCGGGCTCGATCAGGTCGTGACGCCGGCCGGCCTGGCCCAATCGCGCACTGCCGCAGCGGAGGAGCGCGTCACTCATCCGGTGCGGTACGACGCTGCGGGCCGTGCACTCGTGCGTATTTCGTTCGACGGCAAGGTGCCCGGCGCGATACTGATGGAAAGCCTGCGTCGTATGCCCGGTGTAGAGATCAAGGCATCAGCCCTGGACTATCGTGCGGGCGTGGTCGAGGCATACGTGCCGGCAGCATCACTCGCTGGACTCGCGCGCATGAAGGGTGTGCTGGCCGTCGTGCCGACCAGTCCGATGATCACCAACGTGGGCACGACCGACAGCCAGGGTGTGGTGCAGCATCGCGTCGACAAGCTGCCGGCCGGCGTGAACGGTTCCGGCATCACCGTCGGCGTGATGTCGGACAGCTATGACACGAGCGGCGATCCGATCGATGCAGCCGCCGACATTGCGAGCGGCGATCTGCCCGGTGCGGGCAATCCCTTCGGCAATACCCAACCGGTCGTCGTATTGCAGGACCAGCCCGAGGGCACGGACGAAGGTCGCGCCATGTTGCAGATCGTGCACGACATGGCGCCAAAGGCGCGGCTCGGGTTCGCCACGGCCGATGGCGGCGAGATCAACTTCGCGAACAACATTCGCGCGCTCGCCGGATTCCCGGATGCCGAGAACGTCGTGCCGGGATTCAAGGCCGACGTGATCGTCGATGACATCATCTATCCGGCCGAACCGTTCTTCCAGGACGGCATCATTGCGCAGACGGTCGATGAGGTCGCGGCGCGCGGCGTCTCCTACTTCTCGTCGGCCGGCAATCGTGCGGCGACGCAGGCCTACGACTCGAAGGTGCGTATCGTGCCCGGCGCAGCGGCCTCCTGGCAGGGGACGAACCTGATCTTCGACGATGTCGATCCGGCGCTGTACGCAGGCGGATTCCACGACTTCAATCCGGGCGCGGGCATCGACATCGCGCAGACGGTGCAGTTCACCGCGGGCAACACGTTCGTTTTTCAATGGAACGAACCGTACGATCCGCAGCCGCCCACGCCGGTCGGTCCGCCGCTGGCATCGGGTGTGGGTACGGTGCCGCCGAACGGCGATGCCGAATTCACATTCACGGGCACGGCCGGGTTGCTCGTGGAAATATTCGCCGATGCCGATAACACGACCACGGGCACGCCGAATCCCGATCTGACTCTGGCGCTGTTCGATCCGAACGGCGCGCTGATCCAGTTCATCGATACCGGCACGAATCCGGAATCGCTGATCCTGGAGCTGCCGCTCAACGGGACCTACACCGTGGTGGTCGACAGTTTCCTGCCGACCCAGTCCGGCGATTTTCTGTATCGCGTGCAGCCGGTCGAAGTGGTCGAGCAGGTGCTGACGGATTACAACGTGCTGATCTTCCGCACCAATGGCACGTTCCTCGGTGCGCTGGCCGAACAGAATCTGTTCACCAACCGGCCGCTGGAAATTGGCGGCATTCCCGGCAACACCTACCAGGTCGTCATCGCGCGGGCCAACGAGCCGACGGGCCACAAGCGCGCCATTGCGGATCGCATTCGCTATGTGGGTTTCGGGGGTGTCGCGCCGCAGGAATATTTCAGCTACCTCGATCCTGTCACTTATGGACACAACTCGGCGCAAGGAGCGATCGGTGTCGCCGCCTATGCGTTCTATGCGCCGTTCGTGCCCGAGGCATTCACGTCGCCCGGCCCGTCGACGATCTATTTCGATATGGACAACCGGCGCTACCGGCATCCGCAGATTCGCCAGAAGCCGGACATCGCGGCGATGGACGGCGCGAACAATACATTCTTCGGCAACGACTCCGGGGTGGACGCAGACGAACTGCCGAACTTCTTCGGCACGAGTGCTGCAGCACCGCATGCAGCGGCGATTGCCGCGCTGGTCCTCGATGCAGCCGGCGGTCCTGGCAGGGTGAAGCCGAGGAAGATGCGCGAGATCCTGCAGGACAGCGCTTTCCGGCACGACCTCGATCCGTTCTTCTCGTCGGGATTCGCGTGGTCGCACGGCAACGTGCTGGCCATCAATGCCTCCGCCGATCAGAACGCGACCAGCCAGTTCGATCCCAACGTGTTCACGCTGACACATGTGGGACTGAAGTCGCTGCTGAGTCTGTCCATCAACGGCAGCGAGGCCAATCCGACGCAGACCCCGGACGGTATCGTGTTCGATGAACGCACTGTTCCGTTGCCGGCGCCGGGCCAGCCATTCGTTGTTGGCAGAACGAAGGGACTGAGTGCAGGCGATGTCACTGGCACCTTCTCGCTGCCTGCCGATCCGCCTGGATTGCCGGGACAGTGGAAGCAGCTCGATCTAACGTTCCGGCCCGGCAGCTTCCGCAGCGGCGACCTGCTGTCGTTCGGCGTCGATCGCGATGAAGCAGATGTCGCCGGTCCTGGCGGTGCAGCCGGCGGCAACTCAGCCGATCTGCTCGGCGGCGGTGTGCTGATTCCATCGGGTCAGTTCGTGCCCGGCGGCGCGAACTTCTTTGGTACGTTCGATGGCGGCAGGAGTTTCCGCGGCGAGTTCTTCAATCTGATCGGCAAGGGCTACAGCCAGCTCGATGGCTATGGCTTCATCAATGCCGAGGCCGCGGTGAAGGCGGTGTCGAAGAAGAAGAAGCAGTAGCGGGTGACCGATCCTCCCCTGCGACGACAGGGGAGGATCGGCGCAATGCCAGGGAGACTGATTTGCCGCCGTCATTCCCGCACAGGCGGTGACTGGGTAATCGGGCCTTTCCCAGGTCCTACGACTGGATGAACGCCAGCAGATCGGCGTTGATCGTGTCCGGGTGCGTCGTGCACATGCCGTGCGGCAGGCCCGGATACACCTTCAGCGTGCCCTTCTTCAGCAGCTTGCTCGACAGCAACGCGGAGTCGGCGATCGGCACGATCTGGTCGTCGTCGCCATGCATGACGAAGGTCGGAACTTCGATCCTTTTCAGATCCTCCGTGAAGTCGGTTTCGGAAAACGCCTTGATGCAGTCGTAGTGCGGCTTGGCGCCGCCGGCCATGCCCTGGCGCCACCAGTTGTCGATCACGCCCTGTGACACTTTTGCACCCGGACGATTGAATCCATAGAACGGGCCGGCGGGAATATCGATGTAGAACTGCGCGCGATTGGCGGCGAGTGCGGTGCGGAAACCATCGAACACTTCGATCGGGAGACCGCCTGGATTCTTCTCCGACTTCACCATGACCGGCGGCACAGCACCGATCAGCACGGCTTTCGCCACGCGACCGCCGCCACCGTACTGCGCGACATAGCGCGTGAGTTCGCCGCCGCCAGTCGAGTGACCGATGTGGATTGCGTTCTTGAGATCCAGATGCGCGGTAAGCGCTGCGACGTCGGCGGCGTACGTGTCCATCTCGTTGCCGCTGAAGGTCTGTGAACTGCGTCCGTGTCCACGGCGGTCGTGGGCGATGACGCGGAATCCCTTCGACAGGAAGAACATCATCTGATTGTCCCAGTCGTCGGCACTCAATGGCCAGCCGTGATGAAACACGAGGGGCTGTCCGCTGCCCCAGTCCTTGTAAAAGATCTCAGTGCCATCTTTGGTCTTGATGAAGCTCATGACGAAACTCCTCGAGTGGAGTGATGGAACGGAAAGCGATCAGGGCAGTGCAGGAACGCGGCCACCAGTTGCGGCGATTTCGTGAAGAGCGTTGGCGCGAGGTGAGGACGCTGCCATTCATGTGCACGTCGATTCACGCCGGAGGTCTGCCATTACCATGCTCGTTCGAAGCGCGTTCTTGCAGACGCAGCGTCCGGTCTCGCGAGTCGAATTTACAGTGAAAAACTGACTGTCCGCCAGCGAAGTTGTCTTGCCCGACAGCGCCGTGTCCGCATGAGGCGCGGGCGATCCGGAGTTATTCGCGTTTTCAGCAGCGGAGTTTGCGGGCCAGCACTTTCCGGAAAAAAAGGATATCGGTGTGGACCGTCATCGATCGCGCGATCTGGATCACACCGACCGCCTGTGCGCCCGGATCTACAAGCGTCGGACCCGCAGCTGGCTGCTGGTCGCGGCACTCGGATCACTTCTTCCGCGATGAGGTCTTCCGGGCTGTCTTCCGCGGCGCCGTCTTTTTCTTGCTGCTGCGTTTCTTTTTCGCCGGTACCTTCGCGCCGGCCTTGCGTGCTTCCGAGAGCGCGATGGCGATGGCCTGCTTGCGGCTGGTCACCTTGCGGCCAGAGCCACTGCGTAACGTGCCGCGCTTGCGCTCGCGCATGACTGTCTCGACCTTCTTCGATGCCTTCTTGCTGTAACGCGAGGCCATGATTGCTCCTTCATTCGTTGTGCAGCCCAGTACGAACGGTCCGGCCGTGCGGGCTGTTCCACACTTCCGACTCGAAGCGCTCCGCCACGGGAACGCAGGGTCGCCATCGTGAATTGCAACGGTAGGCAGCAAGGGCAGGAGGAGGAAACATGGCGCAACTCATTCCGACGGCCGCGTATGTGCGCAAGGCGGTCAGACCGCCGCGCATCCGTACGTTCTGGAAAAGCGGTCCCGATCCGTTCGACGTGCATCTGCTGGAACTGCTGCAGACCCCGCACACCGTCGAATCGCTACGCCGTATGATTACTCGGGAAGTCGACGAGCAGGAATCGGGCGACACCGTGCAGCATCAGGTGATCAGCTCGATGCATCGCCTGCTGGAGAGCGAGCTCATCGAGTTGTCGCCCGACAGTTAGGTGGGCGATTCCGGGCAGGAAAACAGCCTGGGATCGCTTGACCGAAGTGCCATTAGTCCTCAAGCCTGCTGCGGCAAGCCATCGAGGAGCTTGTCCAGTGTGATCGGATAGTCGCGTACCCGTATGCCGGTGGCGTTGTAGATCGCGTTGGCAATCGCGGCGGCGATGCCGCAGATGCCGAGTTCGCCCACGCCTTTCGCTTTCATTGGCGATGCGAGCGGATCCGTCTCCTCCAGAAACACGCACTCCTGATGTGGAATGTCGGCGTGCACGGGTACCTCGTAGCCGGCGAGGTCGTGATTGACGAAGAATCCCCGGCGCTTGTCGATGACGAGATCTTCCATCAATGCGGCACCTGCACCCATCGTCATCGCGCCGATGATCTGGCTGCGTGCGGATTTCGGATTGAGGATGCGTCCCGCCGAGCACACGGCCAGCATGCGGCGAATGCGAACTTCGCCGGTGGCCGCGTCCACACCCACCTCGACGAAGTGCGAGCCGAACGTGTAGAGGACGTGCTTGCGGCTGAGTTCGCCGAATTCGATGGCGTCTTCTGCCATCAGTCCGTCCGTGCCGGCCGCATCTGCCAGCGTCATCGTGAGTTCGCCAGCGCGAACGCTGCCGTTCTCGAACACTGCATCGGCGGCGTTGATGCCGACTTTCCTGGACACGGTCTCGCGCAGCTTCACGCAAGCGGCATACACGCCCGCCGTCGAACTGGTTGCGCCCCATTGACCGCCTGACCCCGCCGAGACCGGAAACGTCGAGTCGCCGAGATTCACCACGACCTTGTCTAGTGGCACGCCCATCATCTCCGCAGCGGTCTGCGCGATGATCGTGTAGCTGCCGGTACCGATATCCGTCATATCGGTGTCGACGGTGACGATGCCCCGATCGTCGAGCTTCACGCGCGCTGCGGACTTCGTCACGGGGCCATCGCGGTACGCGGCAGCCATGCCAATGCCAATCAGCCAGCGTCCCTCACGCATCCTGGCTGGCTGCGCATTGCGCTTGTCCCAGCCGAAGCGATCCGCACCCTGGCGCAGGCACTCGATGAGGTGACGCTGCGAGAACGGACGCTGCGGATGCTCCGGATCGACCTGCGTATCGTTGCGAACACGGAACTCGATGGGATCGAGTCCGAGCTTCTCCGCCATTTCATCGATGGCGATTTCCATCGCCATCAAACCCGGCGCATCGCCCGGCGCTCGCAATGCGTTGCTCTCTGGCAGATCCAGAGTCGCGAGGCGTGTCGCTGTCATGCGATTGGCGCCGGCATAGATCAGCCGCGACGATCGCACGGTCGCCTCGGCTTTGCCGCCGGCCAGATCGCCGCTCCAGCTCTCGTGCGCGATGGCGGTGATCCTGCCGTCCTGGCCCGCGCCGATGCGGATGCGCTGGATCGTGGCCGGCCGATGCGTCGTGTTGTTGAACATCATGGGACGCGTCAGCGCCACTTTCACCGGACGCTTCACGACTTTCGCGCCCAACGCCGCCAGCACCGCATCGGCACGCAGGAAGAGTTTGCCGCCGAATCCCCCGCCGATGTACGGCGAGATCAGCCGGACGTTCTGGCGCGGAATGCCGAGGGTCGTCGCCAGGTCCTTGGCACCCCAGTCGATCATCTGGTTCGAGGTCCAGACCGTCAGCTGCTCGCCATGCCATGTCGCAATCGTGGCGTGCGGCTCCATCATCGCGTGAGCCTGATCAGGCGTCGTGTAGGTTGCATCGAGTTTTACGGGCGCCGCGGCGAACGCGCCGGCGAAGTCACCGACCGCGGTATCCGGCGGACCGCCCGTGATTTTCTCGGGTTTGATCGCCGTATCTTTCGCCGCCGCCAGATCGAACGCACCGGGAGCGGCCACGTACTTGACGCGAATCAATCCCGCGGCCGCGCGTGCCTGTTCGAAGGTTTCCGCCACGACGATCGCAATCGCCTGGTGATAGTGCTGAATTTCCGGACCGCCGAGGAGCTTCGCAACGTTGAACTCGCCTTTGCCGAGTTGACCGACGGTGCTCGCGGTGAGCACTGCCAGCACGCCGGAGGCGGAGCGTGCGTCCACGATGTCGATGGAGGCGATGCGGCCTTTCGCGATGGCCGAGCCGAGGACGTATCCGTACGCGGGATTGTTGCCAACGTCGTGACGTTCGTAGGCATACGGCGCCGTGCCGGTCGTCTTCAACGGTCCATCGATCCTGTCGGTGGCGCGGCCGACGATCTTCTGCTGATCGATGGGGTTGTTGCCGGCGGGCGCGTCGAATTTCATGACCGTGCTCCCGCATCTGCCAGCACCGCACCGAGCGTGCGTTCGACCAGCGTCAGTTTGAATGCGTTGTCGTGGGTGGGCCTGGCGCCTTCCAGTAATTTCGCCGTAACCGCCTTCGCGCCGCGCGGCAGTTCCGTTTCCGCTGCTTCGATCCGCCAGGGTTTGTGCGCGATGCCGCCGACGGCGACCCGTCCGCTGCCATCCTTCTGCAGGATCACGCCGATCGACACGAGAGCGAATGCATACGAGGCCCGATCGCGCACCTTGTGATAGATGTGCGTGCCACCGATGGGCTTCGGTAGCGTCACCGCTGTGATCAGTTCGCCGGTCTGCAGCGTCGTCTCGACATTCGGCGTGTCGCCCGGCAGACGATGGAACTCGGCAATCGGAATCCGACGCGTCTTGCCGCTGGGCTGCACAGTCTCCACGACTGCATCGAGTGCCCGCATTGCAACCGCCATGTCGCCTGGATGGGTCGCGATGCACGCGTCGCTGACACCGATCACGCCAAGCGGGCGACTGAAGCCGCCGATCGCGCTGCAGCCGCTGCCCGGCTGGCGTTTGTTGCAAGGCTGGTTCGTGTCATAGAAATAGGGGCAGCGCGTTCGCTGCAACAGATTGCCCGCCGTGGTCGCCTTGTTGCGCAGCTGGCCCGACGCACCTGCCAGCAGTGCGCGCGACAACAGTCCGTAGTCGCGACGCACGCGCGCGTCGGCTGCGAGGTCGGTGTTGCGTACCAGCGCACCGATACGCAAGCCGCCATCCGACGTCGATTCGATCTTGTCGAGTGCCAAGTCGTTCACATCGATTAGATGCGCCGGCGTCTCGATCTCGAGCTTCATCAGATCGAGCAGGTTGGTCCCGCCAGCAATGAACCGTGTGTTCGGCCTGCGGGCCGCCGCCGCTGCAGCATCGGCCGGTGATCGTGCGCGCTCGTAGGTGAAGGGCTTCATTCGCTTCTCCCCGCGACCTCGGTGATCGCATCGACGATGTTGGAGTAGGCGCCGCAGCGGCAGATGTTGCCGCTCATGCGTTCGCGAAGTTCCATTGCGGTGAGTTGCGGATGTGCCGTGAGGTCGGCACTGACATGGCTGGGGATGCCTGCCTTGATTTCTCCCAGCACGGCCACCGCCGAGCAGATCTGGCCGGGCGTGCAGTAGCCGCACTGATAGCCGTCATGCTTCACGAAGGCCGCCTGCATCGAATGCAGGTTCTGCGGTGTGCCCAATCCTTCGATCGTGGTGATGCTGTCGCCTTCGTGCATCACGGCCAGCGTCAGGCAGGAATTGATGCGACGCCCAGCGACCATCACCGTGCAGGCGCCGCACTGCCCGTGATCGCAGCCCTTCTTGGTGCCGGTCAGTTGCAGATGGTCGCGCAGAGCATCCAGCAACGTCGTGCGCGTATCGAGCCGCAGCGCCTGCGGTTTGCCGTTCACCTTGAACGAGACTTTCGACATGACCGGCGACTGCGCTGCGGTCTCCTGTCCTTTGGCGACGAGCGGCACGGCACTCGACGCCATGGAAACAGCGCCGATCGCCAGCAGATCACGCCGGGTGATATCCAGGTCGGTGGGGCCTTGCATGGGATCTCCCGTCGCTACCGGTGAATCGGGGGCATCACCGGAAGTAACCGACCGTGCGGCCCGTCTGTTCCGGACCGCAGCCGTTCGATCGGCGGGAAATCCTATCTTGAGACGTTGGGGCGACTCTCGTGGCGCGCGAATGCCTTGCCTACGCGCTCGCACGTAGGCAAGACCTGCACGCCGCAGTCAGCCGGACGGTGCTTCCGTCACGCTCCTGTGTCAGCGACCCGCCATGCGTCGCTGCTGCTCGGAATAGCGATCCCCCTGCACCGGCGTCTGCTCGGTTGCACGCGCAATGTCCTGCAGATCCGCGGGCGACAGCTGGACGTCGACGGCGCCGAGATTCTCTTCCAGACGGTGCAGCTTGGTGGTGCCAGGAATCGGCACGATCCAGGGCTTCTGCGCGAGCAGCCATGCCAGTGCCAGCTGTGCGAGCGTGACGTTTTTCTTCGCGGCCAGAGTCTGCAGCACCGTGACCAGTGCCTGATTGGCCTCGCGCGCCTCCGCTGCGAAACGCGGCAAGCCATTGCGAAAGTCATCTTTGTCGAATTGCGTGTTCGCGTCGATCTTGCCGGTGAGGAACCCGCGGCCCAACGGGCTGAACGGCACGAAGCCGATGCCGAGTTCTTCCAGCAGCGGCAGGATCTCGGCTTCCGGCTCGCGCCACCACAACGAGTACTCGCTCTGCAATGCAGTGACCGGTTGCACTGCGTGCGCACGCCGGATCGTCTGTGCACCCGCTTCGGAGAGTCCAAAGTGCTTCACCTTGCCTTCGCGAATCAGTTCTTTCACCGTCCCTGCCACATCCTCGATCGGCACCTCCGGATCGACACGATGCTGGTAGAGCAAGTCGATCGTCTCGATCCGCAAGCGCTTCAGAGAAGCTTCCGTCACTTCACGGATATGTTGAGGACGGCTGTCGAGCCCGGCCTGCTTGCCGTCCTGATCGATACGAAAACCGAACTTGGTGGCGATGGTTACTTTGCCCTTGAACGGCGCCAGCGCTTCACCGACCAGTTCCTCGTTGGCGAACGGTCCATAGATCTCCGCCGTATCGAAGAACGTGACGCCGCGTTCTATCGCCGCATGCATGAGCGCGATGCTCTGCTGTTTGTCGGCCGCCGGGCCGTACGCAAAGCTCATGCCCATGCAGCCGAGGCCGAGGGCGGATACCTGAAGATTGCTTCTGCCGAGTGTGCGAGTGCGCATACCCTGTTCCTCTCATCATTGACTGCGGAGCGCCACATTACTCGCTGGGAGGCGCGATGTTTAGACCAAAACATTTCGAATGACATCGTGAACGGGGTTCATCAATGTCGACGAGAGGATCGGTGATCTGGCCGTCGCCGCGTTACATGCCGGGTCATGGCCTGCCGCGAATCGTTCCGGCAGTTCCATATGACGTATCCATGGATTCGGGAGTCGCTGACTTTTGAATTGCCGGGCCCAGCTCATGGTTTCCTTTCCGGGCCTGCCGCGATTCAGGCATCCGCAAGCGTGTCCCCCCGCATCTGTGGCGGTGTTGTCAGGGCCTCATTTCGCACCGCCCGTCTCGGCTGTTGATGGGAACTCGGACGCTCAACTCAGACGCTCAGAGCGTGGCACTCTTCAGATATCGCTGACGGCTCTTGCTCGATTGTCTGCGCAATTCCTCCAGCGCTCGTTCTTCCGTCACGTCCAGCATCGACTCGAGCAAGCGCCTGAAGTGCATGCGTATCGCGACGCGCGCCGCGGCGAGCACGCCCCTGCGTCGCGAGGGCCAGGCGAAAGAGGTGGCTGACCTGGTAGCCTATCTTGCGTCGCCGGAGGCGAGTTTCGTCACCGGCGCCAGTGTCGACATCAATGGTGGCCCGAACTTCTCGTAGGTCGGTGCAGCGAGACAAGCGGATCTATCCGAAACAGCCCGGCCGCTTCCTTAGTGGCCCGGGCCCCAGGTAAGTGCGCGGACGCGCTCCCTGTGTCATCCATCTGTTCTTTTCCAGTTAAAAGAAAAGCTGACGCTCGAAGAAATCGCCAAACATGGCTTGGTTCTCACCCGGCCGCTATTGGGATGCCGCCGAGGCCGAGGCTGACGACGCGCCGTTCGAAACGCGTTTTGCCGGGCTGAAAGGCAAGCTGGAAGAGCAGTTCGCGGAAAGCGCCCGGCTGGAGACGGAGATCCGGAAGAACCTGGCGAGGGTAGGTCAATGAGGAGATATGTATAAAGTACGGTCGTTTCTATACACGTCCGACATGACTTGT
>NZ_DATDJO010000055.1:0-147433 GCF_036520495.1 Povalibacter sp. | reverse complement strand
ATGCACGTGCAGGCATTCCAAATCTTAACGACGCGAGAAACCGCCGCCGCCACCGCCGCGAGGCTTGTCCTGTGCCTCGTTGACCTTGAGCGGGCGACCGCCCATGTCATGGCCATTGAGGTTCTGCATCGCGCGCGCCGCATCGGAGTTCGGCATTTCCACGAAGCCGAAGCCGCGGGGCTGGCCGGTGTCACGATCCATGATCAGGGCCACGGAATCGACGGTGCCGTGCTGTGCGAACAGCTCGCGAACTGCATCTTCGGTAGCGGAAAAAGGCAGGTTGCCAACGTAAAGCTTACTCATTAAATCTCACTCACTGGTAAACGCGAAACGCGATGTGATCGCGACGTGTAACGCGTATGAAAGGCAGCAGCGAACACACGCTGTTCGCCTGGTGCGGAAACGATTCGGTTTACTTGAGTTGGACCGGATGTCGCAGAACGCGGCCGGTCAAAAAAAAGAAAAGGGAAAGGTTCAGACCGGAGGCAGTGTACTGCTTCCAGAGCAGCTCTGCTTGCCTTTATTGAGCGCGGCTACTTTGCGCTTGTTTCCGCGCTGTCGGTTACTGGGCGATATGCCGCTTATTCCTTGCTCGCAGCGGCCTGCGTTCTTGCGATTGCGTAGTCCACTGCATGGCCGAGACCGAGCTGTGTCGCCTTCGCGCGAATGTCGTGCGGATTGCGATGCAGCTGCGCTGCAATTCCCATCAGGATTTCATCCGCGTGCTGCCAGCCGCGAGCGACTTTACGTTCGAGCATGGACTCCAGGCGCGTCTCGTCCTCCGGCTGCCATGGCTGTGGCGCCTGATCAGCGTTCCTGAGCCGAACCTCGGCAGCGTCCGCTTCACGCAGCGCCCGTGTCAGTACGTCGATGAGGACGCGCTTGTGCTCGGATGGAACGTCACTGACGACGATGAATCGCAGCGCCGCATGCATGGCCGTTGATTCAGGTGTGTTTGACATGGCCTCTTGTAGCACGACCTGCCAATTGCTGGCGGTCTTCGTTGCCGTCACTGCCCTAGTCTCCGCCTGGCCTGAAGATGAACTGATCATCAGGAGAAACGGCATCGGGAGTCTCATTGAAAGTGGCATTGATGCGCGATTATTCAAGGGCCGCGGCGGATTGACGGTCCTGCTGTCGCAGCCGCAGCATGGCGGCACGAATTTCCATGGCCGGGGCGACTGCTGTCCATCGCTGTGACCGGGCAGCGCTTCCGATGCCGGAGCAATCATCATGAGATCACTTGAGGGATGGCGCGCGATGCGTCGCGGGCTGTGCGTCATTGCGCTCGTCGCTTGCGCTGCCGCACAGGCGAGGGAGGAGCGAATCGGGCTGGTGCTGGGCGGCGGCGGAGCGCGCGGCGCGGCGCATATCGGCGTACTGAAAGTTCTGGAGCGGGAGCGCATCCCCGTGCACGCCATTGCCGGCACCAGCGTCGGAGCCATCATCGGCGGTCTGTACTCGGCCGGTTACTCTCCGGACGAGATCGAACAGATGATCGGCTCCATCGACTGGATCGACATCTTTCACGACGACACTGCCCGCGCCGATCAACCGATGCGTCAGAAGGAGACCGATCTCGGTTCAGTGGCCAGCCTCGAAATCGGCATCGTGAATGGCCAATTGGCGATCCCGACGACGCTGGTGCGTGGGCAGAAGCTGGGCTTGTTGCTGCGGCGAATGTTTCTTGGCCGCAGCAATGTCGAGACCTTCGACGACCTGCCGATTCCGTTTCGCTGTGTTGCGACGGATATCGGAGTCGTGAAGCCCGTTGTGTTCAGTTCGGGCGATCTCGCGCTTGCCGTGCGGGCGAGCATGGCAGTACCTGGCGCGTTCGCGCCCGTCAGACACGACGGGAAGGTGCTCGTGGACGGCGGGATCGTCGACAACTTGCCCATCGACGTGGCGCGGCAGATGGGTGTCGATCGTCTGATCGTCGTCGATGTCGGGCAGCCCCTCGCGCCCGCAGATTCGGTCAATTCAGGATTCCAGGTGATGCTGCAGATGATCGGCGGCATGATGCGCGATCGCACCGAGGAGCGTCTCGCCACGCTGACCGAGCGCGATATTTTTCTGCGACCGGAGATCAAGGATGTTTCGTCGGCGAGCTTTCCGCGTGCCATAGACGCTGTCGGGCCGGGTGAGCTGGCAGCGCTCGCGGTGGTCGACAAGCTGCGGAGCTTTTCCGTTTCCGAAACGCAGTACCAGGCGTGGCGAACGAAACAGCATCTCCCCCGCAGCGCGCCCCCCGAGATATCGTTCGTAAACGTCGATTCATCGCGCAGTGCGACGGCGGAGTTCGTCCGCGATCGCATTTCGGTGGAACCCGGTCAGACCCTGGATATCGAGGTGCTGGAGAAAGACATCAAAGGTGCGTTTGGACGCGGCACTTACGATGCCATTACCTATCACCTGGCCACCAACGAGCACGGTGAGACCGGACTCGATGTCATCCCTGTCGATACGTCGCTGGGCCGCACGATCTTCAGGACGGGTTTGCAGATTCACGACGACTTTCAAGGCAACGACGACTATCAGCTGAACATCGAAAGTCGCGTTACCGGGCTGACCGAGAAAGGAGCGGAATGGCGCAGCTTCGTGGGAATGGGGCGCATCACGGCGCTCGAAACCGACTTTTATCTGCCGTTTGCTCGACGGGGCAACTGGTTTGTCACACCGCTGGTCAGCTACTACGCGCTGAATCAGCCGTTGGTGGGCGAGCAGGCGCCCTATCTGGATCGGACCATCGCGCAATACCGGGTCGAAACCTGGTACGGCGAATTCCGCATCGGCCGTGATTTCAGCGATCGTTTCCGTATGTCTGTCGCTGCGCTGCGCGGCCAGGATCACGCTGAACTCGAAGTGGGCTTACCCGACTTCTTTCCGCCCTCACTCGTGGTCGACGTCGGCGGCGTCAACGCGACGCTGCTCTGGGACAGTCTGGACAATGTCCGTTTCCCGCGGCACGGCATGCGAGCCGAGGTGAGCTACACCTCCTATGGCAAGCACATGGGCTCGGATGAGGACGGCAATCTGCTGCGCGTGAGCATCGACAAGGCGTTCACGAGCGGCCGCAATACACTCATGCTCGGTGGCCGGGCGTCGATTGCCAAAGACTCGGTCGGCGCACAGCAGTCCTCGTCCACACTCGGTGGTCTGACCTACCTTTCCGGTCTGCACGATCGCCAGTTGCTGGGCGACCAGATGCTGCTGTTGCGATCTATCTACTATCGACGACTGACCCAGCAAGGTCTGCTGTTCGATATGCCGCTGTATCTCGCGGGCAGTCTCGAGGGCGGCAATGTGTGGGACGAATACGATGATGTTGCAGTCGACGACCTGATCGGTGCTGCCAGCGTGTTCCTGGGCGTGGATCTGCCGATCGGGCCACTGCAGTTCGGCTACGGACGTACCTTCGACGGACGCAGCGCGATCTACCTTACCTTCGGCTCATTGGTGTTGCCGGGCTATCGCTGATCTGCCTAATCGTCTTTCGTCATGCGGGCCAGGCGCTGAGTGGCGTCGCGTGTCACGTCCGGACTGCGTTCGGGCGGTGCGAATGAGTGAATGCCGGCCGCTCCGATCGGAGTCACCAGGATTTTTGTGCCCGGATAGCTGATGCATGCGCTCAGCAGCACTGCGCCAATGCCGATTCCCATGCTTCGAATTCGTTTCATGCCCGCACCTCACGCTTGCTGTCTCAAGCATTCAACGCGCGAAAGCGGCAAGGGGTCGGGCGAAAAGGTGACAAAGCGCCGGCAGATTTCGGCGCCCGGCGACGTGGCCGGATCGACCACATAGAGCTGTGAGCAGGAACCGGAGAAAGTTACGGGGGACACGGGGATCACGGGAAGTCCTCTCCATTCTGAACCCTGTGTTCCCCGTGTCCCCCGTGGAGATCTCTCTTCTGATCTTTGCGCGTGAGATGTCCGTCAGATCGTGAATCCCTCGCGCGATAACGGCAGTGAGCGGACTCGGTGTCCTGTCGCCGCGAAGATCGCGTTGCAGACGGCGGGGGCGAGGGGCGGCAAGGCGGGTTCGCCTACGCCCGTCGGTGAGAAGTCACTCTGAATGAAGTGCACATCGACCTTCGGCGCCGAAGGCATGCGCAGAATCGGATAGCGGTCGAAGTTGGTCTGCTGGATGCGGCCGTTCTCGATGCCGATCTCCAGTCCCATCGCCGTGCTGAGTCCGTCGATCACCGAGCCTTCGCACTGGTTCTCGGCGCCGCTCATATTGATGACCGGTCCGATGTCGCCCGCGACCACGACGCGGTGGACGGTGATTTTCTTCTTTGCATCGACGCTCACATCCGCGACTTCGGCGAAGTGGCCTGCATGGCTGAAGTGGAAGGCGAGGCCGAGGCCGCGGCCTTGCGGCTGTGCTTTCCCCCAGCCTGCTTTCTCGGCGGCGAGCTTCAGTACGGCGATGGCGCGTCCCGTGTTCAGTGAGTACTCATTGCCTGGCGGCAGCCAGCGCGGCTCTCCCATCAGCTCGATGAGGAATTCCAGATGATCGCGTTTCGCGGCGGTGGATAGTTCATGCAGGAAGCTTTGAATCGGGAACGCAATGCCGCACGAACGTGGCGCGCGCCATGGACCGCACGGAATCTGCAGGGGCAGCTTGGTCTGGGTCAGTCGGAAGTTGGGAACCAGCAGCGCGGGAAATTCCTCTGCCCCGATGTCGCCGCCGCTGACTGGCCGCTCGCCATCGGCAGAGAACGTAATGAAATGATCCTGCCACGCCACGAGCTTGCCCGATTTGTCGACGCCGCCCTTGAATGAATGGAAACCGCCGACGCGAAAGAAGTCGTGCTGCATGTCGTCTTCGCGCGTCCACTGCAGCTTCACCGGCACGCCGGCCTGTTTCGAGATCTGTGCGGCTTCGCACATGTAGTCGTTCATCAGTCGACGACCGAAGCCGCCGCCGACGCGCGTCTGGTGCAGCGTGACTTTCTCTGGCGCAATGCCGAGGACGCCGGCCACCAGCCGTAGTGCGCCGTCGGGTGTCTGACTCGGCGACCAGATTTCCACCGCACCGTCGCGGAACCATGCCGTGGTGTTCTGCGGCTCCAGCGGCGCATGCGAAAGGAACGGATACGAGTAGAAGGCTTCGACGCTGTTGCTGTCGGCAATGGCCTTGTCGAAGTCGCCAATCGTTTTCAACGTCTCCGCGCCAGCCTGTGCCGAAAGCTTCTTTGCTTCTGCGGACGCACCGGTCCAGCTGTCCTTCGACGCATTGGATTCGTCCCACTCGACCTTGAGCTGACGACGTGCGCTGATTGCTGCCCAGGTGGAGTTGGCGAGAATGGCAACGCCGGGCATCACTTCCGTCGGCTTGCCCGTGCCTTCGACCACGAATGCGTTGGTCACGCCCGGCAGTTTTCTGATCTCGTCGAGATTGGCCGAGCGAACCTTGCCGCCGACGGCGGGGCATTTCTCGAAGACCGCGAACTGCATGTTCGGCACGACCTGGTCGATACCGAACAGCGGCTGACCCGTGACGATCTGCAGGTTGTCGACGCCGGTGATGCGCTTGCCGAGCAGCTTGTAGTCTTTGCGATCCTTGAGCTTCAGTGTTTTCTCATCGGGCACCGGCAGTTCGGCCGCCTTCGTCGTGAGTTCGCCATACGTGAGCGACTTGCCGCTGGGCTTGTGAGTGACCACGCTGTTGGCTGTGGTGATCTCGGCCTCGGGCACGTTCCATTCTTTGGCTGCCGCCGCGACGAGCATCGCCCGGCCTGCGGCGCCGGCGCGACGCAGCTGATCCCAACCCGTCGGAATCGATCGCGAACCGCCCGCGCTCTGGCGACCGAACACCGCGGGATTGATCGCGGCCTGCTCGACGCGCACCTTCGACCAGTCCGCGTCGAGTTCTTCGGCGATGATCATGGGAAAGGCGGTCTTGATGCCCTGACCGATTTCCGGGCTCTTCGATACGATGACGATCGTGCCGTCCGGTGCAATGCGCAGAAATGCGTTAGGCACGAAGCCCTTCGTGCCGTCGCCGTTCGCGAGCGCCGTCGCCTTGTCGCCGATATAGAAGGCGAGGGCAAGGCCGCCGCCCGCCATGCCGGCGAGCTTCAGGAACGAGCGGCGATTGACGGTGATCGATGCGACCGGCTGCGCTTCGATGCTGCGCATGAGATCGCGCACATACGCATCGGCAGACAGTGCGGATTGTTCCACTGCGCTCATGGGGCACCTCACTCGTGGGTCGTGCCGGCGGCGGCGTGAATGGCTTTGCGAATGCGCTGATACGTGCCGCAGCGGCACAGGTTGCCGCTCATCGCAGCGTCGATATCGGCGTCGGTGGGTTTGGGCGTGCGCTGTAGCAGCGCGGTGGCCGACATGATCTGTCCGGCCTGGCAGTAGCCGCACTGGGCGACGTCGTGGTCGATCCACGCCTTCTGCACTGCATTCAGTTTGCTGCCGTCAGCAAGGCCTTCGATGGTGGTGACCTTCTGGCCCGCGACCGCCGAGACAGGCAGCACGCACGAACGAGTCGGTGTGCCGTTCAGATGCACGGTGCATGCGCCGCACTGTGCGACGCCACAGCCAAACTTGGTTCCGACCAGATTCAGTTGATCGCGCAGAACCCAGAGCAGCGGCGTCGATCCATCGACGTTGCCGAGGTCGTGTTCTCTGCCATTTACGTTGACTCGCATAGCGGTACCTGCGGGCTGGTGTTGTCGATGTCGGCGCGCGTGGATTGTTCCACGGTGGCGCGACGCTAACAACGCCGGTCGTCGGGCGTCGCGCGTATCCGGCCGCAAATGACTGGTGGCGTGATTGTGCCGCAATGATGTTACGAATCGGGGCCGCAGCGTTCGCGGGTATTCGCGTCACGGCACTGTGTGCAGAATTGCCATGAATTCGCGATGCGCGGATAGCATGGCTGGTGGGGCGTAAGTCTGCGGATGGCAGTCACTTGAGTCTGTCGGAGTCATTCGCTTTGTGGGGCCGGCTTCCCCGTGGGATTCCCTCCGGTCACAGCCGGACATCTGAAATGCAGAGCTCGACCATGACCGACAGGCAATCCCGCGGGAAAGCCCGATCCACAGGAAGGCCCGATCCACAGGAAGGCCAGGAAAATCCGGATATCGAGCCGGCAATCGCCATCGTCTGCAAGTCCCAATTCCCCTCGAGGGCGCAGTAGAATCGTCTTGCGTCGCAAAGCTCGCGCGTGATGGAGATGTTCGTGAACGAAAGCGCCCCTTCGGCCGCCATCGACGGCGCCATCCAGGCTGACGCCGTCATCGTCGGCGCCGGTCCCTGCGGACTGTTCCAGATTTTCGAACTTGGCCTGCTGGGCATTCACGCGCATATCGTGGATTCGCTCAAGCATCCCGGCGGCCAGTGCAGCGAGCTGTATCCGGAGAAGCCGATTTACGACATCCCCGCGCTGCCGGTGTGCGGCGCTCAGGAACTGGTCGACCGGTTGCTGCAGCAGGCGAAGCCGTTCAACGCGCAGTTTCATCTCGGCCAGGAAGTCACCGAGCTGACGGTGCTCGAGGATCACACCTTCCTGCTGCGTACGTCGCTCGATACCCGCTTCCACACGCGCACCGTCATCATCGCGGGTGGGCTGGGTTCGTTTCAGCCGCGGCGACTGAGCGTGGAAGGCGCGGAAGCGTTCGAAGGCAGTCGCATTCATTACAAGGTGAAGAGCGCCGCCGAGTTCACCGACAAGCGGCTGGTGATTTTCGGTGGCGGCGATTCGGCGCTCGACTGGACGCTCGAGTTCGCGGGCAAGGCGCGCAGTGTCACGCTCGTCCACCGTCGTTCGGAGTTTCGTGCCGCACCGGCGTCGGTCGCACGCATGCGCGATCTGGTCCAGCATCGCAGCATCCAGTATGTCGAGGCGATCGCGCAGTCCGCCATTACGGAGAACGGTGAGTTTCGCGGTGTGAGAGTGAAGCGCACCGACGGTCAGCTCGAAGAGCTGGAAGCGGATCACGTGCTGGTGTTTTTCGGCCTGCACCCCAAGCTGGGCCCGATCGCGGAATGGGGACTCGGCATCGACAAGCGCGCCATCAACGTCGACACCGAAAAATTCCAGACCAACATTCCCGGCGTGTTCGCGGTGGGCGACATCAATACATATCCCGGCAAGAAGAAGCTCATTCTGTCGGGCTTTCATGAGGCGGCGCTGGCGGCTTTCGCCGTGGCCTCGCACCTGAACCCGGCCAAGAAAGTGCCGCTGCAGTACACGACCACCAGCCCGATCATGCACAAGCGGCTGGGAGTGCCGGACTGAATGAATCCGTTGCTGGCCGATCTGTTGCAGGTGCTGCAGCTGGAGCGGCTGGAGTTGAACCTGTTCCGCGGCGAAAGTCGCGATCCGGGCCATCACCGCGTATTCGGTGGACAGGTGCTGGGGCAGGCGCTGGCGGCTGCCTGCGCGACCGTCGAGGACCGAACAGTGCATTCGCTGCATGCGTACTTCCTGCGTGCAGGCGATCCGGATCATCCCATCATCTATGACGTCGACCGCAGTCGTGACGGCACCAGTTTCACGAGCCGCCGCGTCGTGGCCATTCAGCACGGCCAGCAGATCTTCCACATGTCGGCCTCCTTCCAGGCACACGAGCGGGGAGGAATGGATCGACAGGTCGGGATGCCGGAGGTGCCTGACCCGGACTCGCTGCCGGATCTCGCGACCGCCATCGAGGAGATGGCCAGGAAGGCACCGGACAGTCCCCGGCCGTTCGTCGCCCGCGACCTGCCGATCGAATTCCGGCCGGCCTATCTGCCCGATCCGCTCGAGGGGGTGCCGAAGGACCCGATGATGCGGATCTGGTTCCGGACGGTTGATCGCCTGCCCTGCGATGGCGTCCTGCACCAGGCGCTGCTGGCGTATGCCTCCGACTACTATCTGCTGGGCACCGCGATCCTCGATGAGCGGTTGACCGTCGGTCACGACAACCTGCAGGTGGCCAGTATCGACCACGCGATGTGGTTCCATCGTCCCGCCCGCGCGGACGAGTGGCTGCTGTACGTCCTCGACAGCCCCAACGCCAACGGTTCGAGGGGTTTTGCGCGAGGTAGTATTTTCAGCAGGGACGGGATGTTGGTGGCCTCGACCGCCCAGGAAGGTCTCGTCAGGCGGCGTAGGGGGAAGGCTTAAAGCCAGGCCGGAAATTGCATAAACGACCACCCGGCCGCGACGTTGACGCCGGCCAGGTTCCAAACCGGTGATATCCCGGTATCAGCACATATCCAAACCATATTTCTACGCCCGCGGGGCGGAGGGCTACAGTCCGCGCCATGTATCAGTACGACCAGATCGATCAACAACTTGTAAACCAGCGGGTTGAGCAGTATCGCGATCAGACGCGGCGCTACCTGGCCGGTGAGTTGAGCGAGGAGGATTTCCGTTCCCTGCGCCTGCGCAACGGGCTCTATATCCAGAAGCATGCGCCGATGCTGCGCGTTTCCGTTCCTTATGGCCTGTTGTCGTCGCGTCAGGTGCGCATGTTCGCGCGCATCGCCCGCGAGTTCGACAAGGGCTACGGTCACTTCACCACGCGCCAGAACCTGCAGTACAACTGGCCGAAGCTGGAACAGGTGCCGGACATCCTCGCCCTGCTGGCGAGCGTCGAGATGCATGCGATCCAGACCAGCGGCAACTGCATCCGCAACGTGACGGCCGATCATCTGGCCGGCATCGCGCCCGATGAGTCCGAAGATCCCCGTCCGTGGTGCGAATACATCCGTCAGTGGGCGACGCTACATCCGGAATTTTCGTACCTGCCGCGCAAGTTCAAGATCGCGGTGACCGGCTCGCCGCAGGATCGCGCTGCGTCCAAGGTTCACGACATCGGACTGCACCTCGTGCGCAATGCCGCCGGTGAAGTCGGTTTCGAAGTGCTGGTCGGTGGCGGTCTCGGCCGCATGCCGATGATCGGCCACGTCATCCGTGAATTCCTGCCGAAGCAGGATCTGCTCAGCTACCTCGAAGCCATCCTGCGCGTGTACAACCTCGAAGGTCGGCGCGACAACATCCACAAGGCGCGCATCAAGGTGCTGGTGAAGGCGGTGGGTCCGCAGAAATTCCGCGAGATGGTCGAAGCGGAATGGCAGGCATCGCGCGACCACGCGCCGACTCACGATGCTGTGGGCTTCGCGCGCATCGCTGCTTTCTTCACACCGCCGGCCTACGAAACGCTGCACGACCACGACGTGCTGTCGGGCAGGCCGACCGAATTCCGTAACTGGTATCAGCGCAATACGAAGCGCCACAAGGTGCAGGGTTATCGCGCCGTGTTCCTGTCGCTCAAGTCGCCGCAGCGCCCGCCGGGCGACATCACCGACAGCGAAATGGATCGCGTGGCCGATCTCGCCGATCGTTACTCGCTTGGACTGGTGCGTTCGACGCACGACCAGAACCTGATCTTCGCCGACGTGCGCCAGCGCGATCTGTTCGAGCTGTGGCAGTCGTTGAATGCGATCGATCTGGCAACGCCGAACATCGGCACTCTGACTGACATGATCTGCTGCCCCGGCCTGGACTTCTGCTCGCTGGCGAATGCGACGTCGATCCCCATCGCCAGGCAGATCAACGAGCGCTTCGACAACTTCGACTATCTCTACGATCTCGGCGACATCGAACTGAAGATGTCGGGCTGCATGAATGCATGCGGTCATCACCACGTCGGCCACATCGGCATTCTCGGCGTCGACAAGGGCGGCGAGGAGTGGTACCAGATCACGCTCGGCGGCTCGGCCAGCGGCCAGGATGCTGCGCTCGGCCAGGTGATCGGACCGTCCGTCCCTCACGCGGAGGTGGCTGAAACCATCGACCGCATTCTCAATGTCTACATAGCCGAACGCGAAGAAGGCGAGCGTTTCATCGATACCTTCCGCCGCATCGGCATCAAACCTTTCAAGGCCCGTGTGTATGCGCCGTCTCATCAAGCAGCGTGAAATCGTCGTCGATGACTGGCGCTACGCGGATGAAGATCCCGTCGGCAGTCAGCGTGCATTGATCCTGCCGTTCGCCCGTTGGAAGGAAGAACGCGATCGCTGGTGGCTGTGGGATGGCCGCCTCGGCGTGCGACTTGGTCCGACCGATCAGGTCGCTGCGCTCGAAGCGGATTTCCTGCGCGTGTCGCTGGTCGCCATCGAATTCGGCGGGCTCGCCGAAGGTCGCGGTTACAGCCAGGCACAGTTGCTGCGCAAACGGCACAAGTTCACTGGCGAGCTGCGGGCCGTCGGCAAGATCCAGCGTGATCAGTTGTTCTACATGGCGCGTTGCGGCTTCGATGCATTCGAGCTGCCCGAGACCGCAAACCTCGAAGAAGCCATCCATTCGTTCGATGACTTCTCAGTGGCCTACCAAGGCGCGTCCGATTCTGGCCTGAGCTTGCAGCGTCGAGCTGTCTGAAATTAGTCATCCGCACTGGCTCCCGGTGGCTGATGCTGATTTCGACCGGGTGCCGTAAGGCATTCTTCAAAGAGGCCATTGCGTCAGCGCGCTCTTCGCGACCGGAAGAATAGGGGGAGGGGCTTGGCGGACCCAGCACGTGCCGGGAAAGGCAACGCAGGTGGGCACTCCCAGTCAGAATGGCACCAGGTCGCCGCGGTATGCGACAGCGAATCGGTGCACGACGCCGGCACGGACCCAATGTTGCGGCGACTGTCTTCGACGCTGCGATGAACCAACGGAAGGTCTCGCCAAGACACTCGCCCTGTTCTCACCGGTCGCACGGCCGACAGGCGCGCGCGGTGATCGTGCTGCAGACGGAGTTACCGGTGATCCCTCGGAAGGACCGCAGATGAATTCCTGTGCGGTTTGTGGGCGTCGGTTTCAGCTGACCCGCCTTTCCCGCCGATCTGCGATGATGCGCCGAGCCCACATGAGGAAGTGCGCATGCCGCGGTTGCTCGACACATCGCTCGATGGCTTCCAGGTTCCGGCCGCTGTGCCAGCAGCGGCACTCATCATCGTTCATGGTCTTGCGGAGTATGCCGACCGCTATCGCGCCATCGCCGCGGAGTGGGCGGCGAGAGGCATCTCGACGTTCGCCTACGATCAACGGGGACACGGCGCAACGCCAGGCACCCGAACACATGTCGATCGCTTTTCCCGCTTCGTCGATGATCTGAATGAACTGCTGAGCGCGGTTCATGCGGCCTATCCGCAGCTGTCGGTGTTCATCTGGGGTCACAGCATGGGCTCGATCGTGGCGGTGCTGTCGGCAGCAACGCTGCACCCCGCAATACATGGGGTGATCACCACCAGCAACTCGCTGGAGATATTCCGGCGCGGCACCAATCCACTGAATCCGTTCTTTCGCGTGCTGTCGCGACTGGCGCCGCGCATGCGGATCCCGCTCGGCCTCGACAGCAGGAAAATTTCGAGCGACGAGTCGGTGCAGCACGCCTACGCGACTGATTCGCGCATCCCATCGACGGCCAGTGTGCGACTGATCGTGGAGTTTGCAGCCGCCTGCGAGGCAGCGCGCAAGGTCGCGCCGGGAATTTCGCTGCCTTGGCTCAACGTGCATGGAGCAGAGGATCGGATTGCCCCGGTTGCCGGCTCGAACGCGCTGCACGAACTCCTGGGTTCGAGCGACAAGCGTCTGCAGATTTATCCGGGCCTGCGCCATGAAGTTCACAACGAAGTGCCCGCGGCGCGCAGGGCCTTCGTGCAATTGATCACGCAGTGGATTCTCGATCACGCGGGACGTTCGCCGCAGCGTTAGTGTTTACCCGTATGGGTTCATCCCGTTGGCCGGAACCTTGCGCTCGGTCACACGCTTACCTGACATCGTCAGTCAGAAGCCTTTGGCCGTATGGCAACTCTCGTTCTCAGGCGCAATCAACTGCCATCGCTGGTCGTCTTCATCCTGGTGGTGGCCGCAATAGCGTTCTTTGGCGCGCAGTTCCAGCCGGGCTTCTGGTTCGAACAGCTCGCCAAGCCATCATGGAATCCTCCGGGTGCGCTGTTCGGCCCTGTCTGGACCGTGCTCTACATCGCAATCGCAGTGGCGGGATGGCTGGTATGGCGGTCCGCCGGACGGATCGTGCTGTCACTGCAGATCTGGTTCGCGCAGCTGGTGTTGAACGGGCTGTGGTCGTTTCTGTTCTTCGGTCTGCATCGCCCGGATCTGGCGCTGGTCGATATCCTGCTCCTGCTGGCGCTGATCGTTGCATTCATCGTGACCGCCCGGCATCGCAGCCCGATGGCGAGTTGGCTGTTCGTCCCTTACGCTGCGTGGGTCAGCTTTGCGACCGCGCTGAACTTCGCGATCTGGCGACTCAACAGCGCCTGACTTCGGCCCGGCTCATTCGTGCTCGTGTGTGTAGCGGTCTTATGCTGTCTTTGCTTCGGTCGGTGACACAGCCAGGTCGGTGAACTGCAGCGCTGCGAGCCGTGCGTACAGCTCGTTGCTCGCCAGCAGTTCGGAGTGAGTGCCGATCGCTGCTATGCGACCGTGATCGAGGACGACGATGCGGTCGGCCTTGAGGATGGTGGCGAGGCGGTGCGCGATGATGATGGTGGTGCGGCCCTCCATCAGTTTCTCCAGCGCCTGTTGCACGAAGCGTTCGCTTTCAGCGTCCAGCGAACTGGTGGCTTCATCCAGCAACAGGATCGGCGGATCTTTCAGCAATGCACGCGCGATGGCGATGCGCTGGCGCTGGCCGCCGGACAGGCGTGTACCGCGTTCACCCAGGAACGTGTCGTAGCCTTCGGGCATCTGGCGAATGAAAGTATCCGCGCCGGCTGCGCGCGCGGCGGCCTCGATCTCGGCATCCGATGCCGTGGGGCGACCGTAGCGAATGTTCTCGCGGGCGCTCGCGCCGAACAGCACCGTTTCCTGCGGCACGAGGCCGATGCGCTGGCGCACGTCTTCGGGACGTGCGCGTGTGATGTCGACTCCATCGATCACGATGCGACCGGATACAGGATCGTAGAAGCGCAGCAGCAATTGAAACGTGGTGCTCTTGCCGGCGCCCGACGGACCCACGAAGGCGACGGTTTCGCCCGGGCGGATATCGAGCGCGAAGCCGTGCAGTGCCTGCGTGTCGGGGCGCGAGGGATAGCGGAACGATACCTGGTCGAATTGGATGTGGCCTTGCGCCGGCATCGGAAAGGACTGCGGATCGTCCGGTGCGACGATGGCCGGCTTCGCGTTACGCAGTTCAACCAGGCGTTCCATCGCACCGGCTGCGCGCTGGATCTCGCCCCACATTTCGCTCAAGGAAGCCGCGGCGATTCCGACGTAGACGGCATAGATGAGGAACTGGCTGAGTTCGCCGCCTGTCATCGTGTTGGCGAGAACGCGATGCGCTCCCTGCCACAGAACGAACGTGACGGCGCCGAAAATCATCATCGTGCCTAGAGCCGTCATCAAGGCCCGCGCCTTGGTGCGTTTCACCGCAACGACGAACGATTCTTCGACGACCTTGCCATAACGTTCGGTGTTCAGCCGTTCCAGTGTGAAGGCCTGCACCGTCTGGATCGCGTTGAGTGTTTCGCCTGCCAGGCCGCTGGTGTCGGCGATCTTGTCCTGGGCCTCGCGCGACAGCCTGCGCAGCTTTCTGCCCACCACGATCAGGGGCACGATCACCAGCGGAATCAGCACCAGGATCATGCCCGCCAGCGACGGGCTGGTGGCGATGAGCATGATGAGCGCGCCGATGAGCTGAATGCTCGAGCGCAGCGTGATCGACAGGTTCACGCCGGCGATCGACTGCACCAGCGTCGTGTCCGTCGTCAGGCGCGACAGCACTTCGCCGGTCCGCGTGACTTCGAAAAAGGTCGGATCCATGCGGATGACGCGTTCGTAGATGTCCGCGCGCAAGTCCGCCACGACACGTTCGCCGAGCCAGGTCACGAGATAGAACCGCAATGCGGCGAACAGGCCGAACGCGACGGCGGCAGCAAGGAACGCACCGAAGTACAGATCGATGGTGGCCGTGTCCTGCACCGCCATACCCTGGTCGATCACGCCGCGAAACGCGATCGGGATGATCAGCATCGCACCCGATGCGATCAGCAGCGCCACCAGCGCCAGCGCCAGCGTGCCTTTGTAATGACGCAGGTACGGCCACAACGAACGCAGCGGTTTCAGCGAGCGGGACTTGGGACGGTCAGCAACTTGGTCGGGCATGAGAGGGAGCGAATGAGAAGGCCGGTACACAAAGGAGCACAAAGGAACACAAAAATACTGGGCTCATCGATCTCTTCGTGATCGTTTGTGCTCCTTTGTGTACCTGTGCGTTCCTGCTTCGTTTTTTCTGTTGCCTGATCGTTATCTGTACACGGGCAACTCCACATCGGCGAACAACGCCTCGACGTCCGTCTGCGTCGCGGCATTGCCGGAGCGATCGACGAGACGCTTCGTCAGGTGCGGCGCGAACAGTTGCAGAAAGTCGTACATGTAGCCGCGCAGCAGTGCGCCCTGGTGGAAGCCTATCCAGGTGGAGTGCGAGGGAAACAGGTGCGAGGCGTCGATGGAGACGAGGTCGGAATCCTCACGGGCATCGACTGCCATGCTGGCAACGATACCCACGCCGAAGCCCAGCCGCACATAGGTCTTGATCACGTCGGCGTCGCGCGCGGTCAGCGCCACCTGCGGTGTGATTCCGGCACGGGCAAAAATCTGTTGCAGCGATGATGGGCCGCTGAAACCGAAGACGTAAGTGACGATGGGATATTTGCCCAGTGTCTCGATCGTGATCTTCGACTCGTTGGCCAGCGGGTGCCCGTACGGCACGACGATGCGGCGGTGCCAGCTGTAGCAGGGGAGCAGCACCATGTTGTCGAACAGCTCGCGCGAGCCGGTATTGATGGCGAAGTCGATACGGTCGCGCGCGGCCATGTCGGCGATCTGTTCGGAAGTGCCCTGATGCAGGTGCAGCTCCACGTCGGGGTAACGCTCGCGGAACTTGCGGATGACCGGCGGCAGCACGTATCGCGCCTGCGTATGAGTGGTGCCGAGCGACAGTGAACCGCGGTCATCGCCTTTCTGCTCGTCCGCCAGGCGCTTGATGCTCTGGACCTCTTTGAGGATGCGCTGCGCCCGCTCGATGACCCGCTTTCCGGCCGGCGTGACGCGCGTCAGGTTGCGTCCCTGGCGCAGAAAAATCGGAAATCCCAGTTCGTCCTCGAGCTGCTTGAGCTGTTTGGAAACGCCGGGTTGCGACGTGTGTAGCCGTTCCGCCGCCGCCGTGATGTTCAGGTCGTTTTCGGCTATCGCAGCGAGATAGCGCAATTGCTGTAATTTCATGGACTTGAATCTACCCGATGAACCTCGGGAAAGTCATAACGCGGCCGCATCATGACAGAACAAAAGGGTCTTTCCCCGGTTATAAGCCGGTTAGATACAGTCCCTCACACCTGATACCGGAACAACCCGGTTTCGCCAGCGATCGGATTCGGCCCGAAGAAGAAGGTTCATGACCACTGCCAGCTCCTCTCCCCAGCTTGTCGGCGATGCAGCCGGCAACGCCGATCTGTCCCCAAGGCTGCAGGCCCTGGTCGCAGGTACGTGTGAATTGCTGGACCGTGCGGTGCGCGAGTACAAGGATGTCGTGTACTCGAACAGTCTGGGTGCCGAAGCGATGGTCCTGACCGATCTGATCGCGACCCACGTGCCCGAGATCGAGATTTTCACGCTCGACACCGGTCGCCTGCACGAAGAGACGCTGGCCCTGCTCGATCGCATCGAGCGCCGCTATCAGCGCCGGATCCCCGTGTTCTCGCCGGACTCCGCACAGATCGAGCAGTACGTGCGCGAGAATGGCATCAATGGTTTCTATCTCGGACTGGACGAACGCCAGTCCTGCTGCCATATCCGCAAGATCGAGCCGTTCAAACGTGCCATCGCGGGCCGCAAAGCCTGGGTGACGGGCGTGCGCCGCGAGCAGTCCCCCGAGCGTGCCAGCAATGATTCGATTGCGTGGGACGACCGTTACGATCTCTGGAAGGTCAGCCCGATGCTCGACTGGAAGGAAGAAGACGTCTGGGCGTACATCAAGGCACGCAACCTTCCGTACAACCCGCTGCACGACAAAGGCTTCCCCAGCATCGGTTGCGCACCGTGCACCCGCGCTGTCGAGCCTGGCACCGATGCGCGCTCGGGTCGCTGGTGGTGGGAAAGCCCCGAATCGCGCGAATGCGGCCTGCAGCCGCGTCGTCGTGTCATTCCGATCAAGGTGGAATCGCGCCGCGCGGCTGCGCAATAACGCGCCGGCCGGCGCGCAAGTCCATGGACTACTTTCCAATCTTCCTCAAATTGACCGATCAGCCCGTGCTGGTCGTGGGCGGTGGGGAAGTGGCTGCGCGCAAGATCGACCTGCTGCTGCGCGCGGGTGCGCAGGTCACCGTCGTCGCACCTGAACTGATCGAGTCGCTGATCACACTCGCAAACCAGGGAACGATCCGCTATCTGCAGGGTGAATTCGCACCGGCCCAGCTGACCGGCATGTGTCTGGCGATCGCCGCGACGGACAGACAGCCCGTCAATGCCTGGGTCGCACGCCACGCCGAGCAGCTCAACATTCCCGTCAACGTCGTTGATGACCGCGAACTGTCGCGCTTCATCGTGCCCGCCATCGTCGATCGTTCGCCCGTCATCGTGGCGATCGCCAGCAGCGGCGATGCGCCGGTGCTGACGCGTCGCCTGCGTGAAAAACTGGAAGCTTTCCTGCCGCAGCGCCTGGGTGTACTGGCCGGACTCGCCGGCAGGTTCCGTTCGCTGGTGAAGGCGCGTATCGAAGTGCCTGCCGCGCGACGTCGTTTCTGGGAGAACTTCTTCGATGGTCCGATTGCCGCCGACGTGCTGGCCGGGCGCAGCGGGCCGACGTCCGTCGAGGCGCAGATCGACGCATCGCTGCAAGCAGTGAATGCGACGGATCGTCCTGCCGGCGAAGTCGCGCTGGTGGGCGCCGGACCCGGCGATCCGGGCTTGCTGACACTGCGTGCGCTGCGGGCTTTGCAGAACGCCGACGTCGTGCTGCACGACCGGCTGGTGTCGCCGCAGATCGTCGATCTGGCACGTCGGGACGCCGAGCGCGTCTACGTGGGCAAAGCGCCTGGCGCAACGCACGTCACCCAGGAAAACATCAATGCATTGCTGGTGAAGCTGGCTTTGCAGGGCAAGCGTGTCTGCCGGCTCAAGGGCGGCGACCCCTTCATCTTCGGTCGCGGCGGCGAGGAACTGGAAGCGCTGGCGGCCGCCGGCATCCGCTTCGAAGTGGTGCCCGGAATCACCGCGGCCGCCGGATGCGCGGCGTATGCCGGCATTCCGCTCACGCATCGCGACTACGCCCAGTCACTGACGCTCGTCACCGGCCATTGCAAGGGCGAGACAGACCAGGTCGATTGGGATCTGCTGGCTCGACCGGGCCAGACCGTCGTGTTCTACATGGGTCTGGGACATCTCGACGATATCGTCACCCGCCTGCGTGAGCGCGGCGTTCCGGCCGAGCGGGCTGCGGCCGTCATCGAACACGGCACACAAAGCACCCAACGCGTCATCACCGGAACCCTGGCGGATCTTGCGCAGAAGGTGACGCAGGCACAGGTGACATCGCCTGCGCTATTGATCGTCGGCGAGGTCACTCGCCTGCATGACACGCTGCACTGGTTCAATACGACGGCGCCGCGCGCTGACGAAATCAGCGCGTTCGCTTTTTCCAACGAGGGGAGGCTTTCGGCATGAGCATCCGGAACGGATTCGCCGACGCCATCGGCAACACACCATTGATTCGTCTCAACAAGCTCAGCGATGAGACGGGCTGCGAAATTCTCGGCAAGGCCGAGTTCATGAACCCCGGCGGTTCCGTCAAGGATCGCGCGGCACGCGCCATCATCGACGAAGCCGAGCACAGTGGCCGGCTCCAGCCGGGTGGCACGATCGTCGAAGGCACGGCAGGTAATACCGGCATCGGCCTTGCCCATGTCTGCAATACGCGCGGTTATCGTTGCATCATCGTGATGCCGGACAACCAGGCGAGCGAGAAGTACCAGATGATCGAAACGCTCGGCGCTGAAGTGCTGCGCGTGAAGACGGTCCCGTACTCCGATCCCAATCACTATCAGAAGGTCGCTGCGCAGCTGGCGGCGGAAATGCCGGATGCGATCTGGACCAACCAGTTCGACAACACGGCCAACCGCAATGCGCACGAACAGACGACGGGTCCCGAGATCTGGCAGCAGACCGCAGGACGCCTCGACGCGTTCGTGGCGGCGACTGGCACGGGCGGCACGCTGGGTGGAATCTCGCGCTTCCTGAAGCGTCAGCTCAACGATCGCGGCCGCAAGGTGCACGTGGCGCTGGCCGATCCCCAGGGCAGCTCGCTGTATCACTGGCTGCGGCACGGTGAACTGAAGGCCACCGGCCCCGGCTCCATCACGGAAGGCATCGGCATTGGTCGCGTGACCGCAAATCTCGAAGGTTCGCCCATCGACGACGCCCTGCATGTCACCGATGTCGAATGCGTGCGCATGGTGTATCGGCTGTTGCGCGAGGAAGGTCTGTTCCTCGGCAGCACCAGCGGCGTGAACGTTGCCGCGGCAGTGCAGATCGCAAAGCGGCTCGGGCCAGGTCACACCATCGTCACCATCCTCTGCGACAACGGGGCGAAGTATCAGTCGCGACTGTTCAACCGGAAGTGGCTCGCGGAGAAGGATCTGCTCGATGCCGCCGGTTTCGGACCGTCGGTGGGACAGCCTGCGCTGCACGCGCCCGCTGGAGTGCCCAGCATGCCGCGTCCCGGTGATGACTATCCACAGCGACTGCGGGCCTGATGCGGGAGAGCAGAATTTCACACGGAGAACACGGCGGTTCAGAACGGAAAAAAGAAGTTCTCTCTCCGTGCCCTCGTCCCGCGGGATTTCCGTTGGTCATGAACTCCGTGTGAAATTCCGTATTCCGGGCCCTGTGCAGGATCTTCATCCGCTCAAGTCAGTGCCGTTGGGCTTTGGCCGGACAATCGACGGCACGATTCGATCCCTTGTCATTGGGTCGACGCGGTCCGCAGATCCGAGCTTCAATTCCCGGCGTGACGCGGCGTAGTATCGCGGGATCTGATTCGGAGGGTCCCGCATGGCTTCTCGTCCACGTCTGATCCGTAGCCACCTCCTGCGGCTCGTTTCCCTGTTGAGTCTGGGGGCGTTGTCCGCGTGCCAGACCTCCCAGCGCCTGCAGCCTGAAGTGCCGCCATCGCCCTTGCGTCTGCTCGAATCGCGCGCCCTCGAGCTGCCCGATTCGTGTCAGCCCCAGGGCAGTGTCGTCGTCGATTTCATCGTCCTCGCCAGCGGACAGACTGACGCCATTCGTCCGGCGGCGGCGCCCGAGTGCGTGCAGCAGGCGCTGACGGCCTGGGTCGCTTCCTTCCGTTATTCCCCGATTGGCGCGACCTTCCCAGCGACGGTGGAGTGGTTGCTGGTCGAGGCGAAGAAGGGCTCCTGATCGGATTCTGCGACCTTGCGTTTAGCCACGACGCTGAGGACATGCAGGGTGCGTGACGCATGAAAAGAAAGATTCTCTGGGTGCTGGTTGCGGTGCTGCTGGTCGGTGGCCTCATCGCCTATCTCAAATCACGACCGGAGCCTGCCGACACGCGCTACAGCGGCGCCTACGTGCTCCACGATGGCTTGTTCGTGTTCGTCGCGCCTCGCGAAGGTCGGGCGCTGCGATTCCGGACCATGGCGGGCGAGAGCGGCGCACTGTGGCCGACGGGCGCAAACCGTTTCGAGGGCGGGAAGGGCTGGGCGGAGCGCGGCCCCGCGTACAACACGTTCACGTTCGAGATGGACGCGAGCGGCAAGCCCGTCGCGCTCGTGTGGGAGCAGACCGGTCTCGAGCCGCGTCGCGCGTCGATCGTGAAGTTGCCTGAGCAAATGGCGACGTTTCAAAGCGGCGAGCTGACCTTGCACGGTAAATTGGTGATGCCCGCGACACCGTGCCCCTGTCCGTCGGTTGTCGTCGTGCACGGCTCGGAGAGTTACAGCGCCGTCGAACACTACGCCGAGCCGTACATCTATGCCGCCAATGGCTTCGCCACGCTGGTGTATGACAAGCGCGGCACCGGCAAATCGACCGGCAAATACAGCCAGAATTTTCGCGTGCTTGCCGGCGATGTGCTTGCGGCCGTGAACTGGCTGCGCGATCAGCCGGGAATCGACGCGAACCGCGTGCACCTCGCGGGCTTCAGTCAGGGCGGCTGGATCGCGCCGCTGGCAGCCGCACGCGATGCGAATATCAAGAGCGTGCTGATCGGCTACGGTCCGATGGTGCCCGTCACCGGCGAGGATCGCTGGGGCTATGTCTACGCGCTGCATGAGAAAGGGTTCGGTGACGAGGCCGTTGCCCAGGCAGATCAGATCAACGACGTCATCTCCGATATCTTCGATCTAGGCGCGAATCGCTGGAATGAACTCGCAGCGATGCTGGATGAGTCGCGCGACGAACCGTGGTTCGCAGCGGTCAAGGGCAGCGACTCCTTGCTGGGGATGGTCGCGGATAGCAGGATGCCGTTGTGGATGGCCCGGACCTACCTGTGGTGGAAGCACGGCCGCGACAATCCACCGTTCATCGATCGCCTGTACGATCCTGTGCCCACGCTCGCGGCGCTCAACTCACCGAGCTACTGGATCCTGGGCGGCGCCGATTCGAGCATGCCGACCGAGTGGACCATCGAGCAGCTGGAAAAGCTGCAGAAGCGCGGCAAGCCCATCGACTACCTGGTGTATCCCGATGCGGATCACGGCATCCTGCGCTTCGAAACGGGCAAGGATGGCTCGCGCACGATCATTGGCTACGAGCCGGATTATTTCCGGCGCCAGATCGATTGGTTGAAACGGACGGACCTGTAATACGGCTGCAGCGTCCGGCCGCTATGCTGCTGCGTTTCACGACAGTACTGCGGAATCATGACATCACCCACTTTCGGCGATCTTCTCGAACAACGTTTGTCCCGCCGCCAGGTGCTCAGCGCAGGGGCTGCGCTCGCGCCTCTGGCGGCAGTTCCGGCACTTTTCAATGCGGGCGTGGCGTTCGCGGATTCGCCGAAGCTCGGGTTCACCGCGATCGCCGCCAGCGGCAAAGACGCGATCGCGCTGCCGCCCGGTTACACATACGACATCGTCGCGCGCTGGGGCGACAGCCTGTTTTCCAAAGTGCCGGACCTCGATGCATCGAAGCTCGCGCAGGGTGTGCTGTTGGAAGCGAACGCGGCCGAACTGCAGCGCTCGTGGTTCGGTCAGAACTGCGATGCCATCCACTTCTTTCCGTTCGACGGCAAGGGCGATCGCGGCATCCTCTGTGTCAACAACGAATACACCGACGACGCGCTGATGTATCCGGGTCATCCGGGATTCGACGGCGCGGTGAGTGGCAAGGGCCGTGAATATGTCCGGCAGCATCCGCAGCTGGTCAACGTGTCGATTGCGGCGACCGGCGTCTCGGTGATCGAAGTGGCGTGCGAGCAGGGGCGCTGGCGAATGGTGAAGGATTCGCGCTTCAACCGGCGCATCACTGCCGACACGCCGATGCAGATCCGTGGTCCCGCGCGGGGCGCGGCATTGATGCGGACTCATGCAGATCCCGACGGCATTGCTGCATTGGGCACATTCGGCAATTGCGCGGGCGGCGAAACGCCGTGGGGCACCTACCTGACCGCCGAGGAAAACATTCAGGATTACTTCGGCAACTTCGCGGCGCTGCAGGCCCGCAAGGACGTGGATGCGCATATCGTCGAAGCGCATCGCTGCTGGCGCTTGTGGAAACAGCATTCGCTGTATGGTTGGGAGAACGTGCATGCGCGATTCGATCTGGCGCAGGAACCCTGTGAGCCGTTTCGTTTTGGCTGGATCGTGGAAATCGATCCCCGTGATCCGACGCGCGCACCGGTGAAGCGCACTGCGCTTGGCCGGTTTGCCCACGAAGGCGCGAGCCCCGTGGTCGCGCCCGATGGCCGCATTGCCGTGTACATGGGCGACGACGACAAGTTCGAGTACGTCTACAAGTTCATTTCATCCGGACGGTTCGATGCGAAAAACCCGGGCGCGAATCGCGATCTGCTGGATGCGGGCACATTGCACGTCGCGCGTTTCGACGCCAGCGGCAGCGGACAGTGGTTGCCGCTCGTGTACGACGAGAAGGGCCCGCTGAATGCAGCGGCGGGCTTTCGCAATCAGGCCGAGGTTCTGATCAAGGCGCGTGCGGCTGCGTATGTGCTGGGAGCCACGCCGATGGATCGCCCGGAGGATGTCGAAGCGAATCCAACGACGGGGCGCATTTACATCGCCTGCACGCGCAATGACTCGCGCGAGCCGCAGGCCACGCCACGTGCGTATTCCGGGCGCGAGATCGACCGCGGCCCCAATGCGGCGAACCCGCGCGGCAGGAATCTCTATGGCCACATCATCGAGATCCGGGAAGCGGGCGACGATCACACCTCGCTCGGGTTTTCGTGGGAGGTGTTCATTCTGGCCGGCGATCCGCGCCGCGGCCGGCTGATCACCAGCATTGCCGAGTTGCAGTCGGGCAAGGTCGGCTCGGAAGACACCTATTTTGCCGGCTACACCAAGGCCGCAGACATCAGCGCCATCGGTTCACCCGACAACATCGGCTTCGATATCGCCGGCAATCTGTGGATCGTCACGGATGGCACGCAGCCGCAGGAACTCAACGATGGCTGCTGGGCCTGCCCGACGACGGGACCCGAGCGCGGCAAGCTGCAGCGGTTCATGAGCGCACCGGTGGGTGCCGAAGTGTGCGGCGTGCAGTTCACACCCGACAACACCACACTGTTCTTCAGCATCCAGCATCCCGGCGAAAACGGCAGCGTCGACGCACCGAAGAGTCACTGGCCCGACGGAGGTAATTCGCAACCTCGCTCGAGCGTCATCGCGGTGCGCAGAACGGATGGAGGGAAGGTCGGAAGCTGAGTAGTTGATAGTGAGGGCGAAGCGGAGGACCGGCATCTTCGCTATCAACTTTCAACTATCCACTGCCTAAAGGACTTTCCCCGGATTCATGATCCCCTTCGGATCGAGCGCGTGCTTGATCGATTTCATGACGGACAGCGCGACGGGATTCTTGTAGCGCTGCAGTTCCCCACGCTTGAGCTGGCCGATGCCGTGTTCGGCGCTGAAGCTGCCGCCGTATCTCGCCACCAGATCGTGGACTGCGCGGTTGATGCGCGGGGCGAGTGCTTCGAACGATGCGGCATCGCCCTGCGTGGGCTGGCTCGCGTTGAAATGCAGGTTGCCGTCGCCGAGGTGGCCGTAGGCGACGATGCGTGCTTCCGGTGCGATCTGCTGAATCGCGTCCGACCCTTCGACGATGAAGCGCGGCAACTCGCTGCTGCTCACCGAGATGTCGTGCTTGATGCTGGCGCCTTCGCGACGCTGGCCCTCGGGAATGGATTCACGCAGCCGCCAGAATTTTTCGCGCTGCGCATCGCTGGAGGCGAGTGCGGCGTTGGCGATCAGCCCTTCGTCCATCGCCTTCGACAGTTCCGCTTCGATGCTCTCGTGCAGTCCGGTGTCGTAGCCGCCGCTGCCGATCTCGAGCAGCACGTACCAGTTGTAGCGTGTGTCGAACGGATCGGTCGTATCGCTGATGTTTTTCAGCACCATGTCGAGCGCCAGGCGCGGCATGAGTTCGAACGTGCTGACACAGTCGCAACTCGCGACGCGCAGGCGTGAGAGCAGCTTGACTGCGGCGGCCGGTTCCGGGATCGCGAGGATCGCAGTCAGGATGGAAGCCGGTCGGGAGAACAGTTTGCACACGGCGGCGGTGATGATGCCGAGCGTGCCTTCCGCGCCGATGAACAGATCGCGCAGGTCGTAGCCGGTGTTGTCCTTGCGCAGCGAGCTCAGGCTATCGAGGATGCGGCCGTCGGGCAGCACCACTTCGAGTCCCAGAACCAGGTCACGCATCATTCCGTAACGCAGTACCGCGGTGCCGCCCGCGTTGGTCGACAGATTGCCGCCGATCTGACACGAGCCCTCCGAGCCGAGACTCAGCGGAAACAGACGTCCGACCTCGCTGGCCGCTGCCTGCGCCTGCGCCAGCACGCAGCCTGCCTCGACCACCATCGTGTAGTTGAGTGGATCCACGGCACGGACGCGCCGCATGCGCGACAGAGAGATGACGATCTGCGAGCCATCGGCACTCGGCGTGGCTCCGCCGCAATAGCTGGTATTGCCGCCGACGGGGACGACGCCGATGCCGGACTCGTTACATAAGCGCAGGATGGCTGCGACCTGGTCGGTGCTGTCGGGCCGCAGGACCAGCGGTGTCGCGCCGCGATACAGCTTGCGATGATCGGTGAGGAACGGTTCGACGTCGCCGGCCTGATCGAGGAAGCCTTGCGGGCCGACGATGGCGCGCAGGCGATCCAGCGCTTCGGCAGAGGGTGTGGGTCGGGCGTTCATTGGGGGATTCTAGTCGCCTGTCGACGGGCGTGCGTTGCGGTCTGCACCGACGCTGGCGCGAGATAAGTCAGTAGTGCAGCGCATGACAGTCAGGGCAGGTCCGTCTGCATTCCAGCTCTCAGTTATCAATGTCGACCGTCAACTCCTCATACTCTTCCTGCCCGATGCGCTGCGCCTCGGTCACTTTCAGCGCGCTCATTGCGCAGACGAAGTAGCTGACATTCCCGTCAGCTGTTGCGGTGCCCGCCAGCAGGCGCTGTCCATCGTCGCGGGGCGTATCGATGGTCATTTCGAACGCGGCCTGCAGGGGCGCCTGCTTCGCATCGAGCAATGCTTTCTGGCAGAACAGGACGGGACATTGCTGTTGCGCTTCGTTCGAGTCGAGGGAATCGCAACCCTTCACCACGGTGGCCTTGTCGGTGCGCAACAGCCCCGGTTCCTTGAGCGAGTCGAGCAGCGAAAACAATCCCCACAGGCACAGAGCAGCCACGCCGACGAAGATCCCGAGCCGGAAGGGCAGCACGATCAGCGAACCCGCGCGATGGGCTTCATGTCCGGGAGCCTAGCAAAACAGGGGCGCACTGGAACGAGCGTGGGAGCAATGGCGCTGACTTGAGCTGTTTCGTCGGTTCTTCTGTGGGTCCGGCTTCCCCGTGGCATTCCCTCCAGTCGCAGCCCAGTGCCGCTTACCTGGCGTGTGTGACGGGATTCCGAATCCTGAGAAGAGAATCTCCCCGTGTACCCCGTGGAAATCTTCGATTCTTCTTCGCTGACGCCACTGCGATGCTTGAGTAAGTGCCGTTGGCCTAGGGGGAGTCCGAGGACTGCTTCATGACCTGGTAGGCAGTCAGCGCGTCGTCACGGCTTTGTCGCAGGTCGATCACGGGTCGCGGATAGGTCTTGCCGAGCACGATTCCGGCGCGGCTCAGGAGGTCGTCGGGTGCTTCCCAGGGACGATGAATCCACTTGTCGGGGAGTGTTGCCAGTTCCGGTAGCCACTGGCGGATATAGGCGCGCTGGGGATCGAACTTCTCCGCCTGCAGCACCGGATTGAAGATCCGGTAGTACGGCGCGGCGTCGGCGCCACAGCCTGCTGTCCATTGCCAGCCCAGCGTATTGCTGGCGAGATCGGCGTCGACCAGCGTGTCCCAGAACCAGCGCGCGCCCTGCAGCCAGTGGATCTGCAGGTTCTTGGTCAGGAACGACGCGGCGATCATGCGCACACGATTGTGCATCCAGCCCCTGTGCCACAACTCGCGCATGCCGGCATCGACGAGCGGGTAGCCGGTCATGCCACGCTGCCAGGCACGCAGCAGGCTCTTGCTGCGCCCCCACTGCCAGTGTTCGAAGCGCGTATCGAGCGGCTTGTCGGTGGTATGCGGAAAGTGAAAGAGCAGGTGATGCGCGAACTCGCGCCAGCCCAGTTCCTTCGCGTACGTGGCCAGCGAATTCGAACTGGCGGCCTGCAGATGCAGACGCGCGAAGATCTGCCGCGGGCCGATCTCGCCGAAGTGCAGGTGGGGCGACAGCGAAGACGTGCCAGTGAGGTCGGGTCGATCGCGTGCGTGGGCGTAGTCGGATGCCGCCTTCGCAAAGCGCTCGAGCTGTCGATGTGCACCGGCTTCGCCCGGTTCCCAATGCTGCGCGATGCCTTCGTCCCAGTGAATGTCGGGCAGCAGCGCGAGGTCGGCGATGGTGAGCGAATCGAGTTTGTTGCTGGTGGTCGCGAGGCGCCGCGGTGCGGGCTGCGGCGCCGGCAGGCGATCGATCTGCGTCAGCGCGCTACGCCAGAACGGCGTGAACACCCGATAGGGCAACTGCTGACCGTTGCGGATCGTCCAGGGTTCGAACAGCAGGGCCGCGTTGTGACTCTCGACGTCGATATCGTTCTGGGCGAGCCGGGTCTTGATCGCTGCATCGCGGGCGACGATCGCCGGTTCATACAATCGATTCCACGTGACCAGCGTCGCGCCCGACTCGCGCACGAGTTGCGGCAGCACGGACAGCGCAGCCCCGCGACGCACTATCATTCGACTGCCGCGATCGAGAAGCTGTGATTCGAGTGCGGTGAGGCTGTGATGCAGCCACCAGTTGCTGGCGGCTCCCGGTGCCCAGGTTCCCTCGTCCTGCGGGCTGTGGATGAACACCGGCAGGATCTGTCCGGCGTTGGCAAGGGCATAGGCCAGCGCCGGGTTGTCGGCGAGTCGCAGATCGCGACGCAACCAGACCAGGGCGAGCCGATGCGAGGTCATGCGATCAGGAGTCTCAAATGAAAAGGCCCGGATTCAGCAAGCCGAATCCGGGCCCGGGAAGCTCACTGCGTGGCGATCAGGTCGCGTTACGCAGCGCTGCGATGCGCTCTTCGAGCGGCGGGTGCGTCATGAACAGGCGCTTGAGTCCGCTGCCGATTCCGCCGCTGATGCCGAACGCGGCCATCTTGTCCGGCAGGGGCTGCGGATGCGACTGACGCAGGCGCTCGAGCGCGCCGATCATCGACTGGCGGCCCGCCAGGGTTGCGCCGCCGCTGTCGGCACGGAACTCACGCTGCCGCGAGAACCACATGACGATCATGCTGGCGAGAATCCCGAGCACCAGCTGCGCCACGATGGTCGTGATCATGAACGCCGGACCATGGCCGCGTTCCGTCTTGAACACGACGCGATCCACGACATAGCCGACGATCCGCGACAGGAAAATGACGAACGTGTTCACCACGCCCTGGATGAGGGTCAGGGTGACCATGTCGCCGTTCGCGACATGGCTGACTTCGTGCGCCAGCACGGCCTCGGCTTCCTGTCGCGACATGCCTCGCAACAAGCCGGTGCTGACTGCGACCAGTGCGTTGTTGCGATTGGCCCCCGTGGCGAAGGCATTCATTTCCGGTGTATCGAAGATGCCTACTTCAGGCATGCCGATGCCGGCGGCCTGCGCCTGGCGGCGCACGGTTTCGACCAGCCACTGTTCATCCGCGGTGCGCGGCTGTTCGATGACCTGCACACCCATGGACCGCTTGGCGCTCCACTTGGAGATGGCGAGCGAGATCAGCGAACCGGTGAAACCGAGGACGGCGGAATAGATGAGCAGGTTGTTGTAATTGAGCCCGGTGCCCTGCTCATCGAGGATACGGTCCACCCCGAGCAGCCGCAGCGTCACGCTGAGCACCAGCAGAATGGCGATGTTGGTCGCCAGGAACAGGAAAATACGCTTCATTCGAGGCCCCGACTGATCTCATCCCGCGAAGAATGCGGGTTGCTGGTGCATGTGGGGATTCGGCGGACGCTTTTCAAGCAAGGGAAGGTCGCGACCCGCTACCGCTCGGGAGGTCACGACCCACGCGTCAGTTGTCGTTACGATCGCTGTAGTCGTCGTCCATGTCCTCATCGTCGTCCTCATCCCAGTCGTCCTCGTCCTCGTCTTCGTCCCAGTCGTCGTCTTCTTCGTCGTCCAGGTCTTCTGCTTCCTCAGCGTCGACGGCGACGTCACTGGCCCAGCCTTCGGGCTCAGAGCTGCGCTCGAGGTCGAGTTCGTGCCAGGTGTCGAGATCGATTTCCTCGATGTCACCATTCTCGTACTGGATCTCGACGAGCTCCGCATCCGGATCGACGGACAAGACCAGGAAAATCTCGTTCTCTTCGAGATCTTCGAACCACTGCCCCTTGATCGGGTCGTAGTCTCTACCCACGTGACACCTCAAAACGACGACATGAAAAGGAAGGAAGGAATGTCTGCAGTACGACCGAAAGTCTGCAGCTGACCAGCGGCAGGATATTAGGGGGTCCGGCCGGTGGCAGGCAACAGAACAAGCACGTTGTATCAGGCACACATGTTGCCATCATCGCCATCCGTGACTCTCGCATCGCATGGCCACGCGCAGGCATCTGCTAAACTGCTGCGCGCCGCGAAAAGCCGACATCAATCCACACCGACCCTGCCTCGATGCATGCCTCTGCCTCGAGCATCCTTGCGCGGTATGCACCGGTCTGTTTTTTGCCGCAACACCGGCCTCCGGAAGACCGCGGACAACACACAACACTGAAACGTCAGCCCTCTGCATCTTTCAACCATGACCACGAAGGAACGCAAAACGGCGTCCGGACCACTTACCCGGGCGAGACGCGTGGTAATCAAGATCGGTTCCGCATTGCTGGTCGAAGCCGCCTCGGGACGCCTCAATCGCACCTGGCTCGAGACCCTCGCCGCCGACATCGCGACCCTGCGTGAGCGCGGCCAGGACGTGCTGCTGGTCTCCTCCGGGGCCATTGCCCTGGGCCGTCGCCACCTGGGACTCGAACCCGGCAAGTTGAAGCTGGAGGAAAGCCAGGCCGCTGCCGCCGTCGGCCAGATCCGCCTCGCGCATGCATGGAAGGAAGTGCTCGATCAGCACGGGCTGACCGTGGCACAGATCCTGCTGACGTTCGGCGACACCGAGGAACGTCGTCGTTATCTGAATGCACGCAGCACCCTCGGCACCTTGCTCAGGCTCGGCGCCATTCCAGTCATCAATGAAAACGACACGGTCGCGACAGCGGAAATCCGCTACGGCGACAACGATCGTCTGGCGGCCCGTGTGGCGCAGATGATGAGCGCCGACTGCCTGGTGCTGCTGTCGGACGTGGATGGCCTGTACACCGCGGATCCCACGCGAGACCCGTCGGCACAGTTCATTCCCGAGGTGCGGCGGATCACGCCCGACATCGAACGCATGGCCGGCGGCGCCGCCTCCGCAGTCGGGTCGGGCGGCATGGCGACGAAAATCGCGGCTGCGAAGATCGCGGTGACGGCGGGATGCCACATGTGTGTCGCGGCCGGGCGTGAGATGCATCCACTCAGGAGAATCGAGACCGGCGCACGCTGCAGCTGGTTCTATCCGTCGGCGAGCCCGGCGACCGTGCGCAAGCAATGGATCGCCGGTGCGCTCAAGGCCGCCGGTGAAGTGTTCGTGGATGCCGGCGCTGCGGCCGCGCTGCGGCGAGGCAAAAGCCTGTTGCCCGCGGGCGTAACGCGCATCGAGGGCCGGTTCGACCGCGGCGATGCACTGTTGGTGCGCGATGCCGAGGGACTGGAGATCGCCCGTGGCCTGTCCGCCTATTCAAGCGCCGATGCCGAACGGCTGCGCGGTCGCAAGTCCGCCGAAATCGAAGCGCTGCTGGGTTTTCGCGGGCGTGATGAGATCATCCATCGCGATGATCTGGTGATCACCGTCGAGGCCCAGGCCGATGGCGTTTGAATTGAGGGCTGCCGGGCGCTGCCGGTGATCATCGATCCGCCGCGTACTCCTTAGAACGGAATCGTCCACGCACCATTGCGAGACCGCATGCAGGATCTGGGAAAGAAATCCGCACGCATCAGCCGCGCGCTGCTGATCACAGTGACGCTGTGCTTCATGACGCTCTTCGTCTCGACCGTCGTGCTGATCGGCATTTCGCGCACGGCCGTACGCACTGACGAGTGGATCGCGCGCACCCTCGAGGTACAGGACGCCCTCGATTCGCTCCTGATGAACGTCACCGATGCGGAGGCGGGTCAGCGCGGCTACCTCATCACCCGCGATGAGCAGTTTCTCGCAACCGTCGCCGCCGCGGACGAATCGCTGCAGGCGCAGTTACTGCGGCTGCGCAGCCTGGTGGCGGACTACCCCCTGCAGCAGCAACGCATCGAGAAGTTGGCGCCATTGCTGGCCGAGCGACTGGCAGCCATCCACCAGACCCTCGAACTCGCGCAGCACAACCAGCCCCAGGACATGAACCAGATCGTGAGCGGGCGCGGTGCGCAGATGACGCAGGAAATCCGGGACAGCATCGCCGCCATGAACGATAGCGAGGCGGGTCGACTCATCGACCGGCGTCGCGAGGCAGCGGTGATCCGGGAACAGTTCATTGCGACGATCAGCGGGCTCGTCATCGTCGCCGGCGTATTCGCGGCGTTCGCGCTATTGAGCGTGCGGGCGTACCTGCGCGGTCTGGAAGAAAGTCGTCAGCGCGTGGTGGCGCATCAGGCGGAACTCGAGGCCCGGGTGGCCGAACGCACGGCGGAACTCACGCGCACGACGGAGCTGGCGCAGCGGGAGCGCAGTCGCGCCGAGACGCTGCTGACGGACGTCAATCATCGGGTCGGCAACAATCTCGCGCTCGTCTCGTCATTCCTCACCATGCAACAGCGCGCCGTGACCAATCCGGAGGCCGTGAAGGCGCTGTCTGCCGCCAGGGCCCGCGTCCAGGCGGTGGCATCCTCACATCGCAAGCTGCGGCTCGGCGCAGACTTCGCCACCGTCAAGGCGAACGAAGTTCTCGGCGCCGTGCTCGACGACATCGGCGCCGGATTGCCGCCGGACGGCAGGATCCATATCGACTACGACCTGCTGCCGCTCGAAATCCACGCGCGCGATGCAGTGTCGCTGGGCGTGCTGACGAGCGAGCTGGTCATGAATGCGATCAAGCATGGCTTCACGGGCGGTGAAGCAGGCGACGTCAGAGTAATCTTCGGCGTAACGGCCGATGGACCTCCCTTTTTGGAAGTGAGTGACGACGGGGTGGGGTATGACAGCAACAACAACGAGAACATCGAGCCGCACGACCCGCTGTTGGCACCGGCGCGCGGCGGTGGCCTGGGTGCCCGCATCATCGACATGCTGGCGCGCCAGTTCGGTGGCGAAACGCACCGCGCGCCGCTGCGTGAAGGTGCGCGGCCTGGAACCTGTGTACGCGTGGAACTGGCCAGGCTCGAGCTCATGCAGCAGCCCTGAGGGCGACTCGCCGCGGATTGCCGCGTCACCCGTGCATGCAACTGCAGGAGAGGGCAGTGATGCAGGCACGGCAGGCGCAGGCGATAGCGACCTGCTGCGGGGTCTGAAGATCCTGCTGGTCGAAGATGACTTCATCGTCGCCTTCGACATGCAGGGGCTGCTGCAGGACTATGGCGCCGAGGTTCTCGGTCCTGTCTCGAGCGTGGCCGAAGGCCAAGCGATCGTGGCGAGCCAGCAAGCGGATGCCGCCGTGCTGGACGTCAATCTCAATGGCGAGTTCGTCTTCGCACTGGCGGGGCAGTTACGCCAGCAGGGTGTACCGCTGCTCTTCGCGACCGCACATGCCGATGACGACGCCTTGTTTCCTGCCCCCGAGCGGACTGCGCCGCGAGTCGCGAAGCCCGTGCTGCCGAGCGTGCTGATTGCGCAGTTGCGAAAGCTGGTGGGCCGATAAGGCGTTCTCTTGAAGCTTCCCTGACCGGCGCCTGGTTACTGCCGCTATTGCGGGTCCTTGCGGTTCTCCGGAATGTCGACGAAGCGACCGGACGGCGGATCGCTTGCGGGGAACGTGTCGTCCAGGGATTCGTCCACCGCAGCCTCGCTGGCGGCCTGTGGATTTCGCAGGCGCCAACGGTAGGCAATGCCCTTGAGCGCCGGTGCGACGATCAACCCGAGTGCACCGACCAGCGCCAGTGTTTCCAGGGCATCGAAGGCGGCAGAACGCTGGCGTTGCGGCATACAGGAACTCCAGAAGGTTAGATTCTCGGTGGCACGACCGGATGCGAGGCCGATAGCCCGCCGTCGACCGGAAATGCCTGCCCGTTCACGTAAGACGAATCGTCCGACGCCAGGAAGAGCGCCATCTGCGCGATTTCCACAGGTGCACCCGCCCGACGCAATGGATTCAACTGTCCAATCTTGTGATCGGTTCCACGCGCCCGCGCCTGATCGAAGATCGGTCGTGTCATACCGGTTTCGATGAGACCAGGACAGATCGCATTGATGCGTACGCCGCTGCCGAGCAGCTGCCATGCCGTCGTCTGCACCAGGCTGATGACGCCGGCCTTGCTGGCGCTGTAAGGCGAGCCGCCGGCGCCCGAGCGCAGTCCGGCCACCGATGCGGTGCAGATGATGGAGCCGCCGCGGCGCGCCGTCATGACACGGGCCGCGTGCTTCACGGCAAGGAAGGTGCCGATGAGATTGATCTTGAGGATCTCGGTCCAGTGCTCGGCGGTCTGTTCCTGCAGCGGCACGAGACCGCCGCTCACGCCGGCATTGGCAAAGCACACATCCAGCGCGCCGAATTCGCGGACTGCCGTATCGATCGCGAGTGTGACGTTGGCTTCGTCCGCAGAGTCCTTCACGAGCGCGACGACTTTGCCGCCGGCGTTGCGGACCATCGAGGCCGTTTCTTCGACGGCCGGTGCACGGTCGAGCACGACGAGGTTGGCGCCCTCGGCTGCGAACAGCAGGGCGCTGGCGCGGCCGATGCCGCTGGCTGCGCCGCTGATCAATGCTGTCTTGCCTTCGAGTCGTTGCATCACGATCCCTCGCTAGTGGAGTGAATTCAGCGGGTGACGCTCACGTCGGCGCGCTTCGCAATGCTGACGATCGCATCGACGATCTGTTCCTGAAATTTCGGCGGCAGGTCGTGACCCATGCCGGGAATGATGCGCAGTTCGGCGCCTGCGATGGCGTCGGCCGTGTCGCGGCCGCCTGCCACCGGAACCAGCGGATCGTCGGCGCCGTGGATCACCATCGTCGGTGCGGTGATGCGGCGCAATTTCTCGCGACGATCGCCGTTGGCCGTGACGGCGGCCATCTGACGTCCGAAGCCGGCCGGGTTGTAGTTGCGTTGCACTTCTGCGATCAGGCGTTCACGCGCCGCCGCTTCGTCGAGCGGCGCGCCGGGGCTGCCGATGACCCGCAGCGTGTTCAGGCCGTGCAGGACATACGCCTCGAGATCGCTGGGGTGCGGCGCGCGTGCCATCAGTACGGCAGAGGCCGCTCGCGCCGGCGGCGGCAGTGTCGGATTGCCGGTGGTCGACATGATCGAGGTCAGGGACAGAACACGCGATGGATAGTTCGCAGCGACGAGCTGCGCGATCATGCCGCCCATCGATGCGCCGACGATGTGGGCCTTGTCGATTTTCAGCGCGTCCATCAGGCCGACCGTGTCGGCGGCCATGTCTTCCAGCGTGTACGGTACCTGGGCCGGTAGTCCCGCCATGCGGGCTGCAATGAGCGTGGCCAGTTCCGGTACCGGCGCGCCGTCCATCTTCGCCGACAGGCCGATATCGCGATTGTCGAAACGGATCACGCGAAAACCGCGTTCCACGAGTTTGTCGCAGAAGCGCAGGGGCCAGCGGACGAGCTGGGCGCCGAGGCCCATGATGAGAATCACGGTCGGATGGGCGGCCGAACCGAAGGATTCGTATTCGAACTGCAGACCGTTGACGCTGATCTGGGGCACGGGTCTGTCTCAGGCTGTTGCTGGGGCGGCGAAGGTGCAGGCGCCCACGCCATGGCTGCATTGCCGCGCAGCTCAATAGGCAAGGTGCTCAAGCGCCAACTATATGGGTGTTCCAGAGGAAGAGGGTAAGAATTTCACACGCAGTTCACGCAGTTCACGCAGTTCAATCCGATCAGGATTTTTCTTCCGGCCTCCGTGCTTCATATGAAATTTTTCCGGCTCACGTCGCAATGATATTGCTCTTGTCCGCGAGCCGCGCGATGGGAATGCCGACAGTCGCATAGAACCGCGAAGGCGAGACCGCCGGGCGACGCGCGAGGTGGAATCACGGGAAAAGCAGTTGCTGCAGCGATTCGAATTGATTTCGACGGGGTTGTCTGACAATTCTTTACTGTGTGCGACTCGTTGCTAGAATGCCCTGCATGAACGTCAATGCGCCGAGTCCCGATTCCCGCACGCAGGATATTGCGAGCCTCATGAACGCCATTGGGCACGCGGCCGTCGACGCCGCGCGCGAATTGGCGAACACCACTACCGCGCAGCGCAATGCAGCGCTGCTTGCCGTTGCCGCCGCAGTTCGCGAAAACCGCGCGGCGATCCTCGATGCGAATCGTCAGGATCTGCAGAGCGCGCGTGAGCGCGATCTCTCCGCAGCGCTGCTGGATCGCCTGATGCTGGATGAGAAGCGCATCGAGAGCATGGCGGCCGGTCTCGAAGCCATCGTGAGTCTGGCTGATCCGCTCGGCGTGGTGACGGCGGAGTGGACGCGTCCCAATGGCATGCGCATTCAGCGTGTGCGTGTGCCGCTCGGCGTAATCGGCATCATCTACGAGAGCCGCCCCAACGTCACCGCCGATGCAGGTGCTCTGTGTCTCAAGTCAGGCAACGCGGTGATCCTGCGTGGCGGCTCCGAGAGCATCCGGTCGAATCGCGCCATTCATCAATGTCTGGTGGCGGGGCTGCGCGCCGCGTCGCTGCCGGAAGCGGCCGTTCAGCTCGTGCCGACAACAGACCGCGCGGCCGTGGGTCACATGCTGGGTTCGATGACCGACTTCATCGACGTGATCGTGCCGCGCGGCGGCAAGAGCCTGGTGTCGCGTGTGCAGCAGGAAGCGCGTGTGCCGGTGATCGGTCACCTGGAAGGCGTGTGCCATGTGTATGTCGATCGCGATGCCGATCTCGAGATGGCGCGCAGCATCGTCCTCAATGCCAAGCTGCGTCGCACCGGTGTATGCGGAGCTGCAGAAACGCTGCTGATCGATCGCGCGGCAGGCGCGCTGCTCGCGCCGATCGTGACTGCATTACTCGATGCCGGCTGTGAAGTGCGCGGCGACGATGCAATTCGCGGTATCGATCGTCGCGTCGTGTCGGCCAGCGAAGAAGACTGGTATGCCGAATACCTCGACAGCATCATCGCGGCGCGACTCGTGGATGGTGTGGATGGCGCTGTCCAGCACATAGCGAAGTACGGTTCGGGGCATACCGAATCGATCGTGACGGGCAACGCCGAAACGGCCGAACGTTTCCTGTCGACCGTCGACAGCGCCATCGTGCTCCACAACGCATCCACGCAGTTCGCGGATGGGGGCGAGTTCGGCATGGGAGCCGAGATCGGAATTTCGACCGACAAGTTCCACGCCCGCGGTCCGGTGGGCGTCGAGCAATTGACCAGCTACAAGTACGTCGTGCGGGGCAGCGGTCAGACACGCCCATAAGCGCGTCGCAATCGCCCGTTCCGGCGCTGCGTCACAATTCCCCGTGATTCCCCGCCTATATACTTGACCGTCGTCTTCTGTCGGGCTCTCTGCGCGTATGCCAACACTGATGAGATCGTTCCTGCTGTTGCTCCTGGCCGCAACGGCCGTGGCGCAAAGTGGCAGTCCCACCTTGAGCGAATTGTCGGTCGCCATCGACAAGGCACGGCAGCAACAGGTCGATGCCCTCGCTCCCGTGAGCTTTCGAGCCGCAGTCACCGCCCGCGACGTGGCAGCGCGCGATGCTGAGCGAGGGCGCGACGCGGATCGCATCCGTGCCGCTCTCAGTGAGGGGCTTGCTGCGCTCAGTCAGGCGACTGCCGCCGCTGCTGCGGCGCGCGACACGCTACGGTCCGTGGTTGCCACGCGCACCGAAGCCGTCAGCGCCAATGCGCCCAGGCTTGCAGTCGAGTCATGGACCAAGGCAGACGAACGGTTTCGCGAGGCAACCACGGCACTCGAACGAAAGGATGTGAAGAGTGCACAGCGCTACGCGGCGGAGGCCGAAGTGTTGTTGCGGGACGTGGAGCTCACGGCGATCCGCAACGGTGTCGTAAACGACGCGCGTGGCTTGATTGCCCAGGCCGATGCGGCCAGGGTCGAGAAGTTCGCACCGCGCAGTATCGCGGCCGCGAAGCGTTATCTCGCGCAGGCTGAGCAGGAGATCAATCGCAATCGCTATGATTCCACCATCGCGGTGAATCTGGCAGCGCAGGCCAGCTACGAGGCCCGTCATTCGCTGTATCTCGCGAAGCTCATCGAGGCCACGCTGAACAAGAAGGGCGAGCAGGCCGGGCTCGAAGAACTGATTCTCTCCCTGGAGTCGCAGCTGCGAGAGATCGCGACGGCAGTGGACCTGCAGGCCAGCTTCGATAACGGTATGCAGCCGGTGATGCAGAAGCTGCAGAAGCTGACCCAGGAGCAGCAGCGCGAAACACAGCGGCTGAATCGCGAGCTGGCGGATCGCAACGAGCAGATCGCCGCCATGAATCGGGAGATGGAAAAGCTCGAAGCCCGGCTCGGCGGCGTTTCGCAGGAACGCATCGCCCTGCAGCGGCGTGTCGATGCGCAGGAACGTCTGCGCAGCAACGTCCTTCGCATCGAAAGCTCATTCACCGCGAATGAAGCGCGCGTCTATCGCCAGGGCGAGGACGTCGTCCTGTCCCTGCTCGGCATCCGCTTCGCCTCGGGACGCAGCAACATCGATGCGGCCAATGCATCCCTGATGAGCAAGGTACGCGATGCGCTCGCGCTGTTTCCGGATGCATCGATGGTCGTCGAGGGTCACACCGATGCCAACGGCACCGACTCCGCCAACCTGATCCTGTCGCAGGATCGCGCCGACGCCGTGCGGCAGTACCTGGTGTCCAACTTCGGCATCAATGCCGAGAAAATCACTTCGATCGGCTACGGCGAAACCCGTCCCGTGGCCACCAACGAAACCGCCGAAGGCCGCGCGCGCAACCGCCGCATCGATCTGATCATTCACGTGGAGTGAAGCGAGAGGATGAGGAGTAACCGCATAGAACGCATAGAACGCATACGAACACGAAGATGATTTCTTTCTATGCGATGTTTGCGTTCTTTGCGGTTACTCCCGTTCTTGGATTCCAGTGAGTCCGCCACGCAGTGAGTAGGCAAGCGGGAAGCCGTGCGAGCGCAGGTGCTCGGCAGCGGCCTTGCTGCGTGCGCCGCGTGCACAGATGAGCAGGTACTTCTGATCGGGATCGAGCTGGCTGCTGTCCGCCAGCAGCACGGCCAGCGGTATGTGCAGCGATGGGGCGGCGATCGGCTCGTCGCTGACTTCGCGCAGTTCGCGCACATCGAGCAATGCGTAGCCCGCGTCCGTCGCCGCCGTGAGCGTCGGCAGGTTCACTTCCAGATCTGCCGGTGTTTCGATGACCCGCGTCGCATCGTGACGGCAGTCAGGACGATGGGAGGTTTTCAGCTTCCGCTGATCCAGCGACAGCAGATCGACCAACAGCATTTCATGGCCGAGCTGGCCCGGCAGATTCAGCAGCAGTTTCAGGGTTTCGAGTGCCTGCAGCGTGCCGAGCACGCCGGGGACCGGGCCGAGCACGCCGGCTTCTGCGCAGTTGCCGACCAGGCCGTCGCGCGTGGCTTCAGGCCACAGGCAGCGCAGACAGGCGTTGTCGAGATCGGGTCGATAGACCTGGAGCTGTCCCTCGTACTGATACACGCTGGCGAATATCGCCGCTTTGCAGGTAATGACCGCCGCGTCGTTGACCAGGAACTTGGTTGCGAAGTTGTCGCTGCATTCCACCACGACGTCGTACTGCGCTATCAGCGCCACCGCGTTGTCGGGTTCGATGCGTTCATGGGTGTGGATGTGAACGGACGGATTCAGCTGTCGCAGCCGTTGCGCCGCGAGCTGGGCTTTCGGTTGCCCGACATCGCTCAACGCATACAGCGGCTGCCGATGCAGATTGCTCGCATCCAGCACATCGGACTCGGCAATGCCGATCGTGCCGATGCCTGCGCCGGCGAGGTAGTTCAGCACCGGCACACCGAGCCCCCCGGCGCCGATGACCAGTACGCGCGCAGCGGCGAGTTTCGCCTGTCCTGCAGCGCCGACGTCGCGCAGGGTCATCTGACGGGAGTAGTCGGGCACCAAGAGAGGGCTGCTGGATGCTGGGCGCTGGGCTCTGGTCAGAGCGGGAGCCGGAGCCAACGGCGACACGGCGCAACTCTCCTGTTCTTTATTCTGGCCAGAGCCCAGTGCCCAGCGCCCAGCAGCCCCATGCTCATGACCATGGTCATGGTCATGAGCATGTTCCGCGCATCGCTCGCAGTTCACCCAGCCGGAGTCGCCGTTGACGTAGTGCTCTTTCTTCCAGATCGGGACCCGGTGTTTCACTTCGTCGATGATGAAGCGGCACGCGGCGAATGCTTCGGCCCGATGACGCGAACTGACGCCAACCCACACGGCGAGATCGCCGATGGCGAGTGAGCCCACGCGATGCACGCAGGCCGCCTTGACTACGCCGAAGCGGTGAATGGCCTCGGCGACGATGCGCTCGCCCTCGTTGTTGGCCAGGGCTTCGAATGCCTCGTATTCGAGTCGGGTGACCGCGAGACCTTCGTTGTGATTGCGCACCCAGCCTTCGAACGCGGCATAGCCGCCCGCCGTGGGATCGGCGAGTTCGCGCTGATACGCGGCGACGTCGAGTGGCGAGCTGCTGAAGCGGAACGTGTTCATCCGCCGGCCACCGGAGGAATGAATACGACGGTCTCGCCGCCGCGCAATGGCGTCTGCCAGTCGGCGAACTCCGAGTCGATTGCAACCTTCAGCTGCTCGGGTGCCAGGTGGAACGGATAACGCTGGCGCAGTTCAGCGTACAGCTGCGCGGGCGTTGCTGCGGCCGTCTCGAGCGATTCGTCGCTACGGCCGGCCTGCTCGCGGAACAGCGCGAAGTACTGGACGCGAATCGTTCTGCGCGGCGCCGACCCCTGATCCGGCGAGTGAGTGCCAGGGGTCAATACCGCGTTCGCCGCTGCGAGTTCCTGCTGCGTGTTCACGTTGTCCAGCGCTCGTGCATCGGGAAGGTCGAGCAGCAGCGTGTTGGCATTGATCAGGAATTTTCGTGGGCAGTGCTTGCCCGCATCGACGAAGGCCTGCAGCGGCTCACGTGCCGCGGGTTCCCAGATGGCGCACAGCGGTTCGGGCAGTGAATCGTGCGCGCTGCGGAACGCGGTTGCGATGTGCTGCGGGTCGCGGCGTTCGATCAGGTGCTGCAACGTTTCTCTGGTGAGAAAGGGCAAATCGCACGCGATCACCAGCCACGCCGCTTTCGGATGCTGATTCATCGCCGCAGTAATGCCGGCAATGGGTCCGATGCCCGGCTGCCGATCGACGATCTGCGGGAACGCGGCGCGGGTCGGCTCATCGCGCTGATCGGGACGCACGGACACGAACGTTGCGGCACACACCTGCGACACCAGGTCGTAGGCCCACTGCAATTGCGATTGGCCGTGATACGAAATCGCCGCCTTGTCGCGCTGCATGCGTGTACTGGCGCCACCGGCGAGGATCAGGCCGAAAAGAGATGGGGCTGTCATGGTCGTCAATTCAAGATGAGAAATGTCACAAGGGTCCCGGAACGCCGCCTGCCCGATTTTGCAGAGAAGAATTTCGTCCGATTGCCGGCTCTGTGACCTCTGTGCGCTCTGTCTGACATTCCGGAATCCGCAATCAGCCGATGTCGCTCTTGCCGCCGCGCTTCTCCACCAGCTTCGTCTGCACGATGGCGATGTCGTGTGACAGCGCCTTGCACATGTCGTACACGGTCAGCGCAGCAATGGAGGCGCCCGTCAGTGCCTCCATTTCGACGCCCGTCTTGTGACGGACCGACACCGTGCAATGAATGAGTGCGTCATCGCCATCCATGTCGATGTGGATCTTGCAGTTCTCGATGCCCAGCGGATGACAGAACGGGATCAGTTCATGCGTACGTTTCGCGGCCATCACACCCGCGATGATCGCGGTCTGGAACACTGGCCCCTTTGCAGTGCTGAAGCCCCGCGCCCGCAAGGCATGCGCAACGTCTGCAGGAAAACGCACGCGCGTCTCCGCCGTGGCCGTCCGTTTGGTGACGGTCTTGTTGCCGACATCGACCATGGTCGGGCGGTTGGCGGAGTCGATGTGGGAGAACATGGGCATGAAGAGGGCTGCTCGGTATTGGGCTCTGGGCTGCTGGCCAGAGAAAGAATAGCGCGAAGCAAAGCGAAGTGTTTGCGCGAACGGCGGGTTCCGGTTCCGGACAGAGCCCAGCGCCCGGCAGCCCATCCGCGGCACTAGCCGCCGATGTAGTACATCTCGATCTTCCGCAGCGCATGTTCCTTGCTGCTCAGTGTCGCGCGCTGTTCGCTGTAGCGGTCGCCGCGGTGTTGCCAGGTTGTTGCAATCAACGCACGCAGTTCGTCGTCGCTGGCGCCCGAGCGCAGAGGGCCGCGCAGATCCGTGCCTTGCGTCGCGAAAAGGCAGGTGTACAGGACGCCTTCGGACGACAGGCGTGCGCGGCTGCAGGCGCCGCAGAAGGGATTCGTCACGGAGGAGATGAAGCCGATTTCGCCGGCGCCATCGTCGAAGGCATAACGCTCGGCGACTTCGCCGCGATAGTTTTCTTCCACGGGATGCAGCGGCCAGCGGGTTGCAATGCGCTCGACCAGTTCGCGCGAGGGGACGACGCGATCCAGGCTCCAGTGATTGCGGTTGCCGACATCCATGTATTCGATGAAGCGCACGATGACCGGCGTGCCGCGAAAGCGCTCGACCATATCGAGCACGGTGTGATCGTTGAGGCCGCGCTGGACCACCGCGTTGATCTTGATGGGCGTGAGTCCGGCATCGAGTGCCGCCTGGATGCCCTCCAGTACGCGCTCGCGCTCCGCGAAGCCGCCGCTCATCTGGCGGAAGATATCCGGATCGAGCGAATCCAGGCTGACGGTGATCCGCTGCAGTCCGTTCGCTTTCAGTTGTGCGGCGTGCTGTGCGAGCAGCACCGCATTGGTGGTGAGGGCCACGTCCTGAACGCCTTCCAGCGCCGTGAGCTCGCCGATGAGTTCCGCCAGGTTCGGCCGCAGCAGCGGCTCGCCGCCGGTCAGGCGCACCTTCCTGACGCCTAGTTCGACGAACAGCCGGGTCAGGCGTGAGATTTCTTCGAAGGACAGGCGCTCGCTGGTCTTCAGGAATCGATAGTGCTCGTGGAAGGTTTCCTTCGGCATGCAGTACGGGCAGCGGAAGTTGCACCGATCCATCACTGAAATGCGCAGGTCGTGCAGCGGCCGGCCCAGCGTGTCGTGCGGGCGGGCGGTGAGCGGTATGTTGACGATCTGCGCCATGCAACGATTACCAACGATAGAACGGAACGATCATACCCGCCGGCACGACGGTCGGTCCTGGGGGTAACTCCACGAACCCATCGGTGCCGATCAGGGACGTGAAATCGCCGGAGCCCTTGGTGGGGCGCGGCCTGGCCAGTACCTGACCGGCGGCAGCGCTCAGGCATTGCACGGGCATGAAGAGCGTCAGCGCCACCTTCACATCGACCGGTTCGGCCAGGGCAATGTGTTCCGGAGCATTCTGCGACGCTCCCATGGCCGCTGCCAGCCCCGGTAATACGTAGCGGCCGAGGCAGACCAGGGTCGATACAGGGTTTCCCGGCAATGCATAGATGGTCCGCCCCTCCGTCGCGGGCGTCCTGCCGACACCGAACCACATCGGCTTGCCGGGCCGTTGCGCGATCTTGTGGAACACCGCGGCGATGCCCAGTTCGGTGAGCACCTGCGGTATGAAGTCGAATTTACCCATCGACACGCCGCCGCTCAGGATCAAGACGTCGTGGGTCTCGAGGTGCCTGGCCAGTCGCTCACGCAGGATGTCGAGATCGTCGGGCAGATGGTCCAGCGCGACGTGCGTGTAGCCGCGACGTTGCAGCGATGCCAGGACGCCGTAGGCATTGGAGCGATAGATCTGCCACTCGCGTACCGGTTCGCCCGGCTCGACCAGTTCGTCGCCGGTCGAGATCACCGCGATGCGCGGTGAGCGGCTCGCCTGTGCGTGCGACAGCCCCGAGGCGGCGATGACGGCAACTTCCGGTGGCCCCAGGCGCGTGCCCGGCTCCAGCAGCGGTTCCCCGGCGCGACAGTCGAATCCGCGCGGGTGAATGTTCATGCCTGCGGCGAGGGGCACATCGTCATGCACGGTGGCGGCACCGTCCGCGATCGAGATTCGTTCCACCGGAACGACGCAATCGCAGCCCGTCGGCACCGCGGCGCCGGTCATGACTTCGAAGCAGGCGTCGGTGCTCGCCAGGACCATGCGCGGTGCGCCGGCAGCCTGGGTACCGGCAATGCGAAACGTGCGTTGCCCGGCGCTGCTCGCGAACGCAATGCCATCCATGGTGACCCGATCGAAGGGTGGCTGGTCACGCGATGCGACGATCGCCTCACGTAGCACGGTGCCCACCAGATGGGTGAGTGGCAGGGAGTCCGCTGCCAGCGGTGTGGCGTGTTCCGCAATCGCGGCGGCGGCTTGGGCGGGTGACAGCATGGGTCGATTGTGGCAGATCGACTCCGGCAAACGAAAACGCCCGGCGGGTGCCGGGCGTCGGGAGCTTCTGAGGATTTTCTGGAGTCGTGGGATCAGGCGTCAGCCTGATGAGCGCCAGCTGGTCGCCGGCTCCACGAAACGAGATGCGTCGTTCAGCCGCGCGCCTTGAATACACGCACCTGCTCGTTGAACTCCCTCGCCTTGGACTGCAGTTCCTCGACGGCTGCGTTCAGCTTCTTCGACTGCATGGTCTTGATCTGCATGAGCTGCGCGGTGCCCGTGGCCTTCTGCTTGGTCTCCTCGTCGAGGCAGGCGCCGAACGCCTTCACATCGGCGTCATAGGCCTTGAAGGCCGACATGGCGCTGATCATTTCCGCTTCGCTGGCTGTTTTGCCGTCGGGAATGCTGGCCGGGGCCTTGGGATACACGCAATCGGCCTGTGCCGACAGCGGCAGGGCGGCGACCGCCAGGATGGCCAGGAATCGAGTCTTCGTCAGCGTCATCGCTTTCTTCTCCAATGCAGGGTCGATAATCGGTTCGGCCACGAAATGCGCGGCACAGCCAGTGCATCGGCAAGACGGGAAGTGTCTTGATGCGAGCGGCGCATGATTTTGTGCAACTGCGACATGAGTCGCAGGGTGACCGCCTACAGCGCGACAGAACCTTCCAATGGGGTCAGCTGCGTGCCTTGAAGGCGCGGACCTGCTCGTTGAATTGCCTGGCTTTGGTTTCCAGCTCGGCGATGGCGGCATTGAGCTTCTTCGTCTTCATGGTCTTCATCTGCATGAGCTGCGCACTGCCCGGGGATTTGCTGTCGATTTCGTCATCCAGGCAGGTACCGAACGCCGTCACTTCTTCGTTGTATGCCTTGAACGCATTCATGGCGGCGACCATTTCCTGCTCCGAGGCTGTATTGCCATCGGGAATGCTGGCGGGCGCCCTGGGGAACGTGCACTCGGCCCGCGCCGACGCTGCGAAGCCGGCGAGCGCAACGGTGAACACAATCGCGACGATCCCGTTCTTCATCTTCATCTCCATGCGACACAGGACAAAACCCCCACGGTGGGGTGTCTCGATGTCTGCATCGGCCTGGAGGCGGGGTGCTTGAGCGGCAGCAGGCCGGTTCTTCACATAAGCCGGTCTGCGGTACGCAATTCGTGATTCGCTCCACGATTCAGCTGCCCAAATGCAAACGCCCGGCCGCTCACGTGGAGGGGCCGGGCGTCGGTGAGCCCGCAGGTGCGTAACGAGGATCAGCTCTTCTTGCTGCGTCCCTTGTAGACCTTCACCTGCTCGTTGAAGCGGGCGGCGTGAGCTTCCAGTTCTTCCACGGCGGCGTTGTGACGCTTGGCCTGGATTGCCTTGATCTGGGCGATCTGATCGGCGGGGGCTTCGGTGCCGGCCGCGTCGATGCGCGCCTGCATTTCCATGTCGAGGCAGCTCAGGTAGGCGGTGACCTGGTTGTTGTATTCCTTCACGGCCTTCATGCCGTCGACCATCTGCTGCTCGGTCGCGGTGGCGCCATCTGGCATCGATCCCGGCGCCTTGGGATAGAGGCATTCCGCATTGGCGAAGCTGGCGCTCAGCAGGCCTGCCAGCGTCAGGCCGGCGAGAAATCGGATCTTCATTGGATACCCCTCATGTCTTTATTCGCCGCTAGTGACCGCGTCGGCGCGGCGATCTGCCGCGGAGATCGCTGATCGGTGCTCAATATAAGGTGTGGCAGTGCGGCTTGGCTACGGTCGAAACCTGTGCCCTGCCCGTGTCGCGGGTTTCATTGCGCAAAGTTAACTGCGCGGCACTTTATACTGCGCCGCGTCCGCCACCCGGACTGCGATATTCGCTGACGGAACTTCACCGATAACCGATGACTGCTGGCCGATGACCGCCGCTGAACTCGACGCCATACGCCTGAGCCTGTCAGTTGCAACGCGCAGCGTGCTGTTCGCGCTGCCGCTCGCCGTGCTGGTCGCCTGGATACTGGCGCGTCGTCGCGTTACCGGGCGGATCGTGCTGGATGCGTTCGTGCATCTGCCGCTCGTGCTGCCGCCCGTCGTGGTGGGTTACCTGCTGCTGCTGCTCTTCGGCACGCGCGGGCCGATTGGTGGCTGGCTGGATCGTACCTTCGACATTCAGCTCATTTTCACCAGCAGCGGCGCAGCGCTTGCGACGGCGGTCATGACGTTTCCACTCATGGTCCGCGCCATTCGCATTTCCCTCGAAGGGGTCGATGCCGGACTGGAAGAGGCCGCGCGCACCCTGGGCGCCGGCGCGTGGGACCGCTTCTGGACGATCACTCTGCCATTGATGCTGCCCGGGATTCTTGCCGGCGCGATCACCGCGTTCGCGGCAGGCCTCGGCGAGTTCGGCGCCGTGATCACCTTCGTCTCCAACATTCCGGGTGAAACGCGCACGTTGCCGCTCGCGCTGTACACGGCGCTGCAGACGCCGGGTGGCGATGCATTGGCGGCGCGCCTCGCGACGATCTCGTTCTCGTTGGGCCTCGCCGGATTGATCGCCGCCGAATTGATTGCACGGCGCCTGCGCTGGATGCTGGGGCGTTAGGGTGAAGATCTTCGCCCGGCTCCAGCGCAGCGAGTTCACCCTGGACGTCGCGGTCGATGTACCCGCAGCGGGCACCGTCGCGCTGTTCGGACGGTCGGGCTGCGGCAAGACCACGCTCGCCAACATCATCGCCGGCCTGCTCGAACCGCAATCCGCGCACATCGAGATCGCCGGTGTCACGCTCGAAGACACGCACGCCGGCACCCGCATTCCGGCGGAGCGCCGGCGCATCGGCTATGTCTTCCAGGACGCGCGGCTGTTTCCTCATTTCAACGTGCTGCGCAACCTGCGCTACGGCGAGCGACGTGCACCACCGTCGCAGCGACAGATCAGTCTCGATCACGTCGTGGGATTGCTCGGTCTTGGCCATCTGCTGCGACGACGACCGCGCGATCTCTCCGGTGGCGAACGCCAGCGTGTCGCCCTCGGCCGCGCGCTGCTGTCGCAACCGCGCCTGCTGCTTCTCGACGAGCCGCTGGCGTCGCTGGATGCGGCGCGTCGCGAAGAAGTGCTGCCGTATCTCGAGAAACTGCGCGATGAGCTGTCCATCCCCATCGTCTTCGTCAGCCACCAGTTCGATGAAGTGCTGCGCCTCGCCACGCATGTCGTGCTGATGAGCGAGGGTCGCATCGTGGCGCAGGGCGCCGTGGAGCAGATGAGCCTGCATCCGGAGTTGCGCGCCATCGTCGGCGCCGAAGCCGTCGGCTCCGTGGTCAGCGGCGCCATCGTCGCGGCCGATCCGCAGACCGGTCTCGCAGCCGTGCAGGTTGGCGACGGCACACTAAGCGTAACGCTCCGCGATGCACGCCCCGGCGCCCAGGTCCGCGTCCAGGTGCTCGCTCGCGATGTCATTCTCGCAACCTTCCCGCCGGAAGGCCTCAGCGTGCGCAACATCCTCGCCGGCCGCATTGCCGCCATCGCACCCGACGATATCGACACCGATCTGGTCAGCGTCGACATTGGCGGCTCGATCGTCCTCGCGCGCGTGACACGCGCAGCACTCCAGTCGCTGGCACTGCGCATCGGCATGCCGATCTGGGTGCTGATCAAGGCAGTGTCGATCCGCGGACATGCGTTCCTTGCGCCTCGTTCGGCGGAGTAATGAAGAGGGAGTAACCGAAAAGAACGCATAGAACGCAAAAAATGAACAAGGATTGTGCGGCTGATACCCGCGTCGAATCGTCGTGCACTCCATCGCCTTCGCGGTTAGTCGGATCCGATTGATCTGCGTCTCGCGGGATTCAGAGCGAACTTCCTGATCTCGAAGCGATAAGAACCGAAGTTGATAAGCAGTCCATGCTCGATTCTTGTGGACTTCAAATAGGCGAGCATCTGTGCCGCGTGCTCCGGTCTGAGCGTGCGCACAGCTTTCAGTTCGACGATCAGAGTCTGTTCTGCCAGCAGGTCGGCAATGTAATCGCCCAACAGCGTGCCGTCCTCATCGAACACGCGGATCGGGTGCTGCTGCACCACGCGCACTCCGCTCCTGGTCAGTCGATGAGCTAGCGCGTTACCGTAGACCCGCTCCAGGTGTCCGTTGCCATGGAATGCGTGAATGTCGAACGCGGTCTGGCGAACGAGATTACTGATGTCCCTGATATCCCTGATATCCACCCGGACCTCCCTTGTCCAGTGACGTCTGTCCGTAACGTCGTTCAGACTTCTGTCTATGCGCTCTTTGCGTTCTATGCGGTTACTTTGTTCTTCTCCGGATCTTACCTGATCGGCAGTTCCTTCGACTTCTGCACGGTGCGCAGGGCGAAGCTGGAATGCACGCGGGCGACGCCAGGTAATCGCGTCAGGTGTTTGCTGTGAACGCGTTCGAAGTCGGCGGTGTCGGCGACGACGACGCGGACGGTGTAGTCGTAGTCGCCGGTCATGAGGTAGCACTCCATGACTTCGGGGATCTTGCGCACGGCTTCTTCGAACTTGCGCAGGTCGACTTCATCCTGGCGATCCAGCGTAATGTTCACGAATACGTTCACCGGGCAGCCCGCGCGCTGTTGATTGATGCGTGCGGTGTAACCCTCGATCAGGCCTGATTCTTCGAGCGCGCGGACGCGGCGCAGGCAGGCGGACTCGGAAAGACTGACTCGCTCGGCCAGTTCGCTGTTGGTCATGCGGCCATCGAGTTGCAGCGCCTGCAGGATGGCGCGGTCGAAGCGGTCCAGTGGCATGCGCAAGAATCCTTCGTCAAAGGTCGGGATCGTGGCGGATTCTGCCACAAAACCCGTCGTTCGCGCCTGACTGTGCAAGTTACTCGCGCCGGTCGACGCCTACTGTGGCCCTCTCAACAGCCGCTTCGGGCGAGGTCGCATGCGTATCGGCGTTCCCAGGGAAATCAAAAATCACGAATATCGCGTCGGCCTCGTGCCGGCGGGAGTGCGCGAACTGGTCGAGGCAGGTCACGACGTATTGATCCAGAGCGCCGCAGGGGCGGGCATCGGTGTGGACGATGGTGTCTATCAGGCGGCGGGCGCGACGATCGTCGCCCACGCGTCCGATGTGTTCGGCGCTGCGGATCTCGTCGTCAAGGTCAAAGAACCGCAACTTTCAGAGTGCAGGATGCTGCGTCGTGGCCAGACACTGTTCACGTACCTGCATCTCGCGGCCGATGCCGCGCAGGCGAAGGCGTTGATGACATCCGGTGCGACGGCCATGGCCTATGAAACAGTGACGGCGCCCGATGGCTCGCTGCCGCTGTTGACGCCAATGAGCGAAGTTGCGGGCCGCATGTCGGTGCAGGTCGGCGCGGTGTCTCTGCAGAAGGCGAATGGCGGTTTCGGCGTGCTTCTTGGTGGCGTGCCGGGCGTCGCGCCAGCGAAGGTCGTGATTCTCGGTGGTGGCGTGTCCGGTTCGTGTGCCGCAGAAATGGCCGTGGGTCTGCGTGCGGATGTGACCATCGTCGACAAGTCGCTGCAGCGTTTGCGCACTCTCGACGCGATCTTCGGCGGCAAGCTCAAAACCGTGGCGTCGACGGCGGAGGCGATCGAATCCCTCGTTACCCGGGCTGATCTCGTGATCGGGGCAGTGCTCGTCCCGGGTGCTGCGGCTCCCAAGCTCGTGACGCGGGCCATGGTCAGCAAGATGAAACCGGGGGCGGTGATGGTAGATATTTCCATCGACCAGGGCGGCTGCTTTGCCACCAGCCGGCCGACGACGCATGCCGACCCGACCTTCGTCGTCGACGGCGTCGTGCACTACTGTGTGACGAACATGCCCGGCGCCGTGCCGCGCACATCGACGTTCGCGCTGACCAACGCGACGCTGCCCTATGTGAAGGCGCTGGCTGCCCACGGTACGCAGAAGGCGCTGGCGCTCGACCCGCATCTCGCCAATGGCCTGAATGTCTTCGACGGTGCGATCACGCACGAAGCGGTCGCGCGCGATCTCGGATTGCCCTGGCGTCCGTATCACGCGGCTCCGGCACACGCTGCCTGAACAATTCAGTTGTTGATTCGCGTTGTTTCGACCCCTGATTGCCCGCTCCCTGAGCGGGCATTTTTTTAAGAGCAGGTCACGGGTCCCTTGGGCCTGTGCTGCCGAGATTCGGTTTGAATTGTGGACGGGCACCCGCATACTCATGCGATGTTCGAACGCCTCACGCCCGTCAACAAAGCCCTCATCCTTGCGAACATTGTTGTGTTCGGCCTGCAGTACCTGCTGGGGCCGTTCATGCAATATTACTTTGCATTGTGGCCGCCCCAGTTGGAACGGCCACCGTTTCAGATCTGGCAGTTGCTGACCTATGGCTTCATGCATGGCGGCTTCACGCACCTGTTCTTCAACATGTTCGCGCTATTCATGTTCGGCTCCGAGGTGGAGCGATTGTTCGGTGCCAGGCGCTATCTGACGTACTACCTCGTGTGCGTCGTCGGCGCGGCGCTGATGCACATGATCGTCGTGAGCTTCGGCAACCTGCCTCCGGCCCCGGTCGTGGGTGCGTCAGGCGCGGTGTTCGGAATTCTGCTGGCCTTCGGTATGGCCTGGCCGCATCGCAAGCTGATCATGATCCCCATTCCCATCCCGCTGCCGGCATGGCTGTTCGTTACGCTGTACGGCCTGCTGGAGCTCTACCTCGGCATCACGCAGACAGCGCAGGGCGTTGCCCACTTCGCCCACCTCGGCGGCATGGCCACGGGCTTCGTGCTGATTCGCTACTGGCAGGCGCAGGGGAGACGCAGAAGAGAGTAACCGCAAAGAACGCATAGAACGCATAAAGCAAGGACGCCAGTGGTCTTCTTCCAATCTATGCGCTCTTTGCGTTCTATGCGGTTACTCCCCGTTCCTCATGGTTTCGGTCCGCGCAGTTCGGCGACCCGCTGACGCATCAATTCGAGATTTGCTTCCTGCGGCGCGATGGGTTCACCGACGCGCAGCGTGATGCGAGCCCAGATGCGGCGGGGCCAGCGATTCCATAGCGGACCGTACTTGCGCGAGAACATCGAATTCCACAGGCCGCTGAGCGCCATCGGAATCACCGGGACTGGCGTTGCCTCGAGGATGCGCAGCATGCCGGGCCGGAAGGGAGCGATTTCGCCGTCGGCTGTCAGGCGGCCTTCCGGGAAGATGCAGACGAGATTACCTGCGCGTAGCTCGCGTGCGACCAGATCGAAGGCGCGTTCATAGACCTCAGGATCTTCCCTGGCAGGTGCGACGGGGATCGCCTTCATCCCGCGGAAAATGGTGCTGAGGACGGGGATCCTGAAAATGCTGCTCTCCATGATGAATCGCACCGGTCGGCGCGATGCGGCGGCGATGACGATGGCGTCGACGAAGCCCACGTGATTGCAGATCAGCAGGGCGGGGCCTTCATCCGGAATGTTCTGCAGTCCCTCCGTCTTCAGCCGGTACATGACATGCACGAGCAGCCAGGCGAGGAAGCGCAGCAGGAATTCGGGCACCAGGCTGTAGATGTAGATCGCAACGAATGCATTGAGCACGCCGGTTGCCAGCAACAGCTGTGGAATGGTCAGTCCGGCTTCGAGCGCGACGGCGCCGAAGACTGCCGCGACGACCATGAAGGCGGCGTTGAGAATGCTGTTCGCGCCGATGATGCGTGACAGGGATTCGCGCCGGGCGCGCTGCTGTACCAGCGCATTCAGTGGCACGATGAAGAAGCCGCCGAAGACGCCGATCAGGCCCAGGTCGAGCAGTACGCGCCAGATACCAGGTTGTTCGAGGAAGGCCCGCGGCGCGAGGAGTGCGGTTCCGAACGTGGTCGGCGCAGCGAAGTACAGATCGACGGCGAACACAGTGAGGCCGATCGAACCGAACGGCACCAGGCCGATTTCCACCTTGTGTCCCGAGAGTCGCTCGCACAGCAGCGAGCCGATGCCGATGCCTGCGGAGAACACCACCAGCAGCAGGGTGACTACTGCTTCGTTGCCGCCGAGGATGTCCCTGGAATACAGCGGCAACTGCGCGAGCACCAGCGCGCCGTAGAACCAGAACCAGGAAATGCCCAGGATCGACAGGAAGACCGTACGCGATTCGCGTGCCGCGCTGATGTTGTCCCAGGCCGATGTCCACGGACGCCAGTCGATGCGCAGGCTGGGATCGGCGGGCCGGAGTTTGGGAATCGCGAGGCTGGCGACGAAGCCCGCGACGGCGATGGCGATCAGCGCCGTCGAGATCACGTCGATGTTGCCGTGACTGGCGAGAATGCCGGCGAACAGCGTACCGAGCAGAATCGCCAGGAACGTACCCATCTGGATCAGCGCGTTGCCGCCGACCAACTCGGTTTCATGCAGCACCTCCGGCATCAGGCCGTACTTTGCTGGCGCAAAGAACGTCGAGTGCGCACCCATCATGAACAGCGCCGCGAGCAGGATGCCGATGTGCTGACGCGCGAGCCCGATGGCCGCGGTTGCCATGATGAGAATCTCGAAGGCCTTCACTGCCTTCAGCACCAGCGTCTTGTCGTAACGGGTGGCGAGCTGTCCGGCGATTCCCGAGAACAGGACGAACGGCAGAATGAACAGGCCGCCGGCGAGATTGGTCAGGACCTGTGGTTCGATGCTCGTGAACGTGGTGGCCTGATACGTCGCCAGGATCAGCAGCAGGTTCTTGTAGACGTTGTCATTGAAGGCACCCAGCGCCTGCGCACTGAAGAAAGGCAGGAAGCGGCGCTGTGCGAACAATCGGAACTGGCTGGTCTGGCTCATGCGCGTCCGGTGATCGGTTGTTGATTTTCTTGCGGCGACGTCCGTGGCGTGAGCGATCGGTCTGCGATACGCCATGTGCCATGATACCCGCCGCGAAGTGCGCGACACGACCGGAGAGGGTCCTTGGCCAACATGCAGAGCGAGAGTGCTGATCGCACGCCTTCGGCGGCACCGCGCAAGCCTCATATCGTCGGGATTGGCGGCACCACCAAGCCGGGCTCGTCGACCGAGCGGGCGCTGGCCGCCACGCTGCAGGCCGCGGAACGCATCGGTGCGAAGACCACGCTGCTGGCGGGCCCGCTGCTGGCGAAATTGCCGCTGTACTCACCCGAGGATGCGTTGCGCTCGGAGTTTCAACAGCAGTTCGTGGACATCGTCCGGCATGCGGATGGGTTGGTGCTGGCGACGCCGGCTTATCACGCAGGCATCTCCGGGCTGCTCAAGAACGCGATCGATCTGCTCGAAGACCTGCGCGGCGATCCACGTCCCTACCTGCACGACCGGGCCGTCGGTTGCATCGTGACGGCGCATGGCTGGCAGGGTGCGGGCACGACGCTGACCTCGGTGCGCACCATCGTTCACGCGCTGCGTGGCTGGCCGACGCCGCTCGGCATCACGCTCAACACCGCCGAACGGCTGTTCGACGAGGCCGGCAATTGCCTCGACGAAAAAGTGCAGGTTCAGTTTGCGATGCTGGCGGCGCAGGTAGTCAGCTTCGCCAATCGAATGCGTTATTGATCGGCAGGGGGCGCGCGCAATGCCTCGCGTACCTCGACGGGCGTGAGTGAGCGATCGCCGGCATCGCGCGCGATGGCACAAAGCAAGGTCAGTCCCGGCGCCGCCTGTCCCCTGGCGATCGCGGTGGACCACTTCAGCTTGTGATGTTCGAACGTGGCCTTGAGCGCGTCCGCGGCAATGCGCACGGCCTTGCTCGCGTCCGGCTTCGCGGCCAGGTCATCGATGGCCTGCGACGCCGAGCGGGTCACGCGCTCCGCCCACGCCTGGACGATCGCGTTGTCGCCGCCCTGTTCACCGATCAGCTGCAGCGCAGTCCGTTCTGTCGGGATGCCCCGGCCGGCCTGTGCCTCACCGAGCCAGGCAGCGATGGCTTCGGCATGGCGTTGCAGCAACTTGAGCGTGCCGCGCAACTCCCTTCGCTGATCCGTTCCCTCGAGGTCGCGCTCGCGGCGATACAGCGCTGCGACGCCGGCTGCATGGGCGACGAATTCGTCCGAGTCGCAGATGGCGCGCGCAGCGTTTTCCAGGGCCTTGCTGGCCTTTCTGCGTTTCATGAATTCTGGAGCTCCCGAGTATGAGGGTGACGATGCCGGTATCGCGTGAGCGACGTGGCGTCAAGGCCGGGAGTGTGCCGAGTGCAGGACGCGTTCGTCCAGATTTGTGCTCGGGCGCTCAGAGGACGGGGGATTCATCCAGCGCCGGGATCAGTGCCTGAACTTCGATGTCTGGCTGGATGCGCGATGCAGAACCGCTGCAGTTGATGCGGTCGCGCACGATGCGCACAGCGATACGCGGAAAAATCTGTTCGCGCAGACTGCGCCACAGGCCGCAATCACCGCTATCGAGCATCCGGCCTCGGCCGCGACTCAGCGATACCGTTTGCCATGACGCCTGAAATCGGGCGAGGTCCCTCGGCGTCGGCAGGGTGACCTTGCGCAGGTGGGCGACCAGTCGGGCTTCCGGGCTGAACGTGGTGGCCTGCGCGATGTTCTCGTCGGTGGCTTCGACAGGAGTCGCTACGGCGATGCTGGCCGAGATCTGCGACGTGGGGCGGCCGGAACAGCGGGTCGTGACCTGCACCGACCGATGCGCACCGACCTGTTGCAGGATGTTCTGGACCTTCTGGCGCAGCGAATCGCAGGCGTAGAACGTCTGGGCACTGCTGTATTCGAACGGCAGTTGCTGGACGCGCCAGATCGCGAGCGCCGGTGGCGGGTCGTCGGTGTGGGCGGCGGCAGTCACGACATCGATCAGCCCGACCAGGGCCGCAGCAAGCATCGCCATCCGTTTGTCGCGCACAGTTCGCTCCGCGTCCAGAACGATGGCGCGATTCTGCGCGCGCTGAGTGCATGCGAGTGTTGCCCAGAGTGCTTGTTTGTTCTCTTGTCACGTCGTCGCGCGGGATTAGCGATTCGCGCGATTCAGCGGCTTCAATGTACGCCGATGCTGCGATAGAGCGCCGCCGGGTCGTATACGTTGCCATCCTTGATGACCAGTGACGTGCGGCGAATGTCGCTGATGGTGCGAGCCGGGTCGCCATCGACCAGCACCAGATCGGCAAGCTTGCCGACGCTGACGGATCCGTTGTCGCGGTCGCGCTTCATTGCCTGCGCGGCGCCCAGCGTTGCAATGCGCAGCACTTCTGGCGCCGGGATGCCTGCTGCGACGTACAGTTCGAGCTCCCGATGCAACGTGAAACCCGGCAGCGAATCGGTGCCTGGCACGAGCGGAATTCCCGCGTCGTGGAGCAGCTTGATCATGCGCAGCAGCGCCTGCGCCGAGTCGCGAAAGCGCTGATCCTTGCCTGCCGGTACGGGTAGTCCGCCGGCGAGCAGCGGTCGTCGCACCTGGGGCGGCAGTCGAGCGGCGATCGCGGCATAGTCCGCCGAGATCGTCCCCGGTCGATCGGTGAACATGCCGTGAAATACGCTTACCGTGGGGTCGATCACGGTGCCGCGATCCTTCAGCAGTTGCACGAAATCGCGCACGGACTTCGAGTCGAGATCGAGCGTGGCGGCGCGATCGGCGACCGCCGTGAAGCGCGCGGGCGAGCGCGTGTCCTGCACGTCGTCGAAGAAGTTCAGGAACACGAAGTTGATGTGCTGCAGTTCATCGGCGCCAGCCTCCACGAACTCGCGCGCAGTCATGTACGCAGGCACGTGTCCGTCGACGCGCAGGCCCTTGCCGTGTGCGTAGCGGATCAAGTCCGGCACCAGAGCCTTCTTGACCGAGCTGTAGATCTTGATGCCTTCGTAACCCCACTGTTTGTATGTGTCGACGGCGGCGTGGGCTTCCTGCGGATTGTCGATCAGCATTTTCGTCGGGCCTGCCAGCGGGCCGCGTCCATCGATGATGCCGAGCCGCATGATGCGCGGACCGATCATGTCGCCGGCATCGATGTTGCGTCGAATCGCCTGCAGCTGATCGGGATCGTTGGCGAGATCCCGCACGGTCGTCACGCCGGCGGCGATGTGCTGAATTCCTTCTTCGGACTGGATGTGCACGTGCATGTCCCAGAGTCCGGGCAGCACGGCTTTGCCGCGTGCATCGATGATCTCGGCGTTGGCCGGTACCTGCACCTGGTTGCGCGGTCCCACCGCCTTGATGCGATTGCCTTCGATAACGATGGTCGTGTCGGGGAGCGACTGCGTCGCGACGGCGTCGAACAGGTTCGCATTGACGATAGCGAGTGGTCCCGCGGGTTTTTGCGTCAGCTGGTGTGCGGTTTCACGCGTGCGCTGCGCATCCACGTTGTCCTGCTGCTCCAGAAGTTGCGCAGCCGTCGACGCCCAGCCTTCACGAATCACGCTGACCCAGCTGCTGACGCTGGCGAAGAAGCTGCCGTCGTCGTCCAGCCAGACACCCGTGGGCGAGAACCCCAGTCCGGACACTTCATATGCGGTCACATGCCGCTTGCGTCCGCCTTCCTCGAGTGTCGCCTCGCCGGTACGCTGCACGCTCGCTGTGCCGGCAGGCAGCAATGGCAGTGATCGTCCGGGTGCGCGCAACAGCGCATTGGCGAGCAGAGCGATTTCTTCGGGGATGGCCTGCAGGCTGACGTAGAACGCTTTGCCGGTCAGCTGCTGCTCGTCGTTCTCGGCGCCATTGTTCCAGCGCGCCAGACCCTTCTCGACGGTGAACGACTCCTGCACCGGCGCCTTCAGATAATCGTTGCCCTGCGTATCGATGAAGATCGGCGTGCCGTCGGCCGCAAGTCGCACCCGTGAGTTGAGTTTCGGGCCGCGGCCGCGATCGTTGTATTCGAACGTGAACTCGCGCACGCCGTCCGCATGCACGGTGCTCGTTTGTGAGCCCGCGTTCGTGCCAGCGATCAGGACGGTGTAACGGACGGGCGCCTGTGCCAACACCGTCTGTGCGACAAGGCAGGCAAGCGCCGTCGCAATGCGAATCCACCGAAGCGAGGACATGGAGGTTCTCCGGGCCGCCGATGCCCGGAGATTATCAGCAAGGACTCAACGGCGGATGCTTCGTGCTGATGGTTGAGTGATCGAATCGCCGTGCGCGTCTGGACGTGTATGCGGTCGCATCAGCGTGCTCTTGCCGAACAGCGATTCGACCAGATCGACGGCCAGTGTCGCCGTCCGGTTGCGCACATCCAGTGCAGGATTGAGTTCCATGATGTCGAGCGAGGCGAGTCGTCCGGTGTCCGCGATCATTTCCATGCACAGCTGTGCTTCGCGGTACGAGGGGCCGCCGGGCACTGTCGTGCCGACGCCGGGAGCGATCTCCGGGTCGAGAAAATCCACATCGAAGCTGACGTGCAGATGCGTGTCGTCATCGAGGTCGGCCAGCGCCATGTTCATGGTTTCGCGCACGCCCACTTCGTCGATGAAGCGCATGTCGAAGACTTCCAGTCCCTGTTCGTGTACGAAGCGCTTTTCGCCGGCATCGACACTGCGGATGCCGATCTGGCGAATCCATGCTGGCTCGATCGCGGGAACGACGCCGCCGATCCCGATCAGCTCCGGTGGGCCGAAGCCACACAGACACGCGACCGGCATGCCATGGATATTGCCGCTCGGCGACAGTTCGCTGGTATTGAAGTCCGCGTGCGCATCGAGCCACAGCACGCGCAGCTTGCGATTCGTCTCGCGACAATAGCGCGCCGCGGCGCTGATGGTGCCGATGCCCAGGCAGTGATCGCCACCGAGCAGGATCGGTAGCCGCGCAGCGGCCAATTCCGCATGCACGGCTTCGTGAACGCGGCGATTCCAGTCGATGACCTCGCGCAGATGCCGATAGCCATCGACCGGCGACAGCCAGGGATTGCCGGGTCCCGCGAGATTGCCGCGATCGATCACCTTGAGTCCGCGATTGGTCAGCGCCTGATACAGGCCGGCTACGCGCAATGCCTCCGGACCCATCGAAGAGCCGCGATCCGCGGCGCCGACATCGGTCGGCGCGCCGATCAGCGCGACGTGGCGTCGTGAGGGCAGGCTCATACGACGGCCTCGCTCGCGCGGCGCACTTCCACCGGGGAGGGGGGGATGGCCGGCGGTCGCATCGTGCCGAACAGGTCCTTCGGATCGTGCAGATCCGGCACGAGATCGAGCTTCGGCTGCTTGCCGCGCTGCGCGTGATGCAGGCGCTGCAGGTAACGCAGCGCCGAGAAGTCTTCGAGAGCGAAGCCCACCGAATCGAAAATCGTGACTTCACGTTCGCTGCTGCGACCGGTCGCTCTGCGGCTCACCACATCGCTGAATTCGGTGACGGGAAAAGCCGGATCGAGTTGCTGGATCTCGCCTTCGATCCGCGACTGCGGTTCGAACTCGACGACCACGCGCGCATCGGGTCGCCGCAGGATGTCGGCATGCAATTCGGTTTTCCCGGGGCAATCGCCGCCCACTGCATTGATGTGCATGCCAGGTTCGATCATGTCCGGCGTGAGGATCGTGGCATTGCGCTTGTCGGCCGTCACCGTGGTGACGATGTCGGATCCGCGCACCGCCGCTGCGATGGAGTCGCATACGACCAGGCGCAACCCGGCCAGCGGCAACGCGGCGAGATTGCGAACCAGCTTCGCTGTCGCCTGCACGTCGGTGTCATAAAGCCGCAATTCGCGAATGCCGAGCAGATGATGGAAGGCGATGGCCTGAAACTCGCTTTGCGCGCCGTTGCCGATGAGCGCCATGACGCGGCTGTCGCGACGGGCCATCCAGCGAGCCGCCAGCGCAGACATGGCCGCGGTGCGCAGAGCCGTCGTGTAAGTCAGTTCGGCCAACAGCAGCGGGTAGCCCGTGGCGACGTCGGCCATGACGCCGAAGGCGGTCACCGTGAGCAGGCCGCTGGCCGTGTTCTTCGGATGACCGTTCACATACTTGAAGGCGTAGAGCTTGCCGTCGCTTGCGGGCATCAGCTCGATCACGCCGACTTCCGAATGCGTCGCGTGGCGCGGCGACTTGTCGAATTCGTCCCAGCGCCGGTAATCCGCCTCGATCTCGTGCGCAAGCTGTTCAATGAACTGCGGCAAGCCGACCTGTCGAATGAGTTCGTGAATACGCTCGATGCCGATGTAATCGACCATGGAATTCCCCAGAAATTGCCGCCTGGGCCTAGTCTTCCGTCAGTCCCAGCCAGTGAGAAGCCAGAAAACTGATCAAAAGGAGCGGCCGATTGGGCAAAATGCCAGAATGTCGTGTCATTTTGACCAAGACGGCGTGGCGAGGTGCCCATGGACAACATCGATCGTCAGCTCATCGGTCTGCTTCGGGACGACGCCCGAGTCTCTGTCGCGTCGCTGGCAAAGCAGCTCAAGGTTGCCCGCGGAACCGTACAGAACCGCCTGAGCCGAATGGAGGCGGACGGCACGATCGTCGGTTACACCGTGCGCGTGCGGCCGCAGGTCGAATCTCAGCAGATCCGTGCCTTCATGACCGTGGCGGTGGAAGGCAACCGGACCGAGCAGGTGTTACGCGCTCTGCGCGGTCATCCGAACGTCGTGGCGCTGCACACCACCAACGGGCGATGGGACCTGGTCGCGGAACTGCGCACGGACAACCTCGAAGAATTCGACCGCGTGCTGCGGCAGATCGGCTTGCTCGACGGCATCGCGAATACGGAGACGAGCCTGCTGCTGTCCACGCAGAAGCTCTGACGGCGAGGGGAGGAAATGGCCACAGAGGCGAAAAAATCGCAAAAACAGATCCGCGATACAGGGTCTGCTTCTTGGTGATTCTTGTGCCTTTCTGCAGCCATCAATATTCATGCGCTCTTTGCGAAGACTTCCATCGCCGCAAGCGCGAAGCCTTCATCGATCCAGCCGGTGATGCCGCCGATCATTAGTTTCACGGGCCGGCCGAGCTTGGCGAGGCGGATGGCGCCGCGATGTGCGCCGTTGCAGTGGGGGCCGGCGCAGTAGACGACGAATGTCGTGCCGTCCGGATACGCGTTCATGGTCGACTCGATGATCTTCCGATGCGGCAGGCTGATGGCGCCGGGCACATGACCGCGCGCATACAGCTCATGACTGCGGACATCGAGCAGCACGAAATCCTGCTGGCCGGAGCTCATCGCATCGTGGACATCCCAGCAATCGGTTTCGAAGCGCAAAGCGGATTCGAAATGCTGCAAGGCGCTGGCACTGTCGGCGGCGGAGACCTGGGTGACGGAAGAGGACATGAATGTGCACTCCGGATGGGGAGAAAGTACTAGGCCCTAGGCCCTAGCGGGAAAAAGACCTGACGCTCTTTCTGATCTGGTGCCTAGAGCCTAGCGCCTGGGGCCTTACCCCGCCTCTGGCGCTATCGCCAACCTACGGTAACATCGCGCCATGGCGAAAAACGCTGTCAAAGCCGCTCCCCTGGTCGTTGCGGTGGCGTATGACCGGCTCTGCACTTTCGAGTTCGGGTGCGTGGTCGAGATGTTCGCATTGCAACGCCCCGAACTTGGGGTGCCCTGGTATCGCTTCGCAGTCTGCTCGGCGGAGCGGGGCAGATTGCGCGCGGCGGGCGGGATCACGGTGTCGGCGCCGTATTCGCTGACGATTCTGGAACGGGCGGACACCATCATCGTTCCTGGTTGGCGCGACGCCGATGAACCGCCGCCGGCTGACCTGGTGCGCCGGATTCGCGCCGCATACGACCGTGGCGCTCGCATCTGTTCGATCTGCTCGGGAGTTTTTGTGCTCGCGGCCGCCGGAATTCTGGACGGCAAGACGGTGACGACGCACTGGCGCTACACGCAACGGCTGCAGCAGCGCTATCCCTCCCTGCGGATCGAGTCCAACGCTCTCTACGTCGATGAAGGGCAGGTGATGACGTCAGCGGGGTCCGCGGCCGGTCTCGACATGCTCGTGCATCTCGTGCGTCGCGATCACGGTCCGCGCGTCGCCAATATGGTCGCGCAACGACTGGTCATTCCTCCGCATCGCGACGGGGATCAGGCCCAGTTCGTGCCGCGACCGGTGGCGCCGGAAGACGAAGGTCGTCTCTCGCGTCTGCTCGACTGGGTGCGCCAGCACCTGGACGTACCGCACTCGATCGCCTCCCTGTCGAAGCGGGCGAGCATGAGTCCCCGAACGTTGCTGCGTCACTTCCGTGATGTCACTGGGCTCGCGCCCGGCGAGTGGTTGCTGCGCGAGCGGGTGGCGCTGGCGCGTGACATGCTGGAGTCCGGGCGCATTCCGATCGGACAGGTGGCCAATCGCGCTGGCTTCGGCTCCGCCGAATCCTTCCGCCGCCATTTTCGCTTGCAGGTGGGTGCGTCGCCTGCGGCGTACCGGCAGCGCTTCCTGCAGCGCTAGGTACGGAGATTGGGGACTGGGAGTAACCGCATAGAACGCATAGAACGCATGGAACGAACGAGACGATGAATGGCTATAAAAATGCAAAAGGCGGCAATTGATCTTTGGACCTTTGGACCCCTTGTAGGCTTTTGTCCTTGTCCGTCTATGTGTTCTATGCGTTCTTTGCGGATACTTCCTTCGCCGCTTCTTCAGGTCTCTCCCCAGACATCGCGTGCGACTTCGACGATCAATTCCATTTTGCGTTTCTGGTCGTCCTGCGTCAGCGGATGGCCCGATCCGGGCACCGAGCTGAAGCCGCACTGTGGCGACAGGCCGAGTTGTGCCAGGGGAATGTGCTTCGCCGCTGCATCGATGCGACGCTTGAGGTCGTCGGCGTCTTCCAGCGTCGGAATCTTGGAGCTGACCAGTCCGAGCACGACTTTCTTGTGGGGCGGGACGAAGCGCAACGGCCGGAAATCACCGGCGCGGTCCGTGTCGAACTCGAGCAGGAATGCATCGACGTTCAGGTCGCCGAAGACTTTTTCTGCGATGGCCTCGTAACCGCCTTCCGCCATCCACGCGCCCTTGAGATTGCCGCGGCACATGTGAGTCGCCTTGGCCATGCCCGCCGGACAGGCGGTGAGGACGTCATTCACGAGCTGCACGTACCGGGCGGTGAGCGCGTCCGGATCTTCGCCGCGTCGGCGCACGTCATCGCGTACGTGGTCATCGCAGTTGCAGGGTAACGCGGTGTTGTCGAGCTGCAGGTAACGACACCCGAGGGCAGCGAGGTCGCGAATCTCGTCGTGATAGATCTGCACCAGGCCGGCGTAGTAGTGCTCGGTGTCCGGATAGGCGGCGACATCGAAGCTCTGCGGTCCGAGAAAAAAATGCATGACGTCGGGAGACGGGATGGTGGTCTTGGGAATTCCCGTGCGTGCAACGCTGTGGAGGAAGCGAAATTCGTCAGTCGCAATCCCGTGCCTGCGCTGCAGGCGTTCTTTCGCGAACGGTGAGGGCAACACGCCCTTCTCGCCGTGCTCATCCCGAAAGCCGAGCGTTCCGTCGCGCATGCCGAAGCCCTGCACCGCGTCGATGAATCCGGCGCTCCAGCCGCGCCGACGGAATTCGCCATCGGTCACGCTGCTCATGCCGACGGATTCCTGCAGCGTGACCAGTTCGCGGATGCAGTCATCCTGAACCTGGTGCAGATGGTCGGTGGTGGTGGTGCCGCTCTTGATGCCGCGCGCGGCCTGCAGCAGGCGTTCCGGACGAAGGTAACTGCCGACGTGCTCGGCGCGAAAGGTCGGTCGGTGCGGAGTCGTTGCAGTCATGCGGAGCTCCCGATCGCCGGCATTGGCGGAATAGTTCTACTCTATAACGATGGGCCGGACGAGGGGAAGGCGGCTGTCAGCAACGCAGGCCGGACAGCCTGTTAACATCAGCACATGACAACGACATTCGAGACGACCCCCGCCGCCGACGGCTTTCGCATGCCCGCCGAGTTCGAACCGCATTCCGGCTGCTGGATGCTCTGGCCGGAACGGCCTTCCAACTGGCGCCTCGGCGCCAAGCCCGCTCAGCGTGCGTTCGCGGCGGTAGCTACAGCCGTCGCGGTCGGTGAGCCGGTCAGCGTCGGCGTTTCGAGCGCTCAATACATTCAGGCACGTTCGATGCTTCCCGATGCCATCCGTGTCGTGGAGATGTCGAGCGATGATGCGTGGATGCGCGATGTGGGCCCGACGTTCGTGGTCAATCGGCGCGGCCAGGTGCGTGGCGTCGACTGGACGTTCAATGGCTGGGGCGGATTGAACGGCGGGCTCTACTTTCCCTGGGACCAGGACGATCTGGTGGCGCGCAAGGTGCTGGAGGTCGAAGGACGCGATCGCTATCGCGCGCCCCTGATCCTCGAAGGCGGCGCAATCCATGTCGACGGCGAGGGTACGCTGCTGACAACGGAAGAATGCCTGATGAATCCCAATCGCAATCCGCATCTGGACAAGGGCCAGATCGAAATCCTGTTGCACGAATACCTGGGCGTAACCAGCGTCATCTGGCTCGGCAAGGGCGTGGTCGACGACGAGACCAATGGACACGTCGACAACCTGTGCTGCTTCGTGCGGCCGGGCGAAGTGGCGTTGACGTGGACCGACAACAAGCGCGATCCACAGTACCGGATATCGCTGGATGCCTACGAGCGGCTGAGCGAAGCGCGCGATGCGAAGGGACGCAAACTGAAGATTCACAAGCTGCATCAGCCGGGTCCGTTGCACCGGACCCGCGCGGAGTCGGAAGACATCGACGTGGTGGATGGCGGTGCACCGCGCCGGATTTACGAACGGCTCGCGGCCTCCTATGTGAATTTCTACATCGGCAATTCCGTGATCGTCATGCCACTGCTCGACCCGAAGCGGGACAAGCAGACAGCCCGGCAACTGCAGAAACTGTTCCCGGAGCGCCGGCTCATTGGCGTGCAGGCGCGCGAGATCCTGCTCGGCGGCGGCAACATTCACTGCATTACTCAGCAGGTGCCGCGCGAAGGGCGCGGGGCGCGAAGTGCGGTACGTGAAAAGAAGGCGAAGCGCGCCTGATGTAGCACTGGTCGTTCTACCCAGGCGACAACCCGACCTTCAAGGAGCTCTCATGACTCGCAAGGTTGTTCGACGAATCGTGAGGCCAGTGGGTTCGCGCCGCATGAGCAGGACGCAATACGAGAAGGTCATCCCCTCGTTGCGCGATGCCTTGCTTGCGGCGCAGAAGCGGCTGCACGACGAGAAGCCCTTCGCGCTCGCGGTCGTCGTCACCGGCCTGCCGGCCGCGGGGCGCAGCGAGATCGTCAACGAATTCCTCGAGTGGCTCGATCCCAAGCACATCCAGGTACGCGCGTTGCAGAAGCTGCGGCGATCGTCGCGGGCGTGGCCAGCGATGTGGCGCTACTGGAATGCGTTGCCGGCGCGGGGCGAGATCGCCTTCTTTTTCATGGGCTGGTACGAAGATCTGATGCGCCCGGCGCTGCGACGGTCGAAAGGGACGCGGCAGGATCTGGCACGCGCGGTGCAACGCATCCGTCAGTTCGAGTCGATGCTGCCTCGCGATGGCGTGCGAATCCTGAAGCTGCATCTCACGGTCGACGAGGCAGTGCAGAAGGACCGTATCCGCAAGTTGCGCGAAGACAAGCTGACCCGCTGGCGGGTCACGCATGAAGAGCGATGGCTCGCGCGGCACTATGACCAGGTGCAGGCGGCAGCGCAGTCCTGTATGGAGGCAACGAATCAACCGGGCGTCGAGTGGTGTGTGGTCGATGGCACCGATCCGCAGAGCCGATCGTTCGCTGCCGGAAAACTACTCCTCGACGCGCTGGAGGAAGGATTCAGTGGGCAGCTGCCGAAATTTGCGAAACGCAAGGCAATGTCAGTATCCGGACAGGTGTTGTCTGGAAGTCATCCCGGCGAGCGCCTGGATGACGACGCATACGATGAGGAACTGGAGCGACTGCGCGGACGATTCGCATTGCTTACTCGTCGCAGCCGTTTCCGTCAGCACGGCGCAGTTCTGGCATTCGAAGGTATGGATGCGGCAGGCAAGGGCGGCGCGATCCGGCGTCTCACCAGCGCGCTCGATGCGCGTCAGTACAGCGTCGTGCCGATTTCTGCGCCGACACCCGAAGAACGTTCCTATCCCTATCTGTGGCGTTTCTGGCGTCGCGTTCCGCAGCAGGGCGAAATCGCGATCTTCGATCGCTCCTGGTATGGGCGCGTGTTGGTGGAGCGCGTGCGAGGCTTCGCATCGCCACCCGACTGGCAGCGTGCGTATGACGAGATCAACGAATTCGAGCAGCAGCTGGTCGAGCACGGGCTCATCGTCCACAAATTCTGGCTGCAGGTCAGCAAGGATGAACAGCTGCAGCGCTTTCAGGAGCGTGACCACGACACATTGAAGCGCTACAAGGTCGATCCCGAGGACTGGAAGAACCGTCGTCACTACGACGACTACCAGATCGCTGCACGAGAGATGATCCGTCGCACGAGCGTCGCCGCCGCCGCACCCTGGACGGTGGTGGAAGCCGACGACAAGAAGTACGCGCGGCTGAAAGTGTTGCGAACGGTGTGTGAGGCGATCGAGAGAGCGTTGGATTGAGGTCCGGCGCTGCCAGCGCCCGGTACTAGGCTCTGGGTATTAGGCTCCAGGTTGACTCGGACTAGTGCCCAGGGGCTAGCGCCTTCCTATTCCAATCACAAACACAATATCCGGCGACGCCTCGACCACGATGTCCTCGCTGATGCCGAAGTCGACCTGCCAGCAGTTCCTGAATTTCCACGCACCGCCGACCGTCAGGATGAATGCGTCGCCGATGTAGTCGAGGTGCGTATCGTCAAAGACGACACTGTGTCCGTCGAACTGCAGTTTGAATTCCAGGCCGCGCCAGGCGGCGACGCTGACTCCGGCGAGACCGCTCCACGCGATGCTGCGTTGCTGGGCCGGTAACAGATCGCCATCGCCGAGAAAACTCACCGCCAGCTGGCCGAAGGCGGACCAGCGATCGCCGAAGCGATGCTCCGCGGCCATGACGAGCGAAGCATCGAGTGCGCCGCTTCCCATCAGTTCGTCGGCATCGCCGGTCGGCAGCTCGAGGCTCGCCCATGCGGCGACCGACGTGGTGTCGTTGGCGATCCACTGATAGCCCATATCTGCGGAGATATCGCCAAGGCCTTGGCCCGATGCAGTTCTGTCGATGAGCAGATCGCCGTCGCGCTCATATGCAATCCGGAACTGATCGCGCGGCAGGTGCGGTCGTTCACCCTCCGGCAAGTCGAAGAAGTCATGCCAGCTGTCGATGAGGTTGTCGAGGTTGCCGGCGCCGGTGTGGCGATACGGCAGTTGCAGTTGCACCGTCCAGCGATCGTTGAGTGGCCGACCGAACGTCAGTCGCAGTTCGCGGGATTCGGCATCCACCAGCAGGCTTTCGGCGCCTTCGTTCTGAACGAGTGCGGTGCTCGCCCAATTGAGGTCTGCCGACCACTGCCACTCGGTGACGGTCGCGAGACGCGATGACATCGGCATGGGCAGGCCGTAGCCCGCGAGCAGTGGGTTCTGATCGCGAGTAGGGAAGGGGGAGGCTGCGGCGAGGGAAGAGATGAACAGCGCGGCAATGGTGCCGTAGCTGAGCCGGTTCATTGGGTGCATCCGTCAGTCCTTTTCGTCAGTCCTTTTCTTGTGGGCTCGATTTCCCCTCGGGGACGTCGAACCCACGGGGCAGCGCGAGATGCCGACATCTCTGGCCAATAGACCAGTTAGCCAGTTAGCCAGTCTGCCAGTCAGCCGCGCGTCCGCGCGTCCGCGCTAGAACCACACCGAAATGAACGCCTGGATGACGTTCGCGCCGAATGAATAGAACTGCTCGGTGCCGGCGGCGCGAAAATTGGGATCGTCGGTCGGCAGCAGCGAGTACCTGGCATCGCGATAGTCGTCGTAGTCGAATTGCATGCGATCGTACGAAAGATTCAGCGTGCCCTTCTTGATGAATCTCCAGCCGCTCGGAACGAACTCGTAGGTCGCGGCGACGTGGAACGTGTTGCTCACGAACGTGGAGAGTTCCTTGTCGCGGCCCATGAAGTTCTGCTGATCCACGCGATCGAAAATATCCGCGTAGAAATCCGCATGATCCTGGTTGTAGTGGCGGATGCTGGCCTCGAAGGTCCAGCGAGTGCCTTTCAACGGGTGCATGTAACCGAGTTCGAAGGTGCCGGCGTCGATACCCCAGGTGTCCGTGAAGTATCGATAGCCGCCAAACGCCGCGGCACGCCACGGCAGGAAGTACCGGGCATTGACGCCGGCGGCGTTGCTGGTGCGGGTGTGTGGATAGATTTCCGTTGCCAGCCGGAAGCGCAGATCGTCATCCGGATCGACGTAGCGGAAGGAGCGATACGGGTTGTTGAGGTAACCTTCGTCCGTGATCACTTCGAGCTGTAGCCCGAGGATCATGTTGCGTGTCAGGATCTGCGAGACGCCGACGCGGTAACTCCAGCGGTCGACATCCTGTTTGAATCCGGGATCCACGATACGTCGCTCGGCGTCGTTCGGATCGGCGATCGTGCGACGCACTGTATCGTCGCCCTTCGAAAAGCCCATGCTGATGGTGGTCAGATCGCCGAACAGATCCTGGCTGATGCCGAAACTGGTCGTGCTCGCCTGGTAGTCATTCTCGTCGCTGTTCGTGTAGCCGAGGCTGTAGGTCGTCTTGCCGCGCAGGTAGTCGAAGCCGAGGCTGTACTGATTGCGCTCTTCCTTGTATTCACTGGCGCCGCTGACCTCGACGTCGATGGACGCGCTGGTCACCATGTCCATGTAGTAGTTGGCGCTGGCCGAATACTTCTCGGCCATGGTCTTGCGCACCAGCACCGAAGGACCGTGAATCGTCACGCCACCGCCGTCGTAACGGTGGTAGAGCACGTCGGCGCGGTCTTCGGGGAGGACACCGGCGGAAGAGGCAAGAGGATAGGCCGCCGCCGTCAAGCCCAGCAGCGCAATCGACAGCCAGCGCCGGGCGCAGGCGATGGCGTGGCTGGCCAACTGGCCAACTGGCCATCGGCCAGAGTGCGGGTCCACCCGTTTCGATGCTGTCGTCATCATCTTGCCAGTAGACCAGTTTGCCAGTGAGCCAGTTTGCCGATCGAACGCACGCGTTCGATCAATTACATCCGCAGCCGCCGCCAGCGCCGCCCAGTGCGCCGCGGGCGCCTTCGCGTGCTTCGTAAACGTGGTCCATGTAGGACGACGAAATCGGATTCAGGTCGAACGACATCACCGGGTCGGCGAGATTCTGACGCTCGTACGGTTTGACCCACGGCTCGATGTTGCCGCAGGCGGAGAGCGCGAACATCGCCACCAAGGCGGCGACGCGCGCGCAGACCCTGGGCTGTAGCCAGTAGGCTGTCGCCAGAAATGGATCTCTGCTGCTCTGCCTACAGCCTTCGTTCACGATCACTCCTTCAACAGCGCCCGAATCTGATTCAGGTATTCGCTTTCATCGCCGGGCTTGTAGCCGCGATGCAGGTAACGCACGTTGCCCTTGCGGTCGATGAACACGGTGCTCGGCATCGCATTCACGTCGTACAACTTGCTGACCTTGTTGTCCTTGTCGAACAGGACGGGGAAGGTCACCGGGGTCTGTGCGAGCCACTTCTCGGCATCCTGCGTGTTCGCTTCGACGTTCACGCCGATCATGGTGAAGCCGAGCGCGCTGTAGCGCTTGTGCATCTGGTCGAGCAGCGGCATTTCCTGACGGCACGGCCCGCACCAGCTGGCCCAGAAATTCAGCATCACGACCTGGCCCTTGAGTTCGTCGAGCGATACCGCTGCGCCGCTGCGCGACGGCAGGGTGAACGAGGGTGCCAGCGCCGAACTCGCGCCGACCAGTGAGGATACGGCCAGCGTCGCTGCCAGCGCAGTTGCACGCAATAGGGTCAACATCCGTGGGGGTAACTTGGGTGAGTGCATGGATTCAAGACCTCGTCAGTCGAACTGTCCCAGGGTCATCCTCCCTCAGAAGAAGATCGACAAACCGAGATGCGCTTCCAGATTATTGACGATCTTTTTTTCACCGAGCAGGTCCGTGTCGTAGACGTGGTCACGTACGTCGAAATGCACGGCCATCCAGTCGTTGGGCAGGACCCGATAGCCGAATCCGCCGCTGACGGTGAACAGGTCATCGCCTGCAAACCGCGTACTGCCAATGCCAGCCACCAGGTAGAAGGCCGTGTTGTATGCGCGATTCTTGCCGATGAAAACTTCACCTGGCAAAGCGTTCCATCCTGCCGACAGTGCGTAGTAGGTGTAGTCGCGTTCGTCGTCGGTCAGAAGCTCTGCCGCGCCTGACAAGTTCTCATAGCTGGTGCGGCCTGCACGCGACTGCCCTACGGTGGCTTCGAGGAAGAAGTCTTCCGTCAGGTGATACGCGAAGCGCGCGCCGTACACGGGATTACTCTCGAAATCCTCGATGCTGAGAATGCCGCCGTACACGCCGATTTCGAAATCTTCGGTGTCGATGGAGGCGCGCTTGATCTGACGGCGCTCGACCCGCGGATCGATGATGGGCTGCTCGCCCGATTCACCCGTGGGTGCTGCGGCAGCCGCGACTGCTTCGGGCGCAGTATCGCGATCGCGGCCGAACCACGCGCAACCGGGCAGAACGCTCGCCAGCGCCAGCGTCAGAAAAAGAATGCGAAGCCGATGTACTTCCATTCGTCCACTTCCTCGTTATCGTCGCGGCTCGTGAAAATGATGTCTTTGCGGTATTCGGTGCGCAGCATGAAGCGCCGCGTCAGATAGAACTGCACACCACCGCCGACATAGCCGATCTGGTCGGTGCGGTCTTCCGCCTCGACCAGGGTTGTTCTGGGTTCGATATGAATGACGCCCGTGCCGAGCGTGAAGTACGGCGACGCGCGCCATTCCGGTACGAACACATGCATGAGGCCGAGCGTCGCGCTATAGGCGCTGGTGAACTCGCCGGGCATGTGATTGAGCGTCAGCTCGATCGACAGATTGTCGCTGAATGCATAGCCGCCGAAGACCGAGATCAGGCTCGCGCCGCTGAAATCGCCGGCCATCACGCCACCCTGCCAGCGGCGACTCATGTAGTTCTCGCGGGCGGGTTCGTCGAGATCGAGCGATTCGCCGGTGGGCGCCAGCGTCGCGAGCATCTGTTCGCGCGGCACCCAGCCTTCGACGCCGCGGCTGGTGCGGACCATGAACCAGTCCGTGCGACGCTTGATGATCTCGACTTCCTGGCCGCGCTCGGACACGTGGAACACGGGATAGCCGCGACCGGGACCCGTATGCAGTTCGATGTACGGGTCAGCGATCAGGATCTTCGGCAGGTTCTCGTCGGCTTGCGCAACTGCTGCAAGGAACAGGACCGGAAGAATGAGCAGGCGCAACCAGCAATGCATCAATCCTCCGGTGCCGCAAATGGATCGTTGTAGTACTGGGCGCCGATGTCGAGCCATTCGGAGAGCAAGCGTAGCTCACTTGGTGACATAAAGTCTGCATGGTTCACGGTGCCGACGGTGCGTCCCTCGAGCGTATCGAAGAAGCGCGTCGAGGCACGTGCACCGCCGCCGCTCATCGGCGCCGGCACCTGGCGGAAGCGGATGCAGATCTCGACCATGGTCACCGGATCGACCGCGGTCTCGGCGCACTCCGGTTCGAGCTGACCCATGGCATTCAGTATCTCGGCCGTATCGGCGAACAGCAGTTCGCGATAGGACCTGAAGTGATCTGCTTCCTCGTCCGACGGACCGTCGGTCAGATCGAGGTTGCCGCCGGGAAGCTGGACTGCATTCGCGGCGCCGACCGGGTTGTGGCAGGTGTTGCACTTGTGATTGATCTCTAGGCCGGTCACGGGATCGAGATCGTTACCCGCCACGCCATCCACGTCCACGAACCGGTCAATACCCCACAGCGGATGAATGTGCTGCTCGTAGCTGATCGTGATGCGGCACAGGCCGTTCCAGGTCGTCGTGCAGGCCGTCGTCGTTGGCGGCAGGGTTCGCAGGGCGCTCGCACAGGCATGGCGCTGCGTCAGGTCATTCGGATTCGACAGCACGCTCGAGGCGGTGCCGTAGCACATGTCGAAACTGCCGGGCGTGGTTGCCGGATCGAATCCTGGCTGCCAGTAGTCGTCGTAGGCGATATCGACGCTCGGCGCGCAAGCGGCCGTCGGTCCGCACATCGCGCGACCGCGTGCCTGTGCCATGGTCTCACCCGTATCGAATGGAGCGAGCACGGGGTTCGTGCCGGGGAATGCGCCACCCGTCGACGTCGCGCCGGCATTCGCCGAATTCGTCAGGCCCTTGCGTCCATGGGCGATCGGCGTGGTCGTGCCTGGGTTGTGGCAGCCATTGCACTCCAATGTTTCGCCTGGCATCAGTTGCAGCCAGTTCGAATGCCGCTGACCGAGCGTGCCGTTCAGGCGACGGCCTTTCGCGTCGAGAATGCTGATGGCGAACGCCACGTTGGCGGGCACCTTCACCTTGACCGAACCATCGGGTTCGATCGGCGCATACCCCAGGATGTCGCGCATGCCGAGGCGGCGACCCGCCACGCCGAAGGCGGTGTTCGGCACGTCGCGCGTATCGTCATCGGGCTGCGAAACCACTTTCTCGATGCGCAGGAAACGAGCAGGGCGCATCGCATAGGCAGCATTGCCGGGATTGCCGACAGCCGCGAGGCCACCAGCCACGCCCGGTACGGCGATCGTGCCGTCGATGTCGTACACGCTGCGGATGTGCAGGATGCCAACGCCTTCGGTTGCCAGGTCCTGCGGGAAATCCACGCCGGGCGCGCGACTCAGGATCACCGGCGGCAGCGTGCGCGCCGAGCCTGCGACCACCTCCGTATAAATGAAACCTTCCTGCGGCGCGACGATGGGCTTCTGCGTGTTGTCGCGCACGTCATAGATGTAGACGCCGTAGAGCGGCGGCGCTTCGACCGGTGGAGTCGTGGTGTTGTTGAGGCGATCTGCCGTGCACGGCACGATGCGGCCCGCTTCGACGAGGCGGCACGCAGACCAGCTCACCAGCAGACGGCCCGTGCCATCGAACAGCGGCGATGCCGAGCGGAAACGACCGCCGGGCGAGGGCCCGGGAATGGTTCGCACGTCGGTCGGCAGCGCACGTGTTTGCGCGGGGCCGGACAGGCCTGAATTCGCGGGGCTCGAGCCGCGGGCGTTGTCCACGTAGTTGGCGGTGTCGATCAGGATCAGGTCGCCGCCTTCGTTAGTGCCGGTGAACGGGCGAATGAGCGCCAGTGTGCGGTTGTCGGCCATTGCGCGCGGCTGCAGAAACTGAATGACCGATGGCTGATTCGTCGTCGGATTGGTCGTGCCGGTCGCATGGCTGTGCGCGCCGTACAGCAGTTGCCGGTCGCTGCCATCGGGATTGATCGAGTACAGATCCATCTGGCTGCCGGCCAGCGCCTGTTCCCAGTGCGTGTACAGGATGCGGCCGTCGTTCATGACGGAGGGATCCAGGTCATGACTCTGGTTGTACGTGATCTGATTGATGTTGGTGCCGTCGGCATCCATCACGTGCAGGACGAACGCCGGCTGTTCGGCGCCTGCTTCCACCTGCGCAGCGAACTGCGGCTTGTTTTCGTCGAGCAGGATCGCGCGCGACTGGCGCTGCCGGGTCGACGTGAACACGATGCGGCCGTCCGGCAGGTAGTGCGGCATGATGTCGTGGCCTTCCTCGGCCGTCGTGTCCGACGCCATGACCCGCCGCAACACCTTGCTCTTGGCGTCGTACTCCCAGATGTTCCAGGTGGGTTGATCCTCTTCGTCCGCACCGTCGATGAACTGGGCGCGCATGGAGAAGATGACCTTCGAGCCGTCGTAGTTGACGTCGACGTCGCGGATGTCGCCGAGGTTTTCGGTCTCCGCGGCGGTGATGTTGATTTCGGGTGCTGATGGCGAGGCGCGATCGCGCATGTAGAGATCGGCGCCGATCTCGAAGCGCAGCGGTTCGCGCGCGTCGTTCTCTTCGAAGTCCTCGTCCTCGGGATCGGGGACCGGACGCTTGACGTAGAACACCGGGAATTCGACCGTCACTGGATCCGCGCCCTGACCGCTGCCGATCGTGACATCCGTGCCGCCGCTGCCGCTGCTGCAGGCCGTGAGCACGGTAGCGATCAGCCCCGCGAGCAATGCCCGCGGGGCGTGCCGCCGCAGGTCACCGGCAGGCACCGCATCAGTCGTTACCCGAAGAAGCATTGGGCTGACTCCGCAATTCATCGATCGTCCCTACGCACGTAGATTGTTCATTGCGGCGTTGTTGTTGAGTCAGTGTGGGTCCGGCGTTCACCCGGACGTTGCCGGAGGTCGGTGGTGACCGCAGGGAATCCCACGGGGAAAACCGGACTCGAGCGCATGACCCCATCATCAACGCGACATATTCACGCGATCCGTTAACCGATTCACAGAAGGCATGCCGGAGCGTGCAGATTGAAAAGCTTTTCGACATCGCACGCGTGCATTGCGTGACGCTGCTCACATTCGCACTACCGACAGCGCAGTTGAATGCAGCGCGTGATGCATCGTGGGCGGCGAGCCTACACGCGCGTGCGAAGCGCTCGTTACTGTCTCTGACCCGCGACGTCTTGCGAATGAGACAGTTACTCGGGTGTTGACCGCTGCGTATATTTCCCCCGCAAGTCGGAGGACGGACGACTTCGACGGCCGATTCGAACAAACGATCAAGACAGGTCTGGCACGAAATGAACACAAGCAAGTCGCTGAAGCAGCGTGACAGCGTGTGCGGCACATCGCTCTACAAGGCGGTCGCCGTGGCGCTGACGTTCGCCACGCTCGTTTCCGTACAGCACGATGCTGTGGCGGCAGAGCGCGAACAGGCGAAGCGCATGTACGACCGGCTCACCGGCACACCGCCGTCGCCGGCACTGCTCGATACGCTGACGCAGCGGGTGCAGAACCAGGGTCTCTATCCGACGGCCATGTTCATCATGGACAAGGACCAGGCGCATTCGAGTCCCTTCTATAGCGTCACGCTCAAGAACTTCGCCACACCGTGGACGAATCGCGATCAGACGGTATTTGCGCCGCTCAACGATTACACCGCCACGGTCATCGGCATGGTTCGCGACGACAAGGATTTCCGCAGCCTGCTGTACGCAGACGTCCTCTACGTCGGCGGCAGCGGCGCGTACTCGACGACCGACAACACGATGTACGCGAATCTCGAGAGCAGCAATGCGGACTTGCGCACCGCGCTGCAGGAACGCCAGCAGTCATCGCTCAACGGTCTGCCGGCGTCGGCGACAGCAGGCATCATCACCTCGCGCGCGGCGGCCGAAGCGTTCTTCATCGACGGCACCAATCGCGCGATGTTCCGCTTCACGCTGATGAATCACCTGTGCCGCGACATGGAGCAGGTGCACGACACTTCGCGTCCGCCGGATCGCATCCGGCAGGACGTCACGCGTAGCCCGGGCGGCGACAGCAGCGTGTTCCAGAACAACTGCGTCGGCTGCCACAACGTCATGGATTCCATGGCCCAGGCGTTCGCCTACTACGACTTCGATGAGAACGGCGGTGGCACGGGCCGACTCGTCTACACGCCCGGGCAGGTGCAGCCCAAGTACCTGATCAATTCCGACAACTTCAAGCCCGGTTACGTGACGCCGAACGACCAGTGGGAAAACCGCATGCGTCTGCCGGGCCAGAACACATTGCTTGGCTGGGAAGGCAACAACGACTTCACCGTGCGCCGTGGCGAGGGCGCCAAGAGCCTGGGCCAGGAGCTCGCCCACAGCGATGCCTTCGCGCAGTGCCAGGTCGACAAAGTCTTTCGCACCGTCTGTTTCCGTTCTCCCGAGAGCAGCGTCGATCGCAGCAAGCGCAACGACATCGTCGCGGCGTTCCGGAACAGCAACTACAACATGAAGACCGTGTTCGCGGAGACCGCCGCGTACTGTGCGGGCCAGTGAGGAGCAATCGAGCATGAAGCGCGCATTCAACTTCGGCCTCATCCGCTTCGCAGCGGTCGCACTGCTGGGTGCGATAGCGCTCGGCGGTTGCAGCGGCGGAGCCTCCACGGAAGCAAATCCGGTGACCGGTGGTCCCAATGCCGGGCCCAACTACGCAGGCCCACCGCCCGCGACCGACGACATCCAGTCGTTCCGCGTCGAATTCTGGGAGAACGTCCGCGGCACCAATCGCTGCGGCAACTGCCACAACGCCACGGGACAGGCTCCTGCGTTCGCACGGTCGGATGACGTCAACGCGGCCTATCAGCAGGCGGGCAGCATCGTCGATCGCAACAGCCCATCGCAGTCGCCGCTGGTGCTGAAGGTTGCCGGCGGCCACAACTGCTGGCTCGCAGACGCCGGGTCATGCGCCACGATCCTCACCCGCTGGATCACGGCATGGGTGGGCGCCACCGACGGTGGCGGCAAGCAGATCGAACTGGTTGCACCGACACCAAAGGATCCCGGCAGCAGCCGACGCTTCGCTGCTACTGCTGCCGAAGCGGGCTTCGGTCCGCTGCATACGCTGCTGGTCCAGCATTGTTCGAATTGCCATACGGGCGATTCGGCTACCAAGCAGCAGCCGTACTTCGCTTCGTCGAACATCGAAGAGGCGTATCTCGCGGCGATGCCGAAGATCAATCTCGATCGTCCGGCGGATTCGCGCTTCGTGATCCGTCTCGGACGCGAATCGCATCAATGCTGGGCGAGCGGCGGTTCGTGCCAGAACAACGCCGATACCGTGCAGGCACTGATACAGCAGATGGCCAATGCGGTGACACCCACGGGTGTCGATCCGACCCTGGTCGTCAGCAAGGCGCTCACCTTGTATGACGGTACGGTCGCCGCAGGCGGCAATCGGTATGACAACAACGTCATCGCCATGTACGAATTCAAGACCGGCTCCGGCAACACCGTGTTCGACACGAGCGGTGTCGATCCGGCGGCGGACCTGACGCTCGCCGGTTCGCGGGGCACCGATTTCGACTGGGTCGGCGGCTGGGGCGTGCTCTTCAAAACACCGATGGCGAAGGCACAGGCCTCCACCACGACGAGCCGCAAGTTCCATCAGCTCATCACGGCGACCGGCGAGTACTCGGTGGAGGCCTGGGTCATTCCTGGCAACGTGACGCAGGAAGATTCGCGCATCGTCAGCTACTCCGGCAGCACCACGGCCCGCAATTTCACGATGGGCCAGACGCTGTACAACTACGACTTCTACGGCCGCAGCACGGCGACGGGCGCCAATGGCACGCCGCAACTCTCGACCGACGACGATGACGAGCGACTGCAGGCAGCGCTGCAGCACGTCGTGATGACGTTCGATCCCGTGCAGGGACGGCGCATCTATGTGAACGGTCAGTTCACCGGCGACACCGACGGCGCGGGCGGCGGCACGCTGGGCGACTGGGACAACAGCTTTGCCTTCGTGCTGGGTAACGAAGTCAGCAACAACCGTCCATGGGCCGGCGTCGTGCGCCTGGTGGCGATTCACAATCGCGTACTTACCGCTGCACAGATCCAGCAGAACTTCGAAGCCGGCGTCGGCGAGAAGTACTTCCTGCTGTTCGGCGTCGAGCACATCACTGGCGTCGCCGACTCGTACATCCTGTTCGAGGCGGCGCAGTACGACAGCTACGGCTACCTGTTCACGAATCCCAAGTTCGTGAGCCTCGATGCGAATGCACGTCCAGGCAGCATCGCCATCCGGGGCATGCGTATCGGTGTGAACGGCGCGGAGCCGCATGTAGGCCAGGCGTATCGTCTGCTCGACACGACGATCACCGATGCGGGCTACACGCCGGCGGAGGGCTTCCCGCTCTCGTCGGTCGGCACCATCATCGGCCTGGAGCGCGGCCCGGCGCAGGATGAGTTCTTCCTGTGCTTCGATCAGCTGGGCGATCGCGCCAACGTCTGCTCTGCCTTTGCGAGCGCGCAGACGCCGGTGTTCGGTCCCGATCAGCCCCGCCCGTCGGATATCGGCGTGCGTACGTTCGACGGCATCAACGCCACGATGGCAGCGATGACGGGCGTCGACCCGAACACGACCACCGTCAGGAACGCCTTCGACAGCGTGCGTCAGTCACTGCCGGCCGTGGTCGACATCAACGCGTTCCTGTCATCGCACCAGACGTCGATTGCGCAGCTGGCGATCACCTACTGCGCCGCGCTGGTCGATAACACGACCGCACGCAGCGCTTACTTCCCCGGACTCAACTGGTCCGCCGACATCAGCGGTCAGCGTGCATTGCTGGTGAATCCGCTCGTGGACAGGGTGGTCGGCAATGCGGCGACGCAGCCGGCGGCGCAGGCCGACACCGAGCTGAACGATCTGGTCACGAAGCTCTGTGCCAGCGGCAGCTGCGGCAGCAACGCAGCTACACGCACACCGACAGTGGTCAAGGCAGTGTGCGGCGCCGCGGTCGGCAATGCGGCCATGCTGGTCCGTTAACAGAAACGAGAAACGAACGAAAGGTCGCTGAGGCAGCTATGTTCATCATCAAGTCTCAAAGGAAGCGTGCACTGAAGCTCGACGAGCCGTTGAAACACGGGTCGCACAAGCGTCCGGTCACGCGTCGCGATTTTCTCGCGCAGGGATTTCTGACCGGCTCGGCGACGCTCATCGCGCCGACGATGCTCGGCTCCGTGTTGAGCTCGCGCGCGCATGCGGCACTCTCGTCTGACATGCAGCAGGTTGCGACTCAGATCTGCAACATCACTGCGGGTCGCGGCAAAATTCCGTTCATCTGTTTCGATCTCGCCGGCGGCGCCAACATCGTCGGTTCGAACGTGCTGGTGGGCAAGGAAGGCGGCCAGCTCGATTTCCTGTCGACGCAAGGCTACGTGAAGCAGGGCCTCGCACCCGGCATGTTGCCGAACAATGCCACCACCAACTTCATCAACACCGAACTGGGCCTGGCATTCCATTCGGACAGTGCCTTCCTGCGCGGTATCCTCGAGAAAACGTCGGCAACGACCCGCGCCAACATCAACGGTTGCGTGATCGCCGCGCGCTCAGAGAACGATACGGGCAACAATCCTCACAATCCGATGTACGGTCTGGCGAAGGCCGGTCCCAGCGGACTGGGTGTCAAGGGCGAACTGCTGACGCTGATCGGTTCACAGAACTCGGACTCGGGTGGCAACTCGATGGCGCCGGCCATGATGATCGATCCTGTTTACCGTCCCACGAAGATCGATCGCACCAGCGACGTCACGGGTCTCGTCGATACCGGCGAACTCGCCAACCTGCTGAGCCCGGCCGATACGGTCGCCGTCATGGAATCCATGGCGCGCGTCAGCCAGTCGAAGCTGCAGTTGGTGCAGACGCAGCTGGCGGACGACACGGAAGTGAAGACTCGCGTGCGCTGTGGGTACGTGAAAACTGCCGACACCATCGACAAGTTCAGCAGTCCCGCCGCGCTCAATCCCGCTGCCGATCCGGAGATTACGGGTGCCGCCGGCGTGTTCGGGACCAGCTTCGCCAACAACCGCTTTACGGATGGCGAGTTTGAAAAGACTGCTGCCGTCATGAAACTCGTCGTCGAGGGATATGCCGGCGCCGGCACGATCTCGATGGGCGGTTTCGATTACCACACCGGCGAACGCGCCACCGGTGAGAACCGCGATCTGCGTGCCGGCCGCGCGATGGGCGCATGTCTTGAATTTGCAGCGCGCCGCGGCAAACCGCTGATGCTCTATGTATTCAGCGACGGCTCGCTGTCTTCCAACGGCAGGCTCGACATGTCAGCCGATGGCCGCGGCAAGGGCGAATGGACGGGTGACAACCAGCAGGTCGCTGCCGCGTTCTTCCTGGTCTACAGCCCGACCGGTCGTCCGACCCTGTTGAACGAAGGCGGCATCGCCACTGCGCGCCGCCAACAGATTGGTTACTTCAACACGGGCGGCGATGTCGTGACCGCAAGCTCGCCGGTCGCCAACAACGTCAACTTGCTGGTGCAGTCCGTCTTGCTGAATTACATGGCATTGCATGGTGAACGGACCAGCTTCGCGAGCGCCTTCCCGACGCAGGGCCTGGGGGGTGCTGCAGATGGTCTGATTTCGATGAACCCGATCGTGGCGTCGAACGGCAACGGAGGCTACACGCCGATCTGATTCGCTTCTGCGAGGAGAGGGTGGTGGACTTCAAGGCCCGGGTTCGTCCGGGCCTTTTTTGTGCGCTCGACATCGCGCGGGGAACAGAGGTCGAGCAGACTCCGTTGAGAAGATGGCACCGCGTCGATCGTCATCACGACGCACCCGTCCGCCAAGTCCTTACACGCAACGGAGTCCGCCATGAAGAATGAAGCCGAGATCGCCGATAAATTCTGGGACGCGCTGAAGTCCGATCGCACCGTGATGCTCGGTCTCGCTGGCGTCGAGGAAGGCCACAGCCAGCCGATGACGGCGCAATTGGAGGACGATCACCCGGAAGGACCGATATGGTTTTTCGGCGCGAAGGATACGGATCTCGTGAAATCCGTACGCGGACGTCAGGCGGCCGTACTGCACTTCGCCTCGAAGGGGCACGAAGTATTCGCCTCAGTGCATGGCGAACTCGTGCTGGATAACGACCGTGCCGCCATCGATCGTTTGTGGAATCGCTTCGTCGCTGCGTGGTACGAGAAAGGCAAGGATGATCCGAAGCTGCAGTTGATGCGCTTCGAGCCGGCCCGTGCCCAGATCTGGCTGAACGAGAACAGCCTGTTTGCCGGCGTGAAAATGCTGCTGGGAGCGGACCCGAAGGAGTCCTACAAGGACAAGGTGGCGGATGTGCGGCTGCACAGCTAGCAGGGCACTGGGGACTGGGCGGCTGGCCAGATCAGAGCCGCATCTCTTGCGCTGACCAGTAGCCCGGCGGTCCAGTGCCCAGCGGTCCTTCTCGGTCTCACTCCGCCCGATAGTTCACTTCGACGAACACCGTTCGATCGCGACCGGGGAAGTAGCGGTAGTTGCCGAATGCGAAGTCAGCGCGGTCGGCATAGGCGCGATCGGTCAGATTGTTGACGCGCACGATGCCGGTCCAGTTGGCGGTCGCATTCCATGCGAGTCGCAGGTTCAACAGATCGTGGCCTTCGTACTCGTTCGCGTTGCCGGCATCGACGAAGTAGCGGCCGACGCCGATCCATTCGAGTTCCGCGCCGATGGTGTCGATCGGCCGCCAATTGATACGCGCGGTGTTGATGTGGCGCGGCGCGGTATCGACGTCGCGTCCCGCGACGATGGTTTCACCCTGTTCGACGGATCGGTTGAAGTCGTACGTGTGCTTGGCGTACGTGCCGGCGAGCGCCAGGCGGAGCGAGTCGAGCATTACCCAGTTGAATTCATACTCGATGCCGCGGTGCCTGGTGCGGCCATCGCTGACGTTGAAGGCATTGGAGTCACGGAAGATGACGTTGTCCTTGGTCATGTCGAACGCCGCGAGCGAGTAATGCAATGCGGCGAACTCGCCGCGTGCGCCGATTTCGATGCTGTCGAGTTCTTCCGCATCCAGATCGGCGATCGACTGCTGCCGTTGCAGGCGGTACAGCTCGCTGGTGTCCGGTGCGCGGTAGCCATGCGTGGCTGTCGCGTAGATCGCATGCGAGTCGTTGATCGAATAGGTGAGCCCGATCTTGCCGGTGGGGCTCGTGAATTCGTCGCTGCGATCGGCGGGGCGGCTGTACAGGCAGCCCGCGCCGGGACAGGCGGTGCCATCATCGCGCGTGTTGCCGGCGATCATCCGGTTGTCGTACTCGTAGTGCACGTACTCGACGCGCACGCCCGCGCTGAGCTTCCAGCGGCTCGCGAAGGGCTGATCGACTTGTGCGTAGGCGGCGGCGACCGAACTGCCGACGGTGTAGTCGTAGTGCTTGCCCGCCGGACGAATGATGTTGGCGGGGGGCGCGCCATCGGTAGCGGGACCGTCCTGGGTTTCCTTCAGAAAGCCATCGGCGAACTCGATGTCGATGCCGGTGAGGATGCTCGTGTTGGTGAAGGCGTCGATGTGCAGCGAGGACAGCACGCCGATCGAATCCTGGCCGTTCTCCTCGGTCGGTTTGCCGATGAGGAAGTGCTGCAGGAAATCCATGCGCGAGTGGCGCACGTAGGGCCGCAGGTCGAGCTGCAGATTATCGTTGAGATTGCGCTGGTACTGGCCCGTGAGCCGCACGGCATACGCATCCCGATAGGCTTCCGGATTCGGATTGGACTTTGCGATCGCTTCGTCGCGGTACGCATCCTTGCCCTGGATGAATCCTGCCGTTTCCTGATTGAGGTTGGTGGCCGCGAGGCTCAGACCCAGAAGCGCATTGCTGGAGCGATGCACGAGCTGCGCATTGAGCTTCTGCTCCTCGAGTCCGGAACTGTCGCGCCAGCCGCCGTCATGCGATACGAGGCCGACGGCGCCGATGTCCGTATTCTCGCCGACATGAGCGGTGGCGAATTTGCCGCGGTAGAACTCGTCGGGCCCGGCTTCCACGCCGATGCCGAACGAAGGCAGCTGTGCGGGGGTGGCCTGCAGCACATTCACGGCGCCGTGCATGGCTCCGGAGCCGTAAACGACGCCGGCGGGACCGCGCAACACCTCGATCGATCGCGCCTCCTCGGAGTTCACTTCGAAAAGTTCGTTGACGTTGCAGAAGCCGACCGGCCGGATCGGCACGCTGTTCTCGAGGAACAGGAATACGCCGCACGAGCCGGGACCGGAGAGCACGGGCGAGCGGATGGCCGTGAGGCTTTCTTCGCCGCTGTTGCGCTGGATCATCGTGCCAGCGGCGCGATTCATGATTTCCGCGTGATGCGTCGAACCCACCAGCGCGACATCGGCTTCGCCCACGACTGAAATGCTGCCGGCAAAACTGCGCAGTTGCTCCGGACGGCGCGTCGCAGTGACGATCACTTCGTCCAACTGGTCGTCGGCCGCGGTCGCGTGGCCGAGAAACAGAGTTTCCACGGGGGACACGGGAAGCACGGGACAGAGAAGAACCAGTGCCAGCGTCGATGACTTGGGAATTCTGAACATCATTTTTCTGGAGACCTGGACGAACTGCACGGGCCGCATCTTCGTCGGGTGGGTCATCCATGTCTGCAGAATTTTGTTTGCGAACCTTTGCCGCCTGCGCCCCGTCCCGCGGGATTTCCCCGTGGAACTTCCGTTGGCCGCCGTCGATCAGGTTCCCCTGAGGAGATCTTTACTCCTGGGGCAGCGCAAACGCCACCACGTAGTCACCGCGAGTCGTATCCAGCCCGCCGTGGCCACCCGCCGCGATGACCACGAATTGACGTCCGCCGATCTCATATGTCATGGGCGTGGCTTGTCCGCCCGCAGGCAGGCGTCCCTTCCAGAGTTCCTGGCCGGTTTCCACATCGAAAGCACGCAGATAGTTGTCGGTCGCGGCGCCGATGAACGCCAGGCCGCCGGCCGTGACGATCGGGCCGCCCATGTTGGGCATGCCCAGCGTGCCGGAGGGCACGAACCAGGGAGTCCTGTCGCGCGTCGAGCCGAGCATCACCTGCCAGCGGATCGCATTGCGTTTCAGATCGATCGCGGCCAGCGTCCCCCAGGGTGGTGCGGTGCACGGCAGGCCCAGAGGCGACATCAACGCTTCGCGCCGCATGCCGTAAGCAGCGCCTTCCTGTCGCGCGAACTCGGACTGGGGCCAGTCGCCCGATTTACGTTGCGCATCGAAGCGATCCCGTGGAATCAGCGTGACCACCATCGGCACATTGTTGACGGCCGCCAGGATCAGTTGCCGCTCGCTATCGAAGGCGAGGCTGCCCCAGTTGACGCCACCCGCATAGCCCGGCGAGAAGATCGAGCCGCGCAGGCTCGGCGGCGTGAAAATGCCTTCGGAGCGGTAATTCTCGATCAGCTCGCGGCAACGGCCGCGATCGTAGAACGTCAGCCCCCATGCATCCTGCGGCGTGATCGCAGCGTGCGAGACGAGCGCGGGCGTGGCCGGAAAGGGTTGCGTGGGCGAAGTGGCTTCGCCGGGCACGTCGCTGGCGGGCACCGTTCGTTCGACGATTTCGAACACCGGCTCGCCGGTTTCGCGATCGAACACGAACAGCATGCCGGTCTTGGTGGCCTGGATCACCGCGGCGATGGACTTGCCATCGCGCTCGATGTCGATGAGCAGCGGCTGCGCCGCGAGATCGTAGTCCCACAGATCGTGATGGATGAGTTGCCGATGCCAGACGAGTTTGCCGGTGCTGGCGCGCAGGGCGACCAGCGAGTTGGCATAGCGGTTGTCGCCGGAACGCTCGCCGCCGAAGAAATCCGGGCTTGCCGAACCGGTGGGGACGAAGACCAGATCGCGGCCGGCATCCACCGACAGGATCGACCAGGCATTGGCAGCGCCGGTGCGTTGTGCGCCTGACGCGGTCCAGCCGCGATCGGTGAGATCCGTCGACGTGGCAGTGGGGATCGGATCCCACGCCCAGCGCTGCGTACCGCTGCGGGCATCGAAGGCGCGCACGACGCCTCGCTCCAGCTCGACGCCGCGGTTATCGCCAATGGCCGAGCCGGTGATCACGAGGCCGCCGTAGAGCGCAGGCGGGCTGGAGACGAGATAGTCGCCGCGCCCGGTCATGCGCACGCCCTGGGACAGATCGATCGAGCCGCCGACGCCGAAGTCGGCGCAGGGACGGCCGGTCGTGCCGTCGATAGCAATCAGGCGCGCGTCCAGTGTGCCCATGAAAATACGGGACGCACACGGCTCTGCCGGTTCGCGCGTCGTGTCGATCCACCACGAGACACCGCGCGAAGTGTTCTCCGAGTAGTGCCGATCGCGGGGAATTTTCGGGTCGTAACGCCAGCGTTCTCGCCCGGTCGCGGGGTCGAGCGCAATGACGATATTGGTCGGCGTGCTGAGATACAGCGAGCCGTTGACGAGTATGGGCGTGGTCTCGAACGAGAGTTTGCCCGGCCGCAGGAAGCCCGCGCCGAGTTCGCCGGTGCGATAAGTCCACGCGACGCGCAGCTTTCCGACGTTGCCCCGGTCGATCTGCCGCAGGTTCGCGTAACGACTGCCACCGGCGTCGCCCCCGTACCAGCCCCATTGCATGTCGTCGTCGGCTGGTCGCTGCGGTGACGCGGCGAGGGCCGGCACGGCCAGCAGGTAGAAGAACGCAAGGCTGCGTCGGAACGACATGTGGCAAAGCCTAATGGAGCGGCGGCACGCGCGGTAGGTGTTCACTGTGGGGCCGGCTTCAGCCGGCCTGCCGCCCGCCCGCCGGAGCACGATTCAGCGGCTGCGGAGTCGCCTTCGGTCGGCCTCACGAGTCTGCCGATTGAAGCGATTGGGCTACTATCCCGGCAGTTTCCCGCGGCGCGCTATGAACAGAACTATGCACTGCCTGATCACGACGACCCTTCGCGCACTGACCCTGATGCTTCTCGCTTGCGCCCCCCTCATGGCGATGGCGGCCGAGACGGCGCGCCCGCGCGTCGGCCTCGTGCTGAGCGGCGGTGGCGCACGCGGCGCCGCGCACGTGGGTGTTCTCAAAGTGCTGGACGAGATGCGCGTTCCCGTGGACGCGATCGCCGGTACGAGCATGGGCGCGGTCGTGGGCGGTCTGTATGCATCGGGCATGTCCGCTGCAGAGATCGAGACTCTGATCAATTCAGTGAACTGGCAGGATGCATTCCAGGATCGCCCGCCGCGCGCCGAGCTGGGGTTTCGACGCAAGCAGGACGATCGGAATTTTCTGGTGCGGTATGCGCTCGGCGTGCGCGAGGATGGGTTCGTGTTGCCGCAGGGGCTGGTGCAGGGCCAGAAGCTCGAGCAGGTGCTGCGCAATGCGGCGCTGCCCGTGGCGGAAGTGCAGGACTTCGATCGGCTGCCGATCCCGTTCCGCGCGGTGGCGACCGATCTCGAAACGGGCGAGGCGGTGGTGATGAAATCCGGCGATCTCGTGACGGCTTTGCGCGCGAGCATATCGGCGCCGGGTGTGTTCGCGCCGGCGCAGCGCGACGGCCGATTGCTGGTCGATGGGGGTTTGGTGCAGAACCTGCCGGTGGATGCGGCGCACGGCATGGGGGTCGATGTGCTCATCGTCGTCGACGTGAGTTTCCCGCTGTACTCGCGCGATCAGCTGGCCTCGCCGCTCGAAGTCACGAATCAGGCGTTCGCGATCATGATCCGTGCGCGGACGCTGGAAGAGCGGCAGAAGCTCACGGGCAGCGACATCGTCATCGATCCGCCGCTGGGCAAGTTGACGTCCAATGACTTCACGCGCGTGCCTCAGGCATTGAGCGCGGGCAAGCAGGCGGCCGAAGCCGCGAAGGTGCGCTTGAGTGCGCTCGCGCTCGACGAGCAGCAGTACCAGCAATACCTCGCCGACCGCAATCCGCGCGCGACCGAGCGTCCGACGATCGGCTTCGTGCGCGCGGACTCGCGGTCGCAGGACCATGCGCGCCTGGTCGACGCGACCATGCAGGAGGTCGTGGGCAAGCCGCTCGATCCCGAGCTGCTGAAGCGGCAGCTGTCGTCGCTGTATGCGCTCGACCTCTTCGAATCGATCGACTATTCGCTGATCGAAGAGCAGGGCGAAACGGGGCTCGAGATGAGCCTGCGGCGCAAGAGCTGGGGACCGAACTACGCGCGTTTCGGACTCAATCTCGAAGACGATTTCGAGGGCAACAGCCGCTACAACGCCGCCATGCGTTTCATCATGACCGAGCTCAACCAGCTCGGCGCCGAATGGCTCACGGATCTGCAGATCGGCGAGCGCCCGCGCTTCTTCACCGAGTTCTACCAGCCCCTGTCACTGGCGAGTCGCTATTTCGTCGCGCCGCAGTTCGAGTTCGAGGAGCGCAGCGTCTATTCGCTGCTGGGCGAACGGCGCACGGCCGAATACCGCGTGCGAACGATGCAGGGCGCTCTCGACGTCGGTCGCGAACTGTCCAACTGGGGGGAAGTGCGCTTCGGCCTGCGGCGCGGCCAGGGTCATTCGCATGTGCTGATCGGCGATCCGACGCTGCCCGGCGATGACTTCAATCGCGGCGGCGTGTTCGCGCGCTTCTCGTACGACAAGCTCGACAGCATCTACTTTCCCCGCAGAGGGCAGCAGTTCGATTTCGAGTGGCGCGGCGAGCGAACGTCGTTTGGTGCGGATCAGGAGTTCAATGCCTTCGTCACCAACTGGCTGATCGCCCGGTCGATCGACCGGCACACATTCATCTTCTGGACGGACATGGGCACGACCGTCGATGACCTGACGCGGCCGGAGGACTTCTTTTCGCTGGGTGGCTTCTTCAATCTGTCCGGCTTGCCGCCGGGCTTCCTGTCGGGCCCGCACTACGGCATCGCGCGACTCCTCTATTACCGGAAGATCGGTCGCGGTGGGTCCGGCGTCCTCGACTTGCCGGCCTATGTGGGCATTTCCCTGGAAGCGGGCAATGCCTGGCAGCGGCGCGACGAGATCAGCACCGCCGGACTGCGTAGAGACGGCAGCGTGTTCTTCGGCGTGGATACGCCGCTGGGTCCGGTCTATCTGGCGGCGGGATTCGATGAAGGCGGCGACAAGCAGTTCTACCTGTTCCTCGGCCGCTCATTCTAAAAGCGAGAGGGGTACACAAACGAGCGCAAAAGACTCAAAAGAACACAAAGGAAAGCAGTTTGAATCTGCTGAGATCCGCACGGATCTGCCTCTTTACCTCCTGTCCTTATGTGCTCTTTTGTGTACCTGCCTTCTCCTGGCTATCTGTCTATTTTCTTGAATTCCAGCGTCGGCTGGTCGCCGGGGCGGAAGTAGACGTAGCGGCCGCCCATCTCCTGCAGCGCTTCGTCGCGTTCCTCGCGAGTGGCGAACCAGTGCTCGCGATTCCAGTCGCTGCCGACCAGGTTCCGGAACGGATCGGTCGAACGCAGCCGGACGCGGATACCGAAGGAGCACTTGGTAGGCGCAGGCGTGGCGAGATTGTGTTCGTGGCAGATGGGCATGATGGGTGGTATTTGGTGAGACGCTGCGATCATAGCCGTGGATGGACGGCGCCGCCTATGTCCCTCTCCCACTTCTTCGCGCCACTCACATCGACCGGCACACGCATCTGTGCGTGTCGGCAGGAATTGTCCGGATGGACGGCGTCGAGCACGAAGCGCCGGGCTGTCCGCAATCGACCGCCGTGGACGATACGACTGTCACAGTCAGGCTAACAGTCGTACAGCGGACCCCGACGATTGCACGTTGGCATTCGCGTTCGCGCCACGGCGTAACCACGTCACATCTGCGTGCATTCATTATGAATCGTCTCATCTGTCGCTTTTTTGTGTGTTGTTGGCAGCAACCTCGTCTGGCGCCGAAACCTTTCGTCGCATCCGCGTATCTCATAGTCGTAAGTCGCTTGTATACCGATGCATGGCGTTGTCATCTACGACTGCACCACGCGAGACATGGGGAGCATTGAAAGGATGATCGTTCGCAGAACGCAGGAGCTTCAGAGCAGCGTGTCGTCCGCTCGCGCAGGTCACGACGGCAGCGTCATTCTGAATCTCAACACGCAGGCCGCGGACTACGCGCTCGATGGCCGCCGTCTCGCATTGCTCAGCGCATGGAACGGCAATGAGGAGGTCGCTCTCGACGGTCGACGGGTCATCGTCGACGACGACACCTGGTTGTTGGCGTCGGGCGGACCCACATCTGTACGTATTCGTACCTCACACAACGTTCATTCGCTCACCATCCTGTTCCGTCAGGGTATGCCGGAAGAGGTGCTCGGCGCCTTGACGACGTCGGACGATCACATGCTCGAGGACGGTGAGGCGATGAGCGGTGTTCAGTTGCCGTTCACGCCGCACCTGCGTACGCACGATCGCAGTGTCACCCCGGTGCTGCTGTTCATCCGGCGCCATTGCGAAATGGGGCTGGACGATGCGCTGTGGTACGAGGAGCAACTCGCCTTCCTGCTGGAGCGATTGCTGATCAACCACCGGCACTTGCTGACGAGGGCGCGGCAGATTCCGGTACGGCGCGCCTCGACGCGCCGGGAAATTCTGCGGCGCGTGTCGCTGGCGACGGACTTCATCCATTCCAGTTTCGCGAAGCCCCTGATGCTGAGCGACATGGCTGGCGCTGCTTTCCTGTCGCGGCACCATTTCCTGCGCCTCTTCAAGCAGATTCATGACGTCACACCGCACGAATACCTGCAGCGCAAGCGCACATCTGTTGCAGCGCGACTGCTGCGCAGCAGCCAGCGTCAGGTCGATGAGGTGGTAAAGGAAGTCGGCTTCGATTCACGCTCCACCCTGTTCCGCGCCTTGCGCCGCTTCCACGGGCTGACGCCCCGCGAATGCCGGCACGTCGCGGAAGCGCCGGTCTTCATGGGGCACATGATCGCAAGCGCTGCCGGCGGCGCATGGGTGTCGACGGACGAAGCAACCTCGCGAACGGCTGTCGCGCAGCACTAGCCGCGCCCTATCAGGCCGGGCCCGACCCATGGAGCCCGGCCAGCCGCGAGCCCCGGTTTCAAGTAGATGTTCTTGCTGCCGGGCCGCGCTCATTCCCACCTGACCCCTTACGGCGCCCGCGACCACGCCCCCCGTCAGCAGCAAAGCGCCTGCGGCAAAAGACGTGCGATCGGCACGGATGGCGCATAGTCGCCGCATCGAAGGGGGCTGGAAACAAACCCCGGTCGGCCACATCCATAGCGTTCCCGCCGGATCTACCCCTCAGTCTGCGAGGTCGACGGCAGCCGTTGCCGTGACCGAAACATGTTCGTAGTCTGACGCGCCCGGCCGATTCTTCTGCAGCGAGGTGGCCATGTATTCGTTTCGCAAGAAAGCCCAAATGCCCGATCCGACGGACATTCTTCCCGGTCGTCCGGCCGCCATGCCCGTGCCGGTCAAGCACTACGTCAACGGCAATCGCATCGTCGCGCCATTCCCGGAGGGGCTGAAGCGGGCGATGTTCGGGCTGGGGTGTTTCTGGGGCGCGGAACGCAAATTCTGGCAGTTGCCGGGGGTTTACAGCACGGCTGTCGGTTATGCCGCCGGCACCACGCCCAATCCGACGTATGAGGAAGTGTGCAGCGGATACACCGGGCACAACGAGGTCGTGCTCGTCGTGTATGACCCGCGCGACCTCGATTACGCGGATCTGCTGAAAGTGTTCTGGGAATCGCACGACCCGACCCAGGGCATGCGCCAGGGCGGCGACATCGGCACGCAGTATCGATCCGGCATCTACACCTTCGATGCAGAGCAGCGCGCGGCCGCAGAAGCGAGCCTCAGAAGTTATGGCGAGGCCTTGAAGAAAGCAGGCCACGGCGAGATTACGACGGAGATACTGGACGCACCGGTGTTCTATTACGCCGAGGATTATCACCAGCAATACCTGGCGAAGAATCCGCGGGGGTACTGTGGATTGGGCGGAACCGGGGTGTCGTGTCCGATCGGCCTGGACACGGAAGTTGATAGTTGAAGAGTAGTTGATAGTTGACAGGTGGATAGCTGATAGCGGGGAACGGAGATGGTGGTCGATGGCGCAATGAGCGCTATCCACTATCAACTCTCCACGAGTCAGTCGAGCTTTTGCAGCACCGCCGTCCCACCCACCCCACGCATCTGCCCTACGATCCATTGCTGTCGCGAGCGCACATAGCTTGACGGTGCGTTGGCGCGCAGTCGTTTCGGGTTAGGCAACACGGCGGCGAGCAGGGCCGCGTCGTAGGCATTCAAGCGCGCCGCGGGCTTCTTGAAATAAGTGTCGCTGGCCACGCCGACGCCGAAGACGCCTTTGCCGAATTCGGCGACGTTCAGGTACACCTCGAGGATGCGCTGCTTCGGCCACAGCGTTTCGATCAGCAGAGTGAAATACGCCTCGAGTCCTTTGCGAATCCAGCTCTTGCCGGGCCACAGGAACAGATTCTTCGCGACCTGTTGCGAGAGGGTACTGGCGCCGCGCACGCGTCGCCCGCGCTCGCGATCATCGAGCGCCTTGTCGATCGACTTGAAGTCGAACCCGTAGTGATTGGGGAAAGTCTGGTCTTCCGAGGCGATCACCGCGACTTTCATCTGCGGTGAAATCTGCTGCCAATCGACCCAGCGCTGCTTCACCGTGTAGGACGGATTGGCGGCTGCCGCGATCAACCGTTCGCGAAGAATGAATGCGGAGCTCGGTGGATCGATCCAGCGAAAGAGCAGCACGGCGAGGATCGTGACGACGAGCCAGCTCAGCAACAACCAGCCAGAGAAGCGGATCAGGCGACGGAACATGTTGGACGGGCTGATTGGTTCCTGACGGTCATTCCCGCCTGCGCGGGAGTGACCAATGAATACTTACTCCTTGTCTGGGATGACCGTCACCGACTCGATCGTGACCGCTTCGGTCGGCACGTCCTGGTGTCCGCCCTTGCTGCCCGTCTTCACGCCAGCAATGGCCTCGATCACTTCCATGCCGGAATCGATGCGGCCGAACACGGCGTAGCCGAAGTTCGCCTGCGACTTGTGGTCGAGGAAGTCGTTGTCGACGAGATTGACGAAGAACTGCGACGTGGCGCTGTTGATGTCGTTGGTGCGAGCCATCGACAGGGTGCCGCGCTTGTTCTTGAGGCCATTGGTGGCTTCATTCTTGATCGGCGCACGCTGGCCGGATTTGGCCTGCAGGTCAGCTGTCATGCCGCCGCCCTGCACCATGAATCCCGGAATGACCCGATGGAACACGGTGCCGTCGAAGAAGCCGTCTTCGGCGTACTTGCGAAAATTCTCGGTGGTGATCGGCGCCTGCTTGTCGAACAGCTGGACGGTGAAGGTGCCTTTGGAGGTTTTGAATTCGAGCATGGGTGTCACTTGATGAGTTGGGGGCCGCGAAAGACCGTGACCAAAAGGGAATCCCCACGGGGCATGAAGGAACGGTAACGATGGATCACGAACTCGCAAATGGACCGCGGTGCGCTTCCTGCCGGCAGGCCTGAATGCTCCTTTTTGCGGTCTTTTGCAGTCTCAGATGCTTCCTTCCGTAACGCGCTCGTGGCCGGCCAGATCGGCGTGCGAGCGTACGCGACTGAAGCCGGCGCGCACAAGCAGATCTCTGACCGCAGGCGCCTGTTTCCAGCCGTGCTCCAGGATCAGCCAGCCGCCAGCGACCAGATGTAACGGCGCTCCGGCGACGATCTGCTCGATGGCATCGAAGCCGGCGCGGCCGCTGAGCAGCGCGAGGCTGGGTTCGAAACGCCGCACGCTGGGAGAAAGATCCGGATCGTCCACGGCGATGTACGGCGGATTCGAAACGACGACATCGAAACGCTGACCCGCCAGCGGCGAGAACCAGCTGCCATGCAGCAGCCGGACATTCGGGATCTGCAGTCGCGCGGCGTTGCGGGTGGCCATTTCGAGCGCCGGCCTCGACGCATCGATAGCGACGACGTGCGCCCGCGGACGCTCATGCGCGAGCGCCAGTGCGATGGCGCCGCTGCCGGTGCCGAGATCCGCGACGCTGGCCGCTGCTTCTGCATCGATATGCGTCAGCGCGCGCTCGACGACGAGTTCTGTTTCCGCTCGCGGGATCAGGACATCCGGGCCGACCTCGAACAGCAGCGACCAGAATTCCTCCTGTCCGCGGATGTATGCAATAGGTTCGCCCTGCATCCGGCGCTTCACGAGTTGCTGATACGACCATCCAGCCTTCACCGGCAACACGCGCTCCGGAGCGGTGCGAAAGGCCGTGCGCGACAGGCCCGTTACATGTTCGAGCAGCAGTTCGGCATCGAGTCGCGCCGAAGTGGAGACCCGGGCGAGCATGGCGGTTGCGGTATGCAGTGCGTCGGAAACAGTCTGTGATGAATCTACGGCAGGCATCGGGCGTTCAAGGTCACGTACAATCGACATAGCGTAGCTCATCCTCGCGGCAGTCGCCGCGATCTGGCCAGCGACCAGTGACCAGTCGCCCTCTTGCGGAGTCCCCTTCCCATGCATGTTTATTCCAATGCGCTCGAGATGATCGGTCGCACACCGATGATCCGCTTGAATCGCTTCGATACGGGTCCCTGCGAGCTGTACCTCAAGCTCGAGATGATGAATCCCGGCGGATCGATCAAGGATCGCATCGGCCTTTCCATGATTCGCGAAGCAGAGAAACGCGGACAGCTGAAGCCTGGCGACACGATCGTGGAAGCGACGGCCGGCAACACGGGCCTTGGCCTGGCGCTGGTCGCGGCGCAGAAGGGCTATCGCATGATCCTGGTGCTGCCCGACAAGATGAGCCAGGAGAAGATTTTCAATCTGCGCGCGATGGGGGCGGAAGTCGTGCTGACGCGCTCGGATGTCGCCAAGGGACATCCCGAGTACTACCAGGACCTCGGCGCCGCGATTGCGAAAAAAATGGGTGCTTACTTCATCAATCAGTTCGCGAATCCCGACAATCCGAAGGCGCACGAAGAGACCACGGCGCCGGAAATCCTGGAGCAGATGGGCGGCAAGCTGGATGCCGTCGTGGTGGGTGTGGGTTCGAGCGGCACGATTGCCGGGCTCGCCGCCTATTACAAGAAACATGCGCCGAACATCGAGCTGGTGCTCGCCGATCCGCAGGGTTCGATCCTCAAGGAATATATCGATACCGGTAAAATGACGCAGAAGGGCTCATGGCTGGTCGAAGGCATCGGCGAGGATTTCATTCCGTCGATCTGCGATTTTTCGATGACGCGTCGCGCCTACACCATTCCTGATAGCGAATCATTCTCCACTGCGCGGGCGCTGCTGCAGCAGGAAGGCATTCTGGCGGGATCATCGACCGGCACGCTGCTCGCAGCGGCGCTGCGCTATTGCCGCGAACAGACATCACCGCAACGCGTGGTCACATTCGCCTGCGACACCGGCTCGCGCTATCTGTCGAAACTGTTCAACGACTTCTGGATGGAAGATCAGGGGTTCACACAGCGCGAAACCTTCGGCGATCTGCGCGACCTGATCGGCCGCCCGCACGGGCAGCGCGCCACGATCACGGTCGGTCCGGACGATGCGCTGACCACGGCGCACAACCGCCTGCGCAACGCCGGTTTCTCGCAGCTTCCCGTGATCGAAAACGACGAACTGATCGGCGTCGTGACCGAAGACGACATTCTGCGCTTCGCGTTCGGTCGTCCGCAGTGCTTCAACGACCCAGTGCGCGATGCGATGACCAAAGCGTTCCTGCGCGTCGACAAGAGCACCTCGGTGAACAACCTCGTCGCCATGCTGGAGGTGAGGTCATCCGCCGCGGTAATGGATGGCGAGACGTTCCTGGGACTGATCACACGTTCGGACGTGCTCAACTACCTGCGCCGGCAAATGAAGTGCTGAAAGCAGGAAGGTACGCAAAGGAGCGCATACGGGAGCACACAGGAGCAATGGTTCGGGAGGCAGGGGACGACTGATGGGACACTCGTACCTATGTGCTTCTATGTGCTCTTTGTGGGCCTCCTTTGCGCTCTTTTGTGTAATGCCTGAATTCCTCGGTTCTGGCCTGATGCCGACGGGTTGCTTGACAGGCATCGGGCTGGCGTCAACTCTGTCATCCTCGTTTCTTGCGTTTGCCATTCATCATGTCTGATTCCAATCGCCCGCTCGGTTTCGCCACCCGCTGCATTCACGCCGGGCAGTCGCCTGATCCGTCGACTGGCGCCGTGATGCCGCCGATCTACACGACCTCGACCTACGCGCAGTCGAGCCCCGGTGTTCATAAGGGGTACGACTATTCGCGCACGCGCAATCCGACGCGTAGTGCGTGGGAGCGCTGCATTGCCGATCTCGAAGGCGGCGTCCGCGGGTTCGCGTTCGCTTCGGGCATGGCAGCGACCAGCACAGTGATCGAACTGCTCGATGCCGGCAGTCATATCGTGTCAATGGATGATCTGTACGGCGGTACCTTCCGTCTGTTCGAGCGCGTGCGTCGACGCACGGCCAACCTCGACATCACATTCGCCGATCTGTCGAAGCCGGAAGCGCTGGCTTCTGCAGTGCGTCCGGATACGAAAATGATCTGGATCGAAACGCCGACCAACCCGATGTTGCGGTTGGTCGATATCGCGCAGGTGGCGGAGTTCGCCCGCAAGCGCGACATTCTCACGGTGGTCGACAATACTTTCGCGAGTCCGTGGATTCAGCGTCCGATCGAACTGGGCGCCGACCTCGTCGTGCATTCCGCCACCAAGTATCTGAACGGCCATTCCGACATGGTGGGCGGCATCGCCGTGGCAGCGAATGAGGAACTGGCGGACAAGGTTGGATTCCTGCAGAACGCAGTTGGCGGCATCAGCGGACCATTCGACAGCTTCCTCGCACTGCGTGGGCTGAAGACGCTGCCATTGCGGATGCGTCAGGCCAGCGAAAGCTCATTGGCCATCGCGCAATGGCTGGAAAAACACCCCAACGTCTCACGCGTGCTCTATCCGGGACTGCCAAGCCATCCGCAGCACGAACTGGCGAAGCGACAGATGAAGAACGGCTCGAGCGGCATCGTCACGTTCTTCGTCAAAGGCGGCCTGGACGAAACCCGCCGTTTCCTCGAACGCCTGCGCATCTTCACGATCGCCGAGAGCCTCGGCGGTGTGGAAAGCCTGGTCGATCATCCCGGTCTCATGACGCATGCGTCCATCCCGTTGGAAAAGCGCAAGGAACTGGGCATCGACGATTCGCTGGTCCGCCTGTCAGTCGGCATCGAAGATGTCGAGGATCTGATTCGGGATTTGGCGGAAGCGTTGGGATAGTTCTGAATTTAGGGGCCAACTGGCCAACTGGCCGCTGGCCAGATTTAATCCGGTGCATCTCCCCTACGCGGGGAGAACGGAACTCAAGCAGTCACCGACTCACTCTGGCCAGTCAGCCGGTTAGCCCGTTAGCCAGTTGGCCCGTTAGCCAGCTTGCCAATTCACATTTCCCTCTCGCTTGCCTTCCTCCCCGCCGGTCCGGGATGATCGGGAGACCATGCAAGATGCATGGCTCAATATAACTAAAGGCCTGGGAGGCTCCCCGATGGCGATTCATCCCGCACAACCTCAGACGATCGGCGGCGTACTGGACACGACGTTCGAGCTCTACAAGGCATCCGTCGGACGGGTCTGGATCCTGTGCCTGATCGGCGCCATTGCGGGCGCGTTGCCCTCGATCTATATGGTGACGCAGGGCGGCATTATCACCGATCCCCTGGCCGCCTTCGGCAGGGGCTCGAGCCCGGGTTACTGGCTCGCCAACCTCGTCGCGATCATTTTGTCGCTGTGGTCGATGGGCGCGCTGTATCTCAAGATCAATGCGATCGGCGACGACGCCGGGATGGGGCTCGGCGAAGCGTTGCAGGCATCACTCCGCAAGACCCCGCTGCTGTTCCTGATGGCCATCCTCTTTGGCGTGGCCGTCGCGATCGGCTTGATTCTGCTGATCGTTCCCGGCCTCATCCTGATGGTGAGTCTCATCCTGTGCTTCAACCTGATGATGATCGAGGGCCGCGGTCCGGTGGCCGCCCTGATTGGCAGTCACGGACTGGTGTGGGGCGACTGGTGGCGGACGGCTGCAATCCTGACCGTCGGTTTCATCATCGTCCTGGTGATCTACCTCGCGGTCGGACTGGTGCTCGGCGTGGTGGTGCCGTTGCTCGCGCTGGGGGCCAGCGACCCAATGCTGATCGGCCTGATCGGCGGCGTGCTGATCGGTGTGCTGGCCAGCCTGGTGCTCACGCCGTTCTATATCGCCATGCTGATTGCCGTGTACTGGGATCTGAAGCTGCGGAAGGAGGGCGGTGACCTCGCAGCGCGCGTGGGTGCGCTCGGGACAGCCTGATACGTGCGAGCCTGTCTCGTTACACTCGTGCTGCTGGCTGCGCCGGTCGCTGGATCCCAGGAAGAGGATTCCGCGGCCGGCGCTGTCGTTGCGTCCCGCGATCTGATTGCCTCCTGCATCGAGACCAGCAGCGGCGATGAAGTAGGTCTGGCCGAACTCGAAGAGGCCTGTCCCGGCCTCGAGCATGCGATCACGCAATCGGGCTATGTCGGCTTCATTTCCGAAAACGAGATCGAGCAACTCACCAGCCACGGGCTCGTGGACTTGCAGAGCATCGTGGAGCGCTATCGACAGCCGCCCGCCGCTGCTGCGACTGATGCCGATATCGCGAGGCTCGGTCCCATCCTCGACGCGATCGAGGAAGAGCAGCGTGTCGAGCGTCCGCTGACACTCTTCGAACGCTTCAAGCGTTGGATGAATGGCCAGATGCAGCGTCCGTCACCGGAGCAGGAGACGTGGCTGAATCGCTGGTTGAAGGACTTCGATGTTCCAGAGCGCATCACCCGCACGATCGTGTATGCGTCGATCCTTGTCATCCTGCTGGCGGCGCTTGCCGTCGTGGTGAACGAACTGCGTGCGGCGGGAATCTTCCGGCGTCGCGGACGTCGCGCCTCGGTCGTGCCGATCACTGGCGAAGGCACGTTCGATCTGTCGCGCGCGACGCTTGCCGATCTCGATCGCGTACCGGCAGCCGAGCGTCCTGCGCTCTTGCTGCGTGTGCTCGTGAATACACTCCTGAACACCGGCCGGCTGCGGACCGAAAAAAGTCTCACGCATCGCGAGTTGGGTTCACGCGCCGCGTTCGATGCGGTCGATCAGCGTCACGCCTTCAATCGGGTCGCCTCGCTCAGTGAGCGCATTCTGTACGGCAGTCGCCAGGTGTCGCCCGAAGAAATCGATGCCGTCCTCGACGAGGGACGGGGACTCGACCGGCAGCTCAGCACGCCGCGGGCGAAGCCATGAAGGACCGGTTGCTGACCTTCGCACTCGCGCTTGGCGCGCTGGCGCTGTTCTATACGGTCATGGCGCCGAAGCCGGCATCGCCGCAGGAACAGGTCACTCGGCCGATCACCATCGAGAAGGGCCCCAACGGCTACCTCGCCCTCATGCGCTGGCTCGATGCGATCGGCGCACGTGCAGTATCGCTGCGCGAGCGCTTCGGTCAACTCGAGCAACTCGACGGCGTTCCTGAAACAGGCAATCTGCTGATCGCTACAGCGCCGCAGCGCTATCCGATGCGCGACGCCGAAGCTGGCCCGTTGCGGGACTGGGTGTCGGCCGGCAACACGCTCTTCGTCGTGGCCGGGCTGTCCGATACGCCCGAGTGGTCGATGGGGCAGGGCATCGACGCCGGCTTCATGAAGCGGATGGGATCCATGACGGGTCTGAGCTTCGAACAGATCGTCGACATTCCCGACGTCGAGCCGGAAACGACCGGGGAGCCGGCCGAGTCCGAGGAGTCCGGAGAAGAAGCGGTTGAAGCGCAGCCCGTTACGCTCCCGATCAATCCGTTCCGGAAGCTGGAGCCGCCGCTGCAATTCGCCATGGTGCCGAATGGCGAGCATCCATTGCTGAGCGGCGTGAAAGAAGTGAGCGCGGTGTCGGAATACGCCACGGCGAAATGGCGTGTATCTGCGTCGAGGATGTCGGATCTGGTGCTGGAGCTGGCGAGCGATCCGCAGACCGGTGAGCCGGTGCTGTGGCTGATTCGCTATGGCAAGGGACAGATCATCGTCAGTGCTTACGGCAGCATCTTCGCCAACAAGCTGCTCGGCGAGAAGGACAACGCGCGCCTGCTCGCCAATATCGTGCGCTGGTCGGTCGGCCCGCAAGGGCGTGTCCTGATCGACGATGCGCACCAGGGGCTCGTGGCGTTCTACGATCCCGCAGCGTTCTTCGGCGACAAGCGTCTGCACGCGTCGTTGTGGTGGCTGCTCGGCCTGTGGCTGGTCTTCGTCCTGGGCTCGCAACGTTTGCGTGCGCTCGACAGTCGCTGGCAGCCGGTCGATGTGACGAGCTTCGTGCGCGCCAGCGGCGGATTTCTGGCGCGCGTGCTGAAGCCGGCAACGGCGGCGCAGCAGTTGTTCACGAATTTCTTCAACGACATGCGGCGCCAGACCGGGCAGCCGGTCAACGGCGCGCCGCTGTGGGATTGGCTCGCGGGGCGCAGCTCGCTTGCCACACACGATCTCGCGCAATTGCGCGATCTGCATGAGCGCGCTCAGCGGGGCAAACGCGTGGATCTGCCGAAGCTGCAGAATCTTCTGACTCAAGTACGTCAGCAACTCACCTGATCGACTCCTCGAACTCTCAACCGGAAACTCGCATGAGCAAGGCGCTGGAATCTTTCGAACAACGGCTGCAACAGGAACTGGGCGGGGTCGTGATCGGCCTGCAGCCGGTCGTGCGGGCACTCGCCATCGCGATCGTCGCGCGTGGCCATGTGTTGCTGCAGGGCGCGCCCGGCCTTGGCAAGACGTTATTGAGCAAGGCGTTCGCGACGAGCCTGGGCGGCGTATTCAAGCGCGTGCAGGGAACCTCGGATCTGATGCCAGCCGACATCACAGGTGTGCATGTCTACGACGCGGAGCGCAAGGATTTCACGTTCCGTCACGGGCCTGTCTTCGCCGACGTGCTGCTGGTCGACGAAGTCAATCGTGCCGGGCCCAAGACGCAGTCGGCGCTGCTCGAGGCCATGGAAGAACGGCAGGTCACCGTGGATCGTCACAACTATCCGCTGCCGCCGAATTTCCTGGTGGTGGCGACGCAGAACCCGCGCGAGTTCGAAGGCACTTATCCGCTGCCCGAGTCGCAGCTCGATCGCTTCATGCTGCGAGTCGATCTCGGCTATCCGCAGCGTGACGACGAGCTGGCGATTCTCGCGCGCTACGGCAATGTCGATGCGCATTCCCCAGGTACCGCACAGCAGTCGATCGATACCGCGGTACTCGATGCGGCGCGTGCGGAGGTCGAGGCGATTCATGTCGCGCCGGAGCTGTCGGGGTATGTCGTCGACATCGCGGCCGCGTCGCGCTCACATGCGCATGTGAGCCTCGGATTGTCGACGCGCGGCGTGCTGGCGCTGTTGCGTGCCGCGAGGATTTCCGCGGGCATGCGCGGCGGCGACTTCGTGACGCCGGACGATGTGAAGCAGGTTGCGCCGCTCGTCATTCCGCATCGACTCATGCTGGCGTCCGATGCGGTGCTGGAGGGCGTCACCGAACAGATGATCACGCAGCGGCTGCTCGATCAGACCGCCGTGCCGCGATGATGACGATGCCACTCGAATGAGCCTGCGCCAGAACGCTTTCCTGCTCGTGGTGATGACGGTCCTCGTCGCCATCATGGGCGCGTGGAGCGGTGATCCGATGCTCGCCGGCGCATGGCGACTGCCGCTCGGGTTGCTGCTGCTCGGGCTCGCGTATGAAGGCTGGATCACGACACGCGCCCACCTGAGTCTCACTATCGAGCCCGGACAGCGCGGCATTCTGGGACGATCGGAATCACTGCAGCTGAGCCTGCAGCATCGGCTGCATCGCGATGCCCTGGTGGAGCTGGCGCCGGATGCGCCGGCATTGGTCGAAGTCGATCCGACGGTGCAGATGTTGCTGGCGCCTGCCGCTGCACCGGCGCGAACGCATCTGCGCATCACGCCACGCCGGCTAGGCGAACACGTCTGGCCAGGCATGCGCACGCGTATTGCCGGGCCACTGGGGCTTGCATGGTGGCCGAAACGACTCGCCACGGATTTCAAGCTGAGTGTGATGCCCGAAATACTGCGCGATGATTCGCAGCACCTGGGTGCCGTGTCCTCCGGCGCCAGGCCGCGGCAAATCTCCGGTGCCGGTTCGGAAGTCCTGCAGCTGCGCGACTATCGCAGCGGTGATCCGCAACAGCTCATCGACTGGAAGGCGACCGCGCGCAGCGGCCGTCTCGTCAGTCGCGATTTCTCCGAAGACCAGCACCTGGAGATCGTGATTGCGATCGATGCCGGTCGTACCGGCGCGCTGCGCGCGGGCGATCTGGACCGTTTCGGTCACTATGCGAATCTCGCCGCACGCTTTGCCGAACACGCGATTGCGCAGGACGATCGGGTAGGCATCGTGTTATTCGCCGACCGGCCGCTGGCAGCCCTGGCTCCCGCGCGCGGCACTGGGGCGGTGATACGAATCCGGCAATTGCTTGCAGCATCGAAGCTGGCACAGGCAGAGTCGAATCCGCTCAACGCCGCCCTGCGCATTCGTTCGCTGGTGAGGCACCGCAGTCTCGTCGTGCTGCTGACGGATCTGGATGACGCGACCGTCGCGGGCCAATTGGCTTCGGCAGCACGTTTGCTTTTGCCAAAGCACCTGCCACTGATCGCTGGATTGGCGAGCCCGGAAGCAGAGGCGCTGCGACATGCACCTGCGCACTCGTGGCTGGATCCTTACGAAGCACTGGCCGCACAAGAGTACTGCGCGCGACTCGAGCGCAACGTGCTGGCCCTGCGTGCGCTCGGTGCGCCGGCGGTGCTCGCACGACCGGATCAGCTCGAGCGCGCGGTGTTCGATGCGTATGCAGGGTTTCGGCAGCGCCGTCGCGTGTGAGGAGCAGAGTGCGGTAGCACGTTGACCGCGCGCGCCTGTCGGCCGTGCGACCGGCGAGGCCGGGTCAAGTGTCTTGGCGAGACCTTCCGTTGGTTCAGCGCAGCGTTGAAGCGGTCGCCGCAACATTGGGCCCGTGGCACCTTTGCGTACTGATTCGCTGTCGCGCACCGCGAGGGCGTCCCGCCATCCTGACTTGGGAGTGCCTACCTGCGTTGCCTTTCCCAGCACTGAGCGGGTCCGCCAAGCCCCTTGCCCCGTCCTTCCGGCCGCAAAGAGCGCACTGCAGACCGTGGTTTTATCGGTTTCTTTTTTCTTCTTCGTGAAGCTGCAAACATAAGGTGGTCGCGCGCTCTCGCGACGGGAAGGATAGGGGAAGGGGCTTGGCGGACCCGGGTGTGGCTGGGAAAACCAACGCAGATGGCTACTCTTCAGCGCAGTGGCACGAGGCAGGTGCGGTGCGCGATAGCGAATTCGACAGATGACGCTGGCACTGCACACATGCTGCGGCGACCGCTTCAACGCCGGGCTGAACCAACCGAAGGTCTCACCAACACCCTTCCCCTGTCCTCGCCCGTCGCCGGCCGACAGGCGCGCGCGGACAGGATGTGACTCAGCGTGAACAGGCCGTGGAGTCTTCAGTGCTCAGCGGACGTCCGCACCGGCCGCCGACCAAACAGCCGCCCGGTCAGCGCCGCGATCATCACCACGCCATAACCGAATCCCACGATCACTCGATTGATCATCGGAAAATCGGGATCGGGCGAGAGATAGCCTTCGATGAAGCCGCAGCCGACGAGCAGTAACGCGCAGAGTACGAGCAATCGGCTGGTGCGCGCGGTGGCATGTTGGAACGATTCGCGTCGCGTGCCGTGCGTTGGCCGGATCAGCGATTCTCCGAGCATCATGCCCGCTGCGCCGGCAATGCAGATCACCGACAGCTCGACGACACCGTGGGCCGTCACGAACTTCAACAGTTCACCGGCCATGCCGTGCTGATGAGTGAACGCAAAAATGGCGCCGAGCATCAGGCCGTTCATCGCGATGATGTAGAAGGTGCCGAGCCCGAAGAAAATACCGACGACGAAGGCGGTCAACGCAACCACGATGTTGTTCGTCAGGATGCCCACCGACAGCACCGATGAAGGCGCGACGTTCAGCATGCCTTCCGTCCACAGCTTGCCGCTCTCGACGCCGTTGATCATCTCCTCGCTCGCCAGCAGGCTGATCAATTCCGGATAGGCCGTGATCAGCCACCAGCCTGCGGCTGCGCTGAGTGCAAACAACAGGCTGACCCACTGGATGGGCGAACGCAGTTCGTGCACGACATCCGGAATCTCTTCGCGGAACAGCGTGCGCAGGCATGCACGCCAGTCGTGCGGCTTGCGATAGATAATGGCGTGCAGCTTCGCGTAGCGCGCTTCGAGGGCGCGCGTGACCCGGCTGCCGGGAAGAATGCGGCGTGCGATCGACAGGTCGCGACCAAGCGCCCGGTACATTTCAATCGCGTGCAGAGCGTCCTCGGTGGAGTGATCGCGCTGACGTTCGAGCCGATCGAGTTGCGGCAGAAGCTGCTGCCAGGTCTCGATGCGCGAATTCAGCCACGCTTGCAGGCCGGCTTCCGTGCTCACGCGGCGTTCCCTGACAGCAATGCCTGCAGATGCGAGCGCAGTTGCTGCGAGTTCTTGAGCAACAACGCCTCGGCCGAGGTGGTGGCATCGACGCGCAGGATCAGCGAGCGGGCGATATCGACGCGCTTCGTCTCCTCGAGGACCCACCAGCGATCGAGAAGTTCGTGAATGAGATCGGCGGACTGCGGCGACAGTCCATTCGCACGCGTGTCGGTACGCAAGCCGTCGAAGGATTTCACGGCGCCGGCTTCGTCATGCACCAGCAGCGTTCCGGCCGCCAGGTCGCCGATGCGAACGTGCTGCTCGGTGAAAATCACGACGGCAAGACCCAGCAGGTACGCGAAGGGGAGGTTGTCCACGATCCGGAACACGTTGCGCAACAGCAGGGCGCCGGTGCTCGGGATATCGCCGGTTCGCGAGACGATGCGGACGCCGGCCATGCGCTTGCCCGGTGTGCTGCCGCGCATGACGATTTCGAGAATGGGGTGGTACAGCAGGTAGACGGCCGCCGCTGGCGCCCAGACGATCATCTGGCTCATGCCGCGTGAGCCGATGCTGTCGAACAGATTCGCTGTGCCGGCGTACAGGAACAACGCCGTGAACAGCCACGCCAGTGCGAGGATCAGCCGGATGTGCCAGTCGATGACGAACGCATAGCTGCGGCTGCCGGCGCCGGCGATGCGCAACTCGACGTCGACGCCAGTGACGCTCTGCAGGGTGATGGTGGGCGAGGAGGGCATGGTGTGATTGTGTAAGCGACGCGTCCGCCAGCGTTCTTCTTACCCTACACGTTACACCGGGGACCCCGCACGTTCCTACTCCACGATCCTGGCCAGCTGCTCGGCCTGATATTCCTGCTGCAACGGCTGGATTACCGGTTCCAGGTCGCCGTTCATGACGTCTGCGAGCTTGTAGAGCGTCAGGTTGATGCGATGGTCCGTCACGCGGCCCTGCGGAAAGTTGTATGTGCGGATGCGCTCCGAGCGATCGCCCGAACCCACCTGCGATTTGCGCGACTGCGCTTCTGCCTGATCGCGCTTTTCCTGTTCGGCCGCCATCAGGCGCGCCTTGAGCAACGACATCGCGCGCGAACGGTTCTTGTGCTGCGAGCGTTCGTCCTGGCATTCGACCACGACGCCGGTGGGGATGTGCGTGATACGGATGGCCGAGTCGGTCTTGTTGACGTGCTGGCCGCCGGCGCCGGATGCCCGGAACGTATCGATACGCAACTCGGCGGGATTCAGGTCGGCGTTCTCGACCTCCGCGAGTTCAGGCAGGATCGCAACGGTGCAGGCGGACGTATGAATGCGTCCTTGCGCTTCGGTGGCCGGCACGCGCTGAACGCGATGCGTCCCGGCTTCGAACTTGAGGCGCGAGTAGGCGCCGCGGCCGACGATGCGGCTGATGATTTCCTTGTAGCCGCCATGCTCGCCCGGACTGTCAGAGAGGACCTCGACCCGCCAGCCTTCCCGTTCGGCGTAGCGTGAGTACATCCGGAACAGATCGCCGGCAAAGATGGCGGCTTCATCGCCGCCGGTGCCCGCGCGCACTTCCAGATAGATGTTGGCCTCGTCGCGCGCATCCCTGGGAAGCAGCAGCTTCGCCAGTTCGCTGGTCTCGCTATCGATGCGTCCGCTCAGGTCCTTGAGTTCTTCCTGGCCCAGCTCGCGCATCTCCGCGTCGTCGCCATCCGCCATTTCCTGCGCCTGCGCGCGTTCGCCCAGCAACTGCTGATAGTCGCGGTAGCGCGCGACCACCGGCTCGAGCTTCGCGTATTCCATCGACAGGTCACGAAACTTGTCGTTGTCGGCGATGATCTGCGGATCGGCGAGCAGGCCGCTCACTTCCTCCTGCCGCTCGACGAGTCTTTCCAGCTTGTTGCGAATCGAATCTTTCATTGCGGGATCAGAGAAAAGGTTTCACACAGAGATCATAGAGATCACAGAGGTCAGAAGCAGGTGAGAACAGCTAGTTCATGTCTGTTCCGATCTCTGTGACCTCTGCGATCTGTGTGTGAAATCTTCCTTCTCGTCTGTTGCGGCAGCGGATGGGCTCGACACCAGGAGTGCCCTGGCCGCTGTCACCACTTCCACATCGCCGCGTTCGGCTGCGTCGCGCAACCGCTGACTCGGGCCGTGCAGCAGGCGATTGGTGAGCGTGGTGGCAAGAAAGTCGATCACTTCGCCAGGGTCGCGTCCGGCGGCCAGCATGCGTCGGGCCTGGTCGGTCGTCTGTGAGCGCAGCGCTTCGGCGTCGCTGCGCAGCTGGCGAATGGTCGGCACGGCATCGAGCGTCTTGAGCTGCTGCTCGAACTGCGCGATTTCGGCGGCGATCATCTGGCTGGCATCGCGGGCGGCCTCGCGTCGCGATTCGATGTTCTCGTTGACGACGTTCTGCAGGTCGTCGATGGTGAACAGGTACACGTCTTCGAGTTTCGCGACCTCGGCGTCGATATCGCGCGGTACGGCGATGTCGGCCATGAACATCGGTTTGCGACGCCGTTCGCGCAGCGCGCCGCGCACGGCGTCGTAAGTGATCACGGTCGTCGGACTCGCGGTCGAGCTGATCACGATGTCTGCTTCGGAGAGGTGGCTCGCGAGCGCTTCCAGCCCGATGGCGTAGCCATCGAACTCGCGGGCCAGCTCCTGTGCGCGATCGAGACTGCGGTTGGCGATGATCATGCGGCGTAAGCCGTTGGCGTGCAGATGCCGCGCCGCCAGCGCGATCGTCTCGCCCGCGCCGACCAGCAGGGCGGTGTGCTGGTCGAGATTCTCGAAGACGGTCCGGGCCATCGCGACGGTCGCGGAGGCGACCGAGACGGCATTGGCACCGATGCGTGTTTCCGTGCGCACGCGCTTGGCGACGGAGAACGCAGTCTGCAGCAGGCGATTCAGGTACGGGCCGGTGACGCCGTGATCGAGCGCGACGCGATAGGCGTCCTTGAGCTGTCCGAGGATCTGCGGCTCGCCCAGCACCAGCGAATCCAGGCCGCACGCGACCGAGAACACATGTTCGATCGCCGTCTTGCCATGCAGCTGATACAGGGAATCCCGCAGGTCGAGTTGCTGCGCCGTCAGGTCATGCCATTCGCCGAGCCAGGAGGCCACTTGCGCGCCTGGTGTGTCGGTGAAGTGACGATCGGTAAAGCAGTACAGCTCCGTGCGATTGCACGTAGAGACGATCACGGATTCACGAACGCCCGGAACGGCGTTGAGATCCCGCAACGCTTCCGCCAGATCCGTCGCCGCGAAGACAACTTTCTCGCGGATTTCGACAGGAGCGGTGCGGTGATTGATGCCGATGACGACGAGTGTCATGTAGAGGTGTCGTGAAACGGCCGCGATTGTCCGCCGAAGGCCGGCGGGATGACAAGCTTTGAGGGGGTTCCCTGATATAGTGCCAGCACGATGCGCCAGACAGCTGAAATGCACGAACTTTCTTCCGCCCGCAGCGGTATTCGCGCTGTGACCGCGTTGTCCATCGCCTTGCTGCTGGGCGCCTGTGCAGGCACCGGCAAACAGGCGCCTGACGATACCGAGGCGCTTCCGGACGATCCGAATGCGCTGATGCTGGGCGCCGAAGTGGCGCTGCAGCGCGGCCAGTACCTGGCAGCGTCGAGCGCCTACGTCAAGGCAGCGCAGAATGCCCACGATGAAACGCTCGCCGAGCAGGCCACCAAGATTTCTTTCGAACACCACCAGTGGACGCTGGTGCTGGCCGGCGCCGAACGCTGGCTCGAACTGAATCAGACCAACGAAGAAGCGCGTCGCTACGCGGCCTTCGCGGCGTTGCATCTATATCAGATCGATCGGGCCGCCGAACACCTGACGTTCCTGCTCGATTCGGCATTCATCAATCCGCCGGCCGGCTTCCTCGCGCTGTTGCCGCAGCTGGGCAACGAGGGCTCACCGGCCGCAACCACCGCCGTGCTGCAGAAGCTGGTGCTCAAGTATCCGGACCTGACCGAGGCGCATTACGCGCTGGGTCGCGCGGCGCTGCATTCCGAGAATTTTGCGCTGGCGTTCCAGCATGCACAGAAGGCGCGTGAACTCCGTCCTTACTGGTCGCCGGCCGGATTGCTGCTGGCGCAGGTTCAGCTGATTCGCGGCGAAAACGACGCTGCGCTCGCCACGGCGAAGGCGGTGGTCGATCAGGACGGCCAGGATTCGTACCGGCTGGAATATGCATTGATGAAGCTGCAGGCCGGCCAGGAAGAGGAAGGCCGCAAGGATCTCAATGCCCTGACCGCCAGCGAAACGGTTGCCGGCGTCGCCGAGCGCGCGCTGGCCGATATCGATTTTCAGCTCGGTGATCGCGATGCCGCCGCGCAGCGCTACGGCAACCTGCTCTCGAGCGGCCGGTTCGTCTACGAATCGCTGTTCTATCTCGGCGCGGTGGCGGAGTTGCGCGACGCGCCTGATGAAGCGATGCAGATCTACAGCCGCGTCACGGGCGGCGATCTCGCGATGGCGGCGCAGACGCGCGTGGCGCGGCTGAAGCTGCAGAAGGAAGGGCTCGATGCGGGGCTGCGGCATCTCGAAGAATTCGCGAGCACCCGGCCGCAATACACGCTCGACGCCATCACTGCACGCGCCGGTCTGCTGTCGGCGAGCGGTGATTCGGCCGGCGCCATCGCCTTGCTCGACAGTGCACTGAAAGAATATCCCGACGCTGCGGAGCTGCGGTTCGCGCGCGTGTTCCAGCTCGAAGGTGCGGATCACGTCGATGAAGCGGTCCGCGAGTTGCGCAAGCTCGTTGCGGACCGTCCCGGCGATCCGGTGGCGGAAAATGCACTCGGCTACACGCTGGTCGATCGCACCGGCAAGTCCCGGGAAGGGTTGAAGCTGATCGATCAGGCGCTGTTGCAAACGCCCGATAGCGGCGCCGTCCTGGACAGCATGGGATGGGCGCTGCATCGCGTGAAGCGTGATGCAGAAGCGCTGAGCTACCTGCAGCGCGCCAAGCTTCGCATCAGCGATCCGGAAGTCGACGTGCATCTGATCGACGTGCTGATCGCGCTGGGACGCAAGGACGAAGCGCAGGCCGTGCTCAAGGAAGCGAGCGGGCGGTATCCCGATAACGAAGATCTGCAGTCGCGTCTCAAGTCGCTGCACGAGTAAGTTGCTTCATGCGATGCGCAATCCATCGTTGCGCGGTGCTGCTGGTCGTCATGACCGCGCTGGGCGCGTGCGTCAGCCAGCCCGCGCGACCACCGATTGAAATCCCTGCGAATCTGCAGGAGCTTGCGCGCTGGCAGGCGCGCGGCCGCATCGGCGTGTCGGGTGCGGACGGTGGCGGCTCCGGCTCGTTCGAGTGGCAGCAGGACGGCGATCGCGCGGATATCCAGATTCGCGGCCCGGTCGGCATTGGCAGCGTGCGGCTGCAGGTGCAGGGCGACGAAATGGATCCGCAGGTGAAACTGCAGACGGGCGACGGCGTCACGCTGGAATCGCAAGCCGCATGGGACGAACTGGAAGCGCGGCTCGGCGCACCCGTGCCGGCCGGTCATCTGCGTTTCTGGATGCTGGGGCTGGCGGCGCCTGGGGACCACGCATGGGATTCGTCCGCGGCGCAGGGTGAGAAGGCGCTCGAGCAGGACGGCTGGCGCATCGCGTACCAGCGGTATTCGAGCGAGGCGGGCACACCGCTGCCGGTGCGAATGAACGCCACGAGCGGTACGACGCGAGTACGGATCGTCGTGGATCGCTGGCAGCTGGGACAGTGAACGCTGAATCGCCCAGAGAGCCGCTCGGCCAGTCGCCTCCCTGGCCCGCACCCGCCAAGCTCAATCTCTGCCTGCATATCGTCGGGCGTCGCGCTGATGGCTATCACCTGTTGCAGACGGCGATGCAGTTCATCGACCTGTACGATGAGGTGCGATTCTTCGTGCGGCCGGCCGGCGTGGTGGAACGGTTGGGTGGGTTGTCCGACGTGCCAGCGGATCGCGATCTGGTGGTTCGCGCCGCCCGCTTGCTGGCGAGCCATGCGCAGTCCGCGGCGGGCGTTGCAATCGAACTGCAGAAGCGGATTCCTGTGCAGGCCGGCCTCGGCGGCGGCAGTTCCGACGCAGCAACGACGCTGCTCGCGCTGAATCATCTGTGGGGCACGAATCTCGCGTTGGATGAACTGGCGATGCTTGGTTTGCAGCTCGGTGCCGATGTGCCGGTCTTCATCCGGGGTCATGCGGCCTGGGCCGAGGGCGTGGGCGAGCAGCTGACCTCCATCGAGCCGCCGGAAAACGTGTTCCTGGTCATCAAACCGCAGGCCGCAGTGAGCACAGTTGAAATCTTTCAGGCCGCTGAATTGACACGTAATTCCCCCGTCACGACAATACGCGCCTTTCTCGCGGGGGGTGGCCGCAACGATTGCACTTCCACCGTGCGCGGGCGCTATCCAGAGGTCGCCGAAGCGCTTGATTGGCTTGAGGAATTTGGTGTCGCGCAACTGACCGGAACCGGGTCGTGCGTGTTCGCTGCCATGCCTTCCGAGAGTGCCGCCAGCGCCGCGTTGCGGCGCTTGCCGGCGCGCTGGTCAGGATATGTCGTACGCGGATTGAACCGTTCGCCGTTACTGGAACGGTTGCAGGTGGAGCAGAGTACGCGGAGTTAAGTTGAAGGTCGTCAGGCGGGCACAGCTCGCGGGCGACCGGTCTTTTTTTGGTCTTTTTTTCGAATTGGGGCGTCGCCAAGCGGTAAGGCAGCGGGTTTTGATCCCGCCATCCGGAGGTTCGAATCCTTCCGCCCCAGCCATCCTTCGAGAAGGCTGTGGACTATAGGCTGTAGGTTGCGGGTCGGATCAGGAGTGCAGGCGCTCTTCATCTGCCTGGAGCCTAGAGCCTAGGGTCTACAGTCTCGGGGTTTTCAATGGATCGTTCATCAATGGCGGTGTTTTCGGGCAACGCCAACCAGCAGCTCGCGCTCGAGATAGCGCGCCACTTGATGGTGCCGCTGGGGCGGGCGTCGGTCGGTCGTTTCAGCGATGGCGAGACGACGGTCGAGCTGCTGGAGAACGTGCGCGGTCGCGACGTGTACATCGTGCAGCCGACGGCACCGCCGGCGAACGACAACCTGATGGAGCTGCTGGTGATGGTCGATGCCGCGCGTCGTGCGTCGGCAGCGCGAATCACCGCAGTCGTGCCGTACTTCGGCTACGCGCGGCAGGATCGCCGCCCGCGTGCGATGCGTGCGCCCATCACCGCCAAGCTCGTGGCGAACATGATTGCCGGTGCGGGCGTCGATCGGTTGCTGACCATCGATCTGCACGCTGATCAGATCCAGGGGTTCTTCGATATCCCGGTCGACAACGTCTACGCTTCGCCGGTATTGCTGGGCGATGCGTGGAAGCAGAAGTACGAGGATCTGATCGTCGTATCGCCGGATGTCGGCGGCGTGGTGCGTGCCCGGGCGCTCGCCAAGCGGCTCGACGATGTGGATCTCGCAATCATCGACAAGCGTCGCCAGCGGGCGAACGAGTCGGAAGTGATGAATATCATCGGTGAAGTGCGCGGCAAGACCTGCGTGCTCATCGACGACCTGGTCGACACTGCGGGTACGCTGTGCCACGCGGCGAAGGCATTGAAGGACAGCGGCGCGAAGCGCGTGGTCGCCTACATCACGCACGCCGTGCTGTCGGGTCCGGCCATCGAGCGCATCTCGAAGTCGGAACTGGATGAACTGGTCGTGACGGACACGATCCCGCTGAGCGACGCCGCTCGCGCCTGCCAAAGGATCCGGCAGTTGTCCGTCGCCGGCCTGCTCGCGGAGACGATGCGTCGTATCCGCGATGAAGAGAGCGTGAGCTCGTTGTATATCGATTAGCGGTGGCGTCGGGTTGTCCGACGACATTGCTTGGTGTGCGGTGCCGGTGACTGGTCGCGGAGCCGGTATCGCTTTCAGATGAGGTGGCAGGATATGGCAGATGCGCTACGCGTATTCCCGCCCGGCAGCCCCATCGTTCTGTTCTGGAGTACTTATGAAAACGTCTTTTGATCTCGTCGCTGATCCTCGGGATGGCGAGCAGGGGAAGGGTGCGAGCCGCCGCCTGCGTCGTTCCGGCAAGGTTCCGGCGATTCTCTACGGTGGCAAGGAAGACCCGACGCGGCTGACTCTGGATCACCAGAACCTGCTGACGTTGCTGGTCAACGAGCGCTTCTATTCCACCATCCTGTCGTTGAACATCGCTGGCAAGAAGCAGGCAGCCATCCTCAAGGATGTGCAGCGTCATCCGGCCAAGAACCAGATCCTGCACATGGATCTGTTGCGCGTACGGGACGACGAGCCGGTTCGCATGTCGATTCCATTGCACTTCAAGGGTGCTGCGGGCTCGCCGGGCGTGAAGACCGAAGGCGGTATCGTGTCTCACCTGCTGAACCAGGTCGAAGTGCTGTGCTTGCCGAAGGATCTGCCGGAGTCGGTCGAAGTCGACATGTCCGAGATGCGCATCGGCGAGATGAAGCGTCTGTCGGATCTGCAGCTGCCTGAAGGCGTGCAGTTCGTGTCCCTGACTCACGGCCGCGATGAACCGGTGGTCTCGATCCATCATCCGCGTGCGGAAGAAGCTGAGTCGCCTGTGGCGGCTGCAGCTGCTGCCGCTGCTGCTGCACCTGCTGCGGGCGCAGCGGACGCGAAGAAGGACGATGCCAAGCCGGCTGCTGCGAAGGGCGGCAAGAAGTAATCCGACGCGGGCGGCCTGATCGGCCGCCCGCCGAGGTCAGTGGATAGTTGATAGTGGATAGTGGATGAGCGCTGTCGCGCTTCCTCCGTTATCAACCGTCAGCTATTCACCTTCGACTCTCTTCCTATGCTCGCCACTCCCATCAAGATCATCGTCGGTCTCGGCAATCCCGGGCCCGAGCATGTGCTTACGCGGCACAACGCCGGGTTCTGGTTCGTCGATGCGCTGGCGGCGCGGCTCGACGGTCGTTTCCGCAGTCACACGCGCTTTCACGGCGAGATCTGCCGCGTCACGATCGATGGCGAAGAAATCACGTTGCTCAAGCCGGCGACGTACATGAATCGCAGCGGGCTCGCGATCCGCGCGTTGTCCGACTATCTAAAGGTCAAGCCGCTGGAAACGCTGGTGGTTCACGATGAACTCGACCTGCCTGTCGGCGATGTGCGTTTCAAACTCGGCGGCGGTCACGGCGGCCACAATGGTCTGCGCGACACCATTACTCACATCGGTGCGGATTTCTGGCGTCTGCGCGTCGGTATCGGTCATCCCGGCGACAAGTCGCAGGTGATCGACTACGTGCTGCGGCGTGCGCCGAAGGACGAGGAAGAGAAAATCCTCACCTCGATCGCCTCGTCTCTCGATGCATTGCAGGTGTTCCTGCGCGAGGGAGCGGAGAAGGCGATGAATGGATTGCATCAGAAGAAGTGATCCACTGATCCAGTGATGAGGTGATGCCGCCGCGAATCTGCAGCGCCATCACCTGATCATCCGATCACCTTTCCACGATCCCAGTCTCAAGAGCGTTACGTACCAACCATGGGCATCAAATCCGGCATCGTAGGCCTGCCGAACGTCGGCAAGTCGACGCTCTTCAATGCGCTGACGCGCGCGCAGATCGCGGCAGAGAACTACCCGTTCTGTACGATCGATCCCAACGTCGGCATCGTGCCCGTGCCCGATCCGCGGCTCGCCGAGCTGGCGGTGATCGTGAAGCCCGAGCGCACCCTGCCGGCAACCGTCGAGTTCGTGGATATCGCCGGACTGGTCGCCGGCGCCAGCAAGGGCGAGGGACTCGGCAACAAATTCCTGTCGCACATCCGTGAAACGGATGCCATCACGCACGTCGTGCGCTGCTTCGAGAACGACGACATCGTCCACGTGGCGGGCCGCATCGGTCCGCTCGACGATATCGATGTCATCAACACCGAACTGGCGCTGGCCGACCTCGATACGGTGGAGCGCGGCATCCTGCGCGCCGAGAAAGCGGCGAAGGCAGGCGACAAGGATGCGATCAAGCTGCGCGACCTGCTGAAGCGGGTGCGTGAGCATCTCGACGCCGGCAAGCCGGCGCGGTCGCTGGTAAAGGATCCGGATGAGATCCGGATGCTGCACGAGTACCACCTGATCACGTTGAAGCCGCTCATGTACGTGGCCAACGTCGCCGAGAACGGCTTCGAGAACAATCCCTACCTCGATGCAGTGAAGGCGCGGGCGGCGGAGGAGGATTCGCAGGTCGTGGCCGTCTGTGCAGCGATCGAAGCGGAGATCGCCCAGTTGGAAGAGGCGGACCGCGCGGATTTTCTCAACGAGCTGGGGCTCGACGAGCCCGGCCTGAACCGCGTCATTCGCGCCGGTTACAAGCTGCTTGGACTGCAGACGTATTTCACGGCCGGCGAAAAGGAAGTTCGCGCATGGACCGTTCGGGTCGGCGCCACTGCGCCGCAGGCTGCCGGCGTGATCCACACCGATTTCGAGAAAGGATTCATCCGCGCCGAAGTGATTGCCTACGACGACTTCATCGCGAACAAGGGCGAACAGGGAGCGAAGGAAGCCGGCAAGCTGCGTCTGGAAGGCAAGGAATACATCGTCCGCGAAGGCGACGTGATGCACTTCAGATTCAATGTGTGAGAAGAGGCTGACTGGTCGGCTGGCCAGAGTCCGGCGCAAGCTCAATGGTACTGAGTTGAGCTTGCCGGTCCGATTTTCAGGCCTCGATTTCCAGGCTTTGTGGGTCCCACTTTAGCCAAACAGTTCTCGAGTCTCAGATGTCCGACTGAAGTCGGACCCACAGAAAAATCATCCCGCGGAGAGATTTCCCCGGAATCAGATGGTGCCGAGGAATTCCACCAGCGCCGCCGTGAACTCCTCCGCCTGCTCGATATTCGACAGATGCGCGGCCTCCAGCATCCTGAGCTTTGCTCCTGGAATGGAGTTCGCAATCAATTCCGCATCCGCCGGGGGTGTGGCTGGATCTTTCGTGCCCCCGATCACGAGCGTGGTCGTCGTGATGTCCTTGATGTCTTCGCGCAGGTCCATGTCACGAACGGCTGCGCAACAGGCTGCGTAACCCGCGGGGTTGGTGGCGAGAAGCATCTGACGCACGCGCTCGACCCGCTCAGGCTCGGCGCTGCGAAATCCCGCTGTGAACCAGCGGCCGAGGATGCCCTCGGTCAGGGCCGACATGCCTTGCGTTCGGGCCGTCTGGATGCGTGAGTCCCAGCTCTCGCGCGGTGGCATGTGAGGCGAGGTATTGCTGAGCGCGGTTTTAAGGACCCGATCCGGCCAGTGCCGGGCAATGACCATCGACGTCATGCCGCCGAGAGACAGCCCGCACAGGTGCGCTCGCGCGATTTCGCAGGCGTCCAGGACGACGAGCGCATCGCGCGCCAGCTGTTCGAGCGTGAGCTCCGTACGGCTACCCGCAGAGGATTGGCCGTGGCCACGGACGTCGTAACGCACGACTTCGAAATGCTCTTGCAGCACTTGAACCTGGTCGTCCCACATCTCCAGGCTCGTGCCCAGTGAGTTGAGCAGCAGCAGTGCCGGAGCGCCGGGGCGCGGCGCATGTTCGTAGTGCAGTTGTGCGTCATCGGTCGTTGCGACTTTCATGGCTTTCCAGACGGAGGCTGTTCCAGCTCCCCGATGACTTCCTCGGCGTGATGCATCGCGGTGTTCGCAGCCGGCATACCCGCATAAACGGCGCTGTGGATGATGAGTTCCTGCAGCTCTTCCTTCGTGATGCCGTTATTGATCGCGCCACGCGTGTGACCGCGGAATTCTTCCCAGCGGCCGAGCGCAATGCAGATCGACAGCGTGATGTAGGAGCGTGTCTTGCGGTCGAGTCCGGGCCGGTTCCATACATCCCCCCAGGCATGGCGCGTCAGGAAATTCTGGAATTCCCTGTTGAAATCGGTGAGTCGCGAGTTGGCGCGATCGACCCAGGCGTCGCCGAGCACCGCGCGGCGATGCTGCACCCCTTTGTCGTAGCGTTCCTGATCATCCATCGAAACTGGCTCCCTCTTTGCGTTGTGTCAGATAGTCGAGCGTGCGGGCTTCCGCCGCGGCGATGTCCCGATCGATCGAAAATACCTCGTCCAGCTGTTCGCGGCCAAGATTCACATTCGCCGTGGCAAGTTCCTGCACAGCCACTTCGCGCAGCGTGCGATTGCCATTGAGCGCGGTCTGCGACCACGAATGCACCAGGTCGTGCGCGACGTCGCGACCCACCGTGGGGCCGAGCGTCTCGGCGAGCGCGGTTGCACACGCAGTCCGCAGTGCGCAGGTCAGGTTCGCCTGCATGCGTTCGGTATCGATGCGCAAGCCGCGGAACGTATTCGTTACTGCGAGCAAGGCGCCATGCGTCAGGCTGCACAGCTGCGGCAATACGACCCACTCCGCGTGCCAGGCCCCTGCGGCGCGTTCATGCTCCTGCACCATCGACGCCAGCAGAGCCGCTGCGAGTTGCGGCGTAACCGTCGCCGCCGCTGCCGCGACGACGGCATCCACCGGATTGTGTTTATGTGGCATAGCCGTCGACCCACCCTTGCCAGGCGCCGCGGATTCGGCCAGTTCGCCCACCTCGGTTTGCATTCCAAGGATGACATCACGCGCGATCTTGGCGAGTTGCCCGGTCAATGCCGCGAGAGCCGATCCGCATTCGACGATCGACACGCGGTTCGTGTGCCAGCAGATCGGTGCGGCCCGCAACCCCAGGCGGACCGCGACTCCCGCCACCAGTTCGGGTGCCAGTGCTCCGGCGGTTGCCAGCGTGCCCACCGGCCCGCCGAGCTGCAGAAACAATCCGCTGCGTGAAATCTGCGCGAGGCGCGTGGCCAGCTGATCGAGGCCTGCGAGCGACGCTGCCAGCTTGTAGCCGAACGTGGTGGGAGTGGCCTGCTGCAATAGTGTTCGGGCGATCATGGGCGTGCGTGCATGCGCGAGAGCGAGCGCCGCGACGGTTTCACGCAGTTGACGCAGATCGGGCGAGATGCGGGAGAGGGTGTCGCGCATAGCCAGGGTGATGGCGGTGTCGATCACGTCCTGGCTGGTGCTGCCGTGATGTACCCAGGCGGCGGCGTGAGTGTCGACACTGGCGATGAGTGCCGTCAGTTGTTGCACGAATGGAATAGCCGCATTGCCCGCGAGCGCCGCGGGCGAGAGGTCGATGCGTGCGATCAGCTTGCGGTCCGAGCAGGCGGCCACGATGGCCCGGGAGGCGGCTGCCGGGATCAATCCCAGATCGCCCTGCACTTTCGCCAGCGCGCCTTCGAACTCGAGCATGTAGGCGAGTTGTTGCGCAGGTGCGAACAACCCTGCCACTTCGGTGCTGTGAAACTGCGAATTCAAAAGTCCCCGCAATCGGCATCGTGCCGTTCTGATTCGGCCTGATACTAAATGAGAGTCGACCGCCGGGCATCGGCGAGTGCCGCAACGCCGCTGCCATTTGCGGCTCCAGCAGCTATATCGTATAACGGTTTCGGTTGCGGGCCTTGCAGCGAAGCGCATGGAAAACACCGATTCCACACCCTCCTCGCCGATCGCCGGCCTGATCTTTCGGCGCGAACTGCGCATCGAATGGGGCGACTGCGATCCGGCGGGAATCGTTTTCTATCCGCGCTATCTAGCTTTTTTCGACGCGAATACCGCGTATCTCTTCGAGGCGGCGGGTTTGCCGAAGGCCGAGATGGTCAAGACCTACGACATCATCGGCATGCCGCTGGTCGATGTCGGTGCGAAGTTCTTCATGCCCTCACGCTTCGGCGATCGCGTCATCGTCGAAAGCAATGTCGCGGAATGGAAGCGCTCGAGCCTGACGATCGAGCACCGCATCCTGCGCGACGGCAAGCTGGCCGTGCAGGGCCATGAAAGCAGAGTCTGGGCGGGCAAGGACCCGGAGCGTCCCGGCGGCATCAAGGCCCGCGCCATTCCCGACGAAGTCATCCAACGTTTCGCGCACGCTGACCCAGCATGAAAGACCGGCCCCGGGAGTCGACCACTGCGGGCGCAAAGGCTCGCTCGAAATCATCTGCCGCCGGCTCGAAAGCGCGGCGCCGACCCGCGGCACTGGGACCGCTGTCGCACTACATCGGCTATGCGCTGCGCCGGGCGCAGCTGGTGGTGTTCGATGACTTCTTCCACACCTTCGTCGATATCGATCTGCGTCCGGCGCAATTTGGTCTGCTGGTCGTTATCAGTCAGAACCCCGGCCTGAAGCAGGCCGACGCCAGCGCAGCCTTGGGCATCCAGACCCCGAATTTCGTGGCGCTCGTCGATGCGCTCGAGCGGCGCGGCCTCGTGCAGCGCTTGCCAACACAGAACGACAGGCGTTCGCACGCGCTGCATCTAACCAGGTCCGGCGAGGCGCTGCTGAAGCGCGTGCTGATACGGCAGGCCGAGCATGAGGAGCGCATGACGGCGCGTATCGGCAAGGCGGGCAGGGAACAGTTGCTGGCGCTGCTCGACAAGCTGGCCAAGCACGACTGACGGGTGTGATCGAGTCGACGTGCTGCGGATCTCCGCGCTTGCACAAATGCGTCAACGACCTGCGGTAGTCATGAAACCATCCCATCCGTATCCACTCGAGTCGCTGCAGCACGATCCGCCGTACCTGCATCCCGATTACGTGTCGACGCGTACACGCGCGCCACGCGAGCCGTTGATCGTCCTGCCGCAGGCCTTGTCGGAGCTCACCGGTCCGGTCTTCGGTCATAGCGACTTCAAGGAGAGCGATGCTGACCTCACCGTGCAGGGCGCAGCGCAGCCGATCGGCGAACGTATCGTCGTTCACGGTCGCCTTGTCGATGACAGGGGCCGCGCGATCCCGAACTCCCTGATCGAGATCTGGCAGGCGAACTCCACCGGTCGCTACCGGCACGCGCGCGATCAGCACGATGCGCCGCTCGATCCGAATTTCTTCGGCGCTGGCCGCTGCATGACCGATGCGGAAGGGTGCTATCGATTCGTCACGATCCGGCCGGGCTCGTACCCGTGGGGCAATCATCCGAACGCATGGCGCCCGGCGCACATTCATTTCTCCCTGTTCGGGCCGTGCTTCCTCACGCGTCTGGTGACGCAGATGTACTTCCCCGGCGATCCGCTGTTTCCGTTCGATCCGATCTTTCACTCGGTGACCGATGCGCGTGCGCGCGAGCGTATGGTCGCAAAGTTCGATCTGGAGGCCACGCTTCCGAACCGGGCACTCGGTTTCCGCTTCGACATCGTGCTGCGCGGTCCGGACGAAACGCCGCTGGAGGAAGAGCGGTGAGCGTTACTCCATCGCAGACCGTCGGCCCGTTTTTCCAGATCGGACTCGCCCATGACCGGTGGACGCACCTGTGCGTCGGCGACGGAGAGCGATTGCGAATTACGGGCGTCGTCTTCGATGCCGACGGCCGACCCGTGACCGACGCCCTGCTGGAAATCTGGCAACCCGATCGCCAGGCATTCGGTCGCTTCGCGGTCGATCCGGACAGCGGCACGTTCGCGTTTGATGCAATTCGCCCGGCAAGCCTGAGCGCCGGCGAGTCGCCCCACCTCTGTGTCGGCCTGTTTGCGCGGGGTCTGTTGAAACGCCTCTATACCCGCATCTATTTCCAGGACGAGGCCGCCAATGCGATCGATCCGGTGCTCGCGCTGGTCCCGACCCAGCGGCGTGCGACGCTCATGGCCCTCCCGGCCCGCTCAGGCAGCGAATTCCGTTTCGACATCCGCCTTGCCGGCCCCGGCGAGACGGTTTTTTTCGAGTGCTGAGGCACGGAGCCCCTAAGGAAACGCGCGATTCCTTGACAGCACCGGCATCGGTCCAGACAATGCCCGCCCTTCCATCGCCGGCCGGACGCACCGAATGTCCGCCTGCGACGAAAAAGGCTAGGTAGCTCAGCTGGTTAGAGCGTGGCACTCATAATGCCGAGGTCGTGGGTTCGAGTCCCACCCTAGCCACCATTCGCGCGTCCAGTGTCATCCAGGCACTTCCGGAAAATCCCTCACGATCAGGCGCTTACACGCGTTTGACGTCCGGAGTTTTCCGTGCATTTGCGTCGAAATCCGATCTTGAGCAGGGGTACCGAATAGGGGTACCTAGGCATATCTGCCAAGGACGCTGAAATCGGTACCCCTATGACGAGGCTTTCAGACACGAAAATACGGGCTGCGAAGGCTCGGGTACGTCCGTACAAACTCTTCGATACGGACGGGCTCTTCCTGCTGATCACTCCAACCGGCCGCAAGTGGTGGCGGCAGCGATACCGCTTTGCCGGTAAGGAACGTCTGCGAGGGCTCGGCACCTACCCCGAGGTCGGCCTGGCCGAAGCACGCGAGGAGAGCCTTGCGATTCGCAAACAGCTCGCCAAGGGACTCGATCCAGCGCTTCAACGCAAAGAGGAGATGGCCGAAGAGCGACGCGCGCAGCTCAACACGCTCAAAGCGGTCGCACTGGAGTGGCACACAGCCTTCCAGCGTCAGTGGTCAGCTGGCCATGCGAGCCGGGTTCTCCAACGCCTCGAAGACAACGTGTTCCCCTGGATCGGCGATATACCGATTCGAGATGTCACGGGCGAAGACGTGCTCGTCTGTATGGATCGGATGGTCAATCGCGGCGCGATCGACACTGCGCGCCGGGTGCTGCAGATCCTCAAGAAGGTTTTCAAATGGGCGATCGGTCGCCGACTCGTGGAGCACACGCCCATTGCCCACATCGAGCCGAAGGACCACCTGCCGTCGGTCAGTGTTCAGCATCGAGCAGCAGTTCGTGATCCGCAGCTGTTGGGTGTGCTGCTTAAGAGCATCGATGCGTATCAAGGTGGGTTCGTCGTCGCTTGTGCGCTGAAGCTTCTGGCGCTCACGTTCGTCAGACCAGGAGAACTACGCCGTGCGCAGTGGCCAGAGTTTCAGCTCGAAGGCGAGAAACCCACATGGCGCATTCCTGCCGAGCGAATGAAGATGGGTGGAGCCGATCACCTGGTTCCGCTGTCACGACAGGTGGTTCAAGTCCTGCAACTGCTGCAACCCCTCACGGGCGCAGATGGCAAAGGGTATGTCTTGCCGTCGGTGCGCAATGCATCTCGTCCGATGAGCGAGAACACATTCAACGCCGCGCTTCGCACGATGGGATTTACGCAGCAGCAGCACACAGCCCACGGTTTTCGCGGGACTGCGAGCACGTTGCTCAACGAACAACAGTGGAACAAGGATGCCATCGAGCTGCAGCTGTCGCACATGCCGCGCGACAAGACGCGAGCGAGCTACAACAGCGCGGATCACCTGATGCTGCGTCGTCAGATGATGCAGTCATGGGCGGATTATCTGGATGAATTGCGGACGGCTGCGCTGCGACAGCAGGCTGGGATGCATGAGGGGGCGGTAGCTGCGTTCGAGGCGCTGCGTCTGAGGCGGCGTGAGCGATCTGGATCCGGGGTTCGACCGGCTCGGTGATTGAAAGGTCGGGAGCAAGGGGATCCTCCGGCGCTCTGGCTCTGCGTGTCGCCCTCTCTTTTAGATGTCCCTTTGGATGTCCTTTATAGGGGACGTGACAATCTGTCCCTTATGAGGGACTTCCATAACTTGTCCTTTATGAAGGGCATTTATATACTGTCCTCCATGAGGGACATTTCTATTACGACGGCTGAAGCACTTGGCTACGCCCTCCGGACTCGGAGGAAGGCTAAGCAAATGTCACAGCTCCAGCTCGCCAACCTCGTAGGCGTGGGGCGCAAGTGGGTGGTTCTTTTAGAAAAAGGCAACCCAACTGCTGAGATGTCGAGTGTGCTGAAGACGATCCAGGTGCTGGGATTGGAGCTTCGCCTGCAAGACCCGATGCGATCCACGGGCGTCGCCTCGCCGTCCAGGTTGGATGCCGTGTTCGACCAGCTGAAACCGCCCAGCAACAAGCCATGACGCAACTGCTCGTCGTTATCGAGGGGGAAATCGCGGGCCGGGTCGATAGCAACAAGCACGGGCTCTTGCGCTTCAGCTACGAACCCGCGTGGCTGGAATCCAAGCACGCCTTCCCGTTGTCGACCTCCATGCCGTTGACAGAGATCGAATACAAACAGTCGCTGATCGCGCCTTTTCTCTGGAACCTGCTTCCAGAGAACGAGCACACATTGGAGGCGCTGGCGACGGCGCACGGGCTGAAGAGCGTCAATCCATTCAGGCTCATGCTGAAGATCGGCGAGGATGTGCCGGGAGCAGCGCAGTTCGTTCCCGACGAGCACATCGACAAGTATCTGGGCGACTCGCAGCCGGAGATTGCCTGGATCTCGATGGAGGATCTCGACGACCGGATCAGGATCCTCAACAAAGACGCTGCATCGATGCGTCTGAAGAAAGACGTCGGACGCATCAGTCTTGCCGGCGCGCAAACAAAAACTTCGTTTTATTTCGATGGCGAGCGCTGGGGTGTGCCCTTCGGGCGCACACCTAACACCCACATCTTGAAGCCGGCTATTCCGGGGTATCCAGCCATCTGCGAAAACGAACATCTTTGTCTAAGCGTTGCTGCCCGATGCGGGCTACCCGCTGCACGCTCCACCGTTTTGAATCTGCCTGAACCGGTCATTGCCGTGGAGCGTTTCGACCGTCTCTGGACGAGTGAGGGTGTGCTGACACGCGTGCACGAGGAGGACTTCTGCCAAGCGCTCTCCTTGATGCCGGCCCGCAAATATCAGGAGCATGGTGGCCCCGGCATCCGCACGTGCGTTGAGCTTTTGCGGCGCGTCTCGACCCAGCCGGATCGGGATGTCGAGATCTTTCTCAAGGCGAACATGTTCAACTGGTTTGTCGGTGGCATGGACGCTCATGCCAAGAATTACTCTCTGCTGATCAGCGCGGGTGAAGTGCGTCTCGCGCCTTTATATGACCTCGCATGTCTGGCTCTCTATCAGGAGCAGGGGATTCGGCAGGAATTGTCGATGAAGGTTGGTGAGCACTATGCCGTCCGCCGCATTGGACTCGCAGACTGGCAATCCGTGGCGAAGGACTGCAGGATCGATGAGGATCAAGTGCTCGCGTGGCTGCATGAACTCGGTGAGAAGCTTCCTGATCACGTGAGAGATGCATCAAAGGAAGCGCTGAATGACAAGCTCAACGATGCGGCAGTTACGTCGGTACGAGAGGCGCTCCTGGATCACATCGAGGCGCGAGTTGGGTCGATAAAGACCAGGACCTACTGAGTCGACGTCCCCCCACTTTTCAGTAGCACGGTGATTTAGAGTCCGACCCCAAGTGAGGAGGTTGGACGTGAAGAAGCGCTACACCGAGGAGCAGATCATCGGATAGGCGTGCGACGCCGACATCGAACGCAAACGGCAGCAGTAGCGCGCAATGTGTTGAGTTGGATTGCCTGTGCCAGCTTCAATCTCTGCCAGTACGCGCGGTGCGACTCCGCAGAGTTGTGCGTATTCGCTTTGCGAGCGCTTGATGCTGAGTCGCATCTGGCGAATGACCTCGCCGATGGGCAGATCGGAGTTCGGTAGCTGCGCGCTCAAAGCGCCGCGCAGCGCGGCGACTTGCTCGGCATTCAAGCTGCGATGGACTCTACGCACGCGCGCTCGTCTCCGTTCTAGGTAACGGGGCAAGGCTCTTGGCGAACTGCTCCCTTATCTATGTAGGCCTCGATCCGGACGCTTCTTCAAGTCGCCAAAATGGCCTTCGAGTACAGCCTGGGCGCTGCGCTTGGCTTGTCGGATCCACCACGAGGTGATTTGGCCGGACTCTCGGGCCGAGAGCATGAAGGCTGTATCCACGATCTCTATCGCATAATAGGCGACCCGCTCATTGTCCTTGTGCTTCGGCAATAGAAAGAACTCGTCCAGCTTCGAGAGCAAGAACCGCGCCCGCTTGAAATCTGCATCGCGATCCAGTCGCTTGAGCTCCGGCGGCATGTGACCGCTGATGGTCAGCTTCGCGAACACCAGGTTACTGCGCTGAAAGCGCGCTGACCGATCGATCATGGTATCGAGCAGTGTCCGCCATGACTGCGTCGCTTTGCCGCGAAGCGGCCGGTTCAGCTCATCGTCATGACGCTTGCCGAGATCGCTCAGCAGGCCGCGCAGCAGCGCCGGCATGTCGGGATAGAAGAATCTGGCCGAGCCGTGCGGCACTCCGGCGTGCTGGCATACGGCGACGAAAGTAACTTCGGGAAAGTCTCGGGTCGCCAGCAGCGTCAGCGTCGCCTTCAGCAGTTGCTCGCGCCGGGCATCGCCGCGTCGTTGCGTGATCCGGGGAATCGGACTCTTTGGTGGGTTGCTGTTCATAAGGTGCTCGATTCTAGCCAAGTCCGTCGAGTTCCGCGCTGGTGAGTGCGGCCGGCGCAGGCGCCGTAACTCGCCATCTGGCGAGTGTAATAAACTCGCTAAATAGCGAGTTCGGTATTGCAAACCTCGAACGTTGCCGCGTAGTCTTTGCTGGCAGCGGCGGTTACGCCGTCACGCGGGGGGGCTTTGTGACGATCTTCAAGGCAGGGCGCAGGCCCGATCTGGTAGCCGGATTCTTATTGGTGGTCATGCTTGGCGGCGCGCCCGGCGCGAGGGCGGCCGCGCCTCCGCGGCCCGCCGAGTTCGACATTTGCCAGGGTTGTCACGGCGTGAATGGCCAAGGCAATGCCGAGTTGGGTGCGCCGCGCATTGCCGGTCTCGACGCGCAGTACATCGGCCAGCAGCTTGCGAACTTTCGTGACGGGCGGCGCGGCGCAGGGGACAGCTTCGGCCCGCAGATGGTTGCGATCGCTGCCATGCTGGATGACACGATCATCGGTCGGCTGTCCGCGTATGTCAGCGCCATGCCCGAGCAAGCGGCGCCTCGCATGCTCAAAGGCGATGAGCGCGCAGGACGGGCGGCGTTTGTGACGTGCGCCGCGTGCCACGGACCGCACGGTGAAGGCAACGCAGTCATGGGGGGACCCCGGCTCGCTGGCATGTCGGATTGGTATCTGGTGCGGCAACTCTCTGCGTTCGCCTCGGGCAAGCGCGGAACAGCAGCGGGTGACGAGCGCGGCGCCACGATGCGCGCCATCGCCGAGAGTTTGAAAAGCGAGCGCGCCGTGCGTGACGTCATCTCATACGCCGCATCGTTGCAAATATCGGCGGCCACTACGTCGAAGGAATGTGGGGATCGAGCGGGAGAAACATGCGGTTCCTCGCCCTGACGGCTCTCGCGTTGCTTGGGGCGAGCGACGTGAGTGCGCATTCATTCGCTCTCGCCGAGCATTGTCCGCCGAGTTTCGATGAAGCCGAGGATGGTCGCTGTCATCTGGCGAGCTTGTATCAGTTGTACACAGCGGAGCCGGGGCAGGGTGGCCTGCGCGTACCGCTGCCGGCGATGAAGGGCAGTTTCTCGCCGCAGCAGATCGATCTGGGCCGGCTGTTGTTCTTCGATCCTGTGCTCTCGGGCGACGGCCGCGTTTCCTGCGCGCATTGTCATCACCCAGATCTCGCCTATGGCGACGGACGAAAAAAGGGAATGGGTGGCGCGGCCACCGGCGTAGGTCCGGCACGAACCGGCGACGTGGAACTGACTCGCAATACCCCGACGCTCTGGAATGTGGGTTTTCTCGGGCGGCTGTTCTGGGATGGACGGGCCGCATCGCTGCAGGCGCAGGCGGCCGAGCCCTTGTTTGCTGCCAATGAAATGGCGAGCACACCCGAGCACGTACGCCGCACGCTCTCAGTCAACGCCACGTATCGACAGCTGTTCGCGCAGGCATTCAATCGCCCTTCGGATCGGCAGATCACGGTGGACGAAGTCACGACGGCGTTGGCGGCGTTTCAATCGTCGCTGATCTCTCTGAACAGCCGCTTCGACCGATACGCGCATGGCGATGAGAACGCCCTGAGTGACGCGGAGCTGCGCGGCTGGAATGTGTTTCGCGGCTTCGTCGGTCGCTGCGCTCAATGCCATGTTCCGCCGCTGTTCGGCAGCGATGATCTCGCTGTGATCGGCGCGCCGCCCGTGCCGGGGCGACCCTACGATCAAGGGGCAGGCGCGCTGTCGCCGATGGATGCAGCGCTGAAAGGTGCGTTCAAAGCGCCGACGCTGCGCAATGTGGCGCTCACAGCGCCTTACTTCCAGGCTGGACAGTTCGCGACGTTGAGTGAGGTCCTGGACTTCTACAACGCGCCTCGCGGCCACGCCCTGCCGGCGGGTGCGCGCGTGGAATTGCACTGGCACATCCACATGCAGAAGTCTGAGCTGTCGGCTGCGGATGTGGCCGACGTGATCGAGTTTCTCAACACGCTGACCGATACGTCGATGGCGCCGCCGGTTCCAGTCGCGGTGCCCTCGGGGCTGCCGGTCGTTCCCAGGCTCCGCTGATGACTTCACCGAATAAAGGAAACCACACCATGGGACCTGACCGCAGGCTTGCAGGGCGGGGTGTTCATGCCGCGTTCTTGCTGCTCATTGGCGTCATATCGTTGCCCGCTCACGGGCAGTCTCGGGTCGAGGAGTCGGCTGCGGATGCGGTGTACGAATGTGCGCCACCGGCAGCGGAGCAGTTTGAGGCTCGCGTAACCGAGTTGTCCGCCGCCGTGTGGGACAAGAACAGCTTGGGCTGCGCGGCCGATCTGATGTCCGCGGCTGCTGAGGGCGCGCCTGCTGAAACGGTGCTGCAACTGCAGGCGTTGCTGGCCAACGTCGCGTACCTCTCGCACGTCAATCTACTGTGGGACTTCGATCTGTATGGCATTCGTGTGCCGGAGTGGTCGGCCCGCCTGCAGCGCGCGATCGACCACGCCAAGGCGATCGACCAGCGCCTGGCCGCCGATTCCTCGGGCAATCCAGACGTGCTGTCGGCGCGCGCGCTGTACAAGTTGACGTGGCCAGTCAAAGTGGCCGACACCAAAACGGTGATGACCGAGACGCGCGCCGCTAAAGCGCTGCTCGAAACGGCGACGGCGAAAGATCCGGCAGCGCTGGGCGGAAATGCGTTGTGGATCCTGGCGCGCGTGTACTTCGATCTGCCCGAGTTCGCCGGCGGGGACGGCGTGAAGGCGTTGAAGCTGCTCGAGCAGGCGCATGCACAGACACCGAAGAACATTTCCCTGCTGCGGTATTGCGCCTACGTCCATGCGCAGGACCGTAATCCATCGATGGCGAAAGAGCGCCTGGTGGAGATCCTCGCCGTCGAGCTCGATCCGGCGGATTTGCAGACCGCGGCAGATGAATTGAAGAACGCACGCGATCTCGCGTCGCGTTTGGGGGATGCATCTCTTGCGCAGCAGTTGACCGAAAAGCGCGACGCTTTGCTGAAGGCGCACCCGCAGTTGCTTGCCCGCAAGCCCACCGCCGCCAACATGCACGGCGGCGTCGATCCTATGACTGGCAAGGAGTATTGATATGCGCCGGAGCGAGCCAATGTTCGTCCGCCTGGTGAGTGTTGCTTTGCTGATGTTTGCAACCGCGGCCACTCAGGCCGCTACCTTGACGGTGAAGGCCGGCGAATCCATTCAAGCCGCCGTCAAGCGAGCTGCGCCCGGCGATCGCATCGAAGTAGAGCCGGGCATCTACAAAGAAACCGTATTCATCGACAAGGACCGCATCGAGCTGCGCGGCATCGTGCGCGAGGGTGCGTGGGCGGTGCTGGATGGCGAAGGCCAGCGCAATGACGGCGTGCTGGTCGCCGGTCACGGTGTCAGCGTCGAACGGCTTTGGGTGAAGCGCTTCAAAGGCAACGGCATCATGACGCAGGGAGCGAACAACTATCGCATCGCATACAACGTGGTCGAGGGGCCGACCTTCTATGCCATCTTTCCCCAGTTCGGCAAGAACGGCTTGGTCGCGCACAACATCGCCTTCGGTTCCGAGGACGCCGCAATCTACGTCGGCATGTCGCAAAACGTGGATGTCGTTCACAACGAGGTGTACGAGAGCATCATCGGTATCGAAAGCGAAAACTCGCACGACATCCTGATCGAGAACAACTACGTCCACGACAACACCATCGGCATCGCGACCACGCTGCTGCCGGGCCTGCCGGTCAAGGCGTCGGACCGATTGATCGTGCGCAACAACGTGGTCGCCCGAAACAATATGAAGAACACCGCCCCCGCTGGCGCGATCACGGCCGGTGCGCCACCCGGCCTCGGCATCCTGGTGCTCGGCACGGATAACACGACTGTGGAAGGGAACCTCATCCGAGACAACCACGGCATCGGCGTGATGGTTTCGGAAACGAATTTCCTGGTCACGACTCCGGACGATCGCATGGATCCATTCCCGGACGGTACTCAGGTGCTGCGCAATTTGTTCGTCAACAACGGTCGTCAGCCGCAGGGCACGCTCAAGGATCTTCTCGAGATCGCCGGCGTCGAGCGGGGCGTGGATGTGCTCGCGACCGGCAAGGGTCGCGACAATTGCATAGCAGAGCGCGCGGCGGTCAAAACGCTCGGAACGCGCAACTTTGCCGATTGCGCAGCGAGCGCTTCGTCTGTAGCGATTGCTTCCATGCAGACGCCCACGCCGGTGGTCGCCGCTCCCTATACGGCGGATCAGAAGGGCAGGCTGACGTATCTCGCCGTCTGCACGGGTTGCCACACGTACAACTCGAAGCTGATCGGTCCGCCGATGATCGTGGTCAAGGCGCTCTACGGCAAAGATGCGCAGAAGCTCGCCGACTGGATTGCGAAACCGACGCACAAGCGCCCTGATTATCCGCAGATGCCGTCGCAGGACTACTTGCCCGAGGAAGTTCGGCTGTCGGTGGCGCGCTACATCCTCGATGAACTCAGTCACTGACTTAAACACATATTGAAACGGGGAGATGGACTATGAGCTCGGTCGTGAAGTCGTGCACCGCGATGACCGTTGCGGTGGCCGTCACAGCTGTATTGAAGACTGCGTCCGCGCAGGACGCACCATCTGCGACAGCACCGCTGGAGGAAATCACCGTCACGGCTACGCGACGTGAGGAATCCATTCAGTCGGTACCCATCTCCATCACTGCAATCAGTGGAGAAGCACTCGCGGAAGCGGGCGTGAAGGACACGCGTGACCTGGTCAACTTCGTGCCCAATTTGGCGCAACAAGGTTCCTTCGCGCATACCTCGCCCAGCTTCTTCATCCGCGGCGTCGGCTCCACACAGTTCAATCCCAACGCAAACTCGAAAGTCGGCGTTTACCTGGATGACGTCTACCTGGCTTCGCCGGCAGCGCATGGCTCGCAGATCTTCGATGTTGCCACGGTCGAGATCGCACGGGGTCCGCAGGGAACATTGTTCGGACAGAACACGACGGCCGGCCTGGTGCGAATGATCACGACGCGGCCGGACATCGGTGGTGGCACCACGGTCGATGTCCGTCTCACGGCTGGGCGCTTCGGTCAACTCGATCCGGAAGCAGCGATTGGATTTGAAACCGGCAGCAACAGCGCCGCACGACTCAGTGTGAAGCATCAGGTCCGTGATGGCTTTCAGCGCAATCAGTTGCTCGGTACGGATGACGGCGAAGTCGACTCGTTGGGCTGGCGCGGGCAGTGGCTCTGGAGCGCCAGCGACGACGTGTCGTTGCGCGTGCTCGCGCACGGCAGTCGTGATCGCAGCCAATTGGTACCGTACAAACAAGTGGGCCTCATCGATCCAACGACGTTCGAGCCGTGCGCCATGCCACGCGCGGGAGGAGGCTGCACTGACTTCTTCGGCTATTCCGACAGCGCCGACTTTCACCGAGGCGCTTGGGATGTGCGGGATCAGTATACGGATGTGAAATCTTTCGGCGGCAATGTCACGCTCGACTGGCAACTGCCGGCCTTCACGTTGACGTCCGTGACTGCCTACGAAGAGAACGAGTCCCGCGTGCACGAGGATACGGACGCGAGCCCCAGCTACGTGATGACCGGCAACTACTACGGCAAGCCGCGCCAGACCAGCCAGGAGTTCCGGCTGACTTCGCCGCAGGGAGATCTGAGCTGGATCGCCGGCGCGTATTACTTTCACGAAACAAACGACACCAGCGTGGGCTTTCCGATTCCGGGATTCGGACCGGGCGCCTTGTCCGGACTGAGCGAAGTGGTGGAAGGCTTGGGACAGATCTCTTCGATGGATACCGACAGCTATGCGCTGTTCGGCAATCTCGACATGCTGATGAGCGAGCGGATCAAGCTGAGCCTCGGCTTGCGCTACACCCACGAAACCAAGGATGTCAACTACGCCGCGTGGCTCGCCGATGTGACCGACGTGACGAATACCTTGTTGTTCGTGGGCCGGCAGATCACGGATCGCGCGCTGTTTCAGACGATCGACTTCCGCGCGGACGAGTCGTGGGGCGATGTTTCGGGTCGCGTGTCGCTGTCGTACTCGTTCACGGACGACGTGCTCGGCTATATCACCGTCTCGCGCGGCTTCAACAGCGGCAACTACAACGGCGGTGCTCTCTCGAATCAGGCCGAAGCCACGCTGGTCGATCCGGAGACGCTGCGGAGCTATGAGGTCGGCCTCAAGTCCGAGATCGGCGGCCAGCTGCGCCTCAACTTGAGCGCCTTCTACTACGACTTCACCGACCAGCAGGTGTTCGTGCTTGCATCGGGCGATGCGGGCGTGCCGGTCCAGCAACTGTCCAACGCAGCCGCATCGACGCTGTATGGATTGGAAATGGAAGCTACGTGGCACCCGCTCGACGACCTGGTGATTCAACTCGGCGCCGGCTACACGCACTCGGAGTTCGACGAATTCAATACGCCGCTCGGAGAGGACCTGAGCGGCCGCAGGCTGCCCAGCGCGCCGGAAACCAACATCAATGCCATGGCCACCTACACCATCCGAAGCGCGCTCGGTACCTGGGCGTTCGAGGTGGATGGCAAGTATCAGAGCAAGCAGTACTTCTCGGTGAACAACGATCCGATCCTGAGCCAAGGCGCTTACGCACTGGCGAACGCGCACGTCTCGTGGACTTCGCCCAGCGCGCACACGAGCGTGACCGCGTGGGTGCGCAATCTCGCCGACAAGGATTATTTGGTCGGTGCGTACGACCTGGCGTCATTCGGTTGGGATCAGTGGGTGGTCGGCGAGCCGCGCACCTACGGCGTCACGTTCGAGTATCACACGCGCTGAAAGGCGAGGGGCACACATGTTCTCTCTGAAAGGAATGACCGCCGCCATCACCGGCGGCACGTCGGGCATTGGCGAAGCCGTGGCCGCCAGGTTCACCGCCGCTGGCGCGCGCGTGGTAATCATCGGGCGTCGCGACGGTTCGGAGGTCGCCCGAAGAACCGGCGCGATTGCGGCGGTCCGCGCCGATTGTAGTGCCGAGGCCGAGGTATCGCGTGCGTTGCATGACGCCCGCGATGCACTCGGCGAGAACCTCGACGTCCTGGTCAACAACGCCGGCGTGGAGAACACTGGCCCGATGATCGCCGATGCGACCGTCGAGGAACTGAATCGCGTGTTCGCCATCAACACGTTCGCCGTGTTTCACGGTCTCAAGCAGGGAGCGCGGGTGATGAAAGACGGCGGCTCGATCATCAATACGGCCTCGATCGCGGCGCTGCTGGGGATTCCGGGTTACAGCCAATATTCTGCGTCGAAGGCAGCAGTCGTCAGCTTGACCCGCTCGGCAGCGGTGGAACTCGCGCCCCGAGGCATCCGTGTGAACTCGGTGTGTCCTGGCAGCGTATTCACGCCCATGCTGCCGCAGGATCATCCGGAGGTGCCGGTGGCTGCGAGGATGTCCCCGCTCGGCCGCGTCGGTACCACCGACGACATGGTCGGCGTCTATCACTTTCTTGCATCCGCCGAGAGCCGATACATGACCGGTCAGGCGCTGGTCGTGGATGGTGGAATCGTCGCGGGCGTGAGTCTTGGAACGCTGGAAGCGGTCGCGACGATGGCGGCCGGCGTTGTCTCCTAAATCTTCCCGCCATTCGGAAACTTTTTCCGATCAGTCGCTTAGGCTGATATGCCGGTCCGCAGGCGTTGTGCTTGATCACGCTAGGTGCGGCCTCAAGGTAGAAAGCCGAGGCTGCGCTCGCGCAAAGACCGCCGAGCAGCAGCAGCCTGCGTTCGCGCAGAATCGATCGTCGAACCGAACAGGCTCAAGCCGGATTCGGTCGTCACCCAGGCAATCTGCGCTGCACCGAGATAGGCGCAATGACTGCTCCAGGCGTACTCCTCCGGGTGTTGCACCATGTGCGCCTTCACTGGATTCAGATGGATGTAGCGCAGCAGCGTGACGAAGTACTCATCCATATCCACTAGCCAGGCTTTGGAACGGCGCTCGAATAGATGGCCGGTGGTTCGTAGTTGGCGATGCCGACACCGTGCGTAGCGGCGTGCGAAGCGTTGCATGAGGCCGCCGAGCGGCGCATTGCCTATTTGAACCAGCGCATGCAGAAGATTCGTCATCCAGCAGAATGCATGCAGGCGTGCTTGCTGCTGATCGAGCACCTCCGCCAAGATGTCGTTCAGTCGGACGCGGTCGGCATCACTGCCGAAGAGCGCTTCGCGGTGATTGCCGCGAAGGATCACGTGATAGCAACCGCCCGGCACATGTAATCGTGGTAGGCGCGGCATCCATGTCGCCTCGTTAGGAGCTTACGATCAGGCTACGTGTGTTGTGAGTCGGCGATCTGCGATTTTGTCGGCGTCCGGACACATATGCCGTATATCCTAATCCCGGTACCGGGGCCTCCTGCTGCTCCTGCCATGGACAGATTATCTGGATTCGCCTCGAGGCGAGCCGAGGGCGGGCAACTCATGGCAATGCAGCGGTTCAAGCGACGGAGCAGTAAGCCCACGCTGCGTAGTCGCAATGGTCAGTGCGACGCCGAAGAGCTGCGAGAAGAACGAACGCGCTCCGCAATCCAAGCATGAATCTCATGCTCCAGCCATCCAACGGATCGCGCACTAATCCGAATGCGGCCGGGGAATCGCTCTTCAGATTCGAGCTGATAGATCATCGAACGGCATAGCCCCGTCTGACCGCAGACCTCGGGAAGGCGGAGGATTCGCGAGGAGACGGTGACGCTGGCATCAGAGGCTTGCATGTTGTGGGCTCCTGGTCTGGTCCGGCCGAGACATCAGGAGACTAGAGTACGCAGTCCCGTTTGGTTGCTCCGTCTTAGTTTCAACGCAAAAGCAGGTGGTTACTAAAGGCAAAGTGGTTCGCACTCGAACAATGGTGTCGCACCGAGTTCCCCCATCGTGGATGGGCGGCCATGCCCCCGCATTCATTTCGCGAGACGACCTGCAGGGAGGTAAGCAGATCACCTTTACCGTTCAATGCATCAAGGACCAAAAGAAGGACCCAAGTTTTAGATCCCTTCCGAGACAAAAACGGCCGCCGGTGGATTTCGTCGAAGCAGGAGGCGAGCCGTCATGGAAGTCTTACTGGGATCGCGAGCAGCTCGTTCGCGGTCGCCGCCATCCTTGGCGAAGTCGGCTGGCAGGCCCGCCCTCTGGCGGCCATCGGTCTTCACTCCTCATGTGTGTAGTACTGCCAGCAAGCTTTCTGGTTTCACGAGGAAAAAAACGACAAAACTGCCGAATTTCGCATAAGAAAACGACCAATTTCGATTCCCCCAGCCGAGTTGCGTGCAAACTGGCGACAGTAGCGGATCGCCTTCGGTTGATTTATATGAATAAAAAAACGACATAAACTACGAATTACGTATAAAATAGCGACACATCAGGTCGTTCCGGACCTACTTACGCGGAGAATTGCGACCGTGCCTCTCAAAGTGGCAGGCGAAAACAAAGCCGAAGCCCGACGGCTTCAGCGGCTGGCCGAACAGGGTCAGCTGCGGCGTATTCACCAAGGCATTTACACCGATGATCTGGTGCAGCCCGTTGAGGCGGTCACGCGGCGTCATCTATACGAGCTGTCAGCGCTGATCGCTCCCGGCAGCATCGTCTCCCACCGCTCGGCTTTCGAGCAGCAGCGGCCGACACCGGCCGGCAACTACTATCTCACCGGCCCATACCGTCGCGACGTTGAACTGCCCGGCGTCAAGCTGCGCATTGCGGAGGGGCCGGGCCCGCTCGATTCGGATATCAAGATCCCGACTCTTCATGGCAATGCTTACATCTCGAGCCAGGCGCGAGGGTTGCTGGAGAATCTGTCGGCAAGTCGTGGTGACCCCGCAAACAAGCGCACTCTGGGCCGAGCCTATGTTGAGCAGTGGCTGGATCGTTTCATCGGGCGCGATGTCGGTGACACCACCAATCAGTTACGTGACGCCGCGCGGACCATTGCCGAGACCCTAGGCTTGACCGCCGAGTTTAAGCAGCTCGATAAGACCATCGGTGCGCTCCTGGGCACCCGTTCCGTCAAACTGACCTCGCCAGTGGCGATCGCGCGCGCGGCGCGCAAGCCCTATGACCCGGCGCGCCTGAATCTGTTCGAGACGCTGGCCGAAGAGCTGCAGCGAAATCCGCTGCAAGTCCCCCCTGCAGATCCGCGGGCGGATCCGCTGCTGCAAGCCTTCGTCGAAACGTACTTCTCGAATTACATCGAGGGCACTGAGTTCGAGATCGAGGAGGCGCACGACATCGTGGTGAATGGTCGGCCGCTGAAATATCGCGAGGACGATTCGCACGACATCCTCGGTACCTACCAGGCGATCCTGAAATCCAAGCAGGTGCCGGCGCTGCCTGAGAGTGCCGAGGCCTTCGCCAAGATGCTCCAGGACTGGAACCGACAGGTGATCGAGTCACGAAAAGAGAAATCGCCCGGTGAGTTCAAGCTCGAAGCCAATCGCGCGGGCCAGACCGTGTTTGTGCATCCACAGATGGTGGTCGGCACGCTCATCAAAGCGTTCGAGATCATCATGAGCGCGGCGACACCGGCCAACCGCGCCGCGCTCGCCTCGTTCGTAGTGTCCGAAGTGCATCCTTTCGATGATGGCAACGGGCGAACGGCGCGCGTGGCTATGAATCACTTCCTTTCGAATGCCGGCCTAACGCGCATCATCGTGCCAACGGTTTACCGCGATGACTACATCTCTGCGCTCAAGGCCATGACCAACGAGAACCCGGTGCCGCTGCCGCGCATGCTGGCGCGCGCCGCGCGCTTCAGTCGCTGGCTGGACATGAGTGCCACCACCAAGTGCTTTGCAGCTCTCGCGCAGTCCAATGCCATGGAACGTCCCGTGGATGCCAAGCTCGATTTTGATGAATCCAAGTTTCAGACCGCGCCCGAAGCGTAGGCGGCGATCCGACTGACTAAGAGTGTCGAAACCGCAGGAACGAGAGCGACGTGGTGGAAGCGATGCTCTGCTTGGCTTCAGAGCGTGCACGATTTATTACCGGTGAGGTTCTACGTGCTATGGGCGGCATGGCGGAGATGGGATTGCCTGGTGAATTTGCAGTGTGTCACATCGTTCTCGTCGTAAAGGCCTGCGCGCGGCTACGCCGTGCTCGCGAGCGCGCTACGCGCGGCCCTGACGACTGCGCTGCGTTGTGCCGAGGGATCTCCGACAGGCAATCCCGCCTGCAGAGGAGATCGATCCATGAACATTTCCAAACGCAGCGCTCGTTGTTTCAATGTCCGTTCGCATTCCGGTGCACTGCGAGTCGCCGAGCCGCGGTTCAGCGCGGGCTTCACGAGGGGAGTAGGTGAGTGTCAGGTCGAGGTCAGTGACGATGACGTCGTCGCCGCAGCCCTGCGGATCCTGTCGGCGCGAATCGTTCATTCGAGCGCGTTATCGAATCCTAGGGTGACCCGCGAATACTTGGCGGTGCGGTTTGGAGGTATCGAGCACGAGGTGTTCGCTTGTCTGTATCTCGACAATCGCAATCGGGTGACGGCGTGCCAGGAACTCTTTCGAGGCACGATCGACGGCGCGAGTATCCATCTGCGGGAAGTGGTGAAGGAGGCGCTGGCCCACAATGCGGCGGCCGTCATCTTGGTGCACAACCATCCGTCCGGCGTCGCCGAGCCATCGCAGTCCGATGAGCTGGTCACCCGCCGGATCAAGCAGGCGCTCGCGTTGGTGGACATCCGGGTCATCGATCATCTGATCGTGGGGGATGCCACGGTGGAGTCCTTTGCGGAACGTGGACTTCTCTAATATGTGGAGCTGGATGACCGGCGTGGCCGTATGCGCCGGTTTTCCGGCCGCTTGCTCCACATAGAATTCAGCCGTCCGAGTGCGACGATGCGCTATGCAGCGCCGGCCTGGACCTCCAACGCCAGGCACGCGCGCACGTCTTTCCGATGGACTTGGCCACCTACGAGGCGGGAGGGCTTCTCCTCTACTGATCAGACGTCATCGGATGGCTGCCACCCGGAGAAATAGATGTGAAGTTCTCCCGCACAATTGCACGGGAGAACCCAGCGCCAAGCGGCGCAACTCCACATTTCAGAGAAGTCCACGTTCTGCAAAAAATGGAGAGCTCAACATTTATGGCTGAACGGGGACTCTTATAGATAGGTTCCGGCCCGGCCCGGCCGTGGCGGATGGGCGTCACGGCCGGGTTGTCGCACACAACTTTGCGCTAAGCCCGGGGCGGTGGGGATTCGCGGATCAGCCATAGATCGAGGTCGTTGTGGGCCTTACGCAGAAGCTCCAGACCGTGCTGCAGGCAGGTGACCTCCGGACTGTAGAAACAGCCTTCATCTCGGGCGGTTAGTGAGGTCAGTGCGCACTGCAGGAAGTCGCGGGCATCACTGAACCGTCCCAACAATTCGGCGCCGTTCTCAGGGTCGGATTCCCGGACTGAGAATGTATGGAAGAACGTTGGTTGGAGACCGCAATGCAGCCGGTCGGGATAATTACGTAAGCCCAGGTTTGGGGCCTCGATACAATCGCGCGTAGCCATGGTCGTACCTCTTAGTCAGGTAGGGCGGTGGTTAGGCGCCCGTCGGTGTATCAGCACCGGCGGTCGCCGCTTCGACTGGGAGTTGAATCAAACCTCCTCAGAATCAGAACGCAAAGCCAAGGAAGCCAGCGTTCACCGTTGTAATAGCAAATTCGTTGCGAATAGTCTGTGGGAGTTTCGGCACGAATTGGTAGTGATTGCAGGATAACTTCGCGGCGGCTATGCGCTAACAATAGAGCCATGGCTTGCACAGAACTCATCGGCGCACGAGTCACGCCACTGACCAAGGCGCGCTTCCGCGTGCTGGCTGAACAGGAGCAGGTGAGTGAGTCGGTGCTGCTGAAGCGGCTCGTTGGGATGGCACTGCACAGCGTCAATCCAACTGAAGCCAATGCACAGTTGGGAGCGCCTCGACGCTTGCGAGGTGCGCGGCTCACGGTGCGCCTGCATCCCGATGACCAGCTACTGCTGATCGAACGCGCCGCAGCGCGACAGATGGCCACTGCGACCTACGTGTCAGTCCTGCTGCGCGCACACCTGCGCTCTCTTGCTCCATTGCCCAAGGCGGAGTTGAAAGCCCTCAAGGAGTCCCTCGCTCAACTAGGCATGCTCGGCAGAAACATGAATCAGCTCGTCCGGCTTGCGCATCAGCAAGGCAAGGTGCCGGACGTCGACACAGGGTTGCTTCAATCGATCCTGAAGGCATGCGAGGCGCTTCACGCCCACACGAAACGCTTGCTGAAAGCCAACGCGCGTTCCTGGGAGCTCGGGTATGAGACCGTTTCGTCTTGAGCGGGGTCCGTCACTGCTGAACATCGTCAGCCACGGGCGTCGCGGCCCGGGGTCGATGCATCTGAGCCCGGCGCATATCGAGCAGATACGTCGCACCGTTGGCTACGCGCCTGAGGTGATGGTCAAGGTGACCGGCGGCGCGGGTGGGTGCAGTCGGCAGGGTGTGATTGCTCACTTCAACTACATCGACAGAAAGGGCGAGCTGGAGATTGAGAGCGACGAAGGTCGGGCCTTGGGAAAGGGTACAGGTACGCATCTGTTCAACCGTTGGGATCTGGACCTCGAAGAGCATCGGAAGATGGCGGACCTCTTTGCAGTACACCGCCGGAAGCCGCCGAAACTCGTTCATCGTCTGGTGTTCTCAATGCCGCCAGGGACGCCGCCGAAGAAAGTTCTGTCGGCAGTGCGAGACTTCGCGCGTGAGGAGTTTGGACTGAAGCATCGATACGCGATGGTACTCCACACGGACGAGCCGCACCCGCATGTGCATGTGGTCGTCAAGGCGGTGAGCGAGGACGGTGTTCGCTTGAACATTCGCAAGGAGACGCTCCGAGCATGGCGCAATGAGTTCGCGCGACACTTGCGCGAACAGGGTGTTGAAGCGAACGCCACCGAGCGTGCGGTTCGCGGCAGGGAGGGGCGAACGTTGAAGGATGGACTGTATCGAGCTGCGCAGCGGCGTGCGTCGACAGTGCTCAGTTATCGAGTCCAAGACTCGACGCGACCCATGCCGAAGTCGCCAGGGGGAGAAAAGCTTGTGGAGATTCGGAAGAACGTCGAGAGCGGCTGGTACGCGGCCGCCAGCTTGCTCGAGCGCAATGGTGATCGGAGCTTGGCGGAGAGTGTCCGTCGATTTGTGGCCGGCATGCCGCCACCGCCACTCGATCGGGAGCGGCCTCCCAAACAGGTAGAAAGAGTGCCGTCCCGCGAGCAGGCGTGGACGCGTTGATAGCGGATGATTCAACTTCCGGGATGCTCGTCTGGTTCGGGCGTTAGGCCGTTGCTAGCTGTTTCCCGGACGCAACCCGATCGATCCACTGACCACTCGGCAGCTGAACCGCGCCGTACATGCGTATTCCGCCGATGTCGGCCGGTGATTCCGCGTGATGGCGGCCACCTGTTCCGGCGCATGCCGGCCGGGTGAGTCAGGGTGATGTGACTGTGGTGGATGAGTGGCGGTGGCGTCAACCGCCGTGAGCGTCGGTGGTGGCCGAGCGCTTGTGTTTTCTCATCGAGCCGCCTTTGAGATTGACCCGATAGCTGTTATGCACGAGCCGATCGAGGATGGCGTCGGCGAGGGTGGGTTCGTCGATGTAGGCGTGCCACTGATCGACGGGCAGCTGGCTGGTGATGAGCGTGGACTTCTTGTCGTAGCGATCCTCCAGGATCTCCAGCAGATCGCGCTTGGATTGATCGGCGAGTGGAGAGAGGCCGAAGTCATCGATGTACAACAGATCGACCTTGGCGAGTTGCTTCAGGAACGCCGAGCGATTGGCCTGTGCGTGATGACGCGTGAGCTCTTCGACCAACCGCGGCAGCCGATACGAGCGCACCGAGTAGTCTGCGCGACAGGCCGCATGCGCGAGTGCACTGGCGATGAAGCTCTTGCCGACGCCGCAGGGACCGGTGATCAGTACGTTGAGCTTGTCCTTGATCCAGGTGAGCGCGGTGAGCATCGCGATGAGCTTGGGATCCAGTCCGCGCGGAGTCCGCGTGTCCAGATCTTCGAGCGCCGCGGCTTGCGGCAGCTTCGCCCAGCGAAGACGCTGCGCTAAGCGCTTGGAGTCGCGTTCGGTCATCTCGTGCTGGATCATCAGGCTCATGCGTTCTTCGAAGCTCAGGCTCTGGTGTTGTGCGTTGGCGAGGAGTTGCTCTAAAGCCGCGGCCATGCCGCGCAGGCGCAACTGCTGCAGTTGCTGGATCATGGGTTCGATCAACATCAAGATCTCCGTTGTCGGTTAGTGGAAGTAGTCGGACCCGCGCACATTCTCGTGCACGAGGGATAACTGACGGGTATCGCCAGGTTCGGTGGCGGCGGGCGCGGTGATGAGCGCACGCACGCTGCGGTAGCTGCAGGCCTTGAGCGCCAGCGCGCGTTCGCAGGCGGCGGCGAGCTGCTGGGGTGAGAAGTCCTGAGCGAGACGCAAGATGCCTTGTGCCACGCGTAACGCTTCTTCGGGATGACGCTTGCGGTTGAACTGCTCGGTGAGCACCGCGGCAACGGCGGGTGCGATCACCTGCGCGCGCGCCAGCAGCCGCTCGATCGTGGTGTCGATCACGGCGCGATGGTTGGCCGGTCGATGCGCATCGAGGGTGGCGCGGGCGCCGTGCTTGAACAGGCGTGCGTGCGAGGCCAGGAGTTGGCGTCGGGCGAAGATCTCGATCATGCGCGCGGTCATGCGCACCTCCACACGCTCACCGATGTGCTTGTAGGGCACGGAGTAGTACGCGTGCTCGACCTCGATGTGATAGTCGGGATGGACCTTGGCGCACTTCCACTGCGCGTACTCGTAGGCACGGGCGGGCAGCGCTTTGAGCGCCGGCTGGTCCAGCTCGAGGAAGCGCGAGCGTCGTGAGCCATCGAGCTTCTGGAACGGCCGCTCGTTGCTCTCCATCAGCAGCGCATCGATCGCACTGTTCAGCTCCGTGATCGAGAAGAACTGCCGATCGCGCAGCCGCGCCAGGATCCAGCGCTCGAGGATCAACACGCTGTTCTCGACCTTGGCCTTGTCGCGCGGCTTTCTGACCCGTGCTGGCAGGATCGCGACGCCATAGTGTTCGGCGAACTCGGCGTAGGCGCGGTTCAGGTCCGGTTCGTAGCGATGCGCACGATCGACGCCGCTCTTGAGGTTGTCGGGAACGATCGCACCCGGGGCGCCGCCGAAGAACTCCAGCGCCCGCACATGCGCGCCCAACCAGTCCGGCAGCGTCTGCGTCCAGGTCGCCTCGGCGTAGGTGTAGTTGGAGCAGCCCAGCACGGCGACGAAGATCTGCGCTTCACGGATCTCGCCCGTGTGCCGGTCGATGATCCCCACGGTCTGGCCGGCGTAATCGACAAAGCACTTCTCGCCGGCGCGATGCTCGAAGCGCATCACCGGATCGGCGGCGGCACAGAATCGTCGATACTGATCGCAGAACGCGCTGTACTGCAGGCCGTCAGGATGCTGCGCCTTGTACTCCTGCCACAGCAGCAGGCGCGTCACGCCCGGACGGGTCAGTTCACGCTGAACCTGCGCGAAGTCGGGCAGCGCAATGTCGGGGGCGAGCGGCTTGACCGGATACAGGCGCGCTTCCAGCTGCGGATCATCGAGCTCTTCCGGCAAGGGCCAACTGATGCCCGTAGCTGCAGCCCGATCCAGGCATTCCTTCACCGTGGAGCGTGCGACGACCAGGCTCGCGGCGATCTTGCGGATGCTCAGTCCGAGATCGAACTTCAGCCGCAGCAGTTCGCGAATCTTCCGCATGGATAACCTCTCTTGCGCCATCGACTGCGCCCCTTCTGGAACTCAAAAGGGGCGCACGATAGCGACGGTTACCCTGCCTCACACGGCAAGTGTCGGATCTCCCACAGGGGGTGGCCGGCATGCCGCGGAATACCCGGCCGGCATGGCGCGGAATCGGTGGCCGGCTTGCGGCGGAATCAGTGGCCGGCATCAGGCGGAATACGCAGCCGTACACGCAGCTGCCGTCATAGCGCGTATCGACAAGCGCGTCTCAATGCACACCCTGCGCCACAGTTTCGCCACTCACCTGCTCGAGCAGAAGGTGGATATCCGCGTGATCCAGGTTCTGCTCGGGCACAAGAAGCTCGAGACCACCGCGCTGTATACCCAGGTGGCCACCGAGATCCTGCGCCAAGTTATCAGTCCCCTGCAGGCGGTCCGATCCTCGTAGGACACGTTCGTGCAACGCCCCGCCCTGGAGGTCGCGGATATCTTCCGCGATCACGGGCCAGCTTGGCGGCAACAAGCGCGTGGTCACCTGAGTCTTGGCCAGCTCAAGGTCATGTCGGCCATTGAGCAGTGTCGCAGCGCCGCCCTCGGCGGACATGCGCTGCGTTGCTCGGCCTGCGCGCAACCGCAGATCGCCTACAACTCCTGCCGCAACCGACACTGCCCGAAGTGCCAAGCGAGTGCCGCGCAACGCTGGCTCGAGGCGCGTCAAGCCGATCTGCTGCCCGTGGAGTATTACCACGTGGTCTTCACCCTGCCGGCACCGATCAGCGCCATCGCCTACACCAACAAGGTGCTCATCTATGGTTTGTTGTTCGATCTCGCCGCCGAGACACTGCGCACGATCGCCGCCGATCCTCGGTACTTGGGCGCGCGCATCGGCCTCACGCTGGTCCTGCACACCTGGGGCTCCGCACTGACTCACCATCCTCATGTGCACGGCATCGTCCCCGGCGGCGGCTTCGCGCTCGATGCCGATCGATGGGTCGCCTGCAAACCGGGATTTTTCCTTCCTGTGCGCGTGCTGTCGCGCCTATTTCGACGCCGCTTCCTCGAAGAACTCCAGAACGCTCATCGCGACGGCCGACTGACATTCTTCGGCGAGCACGCTGATCTGTCCGACACAGCGGCCTTCGCCGATTGGCTCGCGCCGCTGAGTCAGTGTGAGTGGATCGTCTACGCCAAGCGCCCATTCGCAGGACCCGAGGCAGTTCTCGCGTATCTATCGCGCTACACCCATCGTGTGGCTATCTCCAACCGACGGCTCGTCGCCTGTGACGAGCGTGGCGTCACCTTCCGTTGGAAGGACTACCGAGCCCAGGGCAGGACGCGCTACAAAACGATGACGTTAAATGCCGCAGAGTTCATGCGCCGCTTCCTGCTGCACGTGTTGCCCAGCGGTTTTCACCGCATCCGCCACTATGGTCTGCTCGCGAACGGCGGCCGCAAAAAACATATCGCCACAGCACGCGAGCTACTGCACACCTCAGCACCCGAAGCTCCCGCCAGCCCCAAGGCAGCCCACACCGGGAACGGTCCTCTGCGACCGACCTTCATTTGCCGACACTGCGGCGCGCCGATGATCGTCATCAACACACTCGAGCGCGCGCCGAACATCCGTGCTCCGCCATGCTTGCAAAGCTCACCATGAGCGTCAGGCGCTCAACACGCAGAACTTCTCCGTTGGCATTCATCGAACAGTGCCGATGCGAACGATCGTTGCCTCGTCACATGCAATGCTCGGCTTTTGCACGCCCCCGCGACGACAGAACGCAGGATCGCTTGACTTCGCAGCACACCATGGCGCTGGCACCGTTGAGTTCGACGCCACGATTAACCCTTCACACGGCACCGCGACCATTCAAATCGCCATAGCACCTCGCCGCTGCTGATCCTCATCAGCACACTCCCGCGGTTTCCTCCCTTGGGGATTGTCCAACGCCTGCCCTTCAAACTGTGTCGTGCTTGGTGAGGTCAGCTCGCACGGGCAGGCATCGAACAATCCTTAACAGAGAACAATCCTTAACAGAAGCAGACATCGCGGACTGCGAACCGGAGGCCGATATCTCACGTTCAGCTCTGCTAATCCGCACCCGGCCCGGAAACCGGCAGTCGCTTCGTCGACCGTACCCGGTGCGGGAGGCGGGCGGCATCGGATGTGTCGAAATCCGCAGCCCTAGCATCGGACGGAAAGCGCGCGGTAGTTCAGTTATTCGTCCTCGAATGGCGTGAGTAAGCTTTGTGCTTCCGAGTCCCTAAGGAATCTCGAGAAGACCTCGACCCCCGAAGCAATTTCATCGCTCTCGATTGGGTACGCCCGTTGGACCCCTCGGAAGACCCAGGAAACGGTTGCACTATCGACTAAGTAGCTGCTCGCCCGCCGCTTGCCAATCTCCTCTCCGGCGAGTACGGCATCCTCCTGCGTTGGCGTGTCAACCAGGCAGATGCTTTCCTCCCATAAAGGACTAGATCTCAAGTCCGGAGAGTGCTGACTCTCGTAAAACAGACTTACTGCGAACCACATATTTACCTACCTTTCTTGAATCTACTGTCCGTGAGCAACTTTCGCGCAGTCTGCGCATCTGGGTCGCCCCCACGAGCAAGGCGATATATTTCATTCAAAGACTTATCTCGCAAGTGGGTTGGAAACTCGCGATTCACCGAACCTTTGAGTTCCTTCGCGATGATGTCTGCGGCCCTGCTCTCCAGTCTTTGAATTCCGTTGGATATCAGCCTCGCCTGCTGCGGATTTGCGGCCTCCAGAAGCCCCTTTAGTCCCTCTACGTCACCGCGAACCGTGAGTGCTTTTATCTTTGCATCGATTGAATCTTCATGAACGGCAAGCTCTGAATCTGACGACTCAGGCATCGCAGATCCAGATTCATTTTCTATGTCCGCCGTATCGTGCGTAGGATCGCCGGCCTGGTTTTTTGTGTTCTCTGTTCGTATGAATCCAAGAACCTTGCACCCTGATGCTTCCACACCCTTGATATTCGATCCGGTACTACACGTGCCTGCGGGGTCCAACATGTTGAGCGGATCATTCCCGACATACGCATACAGATTCGCATCATCTTCATACCCAATCGGATCGGTCTGAAGGAACCTGCCGAGCGTCGGCGAGTAGAATCGCGCCTTGTAATAATACAGTCCCAAATCGGCGATCCACGCCTGCCCGGTGTACTGGAACCGCCCCAGGTTGACCGTGTTCGGGATGCCGTAAGCATCGTACGCATTGATCCCCACCGAGTTACCGTTCGGATCGGCAATACCGACGATGGATCCTTGATGATTGGCAAGCAGCCCGCGCCGCGTGGTGAGGTTGGCGCCCTCGTACCACAGCATCGGCTCATCTATTCCCGGCCCGTGCACATAGCGACGCAGCATTGCGCCGCCTGCGTTGTACTCGGCGGCGAGACTATCCCCGTCATACAGGAACTGCGTCGTGTTGCCGCCGCTGGACACCTGGAACAGCCGACCCATCGGGTCATACGTCAGCGTCGCGTTCTTCGCCCCGCTCGCCGATACCAACCGGTTCTCTGTGTCATAGACGAAGTTCGTCGCGCCATCCGAGGTTAGATTTCCGTTCAGGTCGTGCATATGAACGACGCCAGCCACGCTGGTGTACTGGTTGAGCCCGTTGACAGCGTAGCTTCGGATCGCATCCGGCGTGCTGTTCGCATACGCTGGATTGCTCTCGATCCGCGAGATCACCTGCGAGGCCGGGTTGTAGCCGAACTCCAGCACCTGATCCGCGCTGGAGCCGTTGAGTTCATGGGTCAACTTCCACAGGCGGGAGGCACCGTCGTATTCCGTGCTCATCACCGCCCCACCCAACCACGCGTCCGCGCGACGGCCCAGCGCGTCGTAGCTGACACTCACGATGGTGGTGCCGCCATCCTCAAGGATCGAACCTATCCGAGAGGCCGCGTCGTAGCCATATGTGAAGTAGTGGGCGTCCGGGAAGGTCAGCCGCGTGCGCCGGCTGCCCGCGTCGTAGCCAGACTGCAGCGTACGGCTGATGCCGCCCTGGGTATTCGTGGAAGTGAGCAGCCGACCGAAGCCATCAAACGTATTGGTGATGCCTGCGCCCGAGGTGGAGTCGAAGCGGGCAAACACCTGCAGGTCCTGCACGTCGTAGCCGTATTCAACGACGTAGCCGGCAGCACCCGTGGTCGAATTGGGCACCGTTTTTGTCTTCAGTCGATTCAGGCCGTCGTACTGGTAGGTCAGCGTCTGCCCGTCGCGCTTTCTCAGTGAGAGGCGGTTGCCCGCAGCATCGTACGTGTAGCCCTCGTAGTCGCTCTCGTCGACCGTTCCAGGCGTCGTCTTCGACGGGAACACCCAGCGGTTCTGGCGATCGTGACCGTCGTAGCGCAGCTCGGCGCGGTTGCCGTTGGCGTCCGTAATGCTCGCGCGCTGGCCGTTCGGCGTGTACGTGTAGGTGGCGTAGTTCTGTTGCAGTGCCGTGCCGTAGGCGCGCTGGATAGTGAGCAGCTGACCGGCCGCGTTGTAGAGGTTGCGCGTGATGCGGTCCGGGCCGAAGCTGCCTTCGGCGCCCAGATTGCAGGCGCCCGGCAGTGAGCCGAAGGCAGCCGGGTTCATGCGACGCGCCTCGCATTGAAGCCGACCGGCATCATCGAATGATCGATGGGTCAGGCTGTAGGTGGCGGCAGCGTCGGAGACCGTCTCGGTCGCCGGATTGCGGTGAGTGTCGTAGGTCACGTTCGTTTGCGTGGCCACCACGAGCGAGGGACTGTTCGGGTCCGTGACGGTGCCAGCTTCAGTGATGCGCAGCTTGTCGTCGGCGCTGCGATACGTGAATTTCCGGGCGTTGCGGAATCCGTTATCGCCGAGCGGCCCGATCTCCCAGGCCTTGCGGCCGTTCACGTCGTAGCGGAAGTACCTGGCGTCATTCGTGCCGGCCAGAGGGCCGTCTTCGCTGAGCACGCGTCCCGCTCCATCGTAGGCGTAGTGGGTCTCCAGGGTTTTGCCTCGGGCCGCGTCGATCCGGCGCACCACGCTGGGAAGCAAGGTGTTGCCCCAATACTCGTACTCGGTGCGAATCTCCTCGAGTGTTCCACAGTTCGTTCCCACACCGCACACGCGCACGACTTCAGGTCGGCTGATGCCGGTTGAGTTCTCATACGTGATGTACGTTTTGCGTCGGATGCCGTCGCGGTCGGCCGGATCGGTCCGCTCGGTCATCTGGCCCGCGGCGTTGTAGACGAAATCCGTCTGATTGTTGCGGGCATCGCGAAACCATTGGGGTCGATAGCACAGCGCGCTGCTGGTGGCGACGAGGCCGCAGCCGGTCAGATCATAGTAGGCCGTCTCGGAAATGGTCGCGAGGCCGGAGCCCGGCTTGGACTGCTGGGTTCGGGAGACGATGTTTCCAGAATCATCGTAGGTGACGCTGACCTGATTACCTTCAGGGTAGGTGATGCGAGTCACCCGATAACTGAGGTCGAACTCGTATGAAGTCTGACGGCCGATCGAGTCTGTGATCTGACTGATCACGTTGCGCTGATCGGACTGGATCATGTCGTAGGCGGTGTTGTAGCCGTTCGGGCCGGTAACGGTCACGCGGTCGTATACGTACGTCGTCAACGAGGTAGGAGGATGGCGAAGATTGGTATAGCTGTAGTTCCAGGCGACCCCATCCTTCGTCACGGAGGCAACCAGCGGGTCACCTGAAAGTGCCGTGACTTGCAGGGACGCCCCTTCTCCGGGCAACTGCGCCATGCCGGAGGCAGTTTCCATGTTCGTGCCGAGTGAATTCGCACAGCCCTGGCAGGAGAACACCCGTCCGCCGAGATCGGTGATCGAAGTCGTCGTGCCTGTCGTGCTGTAGGTAAGCTGCCCCAGTGGCGTGCCTGGATTCGCGCTCGCGTAGAGGGCTGCTTCGCTGACGCCACCCCAGTCATCCACGCCCAGCGTGTTGCCGTGATACGCGATCGTGATGAAGAAGCCAAGATTGCTCGTGATCTGCGTCGGTCGATAGTAGGTCACTCCCGACAGCGCCGCGGTATCGTAGGTATAGGTAATCGTCTCGCCATTCGGATACTCGATGCGCGAGGCGTAGTACATCACCGTGTTCGGATTCGAGGTCGTCGTCTTGATGTGCTTCAGGTCGAACTTGTACAGGGCGCCTGAGCCGGCCTGGCGGAAAGTGAAGGGTCCACTGCCTTTGAGTACCGAACCAGTGCCAGTCACGCTGTGGCAGTCCAGAAGATCAAGGCATTGAAATGCTTCCGACGTGCCCGTGCCGGTGTGCACCGAGTGATTGCCCGTGGCGCTGTCGCTGCCCGAAATCTTTCCCTTCACATACGGCGTCACGTTCTGAACACGGTCGAATCTCAAGTTCGGTGCGCCGGGAACCGAGAGCACCGGCACCCCGATGGTGAGCTTGCCGCCAATGACGTTCACACCGTTGTGGTCCGTCTCGGCGCGCAACGGCGAAATGACCTCTGGCACTTCCACCACCTGCGCGTGCAGCGCCGTGCTCAGCAACGCTGCGGCCACCATCACGGCGTATCGTGCACTGTTCACTTTCTTGTTCGATCTCGCTTGCATCGTGCTTTGCCTCAATCCGTGTTTACGACAATCGTCGATCATTGCGTCGTGTGTCTGACGAACTCGACGGTCACCGTGTTCTGTCCCGTATTTCCCGAACTGTCGGTCACGAGGCAGCGCCACACGGAGGTATAGGTCGCCTGCGTGTTGGGGACGCTGCGCGTCCAGGAGGTGCTGCTCGATGCCGGACTGACGGCTGTGGTCTGCGAGTCGCCGGAGACCCACTGCCATGCATAGGTATATCCGGAGCCGGAGCCGCCGGAGCCGCTACAGGTCACCGGCGGATCGATCTGGGTGGGGTTCGTATTACGCTTCACCCAGCGCCAGCTGCTGGCGCTCAAGCTGGCAGTGACAGCAGCCCAGGTAGTAGCGCTGGCGGCATTCGACTGACCTGAACTGTTGCTCGCGTTGTCGTACGCGGCGACGGAGTACGAGTAGCCCGTACTGGGCGACAGACCCGTATCGGCGAGGCTCGTTGCGGCAGGGGTCGCGATCAATGAGCCGTTCCGGTATACGCGATAGCCCGCCAAGCCCGAGCCGCCCGTGTCGCTCGACCCGCTCCACGAGAGATTGATTCGCGACGGACTGGCGGTTGTGGCGGACAGGCCCGCGGGATTCGAAGGCGGAACGTCGTCGGGCGTCGTCACGTTTCGTGCGGCGGACTGGCCTGAAAGATTTCCGGCGGCGTCATACGCGGCTACGGTGTAGCTGTAGCTGCCGCCACTCACGACGGTGGTATCCGAATAGGCCGTGCCGGCGCTGGAGGCGATGTGAGCTCCACCACGATAGAGGCGATAACCCGCGACTCCGACGTTGTCTGTCGATGCCGACCAGCTCAGATTGATCTGCGTACCGGAAGCTGCCGAGCCAGTGAGATTGGCGGGGACAGACGGCGGCGTACCGTCCGGTGTGGTTGCAGACGCACTGGCGGACTGTGCCGACTGATTGCCGGCCGCGTCATATGCAGCCACTTGATAGGTGTACGTCGTAGCGTTCACGAGCGAGGCGTCGGCGTAGGAGGTCGACGAGGTTGTACCGATCTGCGAGCCGTTGCGATAAACCCGATAGCCAACAACACCGGCGCCACCGTTGTCCGTCGCTGCGGACCACGAAAGATTGATCTGCGTGGGCGATACCGCGGTAGCTGTGAGTCCAATCGGCACCGCGGGTGGAATCGATTCGGACTTTGACGTCGTCTGGATGCGATTGCCCGCAGCATCGTAGGTGTAGGTGACGGCCGAGCCATTCGCACTGCCTTCGACCTGTACCAGACGGCCGAGCGCGTCATAGGCGTAGGTCGTGGTGGCCGCGTGCACAAGCGGGCAAACGAACACTGACAACAGCAGCACGATCGAGCGAAACACGAGCGTAGTCGCCCGCACAGAACCCTTCATAGGGAAGCTCCGCAACAGTAGTTGTTGACGACTGATTTCAGGCCAGGTCAGCCCAACCCCAGGCGAGCGATCGCCCATGGTTGATGACTGTCTTCGAGTTAATCAGTCAGCCTGAATCCTGGATTGAATAGCGCCGACAGTTCGCGCCGTTCTGCACTTGGAAGCATCAATGCCTCAAGAATCCTTCTCACAAACAATTTCTCCCAGCGTCATTCTTCTTGGTGGCGCTGATGAACTTCTGTGTTCATCAGCGCGCGCAAGCTTTGCGTGAGCAATCGTTGCGACGTCAAGAGCGCATCGATGCATTCATCGAATGGCTGAACGGTATATGCGGAGTAGTAAAAAAATCTTCGCGTGCTGTGACGGAAATCCAGAAGAAGCGACACCGGCAAATTATGTCCATGCGGCGACCCTCTGAAGTCCCACCACGCAACTCGAATCAGTCGGAGAGCTTTCCCATGAAAGACAGTGGGTGGCGAACGCGAGTGCTACGCAAAGATGGCAGCTTCGGGGCGAAGATCACGCCCCCCATACGACCCATAGGAGCCCACCACCATGGACACGAACCAGACATCTCACCGTGCGCCTTGGAACAAAGGCAAGATCGTCGGTCAAAAGGCACCTTTCAAGCTCAAGGAAGTCTGGGCAATCCGCATCCGATTGCAGTTGGCCGGACAGGTCCGCGACCTGGCAATGTGACCTGGGCATCGACAGCAAGCTTCGCGCGTGCGATCTGATGCAGCTACGAGTCAGGGATATCTGCCACGACGATCGGATCGCCGCACGAGCAATCGTCATGCAGCAGAAGACGAAGCGACCAGTCCAGTTCGAAATCACCGATCAGACCAAGGACGCCGTCGCCGCGTGGATCAAGGAGAAGCATCTAAGTTCGGATGACTTCCTGTTCCCTAGCCCTCGTCGCGGAAGATGCGGGCATCTGTCGACCCGACAGTACGCGCGAATCGTTCATACCTGGGTTCGGACGCTGGGAGTTGATCCGTCCGCATACTCGACACATTCGATGCGACGAACGAAGGCGTCGCACATCTATCGCCGAACGAAGAACCTCCGTGCTGTGCAGCTGCTCTTGGGGCATACCAAGCTCGAGAGCACGGTCCGCTATCTCGGAATTGAAGTGGATGATGCGCTCGAGATAGCTGAGCAGACCGAGGTCTGATCCGCGGGCCGGCAAGCGGCGTTGGCCCGGTCGCTTACCGGCTCCGTCCCACAGCAGGAATGTCCGCTTCACGCCCTGAGCTGTTCCGTCAAGTATTCACTGGGTTGCTCCAAGCTGTTTGAGCAACGGTGAGCCGCGGCGTTGCAGCGCGATGAGGTAGGTCGATTCATCGTAAGGCATCCGGGTCTGCCAGCAACGATAGA
>NZ_DATDJO010000054.1:0-5836 GCF_036520495.1 Povalibacter sp. | reverse complement strand
CTGGTTGGCGGCGATCAGCACCAGGTTGTCGCTGGTCTTGTACACGTTCGAAGGCGCCACGTTCGGCAGGATCGCACCGGTGCGCTCACGGATGTAACCCACCTTGTCGTATTCAGTGACGAGCGATTCCATCATGTTGAGCACGGCTTCGTAGATCGCCGAGTCGACGACCTGACCGCGACCGGTCTGCGCACGGTAGTTCAGTGCGGACAATGCACCCACGCAGGCAAAGGTGGCGGCGAGTGAATCACCGATCGAGATGCCCATCCGTGAGGGCGGCGTCGAGGGATCACCCACCACATAGCGCAGGCCGCCCATCGCCTCACCGATGGCACCGAAGCCGGCCTGCTTGGAGTACGGGCCCGTCTGGCCGTAGCCAGACACGCGGATCATGATGAGACCCGGATTGATCTTCGACAGCACGTCGTAACCCAGGCCCCATTTCTCCATGGTGCCGGGACGGAAATTCTCGAGCAGGAAGTCGGCCTTGGCGACCAACTCCTTCAATACCTCCTGACCTTCTTTCTGACGCAGGTCGAGGGTGATCGCCTTCTTGTTGCGCCCCACGACCGGCCACCACAGTGACTTGCCATTGGCTTTCTCACGTCCCCACGCGCGCATCGGATCGCCCTGGCCCGGCGGTTCGACCTTGATCACATCGGCGCCGAAGTCGCCGAGCAGCTGTCCGCAGAACGGGCCCGCCAGCAGCGTGCCCATTTCGATGACCCGCAGGTTGCCCAGAGGGCCGTTCTTGAAAGCATCAGGCGCGTGAGACATGCAACAACTCCTATATATATATGCATGGTGACCGGGACGGCCGGCGGACCGGCCGGGCGAGTCGTAGTCGCCACCGGTGGTTTCCGGCGGCGACTACGCAGCTCCTGCATCAATTCGTCGGCAGGTAGCTCACCTGAGTCTTCATGAACCTCGGTGCGCTCGGCGGCTGCAGACCGGTTTCCGCCACGCAACGCGACTTGAGTTCCTCGATGGTGTCGAAGCCGCGATCGAACAGCTTCTTCTGCGGACGAGCAGCGATCAACTCCTTGCGCAGTGCCTCGGTCGCCGCGACGTCCACCGTCGAGTCGTCCTTCATCACCACACCGAAGCGACGTGCGCCCTCGATGGTGACCAGACCGGCTTCGACGTCGAAGCGCACGGCCTCGATGTCGCGCTCGAACGGATCGCCGCAGCCACCGCCACCCCAGGTGTCGGCCAGCAGCACATCGCCGGCTTCGACCTTGACGTGGTCGATCTTCGAGGGCAGCAGTTCCTGGGAACCATCGACGCGGACCAGCGTCTTCTTGCTGCGCGCACCCGGCTCGCCGCCGTTCACGCCCCACGGATAGGTCAGCCAGCGATCGTCATGGATCGAGATCTCGCCCGGCTCGAGGAAGCGGTACGCAATGCGCAGACCGTTGCCGCCGCGGAACTTGCCGGCACCGCCCGTGTCCGCCAGCGTCTCGTAGGTCTCGATGCGCAGCGGGAAGTAGCTTTCCAGGAATTCGTTCGGCACGTTGGTGAACGAAGGCCACAGCGAGTGACCGTCCGGACCGTCGCCGAAAGGCTTGCCGGGAATGCCGCCGAAGGTGATCTGGAACAGCTGGAACCATTCGCCGTTCTTGTCGTAGCCCGAGTACATCAGGTGCGGGCTGTCGGAGAAACCGGCGCCGCACATGAAGTCCGGATTACCCTGGCCGAGGAGCCCGCCCAGGATGTCGAAGATGCGGCCGAGCGCGTGCGTACGGCACGACAGCGCAGCAGGCTTGAGCGGCTTGAGCAGCGTGGCCGACGGAATGCGCACTTCCATCAGTTCGTAGAAGCCGTCGTTGAACATGATCTGCGGGTCGAACACCATGATCATGTAGATGCCGGCGAACATCTTGAACATCTCTTCGTTCAACAGGAAGTTGATCGAGGAGATCGACTGCGGGTCGGTGCCCGTGAAGTCGAAGATACATTTATCGCCTTCACGCCACATCGAGCAGGCGATGCGGTAGGGGCCCATGCCCATGCCGTCGTCGCAGATATAGTCTTCGAACGACGAACGCTTTTCCGGCACGTTGCGACGGATCAGCTCGCGCATCGCACGCTTGTTGCGATCGAGCATTTCTTCCATTGCCGAATAGAACACGTTGTCACCGAAGCGATCGGCGATCTCGACGCAGCGCAGGGCTGCCGTACGCAGAGCGGCGATGATGGCGTTGAAGTCCGACAGGTTCCAGTGCGGCAGACGGCACTGGTGCAGGATCACGCGCAGCAGTTCCTTCTGCAGTTCGCCCTTGCGATAGATCTTCAGCGGCGGCACCACGATGCCTTCCTCGTAGATCTGGCGCGCATCGGTGGGCAGCGAGCCCGGCACCTTGCCGCCGACGTCGGTCATGTGACCGAACTGCGCGGCCCAGGCCACCAGGCGGCCGTCCTTGAACACCGGCATCAAGAGCAGCCAGTCGTTGGCGTGACTGATCGCGCCGTTGACCGAGTACGGGTCGGACGTGAAGAAAACGTCGCCCTCTTCGATCGTCTCGTCGATGCCGTTCATGAAGCCGTGGATGAACGAACCGAACTGACCGACGACCATCTTGCCGTCGGAGTTCGCGATCATTGGGAAGGAGTCGTGCTGTTCGCGAATGCCGGGCGACATCGCGGTACGGAACAGCACGGTGTCCATCTCGAAGCGCGCGTTACGCAGCGCGCTTTCGATGATGTCGATCGTGACCGTATCGACCGGAATGCGATTGAAGGGAGTGTTGTTGGTCTGTACTAACTTGGCGGGCATGGGAGTGTCCTCAATCCTGATTTAATACGGTACGGGCTTACTTGCTGCTCGGCGCATTTTTGCTGCGCGGCGTCTTCGCCACGTAGCCGTCCGGATAGATCAGAATGTTGCCGAATGCATCGATGTGGCCGACATGCTTCGGCAGAATCACTGTCGTCGAGTCCATCTCCATCACGACGGCCGGACCCGGAACCTTGTTGCCGGCCTTGAGCTTGGCGCGGTCGTACACCGGCGCCGTCTGCGGCGTGCCATCCATGAACACCGACTGCTTGCCCACGATCGCGGCGCTGGCATCGGCGCTGCCTTCGTCCAGTGGCGGGCGCTTCACGCTCGCCGCCTTGCCACGCACCGCAGCGCGCAGCGTCACCAGCTCATGCTCGAGCTCCAGCGCAAACGTGAACAGACGCTTGTGCTCTTCGTCGAACTTCGAGGAAATCGCCTTCAGGCCATCCTTCTTCAGGTCCTCGAGATTCACTTCGACTGTCAGACGCAGGCCCTGACCGCGGTAGCGCAGGTCCACTTCGTAGTTGGTACGCATCTCATCGGCCGGCACGTTCTCCGACGACAGCGCCTTGGCGGCTTCGTCCGCCAGGCCCTGCAGGATCTCGCCGATCTCGGTCGCGCTGGTGTCGCTGAACTTGCGCACGTAGGTGCGTGAACGCTCGTCGCGAATCGCCGTGGTTGCATCGCCCATCGCGCACAGCACGCCCGGGCCCGGCGGAATGATCGACGGCCAGGAACCCAGCAGCTTCGACAGCGCGTTCGCGTGCAGGGGGCCCGCACCGCCGAAGGCCATCAGCGCGAACTCGCGCGGATCGTAGCCCTGCTCGACCGACACCAGACGCAGTGCACCGGTCATGTTCTCATTCACGATGTTGTAGATACCTTCGGCCGCCTGCTGCACCGTGAGCTGCAGCGAGTCCGCCACTTTCTTCACCGCATCGTGCGACAGCTTGCGATCCAGCTGCAGATCGCCACCCAGACGCTGCGCTTCCGGCATGTAGCCGAGCACCACGTTCGCGTCCGTCACCGTCGGCTCCGTGCCGCCGCGGCCATAAGCCGCCGGACCCGGATCCGCGCCCGCACTCGCCGGACCGACGCGCAGCGCCTTGGTCAGCTCCGGCACGTGTGCAATGGAGCCACCGCCCGCGCCCACCGTACGAATGTCGATCGACGATGCACGCACCGTCACGTCGCCCACCGTCGTCTCACGACGCAGGCGCGCTTCGAAATTCTGAATCAATGCCACGTCGGTCGAAGTACCGCCCACGTCCACCGTCAGCACGTTCGGGAAACCCGCCTGCTTCGCCACCCACACCGCGCCGGTGACGCCGCCCGCAGGGCCGGACATCAGCAGGTTCACGGGGAAATCTTCGGCAGAACCCGCGGACGACAGACCGCCGTCGGAACGCAGGATGTGCAGCTTCACCTGCGGTGCCTTTTCCTGCAGCTTCGCCGTCAGGTTCTTCACATAGCGCTGCACGCGCGGACGCACGTACGAGTTCGCCACGGTGGTCACCGTGCGCTCGTACTCCTGCATCTCGGGCACCACTTCACAGGACAGCGACACCGGCACGCCCGGCAGCTCTTCCTGGGCGATGTCACGAATGCGACGCTCGTGCACGTCGTTGGCGAACGAGTTGATCAGGCACACCGTCAACGCTTCGATGTTTTTCTCGCGCAGGCCGCGCAGGCTCACGCGCAGCTTGGCTTCATCCAGCGCTTCCACCACTTCGCCCTGGGCACCGATGCGCTCATCCGCCTCGATCGTGCAGGCGAGCGGCGCCATCGGCAGGCTCTTGTTGTAGATGATCCAGCCGCCCAGGCCGCCCGGCACGAACGAGCGCGCGATCTGCAACACCTGGCGATAGCCACGCGTCGTCACCAGGCCGCACTTTGCGCCGGTGCTGGTCAGCACGGTGTTGGTCGCCACCGTCGTGCCGTGCATCACGTGATCGAGCTGCGACGGCTCGATGCCGGCGCGCTCACACACCCTGAGGATGCCGTTCAACACGCCGATCGACTGATCGGCCGGTGTGCTCGACACCTTGGCCGACCACGTGCCGCCCGTCGCTTCGTTTACCAGCAGCAGGTCCGTGAACGTGCCACCCACATCTACGCCCAGTCGATAGGACATGTATTTGATCTCTTAATTAGAAAGTGTCGATTGTCAGTTGCCGTCGTGCGCGACTACGACGGCAGGTTCGTCCGTGGAAACTCGCCCGCCTTGGCCAGCATGCCGGGAATCGGTCGTCCCAGCGTGTCCTGGAGCCAGCGCGCGGTGTCGATCAGCGCCGGCAGCGAGACGCCGGTCTGAATGCCGCTGCGGTCCAGCAAATAAAGAAGGTCTTCCGTGGCAATGTTGCCGGTCGCCGCCGGCGCGAACGGGCAGCCACCAATGCCGCCGATGCTGGCATCGAGCGTCGTGACACCCGCATCGACTGCCGCCATCGCATTGGCGATACCGGTGTTACGCGTGTTGTGGAAATGACAGCGCAGGCGCATGTCGGGCAGCAGCGCACGCGCCTGCCCAAGGATCTGCGTCACCTGCGCCGGCACACCGACGCCGATGGTGTCGGCAAAACAGATTTCGTACGGGTCGGCCTCGGCCACGCGCTGGGCAATCTCGATCACCCGCGCGATCGGCACTTCGCCCTCGAAGGGGCAACCGAACGCTGCAGAAATCGTGATCTGGGCACGCACACCGGCGGCACGCGCCAACGCGGCCATCTCGATCCAGTCGGCAATCGACTGCTCGGTGCTCACACCCTGGTTGCGGCGATTGAACGTGTCACTCGCCACCACCACCATGCCGATCTCGTGGCAACCGGCCGCGACCGCACGGTCGAAGCCGCGGCGATTCAGCACCAGCCCGGTGAACACCACACCCTCGGGGCGAGGCAGCGCTGCGAGCAGCGGCTCGGCATCGGCCATCTGCGGCACCTTCTTCGGATTCACGAAGCTGGTGACCTCCACACGCCGCAGGCCCGCAGAGATCAGCCGCTCGATCATCTGCACCTTGTCGGCCGTCGAGACGATGCCCGGCTCCAGTTGCAGACC
>NZ_DATDJO010000053.1:0-2372 GCF_036520495.1 Povalibacter sp. | reverse complement strand
GCTGGTCAAGCAGCTCCTTCGGGATCTTGGGCTCAGCGGCGCGCTGTGCATCGTTCTGCGTCTCGTGCTTTTTCTTTCTCGGCATATCGACTCCTCTCGGTCATGATATGCCTCGAACACAGAATTTCAGACAGGCCCCATCCGAGAGAAAATCCGTCTGAGTAATCGCAAACGCAATCAGTGGGGACAACGCCAACGGAACAACGAACGCTCCTGCGTCTGGTGTACCGATGAGTGAAGAGCCAACAATCACTAATGCAAGGTAGAGAAACAGCAGCAACCTTGCGTACCGCTTCAACGTACGTCCGAATTTCGTGCCCGCCCCATGTCCCTGCGACAGCGAGTTGCCGCCGAAGACCTGGCCAAGAACGACTCCTCCAACGAGACCAATCACCGCTGAAAACAACGGAAATGCTGCAGCCAGCGCCAACTCAAGCAGCCCCATGTACTCAAGAATGTTTACATGAAACTTGGACCAGTACCCCCATAAGTAGAGCGCGCCTGCAGCTACCGCGTACGCTGAGACCCATGGAATGTATGGTGTGAATCTAAGAGTGGAGCTCTTGGCCACAACTTCTTCCGTCATTGTCATAGCACCTTGCGCTGGGCTTCATACACATCTGGCTAGGGTCAATGCTCGAAGCAGGTCGAATCGTTACGGCCCAGAGGAACATCGCACCAGCACAGGTAATCATCTTCCAGCAGCGATTCCAGCCGCTGGGCGAAGCGACGCTCCCCTGCCGTTGCCGAGGAAGTCAGTCCTGGAATCAGCTTCGCCACATCCGGCTTTCCATGTCGTAGCTGCGATTGTGCAGCTGAGGTCGTCCGTTATATCGGGGTGATCCGTCCCGCCTAGCGACACGGGTCACAGGATTCTGTCTACTGCGACAGTGATTGCGTGCAGATGCGCGGAACCGTGACGTGGATGCGGACTCACTCCTGCAGTCGTTCCTATCACGGCGGGCTCTTGCTCCTCTTGCGAACCGTCTTGCGCCTGCCAGCACCATCGGATCGCGTCGCCACCTTCGCCGCCGGAACCAGCGCTCGAACGCCGTCCAGCTCCGTTCCGACACGCAGCCTCTCCATGTACGCCCCATAGGCGAACGAACGACTGCGCTGGCGCCCTGTCATCTCCTGCAGCACTCCCGCGCCGACCAGCGCATCGACAGCCCTGCCGGCGGTGGGCTTGCTGGCTTCCAGGATCTTCATGGCACTCGCAACCGTGACGATCGGATGCTTCGGCAATGCTTCGAACAGCCGCAGCGAGGCCACCGACGATGCGGCTGCTTCGAGCACGTGGACGCGATCGCTGGTGACCGTAGCGAACAATTCGCGCGCGGTGGTTACCGCCTCTTCGCCGATGGTCGCGACACCGTCCAGAAAAAAGTCCAGCCAGCCTTCCCAGTCGCCGTCGGTTCGCACGGCGCCGAGGCGTCGGTAGTACTCGGCCTGATGACGTTTGAAGAATAGGCTGAGATAGAGCAATGGCTGGTGAATGAGCTGCCAGTGTTCGAGCAGCAGCGCGATCAACAGGCGCCCGATGCGACCATTGCCGTCGAGATATGGATGAATGGTTTCGAACTGCACATGGATCAGTCCGGCGCGAACGAGCGGCGGCAGCGAGTCGTCCGCGTGCAGATACTTTTCGAGTGCTGCGAGCAACGCGCCGACGCGCTGTGGCGGCGGCGGAACGAAGACTGCGTTGCCGGGACGTGAGCCGCCGATCCAGTTCTGCGTGCGCCTGACCTGTCTGGGCGACTTGTGCGCACCACGCACGCCCTTCATCAGCCGCTTGTGGGTTTCGTTGAGCAAGCGCACCGACAGCGGCAGCCCTTTCGTAGAGCCGAGTTGGTCACGTGCGTAACGCAGCGCATCGACGTAGTTGCAGACTTCTTCGACGTCGGGCGTCAGATTTGCATCGTCGCTGCTTTCGAACTGCATCAGGTCGACGAGCGTGGCCTGTGTGCCTTCGATCTGCGAGGACACGACCGCTTCCTTGCGAACGAATCCGTAAATGAACCAATCGACCGAAGGCACCATGCCCGCGGCAAGATCCAGCCGCCGCAATGCTTCCTCGGCTGCGTTCAGCCGCTGCGCCAGGGTGGCTTCAATGCGGATCGGCGGAGCGGCAACCGGCAACGAATGCGGCACGAAAGCCTGCACGGCCTCCCCGCCGACGATCGATCCCTCATAGCTGCCCGATACCCGGTTCACGATCGTTCCTTACGGTTTCTCTAAGTAACGAAGTCTTTACTTGCAAACGCGGCTGGTCAAGTGGCCATTTCATGTCGATATTTTCAATATTTATCGACATGTTTCTACGACATGTCGGTGGCATCGACGATTGAGGCGGGCGGACGTGTTCAGAAAGG
>NZ_DATDJO010000052.1:0-120926 GCF_036520495.1 Povalibacter sp. | reverse complement strand
CGCCGACATCCCAATCTCCTTCGCCAACATCCGCCGTACCAAAGACTCTCTGAACTCATTCGAATACGCCATCTCCTCCCGCCTTCCACCCCCAACAAGGTTTCAATCAGCAGAGGCGACAACTATCCTGACAGCGGGGGGTTGCGATGGGTATATCAATTCGTCCGGCAAGCTGTTCCAGTGCTACGGAGCGTTGAATGGCGATGAGGGTAAGGTCGACTACCTCGTAAAAAAGATGGGGGACGATTTCGAGAAGGCGAAGCTCAAGCTCAGCGCCATCATGAAAGAGTGGCAGCTAGTCCACAATCTCGTCGACGGCTTGCCAATAGAGGCTGTCGAAACACTAAAAGCACTTGCGAAAGCCAACCCGCAAATCAAGTTCGGATTCTTCGGTCTTGAGAGCTTCGAGAAGATTATCAGTGAGCTGCCCGAAGATGATGCTTCGGAACTTGTAGGCCCCACGGCGACTAATGGAGAGGACTTTCATGTCGCCGTCCTCGGCCATCTGGTCAATGAGATCATCGCCCAAACTTCTGCAAACACGATACCCAATTCACAGCCGATAGGACCCGTTCCAGTTGATAAGCTGAAAGCGAACGCGCTGCCGGAACATTGGAGGCAGCTCATCGCTGGTGGATGGCAAAACGCGCATATTGTTGGCTCCTACTTCGACCAGCATCCGAATCCGCTGATGGGTGAAACAGTCGCCGCGATGTTCAATGAGCGCTATCAGTACTTGCGGTCGCAGCAGCTTACTCCCGGCTTCATCATGGATAGTCTCTATGAATTCGTGACGGGGATAGGGGCGGTTCCAGCCGTTCGCCAAGTGGCGGCACAGGCGTTGCTTGCCTATCTTTTTGAAAGCTGCGACATCTTCGAAAATGTCACGGCTGGTGCAGAGGCATGATTCTTCCCGCAAAGCATTTGAAACATGATCGTGCGCTGCTGGGCATTGGCAGCCGTTTGCTCGCCCTCTTGGAAGATGGCTATACGGTGTCTGAACTTTGGGAGCGAGCACAGCAATCCCGTGGTGAGCACGACAATCCGATTTCGTTTGATTGGTTTGTCCTTAGCCTGACATTCCTTTTTGCGATCGGTGCAATCAATCTGACGTATGGCGTCCTCACATTGCGAGGTCAGCCGTGATCCTTAGTATCGAAAGCTCACTCCCCACCTTCAAGCCTGTGCAGTTCCACGAAGGCTTGAACATTCTTCTTTCCGACAGTAGACCAGAGGCCACGGAGGGACAGACGCGAAACAGCGCGGGAAAGACCAGTCTTGTGGAGATAATTCATTTCCTGCTTGGTGCTGACTGTGACAAGACCAGTGTCTTCCGAACAGCCGCACTGGTCGAGCACATGTTTTTCGGTGAGTTCAAATTTGGCGCTCACAAGATCCGGGTTGGCAGGAGCGGATCAGACCCGTCCAAAGTTTTCTTGTTCGACGGCTTACAGAACGAGACGGATCTTCCAATCCGTCCCGACCGGAAATCAGGACGGATGTTCTTATCCAATGAGAATTGGAAAATGATTCTTGGGCATCGTCTTTTCGGACTACCGAAAGATGATAGTGGGACGATATATGCGGAATCGTATACGCCGACGTTTCGTTCCATGATTTCATATTTTGCTCGACGCAGGGATGCTGGGGCTTTTCTTGGCCCGGAGCGGCAAGCCGAAAAGCAGAGCCGGTGGGACTGGCAAGAAAACCTGTCTTACCTTTTCGGTCTGGACTGGCGCATACCATATGACCTGCAGAAAGTGAGGCAACGTGAGGGCGTCCTTGAAGAATTAAAAAAGGCAGCCAAGCAGGGTGCGCTCGGGGCAGTTATTGGAACCGTCCCGGAACTACGATCAAGGTTCACGGTTGCGGAAAGTAAGGCGAAACAAAGGCGAGAACAGCTAGATGGATTTCGGGTTCTTGACTCTTACACTGAGTTGTCGACGCGGGCCGCAAGAGCGAAGACGCAGATGCAACAACTCAGCCGTGAAACTGTGAGCCTGCGAGAAACACTTAATCATCTTCAACAGTCCCTTGCTGCTGAGCAGCCACCCGATGTAGCACTTGTGCAGAAAATGTATGCGGCTGCGGGCGTTGAACTTCCGGGAGTTGCACTCAAGAGGCTCGATGAAGTTAAAGCCTTCCATGAATCGATCATCCGCAATCGCTCATCTCATTTGCTGAAGGAAATCACCGAAACGGAAGCGATGATTTCCGATAACGCGCGGAAAGTCGCAGTGCTCGACAACGAACGCCAAGATATTCTTCAGACGCTGAAGGATTGCGGCGCTCTCGAGGACTTTCTGACATTGCAACGGGAGTTGGCGGACCTTGAAGCAGACGCGGCACAACTTCGGGAAAGGTTCAAAGCCGCTGAGATACTTGAAGGCGAAAAAACGCAGCTAGAGTTGGATCGAAAGAACATTCATGTCCGTCTTCAAAATGATCATCGGGAAAGGAAGGCGCGTTTGGACGAAGCCATCTTGCTAGTGGCGGACATCATCGCGAAGCTCTACGACGACAGGGCGGGACGATTTGAAATTGCAGCTACGGAAAATGGACCGGAGTTCAAGATCTCGATCGAGGGAGATAGAGGAGGTGGCATTGCCAGCATGGAGATTTTTTGCCTTGATCTGACACTACTAAAGCTAACGTCAGCGCGGGCGGAACCTCCGGGGCCCGGCCCAGGATTTTTGCTGCATGACAGCCACTTGTTCGATGGTGTCGACGAGCGCCAGATCTCACGCGCTTTACAACTAGGGCTCTCAGCAGCCGACGGTAAGAAGCTCCAATACATCGTCACGATGAACTCTGACATCTTCGACCGTTTGCCGCTACCGAGAGATTTTGAGCGCGAAAAATTTGTGCTCCCGACCAGATTGTCAGATGAGACCGAAACCGGCGGACTGTTTGGCTTCCGGTTCGACTGAGTCGTTCCTGGGTGAAAAAGCAAAAGCTTGAAAACGAAGTCTGCGGAGGATCTTCGGTACCGGGATTAGGATATCCGGTGTATCGATCCTCAACGCCGATGGCGAGCCAGTAATTCGCTGAGGGAGGCGGGCTGCCTACCGGGAAAGCTGACCACCTTGCTGGGGATCTTCGGTACCGGATGTCGTCGAGGTTCAGGCGGATATACCGGATATCCTAATCCCGGTACCGAAAGGTCTGGATTCGGTCGTGACCTCATAGCCCAATGCCTTGACCTGAGCCGCAAGCGTTGCCGTGCGCTGCTCATGGAACGCCAGCTCCGGATTGCGGTGCAGGTCCATGTAGAGATTTTCCACCTCCGGATAGATCGCATCGACCTGCACCGCACCGAAACCCCCATCCGCACCGGGTGTTTGCGCGGATGCTCTGCATGCGAACAACGGTGTTGCGAGCAACAGGCTGAGAGCGATGCGGTTCATGATGGGTCCAGGTGTGTAAACGCCGAATCCGGCCGACCTTGTTGATCGGTTCTTGGCGTCGATGATACGCAGAACTGAAGCAGCGCTACGTCACGGCATCAAACGGCACTTCAACTGTCCGGAAACTCAAAAAAATACGACGGTGCGGCCCGGCACCCTGGACGAGTTGTGAGTGCGTTGGGGGATCGACTGGAGGCCGCGAGACCTTCGCCGCCTCTTCCGTCGTCGTCATCACTTTCTTTCGGCGGATTTCTTTTGTTGCATGAGCAACCTACGGCATACTCCAGCAATCAACTCTCGACGTTTTAGACGGAATCCGCCTAATTCATTATTCGAGATTCCGTCTAATTAACTGTTAGAGCGCACAAGAAGGAAAACACAAAGTGAATCTCCGTGACTTTATCTCCGAGACATTGACCCAGATCATCGGTGGTGTAACAGATGCCCAGAAGGCGGCAGTGGAGATGGGTGGAAAAGTTAGTCCGAAGCTATCTGGTTCAACCAATTATGCCTCTGATCATGGCTTTCTTTCTGCGCAAGGCGGTTCTGCTCAGGTCGTGCGTTTCGATGTTGCCCTTACAGTCAAAGAGGGAACCGGCACAAAGGGCGGAATAGGAATTGTGGCTGGAATCGTTTCGCTAGGAAGCACCGGTCAATCGAATGCGGAAAGCTCATCCGTCAGCCGGGTTCAATTCAGTGTGCCGGTCACATTGCCAAGTGCGCTCTAACAAGCGCATCAACTCCGCCCGCGTTGCGTGCCCGACCGCCCAAGCGCTACGCACTTGTGCGGCGGGTTATGCGCGGCGTTGAGGCTGTAGAAAAACCCCATGACAGAAATCGCTTCCCATATAAAGCGATTTGAAACGCGATCCCGACAGAGCCTCAGCCGTGTGGCTCAAAGATGTCGAACCTCGCCAAGAATCTCTCAGGCCGCGGCAGAAGATGAGTTGGAGATGTACCGAGGAAAACACGCCCACTTTCGCGACACCACGAAATGCGCATTTTTTCGGGTTTTTCTACAGTCTCGTTAGGCAATTCAGATGCGCGTCTACCACTTGCTATCAAGCCAGAATGCGCTCAGCGACATCTCCCTGAAGAGGCTTCGGATCTCACGCTATGGAGATCTGAACGACCCATTCGAACTATTTGCCGGCAATCTCGGAGATAAGAGATATAGACAAGCAGTGCGCTCTTGGAAAGACGAATTCAACAAGACCAAGGGCCTGATGTGCTTTTCTAAGAAGTGGGAGAACCCAGTGCTTTGGAGCCATTACGGCGCGAAGCACCGCGGGATTTGTTTGGGCTTCGATATCAACGATTCATTCGCAATACCAATCGAATACTCGGATCAACGGCTGCCGGTTGAATTTGAGAACGACGATCCATCGAAGGGAATCAAGGAAGACTATGTGAGGCGCCTTGTGTGCACGAAGTTTGAGCATTGGCGCTACGAAGATGAGGTTCGGCTAATCGTCGGGCTGGACGAGGGCACTGTGGAGGACGGATCGTACTTCTATCCATTCTCACAAGAGTTGGAATTGCGCGAGGTCGTTTTGGGGCCGCTCTGCCAGATTCCGATCGAGGCAGTCAGATCTCTCGTGGCTAGCATTTACCAAGGTGTTGTAGTCAGGAAGGCTCGCCTTGCCTTCAAATGGTTCACTGTAGTGCCAGACGAACGCTTCGAGAATGGTCGTAGCCGCGAAGATGCCTAACATGCCGCTGTGCCGCAGAATCAATATGACAACTGAAGTTCTCTTCTATACGCAGATAGCATCCCTTGTCACGTTCGTGCTTGTCGTGTTCGGGGTGTATCGCCTTCTCGTCCAGCAGAAGGACGCGTCTATTGAACTGCTCAAGCAGCGCCTCGAAGATCAATCGGAGCGGATTCGACTTCTGGAGCTCCAAACCCCGGATGCACTTGCAAGTTCGCTGTCGGAACGAGTTGAGATCCAGCTGGCGGAGATAGAGCGCCTTCGGCTCGATAGTAACCTCAATAGGACCGAGATTGATGGGAAGGAATCTGAACTCCGGGAAGTGCAGTCGAAGTTGGCCTCCCTGCTCTCGACAATCCGTGACTCTGATTTTCTGTGTCCGCACTGCGGCGCACCGCTTAGCCAGCGCTCTTCGTACGATATTCACGGTTACGTGGATGGACGAGACGTTGAGGCTACTGTGGAGCATCTTGAGTACGAGTGCGGCCTTGCAATCAATCACGAAGGCGAAGTTTCGCCATGTAGGCGTGTGAGCGGTGACGCTCCAGTGCCCATGCAGCCCAGCAATTCTTTGGAGTCGACGCGGTGAAACCGATGCGCTTTTCACTTGGGCTTTCCCGCCACGCGGCTCAAAGGCGACGTTGGGCCATAAAGCGGGAGTGACTATGCTGTATCGCGGTGTCGATGAACTAGCCGATCTGGCAAACAAGGGGCGTCTGCTGCCGAAAGGCAACGTGTTGGCCGTAGTCCCTCGCTATGACGGAAAGACTAGACACGACGGCAAGTTCACGTATGGCCCCTCGCAAAGTAATACGGCAAGGGCACAACATGTTGACTCTGGCTTATACGGAGGTTGCGGCATATCCACCACGCGATCTGAAGAACGGGCAGTCTTCTTCGCTACGGCTGGGTACATGCAAGACGGCTACGTTTACGTCATTGATGAATCGCGCCTTAGTACGGCAAGCATTAGCTTCCAAGAATTCGCCGATCCTCAATACCCTCATGAGCAGGAGGTAACGCTCATCGAGCAAACCGGCGGCGCAATACCCGATTCAGTAATCGTCGAAAAATACGCAGTGCAAACGGATGGGGTACGCAAATGAGAACCGTGCCCAACAACCGCGTCAAATCCGCGCGCATTGCGCGCACGACTGCTCAAGAACTACGCTCTTTCGCAGCGTTTTACGCGGGGCGTTAGCAAGCACCAAATCGGCAAGGTGGCTGATTTATTTCCCAATAGGGATGCCCGTTTCTGACGGGTGCTGGCATTCATTGAAGTCGGCTTTCGAGCCGTTAGCTGGCGCGTCCCGATCGCACACGCGTCGATCTCCTGAGAGTTCAGAACGAAGTATCCGTACGGTGGGCGGGGCAAGGATTACGAGTCGTGCTTCGCGGCGCCGAACTTGCCGCACGGCCAGTTCGATTCGGTCTCTCACGCGGATGTGCTTGTTCGCATCACATGAAACCAATGAGCAGTAGGGTGCATTGTCGCCGGCCGACCGGACCACAATCTTGAATCGCACCGTGGGTGGAAGGAGAGCAACCACCAAGACTTCGATGTCATTGCCGATGAGAATGGATTCTCCCGCTCGACGGGAGAGGACTAAGAGTCGGCGGGAATCCGAATCGATGATGCAGTCCATTGCGATCTCCTACGTATTGGGAGGTTAGAAATCCGTTTCTCATCGTCGTCGCTACATGCCGGTGGCCTGTACCACTTTGGCGAGCAGCTTGGTTGGTTCGATCCTGAGTGCGCGCGCGAGTTCGATAAATTCAATGACGTCGAGATTGCGCTGTCCGGTCTCCACTTTGCCGACGAAAGATTTCAGCCGTTTCAGTCGATCGGCCAACTCTTGTTGCGTGAGGCCTGCTTCAGCTCGCGTTTCAATCACAACCTCGACCAGAGCGCGGTACGTGGCGTCGGTTGAAGGCATCCCTTTTTCTCCAAATTTTTCATAAAAGCCATGCGGCGACTTGATCCCAATATAGGATCATCGTTACACTCTCGATTGTAGAGGGATTGTCTGGAATGTAGAGGTAGCAATTGCTCTGAATTCAAGAAAGCGGCGCTCGACGGTGCGCTAACACCGCCGGGCGCCTGACCACAGCCAGCCTAACGGAGAGGATGACTATGGCTAGGAGAGAGTCTACTGCGGCGGGCGGTCGAAATCGCGCCGCTACGCCCGCGCGGGAATCCACCCCGCAGGACCAGGGCCCGGAGGGCAGCGCCCCCGAAGGAGAGGGGGGCAGGGCGGTGATACCCGTCCTCGGTCGTCTTACGTCAACTCGCACGCTCGAAGAAATTCTGCAGTTTGAACGCAACCGCCTGGCGCGAGCCCAATCCGTGCTCGGCTGCCTGCATGTCGCGTTGCTGCATGCGAATGACCGCGGAATCAAGGAGGGTCCGGAGTATGCGGATGCTGCCGCCACCGTATTGAGCATGCTGCGTGAGATTGCCGATCGATTGGACGCGGCGTACCTGAGGCCGGTGCTGAAGGCGTTGGCTCAGCCGGTGCGTGAGCGTCGGTCCAACGGTCGGCGGCGGTAGAGAAGAGGTTTCTCGTCGGATCGGGCGTGGCAGAAATTGGAGCCAACGCCCTCACAAGCATCACAACAGGGGGATCGACAATGTCGAGGATTACGCTTGCGTCGATGAAATGGCGGGTCGTGTGCGTGTGTTTGTGTACCACGCAGATTCCATTGGGAATGGCGGCGGATGTGAGCACGACCGAAAGCGCTCGGGTGGAGCTTGAGGAGATTGTTGTCACCGGTTCGCGCTTGCGCAGGGCGGTGGCTGCGCCAGCGACAGTACTCGATGCAGCGCGCATTGAGCAGCTTGGGGCTTCAACGGTCGCAGATCTGCTCAAATTTCTGCCGCAGCAGCCCTACACACGAGGGGAAGAGTCTCGATTCGGCGGGGCGCAATTTATAGAGTTACGCGGGCTGGGGGCGGATACCACGTTGGTCCTGATCAACGGACGCAGGGCGTCGGTGACAGCCTCCAACGCGGCATTCAACGCGTTCGATCTCAATACGATTCCTGTCTCGGCAATTGAGCGTATTGAGGTGCTGCCGGACGCAGCCTCCGCGGTCTACGGTGCGGATGCGATTGGCGGCGTGGTGAATATCATCCTGAAACGGGAGATCGAACGCGTCGAGGCTGATGTGCGTTTTGGCGCCGCCTCAGGGGGAGCAGCGGAGCGACGTGCATCGCTGGCTGGAGGTGCATCGTCGGACCGGGTCAAGGCGAGTCTCGTGCTGGACTGGTTCGATCGAGATCCGCTGCTAGGTGAAGCGCGTGACCGCTGGCGCAATCAGGACTACACGCGCTTCCAGGGTGTGGATTACCGTTCCGCAAACGCCAATCCCGGCAATGTCATGTCGCGCACGGCGGCCAATTTGCCGGGACTGACGTCGTCGCGTGCCGCCGTACCGGTCGACAGTACGGGCATGGGCCTCACCCCGGCGGATTTCGTGGCAACGGCTGGGCAGCGCAATCTTGAGAGCCTTGCGCGATACACGTCATTAGTACCCGAGAGCGAACGCAAGAGTGGGATGGGGGCACTGGACGTGAATATCACGTCCTCACTCGAGGGGTTCGTCGAGGCGCTCTATGTCGATCGTCGGCAGCTCAAGCAATCGGCGCCGGCTGCTTTGTCTGGTGTGCTTGTTCCCGGCACGCACCCCTTCAATCCTTTCGATGTTGACGTCAGTGTCAATTTTCTTATCACCGGTCTGGGTCCGCAGCGCGAGATTGTCGAGTCCGAGTCGCTGCGGCTGGTTGGTGGTCTGCGTGGCACGCTGGGTACGTGGGATTGGGAACTGTCCTATCTCGACGGCCAGGAAGACGCGAGTTCGTGGACGGAGAATGCCGCAGACCCGCAGCGGGTCGCCGGTGCGCTGGCCGCGACAGATCCTGCGTTGGCACTGAACCCCTTCATGGATGGGCCGGGTGGATCGCAGTCACTACTCGATTCGCTGCGCGCGACACCGGTGCTGAGCCGTTACGAGTCCGATGCTGGGCAATGGACCGGATTCCTGCGGGGAAGTTTGGGGGCGCTACCGGCAGGCCCCGTGGACGTGGTCGTTGGTGCGGAGCATCGAACCGAGGGGATCGTGTTCGACAGCATCGTCTTCGTCGATCACGAGCGTGAGGTCAAAGCTGGCTTCGCAGAGATGCGCATCCCGCTCATCGACGCGTCGATGGGAATCGCCGCAGCCAGGCTCCTGTTGATGACAGTCGCCGTACGGCAGGACGACTACAGCGACTTTGGCAGCACCGTGAATCCTCAGGTCACTTTGAACTGGATACCGGCGGCCAGCCTGGTTGTGCGTGCCACTTACGGCACGAGTTTCCGCGCGCCCTCTTTGTTTGAGCTCTACAGCCCCCGACGCAGTATTCCGGGATCGAGCATCGTGGATGCGCAGCGGGGCGGAGAGAGCGCAGTGATCACCGTAATCTCTGGCGGCAATCCGGATCTCGATCCGGTGACCGCCCGCTCCTGGAGTGCGGGAGTGAAGTGGTCTCCGGAGCGAGTTGATGGGCTCGAATTCGGCGCGACCTATTGGGACATTCAAATGGACGAGCGGGTACGCATTTTCTCGCAGCAACTGGTGCTGGCGAACGAGGCTTTGTTCCCCGAGCGCGTCGTACGACAGGCACCCACGACCGCTGATGTCGCGGCGGGATGGGCGGGTGCGCTAGTGAGCGTGGACAGTTCGCGCATCAATTTCGGCACGCTCAGCACGTCGGGGATCGACCTGGAGGCCAGCTGGTCGTTGGTCACTGCCCTCGGCACTTTCAAACCCAGCGCGATGGTGACGTGGGTAAGTGAGTTCGTGGCCGGCAGCGCTCCTGGGACGCCTGCCGTCGATCGGATCGATGTCGGCAATCTGGATGGAACCATCCTCGACTGGCGCGTCGTGGCGGGTCTTGGCTGGCAAAACGGCGTCTGGGGTGGCTCGGTGACCGCTCGCTACATTCCTTCGTACGACGATGCGACATTCACGGGCGCGCGTACCGGGAATCAGGTCGATGCCCAGTGGTTGATCGACGCGCAGTTGAGTCTCGACTTCCGGGATGAGGTTGCCGGTTCGTGGCTGCACGGTTTTGCGTTGCAGCTGGGCGTGGCGAACCTGTTCGATGAAGAGCCGCCATTCGCCCGGATCGGCGATCCCCTGGGCTACGACTTGTCGCAGGGCGATCTGCGGCAGCGCTTCGGCTACATCAACCTCTCGAAGCGGTTTTAACCATGCGCAGTTGCATTGGAAAGCGCTGGTGGTGGCCAGCGCGACGGGTGTGGTGCGCGTTTCACATGCTCATGATGACAGGGGCAGCCTTTGCGGCCGACGCCGGATTGTCCATTGAGGATGGAATCGCGACTACGCGTCTGATGGCGGACGCCGCGGGCAGTAACGTCTTCGTGTCTCCCGACGGTCGGCAGTATGCCGTGATGCTGGTCACGGGCGACTTGGAACGCGATGGCGTCTGGGTGGACCTCCGGGTGGGCTCACTGTCATCGATACGTGCGGCCCACCCACGATCCGTGGCGCGCCTGTTCGCCAGTGGGCTTGGTGGCGGGTATGCCAAGCGCTTCGGTAGTGATGGCCTGATGGCTCAGGGTGACAATCCACTGATATGGATCGATGGTCAGACGCTCGCCTTTTTGTGGGAGGACGCTAAGGGTGTGCGGCAGGTGTTCGGTGTCGATGTGCAGCGGCGCCGGACATATGCGCTCACGAATCATCCCACTCCCGTCTTTCGCTTCTTGTCCGGGCCGGACGGGTCGTTGTTTTACACCGCTGCGATTGCCCGGGATTTCTCTGTCGTTGAGCGACGCCAGTTGTCGGGATATACGGTGCAAGACACGGATGCCATCCAGTTGTTGAATGGCGGGATCCGTGGGCCATGGGACTGGATGATGCACGAGCAATTCCTGCTGGATGTGCGTACGCGCCGCCGAAGAGTCATTCAGTTCGGAGGCGGGGACGTGATGGGCAGATACCTGCCGCTTGCGGAGTCTGTCTATTCTGCCGATGGGAGGCACCTCGTTGCCGCACGCAGTGTGAGCGGCCCGGACATCCCGCCGCAGTGGGGGATGTACACGCAGGAGCACTTCCGCTCGATGTGGAAGTCGCGATCGAACAATCCGGAATCGATCTACGCACGGCAGTTGCAAAAGCTCTTTGTGGTGGATGTGGCCAGTGCTCGCGCTCGCGTGCTGTGGGATGTTCCGGTCGATGCGATGGGACGCACACGCATTGCGTGGTCGGCCGATGGCCGTCAGGTCGCGGTGGCACCCACCGCACTGCCCGTAGCCACGGATGATGCGGATGCGCGGGCAGGGCGCGCTGCGGCTGTAGTCGATACGGAGACGGGAGCTTTCGAACGATTGCCGCTCGCTGGCTCGGCTGCGGAGACCGTTCACTCGCTGGTTTGGTCCGGCGCACAGCAGATCGACGCACACTTGCTGGATGGAACGGTCGTGCGGTGGCAGCGGGGGCCAACAAACTGGATGTCAGTACCTACAGCGACGGATGAGGAGGCGCGCTCACCGACGCAGCCGGTGACTATCAGCATTCGGCAGTCTCTGAATACGCCGCCGACGTTGTGGGCGACGGATCGGCGCACGGGCGAAGCGCGGGAGATTCTTGATCCTAATCCCCAGTTGCAACGGATGAAGTTGGGACGAGTGGAATGGCTGAGCGAGGCGCGGCCGGATGGGACGGTGTGGGAAGGCAGGCTATATTTCCCGCGCAACTACCAGCCAGGGCATCGCTATCCGCTGGTGGTACAGACCTATGCATTCACTCCGCGCGATCAGTTCTCGCTGTATGGACACAAGGGCCCCAGTCTAGGTCCGGGTCGCTCCGCATACATTGCTCAAGCGTTGGCATCGCGCGATGTGTTCGTGCTGCATGGTCCTTCCCGGGCTGAGTCCGTCGAAGCGGTGTCGTCCATGTTGGATGAGCTTGAGTCTCAGATCGAGAAGCTCGTTGCTAACGGCCTGGTCGATCGCGGTCGCGTGGGCATCATGGGGTTCTCGGCCTCAGGGTGGTTCACAACGTTTGCGCTCACCCGAGGGCGGTTCCCTTACGCCGCAGCGCTGACCGACGATAACAAGGACGGCAGCTACTTCCAGGCCGGTCTGTCCAACTGGGACTTTGGTGCCGGGGAGCAAATGATTGGTGCTCCACCGTTCGGCGAGGGATTGAAGCGATGGTTGGAGTATTCACCTGCCATGAATCCAGAGCGCATTCATACCCCACTACTCATGACTCGTTCATCGGCCGGGCTGCCGCTGAACGGATGGGAGTTGTTCAGTCGTCTGCGTTATCTCCACAAGCCTGTGGAGTACTACTTTATTCCCGATGTCGAGCACGGCAGTCATGGACTTCAGAACCCACGGCAATTGCGCGCGCTGCAGGGGCGGGCGCTCGACTGGTGGTGCTTCTGGTTGAAGGGGGAGCGCGATCCGGATACGGCCAAGCAGTCGCAGTATGCGCAATGGGAGAAGTTGCGAGAACTACATCTGCGCGATGTTGGGTCAGATGCGTCGCTACCAGGCGTACTGCTTTAGCAACTGCTCGCGGCCATCCTATGGCACTGCGATGCCTGTGCCGCGAGCAGTTTTTACTTTATCTCCAGTGCTGTGCCCAAAGCTCCAGTTCCAACAGGTTCAGTAATTCACCGGGAAGCGTGGTGCTTCGAGAAGGCACCGGTTGCAGTGTGCGTTCGACGACGGCACGGTCGAGCACCTGCGATCGAGCCAGCGTACCTTCCAGCAACCTTTCGCGCAGGTACGGCAGGTTGCGGCTCAGGATCTGCTCGGCATAACCCGGCGCACGATCCTTCCAGGTACGGCCGATGATGTCGGGCGGGAGGCGGGCGGCGAAAGCGGCGCGCGCCAAGCCGCGCTCGACCCCGTTCAGGAAGTGAAGATGCATCGGAATGCGCAGGCAGAGTTCCACGACGGGCTGCGAATACAGGGGTGAGACGATGACAGGCGAGAACGCCGCGGCCGGTGCATCGGACCAGTAGTAGTGGGGAGGAAACAGCAGCTCCCCCAGGCGACGCACGATAGGCCAGCGGATGCGCGGCTCTGTCGCGAACCAGGGATGCGGATAGTGATCCTCATCGACAGGTTGAAGGCGCAGCTGCGGGTGCAGGAGCGTTGCGGGTAGGCGCATCGCGTTGCGATTGTCGCGGCGCGAAGTGCCGAACACCGACCGGCGCAGCGCGCGCATCATGATGGTCCAGGCTGACAGCTGCGTGAAGCGAGCAACCTGTGCGGCGAGCGACAGCAGCTGCAGCGATGGCGGGTGATAGCGCAGCCATTCGCTGGGGGCGTAGGCGACCGCATCGCCGCCGAACAGGGAGTCACCGCCGAGTCCGGTCATGAGCGCGGTTGAGCCGAGTTCGTGCGACAGCGCGCGCTCGAGCGGTGCGCGTTGCAGGTAACTCAGCAGAGGACTCGGATCGATCTGCGGATGTAATTGGTCGAGTTGTCGCAGATCCACGTGTACTGGATCCATCGGCCGGCACTGGTGACGGAGGTGGAGATGCTCCGTGACCCGCAAGGCCCAGGGACGCTCGTCTCGTACCGCTGTGGGATCGTAGTACGTGTAGCTGTGCGGTCGCTCGGCCCCTGCGGCATCAGACATGCATGCGGCGATGATGCTGGAATCCAGTCCACCGGAGAGCCGAAGTAGCGGCTGGGTGTACTGCCGCATCCACGTCGCGGTGCAGCTTCGAATCGTTGCTTCGAGACATTTACTGGCCTGTGTAGGCGATTCGATCAGTGCATCGCGGGTTGTGAAAGTTTGGGGATACCAAGCGAATCCGCGGGCGGCAATTCGCGCGCCGGCGCGGTGACAAATCTCGATCCACTGACCGCGCAGTACCGGGGTGACCTCGTGCAGCGGTGGATCGAGCATGTATGCATTACCGAGGAGCGTGCGTGCAGTAAGGAAGGACTGCCGAGCCGTGAACCGCGGGACGTCCAGCATGCGGATGTCGTCGACGGAAGAGAAGGCGACGAGCAGATCACCGAGCGACGTGAGGTTACAGGGGAGCGCACCACCCGGATCTTTGATGATCCGGGTGGACGACGTAGCCAAGTCGTGCAGGATTGCAACGTAGTCGCCCCAGCACTCGCTGATCAAATCGGCTCCGTGCGTGATGGCGATGCGTCGCGCCATGGGTCCATCGATCGCGAGTCGATCGACGGCCGTCGCATCCAGCGGATCGCGATGACGGGGGAAGATCGACCCTATCACCACGCCTTGCCGATCCAGAATTCCCCGGATCCCGGGATCCGCGGGTTCGGTGCTCCACACGTGCACCGCGTTCGTTCGGTGCAGCGGATACCACTGGGAATTGGCGAGTCGTTTCCCGATCGTATGCATGGCCTGGTACTGAGGCGCGCTCTGTGGATCGGCAAACAGGGCGAGATAACGCAGCATGCTATGCAATCAGGATCGGTGTATAGCGCAAGGCCTGCTCTGGCGTGGCGTCCAACACCATGTCCTGCCACTGAACCCAACTATGGGCGCCCCACGGTTGTGTGTGAACTCCGATCATCCAAGTGGCAGCAATTCGAGATGAAGCGAGGTAGTGCAACAAAGCAAGTGCGTGAAGCAGGCACTGGTTGCGAGCGGTAAAGGTATAAGGGCGCAGCCGATGAAAGCCCTTACTCAGCATGGCGACGTGGGCGGCGGTGGTCGGTGTGTCGCAGCGCTGTCGCCGCTGCTCGAGATCTTTCATCACATCCCACAAGCGTCGATGCATGGCGTGGCGCGCCCACAAATAGGCATGGATGAAACGCAGCGCACTCGCGCCATCAAATGTGTCCGGGGTAATCAGCTGCAGGAAGCTGATTGTGGCGGGATGAAATGCGGGTGCAGCGCAGTGGGAACAAGGATCTGTGCGAGGTTCGATCAGGCCGGTTCTCACCAGCTGGTGAATGAGAGGCGGCGCAGGCTCTTCTTCTTCCGTGGTTTCGTTGAGAATTTTCCGGAGTGGCGTGTCGCCAGCGAGTGCGAGACCGAAGTACCGGTTGTGCTTAAGGTCGAGGAATACCGGGCCACGTGCCGTATGACACATCCGGACATGAGCGGGTAGTTGATAGATCACGCGCTTTATCCCTCACCAATCGTGGCTAACAGTAGGGCGGGTACGCTGCTGCGCACCCGCCCCGTTCACGCATGCGACAGATCAGCCGTCGAGGGGGCGAAGTTCGGGCTCGCCCGCGTTGTCAAACACAATGATGCCCTTGGCCTTCGTTTCCACAGTCGCATCACCCAGATCGACCAGTTCCAGTTCGTCGTTCATGACACATCTCCTTCAGGCAGTTGATGGATGCCATCCGCGGTGGCGTGCGGAAGCTTGCAATGTTCTCGATGATGTGTGAATCCAGCGGGTCGGTTCCGTTGGAAGCGATGGATCGAATCCGATCTAGAAGCGGCCAAGCCGCGACTAGATCTGCTTCAGAACTCGATCATCTCGGACAGGGAGATCTGCCCTGTGGCGATGGCATGAAGGGTCACCTGACGGGAGGAGCTCACGCGCAGACGCCTCTTGGCATTGGCAATGTAGTTGTGAACAGTGAATGCGCTCAGCCCTAGCAGCGCGGCGGTCTCCTCTTCAGTCTTACCGCGGCCCATCCAGATGACGCATTGGCGTTCGCGAGTTGTGAGTCGCATATTCGAGCCGAGAATCGTCAGAGCACTGAGGGACCTGGCGGCCGCATCGAAGAAATGTGCCGCCATCGCCTGTGCTGCGAGGTAGCAGTGAGAATGAAGGTTTGGTGAATCGGGAATGAGCGAGCAAGAGCCGCCCAACGTCGAGCCCAGTGAGGGGTGGATAGGTATCGTGAAGCCGCGCGCAATACCGTGCTGAGCGGCTTCTTCGAGCATGGCTCGCTGTTCAGGGGTCGTGCCAGAGAGGAACTGAGCATCGCCCCAGTGGAAGGGACGGAACATGCTGTCGGCGTGGATGAACACCGGGTCGATGCGGTGCAGCTGACGCTCGCTGTACATCTCCACCCAGTCGTGCGGATAGTTGAGTGCCATCAAGGGTTTTCGCGGATGGAGCGGATCGACGTGGCAGCCGCATGCGAAATAGCGGAAGCCGAGCCGTGCAAGAGCCTGCTCGAACGATGTGATCAGCGCATCCATGCTGGAGGCGTCTGTGCTGCGCTCAATGAATCCCTGTGCAATATCCAGCACGTTCACGACGTCCGTCTCGATTGATGCATCGGCGGCGAAAATCCTTTGCCGAGTACACCAACGATACATCGTCTCTTTGCAAAGTGGGTGCGGGAAATCCGAAGTGGCCTCTCGGTGCCGGGCCGCGAATTCGCGGATCCGCGTCAGCCACGTGCTCACTCATTGGAGCTGAGTTAACGTAGAAAAAGCACAGTACTTTCACTTCCCGTTCGAATCAAATCGGCGAATCCGCGGCACGGAAGGCTTGCGGCGGCTTCAGATCTTCGCCGGTCTTGCTTTCTTTGTTTGCGTTCGCGGCTCGGTCACCCGAATCGGCGCCTTCCGCTTGGTGCCCACTAACGACTTGGACAGTACGCGCAAGTTCTGTGGAGGCGAACTGAATAGGTCGGCTTGCGAAGTAACGCCGTGGTCGATGTGTGTGCGTCGGAAGGTGTGTCCACCCGACGCGAGATCCGGATACTTCGGTGTCTCTCGCGTTGCCAATAGCCCTTCGATTGTGAGTATCTGTATGCGCTGGAAATTAGTGCCACTAGGGGAAGTATAGTAGCCAGCCTTCAGTGCCTCGTCCTTCATTGGTCTGGTCGGATCGGCAAGCGTGACAAAGAGTGCCATCGAGGCCTTTTCCCGCTCGAGAACGCCTCTGAGGTCACGGATCATCTGGACCGATATATTGCGACCGCCTTTCACGGAGACGATGATCTTTTTTGCCGTGGACCCGTCATCTTGGAAGTAGATTAGTCCGTCAATGCCACCGTCAGCTCCCTTTTTTCGATCTGCGTAGGGCTGTGCGTTGACAAGGGAACAGGCCCAGTACTGAAATTCATACTTATCACGCGCGGAAAGATCAGCTGCGCCATCAATGTCAGCAGGCGTTCCGTACACACTGAATCTGGCCCGTGGAAATCCGTCCCTAATTCGCTTCTCAATTAAGGCAATGGCCAGGTGTGTGACATCTATTCCTATCCATTCACGGTTCAATTTCTGCGCGGCATGAACGGCAGTACCGCAACCGCAGAACGGGTCAAGGACGACGTCTCCTTCAGAGCTGCTTGCGCGGATTATCCGTTCTAGAAGCGCGAGTGGTTTCTGAGTGGGATAGCCCAAGACTTCCGAATTCGCGCCATGCAAGTGTTCGATATCATCCCAGTCATCTGATATGGGTTGTCCCTGCAGTTGATTCAAATAGCGCTTGAACTGCGGGACGGCTCCTGGGCGTGACTGATAGATAAGTCCGTCGGCGTGCGCCTTCTTCATGCGCTCCTTCGTCCAGCGCCAGACTCGAGTTACTCCAAGAAATTCGTAAGTAAGGTTCGGCCGGTCCTTGTTTGGATTCGTTAAGTCGCCATGCCGATATCGCCCCTTGCTATCCGAATACCGGTAGAACTTTTCGATGTATTCCGGATCGTGTTCGCCGTAGACCTTAAAGAACTTTGCCTTTTCGGATTTCGAGTAGCGGAGGATGACGTCGCGACAGTTTGGGAAATTTATCTTGGTGTGGCTTTTTGGCTGCGAGCGTCGCCAAGAGATTTCATTCCGAAAGTTCCCAAAACCAAAGATCCCATCCAGCAGTATTTTGAGATAGTGAGACGCAGTAGGGTCGCAATGTAGATAGAGAGTTCCTTGCGGCTTCAGGACTCGCCGAAGTTCCACAAGGCGACTGGCCATCATTGTTAGATAAGCCATCATGTCACTTTCGCCGAGTAGAGAGCGGAGTGATTGCAGGAGCTCGGATGCACTGGTGCTTGGGCCGCGTAACAGCTCGTTGAACTCGATCTCCGCCTCCGGTCCCCAGCGCCAGGTGTCTTCGAAAGCTGTTACCTGTGCTGCTGATCGTTGCCCCTTCGGCGTCTTGAAAAGTATGTTGTAAGTGCTATTCGAGTTGAACGGTGGATCGAGATAGATCAGGTCGACGGACTCGTCTTTGATCCCTTTCCCCCGCAGAACATCTAAGTTATCGCCAAAATATAGTCGGTTCATGAATGAGATCCTAGAGTCGCGATTTCACGTAACCCTTGGACATCCATCACACAAGCGGAGATCGACTCGCGGGCTCTCGTTCACACTGAGACTCAATCGACGGTTGTAAGAGCAACGGTGACATCATGTTGTGACATGAATCACGCGTGGATGACTTGAGCGCGTCAGGCGTCGAGCTTCACAAGCGCCTTGGCGCGACACTGTCGGCTCATACTTAGCGTTTCCGTCTGCCCGTTCGATGGGGTCGTTGTTCACTCTCGAATTGAGAAACTGATGGCGGGAGTTGCGTGTATGGACGTTGGGCGCCGCCCGGATCAGCTGGGGATCAACTCGGTTGAATCAGACTTAAGTTAAGGGCGGCTCGAGCATCCTGGCATGCCGACTTCCGCCTTAGACAAGAAGCAGACGCATGGCGCGGTACGTTACAACCGTCCGCCGCAGGGTCGACTCTTCGGTGCCTGGCACCGAAGAGCGCATGCCTTCCTCATCCAAATGAGTGTCGACGTCTCTGAGATGGATAGGGCTTTGGAGACAGACTGTTCAGGTCGTTCGCTATCACAAAGGAGAATTCTAAATGGCGACGAAACGGATCGATTTCGAGGTAGCGGGCAACACAGACGCCTATTGGATCGTTGTCGAGAAGCAGTTTGTGAAACTCCGTAACGGCTCTGGGTCGCGGAAGCTGAAGATCCGCGACACCGAGTACCTGATCACAGGACATGTCGTCGGCGACACAAACGAGTCGGCCAAATTCACCGTGAAAGATAGTGGCCGCAAGCTCTTAGAGTTCGAGGTGAAGGTTCCAAAAAAGAAATCTCGTGATGTAGGCGTCGACTATGCCTACTTCTGGGTCAGGGAGTGACCAACATGAACTATTCTCATTGTGCCGGACACTGCGTGCTGGGCATTTGTCTTGTCTCTCTGGCGGCGCACGGGGGCGAACCCACAGCATCGAACGGTCCAGCAACCGGCCCGATAGAGGATGGCAAAGAGCTGGTCGCCATCGTTGCCGGCACCGAAGCAAAGACGGCCATCGCCACGATCGGAACGAAGATCAGCTCGGGCTCTGGCACGACCGGAACATTCGATGTATTCACGTTGACTCTCAACGCCCCGTTGACCGATGAGACAAGCAGCAAGCTGGCTACCCTTGACGGACTAGCGGATGCCTTCACCGCTGCCCTGAAATGGAGTCACCTCAGCGCAGATTTGACGAGTAGTGCCAGAGTCAGTGAGCTGTGCTCACTCGCGGCTCGCCGGAGAAGGGAAGCAGAGCCGAATGCCACTGGAGGTATGTGCGATTCAGCCGTAGAGAAGTATTTGTCAGCAGGGGAAAAGGCCGAATACGAACAGGCAAAAGCCGGCACCGAACCTGGCGGGTTGCATCACGCGTACGGGTTTGAGGTCTCTGCAGGGACGAAGGACTATGAATATCTCACTGTCGACTCGCTCAGCAAGGTGAAGGAAAGCGAGAACCCGTGGGGTGCTTCGGCGTACTACGGACGGCGCGTCATGGGCGTTTTGCTTCTGGGCCAATACCGCTATCAGCAGACTTACAAGGCGGGCGAGACTAAGACTTACTGCCCATTCGTCCCATCTGGAGTCGCAACGTGTATCACCGGAGCGGACGCGCCGCCCAAAGCCACATCGACTTCCGTTTTCTCGCTCGAGGGTAGAGGCAACTTCGGCATCTGGGGCATCGCTCCTCGCGTGAGCTTCGATACGAGAAGTGATGTGTTGGGCGTGAACGTGCCCGTCTATCTCTGGGCCGACGCTGGCGGTTCTTTCACCAGTGGAATCAGCGTGGGATGGCGAGACGACGAGGGCGGTATTCAAGCCGCTCTGTTCGTCGGTGCCAAGTTCAGCGTCATGCCATGAGCATCCTCGATCGGCAACATTGCGTTTTCTCCGGTTTCGTGCGATTCACATCGGTGATGCGCTTTTGGGTGACTGCACTGAGTACCCGGCACTGAGTGCAAAGATCTGATTCCCCTACCGCGCCCGAAACTTATGGCGGCCGTGCCATGGGTATGCGCGTTAGTAGGTATTCGGTGCACTCGGCACCAAAGGCCCTCAGTGATGACAGGCGGCCATGACGATGAGCGCCAGGAAACAGATCAACTGAACGCTGAAGAATGAGAACCGGACCGCGACGAACGTATCTGTCTGCACGTGAGACACGTGCACCAGAGATTGGCAGATACGAGCGATCAGCACGGCGATGCACAGCGAGTCCACGGCAGGACCAGTGACGCCAATCGTCGTCAACACGAACACAATGGCGCCAAACACCGGCAGGTTTTCGACGCAGTTCGCGTGGGCTCGCGTCCCGCGCCGATACCAATCCTCCCCTTCGGGCTGATCGCTCCGGAACGATGCGATCGGATTCTTGAGAACCAGGATCCTGATCCACCGATACACGCCGACGGTCGATATCAGCAGGAGCAAGGTCCAGGTGGCGAATCCCAGCAAGGTCCACATGGGCACTGTCATGGCCGCCTCCGCATCGAGTCGCTCTCACGAGCAATCAGCCAGTCATGATCGGCACCAGCGCCGACTCGATCCGCGACATCTGCGCAGAAGTCGTCATGCTGCTCAGCAGCCGGCCGAAGTGCGGATGCTGCACGCCGGAGATGATGTACTGCCAGCGGTAGGCGCTCAGGACAGAGGCTTCGATCTTCGCCGTCTCCTCGACACTGAAAGATCGCGAGACGCAACGAATGAAGTAGTCCGTGTCGGACTGCGACTGCGACTGCAGAATCCCATCGACGGCCGCCACGAGCGCAATGAGATCGTCGACGGCCTGGTCACGTTCGTGCGCGGAGAGTCTCGCATGCTCATCCTTCCACTCGAGCTCATCGAGCACGACATGCCGGCTCTCATCCCGCCAGTGGAATTTGAAGACATCTTTGAATAACGGACAGAGGTCCTCATGCGGGCCGATGCTCTCGGCGTAGTGCGCCTGCACAAACAGCTCGATATGACAGGTCAGTGCCAGGACGGACCAGGTACTGGCCGCAAGCACGGCACGCGCGACGTCGTTCGGATCGGCAACCTGACGATAGCCCGCCGGCAGTTGCGAATCGATCATCGCCTCCATGCGACGGAAGAGCTCCTGATGCTTGATCTCTTCGCCGGAGAAGCGCACGAGTGCTTCGAGCGCGATCTGATCATCGAAGGCATGGGCTCGTCCTTGCTCGAGCATCTTGACACTGATGAATCGCTCGACGAGACCGAAGAGGTACGCATACGTCCGGCCCTGGATCTGACTGAGCAGACGCGTTTCATCCGGCGCCAGAAAGGACAGACGATCGACCCGCGACAACGCGTCAGGCAGGAACTTGCGCGAGAATTCGAAGGTCCGGCCTTGCAGCAAGTCGCGATCGATCTGCCAATCGGTCTTCTTCGATGACTTGACGATTCGAGCGTACCGGGCAGCTCTGCTCGATTCCGGGTGAAACGTGACAGCAACGGTATTCATCGTGAGGTTCCTCTGCAGCTGGGATGGAAGCTTCTGCGGGTGCTAATCTAGGATCGGACCTTCAGACGGTGAATGACCGGTGCTCTGGAGTTCATGCTCCAGGCTCTGGCAGGCGGGCCCCGTGCTGGACGCTTTCTCAGATGTGTTGCGCGTGATTCGGCTGACCGGGGGAGTCTTCCTCGAAGCAGAGCTCACTGCGCCCTGGTGCATCGAGGGAAAGATTTCCGCGGCTCATTGCAAGCCATTTCTGGTAACTCCACGGCACGTCATTGCGTCGCACTTCCTCGCCGAGGGGCGCATGCAGCTGCGTGTCGGCGACGGCGAAACGATTGACTTGCGTGCTGGGGAGCTTGTTCTTCTCCCGCACAATGACGCGCATGTGTTCGGCAGCGATCTGACCATCGAACCGATGCCCGCACACAAGGTCGTTCAGCCGCAGGCCGGTGGGATTTCACGAATCAAGTACGGCGGCGGCGGCGAGTCGACGCAACTACTGTGCGGCTTTCTTGGCTCGGAGGTGTCCTTCAGCCCGTTGCTTTCTGCGTTGCCGCCCGTGTTGAAGCTGGACGTGCGCGCAACAGCTTCGGGCGCCAGGATCGAGAGTTCGTTCCGTTTCGCTGCGAGCGAGATTGCGGCGGGGCGCATGGGCTCGACCACCGTGATCGCGAAGTTGTCCGAGTTGCTGTTCGTTGAAGCGGTGAGCAGGTATGTCGCGAGCCTCCCGGCGGAACGACAAGGATGGCTCGCGGGGCTACATGATCCGCAAATCGGACGGGCATTGGCGTTACTCCACGCACGTCCCGCCGAAGCCTGGACTGCGGAAGCCCTGGCGGTCGAAGTGGGCATGTCACGCTCGGTGTTTGCGGAGCGCTTTGCTTCACTGGTCGGCCAGCCGCCGATTCACTACCTGACTCTCTGGCGAATGCACATTGCAGAAGAACGGTTGCGCACAGGGCGTGGCAGCGTGGTGCAAGTCGCGCTCGCAGTTGGCTATGAGTCCGAAGCTGCGTTCAGTCGCGCGTTCAAACGACAGTTCGGTACATCACCCGGCAACTGGCGCCGCCAATCGGAACAATAGCTTTGTACCCAGAAGAATCATGAACTGGTCGAGTTTGCGCTTGCAGATATGTCCAACAAGCTGTTCGTGTCGCGGTACCAGATGCAGTTACCGGATAGGAAGGAGATTGCGGAGTTTCTGCAGCGGGCGGTGGAGGAAGCTCGGAGTCGAACGTGGCTAATGGAGGCCAGCAACACTTGGGAAGGCGATCGCGCTGGCGCTTCGCTGTAATTCCACTACCGGCCCGCGGGTTTCCCGGCGACCGTGCCATGGGTATGCGCGTTCGCACAGCGATGCGGTTCTGAAGATTCTGGGCAACGAGTACTGCTCGACAGCGAACTGGCGGCCCTCTACGGCGTGACGACCAAGCGTTTCAACGAGCAGGTGAAGCGTAATTTGGGTCGTTTCCCAGCCGATTTCATGTTTCAGCTGACCGAAATAGAGCATGAGGCTTTAAGGTCGCAATTTGCGACCTTAAAGACAGGTCGTGGCCAGCACCGGAAGTATGTGCCGCATGCTTTTACTGAGCATGGCGCCATCATGGCGGCGATGATCCTGAATTCCAGTCGGGCGGTCGAAATGAGCGTGTACGTTGTCCGCGCATTTGTGCAGTTGCGCGAACTGTTGACGTCGAACAAGAAACTTGCGCAGCGGCTTGATGAGCTGGAAGTGCGGATCGCTCACAAGCTCACGACTCAGGACCAGGCCATCACCGGTATTCTCAAGACGATTCGCAACTTGATGAATCCGCCGGAGCCGACAAAGCGCTCGATCGGATTCGTCGAACTGGAGGAAAGGAGCAGAGAAAAGTGAGCATGGCTCCAGCGAACGGAGAAATCGCAGCGCGCTTGTTCTTGTGGGTCCGACTTTAGTCGGACGTCAGCGGGGCGGCCGTAACGTCCGGCTAAAGCCAGACCCCACAGGTGAAGGCAGCGCGCATCCTCGCTTGCATCGAACCATAGATGCTCAGTGCGAACGGGTAATAAATCAGAGGCTCTTCAAATCTCCCCGCTCTTCGCGAACCGTGCGATGTGTTCGCCGGCGCGGAAGGCGAGCGCCTGGATCGTCATGGTGGGTTGCCCGCGTCCGGAAGTGACGAGGCTGCTGCCGTCGCAGATGAACAGATTGGGGACATCATGGCTGCGGTGGTACTTGTCGACCACGGACTTCGCCGGAGCGTTTCCCATGCGGCACGTGCCGAGCAGGTGCATGGAGAAGCGTTGCTCCGTTACTGGCGATTTCGTGACTCGTTGCGCTCCGGCAGCCTCGAGAATCTCCGCGCCGCGGTCCTGCAAAAACCGGGCATTGGCCAGATCGTCGGGGTGATCCTTGTAGGTCGTGCGGATCGCCGGCATTCCCCACGCGTCCTTGAGTTCGGGATCGAGTGTCACGTTGTTCGACTCCAGGGGCAACGAGGTGCCGTGACAGGCCACCTGCATGCTGCGCGGGAACTCCCGGAGCCTTGCCTTGTAGGCGCTACCCCAGGCTGGACCTTCGGTGGCAGTGCGCTGTGCCCACACCATGGGTTGCGGACCGATGCGTGCATCGAGGCCGCCGCCGCCATATTGGCCGCGCTTCGGATCGGAAGCGTAGAAGTCGTGCAGGATCCGCGTGACCTGTACGCTCTTGTACTCGTTCAACTCGTGCTCGAATACGCCGAGCGCGCGCGATGCATAGTTGAACATGAGGTACTTGCCGACCGCGCCGCTGGAATTTCCCAGTCCTTGCGGGAACTTCGCGTTCGCCGACAGGAGGAGCAGTCGCGGCGTCTCAGCGCCATTGGCACACACGACGACTGCGCGCGATTTCTGGAATCGTTCGCGTCCTGTGTGATCGAAATAGGCAACGCCTGTGGTGCGCCCACGCTTGTCAGTCTCGATGCGCATCACGTAACTCTGCGGGCGTACTTCGCAATGACCGGTGGCTTCGGCTTGTGGAATGACGGTCGTCAGGGTGGATGCTTTGGCCAGTGCTTCACAAGCGAAGCCATGGCAGAACCCGCAGTGCACGCACGCCGCGCGGTCGTTATAAGGCTGCGAGTTGATGCACATCGGTGCGGGAAACGGATGCAATCCCAGCTTGCGGGCGCCACGTTCGAACAACACGCCGGAGGACTTCACGGGTAACGGCGGCATCGGATACGGCCGGGTTCGTGGCGGATCGAAGGGGCTGGCGCCTGCGAGACCGGAAACGCCGATCTCCCAATCGACCTTGGTGTAGTAGGGCTCGAGATCCGCGTAAGTGATCGGCCAGTCGTCGAAGCCGGTGCCCGGAATTGCCCCGAGCACACTGCGCTCGATGAAATCGATCTCGTGAAAGCGCCAGTAGTTGGCCGTGTAATGAACGGTGCTTCCGCCGACGGTGCGGCCGTACCAAAGCGGCGGCTTCAGCGGTTGTGGCTCGGCGCGATGCGTTGGCGCAGTGCGGAACGTCTGCGGGTTCTTCTCCGCATCGTTGGTGATGCCGCCCAGGAACCAGTATTTCAATTCGTCGTGTTCGAAATCCGCGGGACTCAGGCGCGATCCCTGCTCGAACAGCACCACATCGAGTCCGGCTTGCGCCAGTTCGCGTGCGATGACTCCGCCCGCCGCTCCGGATCCGACGATGGCGAAATCGATCAGCTCGCTGTCGCGGTACTTTTTCGCGGTCATGCTTTGGCTCCGGGCGGATCGATGACGAACCCGGCGTAGTCGCGATCGTAGTTGCCGAAGGGAGGCTGGAACGCGTGCATGTCCTCGAAGCCGAGGAGCTTCCAGCCGATGCCATCACGGTTGCCGCCGTAGGCCGGCATCGAGAACATTCCGAAAAGCGTCAGCGTATGCAGGCTGCCAAAGAACGGCGTGTGATCGACTTCTTGAAGAAATTCGATCTGCTGTGCGGATGTCAGCGAGGCAAAATCGGAGCTGTCTGGATAACGGGAGCTGCACGCGTGCTGAAACTCCTGCAGGCCTGATTTGAATGGAGTCGCGAGCCGCGCAAAGAAAGTCGCGAGAGCACGATCGATGAAATAGACGACGCCGGCTTCGCGCGCTCCCGGCGTGTCGTCGCTCGGAATGATCTGCGCCGCGATGGCCTCCACGTCGGCCGCCTGGGCCGGCGTAAAAAAATTGAACGCGAAAGTCGCGGGAGACTTCACGCCCTCGTGCGCCTCATGCACGGCGGCCGTGACCTGCGACCAGTTGAGAGTGAGCCAGGCGATGCCGACTGAATCTCCGGCATGACGCAAGAATTCCCGGCGCGAAAAGTCACGGATGCTCATGCCTCCCTCCTGTCCCACCAGTGAACCCAGCCGCTGCGCGTCCGGGAGTTCCGAGGGTATCTGTCTTGCCCGCCGGTACTGCCTCGCGAACGGCAGTCGATGCGACTCACTAAAGATGGGCTTCGCTGTTATCCCACGCTCGCACCCGGGTTCCACGACGGTCATGCGGTGTATGCGTGTTCAGACGGCGATCCGGTTCGGGGGATCCACGGTATTTCGCAAAGGGGACGGATTTATTTCTCAATCCGGATTCCCCGTTTCTGACCGGTGCAGGCATTCATCGACGCCGGCTTCCGACCCAAAGCGACGGGCATCCACTGCAATTCATGCGCTGACACTCGAATAAGAAGACGAGAGTGAATGGCGCTCGTGGCCTTCGTCGCCTCTCTGATCAGGGCGTAGTCTTTGGGCGCAGTTGCGTAGACTGCAATGCCGGGTCATACGGCCCAAGGCCCGATAGCGACCGAGGTCGTTACTGACTACAGGCTCCGGACGGTTTCCAGTCAGAGGGTATTCCCCTCTGTTGAGCCGAATCGTGGATGACCAGGGCGAACGCGCGTCGGAGCGTCGTGCCAGTGACATTTAGCTCCATCGGAGTATTCGGTCCCACGGTCATGGTTCCTCCGGCCCGAGCCTTATTGGCGCCAGCTGGAGTCTCCAGGCACTGCTCTCCCGCCAGCACGTACCAGCCTTCCGGACCCGGGTGCGTATGCACCCTCGAATTGTCGCCGGGCCGCATGACAGCGTAAGAGAGAACCGCAGCGTAGTTCTTTGCTGCGGGAAGCTGCAGTGGTCCGACGACGGCGATAGCTTCACCTCCCTGCGGAGCAGGGTTTCGGGGCCCGAATTCAGAGAGCCACGTTCGCCCGTCTTCCTCGACCACAATTCCGGTCGCACTCCTGGCCGCCTCCGCAGCGTTCCTGCTTGGAAACGCGCGCAAATGCCAGAAGACGAATGGTTGACTGAAATGCAGGCCGGTTACTGCGGCGATGTTAAAGCAGCCAAACTCTGGTCGCTTCTCACCGGGCGGCACGTCTACGCAGGCCACCTCGGTCAGGTGCGGGTGTCCGACGATGCTCGGCACCTGAGCCCAAAGTTTGCCAACGGGCGTGAGCTGAAGGGCGACCAGCAACGGTACGAGCACCCCGATGAACGGAGCTCTAGCCATGTCGGATCCTCGGAGAAAGACACGCTGCGGCAGTTCGGCGCACTCTCCTTGCTTGCGCCTTGGGAACGATTGCGATTCTGATCGCTCCAGGCAGCGGCATCCGTTCGATTGCGAACATAGAATCGAATGATGGGCGCTCGTCGTCTATGGATGAATTCTTGCTCAATACTTGTGCGTGCTCAGGGATTGACGAGCTTGCCGATGACGCCGGTTCGATCGACAGTCGCCGTGACTGACGTGCCGGGGTGCTTGTCGGGGCCGCCGAAGAAGCAGTACGGGCAGACCTGGTCGCGGTTGGCCTCAATGTCGATGAGGTCGAACGGCAGGCCGGTGAAGCGGCGCAGGCTGACGAACACGAACGGCGAGCGCATGCTGGGCAACAGATACTGGTTGCTGAACCGACACCCGCCCTTGCCCGGCACCTTGTGGATCTTGCTACGCCGCGCAACCAGCACCTTGCGGTGGTTGTTGAAGTAAGCGGTCCTGTGTGCCCACTGGACGTAGGGCTTCACGTCATCCGGGCGCGGATCGACCGAGACGACGTAGATCGAGCCGTTGTAGAAGTCCTCGGTGGTCCCGCCCATCGACCTGTATAGCCGCACGCTGATGCGGACTTCCTGGTCGGTCTTCGTCGGACTGACCATCTGCTTGGTGTCGATGACCAGCACCAGCGGGTCCGGGCCGGGTTGGCCGAGTACCTGGCTCAACTGCAGACCGAACAAACGCAGATCACGAGTGAACGCTGGCACAACCTTGCCGTTGAGAGCGGTCTCGTACCTCACCCGCAGCGTCGGGTCTTTGCGCTGAACGAAGGCCGGCGGCAGCACGAGCCGCGCGGTAATTGAGTCAGAAAGTCCGTTATCGCGGCGTACTTCCTGGCGGTCGATGCGTGGGTCGACGGTGACGTTGGCGTCGGCGAGTGCCACGATCAGCTGCGGCTGGCTGACGGGCGCAAGCGACGCCTTCACCGTGGCCGAGCGTTCACCCGCCTGGCACTGCAGCCAGAGTTGCTGCGGTGTGAAGCGGTATGTCGGACCCGCCGTGCCGGGAAGCTTGAGATCCTGCGTGATGTCGACCCCCAGCCTGGAGCCCATCCCGTTGGCCGCGTTGGAAGCGTCGACCAAGGCGTTATGCAGGACCTCACCGACTATTGTCGGCAAGAACAGTGTGACGGGAGGCAACAGCAGCGACAGTCCGAACAGCACGGTGTTGACCCAGTCCGGCAAGTCGACGTCGATCATGCCGAAGTGCAGCCGGACCTCCTGGTTGCGATAGAGATAGGGCGCAGCCGGGATCGTCACCCCGACAGAGCTGATCTTGGTAGTCCCGGCCACGATGAAATGCAGGAAGTCGTGTGTCCACACCGACGCGCTCAGCCCCAGCTCGAGATAGTCGGCCGGACCGTTGGGAAAGTCGCGGTGGGAGAAGCGCAGGAAGTCGACCGTGTCGATGCGCAGGTTGTTCTGCAGAAAGGCGTTGCGCATCTGGGGGAGAACCGCGCTCGCGAAGTAGCTCTGCATGAAGTCGAGGTTGGTCGCAGCCGCGATGTCCGCGCCGCCGCTGAAGTCGGTCAGGTCGGTGGGTATGCCATGGGTAAAGCCGGGCACATCGCAGGCCAGCGCCAGTGACCCCTGCATCGGCCAGTAGATGATCCGGTCGGTTGCGATGTGCGCGTCGACCCATGTCTCACCCGGTTGGAGTGGCTTCATCTGTTTGAAGTTGTAGGAAGCTGGAATCGTCCCTGGTGTCGTAGCCAGCTGCTGCGGCGGAATCGCATTGAGCGCCGCTTGAACCGCGGACCTCACTTGAGGTCCCTGCAATATCTTCACAACTTCGGACTGGTACGCCGGGGGCATCCCGTCGGGGTCGATGATGTGCGCGTGGATGCTCCCGAGGTGAGATCCGGCCATGTTGACGCCGAACTGCAGCTGTGTGCCCTGCACCATCGGCAGCAGCGCCGCCGCGAGGTCTGCCTCCACGATGATCTCCGGGGCAAAGCTTGAAAGGGATGGGCCACCGCCTGATGGCACAGCGTCCAGTCGCGCCTTTGCGTAGAAACGAAAAATCATCGGGATCAGACCGGCAGTGTTGCGCGCCAGGGCGGCTCGCGCTGACAGCAGCACCGCGGTCGCGGTGAGGGTCAGATCGAGCGGCACCCCGACGGTGAGTTGGGCGATCTGGGTCAGTGGCACCCTGACTCCGGTCAGGAACGTATTCACATACGTCTCGAGCACCTGGTTGACGAGTTTCTCGGAGACCACCGTGACTGCAGCGAACCCGGCGTGACGTGAAGGCATGGGCGACTCGGCTCGCGAGGTGGAGGACATCGGTGAGTCGCAGCTCCGGTGACCCCGGAGCTGCGGGAAGTTTGCGGCGATGGCGCAGCGCGCTGTAGATCAGACCGCTAGGTCATTCGGACGACAGGCGAATCACGCAGAGGGGACACCAGCGTTAACTGGACCGCACGTCGTAGCATCGACTCCCGACACTCTTTTTCATCGAGTTCCCTTCCGGATGTCACTCCTTCCGGGAGACCCGCTTCTCACCGAACTGTCCATCGCCGCTGCGAATCGTGAACCCGTTGCACTTGGCCCTCTATCCGGCTTACGCCTTAAGCCGACGTATATTCTCGTCACAGTGCTGAGCGTGAAGCGTTCATCTGCGCGACGTGATCAAGACCATCCTCGCGGTGGAGAGGTTTCCGACGAGCGTGTCGGTGTCGAACGTGAGCAGTCGATGACAAGGCCGCAAGGTGAAAGCCTTGCGAAGGCCGCGCGGTGCGAAATATCGATAGGCAGCCGCGCATGGCCGGCAGAAGCTGAGTCTGGCGTTGCGGCACACGTTCCTGTGCCGGCGACGAAAAGAATCGGCCAGCTGCGTGTGTATGAAGGCGCAAAGGCGATCCATCTTGACGGGTTCCCGTTGCTACACGCCGGAGGGCATGCGGATGGAAGTGGGACGGCGCCCCGAAGTTTTCGAAGAGATCGGCTGCCGGCGTACCAGGCTCAGGTCGGGTACGCCGGATTCTCACATCCGAAAGCGGTGAGCTGCGTGCGGACCGTTCTGCTGCTCGTCTCCATCCTGATCAACGCCGTCACGTGCGCGCAGGAACTCGAGCCTCGCGCCTATTCGCCAAATCCTGCCGGCGTCAACTTTGTCGTCGCTGGCTATGGACAGTCCACTGGCGGGGTCTTGTTCGATCCGTCGCTGCCTTTCAGTGATGTCGAGGCGCGTCTGAGCAATGCGGCCCTCGGGTACGGCCACACTTTCGGTGTGTTCGGTCGTGGTGTGACTGCGCTGTTTGCAGTGCCTTACGTCTGGGGCGATATCTCCGGCAATGTCGGCGAGGATCGACGCGCGATCAGTCGATCGGGCCTGGCCGACACGAGATTCAAACTGAGCATCAACTTGCTCGGAGGTCCGGCGCTTCCGCCGGCCGAGTTTGCCGCGCGTAAACCCGATACGACGCTGGGTGCCAGCCTTTCCATCATTGCACCCACTGGGGAATACGATTCGTCCAGGCTGATCAACATCGGCTCCAACCGGTGGGCGTTCAAGCCGGAACTGGGCATCTCACATCCGATCGGCCGGTTGTTTCTCGAAGCGTCCGCCGGTGTCTGGCTGTTCACGGCCAACGACGAGTTCTTCGACGGCACCAGGCGCGAACAGGACCCGATATCCGCGCTCCAGGTCCACGTCAGTTACACCTTCCGTCCACGTCTGTGGATCGCCGCTGATGCGACTTACTACGAAGGCGGACGCACGACGGTGAGCGGGCAACGGCGCGGCGATCTGCAGGCGAATTCGCGCGTGGGGACGACGCTCGCGCTGCCGATCGGTCAGCGGCAGTCGCTCAAGTTCACGTGGAGCGACGGTGCATCGACGCGCGTGGGTGGCGACTTCACCAATTACGGTATCGCGTGGCAGTACACGTGGTTCTGAATGAGTGCATGCAGCATGCGAGGTAATGCAATGCAATCTCCTCGTTATTTCAACTGGGTGGTCCTGTTGAGCACCGCGGCGTCGATGCTCGCACTCGGTGTCTGCCATGCCGAAGCCGCAGAGGGCGGCAGTCGTCCGCGCGTCGGCCTGGTACTCGCTGGTGGTGGCGCCAAAGGCGGCGCGCACGTCGGCGTACTGAAGGTGCTGGAAGAGCTGCACATTCCCATCGATTGCATCGCAGGCACCAGCATGGGCGCGCTCATCGGCGGCGGTTATGCGTCGGGCATACCGGCTGCGGAACTCGAAGCATTTCTCGTGGGCGTCGACTGGGGGAAGGTCGTCGGCAGTCAGGGTCGTCGCGATCTGCAACCCGTCGAGCAGAAGCGTGCGGGCGTAACCTACAGCAATGAATTCGAATTGGGCGTCACACCGCAAGGCCTCACGGCCCCGGGAGGATTGATCAATACGAGCAATGTGGAGGATCTGCTGCGTGTCTACGTCGCCAATGCGCGGTTGGAGACGGACTTCGACAAACTGCCCATTCCCTACCGTGCGGTTGCGACGGATATGGTTTCCAGCAGAATGGTCGTACTCGATCAGGGCGATCTCGCCACTGCGATGCGCGCGAGCATGGCCATTCCCGGAGCGTTCTCACCGGTCGTCATGGACAGGCAGGTCCTGTCGGATGGCGGGCTGGTGCGGAATATTCCGATCGATGTCGCGCGCGATCTTTGCGCGGACGTGGTGATCGTCGTCAACCTGGTCGAACCGCCGGCGGATCCGCTCCAGTTGCGGAGCGCGACGCAGCTGCTGAGTCGCACGATGGACGTCATGATCATTGCCAACGAGGAGCTGCAGCTGCAATCCCTTCGACCCGCCGACATTCGTATCGATGTCGAGATGGGGTCCATCGGGACGGCCGATTTCGAACGCATCCCCGAGACGATTCCGCTCGGCGAGGCCGCGGCGCGCAGCATGTCAGGTGCACTCGAACGCTACGCCGTTCCCGAAGCGCAGTATGCGGCGTGGCGTACGCAGGTCACGCAGTCGCAGTACATCGAAACCCGGCTGGCCGGTGTGCGCTTCGAGGGATTGAAGCGCGTCAATCCCGACTACCTGGTGTCCAAGAGTCAGTTGCAGAGTGGCGATGTAGTCGACACTGCGGTCATCAGCAAGGAAGCGCAACGCCTGTCGGCTCTGCAGGATTTCGACTCCGTGGGTTATCGCCTCGATGGGGAGCGCGAATCGCCGATCCTGACGTGGTTGCCACACGAAAAGATCTGGGGGCCCGACTATCTGAAACTGGATCTGGGCGCCTACGCATCGCGGGACGGCGATCTGACGTTCACGCTCTACGGCAGACATGTTCGTACCTGGATGAATCCGCTCGGCGCGGAATGGCGCAACGAATTACAGATCGGCAACGAAACCTTGCTGAAGTCCAGCGTGTTCCAGCCGCTCGATGTGGCACATCGATTCTTCGTCGAACCTCAGGTGATGTACTCACGATCGGTGGAGGATCTCTTCAGCAATGACGAGCGCGTGGCCCGCTACCGCTTTGAAGATTCGGCGGCGTCTTTCGATGTGGGATCGAACATCGGCCGATACGCGCAGGCCCGCGTTGGCTACGTTTACGACAGGCGCGAGGTCAAGGTGGATATCGGCTCCGAGTTGATGCCTGAATCGTCGCCGGTGGATGCAGGCGTGGTGGTATCCGCCGAGTTCGACAGCCGCGACACCGCATTCAGCCCGACGCGCGGAGTGGCGCTGGCGCTGGAATACATGCACATCGATCGATCGCTGGGCGCAGATCGCGATTGGGAGCGCGTAGAGATGGGTATCGGTGTCGCGGTGCCGCTGCGTCGTGACGTAATCTGGGTCACGCTCGCGGGCGGCTCGGATCTCAGCGGCGATCTGCCTCCGGATCGCACGTTTGCACTCGGCGGACCCGGAAGTTTCCCCGGGCTCGAACTGGGCGAGCTGCGTGTCGACAGTTACTGGACGGTCGGCACGAGCTATCTATGGAAGGTCAAAGACGTGTTGCCGATCCGCAATCACGCGCTCTACGCCGGCATCCAGCTGTCGGCAGGCGCGATCTATGACCGCATCGACGATGCAACGGACGGCGACCTCTACGGCGCATCGGTGTTTCTCTCCGGCCGCACGATCGTTGGCCCATTGACCGTGGGTGTTGGCGCCACATCGACCGACTCGTGGAGTCTGTGGTTGAGCGTTGGGCGGCCGGTGGGTCATGGCACCATCCTGGAGAAGGGGATTTTCCGGTGATGCGGGCGATGTTCGAAGAGTTGCGATTTCCCGATAGTGCCCCTGCAATGAGGTGAGCAAACTGCGATTCCGATTCCTGGAGGCTCCATATGCGTGAGCGTTACCTGACGGGTGCGATTGCAATCACTGCGAGCCTGTTTGCGGCAGCGTCGATCGCCCAGGCCCCGATCGTCTATCCCGCGAAGGGCCAGACCGCCGAGCAACAGCAGAAGGATGTCGGTGAATGCGCTGCATGGGCCAAGCAGACGACGGGGATCGATCCAGCGGTGGTGGCCGCGACGCCGGCTCCAACGACTGCACCCGTTGCAGCGCCGGCTCAACCTGAAGAAACGGGTCCGAAAGGCGAACGCCTGAGAGGCGCAGCACGCGGCGCCGCTGCCGGCGCCGTCGTTGGTGAGATTGCGAATGACGATGCGGATGAAGGCGCCGCCACGGGCGCTGCAGTGGGTGCAGTTGCTGCGGGCAGCCGATCACGTCGGGATCGCCGGCAACAGGAAGAGCAATCTGCGCAACAGCAACAGCAGGCCACCGCGGAACAGAAAGCCGCGGCGGATCAAGCCGAGGCGAAGAAGCAGGAACAACTCGCGACGTATACCCGTGCCAGCAATGCCTGCCTGGAAGGCCGCGGCTACGTTCTGAAGTGATCGCCGCCCGGAGCGACCTGGTTGGTGCACGAGCAAAATGATCGCGTATCGGGAAGACTCAGGACGCGGGCAGGATCAAAGCAGCGGAAGACCGGCCTTGCTCAGGCCGTCCGCGATGTATTCCAGCAGCGGTTCCGGCTTGATGAAGTGACCAATGAGCATGCGACCGCGCCTGTGGAAATCCGGCTTCAGGACCAGCAGTGAGTCGATGCTCATGCGTGCGTCGTCGAGGCGGCCCAGATGACCGAGACAGCTCGCCAGCATCAGATGACGCCAGAAGAAGGTGGGGTCGCGATACTCGAGCGCCGCCACATACGCCTGTTCCACGTCGCCTCGCCGCATGTAGTCTGCCCAAAGGCCGTGCTGGACGTGGGGCAGGCAATAGGGATTGATCTGCATGGTGTGCCGCATCAACGCGATGCCCCGATCCCAGTCACCCGCGAGCGCGAGAATCCAGCCCGTGACTTCGCGGTACGCGAGCGAATCCGAATTCAGCCGTAGTGCCTGTTCCAGTTCGTCGCGTGCGGATTGCAGTTCGCCCTTCATGAGCAGGCAACCCGCCAGGACACAGCGCACCCGGGGACTGCTCGCATCGAGCAGCAGACCCTGGTAGGCACACGAGATGGCCTCGTCTATCGAGACGCGTGGCTCGGACAGCTCGAACGCCTGGTTGGTGTAATAGAGCCGCGCCAGGTATGCCCAGGCAACGGCACTGTCGGGCCTTTGTCGCGTCAGCTGCTCCAGCGCGTAAATGGTGGGAGCCACGTCCGCGATCTGTCGCGTGAAGAAGAAGCGGTAACAGTGGTGGATGGCTTTGGCGCCGTGTGCCGGCAACGGCTGAGACACCGATTCTGCGGCCAGTAAGCGAGCAATGATTCCCTGTTCGGAGGCGACCCGCGCAGCGATGACGCGGGCAATGTCGCCGAGACTTCCCGACCAGCGGTCGGCATTGGGCATCGTATGAAACTCGTCGCTCCAGATCTCTTCGCCCGTCGGGCGATCCAGCAGCTGCACACCGACGAGGCGGTCCTCACCACTTCGTCGCAGCGTGCCTCGCAATTCAAATCGTGTCGCTGCCTGCTTCTGCGGACTCAACCTGTCGAAATCCGGTCCCCGCACGACGTGCACGTCGCCATAACGACAGATTTCCGCCGTCAGATCATCCTTGATCCTGACAGCGAGCGGCTGATCGTCCGGAGTGGCGCTGGCGAACAGCTGTACGACGATGCCAGGCCAGTGCGATGTCACTTCGACCAGCGATGACGACGTGATGGAAGGCGTATCAGGTACGCTCGCCTGCGTGAACACAGGAGCGTAGCTGCCTTTCGGCAGAGTGATGCTCACGGGGCATTGGTCGTCGGTGAGCAGGTAATAACGTTCGAGAGAGCGTCGTAATCTTCCGGCCTGCACGCGCACGACCGGGTCCAGGATGCCGTCGAAATCGCCGCCGCGCCCGAAAACGGACATGGCAATCGCGGTCTGATTGAGCTGGTCGTGATGACCGCTGAGCGCCTGCTCCACGACAAAGCAGAGAAACTCCCGCGAGCGAGTGGAGGCATCGAACTGCGGGCTGTGCAGCAGGCGCTCGAGATGTTCACGAACGCTGAGCGCCAGCAAAGTCTGCTGCTGACTTCCATGCAGCTGCGTGATCGTGCTCCGTGACCGCATCGCTTCAGCCTCATGAGCCGGCGGTCGTATCTGCCGGCGTCTGCTACAAGAGAAATTCGTTCCGTGAAGGTGCCTCAGAGGTCTGATTCCGGGACATTACCGAGCGCCGCTGCAACCGTCGTGACACCCGCATCCTCCTCGACTTGGTCCCGACGTGCACCTCTCGAGGCGTATTCTGGTTTGCCAGATGTCTGTGCTGCCTTTGTCTGCCAGGGCCGCGTTCCGGACACTACTGCCTCTTCAGACAGCGATGCATCGGTACTCCAACCTAGGTGTTTCGGGGCAACACAGCATCCAGCGATCGGACGTCGGTCTTGTGACTGATGGAACGATATGGGCTCATGAACGTGTGAGATCCTCTGACGATCGAGGCATTGCCGGATCTTCTTATCGGCGAACGAATGCTGCGAGCGCACGCAGTTGCTGAATCGCCTCGTGCGCTCTACGCACTGCCGTGGTGATGCTACGGCGGTGAAGTGGATCTCAGCGGTCGCCGCCAATATCGAACCTTTTCCCCAGCCGTTCGCGAATGGTGGTGAGGATCCGGACAGACTCGTCCTCGCCCAGCGATTGGAGAGAGTCGCTCGTCAGCGAGTAATGCACGCCGACGAGCGAACGCAGCTGCCGGAATGCTTTTGGGGTACGTCGGCCGCAGACGGATTCATCGCCCGCAACGACGCGCTCGATGATGCCAGCGTCGAGCATGCGTATCTGACAGATGGTGGCGAGGCGAGCAATCTCTTCGTCCACCGTTCCCAGCTGCTTTTCGTACCACTGGTTGCCGAATTCGCCTTTGCTCACTGGCATTCTCCCCGACTGACCCGCCTTCCTCGCATTCTCATACTGCCAAAGTGCAGTAACCATACAGTCTTCTCCTTACAGCAGAACGTGCAGCGGAACTCTGCTTCCCTGGTGCGTTGCGAAGATGTCCGATAACGGACGGTGCGCGTAGTCAGGTATGACACCGTAACGTACCCCCTGTTACTGCACAGCGTCGGGCCGCGAGCGAATGATCTGCGCCAATCTCAGGGCGCATCAGATGACGCATTCCGAAGATGATGGACGCGCGAATACCTGCCGTTCGGAAGGCGGATCACAACGGGCCGTGTATCGCGAACTTCTCAAGGGACGATTTCCCCACGTGAACGATGTTCTGCTGCATCGACTCATGCAGCACGCGACCTTTCGTGAACTGTGTGAGGAGTACGCGGCATGTTCCGAGGCACTGCGTCGACTCGCCAAGCCTGCGAGTGACGAGGAAATGCGCAGCGAGTACACGGCGCTGAGCCTGCGTCTGGAAGGCGAGTTGCTGCGCTACATCTCTGAGCACAGCGATCGTCCGTCTCGGTAACGCATGAAACAGAGGGTGCAGGAGGAGTCATGATTCAGCGTACCGGAGCCGCTCCGCTCATTCGTCAGGTGCTGGTCGTCGATAGCGGACTGGCGGATTCGAAAGGGGCAGCCGCACGCAGCGTGCGTGCCCTCGTGACGGAACTCGAGTCCCGGTCGATCGAAGTCATCGAGGCAATCTCCTGTGACGATGGACAGGCGACGGCGACGTCGGATGCGAGCGTCGATTGCATCCTGGTCAGCTGGACGCAGGGCCTGAATGATCAGGAGGTTCACGATCAGGCGACTCGCCTGCTGCGCGCGGTGCGAGCCAGAAACGCCAGGATCCCCATTTTCCTGATGGCGAGCCGTGACCTGGCAGGATCGGTCAGCGTGGAGGTGGCGACGCTGGCCGACGAATTCATCTGGATACTTGACGACACGGCTGCGTTCATCGGCGGCCGGATCGAGGTGGCGATCGATCGCTATCAGCAGGCGTTGCTGCCGCCATTTGCTGCGGCACTGGCGCGGTATGACCGCGAGCGGGAGTACTCATGGGCGGCGCCAGGACATCAGGGCGGCGTGGCGTTTCTCAAGTCGCCCGTGGGTCGCCTGTTCTTCGATTTCTATGGCGAGAATCTGTTTCGCACCGACATGGGGATCGAGCGTGGCTCGCTCGGTTCGCTGCTGGGACACAGCGGCCCGATCGGCGAAAGCGAACGCTATGCCGCCCGCGTGTTCGGTGCGCATCGTTCCTACTCCGTGCTGAACGGCACGTCGGCGTCCAATCGCACCATCATGTCGGCGTGTGTTGGCGACGACGAGATAGCGCTGTGCGATCGCAATTGCCACAAGTCCATCGAACAAGGACTGGCGCTCACGGGCGGCATTCCGGTCTTCCTGAGCCCGACCCGCAACCGCTACGGAATCATCGGCCCGATACCGCCGCAACGGTTGCAGCCCGAAGCCATCGACGCATGCATCGACAGCAATCCGCTGGTGAAGTCGGCAGCTGGCAAACGTCCGGTCTACTGCGTGCTCACGAACTGTACCTACGATGGCATGTGCTACAACGCCGCCGACGCGCAGACGTTGATTGCCAGGAGTGTCGATCGCATTCATTTCGACGAGGCCTGGTACGGCTATGCCCGGTTCAATCCGCTGTACCGTGACCGCTGCGCCATGCGCGGCGATCCGGCGAGTCACCCAAAGGATGGACCAACCGTCTTCGCCACGCATTCGACGCACAAGCTGCTCGCCGCGTTGTCGCAGACATCGTTCATTCACATTCGCGACGGCCGCGGAGCCATCGATCATGGACGTTTCAACGAGGCCTACTGTACCCAGGCCAGCACTTCGCCGCTGTATGCGCTGATCGCTTCCAACGACGTGGCCGCCGCGATGATGGACGGACCGGCCGGTCAGGCGCTGACCCAGGACGTCATCGATGAAGCAGTCGCCTGTCGGCTGGCCGTTGCGCGTATCCGCCAGGAGTTCCTCGCGAAGAACGACTGGTTCTTCGCGCCGTGGAATGCGGAGGAGGTCGCCGATCCCAGGACCAAGCGACGCATTCCCTTCCATGAGGCATCCGTCGAGCAGCTCACGACCGATCCGCAGTGCTGGGTGCTGCATCCGGGCGAGAGCTGGCACGGCTTCGAAGACCTCCCGGATGGCTGGTGCATGCTCGATCCGATCAAGTTCGGCATCGTTTGCCCGGGCATGCAGGCCGATGGGCAACTCGCTGAGCACGGCATTCCCGCCGACATCGTCACTGCGTACCTGGGACGGCACGGGATCGTGCCGTCGCGCACCACCGACCACATGGTGCTGTTCCTGTTCTCGATGGGTGTGACCAAGGGCAAGTGGGGCACGCTGCTCAATACATTGCTCGACTTCAAAGTGGACTACGACAGGAACGCGCCGCTGGCCGACGTCGTCCCGGCAGTGGTTGCAGCGGCGCCGCAGCGTTACGCCGGCATGGGGCTTAAGGATCTCGGCAACGAACTGTGGTCGCACTTGCGCAAGAGTCGTCAGGGCCACTGGCAGGCGCAGGCGTATGCGACGCTGCCGGTGCCGCAGATGACTCCCCGTCGCGCCTTTCAACAACTCATGGCAGACAATGCGGAGAAAGTGCCATTGAGCGAGATGGCCGACCGCACGGTCGCTGTCGGTGTGATTCCGTATCCGCCGGGGATTCCCATCGTCATGCCGGGGGAGAGCGCCGGGCCGGCCGATGGTCCGTGGCTGACCTACCTGCACACGCTGCTGGAGTACGGCCATCGCTTTCCCGGCTTCGCCAAGGAAGTGGAGGGCACGGAAGAACTCGACGGCACCTACTACGTCTACTGCGTCAAACGGGCGCCGGTGTAAGGAACGGCCATGCCCGATCACACCGCTGCACGGAGCTTGCCGATCGCATTCCACAAGCTGTTGAAGGTGGTTGCCGTCGTCGACGCTGCCGATCCGCAGGTGCGCATCCTCCTGAGCCTGATCGCCGCCGAGAACTACGAGGTCGAGATCACGGACCGGTACGACCGGGACGTCTCGGAGGATGCATCGGTCGGAGCTTTCATCATCTCGGTCGACGCGGCGCGCCGCGAGCCCGCCCGCAAGCTGGGACAGGCGGTGCGCGACATCGGCTTCCGGATTCCGTTGTGGGTGCTCGCCGATTCGCACCGCATCGCCGATACGAGCGTGCTCGGTTCGCTGGGCGAAGTCGATGGCTATGTCTATCTCGGTCAGCAGACGCCGACGTTCTACGCCAAGCAGATCATCGCGAGTCTCATCGGCTACGGTACGAGTCTGCTGCCGCCGTTCTTCCGCGGCCTCATGTCCTACGATACCGAAGCCAATATCTCCTTTGCCTGCCCGGGGCACCAGGGAGGCCAGTTCTATCGCAAGTCGCCTGCAGGCCAGCTGTTCTACAAATACTTCGGCGAGCAGATCTTCCGCAACGATCTCTGCAATGCCGATGTCGCGCTGGGCGATCTGCTGATCCACGTCGGCGCCGCCCTCGACGCGCAACGGCATGCTGCACACGTTTTTGGCGCCGACCGGACGTATTTCGTCTTGAACGGCACGTCGTCCTCCAACAAGGTGGTCGCACACGCGGCCCTGCGGCGTGGCGACCTGGTGTTGTTCGACAGGAACAACCACAAGTCGCTGCATCAGGGCGCGCTGGTGCAGGCCGGCGCCATCCCGGTCTTTCTGCCGACTGCACGCAATCCCTTCGGCATGATCGGTGCGGTCGACTGGGACGCGCTGGACGAGAAGTACCTGCGCGAACAGATCCGCCTCAATCCGCTCGTCAAGGATCCGCAACGCCACAAGCTGCTGCGGCCGTTCCGGCTCGCCTGCATCCAGCTCGCGACCTACGACGGCACGATCTACAACGTGCGCAAGGTGCTGGAGAAGATCGGCCACCTTTGCGACTACGTGCTGTGGGATGAGGCGTGGATCGGCTACAACGCATTTCATCCGCTGTTCAAGGATCACAGCCCGATGCGGCTGACGAATCTGACCCCGGAGATGCCGGGCCTGTTCTCCACCCAGTCGGTGCACAAGCAGGGAGCGGGCTTATCGCAGGCCTCCCAGATCCACAAACGCGACGAGCATATCCGCGACCAGCGACGTTTCATCGAACACAAGCGGTTCAATGAATCATTTCTGATGCACGCATCGACATCGCCGTTCTATCCGTTGTTTGCCGCGCTCGATGTGAACGCCATGATCCACGCCGGGCGTGCCGGCGAAATGCTCTGGGACCGCTGCATCGAACTGGGCATCGAAGCCCGCCAGAAACTCCGTGAGTTCGGCCGTCACTACGCGAGCACCGGGCGCAACAGCCACGACCAGTGGTTCTTCGACCCGTTCGTGCCTGACGTCGTCACCATCCGCGGCTCGAACTTCACCCAGGACGCGACCGATGTTCCCTGGGAGGACCTGCCGACGGATGTCCTCAAGCGCGAGCAGCAATGCTGGACCTTCGACCCCGAGGCGAGCTGGCACGGCTACAGCGGTTTCAGTCGCGACTACGCGATGGTGGATCCGAACAAGCTCATGCTGCTGACGCCGGGCATCAATCGCAAGACCGGGGAGTACCTGGAGTTCGGCGTGCCGGCAACGGTGCTGGCAAATTATCTGCGCGAGCAGCACATCGTTCCGGAGAAGTGCGATCTCAACAGTATCCTCTTCCTGCTCACGCCAGCCGAAGACGAAAGCAAGCTCAACACGCTCATCGCGAAGCTCGTCAGGTTCAAGAACCTGTGGGACAGCGACGCGCCGCTCGGCGATGTGTTGCCGACGCTCTACGCCCAGAATCGTGAGCGCTACTCCGGCTATTCGCTGCGTCGCATCTGCCGCGAGATGCACGACTTCTATCGCCACGCGAATGTGAAGGAACTGCAGAAGCAGTGTTTCCGCGCCAGCAGTTTTCCGCAGCTGGCCCTGTCTCCCAGGGACGCCTACGAGGCGCTGGTCGCGAACGATGTGGACTACGTGCCGCTCGATCGCATCGGCGGCCGCATCGCGGCGACGCTGGCACTGATCTATCCGCCGGGCATCGGCGTCATCGTTCCCGGTGAGCGCTGGGACGAACGTGCCCGGCCGATGCTCGACTACTTTCTGACGTTCGAGGAATCGTTCAACCGGTTCCCTGGCTTCAACTACGAAGTGCAGGGTGTGTACCAGGAGCAAGTCGACGGTCGCATCAAGTTCTACACCTACGCGGTCCGGGAATGATCCGCGGCGGGCAAGAAGAGAGGAGATCTCCCATGCAGGAACAGAAAAAGCCGGAACAGAAAAAGATGAACCTGATCCAGCTCACGTTCATCGTCGCGGTCAACATGATGGGCTCCGGCATCATCATGCTGCCGACCAACATGGCACACGTGGGCGCCATCTCGCTGCTGTCCTGGATCGTCACCGCACTCGGGTCGATGGCGATCGCGTATGGCTTCGCGCAGGCGGGCATCTTCAACCAGCGCAGCGGCGGCATGGCCGCCTACGCGCAGGACGCCTACGGCAGGGACGGCTACTTCCAGGTGTTCTTCCTGTATTTCCTGTCGCTCGCCATCGGCAACGTCGCCATCGGCATTTCTGCAGTGGGATATCTCGCGACATTCTTCCCGGGTCTGTCGGCAACACCGATCAGCACCTGCATCAGCGTGATCGCACTGCTCTGGTTGACGACGGTGGCCAACTTCGGCGGCCCGAGCCTGACCGGAAAGATCGGGTCGGTCACGGTCTGGGGCGTCATCATTCCGGTTGGCGCGCTTTCGGTCATCGGCTGGTTCTGGTTCAGCAAGGAGACGTTCGCGGCAGCGTGGAATCCGCATGGGCTGAGCATTGCGCAGGGAATGGGTTCGAGCATCGCGCTGACCCTGTGGGCATTCCTCGGGATGGAATCCGCGGCGCAAAACTCCGCAGCCGTGGAGAACCCGAAACGCGACGTGCCGCTCGCCTGCCTGTTCGGCACGCTCGGAGCCGCGGTGATCTACATCCTCTCGACGACGGTGATCCAGGGCATCGTGCCGAATGCGGAACTGGCGAACTCGACCGGCCCGTTCGGCCTTGCGTTCGAGCACATGTTCACCCCGACCGTCGGCAGGATAATCATGGCGCTTGCCGTGCTTGCCTGTGTTGGCTCGCTGCTTGGCTGGCAGTTCACGCTCGCACAGACGGGCAAGTCGGCCGCCGAAGAGAGAATGTTCCCGCCGTTCTTCGCGAGGGTGAACAGCATGGGCGCACCGATCACCGGCATGATCGTGCTTGGCGTCCTGCAGACCCTGCTTGCTCTGTCGACGATTTCGCCGACGCTGAGCGAGCAATTCAGTGCGCTCGTCAACCTGGCGGTCGTCACGAACGTCATCCCCTACATCGTCGCGCTGTCGGCACTGAATGTGATGATGAAGAGCGCCAACATTGGCCCCGGTGTCTACAAGCGCAACGTCGTCATCGTAGTGATCGCCATGTGCTACAGCGTCTTCGCGCTGTACGCCGCGGGCAAGGATGCGGTGCTCGGCGGCATGCTGGTGCTGGGCATCACCTACATCATCTGGGGATTCCTTGCGCCTCGATTCACGGCTGCGCCCGTTACGGTGAGCTCATCACCAGAGATCAAGGGTGCACAGAGAGCTGCGGCGTAGCCCAACAAGGAGAACGATCATGCCTATCAAACGAATCACCACGACGTTCCTGGCGATGACGGTGCTCGTCCTGGTTTCGCTGGCGGCCCCTGCGATCGCCACGGCCACGACGCTCGAGCGCATCAAGGAAAGCGGGCGCATCCGTTTCGGGTATTTCGCCGAAGCGCAGCCCTTCACGTCGAAAGCAGCTGACGGCACTGTCGAAGGCTACGGCGCAGTTCTTTGCCAGCGGATCGCCGAACAGGTGAAAGGCGAACTGTCGCTGCCTGACCTGAAGCTCGACTGGGTGCCAGTCACTAAAACAGACGCGTTGCCGGATATCGAACAAGGCAGCGTGGATGTCCTGTGCACCCCGCTCAGCGTGACTCTGACCCGGCGCCAGCGGGTCTCGTATTCGCTGCCGGTGTTTCCCGGCGGCGCGCGCGCAGTCGTGCGGGCCGACGCGCCGCTCGCACTACGTCAGGCATTGAGCGACACGCCGTCGACCAAACCGGTGTGGCGCGGTTCGCCGGCGGCGAAGACGCTGGGCGAAACGTCGGTGGCTGTAGTGGCGGGCGGCACGACCGAAGCCTGGCTGGGCGGAAGGATTGCGTCGTTCCATATCGGCGCCAACGTCGTTCCGGTGCCTGATTACAAGACCGGAGTACAGCAGCTGCGTGACGGCAAGGTTCAGATCTTCTTCGGTGATCGGGCCGCTGCTCTGGGAGCGATGGACCCCTCGACCCGCAACGACTTCACGGTGCTCGACCGGCTGTTCACGCGTGAACAGTATGCCCTGGCAGTGCCGCGAGGCGACGAGGACTTCCGCCTGCTGGTCGATCGTGCGCTGAACGCGCTGTTCGCCTCGGGAGACATAGAGAGCCTGTACGCGAAGTCGTTCGGTGCACCGGATGACGGTATCCGTGCGTTCTTCAAGTGGAACACCCTGATCCAGTAGCTCACGGACGTTCCAATCGACACGGGAGAGCAGCGACATGATCGAAAGAGGCACCCGACGATTGAGCCTGCGGGCGCTGGTCGTCGATGACGAACTGGGCGAAGCGACCGCTGAGGGTCGCGCCGTCCGCGCGCTCGTGACGGAGATGCAGGAGCGCTCCATCGAGGTGATCGAAGCGCATTCTGCGGAGGACGGCACGTCGGTCATCACTTCGGACTCGGCGATTCACGTCGTACTGATCGACTGGACGCTCGGGGATGACAAGGACCACGAACTGACCACCAACTTCCTCCAGTTCGTGCGTTCGAGGAACGACAAGATTCCCATCTTCCTGATGGCCGAGCGCGGCGAGGCCGCTGCGATACCGGTCGATGTGATGGAAATGGTCGATGAGTTCATCTGGACGCTCGAAGACACGGCCGCGTTCGTCGGCGGGCGAGTGGCGGCCGCCATTCGCCGCTACCTGGAAGCGATGCTGCCGCCGCTTGCGGCGGCGCTCATGAAGTTCACCCAGGAGTACGAATACTCGTGGCACACGCCAGGGCATACGGGCGGGACGGCGTTCCTCAAGTCGCCGATCGGGCGCATCTTCTTCGACTACTTCGGCGAGAACCTGCTGCGCTCGGATCTGTCGATCAGCGTCGGCAGTCTCGGTTCGCTGCTGGATCACAGCGGTCCGATCGGTGAACACGAGAAATACGCTGCCCGCGTATTCGGCGCGCATCGCACCTACTGCGTTACCAACGGCACGTCGATGTCGAACCGCGTCATCTTCATGGCGGCGGTGGCGCGCGACCAGATCGCTTTGTGCGACCGCAATTGCCACAAGTCGATCGAACACAGCCTGGTGATGTCGGGCGGCGTGCCGACCTATCTCGTGCCGCTGCGCAACCGTTACGGAATCATCGGACCGATTCCGCCCGCTCGTCTCACGAAGGAGGCGGTCAAGGCATCGATCAAGGCCAATCCGCTCGCGGCCAGGGCAAGCGACATGCGGGCCGTCTACGCCGTGCTCACGAATTCGACCTACGACGGGCTCTGCTACAACGTGCGCCGCGTCGAGGAACTGCTGGATCCGAGCGTCGACCGCATCCACTTCGATGAAGCCTGGTATGCCTATGCGCGCTTCAACCCGTTGTATCGCGATCGTCACGCAATGCACGGGGATCCCAAGGATCACAAGGGACCGACGACCTTCGCCACGCAATCCACCCACAAGCTGCTCGCGGCGCTGTCGCAAGCGTCCTTCCTGCACATCCGCGACGGCCGCGGCGCCATTCCGCACTCGCGCTTCAACGAGTCGTACATGATGCAGGCGTCGACGTCGCCGCTGTATCCGATCATCGTCTCCAATGACATCACCGCAGCGATGATGGACGGGCCTGGCGGGACCACGCTCACCAACGAGTCCATTCAGGAAGCCATTGCGTTCCGCCAGACCGTGAGCCGGGTGCACCGCGAGTTCACGAAAAAAGGCGAGTGGTTCTTCCGGGCCTGGAACCCGGACAGCCTGCAGGAGCGCAAGTCCAGGAAAAAGACTGCGTTCGAGGCGGCTGACGCACAGTGGCTGGCCACCGATCCGCAGTGCTGGGTCCTGCATCCGGACGAAACCTGGCACGGCTTCGGCGATCTGGAAGACGACTACTGCATGCTCGATCCGATCAAGGTATCGATCATCACACCGGGAGTGCTCGACAAGGGTGGCCTCGACAAGCGCGGCATCCCGGCGAGCCTGGTGACGGCGTACCTGCACTATCGCGGCGTCGAGGTCGAGAAGACCACGGACTTCACGATCCTGGTTCTGTTCTCGATCGGCATCACCAAGGGCAAGTGGGGCACGCTGCTCAATGCACTGCTCGACTTCAAGCGTGAGTACGACCTCAATGCGCCGCTCGCGCAGGTGCTGCCGCATCTCTCTGCGGAGGTGTACGCGGGCATCGGGCTCAGGGATCTTGCCGATCAGATGTTCATGCAGTTGCGCGAATCGCGGCAGACGCGCTGGCTGGCCGAGGCCTTCTCGACGCTGCCGACACCGCTGATGACACCGAGCGCGGCCTACCAGTACCTGGTGCGCGATGAGATCGAGCATGTGCCGCTCGAGCAGCTTGCCGAGCGTGTCCTGGCGACGAGCGTCGTGCCATATCCGCCGGGGATTCCGATGCTCATGCCCGGCGAATCGACCGGACCTGACAGTGGTCCCTACCTGGGTTATCTGCGGGCCCTGTGGTCGTGGGACAGCCGTTTCCCCGGCTTCGGTCACGACACGCACGGCGTCGAGAACCGCGCCGGAACGTACTATGTGCAGTGTCTCAAGACCGATGCGGCGCGCGCATCGAGGCGTGGATGAGCGCAGCCGGCAGGAAGATGTCGTTGACGCAGGCCACCATGCTGGTAGCCGGCAACATGATCGGCACGGGCGTCTTTCTGCTGCCCGTCAATCTCGCGCAGGTCGGCAGCATCGCCATCTTCGGCTGGGTCATTGCCACGGCAGGTGCGGCGGCGCTCGGACTGGTGTTTGCAAAACTCGGCGAGGTCGATCCGCAGCCGGGCGGTCCCTATGCGTACGCCCGCGATTTCCTCGGTCCCTACGCGGGCTTCCAGACCAACTACATCTACTGGTTCGGCAACTGGATCGGCAACATCGCCATCGCCGTCGCGGCGGTCGGTTATCTGGCCGAGTTGATTCCCGCCATCGCAGGGCCGCCAGCCAGCGTCATCGCCACCGCTGTCGTGATCTGGGTACTGACCTTCGCCAACATTCTCGGCCCGCGCGTGGTGGGTGCGCTCGAAACATGGACCATGCTGCTGGCGCTGATTCCCATCCTCGGCATCGCCCTCTTCGGCTGGTTCTGGTTCGACAGCGACACGTTCCGCGCCAGCTGGAATGTCAGCGGCGATTCGGACATGCACGCGGTCTCACGTGCAGCCTCGATGGCGCTGTGGGCGTACATGGGAATCGAGAGCGCCGCAGTGTCCGCCGGCGTCATCGAGAACCCGCATCGGAATATTCCATTGGCCACGCTCATGGGACTGGGTCTGGCCGCCATCGTGTACGTGCTCAGTTCGTCGGTCATCATGGGTATCCTGCCCAACGAAGAACTCCAGGCATCCCATGCGCCGTTCGCTGAAGCGGCGCGTCTCGCCATAGGTGCATCGGGTGCCGTCGTCATCAGCGTCTGCGCGATCCTGAAGTCCATCGGCTCGCTCGGCGGCTGGATGCTGCTCGTCGGGCAATCCGCAAAGGCGGCGGCGGACGATGGCATGTTCCCGCGTGTCTTCGGTCGCTTGAACGACAAGGGCGTCCCCGGCGCCGGACTGCTGATCGTCGGGGTTCTGATGACCATCGTCCTGGTCGCGACCACGTCGCCGACGCTGGCCGATCAGTTCAACCGCGTCGTCGACCTGGCGGTCATCCTCATCGTCATACCTTACGTGTACGCGAGCGTCGCGGTGGTCAAGGTGATCCGGGATCACGGACTTCCCGAGAAGACGTTCCGCCTCTACAAATGGATAGCGCTGTGTGCCGTCGCTTACTGCCTGTGGGCCGTGATCGGCGGCGACCCCGAGACCGTGGTGCACGCACTGGTGGCTTTGCTGATCAGCGTACCGCTGTATCCGTTCTTCATCGATTCCATGGAAGCTGCGGCGCAACGCAAGGCGATCGCTACGAACGCGGATCCTTTGACATGAGCAGAGGAGTTCTCATGCAAACGCGAACCCTTCAAGGGCGTCGAATCGGGCGACCACTGATCGTTGCGGTGGCCATTCTGCTGGGCGCGCCAATCGTCGGCGCTGAAGAGGCCACGGCACCGATGATGCTTCCCGGATTTCCGCCTGGAATCGACTGGAAGTTCGAATTCGGTGCGACGTGGGGCGCATTCGGCTTCGGCAACTCCTTCTATTCCAACCCGCGACCCGATGAGCCGTCGGGCGATCTGAGCGATGACTGGTTGGAAGGCTCGCTCAAGGCCGGGGTGGGCGGCGCCTACACCCTGGAGAACTCGTCGCAGATCTACGGCAAGCTCAGCGCTGTCGGCGAGCGCACCTTCAGCGCACCGCCTTCGGTGGTGGGCGAAGACGCTTCTTCGTACGGCCTCGAAGATGCTTACATCGGCTGGAAGTCCGGCAAGAGCCTGGGTCTCGGCGAGGATGTGCTCGATTTCGGCGTGGGTCGACACCGATACCGGCTTGGCCACGGCATGCTCCTGTACGACGGTGCGTCGGAAGGTGGCTCGCGCGGCGGCTACTGGACGAATGCCCGCCAGGCTTTCGACTTCGCAGCCATCGCTCGCTTCACGCCTGGGAACAACAGGCTGGAAGCCTTCTATCTGAAACGCGACTCCCTGCCGGAGAACGATTCGGACAGCAAGCTGTGGGGCGTGAACTATGAGTACTCGTTTGGCGAGGACACCACCCTGGGTGCGACCTACATGAAATGGTCGGCGAACTCGCTGGCGCCGCAGCGCGATGGCCTCGACGTCTACAACGTGCGTGCCTTCACCGCGCCCTTTCCCGGTATGAAAGCTCTGTCGTTCGAACTCGAGTACGCCAAGGAAGACAACGGCGACGCGCTCGACTCCGAGGCGTGGAATGCGCTCGTCGCCTACCAGTTCGAGAGCGCCTGGAAACCGAGGCTGTCCTATCGCTACGCCATCTTCGAAGGCGACGACCCAGCCACGCCGGCAAACGAAGCCTTCGATGGGTTGTTCACCGGCTTCTACGACTGGGGTACGTGGTGGCAGGGCGAGATCGGCGGTGAATACTTCATTTCCAACTCGAATCTCATTTCGCATCAGGTGCGCGTGCACACCACGCCGACCGAATCGATCAGCACGGGGCTGATGTTCTTCGACTTCCTGCTCGACGTGCCGGCCTCGGCCGGCGTCACCTCGGACAAGCTGGCGCGCGAGCTCGACTGGTACATGGACTGGTCACTCAACGACAACTTTGTCGTGAGCTTCGTCGCAGCGATCGCCGATCCGGGCGCCGCCGTCGAACAATTGACGGGGCGCGCCGATACGTTCTACTACGGGATGATCTTCGTCGCCTACAGCTACTGAAACGTCAGGAAAACCATCATGCGCCTCAGGCGGCCTGAGACGGCTCGCCCTTTACGTTCCTGATGCGGACTAAGGCGGGGAGGATCGAATGCACAGACGCTCGCTCGGAAAGTGGTTGCCGCAGGTGCTGGTCTGTATCTGTCTGCCGCTGCTGCTGACGGCACATGCGGTGGGTGCGCGCCCGGGCCAGCTCATCATCCCGCAGCTGCAGGAGCAATTCGGGCTCACTGAATTCCAGGTGAAGGGTGCGCTCGGCGCTTTGCTCGTCTATGCGCGCGACCGCCTGCCCAGACCCGAGTTCGACGAACTGGCCGCACGTATTCCCAATGCCGATCAGATCATGCAGCAAGTGAAACAGCGCGGCATCGTCACGGGGCCGCTGGACGACAGGGACGACTATGAAAATTCATTGGCCTCGCTGGGCATCGGCCAGCCCCTCGCGTCGCAGTTCGCGCCGGCAGTCGTTGAACAGCTCGGCGCAGCAGGTTTCTACAGGGAGCGGGACATGCTGCGGCGGGTACTGGATTAGCGGAGGAGCGCCTGCTTCAGAGCAACAACCGCAGTCACCCTTCGAACTCGGACTCACAGGAGAACTCTGCATGAAGACTCACCGACTCAAGACTGTCGCAGCCCTGGCTGCTGTTTTCTGGGCACTGGGTGCGTGCTCTCCGCCCCCCACGGACTGTGTGCCGCAAATAGTCACGATGCCCGAAGAGAAGGCGCAGGAACTGACTCGACTGCTGAACGAGTACGATCCCGCAGCCTTCGGCAAGATCCTCGCCGACAATGCCCGCCTGCTGCCGCCGAACGTCCCTGCGATCGAGGGACGCTCCGCCATTCTCGATTACTACAGCGGCATCATCGGCGAGACGATTCGCTACGAAGCGACTCCGCTGACGCAGGTCACCGTAGGTAACGTGGGTCTCGCCGAAGGGACGTATCGCGTCAAGAACCTCAAGGACGACACGGTTGTAGAGATGGGGAAGTATCTCAGCGTGTGGGTCAACGATGGCGGTGAGTGGAAGGTCGCTCGCCTCATGAGCAACGCCGATTACCAGACTCCCCGGACCTCCGTGGACGTGCAGGAAACGGAACCGGCATCGACACCTTAAGTTATCTCCGTGGTGCAAACGACCGCCGAACAGAACACGCTGAAGTTCTCGATCGCGTTGACCGTGATCCTGGGCATCATCGGCGTTTCCAGCGGACTTGCGACGGGCTCGCAGGCGATCATTTTCGACGGCATGTACAGCTTCGTCGACGTGGCGCCGACCGTCGTCTCGCTCATGGTGGTGAAGCTGCTCGCGCGGGGATCGAGTCGCCGCTTTCAGTATGGCTACTGGCACCTGGAACCGCTGGTGGCGGTACTGCGCGACAGCATTCTCGTCATCGCCTGCATCTACGCAGCGATCGACGCCGCCACGACGCTGACGAGCGGCGGCCAGGACGTGTCGTACGGGCTGGCGGCAGCCTGGGTCGGAGGCTTCTGCGTCGTTGGGCTCGTGATGACGTGGTACCTGGGCCGGCGAGCGAGAATGCTGCAATCACCCATGCTCAGGCTCGATGCGCGCAGCTGGATGGTCAGTGCATTCCTCAGTCTGGCGCTGCTGATTGGTTTTACGATCGCGATCGCTCTCGAGGGAACCGCATTCGAAGGGTGGATTCCCTACCTCGACGCGATCGCGCTGCTCACGATGGCATTGATCATGTTGCCCATGCCGCTCTTCGGTCTGGGGCGTTCCATCATCGACGTGCTGCAGGTCGCACCCGACGAACTGGATCATCGGGTGCACTCGGTCATGGACAGCATCGTGAAAGAGCGCGGTTTCGTCGACTACTCCAGTTACGTGGCGAAGGCGGGGCGTGCACGGTTCGTGGAGATCCACGTGCTGGTAGCGCCGGGCTGGCACGTCGATATCAGCGCGGCGGATGACGTGCGGCGCGACATCTCCAAGCGCCTCAACGCGACGTCCCCGGATTTCTGGCTGACGATCGACTTTACGGCCGACCGCGCCTGGTTGTGAACAGGTTCGTTGGCAGGGGGTGGATACTCCACTGCCAGATGTATTCGATGCAGTCATTGTTGTTGTTGACAAGTCGACTGGTATGCGGGCTCTGGAAATACACAGTCTCGACACCCTGTGTCAGCATCCCGTCAAGGGATGCGGCCGGCAACCGGGAAGGCAGGTGGGTATGAATCACATGGCTGGAACCTCTGCATGGGCGTTGACTGTCCTCCTGATGGTCGGGCACGCACTCATGGCGCAGAGCGCGCCGCAGCCTGCAGACAACGCGCAGCCGACCCAGAAGTCGCCGGCAGCCTTCAAGCCCGAAGAACTGGAACAGATCGTCGCGCCCATCGCTCTGTACCCCGACGCTTTGCTGGCACAGGTGTTCATGGCATCGACGTATCCACTCGAGATCGTGCAGGCCGCGCGATGGTCCAGGGAGCACCCCGACGTCAAGGGCGACGCCGTCGCCGCGGAGATGCAGAAGCAGAGCTGGGATCCGGCCGTCAAATCGCTCGTTGCCTTTCCGGACGTGCTGACCATGATGAACGAGAAGCTCGACTGGACGCAGAAGCTTGGTGATGCCTTTCTCGCGCAGCAGAAGGATGTCATGGATGCCGTGCAGCGACTGCGGAAGAAGGCCAAGGACTCCGGCAACCTGAAGAGCAGCAAGGAGCAGACGGTCAAGACCGAGCCCGTGAAGACAGAGCCGGACGGGGCCGGTACTGCTGCCAGTACCACTACGCAGGTCATCGTCATCGAGTCGAGCGATCCGGAAGTGGTCTACGTACCGACCTACAATCCGACGGTCGTCTATGGGGCATGGCCATACCCGGCGTATCCCCCTTACTACTACTACCCCCCAGCGTACGTGCCCGGAGCGGCTTTCTTTTCTTTCAGTATGGGTGTGGTCGTTGGCGGGGCGCTGTGGGGCAACTGCAATTGGGGCGGCAACGACATCGATATCGATGTCAATCGCTACAACAACTTCAATCGCAACGAGATCAACCACAACCGGAGTACCGGCGTCGGCGATCGCAGCGGCAACAGGAACAGCTGGCAGCACAATGCCGAGCACCGCAAGGGAGTGGGCTACCGCGACTCTGCAACGCAGCAGAAATACGGTCGTGCAAGCAGTCAGCAGGGCCTGCAGTCTCGCGAGCAGTTTCGCGGTCATGCAGATCAGGGCCGGCAGCAGATCTCCCGCGAAGGTGCAGCCAGCCAGCGCGACCTGAGTGGCAATCAGGTCAGCACGCGAGATAGTGGCGGCAGCCAGTACCGGGACCTGGGCAGCCAGCAGAGCAGGGATCGCGCAGCCGCGCAAAGCCGTGATGCAGGGGCATCACAGAATCGCGACAGCGCGTCACAACGATCGGATCGCAGCAGTTACTCATCGCGCTCCAGCTCTTCCGATGCCTTCAGGGATGTCGGCAACGGAGCCGGGGCGCGGGCCAACAGCAGCCGCGGCGGCGCATCGCGTGGTGGCGGCGGCCGCCGGCGCTGAACGCAGGGAGACCCAAAATGCGTGTACTCGTAGTCGTATTGATTCTGGCCGCGGCGACACTGGCGGCGTGCAGCCGATCGCCTCAGCAGAAGGATTTTGCATCCGCCGATGAGGCCATGCAGGCATTGGTGTCGGCAGCGCGCTCGGACGACACTCGTGCATTGCTGGAGGTACTGGGCAACGAGGCGGCATCAGTGGTCGACTCGGGTGACCCCGTGCAGGACAGGAACTTACGCCAGCGGTTCGTCGCAGCGTATGAAGCCCGTCATGCGCTCGACGACCAGGCGGCAGGCGCGGCGACGATCGAGGTGGGGGAGGACAGGTGGCCGTTTCCCATTCCGCTGGTGCAGAAAGATGGACGCTGGCGCTTCGATAGCGGTGCAGGCGCGGAAGAGATCGTCAATCGCCGCGTCGGTGCGAACGAACTGGCCACGATTCAGTCATGCCTGGCGTTTGTCGACGCCGAGCGCGAGTACTACGCACGCAATCCGCAACAGGATCCATTGCTGCACTTTGCGCAGAAGTTCTTCAGCACCGAGGGGCAGAAGGACGGGTTGTATTGGCCGACCACAGGCAATGAAACCCAAAGCCCACTCGGCGAGGGCTTTGCTCTAGCGCGCAGCGAGGGATACTTCAACGACGTATCTGCCAGGCATGAGCCATACCATGGCTATCTTTATCGACTCCTGAAGGCGCAGGGCCCCAACGCCGACGGCGGTGCCTACGACTACATCGTCCGCGACAAGATGCTTGGCGGCTTCGCGCTGATCGCATTTCCCGCCGAATACGGCAGTAGCGGCGTGATGAGCTTCATCGTCAACCACGATGGCGTCGTCTTCTCGAAAGACCTCGGCCCGGAAACCACCAGGGTGGCATCGTCCATCGAGGTCTTCGATCCGGACCAGAGCTGGAAGCGGGAAGCGAGCATCAACTGAAGCTTTGCTGTCATTCCCGCGCAGGGGTAATCGTAGGGATGCCACCTGTTTTGCGTGTGTGATCGGATTCCAGATCCAAAGAAAAAGAATCTCCACGGGAACACGGGGTGTCACGGGGTAAGAAGTGGCTACAAGAATGAGATTCTTCGGCCCCGTGCTTCCCCGTGGAAATCTTCATTTCTTCCCTGCGTCACTGCCGACGCTTCAATCAATAGGTATAGAACAGCTGCTGCAGCGCCTTCGGTTCGCGCTGCCGCAGTAATGCCAGCGACAACAGAATGCGCGCCTTCTGCGGATTGAGTTCGTCGGAAGCAATGAAGCCGAGTTCGTCATCGTTCAGCTCGACATTGCGACCGACGGTACCCGTCGTCACTCTGCTGCTGCGCACGACCGCGACGCCGCGCTTCACCGCACGGGCGGCGGCTTCGACCGCCGTCTTGTTCATGTTGCCGTTGCCGACCCCGGCGATGACGATGCCCCTGGCGCCGTTGGACACCGCGATACGAATACTTTCCCGCATCCGCAATTGCGTACGTCCGCAACGTTCGTTGTCCCCGGCAATTCTCGGCTCGTTCCTGATTGAAACCAGTAACAACAGGTAACTTACCGTGCGTTACTTTCTGCGACTCTCCGGCTCGTGGATGATGACCCCGCTGATCCGCACAGGTAGCCGCGAATGATCAGAACGATCCTTGGGCCCGCTCGCGATTCCTTGCATTCGAATTCGGACGGGCTTGCCTGCGTTGTTCGTATTCAACAGGGCTCGGGCCATCCCGTGATCACTTGCAGCGCCGGAACCTTCGTCCATCCTTGCGGCAGTGCGGCAGTCGCCGTGTCGCGCGCGCATGCCAAGGGCATCACGTGAGAACGCAAGCCCTTGCAGCGGTCGCGCTGGCAGGGCTGCCGTTGTTCGCGACCGGCCAGACGCTCACCGCTGACGTGCAGGGAATGCAACGCCGTCAGCAGGAACTGGAAACGCAGGTGCGGGAGCAGAATGCGCGAATTCAGGAACTCGAGCGCATGGTGCACGATCTCGTCGCCGCCCAGACGCCACCGGCATCCGCGCAAACCGCAATCAGGCCAGCGAGCGAGGAAAAGCCGGCGCAACTGAGCGAGCCCACCACCTATCCCGCGAAGCTGGCTGCGGCCGAATCTCCGGGACCGGAGTACATCGGGAATCTGGGATTCAAGATCTACGAAAGCGAGAGGGGGCAGATCTACATGCGCCTGTTCTCGTATGCGCGCTATCTCAACCAGAAGGACCTGGACCCGACCTACACGGACTTCTTCGGCAATGTCAAAACGGTCGCGCAGCGCGAAGACTTTCAACTCAACAAGTTCTTCCTGCCGTTCTCCGGCTGGTTCCTCGATCCCAAATGGCGCTACTACCTGTACGTGTGGTCGGCAAATACGGCGCAGGGAGATCCGGCGCAGGTCGTCGGTGCCGGCAACCTCAGCTACGTAGCCAACAGCCACTTCACCATCGGCGCGGGCATCACGTCTCTGCCCAGCGTGCGCAGCACGGAAGGACAGTTTCCTTACTGGCTCGGCGTCGACGATCGCCTGATCGCCGATGAGTTCTTCAGAGGCTCGTATACGAGCGGTATCTGGCTGAAAGGAGAGGTCGTACCCGGTGTCAATTACATGGCCATGCTGGGCAACAACCTGAGCACGCTCGGCATCAGTGCATCGCAACTGGACAACAACCTGGACACCTGGTCGGCCATGCTCAACTGGTTGCCGACCACGCATGAGTTTGGTCCGCTTGGCGCCTTCGGCGACTTCGAAGGCCACGAGCAGCTCGCGACCCGTCTGGGTATTCACTTCACCTACAGCACCGAAGATCGCCAGTCGCAGCCGGGCACCGACAGCATCGACAACAGCCAGATCCGCCTGACCGACGGCAGCATCGTCTTCACACCCGGCCTGTTTGGTCCCGGTATCGCGGTCGACCAGGTTCGCTATGAAATGGCGTCCATCGACGCCGGTCTGAAGTATCGCGGCTATTCGCTCGAAGCCGAGTATTACCGGCGCTGGCTCAGCAATTTCGTCGGTCCCGGTGCTGCGACCATCCCGGACATTACCGATGACGGCTACCAGATCCAGGTATCGGCAATGCTGCTGCCACGATTGCTGCAGGTGTATGCCGGCGCGTCAGAGATCACGGGCCACTATGGCGACGGCTCCGAGTTGCGCCTTGGCTTCAACTATTTCCCGCAGAGATCGCGTGGACTCCGGCTCAACGGCGAATGGATCAGCCTCGGGGATTGTCCCGTCGGCTACACCGCCGTTCCCTATCCGGTTGGCGCGAACGGCGACGTCTTCCACGTCAACTTCGAGCTGAATTTCTAGAGGGCATCAGGACGATTCATGGGACCTCGATCCAAGTTCGATTTGGCACACAGGACGGATGAGTTGAAACAGTCTTGGGGAGATTGAGATGAACTTTCGCACTATCCAACCGATGCGCTATGCGCTCGCGGCCGTTGCCGCGATGCTGTTCTGTACTGCGTTGCCCGCCGCGGCCCAGTCACCCAAGCAAATCCAGGCAGCCCTCGATTCCGCACTCACGCGATTCAAGAACGTCAGGGAAGGCGCGAATGCCGATTACATTCCGGCTTTGGCCCGGGTCGACCCGAACATCTTCGGCATCGCACTGGTCACGCCCAATGGCAAGGTCTACACGGCCGGTGACGTGACGTCCCAAGTGTCGATCCAGTCGATCTCCAAGGTCTTCACGATGGCGCGAGTGATCGAGGATCTCGGTCCCAACTCCATTGTCGAGCGTATCGGTGTGGATGCGACGGGCATGCGTTTCAACTCCATCGTCTCGGTCGAGTTTTCCCAGAAGGCGCTCGGCGGACCGGAGATCAATCCACTGGTGAATGCGGGCGCGATCACGGCCACGAGCATGGTGCCGGGCGCGACCCGCGATGAAGTCTGGAAACGCATTCTCGATTTTCATTCCGATTTCGCCGGCCGGCCGCTGACGGTCGACAAGGAAGTGTTCGACTCCGAAGCCGCAACCAATCAACGCAACCAGGCCATCGGATCGCTGATGTATGCCTACGGGTTCATCAAGGACAAGCCGGCGCAGGCAACCGACATCTACACCGAGCAATGCGCCATCAGTGTCAATGCCAGAGACCTTGCCACCATGGCCGGAACACTGGCGAATGCCGGCAGGAATCCGGTGACCGGCAAACAGGTGATGAAGGCGCAGAACGTGCCGGGCGTGCTCGCAGTGATGGCCACGGCCGGGCTTTACGATGATTCGGGCAAGTGGCTCTACCGCACGGGGCTGCCGGCCAAGAGCGGCGTCGGTGGCGGCATCATCGCTGTATCGCCCGGCAAGTTCGGCATCGCAGTCATTGCTCCGCCGCTCGACGCAGCAGGCAACAGCGTCAAGGCACAGCTCGCCATCGAGAGCGTTTCCAACGCGCTCGGCGGCAATCCGTACGCTCCGCAGGTGTCCGGCAAGCGCTGAACCATCGGGCGCTGCATCTGGTAGTCATGCTCATGTTCAACGCACACGCCACGCGGTTTGCCGGCATCGTTTCCGGATTGTTGTGTGCCATGGCGCCTGTCTGCGCTGCGGAGAAAGAATCCGGCTACCTGTTCAATGACGCCCACTTCCATCTGACCAATTACGTGCAGGAGGGCACGGATATTCACGACTACCTGAAGATCATGGGCAACAAGATCGGCCGCTCGACACTCTTCGGCATTCCATTGCAGCAGACATGGTCCTATGAAAACTCGGGCGACTTTGCGCCGACCTACTATCTGCAATCGGACGCGCCGCTCTACTACTACTCTTTCACCGACGCCTGGATTGCGATGGCGTACAAATCGTTGCGCCCCGAGGAACAGCGTCGCCTGGATCCGATGATCACCGGGTTCAACCCGGCGGACATGTACGCGGCCGATCACATTCGCCGGGTGCTGCAGACCTTCCCCGGCGTGTTCTCCGGCATCGGCGAGTTCTCGATCCACAAGGAGTTCGTATCGGCCAAGGTCGCGGGTGACACCGCCAGCCTCACCGATCCGGCCCTGGATCGGATCCTGGACTTTGCCGCCGAAGCGGGGCTTATCGTGATCCTGCACTGTGATATCGACATGCCGTTCGCGAAGCCCGACCAGGAACCGGTTTACGTGCGACAGGCTGTCGAGCTCTTCAAGCGTCATCCGCAGACCACCATCATCTGGGCGCACACGGGCCTCGGGCGCGTCGTCCATCCGGTGCAATCGCAGGCGGACAGCGAAATGGGTGAGCGCAGTCCGAATCACCTGGAGATCCTCGCGAAGCTGCTGTCGCATCCGGCTCTGCAGCATCTGTACTTCGATATCTCCTGGGATGAGGTTGCGAAGTACGCGGTCCGGTCACCGGAGACAGCGCGGGCGACTGCGAAACTCCTCGAGCAGTATCCGGGCCGCTTTCTTTTCGGCACCGACAATGTAGCGCCGGCGGATGAGGCCGCCCAGCTGCGGGTGTTCAATATGTGGGATAGCGTTTTCGTACAGCTGACGCCAGGCACGAGTCTCGCCATTCGCCGGGGAAACTATGAACGGTTGTTCGATGCGGCGCGGCTGCGGGTTCGCGCGTGGGAGAAGCAGCACGTGAAGTGACGGGGCAGTCGTAGCTGTGAGCGTTGCGACGCAGATCAGTGGCCGCCAGGCCGCTGTTGCAATGACCCTGTGAGAATGCTCCGCTGCTCGAGATGGCAGGTGCTATCCGGCCAACTATCGATACATTGCAAGTCAGCGGAGCAACTGTGCTTCAGAAGCGCCAGGCTCCCGACAGCCACAGCGCATTGGCGTCCTTCACTTCGGATATGTCGATGATCTCGTACTCGAGCCGCGCGTGCAGATGCTCGAACAGCGTGATGCCCAAACCCGCGCCGTAGACCAGATCCTCGCTGCTGTCATCCAGCGCACGGATGCTCTCGGTGTCGACCTGTATGTCGTAGAAGTAGTAACCCACCTTGGCAAAGAGCTCGACGGGTCCAAGCGGCAAGGTGCCAATGACATACGGCGCAACGCCGTTGATCTCCGCCTTCACGCGCTGGTCGTTGACCGTGTCTTCTGGTGAACCCAGATCGATGTAATCGAGTTCGACGCCAATGTACGGATTGAAGCGCCAGCCGGCAAAGATCTTGAAGATCGTGTCGTCACTGTCGAAGTTCTCGACCGTATCCTGGGCATCGTCCAGGTTGTCGATCTCGACGTTGAACTGACCGACACCCGCGCCTATGTACAAACCGCTGTCGTTCTCGGCGAGTACCGGTGCGCTGCCAAGCGCCATGAGGGCGACTGCAAATATGCCGAGTTTCATTAGGGCCTCCTGGTTTTGTCCGGGGCAGTAAAACGATTCGCTACGTATAAAAGCGCTGTCCAGGTTGTGCTATCGATTAAACGCACGATCGGCGAGGCAGGTGTGTGAGGCCGATGTGCAGAGGAGGTGTGGTTGACGTTTTTTCGATAGCGCGGATGCGCTGCCGAGGAGTTCACTCCGCGCCATGGCGCATGAGCATTGCGATGATCTGGAACAGCTGCAACGAGGCTTCGCTGGCTGGGATGCCGAACTCATCCAGCTTGGCCGAATCCACGGTGCGGCATGGTCATCCATGACGTTGCTACCGTCGACTCGTATTTTCCGTGTGCATGCCGGCAGATCAGTTGTCATTCGTGGTCAGCTGTCCGCTGGCGTGGGCTACGTGGCACTGGCGTCGTCGCATTACACCCACGTCCGCTTGTTGGGACAGCCGCTGGATACCAGTTGTTTCGCGATCATGGGCCGGGGTGCCCGCATCGATGTGTTTCTGCCGGCGGATGCAACGTTGTGCATCATCGGCGCTGCATCGCTGGCGGACTTCGCGCCACGGCGCGTGCAGATCCGCACCTCGACTCCGGAAAGTGTCGCCCACCTGCTGCATTGCGCTACGTCCACTGCGGACGCGGCGCTATCGGACCGCACTCGCACCCGGCTCGCGATCGATGATGTTCTCAACAGGCAGATTCGCCTGGCGATAGAGTCTTCAGTGGCGCAGACGCCAGGAGCGCGTACGCGGAGTCTGCGCACGAGCGCGGCTTTGCGCGCCTGCCGTTTCATCGAGGCGCATCTCGGCCAGAGCATCAGTCTGGCTGATCTATGCAAGCACTGCGGCGCCGGTGTGCGCACCCTCGAGTACGGCTTCAGACAGCTCTACGACACCACTCCGATCAGTTTCATCAAGAGCCAGAGGCTGTCCCGTGCCCGTGACGCATTGCTGCGAATGTCCGGGCAGCCGGTGGTCATTCAACAGGTGGCGACGCGCCTGGGATTCACGCACATGGGTCAGTTCGCGCAGGATTACCGGCTGCACTTCGATGAGAGCCCTTCCACCACACTGCAGCGAGCGCGGCAGCGGCGGCAGGCGGACCGGACCATGCGACAGCAGGGCGATGTTGCAGGACCGTTTAATCAAAGGCCCCTTTCCACCCACACCTTGTCGTGGTCCTTGCGACGAGAGTAGGGGAACCCAGTTCGTTCAGCGCGTCGGGAAATGGACGAGTGCGAAATTCTGATAGTGGATCGTCGCCATGGAGGCTACCGTTCGGCCATGTCTGACCGCCGTATCGACAGGTCGGACGATCCGCTTGGCCAAGAAGAATTCCCGGCTGGCCGGAAGGAGAGAGGTCGATGGCACGATCCTCGATCGCTGAAAAGTACCTCGACCCGGGGACCAGCCTGGGCGAGGTTCTGTTCGGTCTCATCATGACTCTGACATTCACGCTCGGTGCGGGGCTGATCATCGAGGAGGAAGGTCGCGAGGGTGCGCGACAACTCCTGATCGCGACGATCGGCTGCAACATCGCATGGGGCATCATCGATGGGGCGTTGTATCTCGCCGGTCAACTCTTCGATCGCGGTCGCCTGCGCAAGCTGACGGAAAGCGTTCGCGGTGCATCGGATGACGACAAGGCGCGGGCGATGGTTGGAGGGGAACTCGACGAGTTGCTGGGAAATGTGACCACCGGACCGGAGCGCGACGATCTGTACGGTCGGATCGTCAAGAACATCCGCTCGTCAGTCGTTCCTGAGAACCGCCTCACCAAGGCCGATGTCATGGGCGCACTCGCCAGCTTCTGGCTCGTGTTCATCGCCAGTTTCCCGGCCGCCGTGCCGTTCTTGGTGATGGACGACGCGATGCTCGCGCTGCGCGTATCGAACGGCATTCTCGTCGCGTTGCTTTTTCTCACCGGATACCGCTGGGCCAAGTACACGCTCGGCCGGCCGTGGCTGACGGGGTTCTGTTTCCTGATCGGCGGGTTCGTGATGGTCTGGACGGCAGTCGCGCTGGGTGGTTGACCGAGTGGGCAGGGAGTCTGATATGAATCATGCAGTGACGCCCGATACCACCCGCACCACGCTGATGGTGCTGATCATCGGCATCCTGATCGTGGGCAGTCTGTGGACGCTCCTGCCGTTCATCGGGGCACTCGTCTGGGCCACTGCGCTGGTGGTGGCGACCTGGCCGATGCTGCTGTGGGTCGAGCGCAAGGCAGGTGGACGCCGCTCCATCGCCACGATGGTCATGACGCTGCTCGTTGCGGTCGTGTTCATCGTTCCGTTCTACTTCGCCGTCGGAGCATTGCTCGACGGATCGGCGCACGGCGTCGACATTATCCGCTCGTACCTCAAGAACGGACTCGGTCCGCCGCCGGCGTGGCTGGCAGGCATACCCGGGGTCGGCGAGCGACTGACCGGCAAATGGAGTGAACTCGCTGCGCTGAGCCCCGATGCGCTGGCCGAAGCGATGCGCCCGTACGTTCGCTCAGTCGCGGCCTGGATAGCCGCCGTCACCGGTGGCATCGGCGGGCTCGTCGTTCACATCCTGTTTACGTTGATTCTCACCGGAGTTCTCTACGCCCAGGGCGAGCTCGCAGCGGCTGGCGTGGTGGCGTTCGCGCGGCGTCTCGGCGGCGAGCGCGGCGCCAATGTCGTCGTCCTCGCCGGACAATCGGTACGCAGTGTGGCGTTGGGCGTCGTCGTCACCGCGCTGGTGCAGACGGCGCTTGCCGGACTGGGCCTCTGGGTCAGCGGTGTGCCGCACGCCGGACTGTTGACGGCAGCCATATTCGTCCTCTGCATCGCCCAGCTCGGCCCTTTCCCGGTGCTGATTCCGGTGCTCATCTGGGCGTTCGGGCATATGAGCATCGGGTGGGCGATCGCGCTGCTCGTCTGGAGCATTCCCGTGGGCATCATGGACAACTTCCTGCGACCGATATTGATCAGTCGTGGTGTCGATCTGCCGCTGTTGCTGATCTTTGGCGGCGTCATCGGTGGTCTGATCGGCTTCGGGGTCATCGGACTGTTCATCGGTCCTGTCATCCTCGCCGTCACGTACACCCTGCTGCAGGGCTGGGTGCGCGACAACGAGATGAGTGTCGCGCCGACACCGCGAGCGTGACAGGTCCGGCGCAGCCTGCATGGTGCGGAACCTGAACTGGAATGTGACGGGATTGAGGATGAGGTCGAACGCGTCGCCTTTCCGTGTTCTCACGAGTCTGCTCGCCGCCGGCCTGCTGTCAGGCTGTGTCGTCGGCAATGACTACGTGCGCCCGACGCTCGACATGCCGCAGCAGTTCCGTTTCGACGATCTGCAGGTACGCGAAGTCGCCAACACCCGGTGGTGGGAACAGTTCGAGGATCCCGTCCTCGATGATCTGATCCAGAGTGCGCTCGCGAACAATCTCGACGTGCGCATCGCGACGGCACGGGTCGAGGAGTTCTACGGTGCGCTCGGCGTAACGCGCTCGGGAAAATTCCCGCAAGTCGGCGCCGAAGTCATCGCAGGTCGGGATCGTTCACCGTCGCAGGAGCCGGCGGACCGGTATCAGGCAGATGTCTTCGCCTCATGGGAGATCGACGTCTTCGGACGCCTGACTCGTCTCACTGAAGCGGCCCGCTCGGATTTTCTGGCGAGCGAGGAGGGCCGGCGTTTCGCCGTGCTGTCGCTGACGTCGGCGGTAGCCAGCGGTTACATCACATTGCGTACTCTCGATTCGCAACTCGGTATTGCGCGTCGCACGCTGGAGAGCCGCGAGGGGGCGCTGAGAATTTTCGAAGCGCGTCATCGGCGCGGCGCCATCTCCGAGATCGAACTGAGCCAGGCGCAGTCCGAGTACGCGACTGCGCTGGCCACGATCCCACGTCTGGAGCTTCAACAGGCGCAGGCAGAGAATGCGCTCGCTGTCATTCTCGGCCGCAATCCCGGGCCAATACCGCGTGCCAGGACGATCGAGGAACTCGTGCTTCCGACCGTCCCTCCCGGCCTGCCTTCCGAGATTCTCGAACGACGCCCCGATGTACGTCAGGCCGAACTGAATCTCGTCTCTGCGAATGCGCGCATCGGTGCGGCGAAGGCGTTGTACTTTCCGAGTATTTCGCTGACGGGGCTGCTGGGCACAGCCAGTACGGCAATCGATTCACTCTTTACCGGCCCCGCAGAACTGTGGAGTTACGCCGGCACGGTCACTGCACCCATCTTCGCGGCTGGCGGCATCAAAGGACAGGTCAGCATTGCCGAAGCGCGCGAGCAGCAGGCGCTGTTTGCCTATCGCAGAGCGATCCAGACCGCCTTCCAGGAGGTCGAGGACGCACTGATCGCGGGTCAGAAGTCACGCGAGGAATTGACCGCTCAGGCGCAGCGGCTCGATGCGCTGCGAAACTACGCCCGGCTTGCGCATCTGCGCCACGACAACGGCTACACGAGCTATCTCGAAGTGCTGGACGCGGAGCGCAGTCTCTTCAACGTCGAACTCGACTACACGCGCGTGAAAAGCGAGACCTACCTGGCGCTCGTCGACCTGTACAAGGCGATGGGCGGCGGGTGGGTGATGGAAGCGTCCGCCATGGCGCCGCAACCGCAGGTGAATCTGTCCGCCGATCCCCGCCCGTTCCCCTGAGATCACTCGTGACCCCTGAATCCGCTGCACATCCGTCGGTCGATCGCCCTGCACCGCAAGCGGTGCATCGGAATGAACCGCCCGTGCTGGATGGCGAGCCCGCGGTACCGGCCTCAGACGCCAGCGAGCCCGCCAGTGATGCACCCGCAAAGCCAGCGCGCGATCCGGTCAAGACAGTGACGCTCGGTGTGTTGATCACGCTCGCGACGCTCTTCATCTACCACGTCGTATCCGACGGCATCACGCCGTACACATCGCAGGGCAACATCGAAGTCTTCCTGGTGCAGATCGCGCCACGCGTCACCGGTCAGGTCATCGAAGTCGGAGCCCGGGACAATGAGCACGTGAAAAAGGGGCAGATTCTCTACCGCATCGATCCCGAACCCTTCGAGATCGCAGTACGCGCGGCGGAAGCGAATCTGGCGCTCGCGGCTCAGGGGGTCAGTGTGTCGACAGCCGATGTTCGTTCCATGGAAGCGACGCTGGCCAAACAGAAGACCGATCTCGAAGCGACGCAGGTGCTCAGCGACATCGTGTTCGGGTTGACCAGAGAGAAGGCGCTGTCGGAATCGGATTCGATCAAGGCACAGGCAGAAATCGACAAGTCCAAGGCCGACGTCGCGCGCGGCGAAGCTGAGTTGGAGCGTGCGAGGCAACAGTTGGGACCGGTGGGCAAGGACAACCCGAAGATGCAACAGGCGCGCGTCGCGCTCGAGCAGGCCCGACTCGATCTGCAATACGCGACTGTGATCGCACCGGCCGATGGCGTCATTACCAACTTGCGCCTGTCGGTGGGGCAGTTCGTCAGTCGTGGCCAGCCGGGACTGAGCTTCATCGATTCGGACAGTGTCTGGCTCACCGCGTATCTGCGTGAGAACCAGTTGCGCAATGTCGCACCGGGAAACGAAGCGCGCGTTGCTTTCGATTTCCAGCCCGGGCGCGTGTTCAGCGGCCGCGTCGAAAGCGTCGGCTGGGGCATCGCCAAGGGCGGCGAAGCGCCCGCGGGCACCTTGCCGGAAGTCCAGTCGGACAAGGGATGGGTGCGCGATCCGCAGCGATTCCCTGTTCGTATCGCGTTGGTGCGGGAAGGCAATGCCGTTCTGGATGATCTTCCGCTGCGCAACGGGGCTCAGGCGAATGTGCTGATCCTGACCGACCCCGATTCATGGCTGCTGAATCCCCTGGGCCGCGCATGGCTGCGCATCATCTCCTTGCTGCGTTACATCTATTAGCGTTCGATCCTTTGTGGGTTCGGCTTCAGCCGAACGTTTTCTTCAGGACTGTCCGGCTAAGTCCAATGGCACTTACTCATGCGATTCCAGGCTCTTCTCGTGCACGAACGGAATGAATCAGACCTTCCTTGATTAAGTGCCTTTGGGCTCAAGCTGGACCACAAGGTGTCGCGGGCAGTGGGAGGCGGTGATTTATGAACAATGAATCGTCAGCACATTCTGCAGCATTCGATCCGGCGCGGTCGCATGCCACGCTGCGTTTTGCCTTCGGAATAACCGTCGCGCTCGTCGCATGCGAGTTGTTGCAGTGGGCGCCGACCTTTCTCGCGCCCGCATTGGTCGGGGTGGTGCTGGCGAATGTTCCCATCCGGCCTCCGCTGAAGATTGCTGTCGGGTTGCTCGCGATCGTCTCGATCTCCGCATTGATTGCGCTGGTGCTCTCGAGCGCGCTACTGCCATTACCGCTGATTCTGTTTGGCGTGGCGGCGCTCGTGGTCTTTCGCACTCTGTACGCGATCGCTGAGGGCAAGTCGCGTGTCGTGGCGCTGTTCCTCTTGATCTGTGTCACCACTATCCCTGTGATCGCACTCGAATCGCCTGCGGCTGCGGGCTCGTTCGCCTACGCGCTGGTGCGTGCGACGCTTCTCGCCATTGTGATTGTCTGGATTTCCTATCTGTTCTGGCCGCGCGTCCAGCCACCGCGGTCTGCCGCGAAGGTAGTACCACTGCCTGCCGATTGGCGGCTCAGGAGCGCGCTGCTCGGCATGGCGATCCTGACGCCGCTGATGCTGATGTACATGCTGTTCGGATTGACGAACGCACTACCGGTGCTGATTGCGACCACGATGATCGTCATGAACCTGGACTTTCAAGGCGGCCGCATGCAAGCCATGGCACTGGTGGCGGGCAATGTCGCCGGCGGCATCATGGCGCTCATCGTGTATGTGCTGCTCGCGACGGAGTCGTCGCTCATCTCACTCACGCTGGTCATCGCACTGATGGGCCTCGCGTACGGCTGGCGAATTTCTGCGGGAGACCGGATGGCGCCGGTCGTGCTCGTTGCCTGCAACGCGACGCTGATCGTCCTCAGTTCGAGCCTGATGTCCGATCAGGGGACCTTCGCGGTCTGGGTGGCGCGTTTGTCGCAGTTCGTCTTCGCAGGTGCTTTCGCGATCGGGATGATGACCCTGATGTGGCCTCGCAACATAGCGGGCGCCACTCAGGTGCCGACGTGAGCCGACACAGCTTGCTGCAGATCGACTAACGAGCCACCGACCTACTGGAGTCATCGACATGGCCGACGTTTCCTCATCCGCTGTCGCCGCCCCCGATCCAGCTCAGAAGCGGCGCCTGACCCTGGGTGTGGTCGTATTCATCGCTGGCTGGGTAATAGGCCTCGCCTTGATTCCGCTCGTGAACAGGTCCGGCATGACCGACGCTCTCAAGGCCACGCTTTCCGGTGTCCTGCTGCTCGTCGTTCCCAAGGTGTTCCTGCTGATCGCGGTAGCGATCATGGGCAAGCCGGGCTTTGCCTATCTCAAGTCCCTGGTCGGCGCATATTTCCGACGCTTCGCGCCCCCGGCGACTGTCAGCGCCGCGCGTTATCGCATCGGGCTGATCCTGTTGATCACGCCCATCGTGTTGAGTTCGCTGGGAGACTATCTGTCACTCTATTTGATCCCGCTGCGGCAGGAGTATCCGTACCTCATCGCGATGGCGGGCGACCTGTTGATCCTGGCAGGGCTGTTCGTGCTGGGTGGCGACTTCTGGGACAAGTTGCGCTCTCTGTTCGTCCACGAAGCCAAGGCGGTATTTCCATCGAAGTAGAGGGCAGGCGAATGTTGCGCGAGTCATCGAGCCCGCGGGCTTTGCGGCTCAGATGGATCAGAGTGAGCATGCAGTTCGGTAGCCAATTCAACGTTGCGTTCCCGTCTGTTGGGCGATGCTCATGGCTGTCGACATGACGATCTTCCAAACACCTCGGCAACGCAGCCACCCGCCAACACGGTGACGCCCCCAGCACCAGGCCGAGTGCTTTTTCCCTGCCGGTGGCGGCCTGCAGCCCGCGGACGGCAGACGACACCCGCAAACAGCAGGATGATTCCGATCATCACGACGACCGAACCGCCTGCCAGCAGTAAGCGACGCGAACTGCTCCCGACGTGCGTATTTCCGATAGCGTGCGCTGCGATCCCACATAAGAATTCTTCAGCTCCAGCAGCTACTCGCCTGGCGGGAGGATCGCTCGAAATCGAGTCCGACGACCCGCATCAGCCCGTCGCCGTACAGCGTTGCAACATCGTCCTGCGCACCGACGCACTGCCCGCTGTCGTGGCGTGGGCAGATTCGAGGCTCCCGCTACGCGTGCGAGCGCAGGCAATGCTCAAGCGGATCCTCGCAGCCGAGCAGCTTCCTCGGTGCGGCAGCGAATAGTCCAATGCCGGTGAGCGGCGATCTGATCGAAATGCAGGTGCACGATGACCCATGACGTGAGAATGGTGAATCAAAACTGGTGGATCACCACCCTGATGATCAAGGAGCACAAGCACTGTCCGCCGCTCACCAGGGACATCGAGTGCGATGTGCTGATCGTCGGTGGTGGCTTCAGCGGCATGAGCGCGGCAGCAGAGTTTCTGCGCAAGGGACTCAGCGTCGTTCTGATCGAGAAGAACATTATCGGCGGGAGCTCTTCGGGGCGCAGCGCCGGCTTTCTCACGCCCGACAGTGAACTCGAACTGCATCAGTTGGTGCGCCGCTATGGCGTCAAGTCAGCCGGGGAAATCTGGGAAGCGCCATGTCGCGGCATCGACCGCCTCGTGGAGACCATCCAGAAGCACGACATCCAATGCGGACTACTGAAACAGGACTCTCTGTTCCTGGGGCTCGGTTCGGGCGGGAAGGACGCCGTCGAGTCTGAGCGCGAGTGTCGCGAGAGCGTGGGTTTCACCGATCAACGCACCTACGATGAAACCCAGCTGCGGGAGATTCTTGGCGCGCAAGGTTACACCGCGGGTATCAGGTACGCCGCTACCTATGGAGTCAACCCATTGGCGTGCCTGCAGGGGATCAAGGATCTGCTGATCGAGAACGGCATGCAGGTTTTCGAGAGCACCGAGATGGAGCGCTTCGAGGATCACACCGCCTATACGCACGCCGGCAGCGTGACCGCGGACAACATCATCATCGCCGTCGACAAGTTGAGCGACTCGATCAGTCCGCTCGCTCACGAGTCCTTCCATGCCCAGACCTTCCTGAGTGTGACCGAGCCGCTGACCGACAAGGAACTGCGCATCCTGTTTCCGGCGGGCGAGCAGATGCAGTGCTGGGATTCGAAGCTCGTATACACGTACTTCAGGCTCACTGCGGACAATCGCCTGCTCCTCGGCGGCGGCACGCCCATCACGACGTTCCTCAAGGATGCCTATAACAATCCCGGCATCATGAAGCGGATCATCAAGGACTTCCGCGGCCACTTTCCCGAGCTGACCGATCTGTCCTTCATCCAGTTCTGGCCCGGACAGATCGATATGACTCGCGATCTGCTGCCGGTGATCGCGAGGCCGCCGGGACAGGAGCACGTGCGCTTCATTCTCGGGTGCGTCGGAATTCCGTGGGCAACCTTCTGTGGCAGCTTTGCGGCGCGAAATGTGCTCGGCGAGGCCGACGAGGATTACAGGAAATACTTCAACTATTTCTCGAACCGGCGTGCATTCGCACTCCCGAGCAGTCTGGGCAAGGTGATCGGTAAGCCCATGTTGTTCTCCCTCAATAACAGCTGGGCCAAGTTCTACCAGGTCGACTCGCTGCGAAGCCTCACAGAGCATGAGAAGGAGTTCTGATCTTCGCTCACTGGCAGGTACAGCCCGTTCTCACCATCCGGCAGTGCTTCGCGAACAGCGTCGATGCGACTCTGCGGAACGTTTGCCACCGCTCTTCATCCAAAGCGAACTTCAGAATCAAAGGCGCCGTCATGACAGCAACAAGCAACGGGTTCATGCCACTCTCGGCCGACGAGCCATCGGACAGGCAACGCACATTCGTGCGCTATTTCACTGCGGTTCTGATTGACCTGGTGGTGCTGAACCTGTTCGCCGAGTACTGGGATCGCGTTTACGTCAGTTCATTCACCGTCTCGCTGCTCGCCGCCATCCTGCTGGTGGTCCTTCTCAAGCTGACGCTGGCCGTCGAGCATCGGATTGCCGCGTACTTCAAGAAGAGGCCGGGCGCCTTCATGACCTTCATGCGATTTTTTTGCGCCTGGCTGGTGCTGTTCGGGTCGAAGTTCGTAATTCTGGAAGCGCTTGTTCAGGTGTTCGGGGACGACGTTCGTTTCGAAGGCGCCTATCACGGGATAGTGCCTCTGATTGTCGTCGTCATCACCATGCTCATCGCTGAAGAGGCGATCGTGCGCTTCTATCGAAAGCTTACGTAGAGCCCGCCGCAAGAAGTGAATCGTTCAGCACTCGCGATGAGCGCAACTGATGAATCGGCAATATGCGGCTGCAGTCGCTGGATGCCGACGTGGCAGCCTAGGGATAATCACTATCGGAATCTCGCATCAACGCACTGGAAAATTGCGCCAATACGCTCATTGCTGACGTGCGTTGTGCAGTCAATAGTTATCGACATTTCGCAAACTGCGGGGTTAACTGGCGCCGTCTGATCAGAAAGATCCGTAGCGATTTCGGGGAAAGCGGGCGGCCTTGTCATGGCAGACATCCATCCATCCACGGATAGTGCGGCGCGTATGGCGTTCCGTGCGGCACATAACCTGCTTCGGTATAGCAGGATCGGGTCGACCGATGCCGTTGAGTTCACCGAACAGATTTGCGACTGGAACTTCGTTTTTACGCAGCTGAAGCCAGGAAAGCTGACGGCGAAGGGTGCGCTGCTGGAATTGGACGGGATCAGCGTCGGCAGCATTGAGATCAGCCAGACGATGCTCCACCAGGGCCATGCACCACGCGGAATGGTTGCGATCCTGATTCCCGGCGCCAACTCGGGCGAGGTTTTTGCTCACGCGCAGCGGTTGGAATCCGGGCAATGCGTGACGCTTTCGGAAGGCGCCTATCTCGAAGCTGTGACGCACGGGCGTTACGTGGACGTGGCGTTGGGATGCGACCGGGATGCCTGTCGCGCGCAGCTCGATGCGTTGAACGATGGATCGACCGGCGTCGGGCAAGGGGCGATCATCGCTGAGCCCGGTCAGGAGTGGATCGAACAGATGCTGGCCCGGATCGATTGGCTCTTGAGCGCCGTCGTCGAGCGTCCCGCAGCTCTCGACGACGCAAAGATTCGCGCCAGTCTCTCGGATCACTTGCTGGCCGCGATGGTTCACTTCGACAGCTCGCCGGCCGACGTCGATTCCACGACCCGCATGGATCGCGCCAGTCGGCGAGTCGCGGTGCGGATCGCGCGTGAGTTCATCGATTCGCGACTGTCCGAGCCACTGCGCTTGTCGGAGCTGTGCCGCCAGGCGCAGCTCAAGATTCGTTCCCTCGAGTATGGGTTTCGCGAGGTGACGGGGCTCACGCCGATCGCTTACATCCGCTCTCTGCGGCTGAACGCGGTCAGGAGGGCACTGCTGCACGACGCGACAGCGCGCTGTCGCTCCATCTCCGAGATCGCCATGGACGCTGGCTTCTGGCATCTGAGCCAGTTCGCCAAGGACTATCGACTGTTCTTCGGCGAGACACCCACTCAGACACGACGCCGTGGCCATGAAAGGATGTCGACGCTGCAGTCGTGATGAACCGGCGTCCCTGAGCCACGTCGCGGCGGCTTTTGTCGGCGCAGAGCCTTCGTCAATTGCTCCTCCAAACTCCCTCCGCTACGCTCACACGCGGCCGAGGAGGCGGAAGCCTCCCCATCCCCGCAAAGCAGTGCCGGAACTTGTCCGGCTCGTCCGAGTCTCCAATTACAGCGCCCACTTCTGGCGCAGCTCACCACGAGGCATTCAATGCAGTTTGATCGGGAGCCCCCGCGGCTTGGCTATCGCGGCAGCATCGGCTCGCGCGCGCAGGGCTTTGTAGGCAAGGTCCTGACGGTCGTGGCGGCCGGTGTAATGTTGGCGGGCGCGATCGCGATGTCGATCGTGCTGTTCGCAATCGCTCTGGTGGCGATACTCGCGTTCGGCGGCTACGTGTGGTGGAAGCTGCGCAAACTACGGCGCCAGACCCAAGGGCCATTTCCGCAACCGGGGCCATTCACACAGCCAGGGCCATTCAAGCAGGGTGATGTGATCGAAGGTGTGGTCGTTCGCGAGGTCAAAACTCCCGATCGATAGCGGTCTGTTGGCCGCTGCTACCTTCCACCGGCGAGTCGGGCGTCACGTGCCGTCCATCGCGCGGCCTGCGGAGCTGTACGTTGGCTGGTCGGTGAAGAAGCTCCGCCCTCGTCGGCTCTGGATGCCTCCAGCGCAGATTGCAGTTCGCGCGGGTCGACCTGCTGAACCTTCTGACCCTTCACCAGATACTGTTTGCGCCGCGTACGCGTGAAAATCGTTGACCCCATTCGCATCATCTCCCAGGTAAATATTGCACTGGAAACGCCTCGTCGAGGAATCGGTTCCACATTCGCGGGCATTGCGTATGAACCGATTGCCTGGCATCTGGTCCGGGTTGCGACCGACACATCCTGTAGATGAGTCCTAGATGAGTCCGGAGTCCGGATCATCCCTCTCGCAACGAAGATTTCAAGCCCGCTCAACTCGTGCGATCCCTTGCCTGATCGCTCTCGATGCATCTCGTGGGCGAATCCGGCTCATGCGCACTTGCGAACTCGCCACAGTGCCAAGTTACGCCGACTGCGCTGTGTTGCATACGTAATTGTTCGAGGGGGAGCAAGCAATCGTCGAGTCACGCGCTTTGGCGACCGTCACCAGCGTTGCCATGGAACACCAAAGGAGATTCTGCGTGGGTACCATCAAAGTTGGTGAAGAGAACTCGACCGCGATCGAGTTGTATTACGAAGATATCGGATCCGGATCGCCGGTCGTACTGATTCACGGCTGGCCGCTCAGCGGCGCTTCCTGGGAGAAGCAGATTGCTGCGCTGCTGAAAGCGGGATATCGCGTGATCACTTACGATCGTCGCGGTTTCGGACGCTCCAGCAAGCCCTCGACAGGGTATGACTACGATACGTTCGCTGCCGATCTGCACCAGGTGCTGACCACGCTGCACTTGCAGAAAGTAGCGCTCGTTGGCTTCTCCATGGGGACGGGTGAGGTGACCCGTTATCTCGCCAGATACGGCAGCGAGCGCGTGAGCAAAGCTGTCCTCATCGGTACCTTGGGTCCGTATCTGGTCAAGGCAGGCGACAATCCTCAGGGAGTCGATGCGGGGGTCTTCGAATCCATTCGTGCGGGACTGAAGGCGGACCGGCCGACGGCGCTGCTCGACTTCCTGCACAACTTCTACAACTACGATGTTCTGGGCGGCAAGCTCGTGAGCGAACGGGTCGTGGAAGACAACTGGAATGTCGCGGCAGGCGCATCTGCGCTGGCAATAGTGCGGTGTGTCTATGCCTGGCTCGAAGATTTTCGCCAGGATCTGCGCCACAACGACATTCCCACGCTCATTCTGCATGGCGATGCCGACCGGATCCTGCCACCCGATGCGAGCTCGCGACGGCAGGCGACGATGCTGGCGAACTGCAAGTTCGTCGAAATCAAAGACGCACCGCATGGTCTGATCTGGACCCACGCGTCCAGGATAAACGAGGAATTACTGTCGTTCCTCCGGTAGATGGATCGCGCGCCTCGCTTCGGACTCCACGGAGCTTGGCGCGCTATCCACTGATTCAGACGGCAGCAGTAGCGACTCTCATTTATGGAGAATGGTGGGCCCGCCAGGATTCGAACCTGGAACCAAGGGATTCACTCTGCCCGGGGGTTTCCCTCCGGAGTGGACTATCTCTTCACCCGCGATTCTTCAGAATCGGGTGGGTGCGGGAAGCTCGAGCCTGTTATCAAGGGCACTGCAGCCCTCAGGTAGTCTCTGCACCTTCCGGCGGTGTACCGCCGGCTTGGCTCAGGGTTGCCATTGATCAGTGACCAGAAGGTTTCCCTGAATTCATCCCGTTCACTTCATGGCTTTCGCCGTGAAGGCACCATTTGGCTCCGGCATCCGATGGATTCCCCGTGGGAATGACGACCGGATGCGTTGCCTTTCGATGAGTCCCCTGCACTAACCGTTGTGCTACAGGCCCACGTAAATCGACGAACTCCTAAAGCCCTGGCGCCCGTTCCTGGCGGCGCTTCAGCTCGCGGCGGCGCGAATTCTAGCAGCGGCCAATGCAATCTCGTAGAAACATCGTCGGGCGGCCTTGAGACCATATTTCTCCGATGATGGCAAGAGGGTTCCGGAAGAGTTTCAGTCGTTGCGCGGACTCGCGCGAACCGAACAGGCGGTCAATGCTGGCTACCGCCTGGCGATGACCAGGTTGCGGCGTTATCGCCACGCCTTATTCCTGCAAAAAAATCATCGCTGCATCGATCCCGCAACGTGCGGGTGTCGATCCTCCGCCTTGCTCGCATGCGGAAGATGACGATCACGGAGCAGCGGCGTGGAGAAAATATTTTCATGCGGGCATGACTTTCGTTTGACGACGTAAGCAAAGGAATTCCCTCGTCGCAGATGCAGATATCCACAGAAGCGGTGGACAACTTCTGGATAACAGCGGCTTGACTTCACATATCCGCAGCGGATCATTGCGTCCGCGTTGGATTGATCGTTCTGTGAACAGCGTGCACGTACAAGACTCGCGAATCGACGCGCGCTTCATGTCAAGACAGTTTGAAAAAAATTTCGCACGATCTGGAGGCATCACGATGGCAGCGATGATCCGACCGCCTCAGGGGAGCACTGCTCATGCGGCCACCGAGGCGATAGCGAAGGAAACCGATACCGACGTCGAAGTCGTGAAAGAAATTTACGATGAAGAACTCACGACGCTGGCCACCGACGCAAAGATCACGCAGTTCCTCGGCGTGCTGACCAGCCGCCGGGTCAAGATGAGATTACGCAAGCACTGAGATTCGTTCCGTCGTTCGCCGCGGCGTTCGGACGAGCGTCGCGCGATGGTGAGCGCGGCTCGCCAGGTCACTGGTGAGTAACGCCGCTGACGAGTGACCGGCGCAGTCCTGCACGGACGCGCCGGCAATAAACCCCCACCGGTGGTTCGCCCCGGATCTGCGTCCGCATCGCCCTGCCGGGCCCTGTGTAGATTTCGTATTTGCTTCCCGATCGAGCGGACATAGGCTGCCCTGGAACTAACTGTTTCCGGAACCGCAGCTTGCAGCGAAGGCTTCCGGAACCGGTGTTCGACACCGATTGTTTCCCATGCCTCGAGTCCAAAAGGAGTCGGCAATGCGATCCCAGCCGGGCACCCCACCCAGCGCACCGCTCACATCCGTGTCGCACGCGCAGCCGCGGCTCCAGGGGCGAGTGCTGATTCTCACCTCGGGACTCGGCTTCGGGCATGTGCGTGCTGCGCAGGCCATCGAAGCCGCGTTTCTCCAGCGTCAGGTCGCGGTGCGCGTCGTCGACCTGTGGTCGCTGATCAATTCCGGTGCTGTCAGCATCATTCACCAGACCTATCTGCAGCTCGTGCAGGAATACCCGACGCTGTATGAGCGCCTGTACCAGCTCGACGAGCGCACCTGGCGGCAGATTCTCGAGAGCGAGTCGGGGCCCCCGCCCGATGTGATGGAAGTTCTGGAACTCATCTCGCAGATCGCGTCGAACTCCGTCGCGGAAAGCGGTGGCGCGCAGTACCCGACCGACCGGTTGCTGCTCTCCATGCTCTATACCTCGTTGCCCTACGATCGAACCAGTCTCGGGGGCAACGGCATCCGCGCGCGTCTGGCGTTGATCAAGTGGTCATGGCTGCGAATGCGCAAGCGGCTGATCACGATGGCGAGCGGTTTTGCGCCGGACCTCATCATCAGCACACAGATGATTCCTGCCGCGATGATCGCATCACTTCGGGACCGGCAGATGAGCATGCCGCACATCGGCGTGCCTACCGACTACGGGGTCCACGATTTCTGGCGTCAGCCAGGTATCGATCGTTACTGCATCGCCCATGAATCCGTCATCCCCGACGACGCTTCCGATCACTCGCGCCTCGTGACGACCGGCGTCCCCCTGATGGCTGCCTTCTCTCAACCGCTGTCGCAGCGGGAGGCGCGCGCGCAATTGCGGCTGCACCCGGATCGCAAGATGGTGTTGATTCTCGGCGGCGGACTGGGACTGAGCGTCGATGCCATCGCGGGGCGTCTGCTGGAGGGAGCCGCAGAGGCGACGCTCGTGGTCATGCCCGGTCGCAACGCCGTCGCACGCTCGGCGCTGACGCGGCAGTTGAGCGCTGCGCCGGGGCGGCTGCAGATCTGCAGCTGGACCGATCGAATGGACATATATATGAGAGCGGCGGATGTCGTCGTGGGCAAACCCGGCGGGGTCTCGGTAGCCGAAGTGCTCGCCTGCGGCAGGCCATTGTTCGCGACCCGGTCGCTGGGCGGTCAGGAAGGATTCAACGTGCGATTTCTCGAGCAGCACGGCGTCGGAGCGCTGGTGCGCGACGAAGATCTGGCGGCGCGGATCGAGCGCGCAATTTCAGACCCGCGCGGACTCGCCGATATGCAGCAACGCGCCTGGGAACTCGGCAAGCGCGATGGCGCAGCCAGCGTGGCCGAGCTCGGACTCGATCTCATGGCGAGCCAGCGCCGCACGGCGCGGGGCCTGCAATGAGCATCGCTCACCGCGCGGCGCAGCGCATGCTCGGCTGGGTCGATGCCTGGTACTACCGGCGCTATCGACTGCGCACGCTGGGTCCGGTGTTGTTTCTCGGCAAGGCGCGCTATCGCGGTCCCTCATTGCAGTTCGACGATGGCACGCTGCTGCAGGAGAACGATTCGATCGGCCGGTTGCACTTCAACAATGCCAGCATCGCCGCGCTGGGCGAGGGCTCGATGCAACGCGTCGGATTCCGCTTTGCGCGCCTGATGCGCGAATCGCTGCGGCAACTCGATCAGATGGCGCGGGTCGATCCATCGTTGAGCGATGTGCGCGTCTTCCAGGGAGTCACGTGGCTACCCGCGCACGGACAGGTCGTCGGTTTCGTCAGTACGCCGCTGCCGAAGGACTTCCGCTGGCGCCTGCTGACGGCGCATTTTCGCCTGCTGTCGTGGGTGTTCGCGCCGGCCGCAAAAATTCGCGACCGGGACGACGCGGAGCCGCGTCTGTACTGGTTGACGCGCGATGCGTTGGCGAAGAACGTCGGCAAGCTGAAGGGCGAGGCCGCATCATGAACGGCGCTGCATCATCGCCGCGGGTTTTCCTCACGTTCGACGACGGTCCAGATCCCGAATGGACGCCGCGCATCCTGGATCTGTTGTTGCGCGCGGATGTCCGTGCGAGCTTTTTCGTGATCGGCGTGCACGCGCAGCACGAACCTGCCCTGGTGCGACGGATGGCCGCCGAAGGTCACACTGTCGGCAATCACACCTTCAGTCATCGTCATCCGTGGTTACTCAGCAACCAGGACGCCGCGGCGCAAGTTCACGAAGGCTGCAACGCAATCACCGCAGTTCTGGGGCAGATGCCCATGTTTTACCGTGCGCCCCACGGCCGTCATCGCCAATGCATGATCGACGCAGCGGTAGCCTGCGGCGAGATTCCGGTGCCCTGGCAGCTGAGTGCCGTCGATTGGGGGCCGTTGGGAACTGCCGCCCGCATCGCTGCTCGCCTGCGTCGCATCCGCCCTGACGACATCGTTCTCATGCATGACGGTCGCAATCGCCACAACCGGCCGGATGAACTGCTGCGCGTATTGCCCGGCTTTCTCGACGAGCTCGCTGACAGGGGATTGCGTCCCGTCGCGCTCGATGGGTACTGACGCCTCGTTTCACCTGCTGGCCCATGCCGTGTGCGGCGCCTCTTGGAGGCAAAGAAGGAGGATCTCCACGGGGCACACGGCGAAACACGGGGCCGGAAAGACCGCATTTATTTCGACCCGGTGTCCACCGGGGGGATCTTCGTTGCAGCTCACGTGCTGCTCATGGCGCCATCCGGTGCGCAAGAATTCGTGCGCCTCCAGGATCGGTGTGTGAAACTCGGCCTCCTGCAGGACAACTCAACAAAGGCAGGGCATGGGGACCGCAGCCGCAACGATCGCCACCCGGGGCGTCGAAAAGAAACACCGTCGCGTGATTTTCGCGTCATCACTCGGCACCGTTTTCGAGTGGTACGACTTTTACCTGTACGGCGCGCTGTCCGCAGTCATCACGAAGCAGTTTTTCTCCGGCGTCAACGAGACGACCGGGTTCATTTTCGCCCTGATGGCATTCGCTGCCGGGTTCTTCGTACGACCCTTTGGTGCGCTGCTGTTCGGGCGCTTTGGCGACATGATCGGGCGCAAGTACACGTTCCTCGTCACCATCGTCATCATGGGCCTGTCGACGGCGCTGGTCGGCTTGTTGCCGAGCTACGCAACCATCGGCGTCGCAGCTCCCATCATTCTCATCATCCTGCGCCTGCTCCAGGGTCTCGCGCTCGGCGGTGAGTATGGTGGCGCGGCCACCTATGTGGCTGAACACGCGCCCGACGGCAAACGCGGTCTCTACACGAGCTGGATCCAGACGACCGCGACACTGGGGCTGTTTCTGTCGTTGCTCGTCATCCTGTTGTGCCGTGTTGCGCTCGGTGACGCCTTCGATGTCTGGGGCTGGCGCATTCCGTTCCTGGTGTCGATCGTGCTGCTCGCTGTCTCTGTCTACATCCGTCTGCAATTGCAGGAGTCGCCGGTCTTCCTGGAGATGAAGGCGGAGGGCAGGGTATCGAAGGCGCCGCTGAGCGAGGCCTTCGGCCAGTGGAGCAATCTGAAGATCGTGCTGCTGGCGTTGTTCGGAGCGACAGCGGGGCAAGCGGTCATCTGGTACGGCGGGCAGTTCTATGCGCTGTTCTTTCTCGAGAAGATCCTGCAGGTGGATGCGAAGGCAGCCAACCTGATCATCGCCGCGGGATTGTTGATCGGTACGCCGTTCTTTGTCGTGTTCGGTGCGCTCTCGGATCGCATCGGCCGCAAGAAGATCATCATGGCCGGCTGCATTCTCGCTGTGTTCACGTACTTTCCGGTCTTCAAGGGACTCACTCACTTTGCGAACCCCGCGCTCGAGCACGCGGTCGCTACCGCACCCGTGACCGTCGTTGCCGATCCGGCGGACTGTTCGTTCCAGTTCGATCCGGTGGGCAAGAAGGCGTTCACGAATTCCTGCGACGTCGCCAAGTCGTATCTGGCGAAGGCCGGCGTGCCGTATGAGAACGAAGTGGCGTCCGCGGGCAGCGTTGCCCGCGTTCGAGTCGGTGCGGCTCAGTCGGGCGTTTTCGTGGATTCGTTCGCCGGTAATTCATTGCCGAAGCAAGAGTTCAAAGCAGCGTCGGATGCATTTGCCGCAAAGTTGAAAGGCGAACTCAACACTGCTGGTTATCCGCCGAAAGCCGACATGAGTCAGCTCGACTATCCGATGGTGATCGCGCTCTGCGCCTACCTCGTGATCCTGGTCACGATGGTGTACGGACCGATCGCGGCCTGGCTGGTCGAACTGTTCCCGGCCCGCATCCGCTACACCTCGATGTCGCTGCCGTATCACATCGGCAACGGATGGTTTGGCGGCTTCCTGCCGGTGACGTCGTTTGCGATCGTGGCGGCGACCGGGGACATCTACAACGGCCTGTGGTATCCGATTGCCGTTGCCCTGATGACGGTCGTCATCGGCTCGCTGTTCCTGCGAGAGACACGTGACCAGCCGCTGATGAAGTGACGAATGCCAGGGGCGGGTACCCCGGTCCGGCATTCGTCATCCCCGTGACCAACGGCGACCAAGGGACGTCGCGCGGGGAAATCCCGCGGGACGGAGGCGGGATCCATCCTCTGCGCTGCATCCGAAGCCAGCGTCGATCGACATTTCTTCGGAGCTGCCGCCGGGGCAGCGCGCTTCTTGCGATTGGTGAGGATAGGGCGAGGGGCCTGGCGGACCCGGCTCGTACCGGGAAGGGCAACGCAAATGGGCACTCCCAACTCAGGATGGAGGCCGACGCGGTATGCGACAGCGAATCTGTGCGCGACGCTGGCACGAACCCGACGTTGCGGTGACATCTTCGACGCTGGGATGAAACAACGGAAGGCGTCGCCAAGACGCTTGCCCTGTCGTCATCAGTTGCACGGCCGACAGGCGCGCGCGGCGAAAGTGGTGACCTGGCTGAGTCAGCTGCGATTTATTCCGGCAGGGACGCGCAAACTGCGAGCGCCGCGCCGTCGTGATGCATCACCCGGTTCCACGAATCCGTATCAGTGCAGCTGCATCGGCCTCATGTCGAGCAAAGTACTGCTTTCCCACGATCGCATCGCTGGCACGTGACTTGGATGTGACCACGACAAGCCCTGCACGGATGCAAGGGTGGCGTCACAACGAAGTCGGCAAGAACCTGGCAGGTCTTCATGCATCGAACCGGTCGAGGCACGATGTCGCGTCGTGGCTTCCTGCAGATTGCAGGCGCCGTGGGTGGGTCAACGGCGGTGTATCGCGCCGCCATGGGGCTGGGCTTGCTGCCGCTGGTTGCCAATGCACGTCCGCAGGTTGCTGCGGCGGGACCAACGCCGCTGAAGGTGATCGTTCTGGGGGCCGGCATTTCCGGCCTGACCGCGGCCTACGAACTACACCGCAAGGGCCATAGCGTCCAGATCATCGAGGCGTCGCATCGCGCTGGCGGCCGCAATCTCACCCTGCGTTCCGGCGATCGGATCGATGAGACTGGTTATCCGCAGACCTGCCGCTTCGATGCGGATCCGGATCTGTACTTCAACGCGGGGCCGGCGCGCATTCCAGGCCATCACCATGCGCTGCTGGATTACTGCAAGGAGCTGGATGTCCCGCTCCAGCCATTCATCAACGACAATCGCAATGCCTGGGTGCAGGACGACGCGATGTTCGGCGGCAAACCGATTCGTGCGCGCGAATACATGACCGACACGCGCGGCTTCATCGCCGAACTCATGGCGAAGTCGCTCACGCCGCAGCAGATGCTGGCGCCGATGACGCCTGCGGACTGGGAACGGATGCGTGAGTACGTACGGCAGCTCGGCGAGCTGGACGACAATTTCCGGTACCTCGGTTCGAGCCGTGCCGGGCTCGCGCGTCACGACTACACCCATCCTGACTTGCTGAAACCGCCGCTCAGTCCGAGCGAGCTGATGAAGTCGCGTTTCATGTACATCATGAGCTTCGGCGAAACCGACGATCAGGCGGCCATGATGATGGAACCGGTGGGCGGCATGGATCGCGTTGTGTCCGGGTTCATGCGCAAGGTCGGGCACCTCGTGCAGCTGCAGTCACAGGTGCAATCGATCCGGTTGCAGGAACAGGGTGTCGAGGTGACCTATCGCCGCGATGGCAAACTGGTGACGACGCGCGCCGACTATTGCCTCAACTGTATTCCGCTGCACCTGCTGGCCGGCGTCGATCACAATTTTCCTGCGGACTATGCCGCCGGTTTCACTGCCATCCCGCGCGGCAAGTTGTTCAAGATCGGCTTCCAGATGAAGGAGCGCTTCTGGGAGAAGCAGGGCATTTACGGCGGTATTTCGTGGACCATGCAGGACATCCAGCAGATCTGGTATCCCTCGCACGGCATCCACCGTCAGAAAGGTGTCGTGCTCGGCGGCTACAGCTGGGATCCCGCCGCATGTGACCGCTTCACACGTCTGGCACCGGCGGAGCGATTCGAACTGGCCATCCGGCAGGCGGAAAAAATTCACCCGGACTATCGCAACTACATCGAGAGCGGCGTCAGCATCGCCTGGCATCAGATGAACCACATGCTCGGGTGTGCGGCTCAATGGGACCACGATCTGCTCTCCCGCTGGTTCAAGCGCCTGCAGGCGCCGGTGGGCAATCACTATCTCATCGGCGATCAGGTGAGCTATCACCCGGGATGGCAGGAAGGTGCGATCGCCTCGGCGCATCACGCCATTGCGGATATCGAGCAACGCGTGCGTGAGCTTCGCGTGGTGGCCGCATGACGCGTCGCGCCAGTGTCTGGTTGATGATGATCGTGGCGAGCTGCCTTGCGATCGAGATCGCTGCTGCCGAGGACTTTGCCTACTGCATCCTGTGTCACGGAACGAACGGCAATGGCAACGCGGCGATTCGCGCGCCGCGCATTGCCGGGCTCGAGCCGTGGTACGTGCGCCGACAACTCGAGGCGTTCGCTGCCGGCATTCGTGGCACTCATCCGGACGATGTGTCGGGACTGGAGATGACACCCGTCGGCGTGCGGCTGGCAGAGGAAAAGATGCTCGAGGACGCGGTGCGGTTCGTCGGCTCGCTCGGGCCCGGGAAACCTGCGGCAACGATCGCTGGTGACGTGCAGAAGGGAAAACAGCTCTACGCTGCCTGCAGTGCTTGTCATGGTCCGGCAGGCGAGGGCAACCAGGCGCAGCAGGCACCGGCGCTGGCTGCACGGAGCGACTGGTACCTCGTGCAGCAGATCAATAACTACAAGCTTGGCCAGCGCGGTGCGGATGCACGCGATACATTCGGTGCCCAGATGCGCGCTGTCGTTGCGACCCTGCCTGACGATCAGGCAGTCGCCGATGTCGTGGCATACATCAATACCTTGAACTGACGGGCAGAAGCCGTCTCCCCCGGGTGCTTATGGAGTGCTTATGAAGAGTTGCTATTCCTTCTCGACGTCGGCGATGCGTGTCGTGGCGGGCTGCGTCGTCGCCATGACTCTCGGCGGTGTGTGCCAGGCGGCGGAGATCGTTCGCCATCCCCTAGCCGGCGGTAGCAAGTTCCCGATCGCGCGCGTCGTGGAAGTCCCGGCCGGCAAGACGCTCTACTTTCACAGCGGCATCGTGCCGGGACCGCTGGATTCCAAGGCCCCCGCAGGAACTCCGGAATACTGGGGCGACACGAATGCCCAGGCGCTGAGCGTGTTCTCGCGCATCAAGGAATCGCTCGACCCGCTCGGTCTGACCTTCAAGGATGTGGTGTCGATGACTGCCTATCTCGTGGGCGATCCAGCGAAGGGTGGCAGGATGGATTTCGACGGCTTCATGGCTGCCTACACACAACATTTCGGCACGGCGGACCAGCCGAACCTGCCGTCGCGATCGACCGTTCAGGTCGCGGGTCTCGCGACGCCGGGCATGCTGGTCGAGATCGAAGTAACGCTCGCGCGCTGACTGCACTTACAGAGTGCAGCGGGTCAGTCAACTCGCTGCGCTTTGCACCAGCCTTTGCTTCCTGCAACAACCATCGTGGTCCGTGGTGCGATCACGAGAGGATCTGCGCTCGAGAGCGCAGTTGATCCTGTTGTCGCGCCGGTGCCGCTGACAAAGCTTCAATTTGTTGTAAATCAATCGATTGTTCGCCGGACGGGCGACCTCACTCCGTGCGGCCAGCGCACGGTTGGTACACGCTGGCCAGCTTATTGCACTAAGCCCATCGATCGTTACTGACGGCGGTAGTCGTTGTATACACAACACGCGGGCGGATCTCGTCATCGAGACCACGCACGGACGACGGCTCATCGCATCCTGGCCACACAGATGAATCTCGGAGGTTGCAGTGAGCATCCAACTCAGAAAATCGTTGATGATTGCGATGGGCGTGACGCCGGTCCTGCTGATCGGTCTGAGTCCGGCGACGGGGGCCGCAGAGCCCGTTGAGGAAATGATCGTGACGGGCGTGCGCGGTGAGGCGCGTTCGCTGACCGACTCGACGGTGCCCGTGGACGTGCTGTCGGGTGCGGAGTTCAAGAACCAGGGCGACACCGACCTCAGCAATCTGCTGCGCAATGTAGTGCCTTCGTACAACGTCAACGCGCAGCCGATCAGCGATGCGGCGACGATCGTGCGTCCGGCGAATATGCGTGGTCTGGCGCCGGATCACACTCTCGTTCTCATCAATGGCAAGCGGCGGCATCGCGCATCCGTTATCTACTGGCTCGGCAACGGCGTGTCTGACGGCGCGCAGGGGCCCGATATCTCGGTGATTCCGTCGAGCGCATTGAAGCAGCTCGAAGTGCTGCGCGACGGCGCCTCGGCACAGTACGGCTCCGATGCCATCGCCGGCGTGATGAACTTCATTCTCAACGACAGCAGCGAGGGTGTGAACGTCGAAGCCCGCTATGGCGGCTTCTATGCGGGAGACGGCGCGCAGTATGCCGTGAGCGGCAATATCGGCCTGCCACTGACCGAGCATGGCTTCTTCAATCTGAGCTTCGAATACGGCGAGTCGGATCCCACCAATCGCAGTGTGCAGCGCGATGACGCGGCGGCATTGATCGCCGCAGGTAACACGAGCGTGTTGAATCCTGCCCAGGTCTGGGGTTCGCCCCATCTTGAAGACGACCTGAAAACGTTCGTCAATTTCGGCGTCGACGTGACCGACGATGTCTCGATCTACGGCCACGGCAACTACGCCTCGAAGACGGCGACGGGCGGCTTCTATTATCGCAATCCGAACACGCGTGCGGCGGTGTTCTCGCCGGGCGATCCAGAGATCAATGGAACCGAACTCCTGGTGGGTGACCTCAATCCCACGAATGGAGTTGGGTGCCCGACTGTCTCCATCACCAATGACGTTCCGGATCCAGCCGCGCTGGCGCTGATTTCGGCAGGCGGCGCACTCGATTCCGAGTGCTTCGTGTTCAACGAAATGTTCCCCGGCGGATTTACGCCGCAGTTTGGCGGTGACGTGACGGACTATTCCGCACTCGCAGGCATTCGCGGCGAGGCCGGCAAAGTGCACTGGGATCTCAGTGCAGGCTATGGCTACAACCGGGTTGATTTCTTCATCGCCAATACGGTCAACGCCTCCTACGGCCCGGCGACGCCGACGACGTTCGATCCCGGTTCCTACACGCAGGAAGAAATCGGTGTGAACGCCGACGTGTCCTATGCGCTCAGTGACGCCGTGACGCTGTCCGGTGGCGCGGAGTGGCGTGAAGAGACGTTCGAGATCACCGAAGGTCAGATCGAGTCCTGGGATTTCGGCCCGCTGGCACCGCAAGGCTTCAGCGCAGCGTCCAATGGTTTCCCCGGCTTCAGTCCGGAGATCGCAGGCAGCTGGAGCCGGGCGAACTACGCGTTGTATGCGGACGTCGAATGGAAGGTCATCGAGGACTGGCGGGTCGACCTGGCAGTGCGCTGGGAGGACTATGACGACTTTGGCACCACGACCAACGGCAAGGTGGCAACGCAGTATCGATTCAACGATGCGTTCGCCGTGCGCGGCAGCTGGAGCACGGGCTTCCGCGCGCCGACGCCGGGGCAGTCGAACGCGGCGAACGTCACGACTCAGTTCAACCCGGAACTCGGAGAGTTGGTGAACGAAGGCACCATTCCATCGACGAATCCGGTTGCCCTGCTGCGCGGCGGCGAGCCGCTCAATCCTGAGGAATCGGAGAACTTCAGTGTCGGTGCGATTCTCGAGGTCGGTTCGTTCACCTTCACGGCCGACTACTACGTGATCGACATGACCGATCGCATCGCGCTTTCGCAAACCTTCGAGCTGACACCGGATGAGGTCGAAGCGCTGGTCGCGTCTGGCGTCACGAGCGCCGCGAACCTGCAGGGCTTCCGCTTCTTCACGAACGACTTCGATACCCGGACCAAGGGCATCGACATCGTCGGTACTTACAACACCTCCCTGTTCGGCGGCGATTCGGCGCTGAGCCTGGTGTTCAACAACAACAAGACCGAAGTGACGAAGTACAACCCGGATACCCTGAACGCTTCGCGCATCCGCAATCTCCAGGAAGGACTGCCGGAAACCCGCTGGGGCCTGACGGGCACCCAGACATGGGGACCGCTGCGATTCCTCGCCCGCGTGAGCTGGTACGACGGCTGGTATGACAGCGAGGATGGCGTCGACTACGACGGCGGCAACTTCGTCTTCGACGCGGAAGTGGCCTACACCGTCAAGGATTCGCTGACGTTCGTGCTCGGTGCGCAAAACCTGTTCGACGAGTTTCCGGATGAAAATCCAGGCGGTGCCGCCGGTGCTGGCAACAAGTACAGCGCCTACACGCCGTTCGGCTTCAACGGCGGTTTCTGGTACGGCAAGATGAGTTACAGCTTCCGGTAGCAGCTCGGTGGAATGAAGAGGGCCTGCGTAATGCAGGCCCTTTTCTTTTCGGGTCCGGAAGCGTTTCACATGTCCGGGCTGAAGTCGGACCCACAAGGAAATTCAAAGACCCGACTGCGGAAAGATCCTGCCGCAATCAGATCACTTTCTCCTCGCGCAGCGCCGTGCGTTGCTCGGCGGTCAGCTGCAGCAGTTGCTGCAACACTGCGTCGGTATGCTCTCCCAGTTTCGGTCCGGGCCAGTGCGTCGCTCCCGGCGTCTGCGACAGACGCGGCAGGATGGCCGGGATCTTCAGCGGGGCGCCGTCGACGTCGACCTGCTCGAACAATCCGCGCGCATTGAAATGCGGATCCGCGGCCATGTCGGCGACGCTGTAGATCGGTCCGCCCGGCACGGAGATGTCGTCGAGAATCCGCAGTATCACCGCGGAGTCGTTGGCGCGCGTCCATGCCGCGATGACGTCGTCGATTTCCTGCTGATGACTTACGCGCCCTGCATTGTTCGCGAGCCGCGGATCGTCGGCCAGGTCAGGCCGGCCGAGCGTGCGCATCAGGCGTTGAAACAGCGAGTCGCCGTTGGCGCCGATCACCACGTGCTTGTCGTCGGCGCACAGGTACGTGTTCGACGGCACGATGCCGGTCAGCGTCGATCCCGAGGGACCGCGCACGACGCCGCTACCGTCGTATTCCGGCACCACGCCTTCCAGCAGATTGAACACTGACTCGTAGATTGCGACATCCACCGTCTGACCCTGGGTCGATCCGCGCTTGGCCAGCAGCGCCAGCAGGATGCCGATCACCGCGTGCAAGCCGGCGAGCGAATCGCCGAGCGACAGGTTGGGTCGCACTGGCGGACGATCCTCGAAGCCATTCACGTAGCGCAGTCCGCCGATCGCTTCGCACACCGAGGCAAAGCCGGGCTTCGATGCATACGGGCCGGTCTGGCCATACCCCGAGATTCGCGCGTAGATCAGGTCGGGTCGCAACGGTTTCAGATCGTCGGGGCCCAGTCCCCATTTCTCCATCGTGCCGGGCTTGAAGTTTTCGATCAGCACATCGCATTGGCCGGCGAGTTGCTTTACGAGTTCCCGTCCGCGCTCCTTCTGCAGATCGATCGTTACCGATTTCTTGTTGCGCCCCAGGCTGTGCCACCACAAGGAGGTGCCGTCGCGCAAGATCCGCCAGTTGCGTAATGGGTCGCCGGTCGGCGGTTCGATCTTGATGATCTCGGCGCCGAAGTACCCGAGCAGGCAGCCGGCAAACGGGCCGGCGAGTAGCTGGCCGACCTCCAGGACGCGGATACCTTCGAGCGGTGCTGCCATGCAATAACCTCAATGAATGGTGGGAAGGGAGCGGAGCCTACCGAATGGACGGCTGTCTCTGTGAGCCAGCGCACACTTTCAGCGGGCCCCTACATACGCCGCACCGGAGCGAATGGCACATTGTCGCCCCCATTCGCGGCAATTCTCAGCTTGATGAGCGTGCCTGCAGGTAAAGATCCGGTCGCTGCGGCGCCCGCGCCCGCCTCTCCAGATGAGGATGGATCGCGGTTCCGGCCCGGCATCGCCGCGCGCGTGGCACTGGGATTCGCGGTGATCGCGGTCGCCATTTTCGCTGCCAACATCCTCATTCAGAAGAGTACCAGCACGGCGCGCGAGCGCATGCGGCAGCTGGTGGTCAAGCACGAGCCGGTGGTGCATGCAACCGAATCGCTCGCGAGTGCGATCTCCGTCTATGAGCGTGTCGCCATCGATCGTGCGGAGCGTGGCGTCGCTTCGTTGAAGACGGTCGAGGTCGCTTCACAGAACGTCGCCGATGCGACTGCGGCATACCTGGCCATTGCCGAGGACGCTGCGGCACTGCAGTCGTTCGCAGACGAAGTGGCCGCCTTTCGCACCGCTGGCACCGAACTCGTCAGGTCCGGCGGTCTGCATCGCGCGAAGCAGCAGGCGTACTGGACGCATCTGCGTGAACTCGATGATCTGCTGAACGCACCGCAGGCGCAGGCTGCGCGCTTTGCGGGCGGCGTGTTCGCCAGCGAAGCCTTGCTGGATCTGTCCCAGTCGCTCGGTGCCATTCGCGAAAACGTCAGTGCGGCAATCGGCGTGCAGGCGCCCGACAGCCTGCGGCATGTGGTAGCCAGCGAATCGGCGTTCACGCGATCTCTGCAGCGGCATCACGCCGCCCTGGAGAAATCGCAGGGCAACTCATGGGTCGAGGATATCTCGGAGCGATTCCGCCGCTTGCTGAACGAGCGCCGCGGAATCTTCGATGTCGCTGCCGACCTGGAACAACGGTCGATCGCCTTTCGCGATCGCGGCGCTGCGCTGTGGTCGAAGGTGCTGACGCAGTTGGGGGCTCCGGCGCGCCAGGCGCTGGCGCGTGCCGATGAACTTGCCGCGCAGGCAGCGCAGGATGCCGACCAGGATCTGCGCTGGGGTAGTGCCTTCGTCCTGCTGCTGCTGCTCGTCGTGTCGCTGCTGACTGTCTCGGGAGTGACGGCACCGGTGCGACATCTGACCAAGGCCACGCGCCGACTGGCCGCCGGCGCCCGTCATGCGCGGGTGCCGCGTGGCGGTGTGCGTGAACTCGATACGCTGGCCGGCGCATTCAATCAGATGGCCGAAAAGATCGAGCGCGCCGAGGAGGAAGTGCGCCGCCAGCACCTGCAGCTGGAGTCGCGGGTGGTGGCGCGCACGCGCGAACTGGAGCACCTCGCGCATCACGATCCGCTGACGCAGTTGCCGAATCGACGCAAGCTGTTCGAACACCTGCAGGCCGTGCTCGGATCAGCGCAGCAGCGACGTATCGCGCTGCTATTCATCGATCTCGACAACTTCAAGACCATCAACGACAGCCTGGGTCACGAGTTTGGCGACCGCGTACTGCAGGCCGTCGGCGAGCGTCTGCGCAGCGAGAATATCTTCGCCGGCAGCTTCTGTGCACGCCTGGGCGGTGACGAGTTCACGCTCCTGTACGACGATCCCGAGAGCATCGAGGAACTGTGTGTCGCCGTGCTGGAAGCATTTCAGAGGCCACTCGCGGTGTTCGGCAAGGAGCTGCGCTTGAGCGTGAGCGTGGGAGCAAGCCTGACGCCGGATCATGCGAACGATGGATCCGCCTTGTTGCGTGCCGCCGATGTCGCCCTGTTTCAGGCGAAGGAAGCGGGCCGCAATCGCTGGAGCCTGTTCGCTCCGGAATTGCTGCAGGTCGCTTCGGAGCGGTTCCAGACCGAGCAGGCGCTGCGGCGCGCCATCGAGCGCAACGAGTTCGAGCTGGTGTACCAGCCCGAAGTCTGCTTCGAGACGTTGACGGCGCCGACGGTCGAGGCCTTGATTCGCTGGCACCGTCCGGACGGCGAGATTGTGTTGCCGGGGGACTTTCTGCCGGTGGCGGAACAGTTCGGTCTGATCGCCGAGATCAACGACTGGGTGCTGCGGACCGCGATCCAGGATGTCGTGCGCTTGCGCCGCGAATCGTGGCAGGCCGCGAAAGTGGCGGTGAATGTTTCCGCGCATCAGCTGCTCGCGCCCGACTTCGTGACCCGCATGAATGCATTGCTGCGGGAGGCAGGATTGCCGGGTGGTTGCCTGGAACTGGAGCTCACCGAGAACGTGTTCCAGACGGGCGCCCGGACGATCGAGGTGCTGCTGGAGCTGCGTGCGCTCGGTTGCAGCGTCGCCATCGATGACTTCGGTATCGGCTATTCCTCGCTGACATCGCTCGAACGTTTGCCGCTGACGCGCGTGAAGATCGATCGCAGTCTGGTCGCGAGTATCGACACCGGCGCGCGCTCGGCAGCGATCGTTCGATCCATCATCGGTCTGAGCCACAGCCTCGGCTTGCAGGTCACTGCGGAAGGCGTCGAGCGTCCGGCGCAACTCGCGCATCTGATGAATGATCGCGGCGTACATATGCAGGGTTTCCTGATCTCCCGGCCGCTGGCGTTGACGGCCATCCCCGGCTTCGTGGCCGGCGCGCCGCAGCTCCTGAATTCGCTGATGCAATCGCTGCCGCCGATTCATGCGGATATCGACAGCAGCGGCATCGTGCGCACTCTGCGCAGTGCAGCGACGCGCAAACCGTAGAGCGGATATCGCCGGTCAGGGAACCGCGCCGCCCGGCCCTGAGTTTCCTCAGGCAGATCTCGGCGATATCTCTGCCACGGGAGCCTCAGTGCCGCACACCCAGGTCGTCACCCGCATCAATGGCGCCTGGGTGTCTCTGTTCGCCGTCGTGCTGGTGACTGTGCTGCTGTGGGCCGCCAAGGACGTATTGCTGCCCCTGGCGCTGGGGATCATCCTCGCCTTCATGTTGTCGCCGCTGGTGCGACTTTTCGACAAAGCGAAGTTGCCGCGTTTCGCCAGTGTCACGCTGACCATGATGCTGGCGCTCGGCAGTGTGGGCGGCGCGGGCTATGTCATCGCCGATCAGTTCGCAGACCTTGCGACGCAGGTCACGCGCTACACCTCGCAGATGCGCCAGAAGGCGACCGAGTTGCGCGCCGGCAGTAATGCCGCATTCAAACAATTCACTCGTACCGTCGACCGCGTCACTGAGCAACTGGATGGGCATGCATCTGAACTGCGTGCGGCGCAGCCAGTGCGCGTCGTGGCCTCGGGCCTGTCGCCCGTGGAACGATTGCGCGAAAAGGCCGCAGCGATCTTCGAACCGCTCGCGAGCGCCGTCATCGTGCTGGTGCTCGTCGCCTTCATGCTTGGACAGCGCGAGGATTTGCGCGATCGACTGATCCGGCTCACGGGCACCGACAATGTCATCGTCACGACGCGCTTGCTGGACGAAGCGGCGCAGCGCGTGAGTCGCTACCTGGTCGCACAGACCCTCGTGAATATCTGTCTTGGCGCGCTGGTTGCCGCAGGTTTGTACTGGATCGGCGTGCCCTATGCGGCCCTGTGGGGCGGACTGACCGCGGTCCTGCGCTTCGTACCCTATGTGGGTACGACGTTGTCGGCACTGCTGCCCGCGGCGCTCGCGTTCGCCATCTTTCCAGGCTGGACCGAGACGCTGCAGACGCTGGGCATGTTCCTGATCCTCGATCTCACCACCGGTTATTTCATCGAGCCTTTGTTGTTCGGTCGGCGTACCGGCGTGTCGTCGTTCGCATTGCTGGTATCGGCATTGTTCTGGATCTGGGTGTGGGGTCCCATGGGATTGCTGCTCGCGACGCCTCTGACCGTGTGCATCGCTGTACTGGGCCGGCATGTCAAATCGTTGCGATTCCTGGCCGTGCTGTTCGCGGACGAGCCCGCGCTGCAGCCGCACGTGGGCTACTACCAGCGATTGCTGGCACGCGATGAGGACGAAGCCAATGCGCTGGCGTCCCGCATGGCCGCGGAGCTCGGTGCAGTGGGCGTGATGGATGAAGTGTTGATCCCGGCGTTGCGCCTGGCCGAGCAGCACTATTCGAGATCCGAAATCTCGCAGGAGGATATGGATTTCGTGGTCGAGGCGACGGCGGAGATCGTCGTGCAGATCCGTGCGCGCCAGCAGAAGCCGTCGCCAGGCGAGACCGGCATTCTGCTCGTCGGCACCAGCGGCTGCGCCGACAAGGTCGTGTTGGAGATGCTCGCAACGGCCATGGAGGGCAATGGACATGCAGTGACGACCGTTGGAGAGAATGAAACGGCCGCCGAAGCCGTGACGCGAGTGGTGACAAGCAGACCGGATCTCACGTGTGTCGTCGCGGTGTCATCGACCCGTGGTGCGCAGGCGCGTGGCCATTGCCGTCGCATACGTTCGGCACTGCCTTCCGCCAGGCTGCTGGTGCTGCGGCCACTGCCCGATATGAACGACACAGCGCGTTCCATCGGCCGCATGAAGGAAGCAGGAGCCGATCGCGTTGCCATCACGCTGCGCCAGGCCATCGAGCAGGCCGCGCAGCTCCTCGATCGGGCGGCGCATCGCCGCAGATCGAACGAACGCGAAGTCGACGTCGCCGCGCATCCGCAGACGTCGAATGCCTGAAGGCCGTTACGAGGGAGAAGACGATCGCGTCCTGATTGTGGGGTTCGACTTTAGTCGAACATCTGATTCTTCGGATGTCCGGCTACGATCGAAGGAAATTCCGCAGGAAGTCTGGACCCACAAAGAGAGCACAGAGAGCCGCCGCTATCGACTCGAGTAACGGCGATTGTTCCTAGAGTGTGCCGACGCGTGTCGGATCGTCGGGTGCGACGATGCGCGCCAGCCAGCCGTCGGTGCGTTGTCCGTCGCCGCTGCGCAGCCAGCCGAACACGATGGTGTGCCACAGCACACGCTGCACATAAGTGCGCGTTTCGTTGTACGGGATGTTCTCGATCCAGATGTCCGGGTCGATGGACTCGCGCGGCAGCCAGCGGGTGGCCGCGCTTGGGCCGGCGTTGTAACCCGCCAGCGCCACGGCTGTCTGTCCACCGAATCGATCCAGCAACATGCGCAGTTGCCCGGCGCCCAGCGTCACGCTGGTGGAAGGAACCAGCAGATCGCTCGCCGAGGGGCGCGGCCGTTGCCAGCGCTGCGCGGTGCTGCGTGCCGTCGGGAGGATGAGTTGCAGCAGTCCGTACGCGTTGGCCGATGAGACAGCATCCGCGCGATACAGGCTCTCCTGTCGCATGACGCCATAGATCAGGTCGGCGTCGACGTCGGTCAGTTTCGCGGCAACACGCACTTCGCGGTCGTACGGCCGCGGATAGAGCAGCGCGTAGTCGTTGAATACGCGCAGCTGCGTTGCCGTGGCCACTGCCTGGTCATACCAGCCCCAACTTGCCGCGAGGTGGATCATCTGCGGTCGCTTGTCCGCAGCCAGCGCATCGAAGCCGTATTGCCATTCGGCAGAGGCTTCGCGCCGCAGGTTGGTGCGCAGCAGTTCCGACGCACGCACGAAGGATGGGAGCTGGCCCATTTCCTTCAGCAACACCTTGTCTTCGACGATGCGTTCCGGATGCGGTTTCACCGCACGGTCGAGGCGCGCGGATGCCATCACGGAATAGTAGTTGTCGTCGGCGATGACGGATTCATAGAGCTGTTCGGCGAGCGCGCGATTGTCCTGTTCTTCGGCGGCGCGGGCCGCCCAGTAACGCCAGCGCACGAGCTGTCGCTGCTCGTCGGGCATGTTCGCGACGATGGTCGACACCTGCTTCCAGTCTTCCGCCCAGAGAGCCGCACGTACGTGCCACTCGCGTGCGGTTTCGTCGAAGTCGGCGGAACGGACCATGGCGAAATAGCCCAGTGCGGCAGGATCGCGATCGTGCGACAGCGGCAGTGCGAGTTTCAGCGCATAGGGGCTGGCAGCAGCGTCATCCAGCTTGCGTGCCTTGACGAGCAGATTGAAACGACTCAGGGCCCCGATCCGATCCTTGCGGGCGAGCTGAGACCATCCCGCCAGCAGTGCATCGGGCTCTACCGGCGTCTGCGGCGACGTGATCAATGCATCGATGCCTCGCTGCGGATTGTCCAGGATGCTTGCCCACTGCTGTAGCGGCGCGGCCTTTGCTGCAGGCAACTGCGCGATGATCTGACGCGCGAAACTCGTGGTGCCCTTCGCGAGTGCCAGACGCGCGCGCTGTTCGATCAGTGAATCGGGCAATGCGTTTTGTGTACGCAGCCACGCAAACGGCGCATCGCACTCCGGCAGGCTCTGCGGCGTGAGCCACTGTGCAGCGACCTCCCTGGCAAGTCCTTCCGTGCGCCCCATCTGCAGACGTGCGACGAAACTCTGACAGCGCAGTGCATCCCCCGCCACGGCTTCGCGATAGTTCGCGAGGAACGGTTCCCATTGCTGCCGCGTCGCGAGACTTTCCAGCCATGCACGGCGCAGGCCTCGCGCCACCGGCTCATCGTTGTAGTAGGCAAGGAACGTTGCCGTGCGTTCATCCACCGACTCGAGCGATGCGCCAGGAGTCTTCAGCGCCTGGCGGATTCGAGCCGCTTGCAGGTACGGGTACAGCGGATAGGTACGTAAATTCTCGCTATCCGCCGGTGCAGCGCCGGGCTGCGAGGCCCGGGCATAGGCCTGCGTGAATTCGACACGGACACCGCGAAGCGGATCCTCAGCCGCCAAGGCGGACGCAGCGAATGAGAAAACCGCGAGGACGGCAACCACAGAGCGGCGCGAAATGAACGAATCGACGGGCATGCCGAAAGAGTAACGGCAGGAGCGCGTCGGCGCCATCGTGGATGAGCGCCGACGTGCTTGCGGTGATGCGTCTGAGTGTGCGGTGTCGGTGGAACTGGCGCTGCAACTGCAGCGTTTGCCTGAGTTGGGGGTGCGGGAGGCGAGGGAATGAACGTTCTCGACTGGCTGGCCGGCGAATCGACCATCATCAAACCGCTGGATGCGCTGTTGCGACTGCTGGTCGCCGTCGTGTTCGGCGGCATCGTTGGCTTTGATCGTGAACTGCGCAACAAGCCGGCCGGTCTGCGGACGCATATCCTGATCTCACTCGCCGCCGCGCTGTTCACGCTGATCACCTTCGAATTGCACGGCGAGATCATCCAGCAGGGCGGGGATCGCATGGCCGCCGATCCGATCCGCATCATCGAAGCCGTCACGGCGGGGGTTGCCTTCCTGGCGGCGGGGGCCATCATCCAGAGTCGCGGCACCGTACGCGGGTTGACGACCGGCGCAAATATGTGGCTTGCAGGAGCGCTCGGTGTCGCGAGCGGCGCGGGCTACTATGTGCTTGCGACCATCGGTGCGGTGTTCGCGCTCATCGTGCTGTCGGTGCTCGGCGCACTCGAGGCGAGGTTGGCGGCAGGGGCGACCGATGATGACGAAGCATCCGCTCGGCGCCGAGGCCGTTCCGATCAGATGAAATGACCGCCAGGGCGTCGTCCAATGGCATCCGAATCCGGCCAGTTCTCCGGCGTCGTCGGCGCTAAGGTGCGAGCCTGCAAGTAGTCGGAGAGAACGTCGTGACGGATCAGGCCACCCTCGCGGGATTGCAACCGGGTGTCGACTTGCGTACCGCATTCAGTCGCGTCTGTGGCGATACCGACATAAACGATGCGCCGAACAGCGTCAGCCTCGACTGGATCGAATCGCCTGTCGGCCCACTGCTGGCGGGCGCCACGTCAGAAGCGGTCGTCCTGCTGGAATTCAGCGAACGCAAAATCCTGGAGGAGCAGCTCGAGACGGTCCATCGACGGCTGAAGTCCCCGATCATTCCACGCAACAACCGCCTGCTGGATGAACTGCGTACGCAGTTGCGCGAATACTTCGAGCGTCGGCGCCGCGATTTCGATCTGCCGCTCGCCTATCCGGGAACAGCGTTCCAGGAGAAAGTCTGGTCGGCGCTGCTGCGGATTCCCTATGGGGAAACGCGGTCATATCTGCATCTCGCGCGCTCCATCGGCGATGCGAAGGCGACGCGGGCTGTCGGAACAGCCAATGGCATGAACCGCATCGCCATCATCATTCCGTGTCATCGCGTGATCAATTCGAACGGCGAACTGGGCGGCTACGGTGGCGGTTTGTGGCGCAAGCGGATTCTGCTCGACCTGGAAGGAGGGCAGGAACAGTTGATAGTTGATAGTTGATAGCGAGGAAGGGGAACCGATTTCCAGAGATCCGAGTGCGGTTCGCGCTATCCACTGTCCACTATCAACTGTCCCGGAACTTGAGATGGTTGTCCGAGGCCCCACTGAAACGTAGCATCGTCGTAGCTTCAGAACACAGGGTCAGTCAATCATGTTCAGCCGATATTCATCCGCAACGATCGCAGCTGTGTTGCTGGGAGCCCTCGTGCTTACCGGTTGCGCCAGCACCAATCGTGCGCCGCCCACACGAATCGACTACGACAAGAAGGTGGATTTTTCGGTGTACCGCACCTATGGCTTTCCCAAGGAGACGGGCACGGACCGCGGCGGCTATTCGACGTTGGTGACGACGTATTTCAAGAGTTCGATTTCGACCGCGATGGAGGCCCGTGGCTACAAGTACAGCGAGGAGCATCCCGATCTGCTGGTCAACTTCTACATGAACACCAAGGACCGTACCGAGACGCGGCCGTCGCCCATGGTCGGCTACGGCTACTACGGGTATCGCTATGGCCTGTACAACGCCTGGCCGATGTACGACGACGATCGCACCGTGACGTACAAGGTCGGCACGATCAATGTCGACATCGTCGATGCCGAGAAGAAGCAGCTGATCTGGGAAGGCGTGTCCGAAGGCCGCGTGTCAGAAGAGGCCATGGCGAATCCGAAAGTGACGGTCAATGCCGTCGTCACGGAGATGATGCGTCAGTATCCGGGCCGCCCGAACATGTGAGGCAAGGCACGCGCTGACAGTTTTTCTGGCTGTGGGTCCGGCTTCAGCCGCGACCCGCGGTCTTGAGTTCAGCCGCTCAGCAGCTGATCCATTTCCTCGGGCGTCAGCTCGATCTCGATCAGATCGTAGTCCGCGCTGGCATGGACTGCGTGCGTGCCGGGCTTCAGTCCCTTGCTGGAGCTGCGATCGTGGAGGGTGATGGTCTCGGGCAGATCCACCAGCTCCTGATCGCTCAGCTCAATCGATAACTCGGTCGTGTACTGCATGGAGGGAACTCGTCAACAGCATGGACGGTGGCATGCTGCCAGAGCGCGTGCCGTCGTGCGCGCACCAGTTCACAGGAGGGGCGTCATCCTTCTGCCGAATCCCCCGGCGGATTTTCCCCGAACCCATGCCGCACGCGCTTACCGTGGCGGAGACTTACCTTAATGCGACCTGCGTCGCTCCATCCGGTATGCGGTACCTGGCACCGGTAATTCCAGTCTGATCGTCTGCGGCCCGGGTCACTACCGCGTCAAAGACTTCCTGCAGGTGGAAGTCCCGCTTACCATCCCGCCGTGGCTCACGATGAGCTGACGACCGCCGCGCTTCTCTTCCTTCACTGATCGCTGCGCGGATCGATCAGTTCACGCGCCTTTCCGTGAACTGCAGTCAGCGAAGTACGAGCCTCGAGGTCATGGGTGTGAGCAAAACTTCCCTGTCCAATGCCGAGGCGCGGCGCATTGCACTCGCTGCCCAGCATTTCGATGCTGCAACGAATCTCCGGACGGTTCGAGACGTCGCAGCGATCGTGCGCAAGCTCGGCGCCGTCCAGATCGATTCCGTCAACGTGCTGGTACGTTCGCACTACCTGCCGCTGTTCTCGCGGCTGGGTCCCTATTCGCAGGACCTGCTCGATCGTGCCGCGTACGACCCGGACAAGCGGCAGTTGTTCGAATACTGGGGGCACGAGGCCTCTCTGCTGCCCGTGGAAATGTATCCACTGTTTCGCTGGCGCATGGATCTTGCGCGCCGAGGCGAGGGCACGTGGGGCAGGCTCAAACTTTACGCGACCGAGCATCAGGACCTGGTGCAGGCTGTGTTACGACAGATTCGCGAGCAGGGTCCGCTCGGTGCGAGCGAGCTTCGAGCAGCGGGTCCCGCGGGATCCCCTGTTGGCCATAAAGCGAGCGGCGGTTGGTGGGGCTGGAGTCAGGGCAAGGAAATTCTCGAATGGCTGTTCTGGATCGGCGAGGTCACGACGGCGAAGCGACGCAACTTCGAGCGCTTGTATGACCTGACGGAGCGGACCTTGCCGGCGGATGTGATCGCGACCGCGACACCGGAGAAGGGCGAGGCGCAACGGTCGTTGATGACGACAGCCGCGCGCGTTCTTGGCGTCGCGACTCTGCGTGACTTGCGTGACTACTTCCGGTTGCCGACAGAGGACGCAGCGAAGCGCCTGCATGAACTGGTCGAGGCGGGTAGGTTGGTCCCCGTGAGTGTGGAAGGCTGGAAGCAGCAAGCCTATCTGCACAGTGATGCGCGCCTGCCACGCAGGAGCGAAGCGGCTGCATTGCTCTCGCCGTTCGATTCGTTGATCTGGGAGCGTCAGCGCACGGAGCGGCTGTTTGGCTTCACGTACCGCCTGGAGATCTACACACCGGCGCACAAGCGCCAGCATGGTTATTACGTGCTGCCATTCCTGCTCGCTGAGCAACTGGTTGGGCGTGTGGATCTCAAGTCCGATCGCGCGCGCAGTCGCCTGCAGGTTCGCGGCGGCAGTACCGAGGAAGGGGTCAGTGTCAAAAAAAACAGCAAGCCGCTCGCGATCGAATTGCAGTCGCTGGCCCAGTGGTTGGGCCTGGAACGCGTTGAAGTCACCTCGCGACGCGGTGAGCTGATGAAGGCATTGAAGTCGGAGCTATCGGTCTGAATTGCGTCCGCCTCGCGTAGACCAGCCGAAGGTGCAGGTTGCAATGAACAGCATCAGGTAGAAAAAGACACTCATTGCCGACTCCTCGAATTCCAGGCTCCTTTGTTACTAGGACGCGGCCGCGCTCTGCGAGGTTCCACCGCAATCCGTAGGTAGTTGGCGACAATAAAGGGCTAAGGCTGCTGGGTTCTGTCCCGCGGGATTTCCTTCGGGTCAGACTGCTGGTCTGAGAAGATGCGGTCCGCAGAAACAGAAAGGCCGGGAGTTACCCGGCCTTTCTCATGCTCTGGCCAGCAGCCCAGAGTCCAGGTACCCAGCGGCCCTGAATCAATCGTCCACCAGGAAGCTGCGCAGCTGTTCGCTGCGGCTCGGATGACGCAGCTTGCGCAGCGCCTTCGCTTCGATCTGACGAATGCGCTCGCGCGTCACGTCGAACTGCTTGCCGACTTCTTCCAGCGTGTGATCGGTATTCATGTCGATACCGAAGCGCATGCGCAGCACTTTCGCTTCGCGCGGTGTGAGGCCGGCGAGCACCGAGTGGGTCGTTTCGCGCAGCGATTCCATCGTGGCTGAATCGATCGGGGAATCCACCGAGGTGTCCTCGATGAAATCGCCAAGATGTGAATCCTCGTCGTCGCCGATCGGGGTTTCCATCGAGATCGGTTCCTTCGCGATCTTGAGCACGCGACGAACCTTGTCTTCGGGCATTTCCATGCGCACGGCGAGTTCTTCCGGCGTCGGCTCGCGACCCATTTCCTGCAGCATCTGGCGGGAAATGCGGTTCAGCTTGTTGATCGTTTCGATCATGTGCACCGGAATACGGATGGTGCGTGCCTGGTCGGCGATCGAACGCGTGATGGCCTGCCGGATCCACCAGGTTGCGTAGGTCGAGAACTTGTAGCCGCGGCGGTATTCGAACTTGTCGACGGCCTTCATCAGGCCGATGTTGCCTTCCTGAATCAGGTCCAGGAACTGCAAGCCGCGATTGGTGTACTTCTTGGCGATCGAGATCACGAGGCGCAGGTTGGCCTCGACCATCTCCTTCTTGGCGCGGCGAGCCTTCGCTTCGCCCACGGCCACTTCGCGATTGATGTCTTTGACGTCGCCGATCGAGAGATGCACGCGTTGCTCGAGCGTCTGCAGACGCACCTGTGTCTTCTCGACATCGTCACGCAGGCGCGCGAGCGCAGCCGAATGCTTGCGCTTGGCGCGGATGTGCTTGTCGATCCAGGTGACGTTGGTTTCGTTTTTCGGGAAGGTGGTGACGAAGTCCTTGCGCGGCATGCCGGCATCGCGCACGCAGATCGTCATGATCTGCTTTTCCATGTTGCGGATTTCGGCAACGTGGTCGCGCAGCTGCAGGATCAGCGCATCGAACATCTTGGGCGAGAGCTTCAGCTCCATGAACTCGCCAGCCACTTTCTTGCGCAGCTTCTGCGTCTTCGGGTCCTTGGCGCCGTGCTGTTCGATCGACTTCAGCACCTGCTGGTGCAGCTTCAGGATCGAAGCGAAGCGGCGTGCCGCCTCTTCGGGATCCGGACCGGTTTCGAGCGTTTCCTCTTCTTCGGTCGCGCCTTCGGCTTCCTCGGTTTCCTCGGCACCCTCGGCGGGAGCCGCTGCCGCTGCCAGCTTCGGATTCACCGGCGCGGCGATCTCATCGGGTGCATTCGGATCGATGAAGCCGACGATGATGTCGACGAGACGGCCCTGGCCCTGCTTGACCTGCTCGTACTGATTCAGGACGTGCTGGAAGGTGAGTGGATAGCTCGACAATGCCGTGCGCACCGCGTCGAGGCCTTCTTCGATGCGCTTGGCGATACGGATTTCGCCTTCGCGGGTCAGCAGCTCGACCGTGCCCATTTCGCGCATGTACATGCGGACGGGGTCGGTGGTGCGACCGAATTCAGCGTCGACGGTGGCGAGAGCGGCGGCGGCTTCCTCAGCGGCTTCTTCGTCGACGACGACGGGCTCGTTCAGCGGCAGGGATTCGTTCTCCGGTGCCTTTTCGTACACCGGGATGCCCATATCGTTGATCATGTTGACGATATCTTCGATCTGTTCCGGATCGACGATTTCGCTCGGCAGGTGATCGTTCACCTCGACGTACGTGAGAAAACCCTGTTCCTTGCCACGGGCGATCAGAAGCTTCAGCTGTGACTGACGCTCATCGGTGATCTGCGCCGGTTCCTTCTTCGCTGCCAAAGTCTTGCTCAAGATACTGCCCTCAGGTGGCGGGTATGCGCGGGCTGAAAAAGACCGCGCAGTCTACTTTGATTGAAATTCAACTGCTAGGTTCGATGTCCGGTTCGTTCCGGAGCAACATCGGCCTGTGGTTGAGGTCTGGTTAAAAATCCTTGCAATTCAGCGCGTTCGGAATCGCTTAGCCCTTCCTGGGCTTTCTTTCTCATCAAATCATGGAGGCGCTGATCACTTCGCTCAGGGAATAGCTGTGCGAGAGCATCGTTCAGTTCCCGGGCCGCACCGGCCGCATCGACCGGGTACTCGCTGCTCGCGAGCTTGAACAGAGGATCAAAGTCGGGGCGACCCCGCCAGCGTTCAAGCAGGGCTGCGGTATTTGCGCACGGATTTTCCTGCAGTTCGTTCAGCAGCTCGATCAGGAGGGGAATGCCGGGCCGCTCGATGCCTTCCAGTCCCTCCGAGGACGGAGCCTTGAGGGCAATTTCAGGGTAGTGCACCAGCGTTCGGATCGCCTGGCGAACGACGCTGCCGCGGCCACCAGGAGTTGGCGGAATGCGCGGACGTAACGTTTCCTGCGGTCGCTGCTGGGATTGCGTCTCGCGACCCTGAACGGCATTCAGCCGCGAGGCGTCGATCCGCACCAGCTTCGCGACTTCCTCACTCATCAGCTCGCGATAAACCCCTTCCGGAATGCGATCGAGGAGGGGCCGCGCGAGCTCGGCCAATTGGGCCCGGCCGTCCACCGTCTGAATGTCGACCTGCGCGGTGATGTGATTCAGGAAGTATTCCGACAGCGGCAGGGCGGTTTGCAGTCGCGCCTCGAATGCCTCGCGGCCTTCCTCGCCGACCAGCGAGTCCGGGTCATGCCCATCCGGCAGGAACAGGAAGCGGATCTGGCGACCATCGCGGATCTGGCTCAGGGAGTTTTCCAGCGCGCGCCACGCTGCTGCCCGTCCTGCGCGATCGCCATCGAAGCAGAAAATCAGCTCATTGCAGATGCGGAACACCCTCTGCAAATGCTCGGGTGTCGTCGCGGTTCCCAGCGTCGCCACCGCATACGTGATGCCTGCCTGATGCAGCCGGACGACGTCCATGTAGCCTTCAACGACCATGATGCGCGTCAGGGTTCGCGACGCCTGGCGGGCTTCGTACAGCCCGTACAGTTCGCGGCCTTTATGGAAGAGTTCGGTCTCGGGTGAGTTCAGGTACTTGGGCTCGCCCTTGTCGAGCACGCGTCCACCGAAACCGATCGTGCGGCCGCGCGCATCGCGAATGGGGAACATCACGCGATCCCGGAAACGATCGTAGTAGCCCGTGGCGGTGTTCACGCCCGGACGTTTTTCGCGCTCGATCGTGAGTCCGACCTGCTGCAGCTTGAGCCGGTCGGCGTCGGAGGTGCCCAGATGGCGCAGGACGAAGTCCCACGAGTCCGGCGCGTAGCCCAGACTGAACGTCGAGGCCGTATCGCCTGTGAGTCCGCGCGCCTTGAAGTAATCCTTGCCGCGATCGGAGCTGAGCAATTCCTGGCGAAAGAGCGCGGCGGCCTTGTCCAGCGCGGCGAACAGCGCATCGCTCGGCGCCGCTGCGCGTACAGCGGTGCCGCCGTCTTCATGAGGTACGTCGAGCCCCACGCGCGCCGCGAGATCCTCCACCGCTTCGACGAAGCCGAGGTGATCGTGGTCCATCAGGAAGCCGAGCGCGGTGCCGTGCGCGCCGCAGCCGAAGCAGTGATAGAAACCCTTGTCGGGGACGACAGTGAACGACGGCGTCTTTTCGCCGTGAAACGGGCAGCAGGCTTTGAATTCCTTGCCGTGTTTCTTGAGCGGCAGGCGGCTGCCGATCAGTTCGACGATGTCCGCGCGGGCCACCAGCTCATCGATGAAATATTGTGGGATACGTCCTGACACTGATTGATAAGCACGATGGCAGCGGCAATGGTGGCGAAGAATAAGCCCGCGAATCGCACTATCAAATAGCGTTGCGACGATTCGCTGCGATAGATTTTTCCCGGCAAAACACGGGCCAGAACTGCTTTCGACCGCAGCGAAAATGCGTGCGCCTGTGGCACGTTTTTAGCTAGGAAGAACCCTGATTCTTCTTTCGCTGCGCGCTCTTTCTCGGTGTGGGTTCGGCATTCAGCCGAGCGCGGGCGGGAAACGTCCGGCCAGGAAGGCGAGGGCGGACGACAACGAGCTCTCTTACGCCCCGAGCTTCGCCTTCAGCTTGGCGCTTGCCACGCCCATGTCGGCGCGACCTTGCACGGACTGCTTCAACAGCGCCATGGCCTTGCCCATTTCCTTGATGGAAGTTGCACCTGAGGCGGCAACGGCTTCGGCGATCAATGCATCGAGCTCGGCTTCCGAGAGCTGCGCTGGCAGGTACACCTGCAGCAGTTCGATTTCCTTGCTCTCCTTCGCGGCGAGGTCTTCGCGACCACCCGCCTGGAACTGCGCGATGGATTCCTTGCGCTGCTTGATCATCTTCTCGAGCACGGCCAGCACCTGCGTGTCGTCGAGCTGAATGCGCTCGTCGACTTCGCGCTGCTTGATGGCCGCAGTGACCATGCGGATGGTGCCCAGACGTTCGCTGTCCTTGGCACGCATTGCCGCTTTCATGTCTTCGGTGATGCGCTCTTTGAGAGACATGGGCAAATCCGCGAATTATGAGAGAGGCGACGGGGAGAGCCCGTCACCCGCTGGTCGGAAGAGCTCCGACCAGCGAGGAGGAATCAATCAGTAGCGGGAAGCTGGCCGTGCGGCCGGACGGGCCGCTGGCCGCGCACCGCGAGCAGGGACGAAATCCCGGCTCGAACGCTTCTGGTGGCGCTTGACCGCAGCCGCCTTCTTGCGTTTCCGTTCCTGGGTGGGCTTCTCGTAGAATTCGCGGCGCCGCAGTTCCGTGAGCACCCCGGCCTTTTCGCAGGCGCGCTTGAAGCGCCGCAATGCGGCATCAAAGTACTCGTTTTCTCGAATCCGGACGCTCGGCATCGCTACCTCTGATGTACTTCAATCTGCTCGAATTGCCCTGCCGCGAACCGCTCCAATAGGGAATCTTGGGGAAGGGGGCGGGCGAAGAGCGCGGAAGTCTAATGAGGCGGGCGGCGAAAATCAAAAGGTAGGCGCTGAAAAAGCGGCTTATTGTGGTCTGGACCCCGATTTATCGGGTATCGGCGACCTTTGACCCTGCCACCAGGGGTAGGAACGGACCCTGTTCGGGGCGAAACACTTACTTCTTTGCGTCCTCGACCAGCGACGTGCGACGGAAAACAGGCCAAGAGCGACTTATGAAGGTATTGGGAATCGAAACGTCTTGCGACGAAACGGCAGCCGCCATCTATGACGGCCACGCCGGGCTGCGGTCGCATCGCCTGTTCAGCCAGGTGGACCTGCACGCCGCCTATGGCGGAGTCGTGCCCGAACTTGCGTCCCGCGACCATGTCCGCAAACTGCTGCCGCTCATTCAAGGGGCGATCGACGACGCTGGAATCGAGGCTGCCGAGGTCGATGGCATCGCCTATACCGCCGGGCCGGGCCTGGTGGGGGCCCTGCTGGTCGGGGCGTCGGTAGCGCGCAGCCTGGCTTTTGCATGGGGAAAGCCTGCCGTTGGCGTCCATCATCTCGAAGGGCATCTGCTGGCGCCCATGCTCGAACCAGAACCGCCTGAGTTCCCCTTCCTGGCATTGCTGGTCTCGGGTGGCCATACCCTGCTCGCCGAAGTCCGCGCCATCGGCGACTACGAAATCATCGGCTCCTCGGTCGACGACGCCGCCGGCGAAGCCTTCGACAAGACCGCGAAACTCCTCGGGCTCGGTTATCCCGGCGGTCCGGCGCTTGCGCGCCTCGCGGACAGCGGCAAACCGGGAACGCTGCGACTGCCGCGGCCGATGCTCGACCGGCCCGGTCTCGATTTCAGTTTCAGCGGCCTCAAGACCGCGGTCGTCGTGGCGGTGCGCGATCGCCAGCTCGACGATACGACGCGCGCCGATGTGGCGGCGGAGTTCCAGCAGGCCGTGGTCGACACGCTGGTGACCAAGTGCGATCGCGCACTGGAACAGACGGGTTTTCACACGCTGGTCGTGGCCGGTGGTGTCGGCGCGAACCGGGCGTTGCGCCAGGCATTGACGCAACTGGGTGAACGCCGCGGCGTGAAAGTTTCGTATCCGCGTCCGGAGTTCTGTACGGACAACGCGGCCATGATCGCCTATGCGGGTTATCGCCGTCTCGCGGCCGGGGAGCATGACGATCTGAAGATTCGTGCAACGGCACGCTGGCCTCTGAATACGCTGGAGCAGCCATCGGCTGTGCGCTTCAGCGGCTAGTCGCGACCGCGTCTGGTCTATCATTGCCGCCCTCATTTCTCGCCCACTCCTCTAAGCTCCATGGACAAGATTTTTCTCAGCGCGCTGAGCGTCGAATGCATCGTCGGCATCTGGGAATGGGAGCGCCGCGTCAAGCAGACCGTCGTGATCGATATCGAAATGGCAGCCGATATCCGCAAGGCGGCCACCAGCGACAGGATCGAAGACACCATCGATTACAAGAAAGTCGCGAAGCGCCTGATCGCATTCGTCGGCGAATCGCAGTTTCAGCTCGTCGAAAGGCTCACCGAAGAGATCGCGAAAGTCGTGATCACCGAGTTCGGCGTGCAGTGGGTCAGGGTGCACCTGAACAAGCGCGGCGCAATTCGTGGCGCGCGCGACGTCGGGATCGAAATCGAACGCCGTGCGACGGACTACGCGTGACCCACGCACTTTCCTATTGTGGGTCCGGCTTCAGCCGGACTCTTCTCTCCCAGGCGCTACGGCCCTCCCATGACTGACGTCTTCGTCGCCGCCGGCAGCAACGTCAGTCCCGAGGCCAATCTCCGCAAGGCCGTGGATGCGCTGGAGCGCATCTACTCGCCGCTGCGTATTTCGCCCGCGTATCGCAACAAGGCCGTGGGATTCGAGGGCGACGACTTCATCAACCTGGTGGTCGGTTTCTCGACGACGGATTCACTCGTCGATGTTCGCAAGAAACTGCAATCCGTCGAAGCGCTCTGTGGTCGTGCGGCCGATGCGCTGAAGTGGGCGCCACGCTCGATGGATCTCGACATCCTGCTCTATGACGACGTCATCAGTACCGAGCCGGGCTTTCTGCTGCCGCGACCCGACCTGGTGAAGCGTGCGTACATGCTGAAGCCCATGGCCGACATCGCGCCGGATGTCGTGCATCCGACGCTGCACAAATCGATGCGGGAGTTGTGGGGTGCGTTCGATCAGCAGGGGCATGAGATGACGCAAGTGAGGGTCTAGCGGCGAACGAGCGAGCAGGGAACCTGGCTCTTGTTCCGTTCGCCCTGAGCTTGCCGAAGGGTCGAAGCTCTGCAAGAGCCAAAGAACGTTCGACAGGCTCAACGCGAACGGAGAAAAACCTCGCGGCCTCCGCACTCACACGCTTCTTCCGCCATCCACCGACAGAATCTGCCCCGTCACATACGGCGCATCGGTCGCGAAGAACAGCGCCGTGCGCACGATGTCCTCGGGCGAGCCGCGACGCTTCAATTGCGTCTTGGCGATGATCTCGTCCTGCAATTCCGGGTCGAGCCCGCCTTCCGGCCAGAGAATCGGTCCCGGCGCGATGCCGTTCACGCGCACCTCGGGTCCCAGTTCGCGCGCGAGCGATTTCGTCAGCATCACCAATCCCGCTTTGGCGCAGCTGTAGACCGGGTGACTGGCCAGGGGTCGCTGACCATGAATGTCGATCATGTTGATGATCAGCCCTTGAGCCTTGCGCAGCGCGGGCGCCGCCGCTTGCGACAGGAAGAGAGGCGCTTTCAGGTTCGTGCCCATCAGGTCGTCCCACTCCTCGACCCCGATGCGGCCGACCGGGGTAGGATAGAAGGTCGAGGCATTGTTGATCAGCACATCGAGGCGCCCGAAAGCGTCCAGTGTGCGCTCGACCAGAGCGGGCAACTGCGCGACATCGAGCAGATTCGCGTTCGCGGCGATGGCGGAATTCCTCCTGCTCGTGTTGAATTCGTCCCGCAGCCGTTCGGCATCAGCCGCCGAACGATGGTAATGAATCGCCACACTGGCGCCGTGTGCATGAAAGCCACGGGCCAACGCCGCACCGAGGCGCTTCGCGGCCCCGGTGATCAGCACGACCCGCCCGGCAAGAGAGTCCGAAGTAGTCATGACCGTAATGTTCGCCGAACTGGCCCCGGTTGCAACAGCACGCGAGGCATCGTGAGCACCGCCGCCGATCTGCCTCCGCTGACGCCAGAGGAAGTCGCCCATAGCGACAAGCTGGTCCAGCGCATTCGCAACGCCATCGAAACCCACGGCGGCTGGATCAGTTTCGAACGGTTCATGGAAATGGCCCTCTACGAGCCCGGGCTCGGGTACTACAGCGCCGGCTCGATCAAGCTCGGCAGTTCCGGCGATTTCGTCACTGCACCCGAAATTTCCTCACTCTTCAGCCGCTGTCTCGCGTCGCAATGCGCCGAGGTGCTCCAGACCCTCGGGGGCGGCGACGTGCTCGAACTCGGCGCCGGCTCGGGCGTGATGGCTGCCGACATTCTCGCGGAACTGGCCAGTCAGCAGTGTCTGCCGGAACGCTACCTGATTCTCGAAGTCAGTGCGGACCTGCGCCAACGTCAGCAACAAACGCTGGCCGCGCGTGTTCCCGATCTGCTGCCGCGCGTGCAATGGCTGGATCGATGGCCCACCGCTCTGCGCGGCGTCATCATCGCCAACGAAGTGCTGGATGCATTGCCGGTGCAGCGTTTCCGGATTCGCGGCACGCAGGTGAATGCAGTGGGCGTGACCTGGCAACTCGGCCAGCTCGACTGGTCCGAAGTACATGCCGATCCGGCGCTCGAACTGGCGGTGCGCGCGATCGAACGCGCCAATGGCGAACCCTTCCCGGATGGCTATCTGTCCGAAGTGAATCTGCGTCTGGTCCCCTGGATCGCCGGGCTCGCCAATACACTGGCCGAGGGCGCGGCGTTGTTCATCGACTACGGCCTGCCGCAACGGGAGTATTACCGGGCAGAACGCAGCGAAGGCACGCTGCTGTGTCACTACCGTCATCGATTCCACGATCTGCCGCTGATCCACGTAGGTGTGCAGGACATCGGCGCGTGGGTGGATTTCACCGCGGTCGCAAGCGCCGCCAGCGATGCCGGCATGCGCGTTGCAGGCTTCACGACCCAGGCGCATTTCCTGATCGGCTGCGGCATCGAGACTTTCATGGCCAACATCGCCGAACAACCGGTGACTGAGCGCGTACAGCTCGCGCGCCAGGTGATGGTCCTGACCTTGCCCGGAGAAATGGGTGAGCGCTTCAAGGTGATCGGCCTGACGTCGAACTACGATCACCCACTGCGCGGCTTCGGCAGTCGCGATCTCACCGGGTCGCTATAAGAGGGATACCTGCAAAGAACGGGGCAACCGAATAGAACACAAAATCCGCACGGCATTGTGCTCGCTCTATGCCCCATGGGATTTCCTGTCGGTCAAGTTCTTTGCGGTTACTTTGATTTCTGGATCTCCATCCAGCACTCGCCACCCGACTCGATGCCGTGAGCGACGGCGTAGTTGCCCTGGTTCAGAGCGATGGCGATGTTCATCAAGCTGTTCACATAGATCAGCGGCTGGCCGACCGGCACATTGCCGAATGTGTGCTGGTACGGAATGCGCTCTTCGTGGACCAGCTTCGTGCCGTTGTAGATGCGCACGTTCAGCGGCTCGCCGACGCGAACTTTGAGTTCGTCGAACATCGACTGCGGGATGTTGCTCCACACATTTCCATACGCGACATCGAGCACCGGGATTCCGCCGGTGATCACGTCGCCTTGGCGTTCAGCATGTCGATAAGGAATCGAAATCAGGTCGCTGTTCGGCAGCCTGGGCCCGACCTGCTCGAACGTGATCTGTCCCGATGCGAGTTTCGCCGCGGTGTAGGCAAAGACATCGCGGCCATGGAACGTGTACGAGCCTGCCGATCCCGGCCGTCGATTCACTTTCTCGTCGATGAGTCGCAGTTCGTCGATGCCTTCGCGTTCGGCGACCAGTGTGTAGAGGCCATTGTTCGGCCCGACGAAGTACTGGCCGTTGCGCGTCCTGAGAACGACCGATTGGCGTGACGTGCCAACGCCCGGATCGATCACGGTCACGAACACGGTGCTGCGCGGCCAGAACTCTTCTGTCTGATACAGCCGGTAGGCACCGTCGAAAATCCCCGTGATTTCGTGGCTCAGATCCGAGATCAGCAGATCCGGCGAAATTCCGTACGCAACACCCTTCATTGCAGAGACCGCACCGTCGCGCACGCCGAAGTCGGTCATGAAGACGAGGGGCGCTTTGGCGAAAGCCGTAAGCGGGAGTAGCAGAAGGATCAGCAGCAGAGACTTGAGTGCTTTCATGAGCGGCCCGGAAGAGTGTTGCTCGTCAAGCTGAGGAACCTCGATTCATTCGTCATCCCCGCGTGGGCGGGGATCTATCGGATGGGCTCCCGCCTGCGCGGGAGTGACGAGTACGGGATTAATCAGAGCTTCCTTTTAAGTCTTCAGCCGGACGAATCCTTCAACGCCGCCAGCCGCGCCACCCGCTCCGTGCGCATGCGCTCCGCAATCTGGAGTCCATCCAGGCCCGCGCGCTCGTCCTCACTCAGTCGCACACTCGCTGCAATTTCGCGTGCCTGTCGCAGATAAGTCGATTGCGGGTAGTCGCGATCCTCCAGACCCTTGCGCCCACGTGCATCCGCTTCACACGCCAGTACGTACTGCTCGAATCGCTCGGGTCGGCGAAACGCGTCGAGATTCTCCAGCAGCTCCAGCACTGTCGACGGCCGCAGTTCTTTGGCCTTGTGCGCCAGCAGGTGATGCCGGCCAACTTGTACCGCCACATCGCGATAGTTGGTCGGAATGCGCAGCCGCGCGCACAACGACTCGATGAGCTTCGCACTGCGATGCTCGTGCGCGACGTGTCGCGGCCATTCACCAGGCGGCGTCGTGCCCTTGCCCAGGTCGTGAACCAGTGCGGCGAAACGCACGATCGGATCCTGGCTCAGGCGCGCGGCCTGTTGCACCACCATCATCGTATGCACACCCGTGTCGATCTCCGGATGCCATTGCTCCGGTTGCGGTACGCCGAAGAGCGCTTCGATCTCGGGAAAGATGATCTTCAGTGCATGTGCTTCGCGCAGCACTTCAAAGAACACCCACGGCGCGTCCTGTTCGAGTGCGCGCTGCGTTTCCTGCCAGACCCGTTCCGGCACGAGCGCATCGAGTTCGCCGCGGGCCGCAATCTCACGCATCAGTGCAATCGTTTCTGGCGCCACCGTGAATCCCAGCGGTGCGAAGCGCGACGCGAATCGAGCGGCGCGCAGTACGCGCACAGGATCCTCGACGAATGCGCCGGAGACATGTCGCAGCACACGCGCCTCGATATCCCGACGGCCGTTGAAAGGGTCAACCAGCGCGCCGGTCCCGGGATCCTTCGCGATCGCATTGAGGGTCAGATCGCGCCGCTCGAGATCTTCCTCCAGCGTGACATCGGGCGAGAACTGCGTTTCAAAGCCGCGATAGCCCGGACCCGTCTTGCGTTCGGTGCGCGCCAGCGCGTGCTCTTCCTTCGTCTGCGGATGCAGGAACACCGGAAAATCCTTACCCACGGGCTTGTAACCCGCGGCCGTCAATTCTTCCGGCCGTGCGCCCACGACCACCCAGTCGCGCTCGCGCACCGGCAAGCCGAGCAGTTCATCGCGGACGGCGCCGCCGACGAGATAAGTCTTCATGTGGGGAAGTGTAGTGGCGTGGCAGCGGGAAGGGCAGGCGGATAGCCGTGTTCGTACCCAATCTTTCTCCGGTGGGTCCGGTTCCGGCTTCCCATCCGAGCGGTGCTCTGTGACCGCAAAAGCAGTCAGGCTGACGCGCGCCGCTTTCTGCTCCGCATCACTTCCGTCACTATCGTCACCTTCGCACTGGCCATGTGGTTCCTCATGCCCGCACCGTGCCCCGCACTTCGCATCGCATTGACGCTTTTACTGCTCCTGCCCTTGAGCGGCTGCTATCTCATGCAGGCGGCGGGCGGCCAGATGCAGATCGTTTCGAAGCGCGAGCCGATCACCCACGTGATCCAGGATCCGGCAACGCCCGATAAGTTGCGTGGACGACTCGAGTACGTCGCGGCCGCGCGTGACTTCGCTTCCCGCGAACTCGGGCTGCCTGACAACGACAGCTATCGCAGCTACGCGGATCTCGGTCGGCCGTACGTCGTCTGGAACGTATTCGCGACGGATGAGTTCTCCGTCGCGCCGCGCCGCTGGTGTTTCCCCATCGCGGGCTGCGTGGTCTATCGCGGGTACTTCAGTGAAGACAGCGCGCAAAGTTATGCGCGCGGCATTCGCATCCGCGGCGGCGATGCGATGGTCGGCGGCGTAGCTGCGTACTCGACCCTCGGTCATTTCCGCGATCCGGTGCTCAACACCATGATGGGCTGGAGCGACGCACAGCTCGCAGCGACGCTGTTTCACGAACTCGCGCACCAGGTCGTATACGTCCCTGGCGATTCGGAATTCAACGAAGCGTTTGCAACGACAGTCGAAGAGGCCGGCCTCGAGCGCTGGCTGACGTCCAATGGCCGTGCGCAGGACATGGACGGCTGGCATCGACAGCGTGAGCGGCAACAGCAGTTCATCGATCTGTTGCTCGGCGCCCGCGAACAGCTGCGCGAGCTTTATGCGACAAAGATTCCGATCGACGACATGCGTCACCGCAAACAGCAGATCCTGGGTCGTTTGAAATTCGACTACGTGCAGCTGCGCGCGCAATGGAATGGATTCACCGGGTACGACTGGTGGTTCGACCGCGCGCTCGGCAATGCGCACCTGGTGTCCGCCGCGACGTATCACGGCTGCGTGCCAGGCTTTCAGCGGGTGCTGGCGTCGGTGAATGGCGAGCTGCCGAAATTTTATGAAGAGGTGCGGCGGATTTCGAAGATGCCGAAGCAGGAGAGGCAGAGGGAGGTGTGTGGGGAGGCGGGGTAGGTCATCGTGTCATACCGCCGGAGCAGGGCCGTTCGACTAAAGTCGAACCCACAGGGAGGAAGCGGGCAAATCTTGAGTCTCAGATGTCCTACTACGACCGAAGGATGTCCCACGGGGGAAAGTCGACCCAAAGGAAGATGGATTGCGGCTTGAAGCAGCGGACATTTTCCTCTGTGGGTCCGGCTTCAGCCGGACAAAGCCCAAGGTAGCTCCCAGGCACAGTGCCAAAGCGAGTAATCACCGATGCAACTCACTATCCCTGCCCGAATGGGGTTCTCAATGACGTAGCGAGCGATCGCTTCGAGTGACTGGTCGCTTCGCACAGCATGATCGTGAAAGCCCTTCTGCCACACAGGGCCTGCGCCTTGGGCTCGTGCATTGAGGTCATGCGCAGAGCGGCCTTTGACGTGTCGCACTACCGCCGACAGCGATTGTGATCCGACAAGTCGCACTAACCAATGAACATGATCCGGCATCACAACGCACGCGAGCGTCTGCGTGTGTCCCGCCGCATCCTGGGCGCGCAGCGTATTGAGGATCACCCGTCCCGCGACGAGTGACGCGAACAGCGGGTGCCGATGCGCGGTCGCCGTCGTGACGACGTAGTAGTGACCGTTGAGCGAGGTGCGACCTCGCAGCAAAGACGTATAGGGCATGCACCCTCCATGGCGCATGGGCGAGCTGATCGTCTCGCTGCAAACGAGAATTTCCGCTGTTTCTCCGGTTCTTCTGCGGGTCCGGCTTTCCCGTGGGATTCCCTGCGGTCATAGCCGGACGTCTGGAGATGCAGATGTTCGACTAAAGTCGAACCCACAAGAAGAGCCTCGAATCGCTTGCGTAAGTGCTGATCCAGGTCTCGGCTACTCACGATAGCCTGACCTCAGGCCGCCGTTCGCTGGAGGCGAATTTCTCGCTGACTTGGGGATGAAGGGCTCAATTGAATGTCCCATGAGTCCGGCTATGACCGCAGGGAACCCCACGGGAAAGCCGGACCCACGGGGGATTTCGGTTCTCATTCTTGACGTGGGTTCGACTTCAGTCGAACGAGCTGCCTCACCCCACCGGAAACACCAGCGTCGCATTCCCGCGTCGGATCGTCACGGTGAACGCGGTTGCGTCCTTCACTGCTGCACGCAGCTGTTCCAGGTTCGCGATGCGATTGCGACCGATGCCGACGATCACATCGTTCGGTCGCAGGCCGCTGGCGGCCGCGGGGCTGCCTTCGGCAACGGTCTGGACCTGCACGCCGCCACCGCTCGGTGCATTGCCCAGGGCGGCGCCTTCGAACGCTGCGTGAATCTCGGCGGCGCCTTCGGGAGATGCGTTGTTGCCTTCGGCGATGACTGCCGACACGCGACGTGGCTGACCGTCACGGTTCAGGCCGATATCCACTTTCTCGCCGATGCGCAGCGAGCCGATCAGGTTGCGCGTCTGCGAGGTGTTCGATACGACCTTGCCGTTGACCGACGTGATCACGTCACCGGCCTTGATGCCGGCCTTCTCGGCGGGTGAGTCTTCGATGACCTGGCCAACCAGTGCACCCTTGGCATTGGCGAGGCCGAGGCTTTCGGCGATCGCCGGCGTCAGGTTACGCAGCTGCACGCCGAGGATGCCGCGCTTCACTTCGCCGTGTTCGATGAGCTGCGTCATCACCGACTTCACCATGTTCGAGGGAATGGCGAAGCCGATGCCGATGTTGCCGCCGCTGCGCGAGAAGATGGCGCTGTTGACGCCGACGAGTTCGCCTGCGAGGTTCACGAGCGCGCCGCCCGAGTTGCCCGGGTTGATCGATGCATCGGTCTGGATGAAGTCCTCATAGCCTTCCGGGTTGATGCCGGAACGGCCGAGTGCGCTGATGATCCCGGACGTCACCGTGTGCTGCAGGCCGAAAGGATTGCCGATGGCGATCACGAAGTCGCCCACTTCGGCCTTGTCAGAATCGGCGAGCGGCATGGCGATGAGATTCTTGGTCGGCACTTTGAGCACCGCGACATCCGATCCGGGGTCCTTGCCGACGACTTCCGCCTTGACCTGGCGATCGTCCTGCAGCGACACGGTGATCTCATCGGCGTTCTCGATCACGTGGGCATTGGTGATGATGTAGCCGTTCTTGGCATCCACGATAACGCCCGAGCCGGCGCTCTGGAATTCACGCTGCCGCGGCACGTTCGGCGCATCGAAGAAGCGGCGGAAGAACGGATCGTCGAGCAGCGGATTGCGTGCCTGCTTGATCGTGCCGCGCGTGGCGATGTTGACCACGGCCGGCGAGGTCTTCTTGATGATTGGCGCCAACGACGGAACGGGCGTGTCGCCCACTTTTTCCGGTAGCTGCGCCTGTGCGCTGACGCTGGCGAACAGAACGAGGGCGGTAAACGCTCGGAAAGTCTGTCTCATGGAGTGTTCTCTCGAATCGGCCAATACGAAGCGTCGGGAATTCTAGCCGCGAACCGTGCGGTCGCGCTTCAAAAGAGCCCTCTGCCGCGATGAAAGTTCCGACACGGGCGGTCGCAGAAAGCGGCGCAGAAGGAATCGTGAGACAAGAATCGCCGGCCTCCCCTGCGCAGGGGAGGCCGGAAAACACGGATCAGGAGGTCTTCACTTCGATGCGCCGCGGCTGGACTTCGGGCCGCTTGGCGATCGTCACCGTCAGCACGCCATTGTTCGTCTGCGCCGATATGGACTCGGCATTCGCGACGTCAGGCAGCGTGAAGCGGCGGAAGAACTCGCCACTGATGCGCTCGACCCTCCGATAGCCGCGCTCGTCGCTGGTCTGTTCGCTCTGGCGACGACCGCGCAGGGTGAGCACACCGTTTTCCATCGTGATGTCGATGTCCTTCGGGTCCACGCCCGGCAAGTCCGCGCGCAGCACGAAGGCATCCTTGGTTTCCTGCACGTCGACTGCGGGCATCCAGTCGCTGACGGCGCCGCGCGAGTCGTCGTTATCCTGGTAATCACGGCCGAAAATACGGTCCAGGTCGCTGTGGAGCCGGTTCACCAGACTCCACGGTTCATAGCGTATGAGGCTCATGAAAGTCTCCTTGACGTAGATGGTGAAGATCGCCGCTTGGGCGGCGAGCCCGAGAAAAAAACTGGGGCTGCGCCGGACGGATTCAAGGGGGGCGGGGAGGGAGATGCGAAGGGCAGGGGTCCGGCTCGAAGGCTGACTTGCGCGGCCCTCAGCGACCGCGCTGGTCGGGCTGACCCGTGTCCCACTGAAGTTCGCAGATCCGATCTTTGCGCTTTGTGGGCCCAGGGGCTCATATGTCCGACTGAAGTCGGACCCACACCACTCGAAGCGTCCGACCAGGAAACACCCGAATAATTTTCTGTGGGTCCGGCTTTCCCGCGGGACTTCCTCCGGTGGTAGTCGGACATATAAAGCCGAACGAGCCCCGGCCCTTCAGAACGCCGCCCCGCTATCCACCTGGGCCTAATTGGGGATATCTCTGTGGACAACCCGTGCACGAGCTGTGCGCGCGCTGTGACTTCGCTGTGCGGATCTCACTGGACCACAAGATCTTGTGATCCATCCGACCACCCCGCGGAGCCGGGTCAGGAAACTTGCATTTGCGAATTAGTCTGCGGATTGCGCTAATTCACTAATTCAACTGGGATTTTCTGGTTATTGCCTGGGTTGAATTTGCTGTTGACGGCCTCACAACTCCGGAATAGATTCCCTCCCCTGACACAATATGTTGTGGTACGCGATCACCGGCGGAACCCACGTTCTGCAGACTACGGAACGACCCTGGTCACCAGCCCGGATCCAGCCCCACATGAGTCAGGAAGGACTGTACGCAGCCTCGCCCACCCGCCCACCGAAGAGCGAAGCACGTGCAGATGGATATAAAGGGTTTCCCGCCCTACAGAACACGGGGAGATCAATCCGGTATGAAGACAGCAATCAAGCTTGAGCCTATGGACGTCAACAGCATTCCATTTCAGGAGGCCTCGCTCGATATCTGGGACAAGAAATACCGCCTCACTGCTAAAGATGGCACGCCGATCGACAGGAGCATGGACGAGACGTACCAGCGCGTTGCGCGGGCGCTCGCCGATGTCGAACGCGAAGAAGTCCGTACCGAGTGGTACGACAAGTTTCTCTGGTCGCTGCGCAAGGGAACGATCCCGGCAGGCCGCATCACCTCGAACGCCGGTGCGCAGGAACACAAACCCGCCACCTCCACGATCAATTGCACCGTGTCGGGCACCATCACCGACTCGATGGACGATATTTTAGCCAAGGTTCACGAAGCCGGGCTCACGCTCAAGGCTGGCTGTGGCATCGGTTATGAATTCTCAACGATGCGTCCGCGCGGCGCCTACGTCTCGGGTGCCGGCGCGCATACCTCCGGCCCGCTGTCGTTCATGGATATCTACGACAAGATGTGTTTCACCGTGTCCTCCGCCGGCGGCCGTCGCGGCGCGCAGATGGGCACGTTCGACGTCGGCCATCCGGACGTCCTGGAATTCATCCGCTCCAAGCGCGAAGCCGGCCGTTTGCGCCAGTTCAACCTGTCGCTCCTGATCACCGATGAGTTCATGGAAGCGGTGCGGCGCGACAAGGAATGGAAGCTCGCCTTCCCGGTCACCCGCAAGGAAGTCGACGCCGAAGGCCTCGATACCACCGATGAGACCAAGTACGTCTGGCGCGAGTGGCCGATTCACGACCCGTACGTCACCAATGAAGCCGGCCTGGTCTGCTGCCGTATATATAAGACGGTGCCGGCCCGCCGTGTCTGGGACGTGATCATGTCCTCGACCTACGACTTCGCCGAACCGGGCTTCGTGCTGATCGACCGCGTCAACGAGATGAACAACAACTGGTGGTGCGAAAACATTCGCGCGACCAACCCCTGTGGCGAACAGCCGCTGCCGCCGTATGGCTCGTGCCTGCTCGGCTCCGTGAACCTGACGCGCTTCGTGCTCGATCCGTTCACCGACGAAGCGCGCTTCGACTGGGAAGAATTCCGCAAGGTCGTGAAGGTCTTCACACGCATGCTCGACAACGTCGTCGAGATCAACGGCCTGCCGCTCGGCCAGCAGCGCGATGAAATCATGCGCAAGCGTCGTCACGGCATGGGCTTCCTCGGCCTGGGCTCGACCATCACCATGCTGTGCATGAAGTACGGCTCGAAGAAGTCCGTCGCCTTCACCCAGAACGTCTCGCGTGAAATGGCGATCGCCGGCTGGGAAGCTGGCCTGGATCTCGCCCGCGAAAAAGGTCCGGCGCCGATCATGCTGGAAGAGTTCGAGGTCACGCAGGAAATGCTGCGCAAGCGTCCCGAGATGGCGAGGGATGGCTGGCGCGTTGGCCAGAAAGTCCCGGGCCGTCTGCTGCACGCGAAGTACAGCCGCTATATGCAGCGCGTCGCCGAAGCCGCGCCGGAGCTCGTCGATGAACTCGCCGAGATCGGCGCACGCTTCACGCATCACAGCTCGATCGCACCCACGGGCACGATCTCGCTGTCGCTCGCGAACAATGCCTCGAACGGCATCGAGCCTTCATTCGCGCATCACTACTTCCGCAACGTGATCCGCGAAGGCAAGAAGTCGAAGGAAAAGGTCGACGTCTTCTCGTTCGAACTGCTGGCCTATCGCGAGCTGATCAATCCGCGCGCGATGCCGGGCTCGAACCTCCAGGCGGAGCGACTGCCGGAGTACTTCACGACGGCCGAGGACGTCTCGCCGAAGGAGCACGTCGATATCCAGGCGGCCTCGCAGATCTGGATCGATTCCTCGATCTCGAAAACCGCCAACGTGCCGACCAACTACGACTACGAGCAGTTCAAGGACATCTACCTCTACGCCCACGAACAGGGCCTGAAAGGCTGCACCACCTTCCGCTTCAACCCAGAAGCGTTCCAGGGCGTGCTGGTCAAAGAGGAAGACCTGAAGAACACCACGTACGTCTTCACGCTCGAAGACGGCACCGAAGTGAAAGCAAAAGGCGACGAAGAGATCGAGTACGACGGCGAAATGCACAGCGCCGCGAATCTGTTCGATGCCATTAAAGAGGGGTACTACGGCAAGTTCTAGAACTTCGTCGGCTAACCGGCCGACTGGCCAACCGGCAAACTGGCTGGAGAGACTGGGTTTTCAGTCAGCAGCCGGTTCGCCGCCGCCAGGTTCTGGGATTCGTCGGCTATCGGTCGACTGGTCAATGGGCAGACGGTAAGGGGATCGAATCTCCGGCCGGTGAGCCAGTTGGCCAGCTAGCCAGTTAGCCACAACGTAAGCGGCGCAAAGCGCCGCTTGGAGTGACAATCATGTCCATCAAGATCGACAAAAAAATCACCAAGTACCGGGTCGAAAAGCCCGAAGACAAAGCCGCGGCCGCCGCGAAGCTCGCTGCCGAGCCGCGCAAGGAAGCCAACGTAGTCTGGATGCACGAGAAGCTCGAGCGTCCCGAGATGCTCATCGGCTCGACCTACAAGATCAAGACGCCGGTGTCGGATCACGCCATGTACGTGACCATCAACGACATCGTCCTGAACGAAGGCACCACGCACGAAATGCGCCGCCCGTTCGAGATCTTCATCAACTCCAAGAACCTCGATCACTTCCAGTGGATCGTCGCGCTCACGCGCATCATTTCCGCCGTGTTCCGCAAAGGCGGCGATGTGACGTTCCTGGTCGAAGAAATGAAAGCCGTGTTCGATCCGCGCGGCGGCTACTGGCAGGCCGGCGGCAAGTTCATGCCCTCGATCATTGCCGAACTCGGCTATGTGGTCGAAAAGCACCTGCAGATGATCGGCATGCTCAAGAAGCCGGAACTGGACGATGAGCGCAAGAAGCTCATCGAAGAGAAGAGGGCCGAGTACGAGGCCAAGAACAAACAGGTCGACGCGTTCTCGAAGAGCGACTTCCCGGATGGCGCGCAGCTGTGCCCGAAGTGCAGCACAGCCGCCGTGATCATGATGGACGGATGCATGACGTGTCTGAACTGTGGCGACTCCAAATGCGGTTAGCGTTTGGAGTCGTCATCCCGCGTGGACGGCGATTCGAAATGCGGGTGATGTTTTGAAAAGCGGTGGGTCTGAATCCGCCGTCGCCTCAGTGAGCATCAATTCTTTTTGTGGGTCCGGCTTTAGCCGGACGTTACGGGATGCGGAGTGCAGCTAATGCCAAGCAACGCAAAATGGGGCCGGGTAGGTTGGGGACGCACCACAACGTCCCTGCGAAGCCGCACACCTGTGGCGTCGTTCCCGCAGCGGCAGGATCTGGATGCTGCTCATGATGGTGCCTACGGCATCCGATTAGTGTCTTCCGGCGCAGCTTTGAGCGCAGCGAATGCGACCCGCCTCACAGATGTGATGGATGAAATGCGCTCGCTTGATGAATCAACGGAGCGGGATGAGTAGGATGGGCGACTGTCCACATATCTGATGCGTTGGAGCGAGACGCGCGAGTGTGATGAAGGCGAAGACAGAGAGAGCGAAGCGGGCATCACTTCCGTTCGCCCTGAGCCTGTCGAAGAGTCCTTCTCCGCGCGATCCGAAAGATTTCGATGGGGACTGATCTGACGAGACGATGACTGGCGAAGAGAACGTTTTAGTTTGACGGCACAAAGGGGACTAACCTGGCCGACTAAGAACGCCCCGCCGAAGAGCGGGGCTTTTTTTTCATTGGATTTAACGGAGACGCGTATGTCCCCAGACGGGCATTGGACAGTGAGATTCGCATCAGTTGCGGGCGAGAAAGTGCAGCGCGAGTCCGGAGGCGTGGCGACATTTCACGCGGGGCAGGTTGTCGGTGGAGATACTTGGGCTTGCTACTCGGGGAAATATCAGCTGCACGGGTCGCAGATAACGCTGCGCATCGATGTTTCAATTCATTTCACGGAGGGCGGTGAGTCGATACTCGGCGGTCCGCTCGTGCCGTACACACTGGTCGGAACGGCTGAGTTAAGCCAGGACGGTCGCCGACTCGACGCATTGGTGCATGTTGATGGGAGCGAGAACGCGAAGATAGTTGCGATACTTTCGAAAGTCGCTGACGTTCAATAGCCGCCGCTCTCAGGAGCGTAAAAAATGACAACAATAGATCTGGGGAACCAGCTCAACAAACTCGCCTGTGCCGCCCGAACTACTCTGTTTCGTCAAAGCGAACTGGCACAGCTCACGTACGGTGCTTTCGATATCGCTTATCGAAAAGTCCAAGATGACTCGAATGAGGTAGTCGAGCTTTCGTTTCCTGTTGGCTGGACCGCAGATCACAGGCCAATTAGCTCCACAAAAAAGTACAGCAAGCAGGAACTTCTGACGCAGTACCAATTCCTTGCCATCAATCAGCTGGCGAGTAACGGAATACTTCATCTGGTCACAATTGTCGAGGCCATGACGGAGGACCTTTTGCGGGCCGTATTCTTAAAGTATCCGCACAAAGTGGGAAGCGACACGAAGGTGGCCGTCGGATCAATTTTGGAGTGCACGTCGATCGAGGCGGTGCACGCCCATGCTGTCGAAACACTGCTGAATAGGCTGGCGTACAAGTCACCCGCCGAAATCGCCGATGAAGTCGAGAAACAGATGGGGATTAATTTGCTTGAGTGTGGTGCCTTTCATCGATATATGGAAATTAAGGCAACTCGCGATGTCTATATTCACAATCGCGGGATGGCCAACAAGACATACGTTCGTAAGGCCGGTCAACATGCACGAGTCCAAACTGGAAGTTTTTTGCCAACGGACGTGCAATATTTCCTCGAGTCGTTTGAGCAATGCGTGCAGCTGACGGAATGGTGGGAGAAGCAGCTTCACGACAAGTGGCATAGCTCGGAGTACGAGGCCAGAGCGCATGCACCTCAGACAGGTTCAGACGCAAGTACGCCCGCCCCGATCGATGATGTCAGTGAGCAGCTGCGACTACTTGCTCAAAAATTTCTAAAGCCGAAAAGCGAAGACGTGCAGGTGAGGTCGGTGCTCTGACATATTTTTCGGATCGCAGCTCATCACTAGGGCTGCATCGATTTCTCCATAAATAAGCGTACTCATTGATTGCCAGATAAAGATTGGACAGGCAGGCATAGCTAATGACGTACTACTTACAGCCGGCAGTACTGGCGCCGCCCCAGCCATTGAGAATCACGAGGAAAGAGTTTGAGATTCTCGCCGACGCACGTCAGAAGTTAACCGCGGGATTTCCAGTCGAAGAAAGCTTTGACCTGCTGATTGGCAACTACCTCGAGCTCGAGCAGGCCGCTCTCTCAATTGCTGCCTCCGCGATGGTTCACTACCGCACTGAATATCATGAGTTTAACGAGGCTCGTGCAGAGATAAACCGTCGAGCAGTCAATTTCTTGACCACCGCGCGCCTCTACGTGGACCAAGTTCCACAGAGGGTTAAGGCGTGCGGACATGACAATGCGTTCGTCAGGGCAGCGATGAACGAAAGCTATAACAACAGGTTTGAGTACCGCTTCATGGAGGCGCTGCGCAATCACGTTCAACACAACGGGTCTGCCGTACACAGTCTCAGCCTCGGAGGAGGATGGGCGCCAAGAGGAAAGCGGGAATGGCAGGAGTACGCCGTTGCTGGATATACGCTTCGCCACCATCTCGAGCAAGATCCGAAGTTCAAGAAGAAGGTGCTGAATGAATGCCCAAAGGAGGTAGATTTCATGCTGGCCGCGCGAGTTTATTTGGAGGAGCTGGGTCGCGTGCACAAGCTTGTTCGGCAAACCATCGACCCGACGCTTAAGGCGGCGCGGGCTGCTTTCGACTCTGCAATCATGCGGTATAGAAGGCGCAGCAAAAGTTCTGCCGTCGGACTCACTGCATACTTCAAGAACAAGGAACGCATCGTGACGAAGGTCCTTGTGCTCGTCGAATGGGATAACGTCCGTCAAAGGCTCGAGAAGCGCAACGGAACGCTTGTCAATCTAAGTAAGCGATTGGTTCGTAGTGTGCCGAGTTGGAGTAGTGCCCGTGCCTCGGGTGCCGGGTGAGCTGACCAGTGTTTGAAGGACGCCTAGATTAGATTGCCATGCCTCACGTCTCGGGTGCCGGTGGAGTTACCAGACTTCAGCGGACACACTTTCTTGTGCCTTCGCGGTGCCGGACCGCGGATTCGCGGATTTTATTCCACAACTAGCGAGATGAAGCGGCGTGGAGGGTTCCGTGTTTCCTCCTGCGACAAGTCATCGCGAAATGTGCAGAGCCTGGCGAAGATCCGCGAATCCGAGGCCCGGCACAGTGGGCTCGTGCCGGCGTTCGGTGCCGGGCCGGGAAACCGGGAAAACTTTCCGAGCGACTGTCCGCCTCCGGTGCCGGGCCGGGGTCGGTGCATGTCAACCTAGTTGCCGCTCGTTCTACGCGGCTGCCGCCGTTTTCATCTCCAACTGCAACGCTGCGTTCACCACCGATTCGCGCTCGGGATTGAGCGTGACGGTTGCAACCGGCGTCCAGTCACGTGTGTGAC
>NZ_DATDJO010000051.1:0-3262 GCF_036520495.1 Povalibacter sp. | reverse complement strand
CCGCGCTCCGTCTCGAGAGCCTGATACAACAACTCATGCAGTTGCTTCTTGGTATACGGTTTCTTTTTCATGGATTCCTCCTCAACACTGATAGGCAGCGCGCCGACAGTCGCGTTGCGTCACTTGGTTGGAGGGTCACTGTCGCGGGATGGATGGCGATGAGCGGCGACCGCATTGATGAATGCCGGCGCGATTTCGGCCGCATTGGCGCCGTCCGCCAGCAGGATACCTACGTCTTCATCCATGACTGGCCCGATGCCGGCCATTTCCAGCAACTCCCGTCCGGCCCCCAAAGCGAGAATCGCTTTACAGTGCCTGAACATATCCCTAATGAACTCCATCGTATGCCCGTTGCCTGCGAGCGCCCGAACCGCCTCGCGTCCATCGGGCACCACCAGCGCATCGAACAAGAATCCCGGAGAATTCTCCATCGACTTGTCCGCTTCTATTTTCTCGCCGGAGTCGCCGACGAACATGCCCACCCGTGGCCCGACGAAATGAACCACTGCACCCGCGTCGGTCAGTGCACGATAAAGGCTGACGAGCGAGGCATGGTGGACGCCATCCGCGACCAACACGGCAATCTGTCGGGTGCGGATGCCGCATTCGCCCGGCAGTGCCATCAGCGACAATGCCGGAGAAACGGTCACCTCCGGCGGCTGCGGATTAGCTATGGCCTTCGGCATTGCAGCGGGCACCGCCATGCCCAAACCGGCCGCGACCTCTGCGGCCAGCTCCCGTGAAACGTTCACCAGCGAGGACAACATCCGCTCACGGATGGCGGGGACTCCGACCTTGCTCAGCTCGAAGCGGAATGCGGCGGCAATATGGGCTTTCTCGACAGCCGTCTGACTGTCGAAGAACAACGTGGCTTGCGCATAGTGCTCGGCGAACTTCTCCGGCTTGCCACGGACTTTGTCTTCGGCAATCGCCGCGGGGAAGGACACGAATCCGCTTGTTCCAGCTTGAAACGGGCAGCCACCCGCCAATGAGTTCGGCTCGTACGCAACGCGCCCGCGATGCAGCGCCTGACGGTGCATGCCATCGCGCTGGTTGTTCTGAACCGCGGCAATCGGCGAGTTGATCGGGATCTCGTGGAAATTGGGGCCGCCGAGTCGGGTGATCTGCGTATCCGCATAGGAATGGATTCGACCGGCGAGCAACGGATCATTGGAGAAGTCGATGCCCGGTATGATGTGCGCCGCGCAGAACGCGACTTGCTCGGTTTCCGCGAAGAAGTTGTCAGGGTTGCGATTCAGCACCATGCGCCCGACGGGCAGCAGCGGCACCAGTTCTTCCGGCACTATCTTGGTCGGGTCGAGCACATCGAAGCTGAAGCCCTCGGCTTGCTCCTCACTGAATATCTGCAGTCCCAGCTCCCACTCCGGGAATTCGCCCGACTCGATGGCTTCCCACAAATCACGCCGATGAAAATCAGGGTCGGCGCCCGATATTTTCACCGCTTCATCCCAGACGAGTGAATGCGTTCCCTGGAGCGGTTTCCAGTGGAACTTGCAGAATACGGATTTTCCCTCGGCGTTGACCATGCGAAAGGTATGCACGCCAAATCCTTGCATCATCCGAAAGCTTCGCGGAATCGCGCGATCGGACATCACCCACATCAGCATGTGGGTTGACTCTGGCATCAGTGAGACAAAGTCCCAGAACGTATCATGTGCCGACGCCGCCTGAGGCATGCCGTGATGCGGCTCCGGTTTGACGGCGTGGACCAGATCGGGAAACTTCATCGCGTCCTGAATGAAGAATATCGGCATGTTGTTGCCGACCAGGTCCCAGTTGCCTTCGTCGGTATAGAACTTCACCGCGAAGCCACGCACGTCGCGTGCGGTGTCTTTCGACCCGCGCTCGCCGGCGACCGTGGAAAAGCGTACGAACACGGGCGTGATCTTGCCTTTCTCGGCGAACGGCGCCGCGCGCGTGTACTGGGTCAGCGCGTCGTAGGCTTCAAAGTACCCGTGCGCACCTGAGCCGCGTGCATGGACGATGCGCTCCGGGATGCGTTCGTGATCGAAATGCGTGATTTTTTCTCGCAGGATGAAATCTTCGAGTAACGATGGCCCACGCAATCCGGCTTTCAACGTGTTCTGATTATCGCCAATGGGAACACCTTGATTGGTCGTCAGCGGCTGATCGCTTGCATCGACGCGGACCCGGTCGAGCGAAGCGACGGTTGGGTTCGTTCCGGGCCGCGCTGCGCCGCCGGTTTTCGCCGTCCCGGTTTCCTCCGTCGTCGTGCTCGCGGTCAACGCACCGGAGCCCGGCTCAGCAGTCGCTCCGGGCGGCGGCGCCACGGCGTTGTCGTGACCGTACTCGAGCGCCTTGCTGCTGTTGTAGGGCATCGCGGCGACCAAGGGGTCGCTTGCGCTGGCTTGCTTTACGACGATGTCGTTAGTTTTGAGCACCCCGTCAGGGCCCTGCGCTGCGGTGACGGATTGATTGCCTTGGCTTTTCTCTCGCGACGACCGAGGTGGTTTTTTGTTCGTAGCCATAATTGTTCTCCTGTTAGGTGGGGAATGTGAACAATCGAGGTGCCGCTCAAACCGCTAAGTACCTGAAGATGAAAAAAAAATTCGCGCATCTTGAGTGCCTTGCCACACACGCCGAGCCCTTGTGTGGCGGGGGCTCCACGAGAACCCCGGCATCAGGAAGTACGCGAAAACTTTTTTGCTCTCACCTAGCGTCTGTCGATTCTCATGCCCCTGCCGGGATCCGTCTGTTCGATAACGAACGCTCGCCCCGCGCGGGGGCCAAGCGCTCAAGTCGTCCGTGCGGTTGCACTCATACATCCGGCCTTCCGCACCCTCACGGTATCTCCCGCAGGTATTCACGTTCGGCAATCAGCTGTGCCCACGCGAGCGGACTCCAGGGCGAGTCGGCGAACAGGCCGGCGGCCAGCACGGCGCTGGCGGTGACCAGGGGCGGCAGGAGCAGCAGCCAGGCGGTGTGGTACCACTGCCGCGTGTGGGTGGGCTCATGCGGCCAGGCGAAGGGCCGGCGGCGGAACCAGGCGCGCCAGAGGATGGGCAGGAAGTAGGCGGCGTTGAGCAGGCTGGAGATCCACAGCACCCAGATCGCCCAGTGCATGCCGGCCAGCGCCGCCCCGTCCATCAGCCAGGCCTTGCTCACCGCCCCGGCGGTGAACGGCACGCCCATCATGCTCAGCGCGGCGATGCTGAACGCCAGGGTGGTCAGCGGCATGCGCCGTCCGGCGCCGTCCATCTCGCTCACCTTGTGGATGCCG
>NZ_DATDJO010000050.1:0-88887 GCF_036520495.1 Povalibacter sp. | reverse complement strand
ATCTGCGCAGGAATCGATTTCCCTCCTGCGGTCTGACGCGGCTCTTGCCTCTCAAAGCCCCTGCTTCAGGCTGGCTTCCAGGAACTGATCCAGGTCGCCGTCGAGCACGGCAACGGTATTACCGACCTCGACGTTGGTCCGCAGATCCTTGATCCGCGACTGGTCGAGCACGTAGGAACGGATCTGGTTGCCCCAGCTCACGTCGGACTTGGCGTCTTCGAGCACTTTGGCGGCGGCGTTGCGCTTGTTCACTTCGAACTCGTAGAGCTTCGCCTTCAGCATCTTCATCGCCTTGTCGCGATTCTTGTGCTGGCTGCGCTCCGCCTGACACGCGACCACGATCCCAGTGGGCATATGCGTGATACGCACGGCCGATTCCGTCTTGTTGACGTGCTGACCGCCCGCGCCACTCGATCGATACACGTCGGTCTTGAGATCGGCGGGATTGATCGAAATATCGATGTCCTCGTCGACTTCCGGCGAGACGAACACCGACGCGAACGACGTGTGCCGCCGTGCGTTGGAATCGAACGGCGACTTGCGCACCAGGCGATGCACGCCCGTTTCGGTACGCAGCCAACCGTAGGCGTAGTCGCCGGTGAAGTTGATGGTCGTGCCCTTGATGCCGGCCACTTCGCCGTCGCTGATGTCGACCACTTCGGTCTTGAATCCATGGGCTTCGCCCCAGCGCAGGTACATGCGCATGAGCATCTGCGCCCAGTCCTGTGCTTCGGTGCCGCCGGCGCCCGCCTGGATATCCAGGAACGCGCTGTGCGAATCCATCTTGCCCGGGAACATGCGCTGGAACTCGAGCTTCTTGATGTCCTGCTCGATGGCGGCGATGTCGCCCTGCACATCCTCGACCGTGGATTCGTCGTTCTCGGCGACGGCCATGTCGAGAAGCTCGACGGCATCACCCAGGCCATTGCGAATACTGTCAAGCGTGCCGACGATGGCTTCGAGGCGTGAGCGCTCGCGACCCAGTTCCTGAGCCTTGTCGGGCGTGCTCCAGATTCCCGGATCCTCCAGCTCGCGGCTGACCTCGGTCAGGCGATCGTGCTTGTTATCGTACTCAAAGAAACCTCCGGAGAGCTTCACTGCGCTCTGCGAGATCATCGAGGGTACGGCGGATCAGATTGACTTCCATGGGAGCGTCGACGGGAGTTTGCGGGGGGCGCGATGGTAGCACGGCCACCAGCAACGGATTGAGGGCGGCCTTCCGTCGACCGCCCCGGACTCCGAGCTACACGAGCACCCGCAAATGCTCGACGACGAGTTGCAGGCGCTCGGTGCCGTTGTAGCGGTTCACATCCAGCCGATATGCGATTTCGATGCGATTGCCGGCCGCGACCTGCGGCGCATCGTCATGATCGAAGTGACGGAAGGCGATGGCCTCGCAGACCGCCCCACCCTCGCGCTGCACATCCATCCGCAGATGGCGCTCACCGAGCACGCGCGTAGTGCGCACGGTGAATTCGCCATCGAACAGGGGCTCGGGAAATGCCTGCCCCCAGGGCCCAGATTCCCGCAACAGATGAGCGACGTCGAGCGTCAGGTCGCCAGCGGCAAGATCCCCATCGGAATGCATCACGCCCGTCGCATCGTCGCGCGTCATCCAACGCGAGACCTCCGCATCGAATGCCGCACGGAAATCGTCGAGACGCTCTGCGGGCAGCGTCAGCCCCGCAGCCATCGCATGTCCGCCGAACTTTTCGATCAGTCCCGGATGACGATTTGCGATCGCATCGAGAACATCGCGGATGTGCACGCCGGACACCGAGCGCGCCGACCCTTTCAGGAATCGCTGATCACCGCGGGCCAATGCGATGACCGGCCGATGCACCCGCTCCTTCACCCGCGACGCGACCAGACCCACGACGCCCTGATGCCAGGTTTCATCGAACAGGCACAGACCCAGCGGCAGGCTTGCGTCATCGCGCATGTCGGCGACGGCCAGCATGGCCTCCTGCTGCATCTGCAATTCCAGTTCGCGGCGATCATGATTCAACTGCGTGAGCCGCCCGGCGAGCAATCGCGCCGTCTCCAGATCGTCGGCCAGCAGGCATTGGATGCCCACGGTCATGTCGTCGAGCCGACCCGCCGCATTCAAGCGTGGCCCGACCTGGTAGCCGAGATCCGAGGCAACGGCCGACGCCATCGAGCGCCCAGCCGTTTCGAGCAGCATGCGGATGCCAGGTACACAGCGTCCGGCACGGATCCGCCGCAATCCCTGCTGCACCAGCACGCGGTTGTTGCGATCGAGCGGCACGAGGTCCGCGACGGTGCCGAGCGCGACCAGATCCAGCAGGTCGGCGACGGGCGGTGGCTGCGGGTGCAAACCGCGGATCTGCATTTCGCGCGTCAGCGCCGCCATCAGGTAGAACGCGACGCCCACACCGGCGAGCGCCTTGCTCGGAAACTCATCGCCGGGCGAATTCGGATTCACGATGGCGGCGGCCTCCGGCAGCGTAGCTGCCGGCAAATGATGGTCCGTCACCAGGACCTCGATTCCGAGCCCCTTCGCTTCGAGCACACCGGCGTGGCTCGCAATGCCGTTGTCGACCGTGACGATGAGCGCAGGCTGACGGGTGGCCGCGAGCCGCACGATCTCCGGCGTGAGACCGTAGCCATACTCGAACCGATTCGGCACCAGAAAATCGACCTGGGCGAAGCCCAGGCGGGCCAGTTGGCGTACGACGAGCGCAGTGCTCGTCGCACCATCGGCATCGAAATCGCCGACGATGAGCACGCGGCTGCGGGCCGTGAAGTGCTGGCATAGCAGGTCGACCGCCGCGTCAATGCCGCCGAGCTGCCGGACAGGAATCAGTCGATCGAGTCCCAACTCCAGATCGGCCGGTGAGGCGAGGCCGCGCGTCGAATACAGGCGACGCAACAGCGGATGCAGCGTCGCAGGCAGCAATGACTCGTCCGCTTGCGGACGACGACGGATGGAATGGCCACTCAACGCTGCGATCCCCACTGCGACAGCGGCAGTGCACGCCGCCAGAAACGCCGCAGATCGCCGCGACGGACATCGATATGCCATTCATCGAGAATGATATCCAGTCGTGACAGCCGCCCCTGCGCGAGGGCCGCAGACAACGGACTCAGCCAATGAGAATCGAACGATTCGAGATCGGCCTCAGGCACGACAGCGATGGCTCGCGGCGCACGCGCAATCGATTGCAGCAGCACCTCCGGATTCTGCGGCAGCTCACCGACAGACTGATCAGACCGCCGGTACAGGCCATGAAGGAAGGCACGGCTGCCGAACGCGGCAGGAAACTCGGACGACATCGAACTCTCCAAAGGGACGCTACTGCCCCACAGCCACACCGCATTGATCGCTGGTAATCCGCGACGCGCACGCGCCTCATTGACCGGGTGCTCATGCAGCAGCATCTGCATTTCCGTCATCACGCGGCGCACCACGGGGGAATCCGCGCCACGTGGCATGACAGATTGCAGTTCGTTCGATGACGCAGCCTCGGGGGTCGAGGTCACGACCTGCAGCGGGCGGGCGGCTCGAACGAACCATTCGCCGCCGGCTGCCTGCAGGACGAAGTCGCCGGACGTGAAGCTGGACGACAGTGTCTCGAACAGTTCCGAGCGCTCGGCGTCAGTGACCCGCGCCTCCTCTGTGAGCGTCAGGAATGTCAGGCGATCCAGGCCGGCGGCGAAATGCACCGGCTCGGCGGCGAACCAGTAGCCGTCGTGCCCGCTCATGCTCACCGCAGCGCTGCCCACCGAATCGGGGGCGATGCCGAGCACATCCAGCAGGCCGCGCTGCCAGGGCTGCAGGGACGACTTCGCGTCGGTGCGCACCCAGCGACGTGCGACCGACCCACGACCCGCCAGCCGCTCCAGACCAGGAGATGCAGGCTCTTCGCGCGACGGCGCCACCCCGATCTCGGAGGCAATCAATGTAAGCCAGGGGGGAGTCGACATCAGCGCCGCAGGGAAACCAAGGTGCGGTATCGTAACGGAATGAAACTGACAGACGACAGCGTCGCCGGCATTCAACTGGTGCGCGCCTATGGCCCCGGAGAACTTCGTATCAACGAGACGATCGTGACCAGCAGCTGTCTGGTGCGAGCCGACAAGTTGGTCAGCGACTGGCGCCCGCAATCGCTGGCTGAGCTGACGGCAGCGGACCTGGACGCCGTATTGGCGCTGGATCCCGAGATCGTCGTGCTGGGTTCAGGGACCCGACAGAAATTTCCGCAGCCCGCGTTGCTCGCGAAGATTCTTTCGCGGGGGATCGGTTGCGAGGTGATGGACACCGGCGCCGCATGCCGCACGTACAACGTGCTGGTCAGCGAAGATCGACGGGTCGTGGCGGCGCTCTTCCTGCAGGACTGATGCGATCACTGTCGATGAGGTTTCCGCAAGGACCCGGATTTGCCGGCTTGCTGCGATTGGAAGGGATCGGCAGCTGATCTTCTGAGTCTCGGATCTTCCGGTTCAAGCTACCGGGAGACTGATCCTCTGAGTCTCGTGCGGTTCAGGGCAAACCGGGAGACTGATCTTCTGGCTTCTCCCGGTTCAGGGCAACCGGGAGAAGACGCGAGGGACTGAAGTTCGTTCGACCAACTCGTCTCCGCGTGTTCACGAGGAACATTCACTTGACGAAGTATTCTTTTTCTTTTGGTTTTGTTCTTCTTCGCGCTGTTTCCTCGAATCCCCCTCCGCCCCCGCGCCTTCACCCCGTTACCCTGCGGCCCGTTCGCTGTCGGTGACCAGCGACGTGGAGCGGATGTTAGACATACGTACGGAGCAAGCGCAACTACTGTCGGCAACTTGTTTACTCAATTAGTTGCAATTGCAATGATTGCGCCACGAACCTGCATGATTACTGCTCACCAACGATGGCAGTGCGGCGCACGCGCCGCGTGCCTGAGCGTTTCCCTCAACGCCCCGATGCGATCCCGCGCAAAAATCAACGTTGATATATCTAGCGCCGTTGCGGCAGCAACGACAGAGGGTTACCGGGCGTGCCATTGATCCGGATCTCGAAATACAACATCGGCGTGCCCTGCGGTCCGTTGCCCATGGTCGCGATTCGCTGCCCGGCACCGACCGCATCGCCTTCTTTCACGACAACGGCCTGAGTATGTCCATAAGCACTGAGATACGTTTCGTTGTGCTTAATGATGACGAGTTGGCCGTAACCCAGGAGACCGGTGCCGCTGTAGACGACCCTGCCTGACCCCGCGGCGCGAATATCCTGACCGGGGCGTCCATCGATGGTGAGGCCCTGCCCCCCATTGGGTCGCGTCGTGAGCGTGGCTGTGCCGGCTTCTACGGGCCAGCGCCATTGGATTGGCGGACCGGCTGGCGCACTCACCTTGGGAGGAGTTTTGGGGGATGCTGCGGCAGGCGCACGATTCGACGAACGAGCTGGCGCCTTGGAAGCGGTGGTGACGGTGCCGCGTCCTGAAGGCGACAATCGCAACACCTGACCGGGACGAATCAGGTAGTCGCGCCCGAGACCATTCCATCGCGCGAGATCGCGATAGTCGACCTTGTGACGTGCGGCGATCGAGTAAAGAGTGTCACCACGCTTGACGGTGTAACTCGCAGACGCAGGCGGATTCGACGAGCAGGCGACGAGCAGCAGGACAACGAGGGCACAGGCCAGACGCAACGACGACGAGAGTGACGCGGGCCACGCCAACGGTCAGAACCTCATGGCGCTGATCACCCCAATCCCTTCAGTAGCGGCACGAAACTCACCAGGCCCAGCATTTCCTGATGGAAGTCATCACCGCGACGCGTGATCCTCAGGAGCTGCTGGCGACCTTCCGGGCCCACCGGAGCGATCAACCGTCCTCCCGGACCCAGCTGTGTCAGCAGCACTTCAGGGATGGCGAGCGGCGCCGCCGCCATCAGGATACCGTCATAAGGCGCGTGCGACACCCATCCCTTGAAGCCATCGCCATGACGCAAATGGACATTGCGCAGGTTGAGTTCTTTCACGCGCGCGCGTGCGCGTTCCAGCAAGGCACTGATGCGCTCGACGCTGTACAGGAATTTGACGAAGGGAGACAGCACGGCCGTCTGGTAGCCACAGCCGGTGCCTATCTCCAGCACCTTGCGGGGCGCGGTGCCTTCGATCAGCGCCTCCGTCATGCGCGCCACCACATACGGTTGCGAGATCGTCTGACCCAGACCGATCGGCAGCGCCGTATCTTCGTACGCACGCGTCGCGAGCGCCTCGTCGACGAACAGATGGCGCGGCACATTACGGATCTGTTCCAGCACTTCCGGATTCACGATGCCCTGCTCGCGCAGTCGCTGCACCAGACGCTCGCGCGTACGCGCAGACGTCATGCCGATGCCGCTGTGGCGACTCGCACTCGTCACGATCGGCGCGGCTCTGTCGTAGGGCGGTTTCATGCCTCACGCCCCCGCAGCCAGTTGTCCATGTCTTCGAGCATCGAATGCCGGGTGAGATCGATCTGCAGCGGCGTCACGGACACGTAGCCATTCGCAACCGCATCGAAGTCGGTGCCCTCACCCGCATCCTGCCCGAGCCCTGCGGGCCCGACCCAATACACGGGACGGCCACGCGGATCCTCCGCGCGCAGGATCGGTTCCGAGCGATGACGAAAACCCAGGCGCGTCACCTTGTAGCCCTTCAACTGTTCGTACGGCAGATCGGGAACATTGACGTTGAGAATAGTGGCCTGGTGCAGCGGCGAGCGCTGAATGCGCATCACCAGCTCCGCTGCGATCCGGCCGGCAGTCGCGTAGTGCTGACCCGAGCCTGGCTTGATCACGAGCGAGACCGCAATCGCGGACAGCCCCAGAAACCGACCCTCGATAGCAGCTGCGACCGTGCCCGAATAGAGCACGTCATCACCAAGATTCGCACCCTCGTTGATCCCGGAGACGACCATGTCGTGGTCGTACTCGAACAGGCCGGAGATGGCGAGGTGCACGCAGTCGGTCGGGGTGCCGTTGCCGACGAAGTAACGATCCTGGTCGAATGGGAAGACGCGCAAAGGCACATCGAGCGTCAGGGAGTTGCTTGCGCCGCTGCGATTGCGGTCGGGCGCGACGACAGTGACTTCCGCCAGCGGCTGCAGTGCCTCGGTCAGTACGCGCAGTCCCTCCGCGCGATAGCCATCGTCATTGCTGATAAGGATCTTCACACTGATAGAAATCTGGAACCGCGCCTGCCACGCGGCGACAAACTATACTGGAAACGTTGCGACGAATCCTCGACATGAAGACGCCCGACGACCCGGACAAGGACCTGTTTCGCGAAGCGATGCGCGAAGTGAAGCGCCTGCGCACCGAGAATGAGGCCCCGCAGCCGCCGAAACCAATCGCGAAAGCGCGGTTCACTCGCCTGGACCGGCGCGAGGTATTGAGGGAAAGCCTGCAGCCTCCCGCCGATGACCTGCTGCTCGGCACGGGCGACGAACTGTGCTTTCGCCGGCCGCACATTTCCCAGGACATTCTCGTCAAGCTGCGACGCGGCCACTATGTCGTCGACGCCGAGATCGATCTGCACGGACTCAATGGAGCGCAGGCGCAAGAGGCGTTGCGCGACTTCGTCGCCAACGCGATCCATCGCGACTTCAGATGCATCAGGATCGTGCACGGCAAGGGCCGGCGCTCCGGGCCGCGAGGACCCGTGCTCAAGAACATCGTCAATCGCTGGCTGCAGCACATCGACCCGGTGCTCGCCTTCGCGTCCGCACGCGCCGTGGATGGCGGGAGCGGCGCGGTGTACGCCCTGCTGAAGACCAAACGGTAGGAGGGAATTTACTCCTCATCCGCCTCCAGATGCCCCTGAGCGAACGCGTCCTGCAGAATCTCGTGCAGCACGGACGTCGCGAAGGCGCCCTTGGGCAGGCGGAAGCGCAATCGCAATCCGTCGGTCTCGACACTCCAGCTCAGGTCACTGACATGCAATCGCAGGGAGCGGCGCTCCTGATCCATGTCGATGCGGGCCAGGCCTTCCGACAGAACGGCGTTGCGTTGCGCCACCTCGCGCTCCAGAGCCGCGACATCGGCTTGCGACGCCAGCTCACCCCGACCCCATAACGGCCCCGTCGGATGGATGTCCTGGATCCGGCAGCGTTCGGTCAGCGTGTCATCGAGCGCATCCACCTTGAAGACGCTGTTGCTGCCATCCAGATTTGCAACGTCTCCTGCCTGCAGCAGATTCCAGGAGCCGGCATTCACCCGCTCTGCCAATACGTCATTGAAGATGGCCGCGCGCGCCGCCGAAAGCGCGAAGCCCCGCTCGAAGCGATCATGGAGTTCGATGTCACCGCCGAACCAGCGCTGCGCCCGAGTCAGGTTCGAGCCGTCGTTGCCGAAGCGCTGCGGACCGAAGTAGTTCGGCACGCCGAGCGCGGCGATGCGCTCCATGAGCCCCTCGAGACTGGCGATTTCACCGGTGAAATCGCGGATGAGAATCTCGAACTCGTTGCCGCGCAGCGCTCCTCGCTTCAGCTTGCGCCGGTGGCGCTCCGCGCGAATGACCTCGAACCCGTCGCCTGTGACGCCCGACCAATCGGTCATTGCCGATCGTACCGGCAGCGTGAAGGCCTGCTCCGTCACTGCATTGCGATCCTTGAGCCCCGCATAACCCACGTCGCGCGGATGAATCTGCGCGAGCTTGCCCAATTGCTTGGCCACCCAGTGCGTGTTCGCGCCGCGCTTGCGCACCGTGAGCAGCCAGTGGTCACCCTCGCCGTCGGCGGCGAAACCCAGCCATTCGCGCACGACGAAATCTTCCGGTGTGACCCGCAGACGGCCGCTGACGGGCGGTATGCCGTGCGCGCAAGGCAATTGCATGAGATTCATTGAGAAGACACTTCCTCGAGCAGAGCGATTGCCTGGCAGGCAATGCCTTCGCGCCGGCCGATGAAGCCCAAGGCTTCGCTCGTGGTCGCTTTGATGTTGACGCGATCGGGCGCGATGCCCAGATCGGCGCTGATGTTGGCGCGCATCGCATCGCGATGCCTGCCCAGACGCGGGGCTTCTGCGAGCACAGTGACGTCGACATTGACCACGGCGAACCCGCGCTGCCGGAGCAGCGATCGCGCATGCCGGACGAACTGTCGACTGTCGGCACCGCGCCAGGCCGGATCGGAGTCGGGAAAGTGCATCCCGATATCCCCCAACGCTCCCGCGCCCAGCAAGGCGTCGCAGAGCGCATGCAGCACGACGTCGCCGTCGGAGTGTGCCTTGATGCCTTGAGTGTGCGGGATCTTCACACCACCCAGCGTCACGTGATCACCAGCTTCGAAAGCGTGCACGTCGTAGCCCTGTCCGATGCGCAGACCAGTCGTCATGGACTTATGTTTTCCTGTTCTGCGAGGATGCGCTCCGCTCGCGCCAGATCCTCGGGCAATGTGATTTTGATGTTGTCCGGCCGACCGGCGACGACACGCGGTTGCAAACCCATGCCCTCGACGGCCTGCGCCTCGTCCGTCACGGCAACACCGCGCTCACGCGCCCGATGCAGAGCCCGAGCCAGCACGCCGTAACGAAACATTTGTGGCGTCAACGCGCGCCACAGGCCTTCGCGATTCACGGTCTCGATGACTCGCCCGGCAGCATCGGTCCGCTTCAATGTATCGACGACGGGCGCCGCCAGCAGTCCGCCAACAGGATCGTGAGCCAGCATCGTCAACAAGGCGTCGACTTCCTGGGCGCTCAGGCACGGCCGCGCCGCATCATGCACCAACACCCAGGCGTCATCGTCCAGATGCAGTGATTGCAATCCAGCATGCACGGAGTGCGCGCGCTCCACCCCTCCCATCACTGCGCTCACACGCGGATCCCGCGAGACCGCGAGCGTCGACCAGCGTCGATCATCCGCCGACAGGGCAACGACGACACCGGCACATTCCTGTCGCGCCAGCAGCGGCGCTAGCGACCACTCCAGCACCGTTTTGCCAGCGAGCGACAGATACTGCTTGGGCACGATCGAATCGCCCATGCGTCGCGAGCTGCCGGCCGCTGGAACGACGGCCCAGAACTTGAGAGGTACAACCATAAGAACGACAGGTCAGGGGCCGCAAAGGACCGCAAAAAAATACCCGCTGAGCAGCATGCGATCCTCGACCGACAATTCCTGTACGGGGCCTCTGGGATCTGATCGTCAGTGCTGCTTCTGCGCTTCCGCAACGGACTCAGGTGTCCGCACGACTTCACGTGGCGTCACGACCTGGTAGAAGGTTTCGCTCTGGCCGACCATCCCGAGGTCGGTACGGGCACGCTCTTCGATGGCGACCGTGCCCTTCTTGAGATCCTGCACCTCCGCAGCGAGCGTGCGGTTGCGCTCGCGCAGCGCCGTGTTCTCCACTTCCTGTTGTGCGATTTCTGCCCGCAGCCGTGCCACTTCCCGCATGCCGCCGTCGCCCAGCCACAGGCGGTATTGCAATACCGCCAGCAGCACGAGCATTCCGACGGCCAGGAATTTCATGAAGCCAGCTTTCTAGCAGGAAATTCCCGGCAGCGGAACCGGAAACGCCTCGACGCCGGCGTAACGCGCTTCGGCACCCAGTTCCGCTTCGATGCGCAGCAACTGGTTGTACTTGGCGATGCGATCCGACCGCGACAGCGAGCCCGTCTTGATCTGCGTGGCGCGCGTGGCCACTGCGATATCGGCGATGGTCGAATCTTCAGTCTCGCCCGAGCGATGCGAGACGACCGACGAATAGCCTGCATCCGCGGCCATATCGATGGCGGCCAGCGTTTCGGTGAGCGTGCCGATCTGGTTCGGCTTGATCAGGATGGAGTTCGCAATCTTCTTGCTGATGCCTTCCTGCAGGATCCGGGTGTTGGTCACGAACAGATCGTCGCCGACCAGTTGCACCTTCTTGCCAAGCCGCTGCGTCAGCAGCGCCCAGCCATCCCAATCGCCTTCGGCCATACCGTCTTCGATCGTGACGATCGGATACCGCCCGACCAGCCCGTCGAGGTAGTCGACGAACTGCGGCGACGTGAACTTGCGGTTCTCGGATTCCAGATCGTAGATGCCGCCCTTGTAGAACTCGGAGCTGGCGACATCGAGCCCGAGGAATATCTGCTTGCCGGCCTTGTAGCCCGCGCGCTCGATCGCTTCCAGAATCGTTTCGAGCGCAGCCTCGTTCGACGGCAGATCCGGAGCGAAACCGCCCTCGTCGCCCACGGCGGTAGCCAGCTTGCGCTCGTGCAACACTTTCTTGAGCGTGTGGAAAATCTCCGCGCCGTAGCGCACGGCTTCCGACAACGACGGGGCACCGACCGGCAGGATCATGAATTCCTGGATGTCGACGCTGTTGTCCGCATGCGCGCCGCCGTTGATGATGTTCATCATCGGCACCGGCAGGGTCTTCGGACCTGCGCCGCCGAGCAGGCGGAACAGCGACTGTTTGGTTTCGCGCGCAACTGCATGCGCATTGGCCAGCGACACGGCGAGCAGTGCATTCGCACCCAGACGCGACTTCGAGTCGGTGCCGTCGAGCTTGATCATCGCCTCGTCCAGCGCAGCCTGATCCGCCGCATCCTTGCCGACGAGGAGTGTCTTCAGTTCGCCATTCACGTTGGCGACCGCCTTCAGCACACCCTTGCCGAGATAGCGATTCTTGTCGCCATCGCGCAGTTCAACGGCCTCGCGCGTTCCTGTCGACGCGCCGGACGGCACTGCCGCACGTCCCGTGGCGCCGGACTCCAGCACAACATCGGCTTCCACGGTCGGATTGCCGCGCGAATCGATGATCTCGCGGCCGCGGATGTCGACGATCTTGCTCATAGCGAACTTTCCTCGAAGGGCTTGGATTTGACTGTTTTATCGATGGCCACGAGCGTCTCGAGCAGAGACTGCATACGCGCCAGCGGCCATGCATTCGGCCCGTCGGACAACGCCTTGTCCGGATCGGGATGCGTTTCCATGAAAAGACCGGAGATACCGGCTGCCATCGCAGCGCGCGCCAGTACCGGCACGAACTCGCGCTGACCGCCGGAAGAGGTGCCCTTGCCGCCCGGCAATTGCACCGAGTGCGTGGCATCGAAAACCACCGGCGCGCCGGTCTCGCGCATCACCGCGAGGGAGCGCATGTCCGATACCAGATTGTTGTAGCCGAAACTGAAGCCGCGCTCGCACACCATGATCTGCTCGTTGCCCGTCGAACGCGCCTTGTCGACGACGTTCTGCATCTCCCAGGGAGACAGGAACTGGCCCTTCTTGATGTTCACGGCGCGCTGCTGCGAACACACCTTCAGAATGAAGTTGGTCTGACGAGCGAGGAATGCTGGCGTCTGCAGCACATCGACAACGGCGGCGACTTCTTCCATCGGCGTGTCTTCATGCACGTCGGTGAGCACCGGCAGCTGCAACTGGCGCTTCACTTCGGAGAGGATCCGCAAACCCTCTTCCATGCCGGGGCCGCGATAACTTTTCTGCGACGAACGATTCGCCTTGTCGAACGACGATTTGAAGATGAAGGGTATGCCGAGACGACCGGTCAGCTCCTTGAGCTTGCCAGCCGTATCGAGGATGAGCCCCTCGCTCTCGATGACGCAGGGACCGGCGATCAGGAAGAACGGCTGGTCGGGACCGACGGTGAAATTCAGGAGACGCATAACTGGCTCACTAGCTCACTGGCTCACTGGCCAGAATCCAAAGGATAGGGCCGGCCACCGCGTTTCCCAGTCTGGCCGGTTGGCCAGTATGCCGGTCGGCCGGTCGGCCCCTCGTTTCAGCCATTCGCCGCAACCGGCATCTGGCTCTGATGATAGGCGCGCGCCGCCTTGATGAAACCGGTGAACAGCGGATGGCCATCACGCGGCGTGGAACGGAACTCCGGGTGGAATTGGCTGGCGACGAAGAACGGGTGTGCCGGCAACTCGATCATTTCGACGAGTCCGTCGCGCGAGAAGCCCGAGAAACGCAGGCCGGCGTTCATGAGCTTCTGCAGGTAGCGATTGTTGAACTCGTACCGATGACGATGGCGTTCGGCGATCACGTCCGACCCATAGACCTGATGAGCCTTCGAGCCATGCGAGAGGCGAACTTCCTGTGCGCCGAGACGCATGGTGCCGCCCATGTCGGACTTCTCGGTGCGCTGCTCGGTCGTACCCTTCTGATCTGTCCATTCGCTGATCAACGCGATCACGGGATGCGGCGCGCCGCGGTTGAACTCCGTCGAATGCGCACCCTCCAGCCCGGCGACGTTGCGCGCGTACTCGATGATCGCCAGCTGCATGCCGAGGCAGATGCCGAGATACGGAATCTGATTCTCACGCGCATAGCGGATCGCCTGGATCTTGCCTTCCACGCCGCGCTCGCCGAAACCGCCCGGCACCAGGATGGCATCCATCCCTTCCAGGCAACCGGCGCCATGCTTCTCGACGTCCGTCGCTTCGATGAACTGGATCGTGACACGCGTACGCGTGCCGAGACCGGCATGGGTCAGCGCCTCGCTCAGTGAAATGTACGCATCGCGCAGGTTCACGTACTTGCCGACCATGGCGATGTTGACCGTCGTGTCCGGGTTGGATTTGGCGGTGACGACGCGGCGCCACTCACTGAGATCCGCCGGCTTCACGTCCAGACGCAGCTTGTCGACGACGATCTGATCGAGCGACTCGTCGTGCAGCAGCATGGGAATCTTGTAGATGTCATCGGCATCCACCGCCGAGATGACCGCGCGCTCCTCGACGTTGGTGAACAGGGCGATCTTGCGGCGCTGTTCGTCAGGGATCGCGTTCTGCGCCCGGCACAGCAGGATATCGGGCTGGATACCGATCGAGCGCAGTTCCTTGACGGAATGCTGCGTCGGCTTGGTCTTGATCTCTCCGGAACTCGGGATGTAAGGCACCAGCGTGAGGTGCATGTAGAGCACATTGTGATGCCCCAGTTCGACTCCGAGCTGACGGATCGCCTCGAGAAACGGCAGCGACTCGATGTCGCCGACCGTGCCGCCGATCTCGACCATGCAGACATCGGCATCGCCCGCACCCAGCCGGATGCAGTGCTTGATCTCATCGGTGATGTGCGGGATCACCTGCACGGTCGCGCCGAGATAGTCGCCGCGACGTTCCTTCGCGATGACTCGCTCGTAAATGCGTCCGGTCGTGAAATTGCTGTTGCGCGAGGTGGTCGTACGTACGAAACGTTCGTAGTGTCCGAGATCCAGGTCGGTTTCGGTGCCGTCGTTGGTGACGAACACTTCGCCGTGCTGAAAGGGACTCATGGTGCCGGGATCCACGTTGATGTAGGGATCCAGCTTCACCATGCTGATCTTGAGGCCGCGGGCCTCGAGGATCGCGCCCAATGACGCGGCGGCGATGCCCTTTCCGAGTGAGGAAACGACACCACCAGTCACACAAATATAACGAGTCATCGGAAGCACCGTCGATGAAGGAGGAGGAGCAATTGGCGCTGCACCGAAGGCGCATCGCCGAACTCACGACGGGAGAGCAGTCTATCGGAATCGGTTCGATGACGAAAGAAGCAAAGCGATCGGGCAACCGCTTCCGCGCAAACTTTTTCTCATGATCATTACGGGACCTGCGGCTGGGCCTGGATCGGTGGCCTGCCCTGCCAGATCACTTGCACACCCTCGTCGTCCTCGCGAGCGGCAAACTCATCGGCCGTCCAGAGATCGCCGACCGCGACGAGCTGATCGCCCATCCATAGCAGCGGCAATCGACTACGCCACCACGGTAAAATATCAGCATCCTGCAGCAACTTCTTCAAGCTGCGGTGATGTCGCTGGCCGGCCGGACGAATCACTTCACCACCGTGACGGAACTCGACGCGCAGAGTGGATGACAGCAGCGCGCGCGACAGACCTGACCCGCGGACATCCTGCGCACACAACACTCCCAGCTGGTCGGGAAGTGTCATGGGGCGGCTCCAGTCCCATGCAACCGGTGCAGCAGCATCCGCGCTCCACTCACGGGTGGATTCTGCGTACAGCAGCCCACGAAACCGCCTTACTTCGAATCCATCCCACTGCGTGACGGGCAGGCGATCCTCCTGCGCGACGAGCATGTCGTGTTCCAGCGCAAGCAGTTTTCGAGTGGATGGCGCGCGTGCGCCCCGCAGTCTTGTCCAATACCGCAGCAAATTGCGGCGGCGAGCAACGCTCAGACCCGACAGGACATCGACCCGGAGACATGGACCCGCCGATGCGGTCGCGAGATCCGTCTGGGCCTGCTCGTCCATCAGCGCCAGACCTTCCCCTACGTGGCTCGCCGAACGCGCGGCGCTTTGCGACGCTGCGGGCCAGCGACTGCGCATCAATGGGATGACGTCCTGGCGCAGAAAATTGCGATCGAAGCGCCGACTGTCGTTGGAGGGGTCGGCAATCCATACGAGTTGCTGCGACGTCGCCCAGTCCTCGAGCGCGGAGCGCGTGAAGTCGAGCAGCGGACGCAGGTGCCAGCCGGGATGGAATTCGCGACTCACCGGCATCGCCGCCAGGCCCGCCAGGCCGGCGCCACGCAACAGCGCCAGCAACAACGTTTCGAACTGATCGTCAGCGTGATGCGCACTCAGCAGCACGTCTCCCGGCCGCAGGTGCTCGCGCAATGCGGCATAACGCGCGTCCCGGGCAGCGGCCTCCAGGCCTGCACCCGCGTCCCGCGCCACGCTTACTGTTCGCGACACGTAGTCGACCCCGAGTCGTTGCGCGACGGCCGCGCAATGCTGCGACCAGCGGGACGAGTCGGCATGCAGGTCATGGTCGATATGAATCGCGCGCAACGTGTACGACGAATCGTCGCGGACGCCCTGCGCCAATGCGGCCAGCAGAACCGTCGAGTCGAGACCGCCGCTGAACGCGACGCAGAGCCGGCCGCTGGCGGCGGCGGGCAGATGCGAGCGGACGATTGCCAGCAGCGTAGCGGGCGAGAAAATCATGGAAGCAACGTCATGGAGGTCACGCGAGTGATGAAGGCAATGCGCACGCCGACTGTGCGCTTTCCGCCCTCGTCACTTTCGTGACCTGCATACCCTCGTCACTCCATCTGCAATCAGCGTTCGCTGAACACGCCGTAGCTGCGCAGCCGCTTCTCGCGCGTGGCGAGCAGTTGCTCGGGGGACATGGCTTCGAGTTCGCCGAGGTGGCGCAGCAGCGCTTCCTTGAGACTGTCGGACATCGCCTGCGGATCGCGATGCGCGCCGCCGAGCGGTTCCTTGAGCACTTCATCGACGATACCGCCGAGCTTGGCAATGCGCTCGGCGCTGACGCCCATTGCCTCGGCTGCCAGATCTTTCTTGTCGGCACTACGCCAGAGAATTCCCGCGCAGCCTTCCGGCGAAATGACGGAGTAGATGCTGTACTGAAGCATCAGCAGTCGGTCGCCGACGCCGATGGCCAGCGCGCCGCCGGATCCACCCTCACCGATCACCACGCTGATGATCGGCACTTCCAGCGCGGACATCTCGAACAGATTGCGCGCGATCGCTTCACTCTGTCCGCGCTCTTCTGCGCCCACACCCGGGTAGGCCCCCGAGGTGTCGATGAACGTGATCAGCGGCATCTTGAATCGCTCGGCCATGTGCATCAGGCGCAATGCCTTGCGATAGCCCTCGGGCTTGGGCATGCCGTAGTTGCGGCGCACCCGCTCCTTGGTGTCGCGCCCCTTCTGCTGGCCGACGATCATGACGGGTCGGCCATCGAGCCGGGCCGGACCGCCAACGATCGCATGATCGTCCGCGTACATGCGATCGCCATGCAATTCCTGGAAATCGGTGAGGATCGAGCCGATGTAGTCCAGCGTGTACGGGCGCTGCGGATGCCGGGCCAGCTGGGCGATCTGCCACTGAGTCAGGTTCGAGAAAATGCTCGTAGTCAGGGTGCGGCTCTTGGACCGCAGGCGCGCGATTTCCTCGCCGATGTTCACTTCGGCGTCGTTCGAGACGAACTTCAACTCGTCGATCTTGGCCTCGAGCTCGGCAATCGGTTGCTCGAAATCCAGAAAATTCATTGCCATACGGCGGTGATCCCCACGAAAAGCAGCGCGGAACATAGCGGGAGATGGGCCGGCTGGCAAACCAGGAAACGCCCAATGCCGTCGAATCCGGCCTTTGCCGACCCGGAATCGGGGTCCGGCAGCCCGCTGCCGCTACATATAAGCCCGGGGCCGCCGGCCGTCCACGACCCCAAGCCGTAACCCGCGACTGGCGGTTGCGTCGTTCAAAGACCCGACGCCGTTATCCGACGGAGCTCCCCAATGCGCCACCTGGCCGCTGCCCTGCTGATCTGCCTGCCCCTGCTGACCAACGCCGGTTCTCTGGCGGACCTCGAGGTCTACGACGTGAACCTGGGCCGGGTTCTGCCGGTCCATGAGTTCCGCGGGCGCCTGTACGTAGCGGGCGAACCGGGTCACCAGTACGAACTGCGGATTCGCAATCGCTGGCGACAGCGACTGCTGGCCGTGACCAGCGTCGACGGGGTGAACGTCGTCAGCGGCACCACGGCAGCGACCGATCAGGGCGGCTATGGCGTCGATTCCTGGAGTTCGGTGCAGATCGACGGTTGGCGCAAGAGTCTGGACGACGTCGCGAGGTTCTACTTCACGTCGCTGCCCGATTCCTATGCGGCGCGCACCGGGCGCCCTGACAATGTCGGCGTCATCGGCGTGGCGCTGTTCCGCGAACAGCTGCAATCGAGACCACGCACGCACTGGCTGGATGACAGCGCGGCAAAACCGGAGGCAGAGGCTCCGACCGCCAACGGCCAGTCCGCCCAGCGCAGTGAAAGCCAGGATCGTCTGGGCACTGGCCACGGTCACCGCGCATCCTCGCCGGTGCAGTACGTCGACTTTCGCCGAGCATCAACGACTCCGGACGAGACGCTCGCGATCTACTACGACTCGTATCGCAATCTCGTGGCCCAGGGCGTGATGCCGCGCCATCCGCGACTCATGAAGCAGCAGCCGCAGCCGTTCCCGGCGGGATTCGCTCCCGATCCGTAGTCGTCACTCGCTATCCGGTGCCCCGCCGCTGCGCGCCAGGTCCTGCTGCTTGATCTTGTCGACATTGAAACGCGCGGCCCGCTCGCGCATCGTCTTCAGCACTTCCACCAGCGGCGGCGGCTCGTCCTTGATCCAGCGCAAAGGATTGATGCGCGCGATCACGAAGGCACGCAGATACGGACTGACCAGTCCGCGCTCCTTGAGCTTGTCGACCGCCGCAGTGATCAGCGCATCGAGTTCGAACAGCTTCTCCGCGGCCGATTCGTGAGCGCTGATCGCCTTGCGCAGCGGCTCTGACGAGAACTCCATCAGGCGTCGCAGGATCGGGTGATACGCACCGCCCGCAAAATTGCCCTTCTTTTCGTAGCACAGGCCCAGGGTCACCAGCGCGGGATCCTCGAGATAGAACGAGAAGTCCTTTTCGGCGCGATTCGGGTCTTCCTCGAGCAGGCCCTGGTAGATGCGGATCACCTCGAGCGAACGCTCGCGCAGGTTGTGCGCCTTCTCCGTATTGAGCGCGAGGATCTGCCAGGCGATCTCACGTTTCGGCACCACCAGCGCAATGATCGATTTCGCGCCGAGACGACGCAGCGCTTCGAGCCGATGTCGGCCGTTGGGCGTCCAGAAGCCTGTCTGCGGCGCGGTGATGGCAATCACTGGATCGAGAAACAGGCCGGTGCGATCGATGACCTCGGACAACTTCTTGTGATGCGCGTCGGAGAGATCGCGCTGGAACGGCGTCGGCTCCACACTGTCGATCGGCAACGCCGCCAGCAGCAAGGGATTGCGGCCGAGCGGCTCGAAATAACGACCGACGATGGCGCCGCCCTCACTGGCAATCCGCTGCACTGCGTCGCTGGCCTCCGGCGGCAGCGTATCCATCTGGCAATCCTGCGGCTGAATGCCGCGTGTGCGTGGCGCCGCCTTCTTCGGCGTCTTGCGCCGCGCAGGTGCCCGCTTGGCCTTGCTGGATGTCTTCTTTGTTACGGCAGGCATGGTCCTTCGCTCCTATCCACCGTTTGGCGCACCGCAAGCGTAGCGAGCGGCTCGTCGCACGCATAGCTATCACTCAACAGACGATCGAGTGATTCCTGCGCAAATCATCTGCCGTCCTCACGCAACCGCTGCGGGGGAACCACTGCGTGCGCCGGACGTTGCATGTGTAGTTCCCGTCGACCGCGAGGAGATTCCGCCATGAGAAACGGCGCTCTGCATTCCCCCATGAAAGATCTGCGTAACGATTTGCGTGCCGTCGCACGCGATACAGAAGCGCTATTGAAGGCCACTGCCGAAGTCACTGGTGATCGCGTGCAGGAGGCCCGGGCACGTACCGAAAAATCCCTCGGTCAGATGCTGGACGGGGTTTATGACCGCAAGATGCGGCGCAAGGTACGTCGGCTTGCGCGAAATACGGATGACTACGTGCGCGACCACTCGTGGGGCATCATCGCCACGGCCGCCGGTGTCGCCTTGCTGGTCGGGTTGATTACCCGTCGCGACTGATTTTCTTTTCTTTTCCGATGCCCCTGGGAGCCATCATGCCCGACCCTGTCATGCCCGACCCTGTCATGCCCGACCAGGAACGCGCCGACGACGCAATCGCCGACCCGTCTCGCCAGTTCAAGACGCCGACGGATGTACTGCGCGACACCCGCCTCGATGTCGACACCAAGCGCGCCATTCTCGAATCGTGGAAGAAGGACGCGGAACTGCTTTCGACCGCCGCCAACGAGAACATGACGGGTGGTGAGAGTGCGGGGCCCATCCTCCAGGAGGTAACGATCGCTCTGGAGACGCTGGAAACGACCAGCGGACGAGTCAACTAGCGGCTATAGCAGCAGACTTAGTCACAGATCACGGAGGGCACGGAGTAGAAGGTCTTACTCCTTGTCCCCGCCTCGGTGCACTTCCGCGCTCCGTGTGCAATCCGCATTCCGGGACACCCGCGAACGCGCCGCTATTTCAAATTCAGCAGATTCGCCGGCGAGTATTGATCCGTCAGAATGCGCGCCTTCACGTTCCAGTCTGCGCGCGTGGAAAAAAGCGGCAGCAGGAACTCCGGATGCACATCGAATGCTGCGAAGTCCTCGCGGTGCACGGCGCTGTTGGTGTTGATGCTGGCCGTGTCCGGCAAAGCACCATTCACCGCGAAGATGACGCGGTTTTCCTTCTTGAGATTGAAGAACGTGCCGAACACCGCGGCGTACGTCACGGACTCGTGATCATAGAGCCCGCTCGATGAGAACGTATTGGCCGCCAGGACGCCGCCTGGCGTCAGTAGCGTCTTCACTTCGCTGAGAAACTCCCGGGTCAACAGATGCTCGGGGATGTACTCGTGATCGAAGGCATCCAGCATGATCAGGTCGTACTGGCGCTGCTCGCGAATCGCCCGCTTCACGAATACGCGACCGTCCTGCTCGGCCACCGTCACCCGGCTGTCCGGCGAGAAATCGAAATACTGCTTCGCCACCCTGACCACCGCCGGATCGATCTCGACCGTGTCGATCTTCGCCTCCGGTAGCACTTTCATCAGTGCTCGTGGCAGCGTGCCGCCGCCCAGGCCGATGATCAGGATCGACCGCGGCTGCGGCTGCAGGTACAGCGCACCCAGCATCATGCGGGTGTAGTTGAGCGCGAAGCGGTCGGGTCGCCGCGTGTCCATGCAGGTCTGTCGTCCCACACGGCAATTGCGGGTGAAACATATGCAGCGGATACCGGAGGATTCGTAGACCAGCACCTCGCGATAGAGCGAACGCTCGGAGTGCAGGAGTTTCTGCGAGTCTGCCTGGACGGCGACTGCGGCAAAGCACAGCGCCACCATGAACGCGAGACAGGCCCCGACTCTCATCGACTCACCTCGTCGCGCTCGCTGCCGCGTTTGCCAAAGATCAGTGCGGCGGCTCCGATCGCTCCGGAAACGGCCAGGAGACTCACCAGGATCTGATTCACTTCGAGAATGAGCACGAAGTAGAACGATGTCAGGAGTGTTCCTGCAGCGCTACCGAATGTCGACACGAAGTAAAGCTGTCCCGCATGACGGCCGGAGCTGCGCTGATCCTGCACCAGTAACCGCACCGCGTAGGGCGAAATCATTCCAGAGAATACCGTCGGCACGAAGAACAACACGGCGGCCGCCAGCAATGAGCCGAATCGCGGATCGGGCACGGCGATCGAGACAGCGTCGAGCATTCGTTCACCGAACAGCAGGATTGGCAGCACCGTCACCGCCGCCACGATCAGTAATGCGCCGAGCCGCCGCACACTTGGCTGCTGCATGGAGTACCGGCCTCCGGCGAGATAGCCAATCGACAGCGCCAGCATGAAGACCGTGATGATCGCGCCCCACACGTAAATGCTGCTGCCGAACGTCGGCGCCATCAACCGCCCCCCGAGCAATTCGACGGCCATGACGAAGAACCCGGACCAGCCGGCGATCAGATACGGGAGAACGATTTGCACGCTGAGAATCCGGGCGACAAGGAAGAGTCGAGCTTATGCATCGCGCTGCGGTGCCGCAACGACGTCAGCCACCGCTGGAAATGGCATTCGGTCGTGCCGGCACGCCGTCGGCGGCGACGATCGTGATGTCATCCCGGGTCGCGCCCCGCGCTCGTGGCACATCGCCGCGCGTCCAGAACTGACTGGCGAATTCACGACTCTCGCCGGGCGCGGCGCTCGCGTCGACCCATTGCCGGCTTTGCCAGAGCACCACGCAGCCGCTCGGATCCAGTGCGCCCTCGAAGCAATCGCGCCGCACCACCTCGGCAGTGAACGAGCGCAGGCGCAGCGTCGTCGACCGGTTGACGATCACGCCGCGCAATTCGTACGGCGCGCCATTGCCGGCGATGCGCAGTTCCTCGCTGTCCAGCTCCGTCAGGGGAAACGACTGCACAGCCAACGTCGGCGCGCTCGGCCGCCCGCGCTCGGGCACGACCTCCGGCGCTTTCCCCAGCATCCGCGCCAGCATTCCCCAACCGAGCATCAGGATCAGGATGACGCTGCCGACGACACCGATCGGACGCAGCCGTGGCACCACCAGCGCGATGAGCAGAAAAATTGCAGCGATAATCCAGTACACAGGCGCGATTCGCAGGACCTTGTCCGCCCAAAGCGGAGCATTGAGACAATTGCCGACACTGACCCCGGGCACCTTACAACATTCGACCTGCCGACGGGCTGACCCGGAACCCGGTGATCGGATGGGCGTTCGACCTGGGAGCAACAGGAGAAACCTCATGGCCAGCAAGCATCCACCCCGGAAACCCGCTTCGCCGCCAGACCGGCCCACCGCGTCGAACGAAGGCGAAGGCAACAAGACCGCCGATCGCAACTATCGCGAAGCCACACGTGAGTTCGTGAACTCCGATCGCGGTAAGGAGGAGATTCGCCACGCAGGCGATGTCGATGCGCAGGAACAGCGCGAGATCGAGCAGGCGGAAGCGGACGCAAAAGCGCGTGCGAGCGAGCATGATCCTGCAGAGGTTCGCAGTCGCTCGCGACCTTCCTGAGCCCCTGCAACGATGGGATCGAGGGGCGCTCCCTGGATCCCATCGACCTTTTTGCGTTTGATTCGGCCCGCGCCTCTGGGCCACCATCGCCGCTCCGATAATTCCAACAAGCGGCAACCTTGACCATTCCAACAGCGGCAGATGCGTCGCGACGCCAGCGACTCCGGTCGATCTTCGGTGGTTCCGTCGGCAACCTGGTCGAGTGGTACGACTGGTACACCTACTCGGCATTCGCGATCTACTTCGCACATGCATTTTTTCCAGAAGGCAATCAGACCGCACAGCTGCTGAACGTCGCCGCCATCTTTGCGGTCGGCTTCCTGGTGCGTCCGATTGGCGGCTGGGTGCTGGGGCGCTACGCTGATCGCCACGGACGCAAGGCCGCGCTCACTCTCTCGGTCATCCTGATGTGCGCTGGATCGCTGCTGATCGCATTGACGCCGGGGTACGCAACCATCGGCATCGCCGCGCCGCTGGTACTGGTGATTGCACGGGTACTGCAGGGCTTCAGTGTGGGCGGCGAGTACGGAACGAGCGCCACTTACATGAGCGAGATCGCAGCCAGGGAACATCGTGGCTTCTACTCCGGTGTTCTGTACGTCACCCTCGTCATGGGACAGCTGCTGGCGCTGGCCGTGTTGTTGCTGCTGCAGTTCGTCTTCCTGAGCCCTGAGCAACTCGATGCTTGGGGCTGGCGCATTCCATTCTTCATCGGCGCTGCGGCCGCGCTCGTTGCGCTCTGGCTGCGTCGCAACCTGGCCGAGACCGAATCCTTCACGAAGTCCCGCGCCAGAAATAGCGAGGCCGGCGATCTGCGATTGCTGCTGCGCTATCCGCGCGAAGCGCTGACCGTGATCGGGCTCACCATGGGCGGCACGCTGTTCTTCTATGTCTTCACCAACTACATGCAAAAGTTTCTGGTGAACACCGTCGGGCTCAGCAAGGGTGAGTCGACGCTGGTCTCGGCCGGCAGCCTGTTCCTATTCATGGTGCTGCAGCCGCTCATGGGCGCCCTCTCCGATCGTGTCGGCCGCCGCCCGATGCTCGTCACCTTCGGCATTCTGGCGCTGTTCGCAACACTACCGCTGCTTACGGCTCTGGAGCGTGCACAGGACGCCTGGACTGCATTTTCCCTGGTGATGACCGGTCTGTTCATCTCCTCGATGTACAGCTCCATCAGCGCCGTAGTGAAAGCGGAACTGTTTCCCGTCGAAATCCGGGCGCTGGGCGTGGGCCTGCCCTACGCCATCGCGGTGTCGCTGTTCGGCGGGACCGCCGAGTACATCGCGCTGTGGTTCAAATCGATTGGCCACGAGGCGCTGTTCTACTGGTACGTCACCGGCTGCGTATTCGTTTCCTTACTGGTCTACGCAACGATGAGCGATACGCAGAAGACGTCGAAGATCTAGCCGCCGGAGCAAGACAAAGCGCCGGGTGGTCTCCACGGGGAATACAGAGTTCGGAACAGAAATTTTCTGTGGTCCCCGCCCCCCGGTGGATATCTTCTTCTGCTTCGGCTCTTGCTCCCGCAGCGCGGCTGTTGAACACTGCGCCGCCCATGAAAACTCCTCGCAAAGATCCGCGGATCGCCGACGGCGGCGGCATCGTCTATTCCACTGGCGTCGGTGAACGCTGTCCCAATTGCCTGCGCGCCGTCGCCGACTGTGTCTGCAAGAAGGGCACGCCGGGCAAGACGAGCAGCGATGGCGTCGTGCGCGTCAGCCGCGAAACCCAGGGACGCAAGGGCAAAGGCGTCACGGTCGTCAGCGGTCTGGGCCTCGCAGCCAATGAACTCGCCACACTCGCGACTGAATTGAAAAAAAAATGCGGCTCGGGGGGCGGCGTCGAGAACGGCCGGATCGAAATCCAGGGAGATCACCGCGATCGTCTCGTCGAAGAGCTGACGCGACGCGGGTGGCAGGCTAAACGCGCGGGCGGCTGACTCGGGTCCGTTTTTTTCGACGAATGACATTTATTCCGGCCAGCCCGTTCCCAAAGGAGTGGTCATTGCCGAACATGGCATGCTGTGTTCCCTTGTAGACAGGAGCCTCGCATGAAGACCCGCACGTTGAGCTTGTTCGCCACCGCACTGCTGGGAGCCTCCGCCGCTTTCGCAGCACCTGCGACCTATACCATCGACCCCAACCATACCTTCCCAAGCTTCGAAGCGGATCACCTGGGGGGATTGTCCGTGTGGCGCGGCAAGATCAATTCGACCTCGGGCTCCATCACCTATGACAAGGACGGCAAGGCTGGCACGGTCGACGTCACGATGGACATGGCCTCGATCGACTTCGGCCACGACAAGCTGAATGCGCATGCGAAGAATGAGGAAATCTTCAACGTTGCCAAGTTCCCGACCGCGACGTACACCGGCAAGCTGACCGGCTTCAAGGATGGCGCGCCGACCGAAGTCGATGGCGCACTGACGCTTCACGGGGTAACCAAGCCCGTGAACCTGAAGATCAACAGCTTCCTGTGCAAGCCGAATCCCATGACGAAGAAAGAGACCTGCGGTGCCGACGCCAGCGCAGAAATCAACCGCGATGATTTCGGTGTCAACTACGGCAAGGCCTACGGCTTCAAGCAGGAAGTGAAGCTGCAGATCCAGGTGGAGGCGATCAAGGCGGAATAGTTCACAATGGACAATTGAGAATTAACAATTGAAACCGCATGAGTCAGAGGCCACGTCGCCTCTGACTCCGCTCTGAACTGTGAATTGTGAATTGTTAATTCTCATCTAGGATCCCCGCGCGACTGCAGGTCCGCAGTCGATGCTCTCTCCCGGTCCCGTTTCGATGAGTGCAAGCAGCGCTGCGGGTGGTGCCAGCGTGTAGAGCGCCGTTGCGGCGCCGACGCGCGCAGCCAGCGGCCCGATTTCCGGCCGGAATGATGGATCCTTGAATGTGCCGCCGATCATGAGCGGCGCGCGCAGCGATAGCGGACTTCTGTCCTTTGGCTGCGGCAACAGGCGCAGATCGAGCGTTTCCCGTCGCAGGTTGATCCCGCCTTCACCGAAGATCACGGTGTCGGATGTATCGAATGCCATACCCCGCGTCGCCATTTCTCCGTCCACGACCCTGAAGGCTGCATACGCGCAGCGCAGCGGTATCTCACGATCCTTGTTCAACAGGTACTTGAGCGACTCCGCGATATCCAGTCCCGCCAGTTCGATGAGCAGGTTGCTGATGTGCCCCTCGCCCATGATCAGACCGATGTCACCGTTCGCGCTGCCCGCCATATAAGCCACGGAATTGCCGTGCGCGGTGATCGCCACCACGCCTGACAATTTCCCGGCCCCCTTCTTCGTGATCTCGACCGTGGGAAAGAGCTTGCGCAGTTCGAGCCCGCGAACATCAGCCACCAGCGTGGTCTGGATCGACGGCTCGCGCGCATCCAGGGTCACACGCGAGGCGATCAAGCCACCCGCCGTGTGAAAGTCCAGCGGATTGAGTTTGAGCACGCCATCGTCGAGCACCATGTGCGTGTTCATCGCTTCGAGCGGCAGTTTCGGTGCGTTGATCTCGGCGGCTTGCAACGTCACATCGGCATCCATGACTCGCAGCTTGTCGAGCTTGAACGGCTGGTCCGGCAACACTGTCGCTTTCGTCCCGACCTCCGCAGGCAGGCGCTTCTGATCCGCAGCAGCGGTTTCACCCGGCTTGCCCGACGGCGGTGCGCCGACGAAGCCCGCGAGATCATCGAAGTCGAGTCGCTTCGAAACGAGTTTCGCGGTCAGTTTCGGACGTTCGCCGCCGATGTCGAGGCTCGCATCACCGGACAGATCGCTGTCCCCGACCTTGCCGGTGAATGCGCGATAGCTCCATACATCGCCTTTGCGATCGAGCTTGCCGTGCAGTTCGTAGGGCGGCGTCTCGGGCAGCGCGATACCCAACAGGTCATAGATGTCCGCGAGATTTGCACCCGACAGAGCGAAATCGGCGTTGAAATTCTCCAGTTGCACCTGCCCCCGCAATGCGCCGCTGGCATGTGCCCGCGTTTGTCCGGCACGCGCGCGCAAGTCCAGTCGATAGGGTATGTCCTTCTCCTGAAGATTCAGTGGTGAATCGACGCGTCCCTGCAGTTCGAACGGAGAACCCCGCCAGCTGCCCTCACCCGTGGCGAGTAATGGCGCTCGCTCCTTGCCAGCCGATTTGCCGCTGCGAACGTCGAGTGTGACGTCGGTCCGGAGCACGGGCTCGTGAAACTCCACGCGTCCGTCGGTGACGATCAGTTGACCTATTTGCGGAGCCTCGCCCGAGCCCTCATCTTCCTGCGCCGGGAATACCCAGTTGCCTACACCCCTGCTGTTGCGCTCGAGCACGAGCCGCGGCGCGTCGAGCGCGATGTACGGAAGCCGCACCTCACCACGCAGTAGCGGCATCAGCGCAATGCGCAGATCGAGTTCCTTCACCAGCGCCATCTCGCGTGACTTCGACCAGTCGGCGTTCGCCAGATGCAGGTCGCGCGCAGTGATACGCGGTCGCCAGCCAAGATCGACATCCAGATCGCCGCGGATACTGAACTCGCGCCCGGTCATGGCGGTGATCCGCCGCTCCACCGGGCCTTTGAACCAGTTCCAATCCCAGACGACGATGAGAACGACGACGCAAAGCACCAACCCGACGAGGCCCCATGCCCATCGAGGCGTTCGTGACAGGACGGTGCGAGTGTCGACAGCGCTCATCACTATCGCAACGTCTCGCCACGGGAGAGGTTCCGGGACGCTCCGATACCTGCGCGATCAGGCGACCGGTGGGCATTCCTTTATCGTATCCCGCGAGAATAGGATTCACACAGAGGGCACAGAGGGCACAGAGGGCACAGAGTTAAGAGAATCCTTTTCGATCTCTGTGCTGTGTGAAATTCCTGTTTTAAGAATCCCGTCCGGAGTAGATCAGCCGCATCCCATCGTTGCCGAAGAGTTGCGACAATTTCTCGGTCAGTTCGCGGGTGGGTTTGACCAGCCATTCCTCCGACAGCACCAGATCTGCTCGCGCCGCAGAACTGCGATAGCGGATCGCCACGCTGCAACGGCCACCGCGGAACGGTCGCAGTGTCGTCTCGAGCTTGCGCACGAGGTCCGGCTCGGCGTTCACGGGCCAGCGCAATACCAATCGTCGCGCGTACAGCTCGCGGGCTTGATCGATGTCCGTCACCTTCTTGGCAGTGAGGCGCCAGCCTTCGATGAACTCATCGAAGCGCAGCGAACCTTCGACGATCAGGATCGCGCTCTTGGCGATCTGGGTGCGGTATTGCTGGAACACGTCCTCGAACATGGAGCATTCGAGCCGGCCGCTGCGATCGTCCATGGTGAAGACCATGCGGCTGCCGCGCTTGCCGAGATCGAACACCATCCCGGCGATCGTCGCGGGCTTGCCACGGAACTGGAATCCGCCCTCGGTCGGCGCGGGCTTGTCACCCGTAACGTCGACGATGCGACCGCTGATCACGGGACGCACTTCCTCTTCGTATTCCTCGAACGGATGTCCGGTAAGGTACAAGCCGAGCGTGTCGCGTTCGCCATCGAGCCGCACGCGCCGGCTCCAATCGGGAAGCATTTCGGTGGTCACGACAGCGGGTGCGCTGGGTGTCGTGTCCATCAGGCCGAACATGTCGTTCTGTCCCACGGCGCGCGCCTTCATCGTCTGATCGGCGAGTTGCATGGAAGCCGGCAGCGCATGCATGAGCGTGGCGCGATTGGCGCCCAGCGAATCCGCAGCGCCCGAGCGGATCAGCGCTTCGAGGACGCGGCGATTCATGCGGTTCTGGTCGCTGCGACGGCACAGGTCCGGCAGATCCCGGTATGGGCCCGTCGCTTCACGCTCGGCAACGAGCATGTCGACCACGGATTGCCCCACGCCCTTGATGGCGCCCAGTCCATAACGGATGCAGCGTTCGCCCGACACGGTGAACATGTATTGCGAATGATTGACGTCGGGCGGCTCGACCTTGAGTCGCATGCGCCGCGCCTCGTCGATGAGCGTCACCACCTTGTCGGTCTTGTCCATATCGGAGGACAGCACGGCGGCCATGAACGCCGCCGGATAATGCGCCTTAAGCCACGCGGTCTGATATGACAGCAGTGCGTAGGCCGCGGAGTGCGACTTGTTGAAGCCGTAGCCCGCGAACTTCTCCATCAGGTCGAAGATGTACGCCGCGTTGCTCTGCTCGACGCCTCGCTGTGTCGCACCATCGACGAAGACGGAGCGCTGCTTCGCCATCTCCTCGGGCTTCTTCTTGCCCATGGCACGACGCAGCAGGTCGGCACCGCCGAGCGAATAGCCCGCCAGCACCTGGGGAATCTGCATGACCTGTTCCTGGTACAGGATGACGCCGTACGTCGGTGCCAGCACCGGCTGCAGATCGGGATGCAGGTAATCGATCGCACCTTCGGTCCGACCGTGTTTGCGCGCAATGAAGTCGTCGACCATGCCCGACTGCAGTGGACCGGGGCGGAACAGCGCCACGAGTGCGATGATGTCTTCGAAGCAGTCCGGCTGCAGGCGGCGGATCAGGTCCTTCATGCCGCGGGATTCGAGCTGGAACACCGCAGTGGTTTCACAGCGCTTCAGCAGGTCGTAGGCCGCAGAATCCTGCAGCGGCAGCGCCGTGATATCGAGAGGCGGTTCGCCCTTGAGCGCACGAGCCCTGTTGATGGTCTTGACCGCCCAGTCGATGATCGTGAGCGTGCGCAATCCCAGGAAGTCGAACTTCACCAGACCCGCAGCCTCGACGTCGTCCTTGTCGAACTGGGTCACGACACTGGTGCCGTTCTCGTCACAGAAGAGCGGCGCGAAATCGGTCAGCACCGACGGTGCAATGACGACACCACCCGCGTGCATGCCGGCATTACGCACGAGCCCTTCAAGGGACATCGCCATGTCGATGACGTTGCGGGTTTCTTCTTCGGCGAGATAGCGTCGTTTGAGCTCCGGTTCCTTCTCCAGCGCATCCTTCAGCGTGATACCGATTTCAAACGGGATCAGCTTGGCGATCGAATCGGCAAAACCATAGCTTTGACCATAGACACGCGCGACGTCGCGCACCACGGCCTTCGCCGCCATCGTGCCGTAGGTGATGATCTGCGAGACCCGCTCGCGGCCGTAGCGCTCGGCCACGTACTCGATGACCCGATCGCGGCCGTCCATGCAGAAGTCGACGTCGAAGTCGGGCATCGACACGCGTTCCGGATTGAGGAAGCGCTCGAACAGCAGGTCGTACTGCAACGGATCGAGATCGGTGATGGCAAGTGCATAGGCCACCAGCGAGCCGGCACCGGAACCGCGCCCCGGCCCCACGGGCACGCCGTTCTCGCGTGCCCAGCGAATGAAATCCGCCACGATCAGGAAGTAGCCGGCAAAACCCATCTGGCAGATCACGCCCAGCTCGATCTGCAATCGCGATTCGTACTCCTCGCGCGCAATCACACGACCGACCGGCGGCTGTGAGCGCAGGCGTTCGATACGCTGCTCCAGCCCACGGGCCGATTCTTCGCGCAGGAAATCCTCGGTGCTCATGCCAGACGGCACCGGATACGCAGGCAACACCGACTTGCCGAGCGTGAGCTCGAGGCTGCAGCGCCGCGCGATCTCCACGGTATTCGCGATTGCCTCCGGAACATCGCGGAACAGCTGCGCCATCTCCTCGGGCGATTTCAGGTACTGCTCGTCCGTGTAGCGTCGCGGGCGATTCGGCGTATCGAGAGGAATGCCGTCGTGAATACAGACGCGCGCTTCGTGCGACAGGAAATCGCTGCGCCGAATGAAGCGGACGTCGTTGGTGGCGACCACGGGCACGCCGCTCGCCACCGCCAGCTCGATCGCTCCGCGGATGTGCCGCTCCTCGCCATCGCGCCCGATGCGCTGCAATTCGAGGTAGTAGCGATTACCGAACAGCGCCAGCCACTGCTGCAACAGGTCGCGCGCCAGATCCTCGTTGCCCGCCAGAATCGCGCGACCGACATTTCCCTCGCTCGCAGCGGACAGGGCGATCAACCCCCTCACGGTGTCCGGCGTCAGCCACGATGGATCGACCATCGCCATGCCTTTCTGCTGACCCTCGAGATACGAGCGGCTCACCAGTCGCGTGAGGTTCTTGTAACCGACATCGTTCTGGCACAGCAGGACCAGGCGTGACGGTTCCACCCGCTCACCCGATTCGCGCACGAGCAGGTCGACGCCGATCACGGGCTTCACGCCGGCCGACTGCGCAGCGCGATAGAACTTCACCATCCCGAACAGGTTGCTCTGATCCGTCAGCGCGACCGCCGGCATCCAGGCGCGCGCCGTCGCGTCCATCAGGCCGACGGTGCCCTCGCCTTCCGGCGTGATGCGTACCACGCTGTCGACCAGCGAGTACTCGGTATGCAAATGCAGATGAACGAACGACATCGCGCGCCGCTCAGGCCACGGCCTGGATACGCGACGCAGCCAGTCGCACCGGTTCGAAGCTGCGTCGATGGATCGGCGACGGGCCGATGCTCTCCAGAACCTCGCAATGACGCGCGGTGCCGTAGCCCTTGTGCACGGCGAAGCCGTACTGCGGATAGAGCCGGTCCTGCTCGACCATCATTTCGTCGCGCTTCACCTTGGCGAGTATGGACGCCGCGCCGATGCAGCTGCGCAGTGCATCGCCGTCGATGATCGCTTCGAACGTGCAATCCAGGCGCAGACCGACGAACGACGGACAGCGGTTGCCGTCGATCTGCACGTGGGCCGGACAGATGTGCAGGCCCATGAGCGCGCGGCGCATCGCCAGGTGCGTCGCTTCCAGGATATTCAGACAGTCGATTTCTTCCACGTCGGCCCAGGCCACCGACCAGGCGAGTGCGTGGCGCCGAATTTTCGGTGCGAGCTCCTCACGTGCGGCCGCATCGAGTTGCTTCGAATCGCGGATGCCGCGAATCCGACGGCGCGGATCCAGCACGACGGCAGCTGCCACGACCGGACCTGCCAGCGGACCGCGTCCGGCCTCGTCGACACCCGCGATGAGGCCGGGCCGGTTCAGGGCCAGACTGTAGGACGCGCCCGGCGCGATGGAAGATTCAGGTGATTTCAACGTCGTTCTTACCCGTCGTGACAAACCCTTCAGGGCGCCGCGACGGTCACCCGGCGGCGCGCTGCGATGTCTGCATCAGCGCGATGATGGCTTCCGCTGCGCGCGCACTGGCGTCGCGTCGCAGGGTCTCGTGGATCTGGGTGAAAGTTTGCACGAGCTCCGCACGATCGGCACGCTCGAGTTGTTCAATCAGGGCCGGCCCGAGCACATCGGCCCGGACCTCGGCGTTGAAATACTCCGGCACGATCCGTTCGCCCGCCAACAGATTGGGTTGCGCGAAGAATGGTGCCTTGAACAGTTTCAAGTGCTTGAGCAGGAAACTTGTCAGCCAGCTCAACCGATAAGCCACCACCATCGGCCGCTTGACCAGCGTGGCTTCGAGCGTCGCCGTGCCAGACGCCACCAGGATGGCGTCGCTGGCGGCCATCACTTCCTGAGCCCTGACGTCGACGATCACGACCCGATCGCGCACACCGGCCGCAGCAAGCGCCTGCTCGAAGATCGATCGGACCTTGCCGCTCGCCATGGCGGCGATGAAGCGCAGCTGCGGCCGCCGCTCATGCAGCCAGGCGACGGTTGCGGCAAAGTCCGGACTGAGCCGGGTCACCTCGCCGCCGCGACTGCCCGGCAGAAGCGCCACGTAGCTCCCTGCCTCATCGAGCCCGAGCGAACGTCGCGCAGCCAGCGGGTCGAGCGTCAGCGGAATCTGATCGGCCAGCGGATGACCCACGAACTCGGCCTTCACCTGATGCGCATCGTAGAAGGGCCGCTCGAACGGCAGCAGGCACAGCACCAGGTCGACGGCATTGCCGATCGTTTTCACGCGTCCCTGTCGCCATGCCCAGATCTGGGGGCTCACGTACTGGACGACAGGAATTCCGCGGCGTTTGAGCGCGGGCGCGAGCCGCAGGTTGAATTCCTTGGCATCGACGCCGACGTAAACGTCCGGCGGTGACGCCAGCAAACGCGCGATCAGCGAGCGCTGGATGCGCAGCAGGCGCGGCAGGTGCGGAATGATTTCGACCAGGCCCATCACGGACAGGCTCTCGACGCGTTCCCATGGCTCACAGCCCTCGGCAATCATGCGCGGCCCGGCAATGCCGGCGAAGCGGGCGTTGGGGATCCGTTCGCGAATCGCCTGGATGAGTTTCGCGCCGAGATTGTCGCCCGACGCCTCTCCGGCGACGAGGACGATGAATGGGGAGTGCTGGGCGCTGGGCTCTGGGCTCTGGCCAGAAGGTGACATCGCCTTCGTTACTTCATGCCAGGGCGCGGAGCCCGGCGCCCGACAGCCCGTTTCATCTCACGATCCCGACACGTTCGCGGCGTGGCGTCGTGTCCTGCAGGAAATCGACGAAGGCCTTGAGTTCAGGCTGCTCGTCGACCAGGGCGCTCAACTCCTCGGTGGCATCGACGAGCTTGAGCTTCGAGCGATAGAGCACCCGATAGGCTTTGCGGATGTTGCGGATCTGGTCCGCGGAGAAGCCGCGGCGTTTGAGCCCCTCGGCGTTCACGCTGTGCGGTTCGGCCGGACGACCGACCGCCATCACATACGGCGGCACATCGCGGGTCACGGCCGTGTTGTTCGCGATGAAGGCGTGTGCGCCGACCTTGCAGAACTGATGCACGCCGGCGAATCCGCCGAGATGCACCCAATCGCCCATTTCGACGTGACCGCCCAGGGTCGCGTAGTTGGCAAAGACGCAATGCGAACCGATCACGCAGTCGTGACCGACGTGCGAACCTGCCATGAACAGATTGTCGCTGCCGATGCGCGTGACCAGCTGATCCTTGGTCGTGCCGCGATTGATGGTGCAGTTCTCGCGGAACACGTTGCGATCGCCGATCTCCAGGCGGGTCGGCTCGCCCTTGTACTTGAGATCCTGGGGCGCGGCGCCGATGGACGCGAACTGGAATATCTTGTTGCCGCAACCAATCGTCGTCGGTCCGTCGATGACGACATGGGGGCCGACCCAGCACTCGGCGCCGATCGTCACTCCTGGTCCGACCACGGAATAGGCGCCGATCTCGACATCGGGCGCGAGGATCGCATCCGGCGCAATCAGGGCTGTGGGATGAATGGCCATGGCGCGAGTTTATTTACCCGTTCCCGGCGCGACCATCATGTCGGCGCTGGTGACTTCCTCGCCGTCGACCTCGGCCGACGTCGAGAACTTCCAGATGCCGCGCATGGTGCGCTCCAGCTTCGCCTTGAGGATCAACTGATCGCCTGGCTCGACCGGGCGACGGAAGCGCGCATTGTCGATGCCGACGAAATACATCGGCCGCTCCGCATCCGGATACTGGCCGGCCGTGACGAAGGCCAGGATGCCCGCGGTCTGCGCCAGCGCCTCGAGAATGATGACGCCTGGGAACACCGGGCGATGCGGAAAATGACCCGGGAAAAAGTGCTCGTTGTACGTGACGTTCTTGAGCGCCCGGATGGTTTTTCCGGCAATGCATTCCTGCACCCGATCGACCAGCAGGAAGGGATAACGGTGCGGCAGTCGGCGCAGCACCTCGTTGATGTCCATGCTCAGGACCTGTTCGCCCTGCTCTGTCTTGCCAGTCTCGGTCATTCGCTTCTCTTGTGATCGGCAACGGCCGGCGACGATGGTTCGTCACCTGACGGTTGCTCCGCGTCATCTGCGCCCGTGCCGTCCCCGACGACGCGCCGGAGTTGTCGGACCTGGCGCGCCAATTCGTCCAGCTGGTAGAAACGCGCCGCATTCTTGCGGAATCTGGCGGTTTCGTCGATGGGTAGCCCGCTCGAGTAGGAACCGGGCTTGCGGATACTGCTGGAAACGAACGACAGGCCCGTCAACACGACGTCGTCGCAGACCGTCAGATGACCGGCAATGCCGACCATGCCGCCGATCATGCAACGCTGTCCGACCGTGGTGCTGCCGGCAATGCCGGCGCAGGCTGCCATTACCGTATGCGCGCCGATGCGGACGTTGTGGGCGATCTGGATCTGGTTGTCGAGCTTGACGCCCTCACCGATCACCGTGTCTTCGATGGCGCCACGGTCGATTGTGGTGTTGGCGCCAATCTCGACGTCGTTGCCGACCTGCACGCTGCCGACCTGCGGCACCTTGATCCATTCACCGCGCTCCGGCGCGAGACCGAAGCCATCGGCTCCGATGACGACGCCGGGGTGCAGCAGGCAGCGCTCGCCGATGGTGACCTGGTGGCAAAGCGTGACATTCGCGACGAGGCGCGTGTCGGCGCCGACGCGGGCACCCTGCATGATGACGCAACCCGGACCAATGACGGCCCTGGCGCCGATGATCGCGCCAGCCTCGATGACCGCCTTGGGAGCGACCGCGGCCGTGGGATCGACCTGTGCCGAGGGATCGACGATGGCCGCCGCATGAATCCCGGCAGGAACCGCGAGCGGCGGATGCAACAGAGCCGCGATCCGGGCGTAGGTCGCGTACGGATTCGCTGCAATCAATGCCGCGCCGGGACAGGCGTCCGCCAGACGCGGTTCGACGATCACCGCACCGGCGCGCGTCGTCGACAGATGACGCCGGTACTTGGGATTGGCGAGGAACGTGACAGCGTCCGACTCCGCCTCTTCCAGCGTGGCGACACGGGAAACGCGCGCATCCGGATCGCCCTTCAGCGAACAGCCGAAGCGAACTGCCAATTCCCCCAGTGTGAAACCCATGGGGGCTCTCCGCTTTTGCCGGGGATTACGGCTTCGCCGGCGGCGTCGCCGGCTTGGCGGGCGCTGCTGTCGCAGGGCGCGGAGCGGTGGCGCCGGACTTGTAGCGCGACTGCAGCGCGTTCAGTACCTGCGCAGTTATGTCCATCGACTCGTTGACGTACAACACGCCATCGCCGAGTACGACGTCATAGTTCGCCGCGCGCGCAAACACCTGCACTTCCTGCAGCAACGAACGCTGCAGCTTGCCGAGCTCTTCGTTGCGGCGCAGGTTCAGATCTTCCACATACTCATTCTGCTTGCGCTGCATCTCGCGCTGACCGTCGCGCAGATCCTTTTCAGCGTTGCGACGCTCGTTCTCGGCCATGACGGCCCCGTCGCGCTGCAGCTTCTCTTCCTTGGTCTTCAGGTCTTTTTGCTGCGCGACGATGGAACGCTGGCGCGGCGCGAATTCATCCTGCAAGGCCTGCATGGCCGCCTTGGCCTGAGGTGCTTCCTCCAGCAGCCGAGGTACGTTCACCACTGCCATTTTGAGATCGGCATGGGCCGCACCGAGAGGCGCAAGCAGCGCCAGGCCGGTCGAGAGAACAAGTCCGGAAATGCTCAAACGTGTCATGGAAGAGAACCTTCGTCCGAGTTGTGCCTGTTGAATATCAGAACGCCTGGCCGATCGAGAACTGGAAGCCTTCCCTTTCGTCCCCGTATCGGTTCGGCGTGTCCCCGGTCACCGCATTGAGCGGAATCGCGTAGCTGAACCTGAACACACCGAGAGGCGCCAGCCACTGCACGGCGACACCTGCCGATTGCTTCAGCTCATCATAGCTGAAGTTGTAGTCGACGGGCTGCTGCACCCCGGTTATCGGGTCGGCCGGCCCGACGAAATTGATGTTCTGGTTGGAGAAAACATTACCGATATCGTAGAACAGGCTGAATCGCGCGCTGTTGCGCCACTTCTCAGGCATCGGCAGCAGCAATTCCGTCTGCGCGATGGTCTTGATGTTGCCACCGTACGGGCGCCCGAAGCTGTCCTTCGGGCCCAGCCGGCTCTCGCGGTAACCGCGAACGGAGTCCGGTCCACCCGCAAAATACTGACGATACGGTGGCAAACCGGTCGTATCGCCCAGCGGCTCGCCATAAGCGAGTTCGACATTGACCATGAGCTTGAAGTCCCGCCAGATCGGGATGAACTTCAGCAGATCGTAGGATGCAGTCCAGAACTCCACCTCGCTGCCCGGCAGCGTGTAGCTCAGACTCAGGCGCTGCCGCGTGCCGGCGGTCGCGAAGATCGTGCGATTGCGCGAGTCGAAGCTCCAGCCCGTGTTCAATTCGAAGGTCTTGAACTTGGAGCGGAACAACGCGTAGTTCGGAAACTCCTCGCAGGGGATCGCCGGATCGGTCTGCGACAGGCATTCGAACTCCGGATTGCCATTGTTCTGTACCCATTCGTTTGCTTCCGCGGCGCTGCCGAGCGATGTGGTTGCAAGTTCCGCCTGCTGTGCCGACAGGCCGAAGCTGAGGTACTGATACTCGGTGATCGGATAGTCGTAGCCGATGCCCGCGGTCGCCGTGGTCGTGTCGAAATCCGACGTGGCCGACGTGAACTGCGTGACGTCGCGATAACCCAGCGAGATCGTGCGCCGTACACCATCGATCGTCGTATACGGATCGGTATGCGAGAAGCTGTAACTCTTGGCATAGCGACCCGAGTTGATTTCCGCCTGCACGCGATTGCCCGTGCCCATGAAATTCGAGTGCGTGAAGCTGCCGTTGAGGATCACCGACTGCGATTCGGAGTAGCCGATACCGCCGCCGAACTGGCCCGGCAGACCTTCCTTGATCTCGAAATCCACATCCACGAGGTCAGCCGCACCCGGCACCGGGGTGTTCTCGACATCGACCTTCTCGATGAACGGCAGGCGCTGGATGCGCTGCTTGGAGCGTTCGACCGCCGTGTTCGACAGGTACGCGCCTTCGAGCTGACGCATTTCCCGCCGGAAGACTTCGTCGTTGACGCCGGTAGTGCCGTTGAAGTTCACACGGCGGACGTACACGCGGTTCTTGGGATCGACGACGAAAGTCAGGGAAATTTCCTTGGTCTCCTCGTTGGCCTGCGGAACTGGATCGATGGTCGCGAACGCATAGCCGTCGAAACCCAGGCGCAGTTTCATGGCCTCCGTCGTGGCCGTGATGAACTTGCGCGAGTAGGTATCGCCCGGCTGTATCAGGATCAGCCGCTTCAGTTGCGCCTCCGGGATGACCATGTTGCCGGCGATCTTCACATCGGAGACCTTGTAGACATCGCCTTCGTTCACGTTGATCGTGACGAAGATGTCATCTTTCTCGGGCGCAATGGCCACCTGAGTGGAGGTGACCGCAAAATTCGCATAGCCGCGATCCATGTAATACGAGCGCAGCTTTTCCAGGTCGCCCGACAGCGCTTCGCGCGCGTAGCGGTCATCCTGCTTGTACCAGGACAACCAGTTCGGCGTCTTGAGCTCGAAGGTCTCCTGCAGATCCTCGTCGGGAAATGCGGTGTTGCCGGCGATGTTGATCTGACGAATACGGGCACGCTTGCCCTCGACGATGTCGACCGACACCTTGACCTTGTTGCCAGGGACTTCCTCGACCTTGGCATCGACGCGCACCGCGTATTTGCCGCGTGAGAAATACTGGTCGGTGAGGTACTGCTTCACCTCATCGAGGACGGACTGGTCGAAGGTCTTGCCCGTGGCCAGGCCGACGTTGCGCAGCGAACGCTGCAGATCCTCGGTCTTGATGTCCTTGTTGCCCTTGATCTCGAAGCTCTCGATCGATGGCCGTTCGACCACGGCAATGACGAGCGTGCCGCCGTCGCGACGCATCTCCACGTCCTTGAAGAAACCCGTCGCATACAGCGCGCGCATCGACTCCGAGACGCGACGCGGGTCGAGCTGATCGCCGATGTTCACGGGCAGGTAGTTGAAAACCGTGCCCTCGGAAATGCGTTGCAGGCCCTCGATGCGGATATCACCGACCGTGAACGTCTGGGCAGACGACTGGGCCGTGGCGGTTATCGGGTAAGCGACGATGGCAGTGCCGGCCGCGAGCGCGAGCGTTGCATGGATAATTGTTCTCAAACGCATCAGAGTTGAGCCCTGCAGGTCAGATTACGGCGCCAGGTGTCGCGCGATATCGTTATAAAACGCCAGCGACATCATCAGGATCAGCACCGCGATGCCGATCTGCTGGCCAAACAGCTGTGCTCGCTCTGAGACCGGCTTGCCTTTGACCAGTTCCGCGAGTTGATAAACAATCTGTCCGCCGTCGAGGATGGGGATGGGCAGGAGATTCAGCACGCCCAGACTGATGCTGATCAGCGCCAGCGTGCTGAAAAAGGTACGCCAGCCCTGGCGCGCCGCGAAACCGGTCGTCTCGGCAATGGCGATCGGACCGGACAGGTTCTTGAGCGACACATCGCCGGTCACGATCCGGCCGACGATTCGCAGCGTGAAAACCGAGGTGTCCCAGGTTTTGGCAGCGGCCTCGCCCACCGCTGCCAGCGGCCCGTACTTCTGTACGGCCCGCATGTCGTCGAGCTTGATGCTGCCTTCCAGGATCTTGCCGCTGGAACCCACGCCAATGCGCCCGACGGACTCGCCGTTCTCGATCGACTCGGCAATCGTCACCGGCAGCTGCAATGTCTGCCCGTCGCGTTCCACCGTGAACAGGACTTCACGGTTCGCATTCGGCTTGATCAATTGCACCAGTTGCTGGAAATCAGTCACTTCCTGTTGGTCGACTCTGACAATTCTGTCGCCTACGGCCAATCCGGCCTTCGCTGCAGCGCCGTCAGGGACCAATTGGCCCACGTCGGCCTCGACGCGCGGACGCCAGAAATCGAAACCGAGGCCCTGCAGCATCGTGTCGGCCTGAGTAAGCGCGCGGCGCTTGTCACCGGTTTGCAGGAGGACGTCGCGCTCGGTGCCGTCGATGCCCCGCACACGCATGCCGATATTGCCATCGTCGATGAGGTCGTCCAGCGTGCCCAGCATGGCCGCTTCCAGCGTCTCCACCGGCTTGCCGTCGATGGCGAGAATCGTGTCCTCGTAACGCAGGCCGGCACGACTGGCGATCGAATCGACCGTCACTTCGCCGACGATGGGCTTCAAGGTCGGTTGGCCGGCGGTGAACAGCACCCAATACATCGCGACGGCAAAGAGGAGATTGAACGCCGGACCCGCGAGCAGCACCGCGATGCGCTTCCACACTGGCGCGCGATTGAATGAGCGGTGTGCTTCGTGCGCCGGAACGCTGCCTTCGCGTTCGTCCAGCAGCTTCACGTAGCCGCCCAACGGGATCGCAGCGATGACGTACTCGACCTGGTCCTTGCCGGCGACGCGCTGCCACAACGGCTTGCCGAAACCGATCGAGAAACGCAGCACCTTGATGCCGAGGCGGCGAGCGACCCAGAAGTGGCCGAACTCGTGGACCGCAACGAGGATGCCGATCGCAACGATGAACGTGATGATGGCAGTCAGGATCTCTGCCGGGCTGTCCGTCGTAATCATGCGCACACTCCCGCAGTCGGGCCGGCGAGTCCCAGCCGCGCCAGCGCCTGCATCCGAGCCCAGCCGTCCGCCGCCATGACATCCTGCAGCGACGTGACTGAATGTACCCTGTGCTGCGACAGGACTTGATCGATGATGATCGGGATCTCCAGGAAGGCGAGCTGACCGTTCAGGAAAGCGCCGACAGCAATTTCATTCGCCGCATTCAGCACTGCGGGAGCGGTGCCCCCGGCTTCGGCGGCGCGGCGCGCCAGCGCCAGGCAGGGAAACTTCTCCAGGTCGGGCGTTTCGAAATCGAGCCGCCCGGCCCGCACGATGTCGAGCGATTCTACACCGGAGGCTATGCGCTGCGGCCAGCCGAGCGCATGAGCAATAGGCACACGCATGTCCGGGTTCCCAAGTTGCGCCAGCATCGAGCCGTCGCAGTATTCGACCAGGGAATGCACGATGCTCTGCGGATGCACGACGACTTCGACCTGCGACGGCGGCAGGTTGAACAACAGGCAGGCCTCGATGAGTTCGAGTCCCTTGTTCATCAAGGTCGCCGAATCGACGGAGATCTTGCGGCCCATGACCCAGCGCGGATGCGCACAGGCCTGATCGGCCGTCACTGCCCGCAGTGCATCACGGGGGGTTCGCAGAAATGGCCCCCCTGACGCCGTCAACAGCACCCGACTGACCCCGGCGCTGCGCACGCCAGCGCGGCTATCCGATGGCAGGCACTGGAAGATGGCGTTGTGCTCACTGTCCACCGGCAACAACGTCGCCCCGCCTTCCCGGACCGCCTCCATGAAGAGCGGCCCGGACATCACCAGCGCCTCCTTGTTGGCCAGCAGAATCCGCTTGCCTGCCCGCGCCGCGGCAAGACTGGATCGCAGTCCGGCCGCGCCGACGATACCCGCCATGACGATCTGCGTCCGCTCATGCGAAGCCACCTCGCACAGAGCGTCCTCACCCGCGAGAACTCGCGTGGCGATGCCGGCCTGTCGCAACTCCTGCTCGAGGCGGGCGGCAGCCACGGCCCCTGAGACGACGGCAAACTCAGGGCGGAACCTGACGCACTGCTCGCGCAGCCGCTCGACATTGGTGTGCGCCGTCAGCGCCGCGACAGCGTAGCGATCGGGATGTCTCGCGAGCACATCCAGGGTGCTGACGCCGATGCTGCCCGTCGATCCGAGCACGGCCACACGCACGGGCGCCACTGTGCTCATGCGAGCCGTCCCAGGAATTCGAGCCCTACGAGGAAGACCGGAGCCGCCGCAGTGACGCTATCCACGCGATCGAGCACACCGCCATGACCGGGCAGCAGGCTGCCGCTGTCTTTGAGTCCCGCATGGCGTTTGAACAGGCTTTCCGTGAGATCGCCGACGACCGAAGCCACGACGACCACGGCGCTGACGATGAGGAACGGAATTGCACTGAAGTCGAACCAGACGACACCGATGGCCGCCAGCAACGCCGCGGCGACCAGCCCGCCAGCCACGCCTTCCCAGGTCTTGCCGGGGCTGACCCTGGGCGCAAGCTTGTGGCGTCCGAACTTGCGGCCGCCGAAGTAGGCGCCCACATCGGCGGCCACGACCAGCAACACGACGAACAACACCAGGTGCGGATTCAGATCGTGCAGCCACACCAGCGCCACCCAGGCCGGTACCAGCACGAGAAATCCAGCGACCATGCCCAGCACGCGATTCATGTACGTCGGCAGGAACGCAATCCAGAACAGCGCAATCAACCACCACGCCATGGCTGCGTAGAGAACCCATTGGATCTGCTCCGGGCCCATCCACCAGCAGGCCGCGAGCGCCGCAGCCACAGCGACCATATACGCGATGCGGGCGGAATTGGAGACGAATCCCGGAAAAGCCGCCCACTCCCAGGCCCCGGCAAGCACCAGGACAGCGAACACCGCCATCGTGACTTGATGCGGAACCCACAGCACTACCAAGAGCGCCAACGGCGCGAGCACCAGTGCCGTGATGATCCGCTGTCGCAGCATCAGCGCGACTCGACCTGTCCGGGCACCAATCCGAAGCGGCGTTGTCGCCCACCGAAATGGTCGATCGCCGCCGCAAGTTCGGCATCACCGAAGTCCGGCCAGAGCGTGTCGCAGAAATACAGCTCGGTGTAGGCAAGGTTCCAGAGCAGGAAGTTGCTGATGCGCTGCTCACCGCCCGTGCGGATGAACAGATCGGGATCCGGCAACCCTGCCAGTGACATGCAGTCGCCCAGCGTCGCTTCTTCGATTTCTTCGACGCGCAGTTCGCCGGCGATGCAGCGCCGGGCGATTTCGCGGCTCGCGGCGGCGATATCCCAGCGTCCACCGTACGCGATGGCGATCACCAGGGTCATTCGGGTGTTGTGGGCCGTCAATGTCTCGGCTGCCTGAATCCGGTCACGCAGCGCAGTCGACAGCTGTTCGAGCCGGCCGATGAAACGGATACGGATGTTGTTCTTGTGCAGGTCATCCACTTCATTGTCGAGCGCTTCGAGGAAACGCCCCATCAGCATGGAAACCTCTTCGCGCGGACGCTGCCAGTTCTCGCTGGAGAAGGCGAACAGGGTCAGAACCTCGACGCCGCGCTTGGCGCATCCTTCGACCGTCTGTTTCACCGCCTTGACGCCCATGCGGTGACCCGCCGGCCGCGGCAGTGCACGCTTCGCCGCCCATCGGCCATTGCCATCCATGATCACCGCGATATGGCGCGGCAATGACGCAGACGAGGTTTTATTCGGACTGGCCGCAGAGGATGCCATTGCTGGTGATCTGATGATGCGAAGTGAAGCGGGCCGGTCAGACCTGCATCAGTTCCTTTTCCTTGTCGGCCAGCACCTGATCGATCTCGGCGACGTACTTGTCGGTGAGCTTCTGCACTTCTTCCTGCACGCGTCGATCGTCGTCCTGGGTCACGATCTTTTCTTTCACGAGATCCTTGAGATCGCTGAGGACGTCGCGGCGCACATTGCGGACCGCCACGCGCGCACCTTCCGCCTCGTGGCGCACTACTTTGGCGAGATCGCGACGGCGCTCTTCGGTCAGCGGCGGCATCGGCACGCGAATCACGGTCCCGGCAGTTGCCGGCATCAGACCGAGATCGGACTTCATGATCGCCTTCTCGATGGCCTGCACCATCGGCTTCTCCCATGGCGTCACCGTGATGGTGCGCGCATCTTCGAGAGCGACGTTCGCGACCTGGTTGAGGGGCACCTCGTTGCCGTAGTAGTCGACACGAATGTGGTCGAGCAGGCTCGGGTGAGCCCGGCCGGTGCGCAGGCGCTTCAGCTCATTCTTCAGTGCAACCACGCATTTCTGCATGCGTTCGATGGCGTCTTTCTTGAGGTCGTCGATCATTGCAATCTCCAGTCGGGCGATGACGGGCCAACGGTGGGCGACGGGATGGAGTCGCGCCGTTCACTGCCTATCAAGGATTCGTTACCAGCGTACCGACGTCTTCGCCGCGAACGATACGCATCAGTTCGCCGGGCTTGGTCAGGTCGAATACGCGCAGTGGCAGGTTGTTGTCGCGGCACATGACGATGGCGGTGGCGTCCATGACGTTGAGCCGATCGGTCAGCACCTTGTCGAACGTGAGCCGCTGATAGCGCGTGGCGGCTGGGTTCTTCTTCGGATCGTCGGAATAGATGCCGTCGACCTTGGTGGCCTTCAGCAGCAGGTCGGCATTGATCTCGATGGCGCGCAGACTGGCCGCGGTGTCGGTGGTGAAGAACGGGTTGCCCGTGCCTGCGGCAAGTATGGTCACCCGGCCCTTCTCGAGATGGCGCACGGCGCGGCGACGGATGTACTCCTCGCACACCTCGTTGATGCGGATGGCGGACATGACCCGCGCATACATGCCGAGTCCTTCGACGGCATCCTGCAGCGCCAGCGAATTCATTACGGTCGCCAGCATGCCCATGTGGTCGCCAGTGACCCGATCCATGCCAGAGCCGGCGAGTCCGGCGCCGCGGAAAATATTGCCGCCGCCGATCACGATGGCAACCTGCAACCCCAGACCCATCACTTCACGAATCTCTCCGGCGACCCGCTTGAGCATCTTGGGGTCGATGCCGTAGTCCTCCTCGCCCATCAGCGCCTCGCCGGAGAGCTTGAGGAGAATGCGGCGCAGGCCGGTGCCCGAAGGGAATGAGGAAGTCGTCGAGGTCTTGGTGGGTTCGGTCATGTTGCCTGCCTGGGGAAACCGTTGCGGGAGGGCAGCGGCAGAGCAATCCCTGTCCGCGCCACGCTTCCGCCACCCTATTATAGAGAACCCCGCCGGGGCGGGGTTCTCTCAATCGCGAACTGTCGGCTTCAGCGGGGTTGCGCCTTGGCGCTCTCCACCTGCTTCCTTACTTCCTCAGCGAAGTCCTCCTGCTTCTTTTCGATGCCGGCGCCCACTTCATAGCGCACGAACGACACGACTTCGCTGTCCGCCTGCTTCAGATACTGCTCGACGCTCTGCTTGTCGTCCTTCACGAAGGGCTGGCCAAGCAGCGTGATCTCGTTGATCCACTTGCGCGTGCGACCTTCGGCAACCTTGACGACGATCGCCTCCGGCTTGCCGGCCATCTTGGGATCCTGCTTGGTCAGCTCGACATGGATCGCCTGCTCGCTCTTCAGGAGGTCGGCAGGAATCTGGTCGGCCGACACATGCGGCGGATTGATGGCAGCAACATGCATCGCGATGTCCTTGGCAACCGCCTCTTCACCCTTCTTCAGGGCGACCAGGGCGCCGATGCGGGAACCATGCAGGTAGGCGCCCACGACGACAGGCGATTCGACGACATCGAAACGGCGCACGCTGACGTTCTCGCCGATCTTGGCGATCAGGACACGACGCACTTCGTCGAGGCTTGCACCGCTCTCGGACTTCGACGCCAGCAGCGCATCCAGCGAGGCCGGATGCTGTTCCAGCGCGACTTTCGCCACGCTCGTGGCAAAGGCCTTGAAGTCGTTTTCGCGGGCCACGAAATCCGTTTCGCAATTGACCTCGACGATCGCCGCGCGCTTCGCATCGGCCGACCGCTCGATGGCGATCACGCCTTCGGCAGCCACGCGCGTAGCCTTCTTGTCGGCCTTGGCAAGACCAGCCTTGCGCATCAGCTCGGCGGCGGCGTCCAGGTCACCATTGGTCTCGGTGAGCGCCTTCTTGCACTCCATCATGCCCGCGCCAGTACGCTCGCGGAGCTGCTTGACTGCTTCTGCTGTAACGGCCATGGATTACTTCGCCTCGACAGGCGGCGTGACAGCCGGCGTAGCGTCCGCTGCGGCTGGCGTAGCTTCCACTGCGGCTGGCGTAGCGCCCACTGCGGCCGGCGTGACGGCACGGGAGGCGGCCAGGCGGCTCGCCATGACGTCAGCTGCAGTCGAATCGGAATCGACGTCCTCGAGATCGGCTGGGGCGGCGGCAGGAAGGTCATCCTGTGCCGGACGCTTGCGCACCCCTGCCTTCTTTTTGACCGCAGCAGGCTTGCCACCGCGACGTGCTGGCGGTGCGGACCCATCGGCCCGCGACTTCAGCTTGCCTTCGGCATCGAGTTCGACGAATTCGTCTTCGCCGGTCGGCACTTCGGGCAGGGAGGACCGGCCGTCCGTCACGGCTTCGGCAATGCCGGCGCCGTAGAGCTGAATGGCGCGCATTGCATCGTCATTGCCGGGAATGACGTAATCGACATCGTCGGGGGCACAGTTGGTATCGACGACGGCAACGACGGGAATGCCGAGCTTCTTCGCCTCATGGATGGCGATGCGCTCGTGACCGACGTCGATAACGAACAGCACGTCGGGAAGCGATTCCATGTTCTTGATACCGCCGAGGCTGCGCTCCAGCTTCTCGCGTTCGCGGCGCAGGCCCTGCGCTTCGCGCTTGCGATGCTGATCGAGCGTGCCGTTAGCGGCCATCTCGTCGAGAGTGGTGAGGCGCTTGATCGACTGACGCACAGTCTTGAAATTGGTGAGCATGCCGCCCAGCCAGCGATGGCTGACATAGGGCATGCCGCAGCGCTGCGCTTCGGTCTTGATGGCTTCGCGAGCCGAGCGCTTGGTGCCGACGAAGAGCACCTTGCCGCCATCGGCGACAACCTGACGAATGAAGGTCGCAGCCTCGTTGTACAGGGGCAGCGTCTTTTCGAGGTTGATGATGTGAATTCGATTGCGTTCCCCGAAAATGTACTGAGCCATTTTGGGGTTCCAGAAGCGGGTCTGATGTCCGAAATGAACACCCGCTTCCAGCATCTGTCGCATGGACACGCTGGACATGAGAAAACTCCTTGGGGGGTTGAGCCTCCACTGGTCCCATACGACGACCTGGTTTCCCAGGCACCCCGTCGCACGTGTCGGCCAGTGTGAGAGATATTGAAAAGACGGATTCGTTGCCAAAAAAGCGCGCGCTTTATACCATAAACTCGATGATTGACCACAGGTTTTTTCCCGGAAATTTGCCGCTCGCGCTCGCGGCACATTTCCCAACCTGACCCTTCCATCCGGCGCTTCCGCCCGCATACTGCCCACCGCTGACCGCGCCCCGTTTTCGATGGCATCGATCATGTGTGGCCAGCGGTCCCCCTTACCTCCTAACTGACGTTCCCGAAACTATGCAGGTGACGATTAAAACCCCGGCAGAACAAGCCTCTATGCGCGAGGCAGGCCGGCTGGCGGCCGACGTCCTCGACATGATCGGCCCCTATGTCGTCGCCGGTGTGACCACGGATGAGCTGAACGAGCGCTGCCATAACTACATCGTGGATGTGCAGCGCGCCATCCCTGCCCCCCTCAACTATCGGGGTTTCCCCAAGTCCATCTGCACGTCGGTCAACCATGTGGTCTGCCATGGGATCCCGAGCGATCGTCGCCTCAAACAGGGCGACATCATCAATCTCGACATCACCGTCATCAAGGACGGCTGGCACGGCGATACCAGTCGCATGTTCACGATCGGCAAGGTGAACCCCGCGGTCCAGCGCCTGGTCGACGTCACGCGTGAGGCCATGTGGACCGGCATCCGTCAGGTGCGCCCGGGCGCCCGGATCGGCGACATCGGCGCGGCGATTCAGACCATGATCGATCCGCTGCATCTGTCGATCGTGCGCGAGTACTGCGGACACGGCATCGGCCGAATCTTTCACGAGGATCCGCAGATCCTGCATTATCGCCAGCGCGATCCGGGAGTCGAACTCGCACCCGGGATGACTTTCACCGTCGAGCCCATGATCAATGCCGGCAAACGCGACGTGAAGCTGCTGGCGGACGGCTGGACCGTGGTCACGAAGGATCACTCGCTGTCCGCACAGTGGGAACACACCGTGCTGGTAACCGACTCGGGATACGAAGTGCTCACGCTCAGCGCCGCCGAGCGTTGATCCCACAAGAAGATTGCCCATGCCCTTTGTGACGCCCGACGATATCGACGAGACCAGCACGGCCACGACAGATCCGAGCTGGGACTACCTCAACAGCCTGCAGCAGCGACTGCAGGCGACCGGCTCCGAACCGAACATCGCAGCGTTTCGCGAAGCACTCGCCGAAGGCGACAATCGCCTCAAGGCACGCTTCGCCGACGACCAGCCCGTCGAAACCCTGGTGCGCGACCGCGCCCGCCTCGTCGATGCCCTGCTCAAGAACGCCTGGAAACTGCATGTCGGGAACTTCGCGCGCGACGTCGCACTGATCGCCGTCGGCGGCTACGGCCGCGGCGAGCTGAACCTGTGCTCCGACATCGACATCATGATCCTGCTGCCGAAGAGCGAATCGACGCCGTGGCAGTCGAATCTCGAGCGCTTCCTCACCTTCATGTGGGACATCGGCCTCGAAGTCGGCCACAGCGTGCGGACCATCGACGACTGCCAGCGCGAAAGCGCCGCCGACGTCAGCGTGGCCACCACCATGATCGAGGCACGGCTGCTGATCGGTCCCGAACAGCTGCTGGAGGCCATGCGCCGCGCCCTGGCGCCCGAGCGCGTCTGGCCGACCCGCGATTTCTTCGAAGCCAAGGTGGCGGAACAGACGGCCCGACACCATCGCTATCACGACACCGCCTACAACCTCGAGCCCAACGTGAAGTCGAGCCCGGGCGGGCTGCGCGACATCCAGACCATCGGCTGGGTCGCCAAGCGGCACTTCAATGCCGATTCGCTCGACCAGCTGGTCGATCACGGCTTCCTGACACGCGCCGAACTGCGCAAGCTGAAGACCGCCCAGGCCTTCCTGTGGAAGATCCGCTTCGCCCTGCACGTTCTGACCAATCGCCGCGAAGACCGGCTGCTGTTCGATCACCAGATCAAGCTGGCGACGATGTTCGGCTACGAAGACGCGACCTACACGCTCGCCGTCGAACAGTTCATGCAGCGCTACTACCGCACGGCAATGGACGTGAGCCTGTTGAACGAAATGCTGCTGCAGCTGTTTCGCGAAGCGATCCTGTCCGATGCCAACGTCACGCCGGTGCCGGTGAATCCGCGCTTCCAGATCCGCAGCGACTACGTCGAAATCACCAGCGAGGACGTGTTCGATCGTTATCCGTCCGCGCTGCTCGAACTCTTTGTCGTCATCGAGCAGCATCCGGAGATCCGTGGCGTCCGCGCCGCGACCATTCGTCAGCTGACCCGTCATCTGTGGCTGATCGACGAAGAGTTCCGCCAGCACCCGCGCAATCATCGACTGTTCTTCGAGATCCTGAGTGCGCCGCTCGGCGTCACTCACGAATTGCGGCGCATGAATCTCTATGGCGTGCTCGGCCGCTACATTCCCGCCTTCGGCCGCATCGTCGGACGGATGCAATACGATCTGTTCCACGCCTACACCGTCGATGCGCACACGCTGTTCGTGGTCAGCAACCTGCGGCGTCTGGCGATGCCGAAGTACGACCATGAATTCCCGGCCCTGTCGCGCATCATGCAGTCGCTGCCGAAGCCGGAACTGGCCTACATGGCGGCCATCTTTCACGACATTGCCAAGGGTCGCGGCGGCGATCACTCGGACCTCGGTTCGGTGGACGCCGAGGCGTTCTGCCTCGAACAGGGCCTGTCGCGCTATGACGCGCGCCTGGTCGCCTGGCTGGTGCGCAACCACCTGATCCTGTCCGTCACCGCGCAGAAGAAGGACATCAGCGATCCGAAAGTCCTGCACGAATTCGCCAATCACGTCGGCGATCAGAACCACCTCGACTATCTGTACGTGCTGACCGTCGCGGACGTGCGCGGCACCAATCCAAAGTTGTGGAACAACTGGAAGTCATCGCTGTTCTCGGAGTTCTACGAGCGCACCAAACAGGCGTTGCGGCGCGGCCTCGAAAGCCCGATCGATCGCGAGGAACTCATTTCCGAAACTCAGTCGCGCGCGCGGGAGCTGCTCGGTCGCTCCGGCATTGCGGCAGAGAAAGTCGACGAAGTGTGGCCGCACCTGACCGATGATTATTTCCTGCGTCACACTCCGGAAGAGATTGCCTGGCACACGCGCCTGCTCGCCATGCGCGAGAAAGACGACAACTCATCACTGGTCTCCGTGGAACAGCAGTCGGGTCGCGGCGGCACGGCCATTTCCACTTACACCCCGCAGGCGCAGCAGAGCTTCGCACGCACCACTGCGCTGCTGGACCAGCTCGGATTGAACATCGTCGATGCGCGGATCACTCCCACCGGCGACGGCTTCAGCCTCGACGTCTATCACGTGCTCGAGGACACGGGCGCCGAGATCACCGACCGCAACCGAATCCGCGATATCGAACAGCACTTGTCCCACGAACTTGCCAAGCCGGATGCCGCAGCGTTCACGACGGTCACGCGTCGCGCTCCGCGTCAGGTGCGCATGTTCACGACGCCGACGCAGATCACGTTCGTGGAAGATCCGGTCAACCATCGCACCATCATCGAGTTGATCGCCGGCGACCGGCCCGGCCTGCTGTCGCAGGTTGCCAAGGCCTTCATGAACGAGCGGATCCACATCTTCACGTCGAAAGTCATGACCGTCGGCGAACGCGCCGAAGACGTCTTCTATGTGACCAACGACAACGGCACGCACCTCGATACGGCGGCGTGCGAGCGCCTCACCGCCCGACTCACGGCCGCACTGGACGTCGCGAACAAGGCCATTGCATGAATCCGTCGCTGACCAGCCTGCAGCCCTATCCGTTCGAGCGCCTGCGTGCATTGCTCGCGGGAGCGCAACCGCCGGCATCGCTGGCGCCGATTGCGCTCTATATCGGCGAGCCACGACATACGCCGCCGAGCTTCGTGCTCGAGGCCCTGACGCAGAGTCTGAGCACCCTCGGCAGCTACCCGTTGACGCTTGGTCTGCCGGAATTTCGTCAGGCCGTTGCGGCGTGGCTGACGCGCCGCTTTCAGTTGCCGGCAAAAGCAGTGAATCCGGACTCGATGATCCTGCCGGTGAACGGCACGCGTGAAGCACTGTTCGCCGCGACGCAGGCCATCACCGATCGCAGCAAGCGGCCGCTAGTCGTGATGCCGAACCCGTTCTATCAGATCTATGAAGGCGCGGCGCTGCTCGCCGAGGCTGAACCCTGGTTCATGGGTAACGATCGCGACAATGAGTTCCTGCCGGATCTCGATGGCGTATCGCCGGACGTGTGGAACCGCTGCCAGTTGCTGTTCCTGTGTTCGCCCGGCAATCCGACCGGCGCCGTCGCGAGCCTCGACTATCTGAAGCGCGCACTCGAACTCGCGGATCGCTACGGCTTCGTGGTGGCCTCCGATGAATGCTACAGCGAGATCTACCTCGATGAGTCGAGCCCGCCGCCGGGATTGCTGCAGGCTGCCGTTGCCGTGGGTCACAACGAGTTCGAGCGCTGCCTGGTTTTTCACAGTCTGTCGAAGCGCTCCAACGTCCCTGGCCTGCGCTCGGGCTTCGTTGCGGGCGATCCGGCGGTGATCAAACCCTTCCTGCTCTATCGCACCTACCATGGCTGCGCGATGCCGGGTTACGTACAGCTCGCGAGCATCGCCGCGTGGAACGACGAACAGCACGTCATCGAGAACCGCCGCCTCTATCGCGAGAAATTCGCGCGCGTCGTGCCCATCCTGCGCGAGGTGATGGACGTCGCCGCGCCCGAAGCCAGCTTTTACCTGTGGCCCCGCGTCAAAGACGACGAACAGTTCGTCCGTGAACTGTTCGAGAAACAGAACGTTACGGTCCTGCCGGGCAGCTACATCGCCCGACCCGGAATCGCTGGCAATCCAGGGCGCGGCCGGGTGCGCATTTCCCTGGTCGCGAACGTCCCTGAATGCGTGGCAGCCGCACAGCGCATTCGGGACTTCGTCGCGAACCAGTGATGTAGTGATCGGTGATGAAGTGATGCAGGCGAAGCGGGTAGACTTCCGCTGCGATCGTCATCACCGGATCATTTCATCACCATGTCATCTCTCGCTTCAGTCATCGATGCTGCCTTCGAGCAGCGCACCCAGTTCTCGCCCGGCAATGCCCCTGCCGACGTGCGCAATGCCGTCGAGGAAGCCATTACGCTGCTCGACAGCGGCAAGGCACGCGTCGCCGAGAAGCGCGACGGTACATGGCACGTCAATCAGTGGCTGAAGAAAGCCGTGCTGCTGTCGTTTCGCCTGAACGACAACCGCACCATCGATGCCGGCTTCACACAGTTCTTCGACAAGGTACCGCTCAAGTACGCGGACTATGACGACGCGCGCTTCCGTGCCGAAGGCGTGCGCGTAGTGCCGCATGCCATCGTGCGTCGCGGCGCCTTCGTGGCGTCGAACGCGATCCTCATGCCTTCCTACGTCAACATCGGCGCCTACGTCGGCGAAGGCACGATGGTCGACACGTGGGCGACCGTGGGGTCCTGCGCGCAGGTGGGCAAGAACGTGCATCTCTCGGGCGGCGCCGGATTGGGTGGTGTGCTCGAACCGCTGCAGGCCAACCCGACCATCATCGAGGACGGCTGCTTCATCGGCGCCCGCTCGGAAATCGTCGAAGGCGTGATCGTCGAAGAAGGCGCGGTGATTTCGATGGGTGTGTTCATCGGCGCCAGCACGCCGATTTACGATCGCGAACGCGATGAAGTGACCTACGGTCGCGTTCCCGCCGGCGCGGTCGTCGTCTCCGGCTCGCTGCCGCGCGGCGGCAAGTACAACCTGTACTGCGCCGTGATCGTGAAGCGCGTCGATGCGCAGACACGCTCGAAGGTGAGCATCAACGAACTGTTGCGGGAATAATCGATCGAGGCAGCGGTGCGGTGATCACTCGTTCACCGCACCGCCCTGCTTCCGATACCGCACATCCTCACCGCTGGTGACGAACTGCACCTGCTCGGCGATGTTCTTGGCGTGATCGCCGATGCGTTCGAGCCCCTTGAGGGCGAACACGGTATCGATGGTGGCACTGAAGAAACGCTGATCCTGCATCGCCAACGTCAGCAACTGGCGCAGCGCTGCGGCGAATTCGGCATCGAGTTCTGAATCACGGCCCGCCACGCCGCGCGCCAGCCCGGCGTCCGCTTCATCCAGCGCACGCACCGCTTCTCTCAGCATGCCTGCCGTCAGATCCGCCATGTGACGCAGATAGCGCGCCACCGCCAGAACCGGACCGGTCGGTTCGCCCATCGCAAGCCGCGCGGCGAACTTGGCGATTTTCTTGGCCTCGTCGCCCACCCGTTCGAGTTCGACGGTGATGCGGGAAACCGCCAGGGTCATGCGCAGATCGCTCGCCACCGGCTGATGCAGTGCGATGAGCCTGAAAGCTTCGCGATCGACGTCGCGCTCGAACTCATTGATACGCGATTCGCGCGCCAGCACCAGCTGCGCCAGTGCGGCGTCGCCGTCGAGCAGTGCGCGCATCGCAGCGGAGACCTGGTCGATTGCGAGCCCGCCCATCATCACCACGTGCAGACGCAGTTCCGACAGCGCAGCGTCGAACACCTTGGCGGTGTGACCCTCGGCAGGATCAGAAGTGGATGTGAGGGACTTCATGGCCGGACGGTGATCCGCACGATCACTGCATCAGCCGTATCGACCGGTGATGTAGTCTTCCGTCGCCTTCTTGCTCGGGTTCGTGAAGATCTTGGCGGCTTCGTCGAATTCGATCAGTTCGCCGAGGTACATGAAGGCCGTGTAATCCGACACCCGGGCGGCCTGCTGCATGTTGTGCGTCACGATCAGGACGGTGACCTGGTCGCGCAGCGTCGAAATGAGTTCTTCGATCTTTGCAGTCGCGATCGGATCCAGCGCCGAGGTGGGTTCGTCGAACAGCAGGATTTCGGGCGTGGTCGCCAGGGCACGCGCGATACACAGACGCTGCATCTGACCGCCGGACAGCGCAAGAGCGGAATCCTGCAGACGATCCTTGGCCTCGTCCCAGAGTGCGGCGCCGCGCAGTGCCTTCTCGACCTCCTCCGCGAGTGTTGCGCGATTGCGCACACCGCGCAGGCGCAGGCCGTACGCAACATTCTCGAAGATCGATTTCGGAAACGGATTCGGTTTCTGGAACACCATGCCGATACGCATGCGGACCTCGATCGGATCCACGTTCGCACCGACCAGATTCAGATTGTCCGGATGCAGCGTGATGCTGCCCTCATAGCGCGTCCCCGGCTGCAGATCGTGCATGCGATTGAAGCAGCGCAGGAACGTGCTCTTGCCGCAGCCCGACGGACCGATCAGCGCGGTGACCTGCTTGTCCGCGATCGGAATCGTCAGGTTCTTCAGCGCCTGATGCTGGCCATAATAGAAATTGAGATTGTCGACCGCCGCCTTGACGTCGAGCGTGCGGACCTTGCGCGTGTCATCGACACTGATGGAAATCTTCGGCGTGGCCTGAGCCGCGCGCACCGACGCATCGTTCTGCAAAGGAATCTCCTGGGCACGCCTGGCTGCCGGCACGGCAGCGACACTGGTAGGGGCTGATTCGGTCGTCACTTGCTTCACACTCACCTGATCGCTCTTACCAGTTGATCTTCTTGCGGAACCGATAGCGGATCCAGATCGCCACACCGTTCATGAGCAGCGTCATGCCGAGCAGGATCGCACCGGCGGCGGCGGCATTGGCCTGGAACGCCTGATCCGGCCGCGACACCCAGTTGAACATCTGGATCGGCATCACGGTGAACGGATCGTTGAGCCACTTGAACGAGAGGAATGGAAATTCGCTCTGGAACGGCGACTGCGGCAGGAAGGCAATGAAGCTCAGCGCACCGATGGTAATGATGGGCGCCGTTTCGCCGATGGCTCGCGACAATCCGAGGATCATGCCGGTGAGCACGCCGCCGGTGGAATACGGCAGCACGTGGTCCTTCGTCACTTCCCAGCGCGTCGCGCCCAATCCATAGGCTGCTTCGCGAATCGAGTTTGGCACCGAACGGATGGCTTCGCGCGTCGCGACGATGACGATCGGCAGGATCAGCAGCGCCAGTGTGAGACCCGCCGCCGCGATGCTCTGCCCCAGGTCGAACTGGTAGACGAACAATCCCAATGCCAGCAGGCCGTACACGATCGAGGGCACACCCGCGAGATTGGTGACATTGATTTCTATGACGGCGGTGAACCAGTTCTTCGGCGCGTACTCTTCCAGATAGATCGCCGCCGCGACGCCCACCGGCACGGCGCAGCATGCCGTCACCACCATGACCAGTGTGGTGCCCACCCAGGCAGCGAGGATGCCCGCCCGCTCGGCATTGCGCGAAGCAAAGTTGGTGAAGAAATCCACACTGAAACGCGGCGAGCCATCGCGCACCAGATCGATGAACAGCACGGCGAGCACGGCCAGACAGGCCAGCATCACGATCAGCCCGACGATCACGAAGATCTTGTCGAGCATCTTGCGGCGGGTCAGGCCGGCACGCACTGCTTCCATGTCCCGGAACGTGGCGGAGTTGGCGCTCATCAGTAGGCCTCACGAAAACGGCGCGTCAACGAGAAGCCGATGACATTGAAGACCAGCGTGATCAGCATCAGCACCAGGCCCGCGGCGAAAATACTCTGGTAACCGATACTGCCGTGCGGCAGATCGCCGAGACTGACCTGGACGATGTAGGCCGTGATCGTCGCCGCCGGCTCGCGCGGATCGAACGTCAGATTGGGCTGCATGCCGGCGGCGATGGCCACCACCATGGTCTCACCGACCGCGCGCGAGATACCGAGAATGAACGCCGCCGCCAGACCCGAGAAGGCGCCGGGAACCACCACACGCAGCGCGGTCTGCAGACGCGTCGCGCCCATTGCATAGGAGCCTTCGCGCATGTACCGCGGCACGGCGCGCATCGCATCCTCGCTCACTGAACTCACGTACGGCACGATCATCAGGCCGATGACCAACCCGGCGCTCAGCATGTTGAAGCCCGGCAGATCCGGCATGAAGTATTGCAGCACCGGCGTGACCATCGTGAGCGCGAAGTAGCCATACACCACGGTCGGCACGGCGCCGAGCAGCTCCAGAATCGGCTTGACGGTCTCACGCACCTGGTACGGCGCGAATTCGCTGAGGTAGATCGCGATGGTCGTGCCCAGCGGTACGGCCACCAGCAGGGCCACCATGGTGGTGGTCAGCGTGCCGGCCACCAGCGGCATGATTCCGTAGTGGGCGTCCGCGAACAGCGGCGTCCACATCGTGTCGGTGAGGAATTCCTTGATCGTCACGTGTTCGAAGAACGCGCTCGACTCGTACACCAGGATGGCGACGATGGCGAGGGTCGTGAACACGGCCACGAGTCCGGCGGCCAGCAGGAAGAACTCGATGATGCGATCGCGCATCTTTCGATAGCGCAACGCCTTTACCAACTGGCCCGGACTGGAAATATTCTGATTCAAGCGACGAACTCTTCAGGTCGGGTATGCCGAACCGTTGCGGCGTTTGGGCCATTCAGTGACGGGGCGAACTTTACTGATTCGTCCGCCGACATGCGACGTTGACATGAGGCTAAGTGCTGTCTGGCGCCGGGTTACTGGCCAGAAGGCGAAGGGAATCCTCCTCCATCTGGCCAGCCGCCCGGCGCTCCGGAGCCCAGCAGCCCCCTTCCGTTACAACTTGCCTTCGCGAGCCAGCAGGTTGTCGATGGTGACCCCGACTTCAGGAACGCCGCCAAACACCGTGCCGAGCTTGCGATCCGTGAAGTGCTTGAGTGCGAGCTGGTAAGCCTTCTCGGGCAGCGGCACGTAACCGACTTCCTTCACGAGCTTCGCGCCCTCGGTGAGATAGAACTTGATGAATTCCTGGATTTCGGGCCGCTGCGCCGACGATTCGCGCACGTAGATGAAGAGCGGACGCGACAGCGGCTCATAGCTGCCATCGATGACGCCTTCCAGGCTCGGACTGACCGCCTGGCCCTTGCCGTTCACGATCGGCACCGCCGTCAGGCGATCCTTGTGCGCGATGTAGTACGCATAACCGAAGTAGCCGAGCGCCGTCTTGTTGTTCTCGACGCCCTGCACCAGCACGTTGTCGTCTTCGCTGGCAGTGAAATCGCCACGGCTCGCCTTGGCCTTGCCGGTGATTGCTTCGGTGAAGTAGTCGAAGGTGCCCGAATCCGCGCCGGGGCCGAACAGCATGAGGTTCTCAGCCGGCCATTCCGAACGCACCTGGTTCCACTTCGAGACACGGCCCTGGGCGCTCGGCTCCCACATCTTCTTCAGGTCCGCGACCGTCAGGGATTTGACGAAGGTATTGGACTTGTTGACGACCACGGTCAGCGCATCGAACGCCACCGGGATTTCCAGGTACTTCACTCCGGCCGCGCGGCAGGCGTCCATCTCCTCTTTGAGGATCGGGCGCGACGCATTGGAAATGTCGGTCTCGCCGCGGCAGAAACGCTTGAAGCCGCCGCCCGTGCCCGCGATGCCGACCGTTACGCGGACCTTGCCGCGCTTGGAGATCTGGAATTCTTCCGCCACCGCTTCTGCGATCGGGAAGACTGTGCTGGAACCGTCGATTTTGACGATGCTCTGCGCCTGTGCCACGTGCGGAGCCGCCAGGACAGCCATCCCGCTCATCAGCATCGAAGCGCTCAATTTGTGCCACAACTTCATGGATTTGAACCTCTTGAGGGGAATACCGGCCAGCACGCATACCGTGCCGGCCAACCATGACGCGGGAGTCTGCCCACCCCGCATGACAATCGTGTTACAGCAGATGTAACTGCGGCGAAGCGCGGCGCCGGCATCCCGGGCAGACTGCAACAGAGCCGTAACAGAGGCGCGGCAGGCAGACACCTTGCCCGACTGCCCCTCGTTCGCTATAAGTCCGCGCCCTTCGCCCGCTTTCCCGCCTTCCGAACGACTACTTCATACCGCCTACAAAATGAGCAGCAGTCCGCCCCGATCCTCCGCCGTCCTCTCCCCCACGATCCAATTGACCCAGGAGTTGATCCGACGACCCTCGGTCAGCCCCGAGGACCATGGGTGCCTGCAGATCATCTCCGAGCGGCTGGAGGCGTTGGGATTCAAGGTCGAACGGCTGACCTACGGTCCGGTGGAAAACATCTGGGCCCGTCACGGAACCGAGGGACCGGTGCTGTGCTTTGCCGGCCACACCGACGTGGTGCCGACCGGCCCGCGCGAGGAATGGCACTCGGATCCGTTCGAACCCGTCATCCGCGATGGCGCGCTGTACGGGCGCGGCGCGGCAGACATGAAGAGCGGACTGGCGGCGATGATCGTGGCCACCGAGCGCTTCATCGCCCGTCATGCCGATCACCAGGGCACGCTGGCGTTCCTGCTCACGAGTGACGAGGAAGGACCGTCGGTCGATGGCACCCGCCGCGTGATGGAAGTGCTGGAGGCCCGCAACGAGAAGATCGACTGGTGCCTCGTCGGCGAACCCACGAGCACCGATGCCCTGGGCGACACCATCAAGATCGGTCGCCGCGGCTCACTTTCGGGAAAGCTGACGGTGCACGGCATCCAGGGCCACGTGGCCTACCCGCACCTCGCGGACAACCCGGTACACGCTGTCGCACCCGCGCTCGCCGAACTCTCGACACGTACCTGGGACAAGGGCAACGAGTTCTTCCAGCCGACCACCTTCCAGATCTCGAACATCAACGCCGGCACCGGGGCGCCGAACGTGGTTCCGGGAGAACTGAAGGCGCGCTTCAACATCCGTTTTTCGACGGAACAGACCGTCGAGAAAATGCAGCAGACCATCACGGGCATCCTCGATCGCCACAAGGTCAATTACACGCTGGAGTGGTTCGTGTCGGGCCTGCCCTTCTTCACTCCGCCGGGTGTGCTGTCAGATGCCGTTCGCATCGCTGTGAAAGAGAACACGGGCCGTTCGCCGCAGATGTCGACCACGGGCGGTACGTCCGACGGCCGCTTCATCGCCCCGACGGGCGCGCAGGTGGTCGAACTCGGCGTGATCAACGCCACGATTCACAAGGTGAATGAGAACGTGCGGATCGCCGATGTCGACACGCTGACATCGACGTACGAACGCACGATGGAGCTGTTGCTCGGAAAGAAGTGACGAGGGCAGCGTCCTCGTCACTCCGCGCTGGAGGCCGGTAACCACAGAGTTGGTACTGGCGTCCGATTCGGGATGGATGAAGATTTCCGGCTGAATTTCAGTTGTTGCCGGCCACCGGGCGCAGATTCACGAGCGCCGCCCACACGCCAGCGGCGAGCAACGACAACAGCACCCACCAGGGCATGGACAGCCCGAGCAGCGTCCAGTCGACCTTGCCGCACTCGCCCGAGCCCGTGAGCACCTTCGTGATCACGTCGGTCACCGGCATGATGTCCATCAGGTAGTCGAGGCTGGCGCCGCAGGCCGCGACCGTTCCGGGTGGCTGAGCCTGAATCCACAGATGCCTGATGCAGATGAGACTGCCCGCCAGCACGGCGAACAGGAGCAGCCCCCCATACCAGCGCGCGCCCGTCCGCCCAGGGTTATGCAGTGCCGCGATCAGGAACAGCACCCCGACGCTGATGACGGCCACGCGCTGAAAGATGCACAACGGACACGGCTCGAGGCCGAGCACGTACTGCGCATAGAGCGCATAGCCCATCAGGCATGCGCAGAACAGGAAACCGAGGGAGTTGCCGACGCGGCGCGATACAGGCAGTGACATCATGCGGCGAGTCTATCGGGATCGTCTTCCCGTCCGCCAGCACCCCTCCTCTCCGTAAGCGCTGCAATAAGCGCCGGCGAGGCAGAACCGAAGATTTCCCCGGTCTTCAGGATCTGGAATGCGCGCACACGCTCAGGCAAGCAGCATTGCCACTAGCGACCAGAATCCGCAGCGCGCTGGCTACGCGACTGCATCTGCTTTTCGACGTCTTCCAGCGACACGTGCCGGATGTCCTTGCCGTAGACCATGTAGACGACGTACTCGCACACGTTCTTGGCGTGATCGCCGATACGTTCGAGCGCCCGGGCGACCCACAGCACATCCAGCGCGCGGCGGATGGTGCGCGGATCTTCCATCATGAACGTGATGACCTGGCGCTGGATCGCTTCGTATTCCTCATCGACCAGCCGGTCCTTCTTGGCAATGGCCACGGCGCCTTCGGCGTCGAGACGGGCGAAGGCATCGAGGGCTTCGTGCACCATGTCGCCGACGAGACGGCCGAGGTGCTTGATCTCACGATAGCGATCGGCGGGACGTTCGACGGCCGCAAGCCTGGAACCGATGTACCCGATCTTCTCGGCCTCGTCGCCGATACGCTCGAGGTCGGTGATGGTCTTGATGACCGCGACGATCAATCGCAGGTCGGATGCGGCCGGGCTGCGCGTGGCCAGGATGCGGCTGCAGTCATCGTCGATCGCGACTTCCATCGCGTTGACTTTCACATCGCCGTGCGCGACCTGTTCGCCGAGCCGGCTGTCGCCCTCGACCAGCGCCTCGACTGCCAGCTTCAGCTGCTCTTCGACGAGCCCGCCCATCTGCAACACGTTGGTACGAACGCGTTCGAGGTCATCGTTGTAACGACTGAGAATGTGATGCGAGAGATCGGCTTTTTCCATGACACAACCGGCTGTAGGCGACTTGAGTCTTGTATACCCGTCGCAACTTGCGGCCGCAAGCGCGACAGGAAAAGAAGAACTCCACGGGGGACACGATCGAAAGCGACCACCGCAAATCCCACGGGGAAATGCCGCGGGACGAGAGCACGGGGAGGGAAAGATCCGTCGATAGAATCTCTTCGTCGCCCCGTGCCCGCGTGATCCCCGTGTGAAATTCTCAACGATCAGAACTTCAGGTTGAAGTCGATCTGCAGGCGATCGTAGTCGGTCTTGGTGCCAAAGACCGCGTTGACCGGCACATCGACGAAGCGCTGATTGAGGAAGTACGTCGCGTTGAGCGACACGTTCTTCCACGGGGCATATCCGGCGCGCAGTACCCAACCCTGGGTGTCCGTCGTGCCATCGCCGAAATCCGAGTCCACGACCTGAGCGAACAACGCATCCTTCCCCAGAACCTCGTACAGGACGCCCGCTTCCCAGGTGTGGTAGTTGCTGGCTTTACCGAACAACACCCCTGCTGCCCATGCGGTGTTCAGATCGTCGGGATCCTGGTTCTGTGCGTAGTTGGCCCACACCTGCAGCGGCAGCGCGCCGATCTGGGAGTTGAACTCGGCGAAGCCCTCGATGATATTGAAATCATGGGCGAGACCGCTGAACGGACCGGTCAACGTGTTGCCATTGGCATTCGCGTTGAAGAAGGGCCGCTGGCCCTGGCCGTTCCTGAGATCCGAATAACCGACACCGGCCACCAGGGTGGATGCGCCCACGGGCATCCGTATGCCGAACTGGGCACCCAGCGTGTAGATATCCTTGCTGCACGTACGACCGGCGTCGGCGATGCAGTTCGTGAGTGACGTGATCGTCACCGGCGGTGTGCCGGAACTCGAACTCGAAGAACGGGCTGCATTGTTGCGCTCCTCGATGAGGAAGCCGAACGCGCTGCCGAAGAACATGCCGCGACTGAACTGCATCGCCAGCCCTTCGGGATTCACGTCGTTGTCGTAGAACAGGCTCTGTCCCGGACGCACGAACGGATACTTCATCTTGCCGCCGAGCAGATTGCCCCAGTCGGCGAACTTCCAGTCGAAATAGGCGAGATCGAAGCCGATCGCCTTGCGCGAGTTGACGCCGCCCAGTGTCTGATTGGAGGAACGCGGGTCTTCGCCGCCCGTCGCCACCTGCAATCCGACCAGCAGGGAATCCGTGACTCTGGCATCGAAGCCCAGCCGTGCCCGGATCCGCTGACGGGTCTGTTGCTCGTCGTTGAAACCCTGCAATCCCGCCACGACACCCTTGCGCGTGGGATCTTCGATCCACTCGTAGCGATAGCGCAGGTCACCCTTGGCACTGATACGACCAGCCCAGTCTGCGCCCTTCACTTTCCCGGCGTCCGATTGCAGCGTCGCCGTATCCTTGCGCAGGCCCTTGGTTTCGGCCTTGAGATAATCATCCTGGGCCTTGAGCGTCTGGTTCTCGGACTTGAGCTCGGTATTCTCCTGCTCCAGCCTGTCGACCCGCTGCATGAGCGTCTGCAGTTGTTCGCGAATCTGACCCAGATCGTCCGCGCTGGCGGCGAAGGCGCCGGCCGGCAGCTGCAACAGGGCAACCGTGACTGCGGTAGCAATCAGCATGTTCTTCACGTCATGAACTCCCGTGTTAGTGAGTACGCCCGCCAACGTTGGTCTTGAAGCTGCGGCGGGCCGATGACCGGTTTTATACCGGCGCACTGTTACAGAGAGATTGCAGTCGGCGAGGATTTGCATGTGTTCATGCTGCCCTCGTGAACGCGGGATGACGAACTCGTTAAGGTCGCTGTTGATGGTGGCTGCGGTGCTCCCGACATGCATCGACAAATGCCGCCGCTTTCGCCAGGAACTGCGCCACCGCAAGCGTGATGTCATCCTGCCGTCACACTTCAGACGCTGGATCACTCGCGGGCACTGGATGAGCGCGCATCATATTCTCTGCTGAGGGGTCCGACTTCAGCCGGACAGGTCTGGAGATCCGGATGTCCGACTAAAGTCGGACCCACAGGAAATACGCGAGTCGGACCCACAGGAGATACGCGGATGCATCACTGCTTTATCGGCTCATGGGGGGTGATGCCAGGCATCCCACCGCCCTGCCCATCACCGCATTGCCGATATCAGAAGGCCACCGTGACCGATGCAGAGATCGTCGTGCCCACATCGTAGCGATTGTAGTAGACGGTGTTTTCGCCGCGCTCCTGAAACTCTTCGTAGCCTTCGCCGAAAATATTGCGTGCTTCCAGCTTGAACTCCATGTCGGTGTTGAACAGGCGCAGCGCTTCGCGCGCTACGAGATCCACTCGCAAGCCAGTCGATTCGTAGAAGTCCGGCATTCCCGAGGGGCCGCGGCTCGTCACCCGATCGCTCGCATACGACAGCAGGATCGTCTGCTGCGACAACCGGCCAGGACTCTCCAGCCCGAACTGCAGGTTGACGATATGGTCCGACTGGCCCGTCAGCGGTGAGCCGTCGACGAAGAAATGGCTCGCCGGCTGCGTCGCCGTGCCGAACACGCTCACCGTATCGCCCGCTTCGACGTTGATCTGCGAGTTGGTGTAGGTGTAGTTGGCGATCACCACCGCACGGCGCGAGCCGAGGATCCCGCTGCCGAACCGTTCATCGAGCGGGAAATACTTCTGCACTTCCAGTTCTGCGCCGTAGAGCACGGCTTGCGGCGCGTTGGCGAAGCTGGTTTCGGTGGTGTTGTCGTTGAAGCCGGTGAACGTTTCGATTGGCTGATCGATTTCCTTGTAGAACCCGGCGACGGAGAAGCGTTGCTCGGGCGCGAAGTACCATTCGTAGCGCGCTTCGGCATTGACGAATTCGCTGTCCGTCAGCAGCGGATTGCCGCGATAGGTGCGATTGGCCTCCGGATCGTAGTACCGCTGGAACATCAGCTCACGGAACTGCGGTCGCGCGACGGTTTTCGATGCATGCAGGCGCATCTGCATGTCGTCGCGGAACCTGTAGGTGAGCGTCGCCGCCGGCAGCAGGTAGTCGTTCGCGATATTGGTCGACGCACCGGAATTCGTCAGAGTGTCGAACACCTGCAGCGGGCGAACGTCCTGCTCACCCTGCTCATAGCGCGCACCGACGCTGAGTTCGAGCCCGACGGCCACTTCCGCCTGCACCTGGGCATAGGCCGCCTCGGTGCGAAGTCTGGCGGCAAAGGCGGGATCGGTCTCCGTCGTCTCGACCAGTCCGATGTCGTAGAAGTCGATGATTCCCGCGCTGAGCAGATAATCCGGCCGCAGCATCCCGACGCCGCTCGGGAAGCTCGACGGCGCCACGATCTGGAACGCGCGCCGTGTCGAGTCGCGCTGCGTATCCGCAATATCCAGTCCTCCGGACAGCACCAGTCGCGGCATGAGCTGCGCGGTGAGATCCACTCCGGCCGACCACAGGTCTTCCTGCAGGTCGGAGAATGCGATCTCCGCAAAGCCGCTCTGGCCGTTGTCGAGACGATTGATGAAATAGCCGCCATAAGGACTCGCTGCCTGGTTCGTGCGCACATAGCCGATGCCCAGTTCGTACGGCGCTTCGCGCTTCGACGTCGAATACGACGCCCGGGTGCTGACCTTCACCGGATCCAGGTTGAAGCCGCCCGTCAGTTGCGTGCTCAGCAACTCGCGTTCGTACAGCGCCGTGGTTTGCTCGCGGAAGTCCTGGCCGAGCGCCTGACTGTTCTGTTTACCTTCCGCCAGACTCGTGCGCTTGAGCGTGTCGTGGATGTAAAGGTTGGTCCAGCGCAGCGTGTGGCCCTCGCCGAACTCATAGCCGAGGCCCAACAGCGCATTGGCGACGGCCTGGTTCTCGGTCGAGACCTTGCGGTAGTCATGGTCGAGTCCGGACAGATCGAAGCTGGCAGGCGTCTGCTCGATGTTGTCGCGGGTACGCCAGCCGTTACTGAATCCGGCCGTGGCGATGACTCCAAGCTCGGACTCGTCGAACTGCCAGGCGTCGCCGGCAGTGATCTTCCCGGAGAAATTCGCTGGAATTTCACCGACCGTCTGCACCAGACCGTTACTGCGACTGACCAACTGCCCGGCAATGGCACCGGAATCCACGGTACCCGAACTCAGACGCTGTCCGCTCGCGAAGAACTCCGCGAGCGCCGCTGGCGTGTCGCGATTGCCGTACCCGGTCCAGTCACGTTTGTTGCCGTAGTAGTCGTAGCCAAGCTGCCCCGTCGTCTCGGTGTCGCCGCTGACACCAAGATTCACATCGAGGAACGGCGCCGTCGGTATGGCCAGAGTGGTCAGATTGATAACGCCACCACCGAATTCGCCAGGGAAGTTCGGTGAATAGGTTTTCTGCACCAGCGAGGACGCCACCACGTCCGTCGGGAACAGGTTGAGCGGCACAGCGCGACGCATGGGCTCAGGGCTAGGCAATGGCGAACCATTCAGCAGCGCCAGCGAATAACGGTCACCCAGGCCACGCACGTAGACGAATCCGCCGCCAACCACGCTCAGCCCGGTGACGCGTCCGAGCGCACCCGCGATGTCGCCTTCGCCCGTTCTGGCGATATCGTCCTGCGACAGCACCGTGATGACCTGCGTCGTTTCCCGCTGCACATCGCGCTCGCGGCGACCCACCACCACGACCCCGGGAATGCCGCCGGGCATGGAAACGTCGACTGAGTTCGCCGCCGCAGGCTCTCGCGTAGACGCCAGCGTTGCTTCTGCCGACTGCGAGGCATTGACCTCGACGGGCGCCTGAGCGAATGCATGGGTGGAGAACGCGGTGGCGGCGAGCACCAAGCCCCAGGTGCGTGGTTTGGCCATGTGTATTCCTGCTGCTTTTCCGGATTGTTCGAGCGCCACGCGCGGCGAGTCACGACGGTTGCGACTCGCCGCACGCGGAGTTGCTGTTACTGCGCGAGCGATGGCAGCGACGTGCAAGCCGTGCTGGTCGAACCGAAGTTCGCGATCACCGAGTTGCAGGTCCAGCCTGCGTACCACGTGTCATTGGCATCCTTGACGGCGCCGACGTAGTTGGTCGTGTCGAACGCGGCATCCACGAGCTTGGGATCCGCGGCCACCGCCGCTGCCTCGCTTGCACCATTGACGAAGGTATTGGTCAGCGTCGCCGTGAACGCAGCACTGACGCTGGTGCCCGCGCTGAAGGTATCCGCCACCTGCTGAGCCGTGACACCGCCCGAACCGACGAACGGCGCTGCGGCACACTGCATGACAACGGACTGGAACAGCGGCGGGCCCGCCTTTTCCGTAGCAGCATCGGCCGTCAGGATGTTGCTGCCATTCAGGCGCAGGCACGCCATCGGGCTGGTCACCACACCATTCACCAGAGTCGCATCCGCCTTGCCGCGGAACAGCATGGCGGCGTTGTTGCCGCTCGCCGGATTACGATGGACGACGGTGAAGTTGGCGAGCTTCAGGTGTGTGCGCGGCGTCTGATCCTCGAGCGCGTTGGCGGAGTCGAGCTCGATCATGGAGTCCGCAGCGCCGGAGGTCTTCTGGACCGCGATCACGTACTGGATCGTGCCCTTGTAACCGACATCGAGGTCGAGGCCGTCGTCATCCGCGCCGGTCACGACGACGCGGCGCATGGGCGCAGTGCCGCCGAAATTTTCGAAGCCGTCGTCGGAGCTGTTGTGGGATTGGAAGTATTCGATCGTCGTGCCGCTGCCTGCGCCTCCGAGCGTCAGCGACTGCAGTTCGCTGTTGCCGGAAAGAACATAGCCGGAGTAACGGATCTGCACGTAACGGATCGTGCCGCTGTTGTCGTTGGGCGTCGCGCCGCCGTAGTAAGCAGGATCCACCGAACCTTCGGTCTGCCGCTCGCAATTGACTGTTCCCGGTGTCGCCGCCGGAGCAACCGTGCAATCCGTGATGGGCGCGCGACCCAGCAATACGACACCACCCCATTGACCCTGGGCGTCATCGTTGGTCAGACCCAGCACGTTGTCGCGACTGGTGAACACGATCGGCTGCGTCGCCGTACCGGCCGCCTGGATACGGTTGCCGCGGTTCACCGCCAGCCACGACACGCCTGTCTTCGCGAAGACCACGACACCTGGCTGGATGGTCAGGACGACGGGCGCATCGGCGGTCGGTGCGGCGCCGCGATCGACTCCAACATCGACACGGCCGTCCAGCGCATACAACAGACCGGGAACGCGGTTCAGCGTGACACTGACATTCAGTCGATTCGGCAACGCGCAGACGCGATAGGTCCCCGTCGGTCCGGTGATGGTGCCGTCGTCTCTCAGGCCTGCCGGATCAGCGATCGTGGGACAGCCGTTGGCGGGCTCCACACCTTGCGGATCCGGATCCGGCGCAGGCGTTGGATTGGTCGCAGGCGGATTGGTGATGGTGACGTTGCCCGCACTGCCCGCCGAAGAAATTTCATCCGCGCCACATCCCGCCAGAGCCACCGCCACTGCACCTGCAACGACCCAATTGAAAGCTCTCATCTAATCCGCCTCCCAAGACGACACCAGGAATGATTTGTGTAGTCTGGGAAGCCAACATTGCAGTCATGTTGCCGTCACGTTGCGATTGGATTTACTCGTATCGGCGCGTCCTCGCAAACGCATCTCGAAGACTCAACTGCGCTTGGTTAAGCCAGCGGAGACGGATCCACGATCTCCACGGGGAATTTCTCGATCCTGGATCTGCAATGCGCGCACGCGCTTGAGTCGCGCCATTGACCTCAGGCCTGGAGTGCCGCCGCTTGCTCGACGGCCGCGCGCGAGATCACGCGATGCGGCGGAAAGTGACAGGTGAACGTGCTTCCCTTGCCTTCGACGCTTTCGATGTTGAGCGTGGCTTCGTGCCGGTTCAAAGCATGCCTGACGATGGCCAGACCCAATCCGGATCCTCCCATCTCGCGCGAACGGCCGGAATCGACACGATAGAAGCGTTCGGTGAGCCGCGGGATGTGCTCCTCGGCGATGCCTACACCCGTGTCACGCACGCTGACATGGCCGCCGTCCTTGTCCACCCACCAGCGCAGCGATATCTCACCGCCGGGCGGCGTGTACTTCACCGCATTCGACACCAGATTGGACACGATCGAATGGATCTCGCTCTCGGCGCCGAGCAGCCAATGATCTTCATCGGCTTGCAATGTCACCGAATGCGAACCCTGCTCTGCCGAGGTCGCTTCCCGCCGCAGGAGCGACAGCATGCCGCCCACATCCACGGGGCGCTCGATATGGCGACGATCCCCCGACTCCAGCTTCGACAGCTCCAGCAGATCGCTGATGATGCTGCTCATGCGCTCCGCCTGGCGGCGCATTTCGAGCACCGGCGAGTGCCACGCCGGATCGAGGCTCTGGTCGTCCGACAACGCATCGAGATATCCGGAGATCACCGTCAGCGGCGAACGTAATTCGTGCGATGCGTTCGCCACGAAGTCCTTGCGGATCGACTCAATGCGCATTTCGCGACTGACATCGCGCACGATCAGCAACTGACGCTGCGATCCCCGCGTCCGCACCACGGTGATTGACAGATAATGACCACCGTCGACCGGCTCGTACACGACCACCCCATCGACAGGCCGGCCGTGCTTGAGATATTCGACGAAGGCCGGGTGCCGGATCAGATTCTCGATGCGGATACCGACATCGCGCTTGCGATGCAGGTTGAGCCAGCCGGCCGCACGACCGTTGAACCAGAGGATCTCGTGTTCGGACCCCAGCAGGATTGCCCCTTCCGGCATCGCCGTCGTCAGGCGGCGGAATTCGCGCAGCAGACCCGTGACCTGCGCACGATGATAGTTCTTGCGACGATAGAGACGGTCGACGATGGCAATGACCTCGCCCCAGGGACCGCTGATATCGGGCGGCAGTTCGACGCGACGATGCGACAGCCAGCGTTCGAGACGCAGCAGATTCCAGAACTGGACGAGCAGGTAAACGCCAAGCACCAGCGCCAGCACCATCCAGGTGCGCCCGATGATGAGTCCGACCAGTGATGCCAGCACAATGGCAATGGCGAATCGCGTGGCCGCCTGCCAGCCGGCGGAGGACACTCGGCTGAATAATTTCACGCGCTACTCCGCGCGCGTCGAGAACCTGTAACCGGAACCGCGCACTGTCTGGATGAAGCGATCGTAGTTGAAGGCCTCGAGTGCCTTGCGCAGGCGGCGAATATGCACATCGACGGTCCGCTCTTCCACATAAACATTGCCGCCCCATACCCGGTCGAGGAGCTGCGTGCGACTGTACACCCGTTCCGCGTGGGTCATGAAGAACGACAGCAGGCGATACTCGGTGGGACCGAGCTGTACCGTGCGCTCGCCGACCGTGACCCGGTGACTGCCTGCATCCAGTACGAGTCCTTCGGCGTCGATCACTTCTTCCGCGCTGCCGGTCGCTGAACGACGCAGCACCGCATTGATCCGCGCCAGCAGTTCGCGCGGCGAGAAGGGCTTGGTGACGTAGTCGTCAGCGCCGCCGTCCAGAGCCAGCACCTTGTCCTGCTCATCCGCACGCGCCGTGAGCATGATGACCGGCACTTCCTGCGTTTCCTTGTCACGCTTCAACGCCCGCGTGAGTTCGAGCCCGCTCATTTCGGGCAGCATCCAGTCCACCAGAACCAGGTCGGGCCGGCGATCGGCGATGCTCGCCCGTGCAGCACTGACATCGGCCGCCTCGCGGACTTCGAAGCCGCTGCGGCGTAATCCGAACGCAATCATTTCCCGGATCGGGCGTTCGTCTTCAACGATCAGAATCTGTCTGGCTGCCATGAATTAAAGCAATTCAACGAGATGAGCGGGGTCGTTTGTCTGCAACATTACAGCAATCGATTGTTACAGTCCGATGAAGGCCGCAGCCCCTACGGTGAATACCGCACTCCTGTCACATGTCACTTCTTGGCGATCGCCACGTTGTCACGCAGGTACACCGGTTGCGCTTCATGCGCCGGCCGGCCCTCTCCTCTCAATAAGGATGCCTCGCCCAGCAGAGCGATTTCCATTGCGCGCGGCAATGCATGGACCGGCGACAGGTCGGAAAACCTCTGTGCGAGTTCCGGATAGGCAGCAAAGCCGCTGCCGGCAGCGCGCATGACATTACCGATAGCGATGCTCACGGACGCAGGAGCCGCGACGCTCTCGATGCCGACGCCGACGACCAATCCGTCATCGGCGCAGTCGTAGAGACCCCAGTAGACTTCGTTCATCCGGGCATCCATGCACACCAGTGTGCGTTCGCCGATCCGGGCCACCTGCTGCGCCACGGCGGCCAGATTGGAAACTCCGACGGTCGTGAGTCCGGCGCCGAACGCCAGTCCCTGCACGACGCCAATGGCGATGCGTACTCCGGTGAAGCCCCCCGGCCCGCGGCCGTAAGCGATTCCATCCAGTTCGGCGAGTTGCACCCCGCCCTCGGCCAGCACATCGCGCACCAGCGGCAGAATCATGTCGGCATGTCCACGCGGCGTATCGATCACGCGATCGATCGTCTGTCCGTCGATGCGCAACGCCACCGAGCAACGCTCCGTGGCCGTGTCGATGGCAAGAACTTTCATGAACCACTCTTCGTCATTGGAACAATCAACCCGATCTCGGCCAGGCGCGTCGTCAGGAACCCGGTCACTTCGGGCAACTGCGTCGTGACCGGCATCGCCGGCAGGCTCTGCAGAAAGATGCGCCCATACGCACGCGAACGCACGCGCTGATCGCAGAGCATGATGACGCCGAAATCATCGCGATCGCGAATCAGCCGTCCGACACCCTGCTTCAAGGCGATGACGGCTTGCGGCACCTGCTCTTCGAAAAATGCATTGCCGCCGCGACGCTCGATGGCGGCAAGACGCGCCTTGAGCACCGGATCGTCGGGCACCGCAAACGGCAACTTGTCGATCACGACGACCGACAGCGCAGCACCCTTGACATCGATGCCTTCCCAGAAGCTGCTCGTGCCCAGCAGCACCGCGTTACCCAGCTCGCGAAAACGTTTGAGCAGAATCTCGCGTGGGGCATCGCCCTGCACCAGGATCGGATACGGCGCAGTCGAACCCAGTCGCTGCTGCAGCACGTCCGCCGCCTCGCGTAACGCGCGATGACTCGTGAAGAGCAGGAACGCACGCCCGCCACTGGCCTGCAGCACCGGCAACGCGGCATCCACTACCTGGCGCGTGTGCCTGGACGATGACGGCGGATCGATCCCCTGGGGCAGGTACAACAGCGCCTGCTGCTGGAAATCGAACGGGCTGCCGAACTTGGCCGTCGCGGGTTCGACGATTCCGACGCGACGGATGAAGTGATTGAAGTCATCACCGACGGCCAGCGTTGCGGACGTGCAGATCCAGGCACTCGAGTGCGTACCGATCAAGTCGCCCAATTGTTCGGCCACATCGACGGGTACGTAGTGAAAGGAAATGCCGTTGCGATTCACTTGCGCCCAACGCACGCTGGCCGCGGCTGCTTCATCCCCGTGTTCGAGTAACAGACTCATCCGCGCACCGAGATCCGCTGCGCGGCGGCGCACCGATGCCAGCCCCGGCTGATCGGCCGGAACATTGGCCAGCGCCTTGTTGAGATCGCCGAGCGAAAACTGCAAGGCCTCGAGGGATTCGATCACTCCGTTCGGCCAGTGCCCGGATTCATGACGCTGCTGACCGGTACCGAGCGCGTCCTGCAGATCGATGATGCGTCGCTCGAGTGTCTGTGCGAACGAAGATGCGATATCGATCTGCGTCGCACTGGCCACGAGTTCGATCGCAAGATCGCGCGCCAGGGCCTGCAGCTGCCAGCCCGATACGGCAAAGCCGAGGAACGCTGACGCGACATCCGGCAATTGGTGCGCCTCGTCGATGACGATGGCATCGGCCCCCGGCAACAGATCGCCGAAGCCCTCCTCCTTGAGCACCAGATCGGCCATCAGCAAATGATGGTTCACGACGACGACATCGGAGGCCTGCGCTTCACGCCGCGCCTTCATCACGTGACAGCGATCGAAGAAGCTGCATTCCGCACCGAGGCAGTTATCGCGATTCGACGTAACCCACGGCCACACCGGTTCGGATTCGCTGAACCGCGCGAGTTCCGCGATATCGCCGTTGCGCGTGATCTGGGCCCAGTCGCGCACGTAGGGCAGCGCGGTCGCGACTTCGCGGCGCAGTCCGCGCGCGACCGCCTGCTGTTCCGCGAGCTCGAGCCGGTGCAGACACAGATAATTGGTGCGCCCTTTCAACAGCGCCACCCGCACCGGCAGACCGAGCGCCCCTGTGACGGTCGGCAGATCGCGGCGGAACAGCTGATCCTGCAGCGTGCGAGTCCCCGTCGACACGATCACGCGCTTGCGCGACAGCAGCACCGGCACCAGGTATGCGTAGGTTTTTCCCGTGCCGGTGCCGGCTTCGACGATCAGGCGTCCACCCGCGCGCAGCGCGCTGGACACCTCCTGAGCCATCGCAATCTGCTCGGGCCGCGTCGTGAACCCGGGCACCGAGCGCGCGAGAGGGCCGTCTGCGCCGAAGATTTCTTCCCAGTCGTGCATCAGCGGAATACCGCCCGGAAGCGCGCCAATGCAACAGCGCCTGGGGCGAGTGCATTACGCAGACGCCAACGAATGTGCGTGTAGTCCTGTGGCCTTGCGGGACGCGTGAGCGCTGCAGGATCGATGGTCGTGGCCTCCATCAGCGCGATGGCCGACTGATCCACGACCGTGAGCTGCCCTTCCTTGCCAAAGGTCCGCCCGCCATCGGCAGAGACGCTGACTTCGACACCCGGTCCGGTCGCCGACCCGGACACGTAGTGAGTGTTTTCGGGAACGAGCTGCACGACCTCGACATTCTTCGCGGCAACGCTGGCGGGATTGCGGATGCGGACGGTGTAGAAAATTTCCTGCCCCTGCTCCAGCGTCCTGGCTGGAACGAGGCGTACGATGCGCCGACCGCCAGGGGCCGGCACTTCCTCTCGCACCTCGGCCACCAGCGTGACTTCGACCTCGTCCGCAGCAGTCGCCCGAAAAGTGGTGCACAGGGCAAAAAGTCCCAGGCCCACGCAACGCATGCCGATCTGCAGGCGGTCGAACAACGCGGTGTCACGTAATCCCTGGATCATGGCGATCCCGGAACTGCAGGCCGGGGCGGCTCGGAGGAACATGCGGGCTGAAGAATCATGAACATAACGACGATTGTAGGAGGTCAGTAAAGGTTCAACGACAGCGTGGACGCCCGGTATACTCCCACTCCCGGTTTTTTCTTGCGGCCTGCAGATCCGTCTGTCAGGCGGCCACCGTCGGAGGTTTGCGTCGAGATGAGCATGAATGCGTCGCTGAATGGTTGGGTAGAAGAGATCGCACGACTGACCAGGCCTGATTCAATCCATTGGTGCACCGGGTCGGACGCCGAGAACGCTGGCCTGATCGAGGTGATGCTCGCCAGCGGCGATCTTATCAAGCTGAACCCCACTACCCACCCGAACTGCTACCTGCACCGCTCGAATCCTTCCGACGTCGCACGCGTCGAACACCTGACGTTCGTCTGCACGCGCTCGCGCGAGGACGCCGGCCCCAACAATATCTGGATGGATCCTGCGGAGGCGCACCGCAAGATCGACGCACTGTTCGAAGGCGCGATGCGCGGCCGCACCATGTACGTGATTCCGTACTGCATGGGCCCCATCGACTCGCCCTACTCGCGCTGCGGCGTGGAGATCACCGACAGTCCTTACGTCGTCGCGAACATGCGCATCATGACGCGCATGGGCGAAGAGGCGCTGCGACGCATCGAGCGCGAGGGCACGTTCGTGAAAGGCCTGCATTCGATCGGCGATCTCGATCCCGAGCGTCGCTTCATCATGCACTTCCCCGAAGAACTCTCGATCAAGAGCGTGGGCTCGGGCTACGGCGGCAACGCGCTGCTCGGCAAGAAATGTCATGCGCTGCGCATTGCCAGCTGGCAGGCGCGCGATGAAGGCTGGCTGGCCGAGCACATGCTCATCATGGGCATCCAGAGCCCCGAAGGCCACACGCACTATATCGCTGGCGCGTTCCCATCAGCCTGCGGCAAGACGAATCTGGCGATGCTCGTGCCGCCGGAATCGATGCCGGGCTGGAAGATCTGGACCGTCGGCGATGACATCTGCTGGATGCAGGTCGGCAAGGATGGCCAGCTGCGCGCCATCAATCCGGAGGCCGGTTACTTCGGCGTCGTGCCTGGCACGAACCGCAAGACCAACAAGAACGCCTACGACATGATTCAGCGCGACACGATTTTCACGAACGTCGCACTGACCGCGGACAACCAGCCCTGGTGGGAAGGCATGGAAAGCGGCACTCCTGCCACCGACTGGCAGGGCAAGCCCTACTCCGGTCAGGGCGCGGCGGCGCATCCGAATTCGCGCTTCACCGTATCGGCCAGGCAGAACCCGATTTACTCCTCGCTGGCAGAAGCGCCTGATGGCGTGCCGATCTCCGCGATCCTGTTCGGCGGCCGCCGGCGTGAAGTCGCACCGCTCGTCTATGAAGCCCGCAGCTGGTCGCATGGCGTGCTGGTCGGCGCCGGCATGGCTTCCGAAACGACTGCGGCCGCGGTCGGCCAGATGGGTGTCGTGCGCCGCGATTCCATGGCCATGAAACCATTCTGCGGCTACAACTTCGGCGACTACTGGAAACACTGGCTGTCGCTGGAGAGCAAGACCAGCACGCTGCCGCGCATCTTCCACGTCAACTGGTTCCGCCAGGACAAGAACGGCAAGTTCATGTGGCCGGGTTACGGCGAAAACCTGCGCGTGCTGCAGTGGGTTGCGAATCGCTGCGACGGCAAGACCGAAGCGATCGAGTCGCCCATCGGCTACCTGCCCTCCCCCGACGATCTGAACGTCGACGGCATCGACATCGACGAGGACACACTGCGCACACTGCTTTCCGTCGATGTACCGGCCTGGCGCCAGGAGATCGAGGCAATCGGCAAGTACCTCGATGAGTTCCAGGAGCACGTGCCAGAGAAGCTGCGCGAAGAGCAGCGCAGCGTGGCGGCGAGACTGGGGTAAGGAAGAAGGGGCCAGGGGCTAGGGGCCAGGTAAACGCTGATCAAGCCCCTTCTCTAGTCGTTGCCGCGCAGGCAGCCTCACAGGGATTTCCGTTGGTCAGTATCCACTTGAAGCAGGAAGATGGATCCCCGCCTACGCGAGGATGACGACTTGATCAGCGCTACCTGGACCTGAAGAGACAGAGCGTTACCTTCGCCGGGCTTGTCGGGTCACTTCCTGCCCGGGCTAGACCCTAGAGCCTACTCTTCGCAGCTGTACCGCAGCGTCAGCGGCGAGCCGTTTTCCGGCACCCGGCCGAACCCGATCATCCCTTCACTCTTGAGCTGCATGCTGTCGCGGCGAACGAAGGCTTCCTCGCCCTCCTTCGTGGTGACGAACGTCCCGTTCGTGCTCTGGTCCACCAGCAGGAACTTGCCCCGGCTGAACTCGATACGCGCGTGCAGGCGCGAGATCAGGTTGCCCTTCACGACGACATCGTTCTCTTCGGCACGGCCGATGGTGATGTTGCTGTGGGTATCGTCGACGACGAGATCCTGCCCAAGGAATTTGAGATTCAGACGCCGCGGGCGATGCTTTTCGCGCGAAACCGCGGCACTCAGCGCGATCGCGGGCAGCATGCTGGTGGCGTCTTCCTTCTGCCACAGCACTTCGTACAGCTCGTCTTCGCTGGTCTTGCCCTTCAGCGTGGCCACATCGATCTGCCGGACCGAGGAGCGCCACTCGGGCGCGAGCCGGCTGACCATCGCGCTCGTGATCATGACCTGGCCGGCCTTCGCCTGGCTGGTCATGCGATTCGCGGTATGGACGGCCGCACCGAAAATATCGCGATTCTCGAGGACCACCGGACCAAAGTGCCCACCGATGCGAATCGCGATGGACTGACCTTCGACCTTGAGACCTGAGTGCGTGCGGATATCGTGCTGCATGCGGCTGGCCGCATTCACCGCATCGTTCGGCGTGGGGAACGTCGCCATGATCTCATCGCCGATGGTCTTGATCACGGTGCCGTGATTCTGTTCCGTGGCCGAGCGCATGATCTCCACGCAGGTCAGCACCATGTCGCGCGCGCGCAGGTCGCCCATGACTTCATAGATCCGGGTGCTGCCGACGACATCGGCGAACAGAATGGCCAGTTCGATGTCTTTGCCCATGACCTCTTGATGCTCAATCTCAGCGGATCCGCGCCGGGGTCCATGGCGATATCGCAACGGACCGATCCATCGTTCGTATTACCGGCAATGCACTCCTCCGGAGTGGCGTGCCCTGTGCCGCTACAGCGGGCTCTGCCGGGACTGCCCGGCACATCGCCGGAAAGCGCTGGCATTATATACACAACGCTACATAAGCTCGCCCGTCCGAAGGGGTTCACGTCGACCGGAGTTCTCCCGATGACTGCCAAGGTTGAATTTCCTCCACGTTTTGCAGCGTTTTTTGCCTGCCTGGCGCTGTGGTGCCCTGCCCTTGTCATGTCAGCAGACTGGTCGGAAGGGGATCTTGATCTCGCCGCGACCCTGCGGGATCGCGCAACGGAGGGGACCAGGGCGTACGAGCACGTCAGTTCGCTGGTCACGGAGGTCGGCCCGCGATTCGCAGGGTCCGCGGGCGATACGGCCGCGGTCCGGTGGGCGCTGAACACATTGGGCACGCTCGGGTTCTCGCAGGTCCGCACACAGGATGTATTGGTGCCGCGCTGGGTGCGCGGTACAGCGGAAGTATCGATTCTCGCGCCATTCCCACAGCCGCTCGTGGCGGTGGCTCTCGGCGGCAGCGTGGGCACAGCCGAAGAAGGCATCGAAGCGTCCGTCGTCCGCGTGGAATCGCTCGACGCGCTCAAGGCTTTGTCGGCGGATGCCGTGAAGGGCCGGATCGTCTTCATCGATCAGCGCATGGAGCGCACGCGCGATGCGAGCGGCTATGGCGCGACAGTGGCCATCCGCTCGCAGGGACCGAGCATCGCTGCCGACCTCGGCGCAGTGGCGCTGGTTATCCGCTCCGTCGGCACGTCACCCGATCGCATCGCGCACACAGGCGGCCTCACCTATCGCGCCGACGCGCCGCGTATTCCGGCGTTCGCCGTTTCGAATCCTGATGCCGACCTGCTCGCGCGACAAGTCAACGCCGGTAAACCCGTGCGACTGCACCTGCATTCGACGGCCCGCGAGTTGCCGCCGGCATGGTCCGCCAATGTCATCGGCGAAATTCCCGGCGGTGAGCGCGCGGACGAGGTCGTGCTGCTCGGCGCACACCTCGACTCCTGGGATGTGGGCCCGGGTGCCGTCGACGATGGCGCGGGCGTGGCCATCGTGATGGAGGCCGCGCGATTGATCGGTCGGCTCGGACGCAAACCCGCACGCACCATCCGGGTCGTGCTGTTCGCCAACGAAGAGTTCGGACTGTCTGGCGCACGCGAATATGCCCGTCAGATCGGTGAAGAAATGAATCGCCATGTGGTCGCGTTCGAAGCCGATCTCGGCCAGGGTCCCGTGTGGCGACTCGATTCGCGCGTGGCGCCGGAAGCGCTGCCGGCCATCTCACAGATGCTCAAGGTTCTGCAACCGCTGAACCTCGAAAGCGGCATGAACACCGCATCCGGGGGTGCGGACCTGCGGCCACTGCGCGAAGCTGGTGTTCCCGTGCTGGACCTGTCCCTCGACGCGACGAACTACTTCGACATTCACCACACCGCGAACGATACGCTGGCCAAGATCGACGCCAGGACGCTCGATCAATCCGTGGCCGCGTTTGCCGTCACCGCGTGGCTCGCGGCCACGAAACAGGGAGACTTCGGTCGATTGCAATCGAAGACGGAATGACGGATCAGACAACGATCCGTAGTGCTTCGATCAATACGTCCGCGTTCGCTGCCGGCTGCGCGGACTGCTCCGACAGGAAGCGCCTCCACGCACGCACGTTCGGCAGTCCCGCATACAGCCCCTGAATGTGCCTCACCATCGTCCGCAGTCGCTGCCCTTCTGCGATGCGCGCTCCGCAATACGTCGCGTACTGCTCGACGACGGCTTCGCGCGAAGGCAGCGACCACGACGGATCGATCAACGCCTGGTGCAGATGCGCCAGCACATAGGGATTGTGATAGGCCTCGCGCCCCAGCATCGCGCCGTCGAAATTCTCCAGGTGAGAACGCACTTCCTCCACCGTACGCACACCGCCGTTCACAACAAACGTGAGCGCAGGAAAGTCACCGCACAGTCGCGCGGCTATGTCGTAGCGCAGTGGTGGAATCTCGCGGTTCTCCTTGGGACTCAATCCATTCAGGATGGCACGGCGCGCATGCACGACGAACGTGTCGCAGCCAGCCCGCGCGACCGTGCCCACGAAGTCGCGAAGAAATTCATACTCATCCATCTGCGGCGACGGCGACGGATCGATGCCGATACGGCATTTGACGGTGACAGGAATATCGACGACATCGCGCATCGCCGCCACACCGTCAGCCACTAGTGATGCCTCACCCATGAGACACGCACCGAAGCGCCCGCTCTTGACCCGATCGCTGGGACAACCGCAATTCAGATTGATCTCATCGTAACCAGCGTCTGCCCCGACTTTCGCCGCATCAGCAAGCTCACGGGGATCGCTGCCCCCCAACTGCAACGCCACGGGATGCTCTGCAGGATCGAAAGCCAGCAACCGGGTCGCATTACCCCGGACGATAGCGGCCGACGTGATCATTTCCGTGTACAGCAAAGCCGACGGACTCAGCAGCCGCAACAGATACCGACAGTGTCTATCCGTGTAGTCCATCATCGGGGCAACGCTGATGCGCCGATCCAGAGAAACACTGCGTTTTCCGTCCAAAGTGCCTAGTTTTATAGCGTTTTCCGTCATCGGCGTTTGTGCGAGATTCCTGCGGATTTGGGGGGATTCGTGGGTTGCGGAGGGGACAAAGAGGTGACAAGAATACCTTGTACCCTCCAATTTCAGGACATTGTATGGCCACTATCAGGCGGCGCCGTAAATCTGATGGGACGCTGCGCTACACGGCCCAGATTCACTTGCGCAAAGGGAAGTTCGTGGTTCACAGCGAAGCGAAGACTTTCATGCATTGCGCCGCCGCGGAGAAATGGGCCAAGGCTCGAGAAGTCGCGCTGGAAAGCCCTGGCGAACTGGCCCGCAGCCAGTTTGGGGATCGGTCCCCCAAAAAGCCTGAGCCGCTGGTACATCGACGACTTCAGAAAGATCTCCAGATGGCAGCGAACCAAACAATCACAGCTTGAGTTTCTGGAACGGGATTCGTTTGGTCTTGGCAATGCACTGAAGCTCACGTCCGCTGCACTCGTCGATCACGTCAGGTGGCGAACTTCAGAGAGCAAGCGGCGTAACGCATCTAATTGCGAAGGCGCTCTACAATCGCAGCAACTGGCTGGGACAGCTGCAACCAGTCGTCAGTCATACGACGGAATTTTTCTGGTTAGGACTCAGTGTCCTTGAGCGCTAGATGCACTGCATCAGTGCTCATGAATGAGCACTGGAGAGCCCTCGCAAGGGGAGTACGCCGTCGCGCATGGAATGCGGATCCGTGCGCTGTGATGCTACATTAACGCGATGATCGCTACCTGCTACTGGGAGAACTGCACCACTCGCGACCTGCTCGACCTACACCCTGAGGACACGGTTGCGCTGCTGCCAGTAAGCGCCGTGGAACAACATGGGCCGCACCTGCCGCTCGCCACGGATGCCATCATCTGCGATGGATTAGTGCGTTTGACGATGCAAAGAGTGCGGGAAGGCCTGCTCGTGCTGCCACCGGTGGCCATCGGCCACAGTCTGGAACATGTTTCGTTTGCGGGCACGTTGAGCGTCGCGGCGGAACCCTTGCTCGCCACTTGGCTGGAGATCGGTCGCAGCGTTGCGCGAACCGGCCTGCGCAAGCTCGTCATCCTCAATACTCACGGCGGGAACACCCCGCTCGTGCAGCTGGCTGCGCTGCGATTGCGGCAGGAGTTGGGAATGCTGGTGGTGCGCGCGAATTACTTTTCCTTTGGCAGTCCACCAGCACTGTTCGAAGAAGAGGAGTTAAGACACGGCATTCATGGCGGCGAAATGGAAACATCGCTGATGTTGCATTTGCGGCCGGAATTGGTCCGCCAGCAGGCGCTCGCCGACTTCAGAGCGCTCACTCACGACATGGCAGCCCGCAACGAGCTGCTCGGTCCGGAAAAGCCCATTGGATTTGGCTGGATGAGCGAGGACCTCAACGCGAACGGCGTCTGTGGAAATGCAGCTCGGGCAGATGCAGAACGCGGAGCGCAGTTGTTGTCCTACCAGGCCGATAAACTCGCAACGCTCATTGACGAGTGTCGGAGCACTCCCCTGACGACACTGCGACACAAACCCGGCGACCAGGCTAGAGGAACTCGTCCAGATTGATCTCGGGCATTAAATGCCCGGCTCGTTCGCGCTTGGCATGCAGATAGCGAGCGTTGTGCCGGCTCACCGCACCGATCAGCCGTTGACCGCCCACCACTTCGATGCCTGCGTTGCTCAGCCCCTCGATCTTGTTCAGATTGTTGGTGAGTAGCCTGATACGCGTCATGCCCAAATGCTTGAGCATGCTCGCCGCCGCAAGGTAACTGCGCTCATCCGCGCCGAAGCCCAAGTGCCTGTCGGCCTCGATGGTATCCATTCCCGTATCCTGCAAGCTGTAGGCGCGGAGCTTGTTCGCCAGCCCGATGCCGCGCCCTTCCTGTGCAAGATAGAGCAGCACGCCGCCACCGACGGCAGCCAACTGATCAACCGCCATTCGCAACTGATCGCCGCACTCACAGCGCAAGCTGGCCAGCAGATCTCCGGTCAGACACGCGGAATGCAAACGTACCGGAACAGTCGCGTGTTGCTGCGAGCCAATCAGCACCGCGACATGCTCGGAAGCGTCGCGATTGTCCCGAAACAACACCAGGCGGCAATCCTCGTGACCCGCGAGAGGAACCCGTGCCTCGCTGACCCGCTCGAGATCGAGGCTTGTCGACGGAGCGAGCCGCTTAAGCTGAGCGGTTGTGATCGTCAGTACGTCGCTCGACGGCGGCGGTGACGGGACCATCAAGACAGCGGGCAACAAGCGAGCACTTTTGGCCAGCTTCAGGGTAGCGCCGGTGTATGCGTCGCCTGCTTCCACCGACAAGCGGCGACCCGATGCGATCGATTCGGAATTGCCAGGGTGTGCACCGGCGAGCCATGCCACGACCGATTCCGATCTGAGCGCATGACCTTTCAACACTGCGCCATCGCGCTGGCCGCTCGCCAGGTCAGTGGATGGGCAAAGACCCAGGATGTCGGCGCGCTCTCTGGTGATCGCGAGCGCCGGATCAGCCTCGCCCGCCAGCGCCACCACGCGCGCCAACAAGGCTGCTGATGTCCTCTCAGCAGCGGCCACCAGCATGCCGCGCAGAACCGTGCCGGAACTGTCTGTTTCGCAGCAATACACAGCCCGCCCACAACGTAACTCATGGATGGCGCGTTCGATGGCGACTAGCGCCGGATCACCGTTTATTGCGTGCACGTTGAGCGTCTTTGCAAGTATGCGTCTGGCCGGTACGGTAGCATCCCTGCGAAGTTTCCCTGCGATCACGCGCCAACAGCGTACCGCGAATTCTTCAACAGGGTCTATGACGAATCTTTACGAACAGGCATGGCCGCTGATCCGCGCGGTGGCCGCTGCGAATCGCGCTGGCGATCAAATAGAAAATGGAGCGCTATTCGCGTTTGACGGTGAGAAGCTGACACCGGCCGCCACCCGCGCGGCGCGGCCGATACTGAGATACGATCAGGGTTGGCGATCACTCCTTGACGCGTCGGACGAACGCCAGGTCTGTCTGGATATGTATCTGCCGCTACTCGCGGCTCGTCCCGCTCCCCCTTTGGTCCTGGCCCAGCTTGGGCAAAGTCTCGACGGATTTATTGCTACCGCGAGTGGGCATTCTCACTTCGTGACCGGGCCGACGAGCATCGTGCATCTGCATTGTCTGCGCGCGCTCAGCGACTGCGTCATCGTCGGTGCGGGCACCGTTGCAGCCGACAATCCGCGCCTGACCACACGATTGGTGGACGGCCCGAACCCGGTGCGTGTCGTGCTCGATCCGAAACTGCGACTACCGCTCACTCGAGGTGTGTTTCGCGATGGCGAAGCCCCGACACTGCGGGTCCGGGCTCGAGGTGTGCCGCTGCCTTCGGAACTCGAGTCCGCCAACGTGCAGGAGCTCGAGGTCGCCACACTGGGCGGTCAACTGGATCTGCCTGCGCTATTGGGCGAGTTACGGTCGCGGGGCCTGCGGACCATTCTCGTCGAAGGCGGCGGTGTCACCGTTTCAGCCTTCCTCGCGGCGGGATTGATCGATCGAATGCATATCGTCGTCGCTCCTTTTGTTATTGGCGAAGGTCGCCCCGGGCTGCGTATCCCCTCCGCCGCACAGCTGCAGGATTGCGTGCGACCGCCGCCGCGCGTCTATGCGTTAGGTGGGGATATTCTCTTCGACTGCGACATGCGCAGTCATTCCGCGGCCGAGAGCGTCGCGCCGATCATCCGCAGAGTGCTTTAGGCCACGCCAGGAAATCCTGATGGCCGACTTGAATCCGCGACCTGCCGGCCTCCGCGTGGGCGTGGCGCCGTTTGCCCCACTGCTCGATGCAAGTGGCTTCCTGAGGCGCCATCTCGCAGGCGGCTGCTACCCAGCCCGCAATCAGTTCCCGCTGCAACGATTGGCCCTCGGGCCCGATCACCCAATCGCTCGGCGTGGTACGCGACTGAAATCCGCGTGATTCAAACACGCGACATGCGTGGCTGGTGGCATCCGGGCCGAGCGCGGGTCCAAACCCTTTATCGAGCCGCTGATGCCGATTCACCAGTGCGATGATCCAACTGTCATCCGGGTCCTCCGGCAGACATTGCACGCGCCCGTCATAGTTCAAAGAGAACAGCGCTGGCAGACCCAGCGCCGCGCAATGGAATGCCAGCGACTCCAACCAGGCAGCGGAAACCAGATCGAGCAGCGCCGAGGCCGTCACGAGCTGACATCCCGATAGCGGCAGCGACTCAAGACCAGCCGCAAGATCGAAATGCTGTGGCGAGACATTGCATTCGAAGCGCTCATCCGCGAGCTGCGACGGTTGCCGCGCGATCAGTTCGCGGTCGTTATCCAGTGTTTGCCAGTGCTGCCTGCCCTCAAGCAGCGGGGCCATGTAGCGAACGTTCGCCCCGGTACCCGCTCCAAAGTCCAACACTTGCAGCGGTCGCAACGGTAGCAGCGAACCCAGAGCGATCACGAGTTCCTGGCTACGGGCACGTGAATCGAAAGGCTCGCGCAGCTCGAGCCACTGGGCGCTGAAGCCACCCATCACATTGCTCCGCTCGCGTCCGGCCGCGCGCAGGAAACGCAGGTCAGGACCTCAGCCATCTTTTCACAGGCCATGCCCCAGTCCGGCACCTTGGCGCCAGCCACACGTGCGCCATCAGCAAAGCGTCGTCGCAGATCAGCATCGGACAACACTCGCGACAACGCATCGCGCAAAGCGGTGCGATCGCCAGGCTCTATCAGCGCGCCGGCATCGGGACCCACCAGTTCCTCGATCGCGCCAGTGCGTGTGCTGATGATCGGCAGGCCATGCACAAGCGCCTGCGCTATGGCCATGCCGTAGCCTTCGTAGCATGTTGCCAATACGAACAGATCAGCGGCACGAAACTGCGACTTCAGCCCGGCTTCATCGATCTCACCCATCAGCACGACGCGATCTTCCAACCCCGCTGCCGCGATGCGCGCTCTCAACGCACGCACAGTCGCCGGGCTGCGCTCCAGGCTGCCTACGCACGTGAGTGTCCAATTCAGATCGGTCAACTCGGTGAGCGCCTCGATGAGCAACTCATGTCCCTTGCGCGCTGTGATGGTGGCAACACAAAGCATGCGCACCGGAGCATCCGTACCGCTGGGCTGTTCATCGCAGTCGCGCGACTCCGTCACTGGCTGATCGGTTCCCGGCTCGATCACGGATATCCGGTCCGGCGCGACGTCATAGTCAGCGAGTGCTGCTCGAGTACGCTGGCTGGTCACAACGACGCTGCACATGGCTTGCAGCGCTCGGCGCTCCGATCCGAACAACCGATTGGCAAGCTCCGGAGCCAGCCCGGTTTCCGCCGCGAGCGGATGATGGACTAGACCGACCATGCGCAAACGATCCTTGTGAGCATGCACGACGTCCGGCATCGCGCCTAACGCCAGCCCGTCGATCACGACGAGACTGTTCGCGGGCAACGCCGAGATCAGCTCTGCCGCGTCTTCCAGCGCACGCGGAGTCGGTGTCGGAAAGCCGGGATCGAGTGAAACAACACTCGAGCTCCAGCCCAGCTGTCGCAAACCATCGAGCATGCGACGATCGTACTCATAGCCGCCGGTGGCGGTGAGCAGATCGCCCGGCAGCACCATGGTCAGGGCACGGCCCCTTGTCATTCGGGTTTCCAGCCGCGCATCCGCCACTGCGTCAAAGGCTATTCTCGTAGGCTGCCCACGCCACGTGCGACTCGTGCAGCGCCACGCGCAACGATTCGATTCCACGTGCGCCTTCACCCAGTTTGCCCGCATGCACGGCAGCAGCGAGGCGATCGAAAATAGCCTTTGCGAGGAATTCCGTCGTGGTGTTCTGTCCGTGGAATTCCGGCACTTCGTCGAGGTTTCGATAATTCAGAGCTGCAACGATGGACTTCAGCTCCTCGCTCGCACGCCCGATGTCGACGACGATCGAATCCGCATCCAGCTCGCGTCTGCGAAACTCGACGTCCACGACGTACGTGGCACCGTGCAGCCGTTGTGCGGGCCCAAACACGTCGCCTTTGAAACTGTGCGCGATCATCATGTGCTCGCGAACGCAAACGCTATACATCAGTCGTACCTCACCCGGTGCATGATCACATCGCCCGACCCGCTGGACAGTTGCTGCATGGTATGTGGCAAGTCCATGAAGCGGCTTTCTGAATTGATGAGCGCGTCGAGAGCCGCATCATTCAACAGAGACAGGGCGAGCTGTAGTCGGGAGTCTAGCGTACGACGCGCCCGCCGGACGCCGGCGACGTTCCCGACCTGCGAGGACTTGAGGACCAGCCGACGCGAATGAAATGCTTCGCCTAACGACACGCTCACTCGCCGATCGCCGTACCAGCTCAACTCCAGAACGGTGGCCTCGAAGCCGGCCAGGCGCAAAGCGAGCCCGAGCCCCGCTTCAGAACCGCTTGCGTGGACGACGACGTCCGCTTCGCCACGAGCGTCGTCAGGTAATGCAAATTCAGCGCCTAATTTGCATGCGATCGCCTTTCGCGCCGGGTTGATATCGATCAATTCGACCGTGCAGCCCGGAATGCGAGCGGCCAACCAGGCCACCAGACACCCGACGCTGCCGGCACCGATCACGCTGACACGATCGCCCGGCAGCACGCCGGCATCCCACACCGCATTCAACGCCGTCTCCATGTTGGCGGCCAACACGGCGCGCCCCGCAGGCACATCCGGCGGCAACGGATGCACCGCTGAGATCGGGACCACGAAGCGGTCCTGATGAGGATGCAGACAAAACACATCGCGCCCCTGATACTCCGGCGCACCTTGCAGCACCCTGCCAACCATGCAGTAGCCGTACTTCACCGGCGTCGGGAAGTCCCCCTCCTGAAAGGGAGCGCGCATCCGCGCGTACTCTGACAACGGGACGTTCCCGTTGAATACCAGTGACTCGGTGCCGCGACTGACACCGCTGAAGAGCGCCTGTACGATGAGCTCACCGACCCGCGGAGCGGTGAGCGGCAGTGGCCGGATCTCACCGTGGGCCGGCCCGGTAACCCAGAACGAGAGAGAGCGATCGGACATGCTGGATGAATGGCCCCGGCTGCTGCTGAAGAATGCGCTACGAAGCATTCTAGCGGTAATCCTGTTTGCGGTGACGTTGGCGTGGATGGCGGATGCGATGCTCGATCTGGGCGGAACGCTGCTGTCGAGAACCGTGGTCCTGGTCACCGTCGCCACCCTGCTCGTGTTCGGTCCCTTGCGAACTCATCATCCGTTTGATCGCGTTGGCGCAGCCAACCTCATCACCATGACGCGCGGCACCATGGTGCTGGTGCTGCTCGGCCTGGTGGGCACTCGCTCGACGCCGCAAGTCCAGGCTGTCGCGCTAGGCCTGGCGATGGTCAGCTCCGCTCTCGACGCAGCCGATGGCTGGGCAGCGCGACGGACACGGATGAGCAGCGCCTACGGCGCGCGCTTCGACATGGAAACGGATGCCTTGCTGATACTCACGCTGAGCATACTGGCCTGGCAGTTCGAGAAGGCTGGCGCGTGGGTCCTTGTCTCCGGGCTGATTCGTTATGCTTTCGTCATCGCCGCGTGGGTCCGACCCTGGCTTCGGCAGCCACTGCCCCCGAGCCATCGGCGCAAGGCCGTCGCCGCACTACAAACAGTATCGCTGGTGATAGCAATCGCGCCATTTGTCGATAGAAATATCAGTGCTGTGCTGTGCGCGTGCGCCCTCGCCGCACTTGCCTGGTCATTCCTCGTCGACATCGTGTGGCTCAAGCGGCATGGCCTGACGTCGGCGGCGGCAACCTGATGCATCGTTCCATCAGGTCGGCTAACCGCCAGACATCCGGCGCAACTCGCCTGTGGCGTGTGCTCGCGGTCATCGCCGCGCTTTACCTGCTCAACGCACTCGTTACGTTTCACAACGTCTGGCCGACGGTTTTCATACGCCCATCCAAGGAGCTATCGATCGAGCTGGCCGGCATCGTGTTGCTGATGGCTGCCTGGCTGCAGGTGGGATACACGATATCGCGTCGATGGCTCGTCGCACTCGCAGTGATCTTCGTGCTCGGCGCGATCGTTCGTTATGCCGAGGTGACCGCGCCTGCCCTCTATGGCCGCCAGGTGAATCTTTACTGGGACATTCAGTATCTGGGCGCGGTCACTGCGATGCTGACGCGCGTTGCCTCTCCCGGGCTGCTCGTTGTCTCGATCCTGGCAGCCGTTGCCGGCCTTACGATGCTTCACTTCGCTGCGCTCTGGTCGTGGCGCTGCATTACCGGTGCTCTGCAGTTCCAGCTCGTACGCGCCGTCGCAGCCGTCGCCGCAATCGCGGTCATCGTCGGTTTCACGCAGGAACAGCTGGCGCAAGAGCGGCCCCGCATTCCCCGCTTCGCCATGCCGATCAGCAAGACCTTCGGAGAGCAGTTCGCAAGGATTGGCGCCGCTGCGCTGGAGCGCGGTACCGTGCAGCAGCTGCCACCGTCACCGGCGCTGTCATCCACGCTATCGCTCATCGATGGCAGCGACGTGCTGGTCATCTTCGTCGAATCCTACGGACGCGTGGTTTACGACAACCGCCACCTGTTCGAAACACTCGAGCCGGCGCGAGCCGAACTGGCTGCCGCCATCACCGACACTGGTCGCACCGTCGTCTCCGGATTTGTCAAATCGCCCACCTTCGGCGGTGGCTCGTGGTTGGCGCACCTGAATTTCCTCTCCGGCATCGAAGTGCGAGATGCCAACCGTGGGAACTTGCTGATGACGCAATCCCGTCGCCTGTTCGGCGATGCGCTGGCCGAGCATGGGTATCGACGTGTCGGGCTCATGCCCGGCTTGAAAAAGCCCTGGCCCGAAGGCGGGTTTTACGGCTTCGACCGGATCTACGACGACGCGTCGCTCGGCTATGGCGGTCCGGCATTCGGCTGGTGGCGCATCCCCGATCAATTCTCGCTGGCAAGGCTGGAAACTCTGGAGCTCGCGCCTCGAACGAGCGCAGCGAACGAGCGCAGACCGCTATTCGTATTCTTCCCAACCATCACAACGCACGCGCCGTTTCACCCGACTCCGCCGTATCAAGCGGACTGGTCGCGGATGCTCGACCCGCAACCGTTCGACCAGGCCTCTTTGCGGGATTCGCTGTCGCAACCGCCCGATTGGACCGACCTGTCGCCGAGCTATTCGAACTCAGTGGCCTATTCGCTGCGAACATTCGCGGGCTATTTGCATACGCAGCGGCGTGACGATCTGATCGTTGTCATCATCGGCGATCATCAACCTCCCGCCATGGTGAGCGGATTGAACGCGTCATGGGACGTTCCAGTGCACGTGATCAGCACCAACCCGGCAGTGATCGACGCACTCGGAAGCTGCGGCTTCGTTTCCGGTCTCCTTCCGGCCAGGGAGACGCTCGGCGGCATGCATCAGCTCGGCCCGTCCTTGCTCTACGCCTTCGCAGCGCCGGCCCCGGACAGCACCACCACCCAAAACACTTCACTGTGCCCTTTGCGGCCCGGTGACCCTGCGCCGACGTACGATCCGACAGTGAGGAGTTGATCCAGATGCTGGCGTGCAACGATACTGTTCGCAGTGAACCCCGCTTGAGTACCGGCTGGAACTACGCAATGCGTTTGTGCTTCCCATGCGTTGCCCTTTGGGCACTCCTCGCCGGCGCGAATACATACGCAGCCGAGGAGCGCTACGAGCTCGATCCAGAGCACCTCACGATCGGCTTCCTGGTCAAACACCTCGGTTATGCGAACACGCTGGGTTTCTTTCGACAAGCGTCAGGCTCCTACACCTTCGATGAGGCTACGCGCTCGCTCAAGAATGTGCGCGTGGTCGTCGAGACCGGCAGCGTGTTCACCGCCCACGACAAACGCGACGATCACTTGCGCGGCTCCGATTTCCTGGATGCCTCCCGCACTTCGCGCATGATCTTCACCGCCGATTCTGCGAACTGGAGTGACGATAAGACCTTCCAGGTCGATGGCGAGCTCGAGCTCCTGGGCAGGCGCCGTCCGTTACGGCTTACCGGCACGCTCAACAAGAGCGGCATCTATCCGATCGGCGGCTCATCGAAACCGTATGTCATGGGCATGTCGCTGCGTGGCACGCTGAAACGCAGCGAGTGGGGAATGAACTACGGCGTCGCGAACGGCTGGGTGGGAGATGATGTCGATCTCATCATCGAGTTCGAAGCACGACGAATTCAATGACGCGCTCGTTCGAGCGCATATCCGGAGCGAGCGGAGTCACGCTCTCGTTGCTTCCAGACCTTCTTCCGATCTCGATCCGCTGAGTCTATTTCCTATTTCCTCAAGCGGCCCAATGTCACGGTTCAGCCGGAGCGCGTTCTATGCGCGATCGGCTGCAACCGCTTATTGGGCACCACTGCTCGCCTGGACGGTCTCAACGACAAACGACAGACTTTGCCCCAGGTATTGACCGGCGATCTCCCAGCATCCTGGCTGAGGGAAGTCGATACCGGTAAGCATGGTGCAGCCGCCCAGAGAGGGAGCATGTGCATTTGTTGGCTTGGAGATCACGGCGGTGACAGTGGCACCACTCAGTTCCCTGATCGTGACATTCAAATTCGAATCCATGCCCGGTCGGAAACCCGCACTCCACCAAAATAGCTTCACTGCGATTAACGCTCCGGGGGCGGTGGTCTGCCAGGTCCCTGTTTGAGGCAGCTGTACTGCCAGAGCTTCGCTTCCGTACCAATTCTCGGACTTGGGCAGTGGGGCTCCAAGAGCTTCGTGCCCGAATGTACGAGGACAAGTGAACTCCGCGACAGCTGAACCCGGACCCAGGAGCACTGCCTGTCTTATTACCCGTCTCTCCGGCCGGTCACTGACTCACGGCAGATCCCCAATAAAAACCACCGGCACCCCGGAGCGAAGAGTGTTGTGCACTTCTGCCACTGCGTCAGTTTGCCGAAGCAGATCCGCGATGGCAGGTGGACCAGCCGACGACGACACGTTGGCCCGATACCGAATGTTCGTGGCCGCCAAGCCAACACCGGGGAAGTCGGCCGTAGCCTCGACTTCCACCCCGGACAAGGGAATACCCAGGCGCGATGCCTCCCGGTAAAGGTCATTGCAATAGCAGGTCGCCAACGCAAGCAGCAAGAACTCGCCGCCGTTTACGCCGGATCCTGGGCCGGAATCCTTGCCGGGGATGGCAAGCGTTTGGGTCGCGCTATCGGTACGGACAGAGACTACGTGTCCGGCTCCAGAGCTCTTGACGATGGCCGAGATTTCCACTGTCGGTCTCCGAGAAATGCTTGCAGAGGGCTCTAACGCCATTGATCACGCGCGGGACGTGTCAGATTTTCTGTGTTCGAGGCGGTTTGCATTTAGTTCGCGGGTCTGACGAAGCGATCTCCGTACAGCACAGCGAACTGGTTCATCGCCAACTTCCATTCTCGCGCTGATCGTATCTTGCCATCGTTGATG
>NZ_DATDJO010000049.1:0-16944 GCF_036520495.1 Povalibacter sp. | reverse complement strand
CTGTTCCAGGTAATCCGTAACCACTTCGTGCGCCTTCGCAGTGAGCGACACGAAATCCCGGCGTGCATCATTCGGGTCGGGAACGCGGGCCATGTAGCCGCGCGTGGTCAGGTCGTTCACTCGACGCAGCAACGTGGTCGAGGAGACATTGGAATTTGAAATCATCAGGCCGGATACCGACAGGCGCTGATGCAGACGCTCGGCGCGTGCCAGGTCGAGCAGCAGATCCCAGGCCACGTCGTCCAGTTTATGTTCGGCATATTTCGAACGCAGCTGGCGGAGCATCTCGATGGCCTCGATGACCGATCCCGTCGAGGAAGCATTACTCTCGCGTCCTGGATTCGTCTGGGTCGGCGGCTGCCTGGTCGCCGGCGCTGTGGGCTCACCGCTTGCGGCGAGTCTGCGCAAGCGCTCGGTCAGCTCCTGCGATTGCTCGATCAGCCGCGCCATTTCCGGTGACAGCGCCGCATGATCCCTCTGGTCTTGCTTCGCCCGCGAGATCGCCCGTCGGACCGCGCTGAGCAGCTCCGGGGGACGCACCGGCTTTGTAAGGAAATCGCACACGCCGAGGCGCAGAGCATCCACCGCCGTCTGTATCGAGGGCTGCGCGGTCAGCAGCAGAACACGCGGCGCTGGTCTGTCCAGAACCAGCGCGTTGACCTGATCAACGAACTGGAATCCTGTAATTCCTGGCATATAGATGTCGCTGAGCACGACCGAGATCGCCTCATTGGCGATCACCATGGACATCGCCTGCTCGGCGCCGCACGCGGTATGACAGCGGTAACCCGCGCCTCCCAGCACGGCCTCGAGAATATTCAACGTCGCCGCATCATCGTCGAGCAGCAGCACTTCTTCATGCATGGCAGATCCCCTGTCCACAGCGGCCGCAACGTTGATTGAGCAGATGCAATACGCACGAACCGCAGGTAGTAATTTCCGTTCTCGTCACACGTGCATCTCCGGAATTGGCCTAGCGCGCGTCCGGGGTAACCCCGATTACTCCGGGATCGTGTAGCAAAGAATACTTGCACACATCATAGAGCACTTCGATAACGTAGTGCATATCGGTCTGCACCAGCGCACCCGGGAGCGAGCAGTTGTATCGCTCATCCTCACGGTAAACACATCTCATGATTCGCCAGCCCGCTCTGCGCATGCCCGCGTTGAGAACAATATTTCCAGGAGGACGCGCGCAGCAGCCGTCGCTGATCGCGATGCTGGCAGGCTCGCTGCTGGCGGTGCCGATCCTCATTCTCGACGTGACCTCCGCTCCTTCAACGCACTATCCGCCGCTGCCATACTCGTTGCTGGCCATCATGCTGCTGGGCTTGATCGCCGGCCGATGGATCGCACTGGGCGCGGTCGCGCTCACGTCGATCGACGCATTGATGTTCGGCGGATCCTGGATGGAGCCTGCACAGTTGCTCGCCGCGGTGATCGCCGCCGACCTGCTCCGACTCGGCTTGCGACCTGTCATCGTTACCGCGTTCCTGTTTCTGGCAATGCTGGGCGCGAACGCGCTCGCATCGGGCGCGCCTCCTCCCGACCTTGCTTCGATCACATCAGCCCTGATGCAGGTAAGCGCCGCCGTAGCCGCGGCGGCTCTGGCAATGCTCGCAATACCCCGACGCAGCGTCTATTTTCCCGCGCGCTGCCGGATCCAATGGGATCTCGTGTTGTTTACACTCGTGGTCGGCATGGCCAGCATCGCGGCCTACTCGCTCACCTCCACTGCCCCGCAGACCGCTCGTCTGTGCGGGCTCATGCTTCTGGCTCATCTCGTCGCCTTCGCGGTTGCGAGACGCTTTGCCGCGATCACGAGCGACGATGACGGAAAGCTCTGGGAGTGGCTGTTTGAGAAATCTCATCGGCGATCCCGCCCCCACAACCGCATGCCGCCAGACATTACCGCGCAGCTACTCAGCCTGGCCCGCGAAACGCGCCGCCTCAAGCGGCTCGCCGAACGCGAAGAGAGCGCAGCGATCGCCGCCCGACAGACATTGAAGGGTCAAGGCCGCGCGCTACACGATTACCGTCGCGCACTACGCGATACGAGACAGGTGCTCTCGCGCGTCTCAGCAGAGCATGAAACGCTCCAGGCGCGCTGGGGCGCGATGGTCGAGCAGTCCAGCGACGGCATCCTGGTCATCGACCGACGAGGAAACATCGAGTATGCGAACCTGGCTGTCGTGCGCCTGCTCGGCATCGAACCCTCACAGCTGGTGGGTACCTCGATCGACTCGCTGATACCGCCCGCCCGCATGATTTCGCACCCGCTGAATCTGCTCGACTACGACGGCGCACAGCGCGGGCAGGCCGTTCGAGCGCCAATTCGCTGCGCGGGCGGCAGGGAGCGTGAGCTGGCTATCCGCATCAACGAGTTCGTAGTGGGCGAAACCGTTGAGTACGGCATTCATCTGCGAACGGCGGACACCACGAAGCAGGCGCTGGCCGCTCTCAAACACGCTCGCTCGGCAGTAGACAGCGCGCGCCGCACGCGCAGCGCCTTCAATGCGGCCATGAGCCACGAGTTGCGCACGCCGCTGCATGGCCTGATCGCCACGCTCGATATGTTGCGCGATGAATCACTCTCACCCGCCGGTGCGCAACGCCTCGGAATCGCCAAGGCTTCAGCCCGCTCATTGCTGAAGATCGCCAATGACCTGCTGGATCTCAGCCGCATGGAGGGCGGCGAATTCTCGCTGGAACGGCGCAGCTTCTCGCTGACCCACCTGTTGCAGGAGGCAGTGGAGGAATCGCGCGCGCAAGCCAACGCGCGCGGACTGCAACTCGAAACGCACCTGACCGGACATATCCCGCCGGCGTTGATCGGTGACGGTCTGCGCATCCGTCAGATCGTGGTCAATCTGATCTCGAACGCGCTCAAGTTCACCTACCAGGGTGGGGTGCGCGTCGCAGCTCAGTTCGACGGTGCCAAGTGCACCGTCGACGTCATCGATTCTGGCGAAGGCGTCCCCGAGGACCAGGGCGACAGCATCTTCGAGCCGTTCGTGCAAGCGCATGCCTCTGCGAAACATCTCGGCGCCGGCCTCGGCTTATCCATCTGCCGTCGACTCAGCCTGGCCATGGGCGGCAGCCTGACACTGCTACAAAGCAGTTCGTTCGGCTCGACCTTCCGCCTGGTACTGCCGTTGGAGGTTTCAGATGAGCCTGCACCCGAGGAGGCCAGCCTGCGCATCTTCAACAACCCTCGCGGCCGCATCCTCGTGGTCGAGGACCATCCGGTCAATCAATACGTGGTCAAGAGCATGCTGGATGTACTGACATGTCCGGTCACTCTCGCCAGTAGCGGCGGCGAAGCGATCCAGTTGATCGAACAACAGGAATTCGACCTCGTCCTCATGGATTGCCAGATGATGGGCATGGATGGTTTCGAAACGACGCGGGAATTGCGCAAGCGGCTCAAAAAGCCCGTGCCCATCATCGCCATGACCGCCAATGCCATGCTGGAAGACCGCAAGCGTTGCCTGGCTTCCGGGATGGACGACTTCCTGCCCAAGCCGTTCGGGCGTGGCGCCCTCAACGAAATGCTGTGCAAATGGCTGGCGCCAAAGAACGACGGCGATGACGGTCGAAGCGCTACGACCGAGTCTCGGATCAAGGCGATCAAAGAGCTGCCGTCGATCGACACCGAGATCTTCGATGAGCTGTGGCGCAACCTGAAGTGGCAGCAGCAGCCGATGCGCCGCATCGGCGAAACCTTTGTCGCCTCGGTGCGCGAGACCGACGACATGTTCGATGAGCCTGGCGGGTCCACCTTCAAGCGCCAGATCCATACACTGCTGGGAACCTCCGGCATGATCGGCGCGCGGCAGGTCGAACGCATCGCCGCCGAACTGCAGACCGTAGTCAAGGCGCGTCGCTGGCAGGAAGTGGATGCAATGCGCGCTCCTCTGCAAGCAGCTGCCAGCGACCTCGAGCGGGAATTGGAGCAGCGGCTCCGCTCCCCGCCCGCCCTGATCGAGCTATCCATCGATAGCGGCGAGGCGTGAACTTCAGGGCTCCTTTCTCAATTGCCTTGCGGGGCAATTCCGGTGACTCCTGTCACCTCTCATTACGCCCTGCTGTCAAGGAAGGTGCATTGCCGCCTCGCGAATCTGCGCGACCACGTGCAGTACCCGCGTGGGTGCGCGTGCGTTGAAAATTGGCCACCGCTTTGCGGTGATGGTGACGACTTCAATCGAAAATCTTTCCCGGGTTCAACAATCCGGATGGGTCCAGGGCACGCTTGATGGTGCGCGTCACATTCACCGCCGGGCTGCCGAGCTCATGTTCGAGGAGCACCTTTTTTCCGACGCCGATGCCATGTTCGCCCGTGCACGTGCCATCCATGTCGATTGCTCGCCGCGCGAGCCGCTCATGAAGCCGTTCGACCTGCGCCACTTCAACTGTGTCGTGCGGATCGATGCAACGGCAGGTTTGCGATCAGCGGTATACAAAGGGACGGTCCGGAAATAATTGTCCGACCATTTCCGCTCTCGCATTCTGTCAGTTGAGAGCAACATCATCTGCGCCCTGCTTGCAGTCCACTGCTGAGTTGGGTTATCAACACGACGCGGCGACAATCAACACAGCACGTCGCTCTCGCCTGATGCTCTCAAGCCAATCCAGATCGATAGACAGGGTCGGTGCGTCGGCAGTTGCGCGATTACCAAAAAATCGCGCGGCTCCGCCCGGCCTTCGTAACTGGCAAATCGCGCTCACGCCGGCGATCGGCGCTCTATTTCTGGCCTGCAGCGCAGCCTCATCCGCTGCCGATGGCGAGAAGCTGTTTGTGCCGTGCGTCACGTGTCACCGCAACAAGGGCGAGGGTGACCCGACGCTCAATGCGCCCGCCATTGCCGGCCAGGATGCGGCGTACCTCGAGCGTCAGTTGCGCAACTTTCGCAGCAACCGTCGCGGGACGCACAAATCGGACGCGATTGGAGCGCAGATGCGAGCCGTGGCGACAACGCTGGCCGATGACGCAGCCATCACCGCAGTCGCCGCCTATATCTCCACGCTTCCGAAGACCGTCATTGCTGCACCTGCAAAAGGCGACCTGCGCAATGGCAACAACCTCTACCACGGCACGTGCGGCGCATGTCACGGCGGTGCGGCTGAGGGCAATGCGGCACTGCAGGCACCGCGGCTCGCTGGCCTCGACGCCACGTATATCAAGCGGCAGTTTGCGAACTTTCGCGACGCAATACGCGGTACGGATCCGCAGGATATTCCCGGACGACAGATGGCCATGATGGCCAGGACCCTGCCCATCGACCGCGACCTCGACGATGTCATCGCTTTCATTCACCAGCAGGGACGACCGAAGTGATGCGTGCGCTGGTGTTGGTGGTGACGGCGATCACGACTGCGGGCGCAACCGGACAGGCGCCCATCGCCTTCACTCTCAACCCCTCCTGCCCGCCGGGGTTCGAGAAGACCAACGCTGGTGTGTGCGAGTTGCGCACGCTCTATCAGTTCTACGATTCGCTGAAGAATCGCGGTCTCGGCGGTACACGCACTGCCCTGCCACCCCACCGCGATGGATTCACGCCGCAACAGATCGACCTCGGCCGCTACCTGTTCTTCGATCCGGTGCTGTCGGACGATGGCACGTTGTCCTGTGCGAGCTGCCATGACCCCGCCCGCGGCCTGTCCGATGGACGCCCTCGATCGATCGGCATTCACGGTGAGGACGCGGGACGCGCCGCACCAACGCTGTGGAACGTGGGCTTCCTGAAGCGGTTCTTCTGGGATGCGCGCGCGGACTCTCTCGAAGCGCAGGCCGCCGGTCCACTCTACTCACCCAGAGAAATGGGCAATGCCCCTGCGCGGCTGCTCGCGAGCCTGAATGGCAACGCGACCTATCGTCGTCTGTTCGAGGAAGCTTTCGCGAGCGGTTCCAGCCCGATCACGGAAACGCAGGTGTATACAGCGCTCGCCGCTTTCGAAACCTCGCTGATCTCCCTCAACAGCCGCTACGACCGTTACGTCCATGGCTATGACGCCGCGCTTTCCCAGCGAGAGATCGAGGGTCTGAACGTATTCCGCTCGTTCGTCGCGCGCTGTTCCGAGTGCCACACGCCGCCGTTGTTCACGAACGAGCAGATCGCCGTCATCGGCATGCCGGAGCCTGCAGGTCGATCGTTCGACGTCGGCGTCGAAGCCATCCTGAACAACCCGAAGCTCAAGGGCGGATTCAAGGTCCCCACGCTTCGCAACATCACGCGCAGCGCGCCCTACTCCCACTCCGGCGCATTCACCGACCTGCGCAGCGCGGTCGAGTTCTACAACAAGGGACGCGGCAACGCGGTGCCCAAGGACATGCACCTCTACCTGCACTGGCACATCTCGGATCCGAAGCTCACGGATGCCGAAGTCGATCGGATCGTGGATTTTCTGGGCGCCTTGACGGACGAGACCTTCCTGCCGCAGACGCCGGCGCGGGTCCCCTCCGGGCTGGCTCCAACCAAGCGAGGAGATTGAAGATGAAGAAAGGCCTCATCCTGGGATTGCTGGTGGCCGCACTGGCGTTCGGCGTGGGCATGTACATCGGTCGCGACAGCAAACAGGACCTGACGATCAGTTCGTCCACGGCGGGAGCCAGCTATAGCGGCGGCTTCAAGGCCGAAGCCGCCGCGAACACTTCAGGCGCAATCAGATCAGTGGCGGGTCCAGCGCCAACGAACGTCGTCGTCGTCAAGGACGGCGAGTCGATCCAGGCAGCAATCAAGGCTGCACCGAAGGGAACCATCGTCCGCGTGATGCCAGGGACGTATCACGAGACCGTGTACGTGGACAAAGACGACATCCGCATCATCGGTGTCATCGAAGCAGGCCGCCGCGCGGTGCTCGACGGGCAGAAGAAACTCAACGACGCGATCCTCTACTCGGGCAACAACTTCGTCGCCGAGAACCTCGAGATCCGCAACTACAAGGGCAACGGGATCATGGGGCAGGCCGGCAACAACTTCGAGATCCGCAACAACGTGATTGCGGACGCGGGCGTGTACGGCGTGTTCCCGCAGCTCGGTCAGAACGGCATCGTGGAGCACAACGTCGTGTCGGGAATCGCCGATGCCGCGATCTACATCGGCATGAGCGACAACATCCTGGTCGCGCACAACGACGTGTTCGACAGCGTCGCCGGTATCGAGATCGAAAACAGCCGTCATGCCATCGTCGAGCACAACTACGTGCACAACAACTCCGGCGGCCTGCTCGCATTCGTCACGCCGGGACTACCGATCAAGGACACGGTCGATGTGATCTTCCGCAACAACTTCGTTGTGGGAAACAACCACCCGAACTTCGGCGCGCCGGGCTCGACCGTGGCCGGGATCCCTGCGGGCACCGGCATCCTGGTGATGGCGGCCGACGATGTGGTCATCGAAGGCAACATCATCTCCGACAACAAGGTGTCCGGCATCATCATCACGGATCATGCCCATGCATCAAACATCACAGCCGATCCGGAGTCGGATCCGAACTCGGATCGCGTGAAGATCCTCGATAACGTGATGCTCCGGAACGGCTACGACACGATCACCGAGGCCAAGGCACTGATGCTCGCGGAGGGCATGGTGGGCGGCAAGAATCTCGACATCGTGCGGGTGGGCCCAAGCCCAGGCAGCTGCATCATCAATCGCCACCAGTACGTGACGGTCGGCGTTGGCGACTTCGTCGAGTGCGACTTCACCAACACCGCGGCCACCGTGAACTACCTGCTGCCGCCCGTGCCACCGCGCGAGATCAAGCCGGGCGAACGCGGCAAGGTGGTGTACCTCGGCATCTGCACCGGCTGCCACACCTACAGCGGCCGCATGATCGGCCCGCCGGTGCAGGTCATCCAGGCGCTGTACATGGAGAACCCGCAAGGCCTCGCCGACTACATCGCGAAGCCCACGAAGAAGCGCGGTGACTATCCCGAAATGCCGCCGCAGGATTATCTCGATGCCGAGACGCGCCTGGCAGTGGCGAAGTACATGCTGGAAGTAACCAATTGACCTGGCAGACGGAGAAACGACTCATGAGCATTCGCAGGAACAGGGTGGCGTACGCGGTGGTCACGGCGCTGACCGGTGCGGGATTCGCGGCCGCAACTCCCGGAATTGCAGTGGCGCAGGAAGCCACCGCCGAGCGCATCGAGGAAGTTCTGGTGACCGCGCAGCGCCGTACGCAATCACTGCAGGACGTGCCGATAGCGATACAGGTGGTGGACGGCACGCTCATCAAGGACGTCGCCGCAGAGAATCTCGGCGATCTGAATGGTTTCGTGCCCGGGCTCGTCATTTCGGATGGCAGCCCGACGCAGCCGCGTTATGCCATCCGCGGCATCCAGACCGGTGATTTCGGTGTCGGCACCGATCCCGCAGTCGGCGTGTACGTCGACGGCATCTATGCGGCGCGCTCCGGCGCATCGCTGCTCGCGTTCAACGACGTCGAGCGCATCGAAGTGCTGAAAGGACCGCAGGGCACGCTGTTCGGACGCAACAGTGCCGCCGGCGCAATCTCGATCGTCACCCACCAGCCTGACGATGAGTTCCACTCGTTGCTGCGGGTGCGCTTTGGCGAGTATGGCAAGCAGTACTACGAAGGCATGTTGAACACGCCGATCGGCGACAGCCTCGCGCTGCGGATCAACGGCGTTTACAACAAGAGCGACGGCTGGCTCGATGACACGGCGACGGGCCAGAATCTCATGCCCGAAAAGAACTGGGCCGGGCGCGTCGCGCTGCGCTGGGAACTATCCGATGAAACGAGCGCAACGCTTTCCTGGGATCACGACGACCTGGATCAGCTGGCGCGACCTGCGATAGGCATCATTCCCGTGGCGACCGGTCAGACACAGATCCCCTACCCCGCTGACCCGGCCACATTCATCGATCCTCGCAAGGCGCCGGTCTACAACGATGTCGTCGGCAATGAGGAATCGCGTCAGCTTGACCAGGTGAATCTGTTCATCGACCACACGTTCGGCTCGGTGGACTTCCGCTCCAGCACCTCGTGGCGCCAGTTCAATACCGTCAACCGCGAGGACGAGGACGGCACGAACCTGATCGCCACGTACTTCGACACGGCAAACATCGAGGACAACCGCAGCTTCTACCAGGAGTTCAAGTTCTCCGGCAGAACTGACCGGATCGACTGGGTCGGCGGCGTGAGCTATTACAAGGAGAAGGCCGACCAGATCAGCGACACTCACACATTCACTGACGGCATCGACACGCTGGGTACGAACCTCGGCATCTGGGATCGGCTGGGCATCCCGTTCCCGCTGTACGCAGGCACGAGCGCTTTCCTCGAACCGTTCGCCGTCTCCCTGCTCGGACTGCCGTGGCGCGAGGCCATGGTCAACCGTGGAGACTTCGAGGCGTACGCAGCTTTCGGCGACGTGATCTGGCACGTGAACGATCGGACCAATCTCACCTTTGGCCTGCGCTACACACACGACACCAAGAAGTTCACCTGGATCAACGGCGCGCACGAGACGCCGGAACTCGACCAACTGGTCGCGGGGCTCGAACAGGCCGGATTCTTCGAGGAGTTCCCCATCCCGGTTGAGGCGTATCGCTTCTCCGACATCGTGTTCACGGCAGACACACCCGCGGGCGGCCTGACGGACAAAGACTCCTGGGACGACGTGAGCCCGCGTCTCGTGCTCGACTACAAGATCAACCCCAACGTCATGGTGTTCGGCTCGCTCGCCAAGGGTTACAAGGCAGGCGGTTACAACAGCGTCGAGGTCGCATCGCAGTTCGAGAACGAGGACGTCTGGAACGTCGAGACGGGCATCAAGAGCGTAATACCGGACGCGGGTGTGGTACTGAACGCCTCCGTGTACTACTACATCTACGACAACAAGCAGGCGATCACGCTCGACGACGCCTCCGGCGATATCCCGCGGTACCTGATCGATACGAGCGACGAAGAAGCGTGGGGCATCGACGTCGACGCGCAATGGCGACCGGTCGACCAGTTCACGCTCTACGCCAACGTTGCCTACATCGACGCGAAGTACAAGGACAAGACGACGCTGGGCGACGATCCGCTCGACCTGTCCGGCGAGCCGACCGGCGAGCCGTACCTCAGCGCTGCGCTCGGTGCGAGTTACGAATGGGCACTCGGCGGTGCGGGCGGCCTGCAGCTGTCCGGCCGGTACGCGTATCGCGGCAAGTCGCGTTGCAATGCCGACTCCGAGCGACAGGGAGACTGCGCGCTGCAGTCGGTCTTCGAGGTCGGCGAGGACACGCAGCGCCTCGACATGCGACTCGCGTGGACCAGCATGAACGACGCGTTCGGTCTCGCGGCTTACGTGACGAACGTGCTGGACGATCAGTACGTCACGGGTATCAACAACCTCACGACCAACACGTTCGGCACGCCGTTCGCATCGATCTCCGAGCCACGGATGTGGGGCGTGGAGGCGACCGTCTCGTTCTGACGAACGTCACACCCGGTGCGCGCCCGCAGTCAACGGGCGCGCACCGCCAGAGCAGTCGTCTACGCATCAGCACACCAGTGCCTTCGCGCGATTCTCGACGATTCTGACCAGGCTGAGGGCAGCCATCTCCGACGACTTCGGATTGGCGGCGAGCGGCCGATTCTCGATACGAATCTCGAGCCTGCCAAACGCGCCGGCCACGCTGAGCATGTGCACGTTGTCCCGGACATCGGGATCGGCAGCAAGCTCGACGCGCGTTCTGTCGAGCCCGATGCCTGCCAGAGCGGCGATCACCGTGACGTTCGCATTCTTGGGAAAGAGCGTCGCCGCTTCCCTGGCGGTTCCCGAGTAAAAGGTGACGGCATGGGTCAGACGATCAAGGGCGATCAGCGATTCCGCAGCCGTCCCGCGCCACGCAGCCGGTGGCTTTACGATGCGATGAACGACGCTGTCGAGCGGTAGCGCCGATGCGGCGGAGAGCGCGTCGATGCCAGCCAGGGCTCCGGGAGGCACGATAAGCTGGCTGCCGTGCGCCTCGGCCACGCGTACCAGCCTGTCGAGCAGACTGGTGTCACAGAAGGCGCTCGTGGAAGTCACCACGAGAGCGCTCGCAGTGCGTAGCGCCGACTCGCCCCAGATGTCGACGGCCTCACGACTCGCCGCCTCCACCACCAGGTCGAGATCGAATGCGGCAAGTTCTTCGGGTGTCGTGACGATGCGTGCATTCGCGGGTGCCGATGCAACTGAGGCAGTATCACGCTTCCCGATCGCCACGATCGAAACAGCATCCGACGAACGCAGCGACAGCAGCTCTGCGACACGCCGGTTGATCGCACCCCAGCCGATCAATGCGATGCGAAGCGGTTTTCTGCGCATGTGTTCTTCAGGCCCGTTGACCCGCAGTCGTATCGGACACGCGCAGTTTCAAGCCGCACGTTGCAAACGCCTCGCGCGTCGCGCGCTTCTCCGCTTCAGTCAGCTCCAGAAGTGGCGCCCGCACCTTCCCGCCGACCTGACCCAAAAGCTCCTGCCAATACTTCTGATGTGCATGAGGTTTCTCGGCCGGACGCGTCAGGCGCAGTGCCTCACGCACCGGATTCAGACTGTCCCGAACGATACGCGCCGCGTCAGCCCGACCGCTGAAAGCGAGATCAGTGTATTCCCGCATCCTGCGATCGACCGCGGTCTGCAGCAGGTACGGTGGCGATGAACATAGATAGACCTGCCAGTCGAGCTCCAGGATGTTGTCGAGCCACTCTTCTTCCGAGGATGTGCTGACGATGAGCCGATCGCTCGCCAGTCGCGTCAGCTCGGCGTACATGAACCGCGGCACGCTGTACTTGATGGCGACTACATTCTCGATATCCGCCAGTCGATTGCAGAGTTGCGGCGAGAGCAGATAGCCACTGTCCGGATGGCTCCACAGCGCGATTCCGATGTCCACGGCATTTGCGACGGCCCTGTAGTAGGCGAAGACCGTTTCATCCTGTGCCGTGTGGAAGTGCAGTATCGGCGCGTGCACGACGATGAAGTCCGCACCGATCGCTTGCGCATGTCGCGCGAGGTCGATGACCACGTCCAGGTTCTGATCCGAACACGACATGATCGTGTGATGGCCGCTGGGTGTGGTTTCGACCGCCAGCTCGAACGTGCGTTTGCGTTCCTTCACCGACATGGAGAAGAACTCGCCCTGCTTGCCGGCGATGAACAGCCCGTCGATTCCCAGGTCGTTGGTCCAATGACGGATGTTTTTGCGAAAGCCAGCCTCGTCCAGACTGAGATCCTCGCTGAATGGCGTGAGCGCTGCCGCCCAGATTCCCTTCAGATGAGTTCGCGCATAGGCCTTCGCGTCCTTCCTCGTATATTTACTCATCGCTGGATCGTCATGCTGTGCGAAATATTCTTGACGACAGTGTAGTTGAGCAACCCTTCGGTCCCGCCCTCCCTGCCGTAGCCACTCTCCTTCATGCCGCCGAAAGGCGTTTCCGCGACGGACGCCTCCAGCGTGTTGATGGAGACATTGCCGGCTTCGATCCCCTCGGCCAGTTGATCGGCTCTGGCGGCCGAGTGAGTAAAGGCGTACGCCGCCAGACCGAAAGGCAATCCATTCGCTTTCTGAATCGCCTCGTCGATCGAGGACACCGGGTTGATCACCGCCAGCGGTCCAAACGGTTCCTCGCGCATCACGCGCGCCGGATCCGGTACGTCTGCAAGGACCGTGACGGGAAAAAAGTATCCAGGTCGATCGAGCCGCCTGCCGCCGGTCAATACACGCGCCCCGCGCTGCGCGGCGTCGCTGATCAGTGCCTCCATCGCCGTGATGCGACGGTCATTGGCCAGCGGCCCCATCTCGGTCGCGGACTCGAAGCCATCTCCAACGATCACAGAGCGAGCCCTGTCGACAAAGGCGTCGACGAACGCCGCGTAGATGCCGTCCTGGACAAAGAAACGCGTCGGTGAAGTGCAGACCTGACCCGCATTGCGCGCCTTTCGTGCGGCCGACGCCGCGGCCGCGGCGGCGGGATCGACGTCATCGCAGACGATCACCGGCGCATGTCCGCCGAGTTCCATGAGGACCGGCTTCATGTAGTCAGCCGCAAGTCTGGTGAGGCGTTTTCCGACAGACGTGGACCCCGTGAACGCAACGAGCCGGACAGGAGGCTGCGGAATCAGATACTCGGATATCTCCGAAGGAACACCGAAGATGAGATTCATCACACCTGGGGGCAAACCGGCATCGTGAAGTGCGCGAGCAATGTGCATCGCACCAGCGGGCGTTTCCTCAGACGCCTTCATGATGATCGAACAGCCTGCTGCGAGTGCACCCGCAATTTTTCGTGCCGGCTGACTCAAAGGAAAATTCCAGGGCGAGAAAGCGGCCACCATGCCGATGGGCTGGTGATGAACGATGTACTTGATGCCCGGTTCGCTGGGAATCACGCGTCCATAGATCCGCTGGCCTTCTGCGGCATCCCATTCGAAGAACTCGCAACCGCGGATGACTTCCAGGCGCGCCTGCGGGAACGGCTTGCCATGTTCGAGCGTGATGGCTCGAGCGATCTCATCGACACGCTCGCGCATCAGTGCGGCGGCCCTGAGCAGGATCTCCGCACGCTTCCTTGGCGAGAACCGCATCCATACTTTGAATCCGCCCTGTGCTGCGTCGAGGGCGTCGTCCATGTCCAGGCGCGTCGCAACAGGGACTTGACCGATGACAGCCTCGGACGCTGGATTCACAACAGGTTGCGAGGCGCTCGTTCTCTTCCAGGCGCCACCGATATACAGCTGAAGATCAGGATAGTCCGTCACGGATGATCCCCCGATCGAGTGTTGGAAGGGATCCCGCACCTTGCAGTCGCAGCACGAAGTCAGCTTGCGATTGCTGCGCGATCCTGTGTCGCCAAAGTGTAGCGACATTCGTCGTCCGGCACAGTTGTATACCGGGCAGCCGCTTTTCACCGGCTGCCGACTGCTAGCGAGGCGACCGCAACTCGGCGGTTACCACCCAGCTTCGCTTATCGCCGGATCCGATGAGAAGCAGAGAGCTATCGGGTCGCAGCTTTCGGATAGTAGAGATCGTAGTACCACGCACAGGCCTTCTCGATATGAGCCTGGATGCGAGGCGGGATGAGGTGCAGTGCAGGTGTTTCGATTCGTTCGGCCTGGCGATGCAGGTACTTCATCCTGTAGTGGCTATCGCTTTCCCCCCTGCCCGTCGCGAGCCGCTGCGAATCGATCTCGAACGGCGCCAGGCCCAGCCAGGCATACAGGTGCGACATGCACGCTGCGGGTCGCGCCATCAGATCCTCGAATCTCAGGAAATAGAGCCGCTGCTGGACAGCCACTGGCAGGTCTTGCACTGCATTGAGAGACAGTAGCGGTGAGCCGATCGCTTTGTCCTTGGCAAACAACATGTCAGCGCGTCCAAAACGGTCGAAGTCGGCCAACTGGTCGATGAAGTCGATCATGAGCGTGCGCTGATGTTGCGCTTCGATCGAACCGTAGACCTGCCCGAGTTCGCGGATGCAGACCACCAGCTTCGCTTCGGGGGCGAGTTGCAGCAGCAGTTCGATCGTGTGCAGCCACGCACGATTCTTATCGACCACGACCTTCTTTTCGTTGTCGTGGTGCCAGCTGCGCAGGAAGCCTTGCATGGCTGAGACGAGATGGCCGTAGCTGCTGGCGAAGCCATTGTCGAGCTGCGACAGGAAGAACTGATCGCTGCTCACCATGCGTCGTATACCCAGCAACGCGTTGCACAGCGGCGAGCTTTGCCCATCGCAATGCACGTCGGGATGCTGCGCCAGCAGCTGGCACAGCAGTGTCGAACCCGAGCGCGGCAATCCGGTCACGCCTACAAAATCTGGAGTCATCGCATTCGATTCCTGGAAGCCATCCCGCATGATCGCACTTGCCGCGACCGGTCGCGCACGCTTCTTCCTGTCGTCCTCGTCTGCCGCGCCTGGCGACTGCACGACCGGCATGGCGCCTTCTGACGTAATGACAGTGAGGTTCAGTCAGCAAGATCGTAGGTCATCCTTGAGCCGGTCGAGGACGAGCCGACCGATGACACGATCAGTGGCGCCGTGATGCGGACTGTCGATGCAACGCTTGAGTTGGACACGGCATTGCCGACAGCGCCGCTATAGGCGACTGGTGAAGCCGTCCCATCCGATGGAATTTCAGGCTGGATCGTGCGGTGATATTCGCCGCGAGACCAACGGGTTGAGTCAGTACGTAGTTGCGCTCATAACATGGCCGAGCCCGCAGCAGTGAGTCCACCATCGTAAGCTCTGGTGACATCACTGGTGGTAAGCGTGAGGTCGGCACTGGTGATACTCACCGAGCTGCCCGCCGTACTCAGTGCGTAGTTGCTGGCGGGCCCACCATTGCCGCTGGTGCCACGACAAGACCGGTGACGCTGGCCAGCGGAGCTCCTGCGTGGACATTCCTGCTCGCGAGGTTGCTGCTGTCGCCGGCACCGGTGAAGGCATGACCTGTCAGGCCGGTGGCCGTCGACACGTCGCTGTCTCAGAACAGATTGCGCCGGGGACGGACGGCGATAGTGGCGGACCTGCGCTGACGGCAGGCGGGCTGGCCGCAAGTAGCGGCGACAGCTCTTTGAGTGGAGACGCTATGCGGCGTCACACCAGATACTGGCCAGCGCGTGCGACTGGCCAGATGTAGTCGATCCTACGCGGACTTCTGCTTCTGCCTGGCGTCCGCTGCCTGCTTGCCTGCGTCTGCCGCAAGCCGCGCATCGTCGGCCTCATCTTCGTCGCTGGCGACGGCCTGTCGGAAGCCGCGCATCGCGCCGCCCAGGTCCGAGCCGATGTTGCGCAATCGCTTGGCGCCGAACAGCACCAGGGCGATCAGCAGGATGATAATCAGTTCTCGGAAGCCGATTCCCATGACATCTCCTCGCTTGCGTAGTTCATCGTTACTGCATCGCCACCCGCATCACGCTTGCGCAGTGAGATGCCATGCAATCCAGCTTTGTTCCTGACCGCCGATGGTGTTCTGCCCAGGTGGGCCGCAATGACTTCAGTGGCGGCGCCGGCTTCGGCCAGTTCCCGCAGCTTCCGCACGGATTCACTGGACCACACATTGTCGGGCGCCCGTCGACGCAAACGCTGGGGTGAGCTCATGGCTTCTTTTCCAGGTAGTCGAGGACGTGCTGCAACGACAGCACTTCCGCGTACTTCGCCTGCAGATCGAACAGATTGGCGTCATGAACTGCCGCCGTGCGATCGCCGACCGCGTCGCGGACCACCAAGGGAATGAAGCCATGCTGACAGGCGTCGACCGTGGTGGCGCGCACGCAGCCGCTGGTCGACACGCCCGCAATCAGCAAGGTATCGACCCGCAACGCAGTCAAGGTCGAGGCGAGCGAGGTGCCGAAGAAGGCGCTCGCGTACTGCTTGGTGATCAGCGTTTCACCCTCCGCGGGCTCCAGGCCCGGCCCGAAGGCCGCGAGATCCGGATGCCTGCCCTGCTCGAAGCAGGCCAGCGCCGGCAGCTTGCGAAAGAACACGCCGCCGTCGCGGCCACCCGGCTGATAGCCGACGTTGGTATGGATGATGGGGATGTGCGCCTTGCGTGCCGCCTGCAGCAGCTCGACGCAGGCCTGATGGGCCGACTCCACGCCTGCATATAGCGGTGAGCCCGGCGTCAGATACGCGCGCACGAAATCGATGACCAGCAATGCAGGCCGCGTACCTGGACGCAGCCTGCCGTCGAAGCCTGCGTCCGTTGTGGTGTGCTGCTCAGTCATACGCGGTCAGATGACTTTCTGCGCTTGCAACTGCGCGAAGCGTTCGGCGGTCATTCCCAGCAACTGCTTGAACACTTCCTCGTTGTGTTCGCCCAGCTGCGGGCTCGGCGAGCGGATGCCGCCCGGCGTTTCCGACAGCTTCGGCGCCACGTTCTGCATCTTCAACGTGCCAAAATCCGGATGCTCGACATCGCGGATGGCTTCGCGCGCCTGGAAATGC
>NZ_DATDJO010000048.1:0-2166 GCF_036520495.1 Povalibacter sp. | reverse complement strand
GCCGAGCGCATAGGCAATCGTCGAAACCGGCAGGTTGGTATAGACCAGATTCCGCCGCGCCTCGCGGATCAGGCGGTTGAGGATCAAATGCGAGGCGGTATCGCCGGTCGCCGCGCGCGTCACCCGATTGAGGTGCGTCGGAGTTATCGACAATGCGCCGGCATAGTCCGATACGCTCCAGCGCTGCAGATGGTGCTGCTCGATCAGCGCCTCGAAGCGGCGGAACAGCTCGGAATCCGCTGCTCCGCCTACGTGCCTGTCGCGGGCGAGTTCGCGTGCGACGAGCCCGGTCAGGGTTGCCGACAGCGTGCGCAGCACATGGGCACGGCCGAAATCCCTTCCGGCAAACTCGGCAAATATCTGCTTCATGGTGGCGCGCATCTGTGGGGTGCCGCGCAGCACCGCGGACCGCGAAAGCACGCTGCGCAGGCCCTCCGATGCCAGCAGCGTTTCATCCAGAATCTCGGCGGCGATGGTGAGAACCCAGCCCTGCGTTCCCGGCACGAAGCTGAACCCGTGCACCTCGCCGACCGGCACGTTGACCGCATGCATGGGCTTCAACGCGTAGACGCGTCCGTCCAGCGTGGCCTGGCCGCCGCCGCGCTCGATCAGCAGGACCTGATGCAACCGGGCGTGACGATGCACCGCGAAACTCCAGTCATGCAGCACCGAACGCGCCGCTATGGTTTCGCAATGCACGACATCCGGCAGGTCGCGCGACTCGCCGAAGAGATTGTAGACCTGGATCGCCGAGTTCGATCGCCCTGACCTCATGTTCGAATTGTACAAGAGAAAGGCCGATCCTTCCATCCTGTTCCCGCGCCGGATCGGACAATCTGCCGGGCAAGGGAGAACGCAGCGATGAAGGTACAGGTCTGCATCATCGGCGGCGGGCCGTCGGGGCTCTTGCTGTCGCAGCTTCTGCATCTGCAGGGCATCGACACCATCGTGCTGGAAAAATACAGCCGCGACCACGTGCTCGCCCGAATTCGCGCCGGCGTGCTGGAGCACGGCTTCGCCAAGCTGATGCGCGAAGCGCAATGCGGCGAACGGATGGACCGCGAGGGCGAGATCCACCACGGCTTCCACATCGCCCATGACGGCCGCCTCGATCGCGTCGATCTGCACAGGCATTCCGGCGGCAATTCGGTGATCGTCTACGGCCAGACCGAGGTGACGCGCGATCTCTACGAGGCGCGCGATCGGCTGGGCGGCAACGTCGTTCACAACGCCGAGGACGTGACGCTTCACGATATCGCGTCGGACGCCCCCTACGTGACGTATCGCGCCGGTGACGAGGTCGTCCGGATCGACTGCGAATATGTGGTCGGCGCCGACGGCTTCCATGGCGTCAGCCGCAGGTCGATCCCGAACGACGTGCTGCGCGAGTATGAAAAGGTCTATCCGTTCGGCTGGCTCGGGGTGCTTTCCCGCACCAGGCCGGTGTCGCCCGAGCTGATCTATGTGAAGCACGCGCGGGGATTCGCGCTGTGCTCGCTGCGGTCTCAGGTGCTGAGCCGCTATTACATTCAGGTGCCGCTGACTGACAAACCGGAGGATTGGTCGGACGACGCGTTCTGGGCCGAGCTCAAGCGTCGCCTGCCGGACGAGGTGGCGGGCCGGCTGATCACGGGACCTTCGATCGAAAAGAGCATCGCACCGCTGCGCAGCTTCGTGGCCGAGCCGATGCGCTACGGCCGCCTGTTCCTCGCCGGCGACGCCGCCCATATCGTGCCGCCGACCGGCGCGCGCGGGCTGAACAGCGCCGCTTCCGACATCTACTATCTGTATCACGCGCTGATCGACCACTACCGCAAGGGCGACGATAAAGGCCTCGATGGATATTCCGAGCGCGCGCTGGCCAGGGTCTGGAAAGCGCAACGCTTCTCCTGGTGGATGACGACGCTGCTGCATCGTTTCCCCGACCGGCTGCCCTATGACGATCAATTGCAGCAGACGGAAATGGCCTATCTGCTGTCGTCCGAAACCGCGATGCGTCTATTGGTCGAGAATTACGTCGGGCTGCCGTTCTGAACTGAAGGCCGGCGCGCAGGCCCGTATGCCACCAGAGGAAGAGTATTATAATACCATAATGGGATGTGATCGTCCCGGGGGAACCACGGCACACGCCTCAAATCGATCATCGTTAGCGGTTAGGGTTGTACC
>NZ_DATDJO010000047.1:0-118387 GCF_036520495.1 Povalibacter sp. | reverse complement strand
ACTTACTTAAAGCCGGAAGCCGCACTCCTCTCGTCATTTGTGGGTCCGGCTTCAACCGGACATCCGAAGAATTCAGATGTTCGACTAAAGTCGAACCCACAATAAGAGGCTGAAAGAGCCTTAAGTAAGCGCCATTGGGCTAAAGCCGGACCCACGGGAAATGTGGGTCCGGTTGGCGGTTGATTGTGGGTCCGGCTTTAGCCGGACAGATCCAGCGCCGCGATCTCTCCGGTCAGTGAAGCGATGTCCTTTCGGCTCCGCTGGCCGGACGGGTCATACCAGCGTCGTCTTGAACAGAGCCAGCAGGCGACCCCACGCTTTTTCCGCCTGCGCTTCGTCATAGACGCGCGAATCCGGCGGGCACCAGCCGTGGATTGCCGGATACACCTCGATCTCTGCGGGCAACTTCGCCTTGGCAAATGTTTCGCGCAGCACGTCCTTGGCGTTCGGCTCCTTCTCGTCGTCGTTCCTGGCGATCGCGAACAGGTAGTGGGCCGTCATCCTGGGGACGAGCAGGTGCGGGCTGTCGGGTTTGTCGGTGACCAGGCCGCCACCGTGGAACGATGCGCCGGCGCCGATGCGGTTCGGCAACGCGGCCGCGGTGCGCATCGTGAGCGGTCCACCCATGCAGTAGCCGGTCGTGCCGATTTTCTTCTTCTTGTCGACTGCCGTTTGCGCGTCGAGCCAGGTGACGAACGCCGTGGCATCGGTCACTGCGGTCGTGGCGTTCAGCGCTCCGGCGAGCCCCATGAGAGCCGCGCGCGTTGCTGGATCGTTGAAGTCGGCCTTCTCCGGCGCCGTTGGCGCCTTCTTGGTCCGGTAGAAAGGATTGACCGTCAGCACGGCGTACCCGGATTCGGCGAGCCGCTTGCCCATCTCACGGAACGCGGGACGCAGGCCGAAGATGTCCGGCCAGACGAGAACAGCGGGGTGTTTGCCTTCAGCAGGATGCACGAAATGGGCGTCGCACACGCCATCCGGCGTCTTGATCTCGACCTCCGTTTCTTTCAAAGCGACGGCAGCACCCGCGAGCGACGGCAACATCGCGGTGAGGCTGGTACCCATGGCGATGGCGCCGAATCGGCGGCGCGACAACTCGTTGCTGCGCAATTGATACTCGACCATGTCGTCGAACGAGTCGTTGTCACACATCGTTGGCATTCCTCAAAGTCGCAAAGGGCGGAAATCTTGCGCCGATGACCCGGCCGGCCGCAACCGTCCTGACGTTGTGCGCATTACTTCGTCGGGTTCTTCATCCGCGGCGACCGCTGGCATGCGCGGCTCGCTCTACGGGCAGCAGAGCAATCGGAAGCCGCTCATGAGTTCCGCCCGGGGGTTCCGCTCCGCGTGCAGATCGAATCCGACGAGTGCGGCGGTGTGACATTCGGGTGTGTGCGACAGGCGTCATCACGGCGTGCCGACTGACGCTTCCTGTATTCGCGTGAAGAGCGGGCTGATACCTACAGCTTTGCGAGCCACTCGTGCACGGCAACGACATCGGCGAGACGATACGTCGCCAGGGTGGCGGAGGGATCGCCGACACGAATGGAAATTCCGCCGAGGCGATTGACGACCGAGAAGCCATCCTCATCGGTGACGTCATCGCCGATGAAGAGTGGCATGCGTCCGCGAAACGGCTCTTCCGCCATGAATGCTTCGATCGCACGTCCTTTGGAGTAGCCGACGGGGCGCAGTTCGAACACAAACTTGCCGGGTTGCAATTCGTGCGTGCCTTGCAGTGCTTCGAGAGCGCGCTGCGCCTCGGCAAGTGCCGCTGATTCCAGCTGCGGCGCCAGGCGGTAGTGAAGGGCGAGGGCGTAGGTCTTGTCCTCCAGCAGAGTGCCGGCATGCACCCTGCTCCATGCAGCAAGCTCGCGACGCGCGGCGGCGAAGCGGTCCATATCGATGGTCGGATGGATCAGGCGGCCAGCGGCCGTACGCCGTTCGCAGCCGTGAATGCCTGCCGCAGTCAGTTGCAGTGGTGCGAACAACGCATCGAGGATGGGGATGCTGCGTCCGCTGACCAGCGCGATTCCGCCGCCCAGCCGGGTGGACAGGCTGCGCAGCAGAGTCTTGAGTTCGTCGGGAACGATCACCGAATGGGGTGTCGCGGCAATCTCGATCAATGTCCCGTCCACATCGAGGAACAATGCGAGGTGGGAATCGGCGTTGAGCGCAGGAATGGAAGCGAAAGTCATCGCCCGGCAAAGTACGTCCTTCGTGCCAGCGATGCAATCTGGCGAATCACCGCACAAGCCATCTCCATCGGCGGCGCTGGCCCGAATTTACTTTGATTAATGGCCTCAGTAGCCTTGCCGCCCATGTCGAGCGTTTCCACATCCAGCGAAGTTCAGGCGGCGCTCGGCGCCGCAGGGGACGGTGCGAAGCTGATCCAGATTGGCGTCGACTTCGGCGGCACCAAGATCGAAGCCGCGGCGCTCGATGCAAACGGAGATTTTCTCGCCCGTGTGCGCGCACCCAATCCCGGAAACTATGACGCTGCGATCCGTGCGGTCTGCGATCTGGTCACGGATGTCGAATCGCAGGCCGGCGGTCGCGGCACCGTCGGCGTCGGCTCGCCCGGATCGATCTCGCCGCGTACTGGCGTCATGCGCAACGCAAACTCGACTTATCTCAACGGACGACGTTTTCGCGAAGACCTCGCCCTGGCCATGAATCGCGAAGTGCGTCTGGCGAACGATGCCAATTGCCTGGCGTTGTCGGAGGTCGTCGATGGCGCAGCCGTGGGTTCGCGAGTCGCGTTTGCCATCATTCTCGGCACGGGGTGTGGCGGCGGGGTGGTCGTCAACGGGCACCTGATCGAAGGCGCCAATGGCATCGGCGGCGAATGGGGACACATGCCGCTGCCATGGCCGACGCGTGAAGAGTTCGACGCGACGCAATGCTGGTGTGGTTTGCGCGGTTGCCTCGAGACCTGGGTCTCCGGCAGCGGACTGCAGCGTGATCATGCGAGTGCCGGCGGCAGCACCCTGGATGGTGAATCGATCATTCGAGCTGCACGCGCCGGCGATGCGCTGGCCGCCGCGGCATTCGATCGCTACGTCAGTCGCCTCGGTCGGGGCATGGCCGCGCTGGTGAATGCGCTCGATCCCGACACGTTCGTGCTCGGCGGCGGCATGTCCAATGTCGCGGAGCTCTACGAACGTCTGCCTGCAGCGATACGCCCGTACGTTTTTTCGGATGCCTGGGAGGCGAAAATCCTTCCCGCGCGCTGGGGCGATTCGTCGGGCGTGCGAGGTGCGGCGCGCCTGTGGCTTATGTAACCGGATTGCGACAGCGGTATGCGAGTGCGTGGTCTGTAGAATGCAGCCTGTTTTGCTGTGACGGAGTCTCTGCCGATGCCATCTGCGCTGCTCGAAGCCTCTGAATTGTGCGAATCACTGAAGCGCTGGCTGCTCGAAAGTGCCTATGCCGTGTGGTGGGCGAATGGCGCGGATCACGAGCGCGGCGGATTTCATGAGCGCCTGCGGATGGATGGCACGGCAACCGGCGAACCGCGGCGCGCCCGTCTGCATCCGCGGCAGATGTACGCTTACGATATTGCCGACGAACTCGGCTGGAATGGCCCGAATGAGAAGGCCGTGCAGCATGCGCTGGATTTCTATCTCGCCCACTATCGTCGCCCGGATGGATTGTTCCGCACGCTGGTCGCGGCCGATGGCAGCCTGATGGACGATCACGCGATTCTGTACGACCAGGCGTTTGCACTGGTCGGTCTTGCCGCTGCCTACGACACGCTGGACGACGAGGCGTTGCGGGAGTCCGCCCGCGATCTGCACGAGCAATTGCGTGCTCAGCTTCAGCATCCTGCGGGCGGCTTCGAGGAGGCCAATCCTCGCGTGCTGCCGCTGACATCCAACTCGCACATGCACCTGTTGGAAGCCTGCCTCGCCTGGATGGACCTCGATCACGACGCCCGCTGGCAGGCAACCGCACAGGAGATCGTCGAGCTGGCGCTGATGCACTTCATCGACCCGGTTACAGGCTTGCTGCGCGAGTTCTTCGATGGCGCATGGCAGCCGGCAGCGGGCGACGTGGGGCGCATCGTCGAACCGGGTCATCAGTTCGAGTGGGGCTGGCTGTTGCTGCGATGGGTCGAGAGGACCGGCGAAGCGCGCGCGAGAGAACCTGCACTGCGCATGATTCAGTTCGGCGAACGGCTGGGCGTGGATGAGCGGCGCGGCGTTGCGATCACATCGTTGCTGACCGACGGTAGTGTGCGCGATCCGCTGGCGCGCCTGTGGCCGCAGACTGAACGCATCAAGGCCGCATGCATCGCCGCTGAGACGACCCGACAGCCGGAGTACTGGACGATGGCCGCCGCTGCCGCCCGCGGCCTGTTGAAATACCTCGACACTCCGATGCGGGGCCTGTGGCGGGACAAGATGAATCCCGATGGCACGTTCGTCGAGGAACCCGCACCGGCGAGTTCGTTCTATCACATCGTTTGCGCCATCGCAGAGCTCGAGCACACGCTCAAACGCGCCGGCTGACGGCGGCGGCAACCTCGCCACAGGTTCGAGCAACAAACAAAATGACGTGATCGATGCCCCCCCGAGTTGGGTGCGACGATCGATGGTTTCACGCCCGGGCGGGCAATTGCGGCTCTTTGCAGAGCCTCGTCATAAGCGCCGCAAAGAACATAGAAGGGTCCCCAATGTCCAAGCGGCGTCCGTCACTGCTCTCCACCTTGCTTGCGCGACTGAACAAGGCCAAAGCACCGCCGCGCGCGCAGCCGGCCGTCCTGCCGTTTCAGGCCATCGCCATTTACCGCGGCGTCAGCGCCTGCGAAATGGCGAGGAAATTCAGTGAGCATCGTTTTCTTGTCCGTGAGGCGCCCACCTTGCCGTTGCCCGGTTGCACGATGTCGCAGGCGTGTGAATGTCGATATCTGAAGTTCAGGGATCGGCGCGGCGAATCGCGACGCCTCGATGATTTCGGCGCGGCCACACGCCTGACCAACCTGCCCGATCGCCGCCGCACTCGCGGTCGCCGCAAGACGGACTGACGGGTTCAGCTACGGTCGCATGAGTCCGCAACGGGCTGTCACCAGCGGCAGTTCCCGCGGCGAACCGAGTTCATCGTTCGCAGGATGTGAGTCGTCGGAGCCATTGTCCTGAAACACTCGCGGTGCGAGGTTGCGCCTCCCGTCTGGCATGAGCCGGAAGCTTCAACCCGTACCCGGAGTGACCATGAATTTCAGTTCGAGATGGATGATCGCGGCACTGGCGGCCGCTGTGGCAATGGTCGGATGCAGTAAACAGCAGGAGCCCGTGGCACCTGCAAGCGCGCCTGAACCTGTCGTTGCCGCACCTGCCGCACCTGCCACGACGAGCGCACCGCCGGCTGCCCCGGTGGCGGACGCAGCTTCGCCGGTCAATGACGAGCGCGCCGCGGCCATCGAGGCGGCCCTGGCCGAGGAGGAGATCGTGTCCGATGCGCGTGGTCAGTTCGCCGTCGGCGCCACTGGCAGTTCGACGTATGGTGATAAAGCGCCCGACTCGCAGTCGAGCTACACACCGTTCGCAGCGACGGGCGTGCCTAACGTCGAAAAATATTCCGATAACGGCAACTCATGGGCGACTGCGACCCCGGACAAAGGTATCGAATGGCTGGAAGTAACCTTCGGGAGGCCGGTGCAGGCGACACAGATCCGCATTCGCCAGAACTACAACCCGGGCGCGATCATCAAGGTCGAGCTGATCGCCGAGCGCGGCTCGAAGCAGACAGTCTGGCAGGGTGTGGATGACCAGGCGTATGCGCCAGGCACCATCGGCTGGTTCGATCGGTCGTTCGACAAGACGACGGACAAGATCAAGGGCGCGCGCATCACGCTCGCAACCAATGCGGTGCCGGGGTGGAACGAAATCGATGCAGTGCAGCTCCTGGGGGATTGACCGAAAGGCACGGGCCCAGCGCCGGCTTCTGGCCTACTGCCACAAGCCGGTTGCCAATAGCGGCCGAAGAAACAGAAAGAACGCGAGCGTACCGAGCAGGGCCCATTTGAGCGCGTAATACACGCTGCGATTCCAGGCCTTGACGCGCTTGGTCAGAAGCCGGAACTGATAGGCGTACTGAAATCCCCTGTTGAGGCTGCCGACTTTCTCTCCCGGCAGGTTCTGATTCCCGGCCCCACGTGCCAGCCGCTGACCGATCCAGTGATTGAGCGCGCGGGCGATCGGATTCGAGAGCGGCCGTTCGACATCGCAGAACAGGATCAGCCTCTGCACGTCGGTCTGGTTCTCGGCGCGATGAATGTACGTTTCATCGAACAGCACCGCTTCGTCGTCCTTCCAGTAGCACAGCTCGCCGTCGACGAAGATGTGGCATCGGTCGCTGTTCGGTGTGCGCAGGCCCCGCTGATAGCGCAGTGAACCCGCGAACGGGTCGCGATGCGAAGGCAGTCTGGCGCCGGGCGGCAACAGCGCAAACGTCGCCGCCTGCACGTTGGGTATCCTCGATAGCATTCGGTCGTGCATGGACACAGGCCGCGCGCCGATGGCAGGAAGTCGTCGTACCACTTCAGGTAGAAGCGCTTCCAGCCGCTCTTGAAGAAGGAATTGAATCCCAGATCGTTGTATCTCGCTGCCGAGCGGATGTAGCCATGTCGAACAGGCGCAGGCCTTCATCCCGGATCGTGCGCCAGTTCTGGCTGAGCGGACCGAGTTCGGGAAAGTCCTTGGGAGCCGGGAAAGGTCGCGCCGGAACGGCGGAGAACAGGTACATCAGTGCGTTGCAGGGCGCCATGAAGGTCGAGTGATCCGTGATCTGGCGACCGATGCGGTGGCGGACCCACCCCGTGTGTGGGTGTAGACGGCTGCTGCGACGAAAGTTGCCAGCACCAGCAGCCGGGGCAGGACGGAAGACATGGAATGCAGATGGTTCATGGTCAGACCACAGACATTCGACCGACGGGACAGCGCGGATTTCCAGACCGCAACTTGTCGTGACGGGCAGTATCGAAGTTATTCTTCGACAATCAACATGAAGTTTCGGAAATATTCATCCCCATGAGTTTCATCGGCAGTCCCGCAGCGACCCTCATTTTCTTTGCGACGATCGCAATCAGTCTCCTGGCGCTGTATCAGTCGCCGCGACTGCTCGACTGGTCATTGTTTCGCCCTTACTGGTTCCTGCGCCGCCATCAATACGCGACGGTGGTGACGAGTGCGCTGGTGCATGCCGATCTCATGCATCTGATCTTCAACATGATGACGTTCTACTTCTTCGCGTTCCCGCTGGAGCGTTACATCGGCACGTTCTGGTTCGTCGTCCTCTATGCCTTCGGATTGCTGGTGAGTCATGCGGGCACGTGGTTCAGCCATCGCAACAATCCGGAGTACCAGTGTCTCGGCGCATCGGGCGCCATTTCCGCTGTGCTGTTCGCGTCGATCATGTACTTCCCCGACCAGTCGCTGTTCATCATCCCGATCCCCGTACCGATCCCGGCGCCGCTCTTTGCTGTCGGCTACCTGGCCTACACGTACTACGCCTCGAAGCATCCGCACGGACGCATCAATCACGATGCGCACCTGGGCGGGGCGGTCGCAGGCCTGGTGTTCGTTGCGCTGCTGACTCCTGGCGCGTACCGGTCGCTCTTCGCATCGCTGTTCTAAAAGCACAGCATCGACAGTTGGCGGCAGAAAAGCGCGTTGCGCGCTGCCCTGCTGTGGCCCGGTGATCCGGCTTCAGCGGACGGCTTGTTCGACTGAAGTCGAATCCATGACGCTGGTTGGTTGCCGGGTTTGTTTGTAGTGCGAGAACAACATTCGAGCGTGGCCGTCCGTTTGTGCAGTGCATGAAGTATTTGAGCGTAGTGGCGGCGTGCACTCAAAGTGATAGCGTCCGCGCCAATTAATGGGGAGGACACATCATGGACATGTCGACTCTCGGGAATCTGATCGCAAAAAACCGTCGCGCCCTGCTGACCGCCGTCTGTGTTATTCCGGCCACATGTATACATGCGGCTGAGTCCGGTCCCGTCGAGGAAATCGTCGTCACCGGTTCGCGAATCCGTCAGAACCCCGTGGAGCGAACGGCTCCGGTACAAACTGCGAGCGCTGCTGATATCGAGCGCACCGGCGAAGTCTCGGTGGCGGACTATCTGCAGCGCCTGCCGATTTCCGGCTCGGCGATCAACCGCACCAACAACGCCAGCGGCAATCTGGGATTCCCGCCTGACGGCGGCGGTATCGGTGCAGGTGCCAGCGAGATCGATCTTCGTTACCTGGGCGCCAAGCGTGTGCTTGTGCTCGTGGATGGCAGGCGCTGGGTACGCGGCTCATCCGGAAGCGGCGTGTCGGGTTCGGTAGATCTCAACACCATTCCGATGGCCGCGATCGACCGTATCGAAGTTCTGCAGGACGGAGCGTCCGCCATCTACGGGTCCGACGCCATCGCGGGCGTCGTGAACGTCATTACCCGCGCGCCCGAGGAGGGTTTCGAACTCGAGACCAACCAAGGCCAGTACGACGAGGGTGACGGCTATTCCCAGGATTACAGCCTGACGCTGGGCTCGCGCGGCGAGCGCGCGGGTGGTTTTCTGACGGTGGCATACACGCGTCAGGACGCAGTGTTCGCTGGCGACCGCAAGCTGTCGTCCGTTCCCGAGCCCGGCGCCCCGCCTGTCACCAGCGGCAGCGGCGGCACCCCGCAGGGCCGGTACATTTTTTTCGATCCCCGCGGGGATGTGGACGGCGATGGCGAGCCCGACGTCGTCGATGTGACGCTCAACGATGGTGTGCTCAATGACGGCGTGACTCGGCCGAACTACGATCCCAACGATCCGGCGAGTGGTGACTTCCACGCTTTCGGCAATGCGGACCGTTTCAACTTCCAGCCGTACAACTATCTGGTCACGCCGAACCGGCGTGTGAATGTGTTCGGCAAGGCGGACTACGCGCTCGCCGAGGACGTGAAATTCACGTTGACCGCGTCGTTCACGAACCGCGAGTCGAGCAATCAGGCCGCTCCGAATCCGATCTTCATGGGCTCGGATGCAGGCTCGGGGTTCTATCTCGACAACATCTTGATTCCGGCGAATCAGCCGTTCAATCCGTTCGGCATCGATCTCGACGGCACAGACAATCTGATCACCATCGGGCGCCGTCCGGTCGAGGCGGGCCCGCGCATCTTCGAGCAGCGCGTCGACACGTGGATCGTCTCGGGTGCGCTCGATGGCGAGTTTCAGCTGGGCCAGCGCCCTATGTTCTGGGACGTGAGCCTGAACTGGGGCCGCAACAACGCCTCGCAGAAGGGCCGGAATATCTTCAATGCGCGCAAGCTGGCGCTCGCATTGGGCGATCCGGCGGCATGTGCGGCGGTGCAGGGTTGCGTGCCCTTCAATGTCTTTGGCGGTCAGGGAGCGGACGGACAAGGCAGCATCACGCCCGAGATGCTCGCGTTTACGACCTTCGTCCAGAATGACCAGAGCGAGCAGGAACTGAACGACGTCGCAGCGAATCTCTCCGGCGAAATCTTCGACCTGCCCGCTGGCGCGTTTGCCTACGCGTTGGGCTTCGAGTACCGCAAGGAAACTGGTTCCTTCACGCCCGATGCGACGGTGGCGGCCGGCGAGACCGCAGACGTGCCAGCTTCTCCCACCGATGGCGAGACCAAGGTCAAGGAACTCTATCTGGAGCTGCGCGCGCCGCTTCTGAGCGATCTGCCGGCGATCGATCATCTGGAGCTGTCCGCGGCGGTACGCTCGTCCGATTACGATGGTATCGGCCGCGACGAGGTACTCAGCGGCGGGCTCTACTGGCGGCCGCTGCCGGATCTGTCGGTGCGCGCCAGGTATGCGGAGGGATTTCGCGCTCCAAACATCGGCGAGCTGTTCAACAGCGGATCGCGATTCGATTCCAACATTTCGGATCCGTGCGACAGCGACAATGCGGACCCGCAGACGCGAGCGAACTGCACTGCGCTCGGCGTTCCCGGTACGTTCCAGCAGCTCAATCAGCAGATCAGCGTACAGACGGGCGGCAATGCGGATCTGCAGCCCGAGACTTCCGATACCTACACGCTGGGCCTGGCGTACAGTCCGGCATGGGCCCGAAATTCCTCCTGGCTCGAGGAATTCACCATCGACATCAACTACTACAACATCAAACTCGATGACGCCATTGCGGCGTTGAACGCGCAGGACCAGTTGAACAACTGCGTCGCAACGCTCGACCCGCTGTTCTGCGGCGGCATTGACCGGGGAGCCGGCGGCGCCATCATCGCGTTCGCGAATCAGCTCACCAACATCGGCCGGATCGAGACGGACGGGTTCGACTGGACCGTGACGCTCAACACTGCGGAGTTTGGATTCGGATCTCTGCGCTTTCAGTGGGCGAACACCTACCTCAACAGCTTCAAAGAGTTCACTCCGGGTCCGGACGGCGACATCGAAACCGACCGCACCGGAACCGAGCTCGGCTCGCCCACGCGTGGATTTGTCCGCTACAAGTCGAGTCTGATCACCGACTGGCTACTGGGGGATTTCGTAACCTCGCTCACCCTTCGCTATATCAGCGCGCTCGATGAGAGCTGCCCCGACGGCCTCGAAGATTTCTGCAGCGACGGAGCCGCTGGAAATGAACTGGGCGAGAAAGTCTACGCGGACCTGCGTGTCGCCTGGGCGCCGGATTTCCTCGGGGAGCGCACCGAATTTGCGGTCGGTGTACAGAACCTCACCGACGAAGAGCCGGACGTGTGCCGGACGTGCGACCTTGCGAACATGGACGGAACGATTTACCCGATCCCCGGCCGTTTCTTTCATGCCAGGGCTGCGGTGAAATTCTGAGGGTCAACAACACGAACGATTGGGTGAGCATGCAAGCGAGATACGAGCCAATTTCTGATCATTACCATCGATAACAAAACAGGGTCAAAAGAGGGGGTTGTCTACATGAAGAAGCAAAGTGGCTTGATTGTAGCAATGCTGGCGCCGGCGATTTCATTCGCTGCCGGCGCTCAGGAAGGCAGCATCATCGACGAGATCATCGTCACCGCGCAGAAGCGCGAAACTGCACTTCAGGATGTACCGTTCTCCGTCGCAGCGGCGAGCGAACAGCAGATACGCAGTTCAGGGGCGACCAACGTTGTCGATCTCGCGCGCAACTTCGCCAGTCTTGCCATCGCCGATCTCGGCCCCGGACAGAGCCAGGTAGCCATCCGCGGGATCAGTGCGGGGCAGGTCATTCGCGACCAGCCGGGCGTGAAAGAGCAGGTGGGTATCTATCTCGATGAATCGCCGATCTCGATCGCGTTGTTCACGCCGGATCTCGATTTCTTCGACCTTGCACGCTTCGAAGTATTGCGCGGCCCGCAGGGCACGCTGTTTGGCGCGGGTTCTCTCTCCGGCACGCTGCGCTATATCACTGCGCAACCCAAGCTGGGCGAATTCGGCGGCGCGGTGGAGCTCTCGGCACTCGATGGCTCCGATACGAGTTTCGGTGGCGCGGTGAAGGGCGCGATCAATCTGCCCCTGGGTGAGATTGCCGCGCTGCGTATCGTCGGTTACTACAACGAGCTGCCGGGCTTTATCGATGTGAAAGGCCTCGACGATCAGGTCGTGGATGACGATGTCGACACGGGCAGCAAGACTGGCGGACGCATCGCGCTGACGATTCAGCCGAACGAGAACATCTCGATCACACCCCGCATCGTGTATCAGAAGCTGGACACCGATGGCTTCCCGCGCATCGACGACTTCAACATCCTGGCGAATCCGTACACGACCACTCAGCCGCGAGTGAACATCGGCGATCGGCAGCAGTACATCCAGCTCGAAGAAGGGCTCGAGGATGAGTTCACGCTGGCTGATCTCAAGCTGGAGTTCGGGTTCGGCAACGTCGCACTGACTTCGGTCAGTTCCTATACCGATCGCAAAGTCGTTGTCACTCGCGACGCGACCACGCTGACCGGGAGCGTCAGCTTCGACATCGAATTTCCGGATATCGTGAGACTCAGCTCGGCGCTGGTCGACACGACGGATCTCAAGGCGTTCAGCCAGGAGCTGCGGCTGGCCTCCACCTCTGCGGGTCCGTTCGACTGGTTGGTGGGCGCGTTCTATCAGGACGTCGATCGCGACTACTCGCAGTACCTGCCAACGCCAGGCTGGGATGCCGCCACGGGCACCGACAATGCGTCGTTGAACGCCGTGACGGATTCGCCGTTCTTCTCGGGGCTCGATTACAAATTCAAGCAGTTGGCGCTGTTTGGAGAAGCCACCTGGCATTTCAGCGATCAGTGGGCGCTGACTGGCGGTGTGCGCTATTACGATTTCGATGAGGACCGCATTCTCAATTTCGGCGGTGCGTTTGCTGACGTGACGGAAGATCTGCCGGGTTCGACGAGTTCGGATGGCTTCTCGCCGCGCGCCATTCTCGCCTTCAATCCGACCGACGACGTGCAGCTCACGGCGCAGGTCTCGCGCGGCTTCCGCCTCGGCGGCATCAACGATCCCATCAACCTGCCGCTGTGTTCACCGGAGGACGTGCTGATCTTCGGCAATCAGCAAACGTTCGATGATGAGACCGTATGGAACTATGAGCTGGGCGCGAAGATGCAATTCGCCGATCGCCGCGTCACGTTCAACGTCGCGGCGTTCTACAGCGACATCGAAGATCTGCAGGCAACGACGGACGCGGGCACGTGCTCGTCGCGTATCGTGTTCAACGTACCGAAGGCACGCAGCATCGGCGTTGAAGCGGAGCTGTTTGCGCGACCTTCAGACAACTGGGACTTTGGTGTCGCAGCAACGTGGGTGAATGCGGAACTGAAATCGACTGTCTCGTCCACGAGCGGCGGCGAGACCGTGGTCGTGGGCGGGCTGGAGGATGGCAAGCGATTGCCCACGGCACCGGAGTTCCAGGCGGTCGCCAGCCTCGGATACTCCGTCGACTTCAGTAACGACCTGCGAGGTTTCGCCAACCTGACGCTGCAGTACGTTGGCTCCTCGTTCTCCCAGTTCGCCGACAACACCGCGAACTTCGGGGTGATTGCCACCGATCAGGCAGCGTTCCCCGGGTCGGCGCGCTTGATTCCGTACGGCGATCCGGACGTGTCAACGATTACGTTTGCGAGTGAGTTGCCGTCCTATGACCTGGGCAATCTGCGCTTCGGCGTACGCAAGGACCAGTGGGAACTGGCGGCGTTCGTCAATAACCTGTGGGATGAGCGTGCCTATCTCGCGCTCGACCGCGAGCGTGGTCGCAGCGCGCGCGTCGGATACCTGACCAACATGCCTCGCACCTACGGTTTGTCGCTGCGACTGGATTTCTGAGGTTCGTGTCGTTGGCTCCCTCGCTGCGGCGGGGGAGCCAATCACCGCGACGAGCGGACTCAGCTGCTTTCGCGACCACTCCGTGAGTATGATGCGGCTTCCACCGTCCGGGAGTCGCATCCAATGGCACGAGCATTCCTTCGCATCCTGCTGCCGCTGTCCGTCGCGGTACTGGCATTGACTGGTCTCGCTGCCTGCGACCGGTCGCCGCCGCCGGCAGACAATGAGTCCGCCATGAAGGCGGCAGGGCAGGCTGCCTGGGCGACCTTCGTCGATCGCGTCATCGAACAGTCCTTCGTTCTCAATCCACCATTCGCCGTCATGGCCGGTCGTCACGAGTTCGATGGCCAGCTGCCGGACTGGAGTGCCGAGGGGCTGCGCAAGGAACTCGAGTCGCTGGAGAAAATGCGGGCCGAGGCAGCGGAATTCAGCGATGCCTCGCTGTCCGAGGAGCAACGTTTTCAGCGTGACTACCTGATCGCAACGCTCGACAAGGATATCTTCTGGCGGCGCGACGCACGTCAGCCATTCACGAACGTCTCCTACTATTTCGATCATGGACTCGATCCCGCTACGTACCTCACGGTGCCTTATGCGCCCGCCGACGTGCGTTTGCGTGCCTTCATTCGCTATGCAAAGTCGATCCCGACGGCGTTGAGCCAGATCCGCGCCAATCTGCAGACGCCGATGCCGCGCACCTTCGTCGAATATGGCTGGCGGGGATTCAAGGGATTCGCGGATTTCTATCGCAACGATGTACCGCTGGCGTTTGCCGACGTGAAGGACGATGCGCTGCAGGCGGAACTCAAGGCCGTGCTGGAACCGGCCGCGCAGGCCATGATGGCAACGAGCCAGTGGGTCGAGTCGCAGCGTGCGCAGGCCACGGAGGACTACGTGCTCGGTGCAGAGCGTTTCGCTGCCATGGTGAAAATGACGGAAGGCGTGACGACGTCGCTCGATCGGCTGGCAGCGATCGGGCAGGCCGATCTCGAGCGGAATCTGGCAGCGCTGACCGAAGCCTGCAAGGCGTACCTGCCGAAGGGCACGATCGCTCAATGTGTGGCGAAGCAGGAAGCCGACAAGCCGAAAGACGGCCCCGTCGCCGCAGCACGCGAGCAGCTGACCGGACTGCGTCAGTACGTCGTCGATCACGACATCGTTTCCATACCGGGCACCGAAGAAGCGAAGGTCGAAGCAGCGCCTGCCTACAACGCCCAGAACTCCGCATACATCAATATTCCCGGCCCGTACGAAAAGAACATGCCGTCGGTGTACTACATCGCGCCGCCCGATCCGACGTGGACCAAGGCCGAGCAGCTCGCCTACATCCCCGGTGAAGCGAGTCTTTTATTCACGTCCGTGCATGAAGTGTGGCCCGGTCACTTCCTGCAGTTCCTGCATTCGAATCGTTCGCCGTGGCGTTTCGGCCAGTTGATGGTCGGCTATGCGTTCGCCGAAGGCTGGGCGCATTACACCGAAGAAATGATGGTCGAGCAGGGACTGGCGACTGACAATCCCGAGCGCCACATCGGTCAGCTGCTCAATGCATTGCTGCGCAATGTTCGTTACGTGTGTGCCATTGGCCTGCACACGCAAGGCATGAAGGTTGCGGAGTGCGAACAGATGTTTCGCGACAAGGCGTACCAGGATGTCGGCAATGCGCGGCAGCAGGCGGCGCGCGGCACCTACGATCCGGCGTATCTCAACTACACGATGGGCAAGTTGATGATCCGCAAGTTACGCAGCGACTGGCAGGCGGAAAATCCGGGCAAGTCGCTCAAACAATTCCACGACGAGTTCCTGTCGTTCGGCGGACCGCCGATTCCACTGGTGCGGGCGCAGATGTTGAAGGCGCAAGGTGGCGAGTTGTTCTAGTACTGCCAGTCTGGCGCCGCTCATGCCCTGATTTCTCAGGGCACCGCCGCTACGACGGCAATTTCGACCAGATACTCCGGTCCCGCGAGGCGCGCTTCCACCGTTGCGCGAGCGGGCGTCGCTCCGGGGGCGATCCACGCATCCCAGACGGCATTCATTTCATCGAACGTGTCGATATCGGCCAGCCAGATCGAGGCGGATAGCAGATTCGTCTTGTTCGTGCCTGTCTGCGCCAGCAGGCGATCGATCTCGGCGAGGGCCTGCTGCGTTTGTCCCGCCACGCTCGTGTCGTTGGTGTCCGAGGCAACCTGTCCGGCCAGCCAGACGATGCCGTTGTAGACGACTGCCTGACTCATGCGGCTGCCGCCTTCGATACGCCGAATATTCATGGGGTTTTTTTTCGCAGGATCGGGGGCGCGATTGTAACGGCAGGCTGCCAGACGCCGTACATGCGACTTCTGCAGGGCAGCCGGGCTCGCGTATGATCCGGCGCCGGCGCCTCGTTGGCTGCAGAGGAGATGGTTCTCATGATTTCGGCCCAAGAGGCACTCGATCGTCTGCGCGATGGCAATCGCCGCTTCGTCTCCGAAGACTGGAGCACCCAAACCATGCCGAGTCAGACGCGTCGCCGGGAAGTGGCGATGGCGCAGCAGCCGTTCGCGATCATCCTCGGCTGCTCGGATTCGCGCGTACCCGCCGAGATGGTGTTCGATCAGGGTCTCGGCGACCTGTTCGTGATCCGTGTCGCCGGCAACATCGTTGCGCCTTCGCAAATCGGCAGCGTCGAGTTCGCGGTCGAGCGCTATGACACACGACTGGTCGTGGTCCTCGGTCACTCCATGTGCGGTGCGATCCAGGCGACGCTGGAAGAACTGGAGCGTCCCACCAGCGGCCGCTCGCAGAATCTGCGCTCCATCGTCGATCGGGTGCGTCCGTCCGTGGAGGAACTCATGGCGACGGAACTGAGACACGACATGCGGGCGCTGACGTATCACGCCGTGCGCGCCAACATCCGCGCGTCCGCCGCGCACCTGCGTCACGGCTCGCAGACGATCGAGGAACTGATCGAGCACGGCGGCCTGCGCGTCGTCGGCGCCGAGTACTCCCTCGAAACCGGCATCGTCGATTTCTTCGACGATTGGGACGCCAGTGTTCGTTCCGAATTCACTCCCCGCTAGAAGCGGGCGACTGGCCTTGGAATCTGCCGATTCCCTTCTCCCGCAAGGCTTGTCCGTTTTTGACCGCTGCCGGGCTTGAACGGACTTGTGACCAAGCGGCGGCGGGCGGAGGATCGCGTCATCCAAGTCGCAGGTGACGCCCATGAAATCCGCCCTGATCGTCGTCGATGTCCAGCAATCCTTCCTGCATCGCCCCTACTGGACCGACCGGGAACTGCCGGCATTCCTGCAGCGATTGCAGGGGCTGGTCGATCGGTTCGCCGCGTCCGGTTCGCCCGTGCTGCAGGTTTTCCACGTCGAGGAACAGGATGGTCCCGCGGGAGTGTTTTCCCGGCATTCCGGCTTCGTCGATACCCTGCCTGGCCTGGTCATCACCCCTGACGAGGTCTTCTACAAATCCGTGCATTCGGCCATGTTCGGCAGCAGCGTGCAGGGTCAAAGCCTCGACTACTGGCTGCGTCGTCGCGGTATCGAGCGGCTGGTCGTTACCGGCATCCGCACGGAGCAGTGCTGCGAGACGACCACCCGGCATGCGTCGGATCTCGGCTATTCCGTTACCTATGCGCTGGATGCGACACTGACCTTCCCGATGGTGTCGGAATCGGGCCGTACTTTCAGTGCCGACGACATTCGCGAGCGCACCGGGCTGGTCCTGGCCGGCCGGTTTGCCGAGGTCGTCAAAGCGGAGGCCGTGAGTCCATGAGACCCGTTCTGTTCGCGATGCTGCCGGATCTGGTGCTGCTGGATGTTGCCGGCGCCGCCGAGGCCTTTCGCATCGCGAACCAGCTGGTGCCGGGGACGTACGACCTGCAGTTCGTCGCGCCGACCCCCAGCCTGCTGACGGGCGTCGGACTCGAGCTGCACCAGTTGCCGCCGCTGCCGCGTCAGGTGCCGTCGAATGCCATCGTCGTGGTCACGGGCATCACTGGCAATGAAGTGCACTTCGATAGGGAGCCGATCCGGCGACTGGTGCAGTGGCTGACAGCGGTGCGCGAGGATGCGTTGGTCACCATCATGTGCGTCTGCGCCGGCAGTGTCATCGCGGCGAAGGCGGGCGTGTTGCGTGGCCGCGAGTGCACGACGCATCACGAGCATCTCGACGAACTTGCGGCGATCGAGCCCACGGCGGTCGTGCATGGCAATCGCATCTTTGTCGAAGACGGCCGGATACTCACCAGCGCGGGCGTCACTGCAGGCACGGATCTGGCGCTGCACATGATCGGCCAGCACCTCGGGCACCAGGTGGCGGCAACGGTGGCGCGCAAACTGGTGGTGTATATGCGGCGTTCGGGATCGGATCCCCAGCTCTCACCGTGGCTGATGCATCGCAATCACATCCATCCCGCAGTGCATCGCGTGCAGGACGCGGTCACGAAGAACCCTGCGGCGGAGTGGTCAGCGCCCAGGCTCGCCGCCGTCGCGTGCATGAGCGAGCGCAATCTCGCGCGGCTCTTCGCAGAACATGCGGCCTGTTCGCCGCTCGACTACGTGCAGCGCATGCGGGTGGCGCTGGCCCGCGACCTGCTGAGCAACAGCAGTCTCGACATCGAACGCGTCGCCGAGCGCTCGGGATTCAGCTCGGCGCATCACCTGCGTCGGGTGTGGCGGCGGTGGGAATCACGCGCGCCGAGCGTGCAACGAAGTGGCGCGTCGTCGGGTGAGGTGGCGCAGCTCGCAATGGCGTAGCAGCTGCGCGATGGAGGGCTCTGGACTGCTGGGCGCTGGGCTGCGGGCCAGAACCGGTGTGAACGTTATTCCTTACTCTGGCCAGGTCTTGCTCTGGCCGGGAGCCCGGCAGTCTGGCCGGAAGAAAATCCCACTGGACTACGCTCAGCAGCCCACCGCTACGCCCAAGTGCTGCGTTTCGGGCGCGACTTGATCCACGCGCCGAACGCGAGGCCGAGCAGCACCAGTGCGCCACCACCCAGCAGGAATTTGAACTGCGTGCCGCGCTGTAGCTGGGACACCTTGCTGCCCAGCTCGGACACCTGTGCGTTCAGCCGCTGATTCTCGACCTTGAGCGTCTTGTTCTCTTCGTACTGGGTGATCGACGTGGCGGACACGCGGCGCAGTTCGGCGAGTTCCGACTGCAGCTGCTTCGTCTGCTTGTCGAGTTCGCTATTGCGACTCTGGGCTTGTGACTGTGCACTGCGCGTTTCCTTGGCATCGTCGCGAGTCGACTTGAGCTGCGCCTCGAGAGCCTCGACGCGCTTGTTGGCGGCGACGAGCAGGTCGCGGGCCGCGGGTTGGGTGGTCAGGTACTGCGTCGGAACCCAGCCATCGGTGCCATTGGGGGTGCGCACCTGCGTGAAGCCGGCGGCTTTGTCCTCGCCGAGCACCTCGAGCGCCATGCCGCTGGGCAGCGCCGCATTGACGATGCGATGACCATTCGTCGGACCGCGGCGCAGCGGCACGGTCAGTTCATCGGAGATGTATAGCGTCGCGGCAAAGCTGCTGGTGCAGGCGAGGAGCAGGGCGAAAAACAGGACTTTTGGCATTCTGACGATCCGAGGTGATGCGTTCTGGCGACGTCGATACGACAAAGGGCTGCAAAGTCTGCACACCCTGTCGCTGATAGTCAGCCTTCGCCGATTAGCGACACTGAGCGCGCGGCACTTTAACGTCATGGGTTTTAAGAGCCAGACATAGAGAAGCCCCGTCACGATGGCGGGGCTTCGGCGGAAGACCTCAGACTGTTCGATCTCGAAGAGCTTTCGGGAAAATCCCCGGACTCCCATCGAACGGTTTGTGAGTGCTTCCGCAGAAAAGACGCCTGATAGCGCCCGTGGGTTCCAGGTCGTTCAGTTGTTTCCCGAGGTCAATTGCCCGACGCGCTAAGATGAGTCGGAAGACAATAACAAGAGTCCCACCGCGATGAGTCATGGCCGCTATGTCCTGACACTGGCCGGTTTGCTGCTAGTGCTCTGGCTGCCGCTCGCTTTCGATCCTTCCGATCGCAAGGACTGGCTGCTCGAGAATGTGCTGGTCGTACTGGCCGTGGGGCTGCTGGCGGCGACGTATCGTCGCTTCACGCTCTCGCGCACCTCGTACACGCTGATTTTCGTATTCCTGTGCCTGCACACGATCGGCGCGCACTACACCTATGCGCAAGTGCCGTATGACGATTGGTGGTGGGCGCTGACCGGATCGGGCTTCAATGAACTGGTCGGCTGGCAGCGCAACAACTTCGACCGCGTCGTTCACTTCGGTTACGGCCTGTTGCTCGCCTACCCTGTACGCGAGGTCTTCCTGCGCATCGCCGGCGTGCGCGGCTTCTGGGGTTATTTCCTGCCGCTCGACCTGACGATGTCGAGTTCCATGCTGTACGAGCTGATCGAATGGGGTGCGGCCGAATTTTTCGGCGGCGATCTCGGCGTCGCCTATTTGGGAACCCAGGGCGATGTCTGGGACGCACACAAGGACATGGCGCTCGCGAGTCTCGGCGCCGTCATCACCATGGTCGTCGTCGCGCTCATCAATTCGCGCATCAAGCGCGACTTCGCCTGGGAATGGAGCGAGAGCCTGCGCATCAAGAGCCCGCAGCCGCTGGGCGAAGTGGAGTTGCTGAGACTGCGGGCTCAGCGACCAAGATAAGATTTCACACAGAGTACACAGAGGGCACCGAGCTGAAGAAATGGGTTCTGTCCGTTCCCGATCTGACCTGACAGGCCGCAGCGAAGCCGTGGACTCGGTAAAGAATTGTCGGATCGCGACGCCGCAGCACCAAAGCGATTGCCTCAGTACCGGATGACCGCAAGCACCTCCCGGTCGCGCCAACGCCAGCCTGCGACCAGATTCAGATCGATGAGTACGGCGAGCCCGGCGATCGAATAACCGGCGTCGAGTGACAACTCCGCTGCAGCGCCCAGGGTGCCGCCGGTGGCGAGCACGTCATCGATGAGCAGCAGGGCGCCGGTGCCGTGCTGCATTTCGAGAACGCCGCTGCCGTACTCGAGCGAATAGGCACGATCCACGACCGGCGGCGGCAGCTTGCCCTTCTTGCGAATCGGCACGAATCCCCTGGCGTGCCTTTCAGCCAGTGCCGCGGCAAGGATGAAGCCACGGGACTCGATGCCGGCGACGGCGTCGATGCGGTCCCACTGCGTCGGCGTCAGCAGGTTGCTCAACGCATCGATCGTAGCCGCGAAGTGATGGCGCAGCAGGGGTGCGATGTCCCGAAACACGATGCCAGGCTGTGGAAAATCGGGAACGTCGCGTATCGCGTGCTTGAGATCGGTCATTGCATGGTCCGGTGCTTGTGTGTGCGTTACGCGCGGCGGAAGATCGTCCCGGCTCAACTTCCCGGCCATTCTGCATGCCCACACACTTTCCGTCTGCCTTTCGAGCCCATCCCTGGCACGGCGTCGATCCGGGTCCGGACGCACCGTCGGTCGTCACGTCGTTCATCGAGATCGTGCCGGCCGACACTGTCAAGTACGAAGTCGACAAGGCCACGGGGTTGCTGAAGGTCGACCGGCCGCAACGATTCTCCAACGTCTGCCCGGCTCTGTATGGGTTCGTGCCGCGCACGCTGTGCGCCGAGCGCGTCGGAGCGTACTGCAGCGAGAAGACAGGACGCGTCGGCATCATCGGCGATGGCGATCCGCTCGATATCTGCGTGCTGACGGAAAAGTCATTGCCACGCGGCGACGTACTGATTCAGGCGATACCGATCGGCGGCCTGCGGATGATCGATATCAACCAGGCCGACGACAAGGTCATCGCCGTGATGCGCGACGACGCCGTCTACGGCCATCTGACCGATATCCGGCAATGTCCGGCAGCCGTGATCGAGCGCCTGCGACACTACTTCCTGACCTACAAACTGTCTCCCGGCTCACCCGATCCCGTCGAGATCACCCATGTCTACAGCCGCAGCGAAGCGCACGAAGTGATCCGTCGCAGCGTAGCCGACTACAACGCAGCATTCCGGGGCGCGGCCATGCGGTGAGCGGAGTTCAGAGAAGATATCCCCGTGGAGATTTCTTTTCTGCCTCTTCTGCCTCTGAGAACCCCTTCACCACGACGGCCAGTAATAGAGTTCGATGAGATGTCCGTCCGGATCGCGGCAGAACAGGGATTCGAACTCCTCGTGCGCAACATGCTGGTAGCGAACGCCATGCTGATCGAGACGGCGGGCCGCGTCGCTGAGCGTTGCCGGAGTGTTGCCCACGATGAAGGCCATGTGATGTATGCCGAGCGTGCGTGAATCGGGAGCGGGAGCGTCCGCCCCGACCGCGTGCACCATGAACAGGCCCGATGCACCTACCTTGAAACTGACTTCCTGTTCTTCCGGAAACCGCATGACCACCGGCATGCCCAGGACGCCGGAGTAGAACGCTTCGCTCGATGCCAGATTCCGGACTCGAATCGCGGCATGCCCCAGTGCAGTGATATTCATGGTCGTCCCTCCGTCCACCGATCGATTCGAGTTCGCGAGTATTATCCTGACGATCCTTGCCAATCCCTGTCATCTTTGGGGAGTTCAATACGGCCATGCGAGCCGAACGACTGATCTCACTGTTGATGGCGCTGCAGCGCGGCGGTCGCCAGACGGCGAACGAGCTGGCCAATCGTCTCGATGTATCGATGCGAACCATTTTTCGCGACATCGATGCGTTGTCGGCGATGGGCGTACCCGTCTACAGCGAGCCAGGCCGTGGCGGCGGCATCCGGCTGATCGAGGGCTACACCTCCGATCTCACGGGATTGTCGTCTGGCGAGGCCGAAGCACTGGCGCTGATCGCAAGTCCGGCGTCCATCGGCACCAGTGAACTGGCCACACCGTCGCGCACGGCGCTCGACAAGCTTGCTGCCGCGGTTCCTTCGATGCATCAGCTGCGTGCACAGCACGCCCGCGGCCGGATGCTGTTCGACACCAAGGCATGGTTCCGCGCCTCGGTGGCTTCGCCTTTTCTGGATGAGTTGCGGGCCTGCGTGTGGAACGACGAGAGCATCGCAATCGTCTATCAGCGTGGTGACGGCACGCTCGCCGATTACGAAGTCCAGCCCTACGCGTTGGTCGTGAAGGTCGACACCTGGTATCTGATCGGACAGCGGCGCAAGCCCGGCCAAGCCAGGCCCGAGATACGTGTCTATCGATTGTCGCGACTGCAGTCGCTGCAACGGACCGGCCGCACGTTCGTGCGCGATCCGGAGTTCGACCTGCACAAGTTCTGGCATGCATGGTGCGAGCGCTTCGAGAAAAATCCGCCAAACAACTATGCAGTCGAACTGCTCGTTTCTGCGCGCGGCCGCAAATACCTGTTGTCGACCTATGGCAGCTGGTTTCGCGAACGCCTCGAGGCGCTCGACGACAAGCCGGGGCGCAAACCGGTGACGCTGGATTTCGATCGAGAGGAGGCCGCGCTGCGAGTGCTGTTCCAGCTCGGCGACGATGCGGAGATCGTCAAACCGAAAGTGCTGCGTCGTAAGCTCAATGCGCTTGCCGTTCGCGTTGTCGCAGCTACGTCGTAGGGAACCAGGAGGCACACAAGGAGCACAGAAGAGCGCAAACGAGCACAAAGCTCCTTTGTGTGCCTCCCGGAACTGTCTACTTCGCAGTCTTCGGACCCGCGATGAGCCAGATGATGAAGCCGAGGACGGGCAGCAGGATGACGAGGACGGTCCACAGGACTTTGACGCCGGTGGTCGCGCGGCTCTGAAAGATATTGACGATCGCCCAGACGTCGGCAACGAGGACGATCAATCCCCATAGCCCGTTTACATTACCCATCGATAGACTCCACGGTCGTTGGCAAGAATGCGGCCATCATCCCTGCTGCGTGCGGGCGATGACAGAGTGTATCTACCCACAGCTCGCTCAGCGTTTTCCCAGCAGCACTGCCGTCAGGCAAACGATCAGCAGCACGCTGTATTCCATGCCGTTGCGACCCATGCCGACGACGAACCAGCCGGCGGACCAGTGGACGAGCCAGATTCCCAAGGCGGTCTGCGCGATGAAGTACGCAGCGAGCGCGGCGCTGTAGCGCCCGATGATGAGCAGGATGCCGCCGACGATCTCGATGATCGTGACGGCCCAGGCCCAGGCAAGGCCTGCGGGAAAGCCTCTGGCGGTCAGGAACGTGCCGAACGGCGTCACACCGTCGGCGACGACGCGTGCGACACCGTGAATGATGAACATCGCGGCGACGGCGATGCGAATGAGTGCAATGGACGAAAAGCGCATGGTCAGTTCGGGTCCCTATCTGAAACGCCGGGACAAAGAAGGCTTGCCGCAAGCCACTTGCAGTGCCGACTGTGAGTGATCCAATCTATCGCGGCTGTGTCTACACGGTCCAGGCGAAAAGGACGACACTGCGAACCGCACCGCGCGCCATCCATGAATCAGAAACTCTCACAATCGCAGATCGTCGTGCTGACGGTGGCCGCTGCCGCAATCCTCATGATCACCATGGGCGTGCGGCAGACGTCAGGTCTGTTCCTGCTCCCGATCACGCAGTCGGTCGGCGTCACGGTGGTGGCCTTCAGTTTTGCACTGGCCATCGGTCAGTTCATGTTCGGTCTCGCGCAACCGATCTTCGCCGCCATCGCAGACAAGTATGGCGCTGTCCGCGTCATCATTGCCGGCTCGCTCATGATGGCGCTCGGATCGTTTCTCACTCCCTACATGTCGAGCAGTGGTGGCCTGCTCGTGACGATGGGCATTCTCGGCGCAGCGGGTGCCGCCGCCGGTAGTTTCTCGATCCTTATCGGCATCGCCGCGCAGCGCCTGCCGCCGGAGAAGCGATCGTTTGCCTCGGGCTTCATCAATGCCGGCGGTTCGTTCGGGCAGTTCGTGTTCGCGCCATTGGTGCAGGTGGTCATCGGTGCGTCCGGTTGGGTCACCGCAATGTTCTTTACCGCGGCGGCGGCTCTACTGACGATTCCGCTCACGTGGCTGTTGCGCGATTCGAAGCAGGAACCGGGTACGCCCGTCGCGCACGTCGCTGTACCGCACGTCAGCCTCAGCGAACAGTTGCGCGACGCCATGCGCAATCCGAGCTATCTGTACCTGCACGCAGGATTCTTCACTTGCGGTTTTCACATCGCCTTCCTAGTGACGCACCTGCCGAGCGATCTGCAGATCTGCGGATTGAGCGCATCGGTGGCGGCGAACTCGCTGGCACTGATCGGTCTCTTCAATATTGCCGGCAGCCTGGTCGCCGGCTGGCTCGGCCAGCGCTACCGCATGAAGTACTTGCTGGCCGCCATCTACGGCAGCCGTGCGCTCATCGTCGCTATCTACATGGTGATGCCGAAGACTGCGCTCAACGTGTACCTGTTTGCAGGCGCGCTGGGTTTCACGTGGCTGGCGACGGTACCGCCCACCGCCGGACTCGTCGGCAAGCTGTTCGGCACCCGCTATATCGCGACCCTGTTCGGACTCACGCTCGTCTCGCATCAGATCGGGGGATTTCTCGGTGCGTGGCTCGGTGGCGTCGCGCTGGCAAGGACGGGCACGTACGAATGGATCTGGTACGCCGATATTGCGCTGGCACTGCTGGCGGCCGTCATCAACCTGCCGATTCGTGAACAGAGGCTCGAGGCGCGGGCGGTGCTGGCCTGAGAGGCGCAGCCGGTCAGGCTCTGTGACCGACATTCCGGACCGGATGTCCGATTGTGACCAACGGGAATCCCACGGGGCGCATGCGGCCATGCGCGCCGACCGGCGCGTTCCTGCAATTCACCGACCCGCGATTCCGGGATTGCACACCGCGTCATACACTCCCTGCCACGACAGCAAGGTGCAAGGGGATTTCTCATGACTGCACTCGTCTCGCTGCGCCGGGTCACGAAGAGCTACGTTCGCGGCAAGCAGAAGGTCGAAGTTCTGCATGGCGTCGATCTGGACATCCGGGCGGGGGAGTTTCTGGCGCTGATGGGCCCGTCCGGCTCGGGCAAGACGACGATGCTGAATCTCATCGCCGGCCTCGATCAGCCGACCAGCGGCGAAGTGATCGTCGGCGACAGTCGCATCGACAAGCTGTCACGCGGCGCTCTCTCCGATTGGCGCGCCCGCAATATCGGGTTCATTTTTCAGTTCTACAACCTGCTGCCCGTGCTTACTGCCGAAGCAAACGTCGAAGTGCCGTTGCTGCTCACCAATCTGTCGCGCGCGCAGCGTCGACAGCGGGCCCAGACGGCACTGCAGCTGGTCGGACTGGCTGATCGCGCGAAGCACAAGCCGAATGAGCTTTCGGGCGGTCAGCAACAGCGCGTCGCCATCGCGCGCGCCATCGTTGCCGATCCGACGCTGCTGGTGTGCGACGAACCCACGGGTGACCTCGATCGCCAGAACGCCGAGGAAATCATGAATCTGCTGCAGGCGTTGAACCGGTCGCAGGGCAAGACGATCGTGATGGTGACGCACGATCCGCGGGCCGCCGAGTATGCGACGCGCGAATTGCATCTGGACAAGGGTCAGCTCGCCCACGAAGAAGCCAGGCACGTCGCATGAAGTACTTCCCGTTGATCTGGGCCGGGCTGTGGCGCAAGAAGGCGCGCACGATCTTCACCATGCTGTCGATCGTCGTGGCGTTCCTGCTGTTCGGACTGCTGCAGGGAATCAACCAGGGCTTCAATCAGGCAGTCCAGAACCTGAATGTCGATCGCCTGTACACCTCGGCGAAGACCAACATGACGGACGGGCTCCCCTATGCATATGCCGCGCGGATCAAGGGCGTGCAGGGCGTACGGGCCGTATCGCACTGGACGTACTTCGGCGGCTATTACCAGGAATCCAAGAACGTCATTCCCGCCTTCTCGACCGATGCCGAAGCGCTGTTCCAGGTGTATCGCGAACTGACGATCAAGCCCGAGTATCTCGAGGCGATGAAGCGCACGCGCACGGGCGCACTCGTTGGCGAGAAGCTCGCGCAGCAGTATCACTGGAAGATCGGTGATCGCGTGCCGATCGGCACATCGATCTGGACGGACAAGCAGGGCAGCAATACCTGGCAGTTCGATATCGTCGGCACTTTCGAGGTTCCCTCTGCCGGCATGCCGTCGTTCTATTTCAATCACGACTATTTCGACGAAGCGGCCGCCTTCGGCAATGGCGTAGTCCACTACTACATCGTCGGCATCGACAGCCCGACGAACGCGACCCGCATCTCGAAGGAAATCGATGCGATGTTCGAGAACTCCACCAATGAGACCCGCACCCAGACGGAGTCGGCGATGATGCAGATGCAGCTCAAGCAGATCGGCGACATCAATTTCATCGCCAATTCGATCGTGGGCGCCGTGCTGTTCACATTGCTGTTCCTTACGGCGAATACGATGATGCAATCGGTGCGCGAGCGGACTTCGGAGCTCGCAGTGCTCAAGACCTTCGGATTCTCCGACGGCAAGGTACTGGGCCTGGTGCTGACCGAGGCGTTCCTGCTCTGCCTGTTTTCAGCGGCACTGGGGCTGGTGCTCGCAGGCCTGGTTTTCCCCGCGCTGAAGCCGATCTTCGGTGATTTCAAGATGCCACTTGTCGTCGTGGCGATGGGCGCGGCGCTGGCGATGCTGCTGGCGCTCGTAAGCGGGCTGCCGCCGGCCTGGCGGGCGCGTCAGTTGAATATCGTCGACGCGTTGGCGGGCCGTTGAGCGTGCGAACAATAGTGAGAAAGGTGACGGACTCATGAAGATGTGGCGCCAGATCGGCTCGGTCACGGCAATGAATCTGCGCAGCATTCCGCAACGGCTGAGCACGTCGCTCGTCATCGTCATCGGCATTGCAGGCGTGGTCGCCGTGCTGGTCTCGGTGCTGGCCATGTCGACCGGCATGATCAAGACCATGAACAACACCGGTCGCGACGATCGTGCCCTGGTGCTGCGCAATGGATCCGCAGCGGAGAGCGGCAGCGTACTTTCGCGCGATGCGGTACGACTCATCAGTGACGGCGCCGGCATCAGGAGGGACGTCGATGGCAAGCCCATCGTTTCGGCCGAGGGCATCCGTCTCGTCAATATGTTCAAGAAGGGTGATGGTGCCGAGATCAACGTCGTGCTGCGCGGCGTGGGCAACAAGTTCCAGGTGCTGCGTCCCGAGTTCAGGATTCTCGAAGGACGCATGTTCAACGCGGCGGTGAATGAGATCGTCGTGGGGAAATCCGCCCACGCCCAGTTCAAGGGACTGGCGATCGGCGATCGGATCACCACGCGCGGCGCCAACTGGACCGTCGTCGGCATTTTTTCGAGCGGCGGCGATTCGCACGAATCGGAGCTGCTGGCCGACATCGATACGCTGAACTCCGCCGAGCGCCGCGGCGGCGGTGCGCAGAGCGTGAACGTCCAGCTGCAATCGACTGCTGCGTTCCAGGCATTCAAAGATTCGCTGACGTCGAATCCGGCACTGGCAGTCGATGTCTACCGCGAGCGCGACTACTACAGGCAGCAGTCCAGGACGATCGGTCGCGTCATTTCCGTGATTGCCTATGTCGTCGGTGGCATCATGGCGATCGGTGCGATCTTCGGTGCGCTCAACACCATGTACTCCGCGGTCAGTGCGCGGCTGCAGGAAATCGCCACGCTGCGGGCGCTGGGGTTCGGCTCGACCGCCATGGTGATTTCGGTGTTGTCGGAGGCGCTGCTGCTTTCCTGCATCGGCGGCGCCATCGGCGCAGTACTGGCGTGGCTCTTCTTCAACGGACACGTAGTCAGCACGGGTGGCACCGCCACGGGGCAGCTCGTATTCGAACTCACTGTCAGTCCGCAGCTCGTCGTCACCGGCATCGTCTGGGCATGTGTGATCGGATTGATCGGTGGACTGTTCCCGGCAGTTCGTGCCGCGCGCCTGCCGGTGGCAACGGCGTTGCGGGCAATCTGACGCGCAAGGCTTGAGCGAACGTGCATGGCGCGGGAGACTGCACGCCGGTCTCTTTGGAATACTCGCCATGACAGATGTTCTCTCCGCCAACGCCGCACAGATGGCGTCGCCCTCGTACCGGCTCGCTGCAACCGACCAGGATTTTCTGCTCAGTGACTCGATGCGCGGTGTGCGCTTCCTGCTCGAGTACGCCAAGGCGGAAGAAGCACTGCGGCGCTGGAGCGTGCGCTCGACCATCGTCGTCTTCGGTGGTGCGCGCGTGCGCGAGAACGGGCCGGGTCGCCAGGCGTTCTGGTACGAACAGGCGCGCAACTTCGGTCGGATCGCTTCGCAACGCGGCGGTGCATTGCGCATTACAGGCGACGCGCGCGACAACGTGATCGCCACGGGCGGTGGACCGGGCATCATGGAGGCGGCGAATCGCGGTGCGACGGAAGTTGGCGCGCCGTCCATCGGATTCAACATCACTTTGCCGGCGGAGCAGGAGCCCAACGCGTATTCGACGCCGGATCTGACGTTTCGCTTTCACTACTTCGCCATGCGCAAGATGCACCTCGCGATGCGTGCAAAAGCGCTGGTCGTGCTGCCGGGCGGCTTCGGCACGCTCGATGAGTTGTTCGAGATCGTCACGTTGCAGCAGACCGGCAAGGCGCCGCTCACGCCCACCGTCCTGATCGATGAGCAGTACTGGCGATCGGTCTTCAGTGTCGACGCCATGCTGGAGCATGGCATGGTGAATCCGCGTGATCTGGAGCTGTTCTGCTACGCCCGCGATGCCGAAGATGCGTGGGCGAAGCTGGAGGAACGCGGAATCACGTGTCACGCGTCCGCGAGGATCTGATCGAGCCGGTGAGGCCAGCGTTCCCGAACGGGGCTGCGATGAACGTACTGACTCCATGCGCGCTGTGGGTCCGGCTTCAGCCGGAAAGTGCCAGCGGCTGCGAAGACAGTACGGCGCAAGACGGCGGCCGCCGGACGCGGCCGCGCCTGAAACAAAAGCGGATCAGCCCTGCAGGGTGCCGCCGAGATAATCCAGCTTGCCGACATCGACGCCGGCGTGGCGCAGCAGGTTGTACGTCGTGGTCACATGGAAGAAGAAGTTGGGCAGCGCCCAGTGACGCAGGAACACGAGCCCTTTGAAGTTCAGCTCGCCGCGTGGTGTCTTGATGATGATCTCCCGATCCTCCGAGCCGTCGATCTGCTCGCGCTTCACGCTCTTGATGAAGTCGATGGTTTTCTCGACACGGGCTACCAGCTCCGCCAGCGTCGCTTCCGTGTCTTCGAACTTGGGCGGCTCGATGTTCGCGAGGCGTGCCACTGCGCCCTTGGCAGCGTCGGATGCGATTTGCACCTGACGAGTCAGAGGTAACATATCGGGGTACAGGCGACTGCCGGCCAGGACGGCCGGATCGAACTTGCGCGCTTCTGCTGAGGCGATGCCTTTCTGCAGGATCGTCTTCAGGCTCGTGAGTGTGTGAATGAAGGTCGGTACCGACGCTTCGTACATCGAAATTGCGGTCATGGATCACTGCTCGTGTGGTGTGGGGCGCGGAGTATAAGTCCGTCACCGTGCGGCCGAGCGGCGTGCGCACCGCGAAGACGATCAGCGCATCAGTACGCCGGTTTCGGCTTCGCGACCCAATACCATGACCTTGAAGTCGCGGCCCGACGTTTCCACCACCGTGACCGAGGCGTGGTCGGGGCGAAAGCACACGACGTTTGGCGATCTCCGCGCGGCCGCGACCGCCGCGTTGATCGCAATGAAGTGCGTGAAAATGACACTGTCGTGTTCGAGCGCCATGAGCGAATCGAGCAGGGCCTCGCGCCACGCGAGATAGTCTGGCGACCCCGGCGGCGAATCGGCTTGCAGTTCCTGCCAGGTTCCGCGCATGCCACGATTCAGCCAGTCGCGTCGCGCCGCGACCGCCAGCGGCGGCGCCGGAATTTCGGCGACCGGAGTGAGCACTTTGGCGGACTGTTGCCACATCTGCTCGAGGGGTTGCGCTGTTTCCCGGCAGCGGCGCATCGGGCTCGAGAGAATGACGGCGGGTGCCAGGTTGACCGCAAGTTCACTGGCCGTGGTGCGGGACTGTTCGATGCCTGTCGCGTCGATGCCGGGATCCGGATGTTCGTCCCAGCCGGCCGACGGTTTTGCGTGTCTGACGAGAAATAGTCTTGGCATGCCTTGCGCGTGCGGCCAGTGGCCGCGGTCGTCCTTGAATCGAGAACCTTCGAACGTCCTATCGCGAGCCCGTCGGCGCCAGCACGTCGACGGAGAGAGTGACGGTGCGCGATTCGTTGTTACCCAACGCTCCGACACCGATGACTTTGCGGGCGATCTCTTCGCCCCTGTCATTGCGGATCGATACCACCACGGAATACTCCCATGCCGTGCCAGCCTGCGGATTGCGGAACGAGCCTTCGACACGCAGCGCGGAGAACGTCGGCTGCGTGCGGCGTTCGACGATCGCTTTCGAGTCGAAACGCAGATGGTGTTGGCAGCCCGGACAGATGGCGGCGCTTTCGAGGATCGTGGCCTTGCAGTGCGGACAGATCCTCGTCTTTCCGGGCGCCGCGGTGCGGCTGTTCATCGGTCAGGAATCAGCCTTTGGGCTTTTCGTCCCAGCCGAATTCCGCGCGACCGCGCATCCGGGAACCGGCCGCGACGGTGAGCGAACCCGCCTTCAGATCGCCGTTGAGAACGCCGGTCTGCAGCAGTTCGACACGCGAGGCGGCATCGATGTTGCCTTCGAGTTCGCCCCCCACCACGACCGTGTGCGCACGCACACCACCGGTGAGATGAGCCCCGGACTCGATGGTCAGGTTGCCCTGCACGTGCACGTCGCCTTTGAAGTTGCCGGCGATGCGTACGTGACCGGTACCTTCGATCTTGCCTTCGATGGTCAGTCCCGCTGCGATCACGGATTCCTTGCTTCCCGCCGCCGTGTCGGGGCGCGTCTGTGGCGCGGTGCGTGCCGGCTCAGCGACGGCTACTAGCGTCGAGGCTGTCTTTTCGGGTTCTTTGGCAGCAGGATCAGGCCCGCTCTGTTCCCGGCCGTACTGATCTTTCCACAACGCCATGACGAACCCTCCTGTGGACATGCCTTCGAATGCGGTCAGCGAAGACCGTCGAAGGTAAATACACAGCGCGAGTACGAAGTGTCAAACAGGCCGACACTTCTGTCGGGAGTTACAGACATCGAGAAAGGCGGGAATCGATCTGAAGCGGGGCGGGCGGAGGCGGGGTTCGCTCAGGCCCGCCCGCAAGAACCAGCCGGGACGGCGGGCTCTCGCGGGGAAAGACGTCGATCAGCCGATGCTGTCGAACGTCATCATCAGCGTGATGGCCACCGTGCCAATCAGGAACGCCAGATAGATGATTTCCATGACTTTATCTCCTTACTGCCTACTTTATATTGCAATGCACAATAGCAGTAAGCCTAGTTAAGTCAATTGCCTCTGTCACCTATTGTTGCAAAGCAACACGCAGTTCACAAAAAGGCCGGCTGCCGTCTCTGCCGATATGTGCGTACAAGTCCCTGCGCTCCAGCGCCGACTTCGCGGCGTATATTCCGCACGACATCGGACCTGATACCGATTCGACAACATGGGGGGACTCGCATGCTGAAGCTCACCGTCAATGGCAAGGCTCACGATGTCGAAGTGGCTGACGACACTCCGCTGCTGTGGGTTTTGCGTGACACCCTGGGAATGACAGGAACCAAGTTCGGATGTGGGATGGCGTTGTGCGGTGCATGCACCGTGCACATCGATGGGGTCGCGATGCGTACCTGCATCACTCCGGTGAGTTCAGTGGTCGGCAAGTCGATCACCACCATAGAGGGGCTGTCTGCCGATCGCAGTCACCCAGTGCAGCGGGCGTGGATGGAATTGGATGTGCCGCAGTGCGGCTACTGTCAGTCGGGTCAGATCATGTCTGCCGCGGCGCTGCTCGCGACAACGCCGTCGCCCACGGACGCCGATATCGACACTGCGATGTCCGGCAACTTGTGCCGATGTGGCACGTATGTGCGCATTCGCAAAGCGATCCATCGCGCCGCTGAACTCACCGGCAAGGAGGGCTGATCATGTCGCTCGACGAAATGAAGTCCTCTCTGTCGGATCGCGCCGTTGAGCCGCGTGTCGAATTTTCGCGGCGCAGTTTTCTGAAGTCGGCGGCCGCTGCGTCCGGCGGCTTGGTGATCGCGATCTGTCTGCCCGGTTGCAGCGGTCCGGAGAATGCGGCGCAGCGCGCCGGACCGGCCAAAATCGTCGAAGCGAATGCCTGGTTGCGGATCGGCACCGACGGCGCCATCACCGTGCTTTGCGATCGTTCCGAAATGGGCCAGGGCGTGTACACGGCGTTGCCGACACTGATCGCGGAAGAACTCGGCGTATCGCCGGAAACCATTCGCGTCGAGTTCGCGCCGCCGGGTGCTGCCTATGTCAACAATCTGCTCGGGGCGCAGGTGACTGGCGGCAGCACCAGCGTGCGCGATGCATGGGACAAGCTGCGCATGGCAGGTGCTGAAGCGCGAGAACGGATGGTCGCGGTCGCAGCGGAGAAATGGAGCGTGCCGGCCTCGCGCTGTTCCGTGGAGGACGGCTACGTCATTTTCACGAACCGCCGGGCGGCGTTCGGCGAACTGGTCGAAGCCGCCGCAGCGCTTCCCAAGCCCGCCAACGTACAACCGAAGGATCGCGACAGCTGGCGTTTCATCGGCAAACCGCAGAAGCGTCTCGATACAGCATCGAAGGTCGATGGCAGCGCGCAGTTCGGTATCGATGTGCGCTTGCCCGACATGCTGTATGCGGCGCTCGCACAATCGCCTGAGCTGGGTGCCACGGTCGACAGCTTCGATGGCGAGAAGGCGAAGACCATGCCTGGCGTTCGCCAGATCGTGCAGACCTCGAAAGGCGTCGCGGTCGTGGCCGACAGCTGGTGGCAGGCAAAGCAGGCACGCGATGCACTCGTCATCAAATGGAAATCGGGATCGAATGCCAGGCTGAATAACGCAGCCATCTACGCAGGATTGAAATCGGCCGCGCGCGGCGCCGGCAAGGAAGTTCGCAAGGAGGGCGATGTGGATGCGGGTTTACGTGCGGCAGCGAAACGCGTCGACGCCGTCTACGAACTGCCGATGCTGGCGCATGCAACCCTCGAACCGCAGAACTGCACGGTCGAGTTCAAGGACGGCAACTGTCATGTCTACGCGCCAACCCAGGTGCAGCAGATGGCGCAAGCCGTAGCTGCCCAGGCGTCGGGACTGCCAATCGAAAAGGTGTTCGTGCATACGACCTTTCTCGGCGGCGGCTTCGGGCGCCGGCTCGATGTGGACTTCATCCCTCCGGCTGTCGAGGTGGCAAAGGCCGTCGGCAAGCCGGTAAAGCTGCTGTGGACCCGCGAAGATGACTTTTCGCACGATGTGTATCGGCCGCCGGCGCGCAACACCTGCGCCGCTGCGCTCGATGCGCAGGGCAATCTCACCACGTTCAAGTTGCAACTGGTGGCGCCATCGATCACAGCGCGCTGGGCGCCTGCCGTGGTGAAAGACATTGTCGATCCGTTTGCGGTCGAGGGGGCGCACAACTATCCGTATGCGGCAGCGAATGTCCGGGTCGACTATGTGCAGCACGAGATCGGCATCGACGTGGGTTACTGGCGATCCGTGAGTCACGCACTGAACTGCTTTACGGTCGAGAGTTTCATGGACGAGGTGGCGCACTCCGTCGGCAAGGATCCCTATCAGTTCCGTCACGACCTGCTGAGCAAGCAGCCGCGCTGGCAGGCGGTCCTGGACGCTGCTGCGAAGAAGGCGCAGTGGGGGCGTCCGCCGGAGGGGCGCTACCAGGGCATTGCTCTCATGTCGGGGTACGACACGTACCTGGCGCAGGTTGCCGAGATCTCCATGGACGGCGACAAGCTGCGCGTTCACCGGATCGTTTGCGTGATCGACTGCGGTCAGATCGTGAATCCCGACATCGTGCATGCGCAGGCGGAAGGCAGCATCATTTTTGGCCTGACGGCCGCGCTCTACGATGACATCAACATCACTGCGGGCAAGGTGAAGGAACAGAATTTCCACGAGTACCGACTGATGCGCATCAATGAGACGCCAGCGGTGGAAGTTTATTTTCTCGAAAGCGAGGAGAAGCCCGGCGGGATGGGCGAGCCTGTAGTCGCGTTGGTTGCCCCCGCGGTATGCAACGCTATCTACGCGGCAACTCGCAAGCGCCTGCGCACGTTACCCGTAACGAAGCATGGAATCGCGGTGTGACTGACGGTGCTCAGGTAAACGTTGATCAAGTCGCGTGAATGCGCGGCTTGATCACTGGCTTGCCTGTTGATCTGGATCCCGTCCCTGCGACGGGACACGGGAAAGACTCGATCAGTCGTTACCTAGCAGCAGCGCTGTACGCCGCTCCACTTACGCTGTTGCTGGTGCAGGTAGAACGCGCGGCGGCTCATGGGCGGCTGATCGGCGTGCGCGCCGCGGTGATGTTGCAGGTACTGCTCATAGGCGTTGTCCGTCGCCAGCGTGCGCAGGAATTGCCAGAGGGTTTGCAGGCGTTTCTTCATGCGCGAACCTCCGCAACGGCCGGCGCTTCCGAGCTGGGCAGAACCGGCAGGCCGCGAACCACGCGGCTCGCGACCCGCAGCATGTCGGCGATCACGATCCACAGAATCGCGGTGAGAACAATCACCAGCACCGCATCGAGCCGCTGGTTGAAAATCAGTTGCGGCGCGACGGCTGCCTGTTCCGGGCTCATTGCGCCGGATGCCAGCTTGCCAGCGAGCTGATTGGCTGCCGACACAAAGCCGATGCGCGGATCGGGTGAGACGATCTTTTCCCAGGTCGCCACCGTGGTGATGATGGCGATCCAGCCCAGCGGTACGGCCGTCACCCATGCATACCGCAACTGTCCCTGTTTGATCAGGATGCCGGTGGCGACCGAGAGCGCGATGCCGGCCAGCAGCTGGTTCGCGATTCCGAACAGCGGCCACAGGATGTTGATGCCGCCGTTCGGATCGACGACGCCGATGTACAGGAAATATCCCCAGCCCGCGACGACCAGCGCGCTCGACAACAGAATCGACGGATACCACGACGTCTCGCCGAGCGGCCTCCAGAAGTGCCCGAGGAAGTCCTGCAGCATGAACCGTCCGACGCGCGTGCCTGCGTCGAGCGTCGTCAGGATGAACACCGCTTCGAACATGATCGCGAAGTGATACCAGAGCGCGAGCATGCCCTGGCCGAAAGCCGACGAGAAAATGCTCGCCATGCCGACGGCTAGCGATGGCGCGCCGCCGGTGCGGGCGAGCAGCGTCGATTCGCCCATCGCCGCCGCCAGAGCGTGCATCTGTTCTGCCGTCACGGGGAAGCCCCAGCTGCTGATCGTCGTGACCGCGGCCTCGGCGGTCGCGCCGACGACACCGGGAGCACTGTTGATCGCGAAGTAGACACCCGGATCGAGCAGCGTCGCCGCGATCATCGCCATGAGGGCCACGCCCGACTCGAGCATCATGCTGCCGTAGCCGATCAGGCGCACGTCAGTCTCGTTGCCGATGAGCTTGGGTGTCGTGCCGCTCGACACCAGGGCGTGGAATCCCGAGATCGCGCCGCATGCGATCGTGATGAACACGAATGGAAACAGGGTCCCGCCGAAGATCGGTCCGCTGCCGTCGATGAACTGCGTGACCGCCGGCATCCTGATGTCGGGACGCATGAGGATCACCGCCAATGCCAGCAGCATGACGGTGCCGAGTTTCAGGAAGGTCGAAAGGTAGTCGCGCGGTGCCAGCAGCAGCCAGACCGGCATCACGGCGGCAATGAAGCCATAACCGATCACGAATGCCGCCAGCGGCTGGCCGCCGAAATCGAACCAGGTGTGCAGCGTCTCGTGTTCATTGAGGACGCCGCCGCCGATCACGGCCCCGAGCAGCAATGTGATACCGATCAGCGTGGCTTCGAGCACGCGTCCGGGCCGGATATTGCGCAGATAGACCCCGACCAGCACCGCGATCGGTATGGTCGCGAACACGGTCGCGGTCGCCCACGGGCTGTGCTTCATCGCATTGACCACGACGAGCCCCAGCACGGCGATGAGGATGAGCATGATCGTCAGCGTCCCGATCATGGCGGCATAGCCGCCGAGGGGGCCGAGCTCATCGCGCGCCATCTGGCCGAGACTGCGGCCATTGCGCCGGGTCGACAGAAACAGGATGGTCATGTCCTGGACGCAGCCGCCGAGCACACCGCCGACGAGGATCCACAACGTCCCGGGCAGGTAGCCGAACTGGGCCGCGAGCGTGGGGCCGATCAACGGTCCCGGCCCCGCGATGGCGGCGAAGTGATGGCCGAAGACGACCCAGCGGTGCGTCGGCATGTAGTCGCGACCGTTGTTCAGTCGCACGGCAGGCGTAAGCCGGGCGGAATCGACGCACAGGACGCGAGTCGCGATCCAGGCGCTATAGAAACGGTAGCCGATGGCGTAGATGCAGATCGCGGCGACCACGATCCACATGGCGTTGACGGTTTCGCCCCGGTGCAGCGCGATTCCCCCAACCGCGAAAGCGCCGATTACCGCAACGAGACCCCACGAGAGCTTACGCATCGATGGTCCTCATTCCCTGCCGATAGTCAGTCAGCCGCGATACGGCGGCGAGGTCGATGCGGCGGCGCCTATTTTAGTTGGATTCGCGCCTGAGCCGAACGGCCTGGTTCATTGGCCGGCTGCGGTGATTGGCGCGCCGCCCCATTCGGTGCAGAAAAGCCTGTCGTCGCGCAGTTCGGTCTTGATGACCCCGGTATTGGGCAGTGGATGACTGACCATATAGTCGGCAGGCACGTTGGACGTGAGTATCGGGACGAGAAGTCCCAGGGTGGCGCTGTGCGACACGATGACGACGATACCTGTGTCGTTGGCATGCCGGTTCATCAGTTCGCGCACGAACGGCAGAAAACGACGCTGTGCATCCAGCAGGCTTTCGCCTGTGCCGATCCTGGCATTCACGTCCTTGTCGACGAGCCACTTGCGGGACAGTTCGCGGTACGCGCGCGCGCCATCCGGCGCGTCGATCGGCAACCCTGAATCGATTTCGACTACGGCCGGCGCCAGTGACAGGCTCAGTCCATGGCGGAAGGCTATGGCATCCGCCGTCTGGATCGCACGCAGGCGCGTGCTGGCGTAGATCGTGGTGATGGGCATGCCAGCAAGCGACTCTCCGAGCGCGAGGGCCTGTTGCACCCCCGTACGCGTCAAGGGATAGCTCACGCCGTCATCGGGTGCCGGGTGCGCGATGGAGTCGACGTTGATCTCGCTCTCGCCGTGACGGATGAACCAGAACTGGATCGGTTGTTCCGGGGTTGTCTCCGCCGCGAAAGTCGGGAAAGCAAACCCCGCCGTGAGGCTCAGGGCGGCGGCTACGAAACGTCTGCGGCTGTGCGATCGGCAGGGCTGGCTCATGCGATTCGATCAGTCACTCTGCGCCGCAATCCGGCGTGAGCCATCTTGTACCTTATCGGCGACAGCAGGAGAACTGCCGCAACACAACAATCGATGCAAACGCGATCCGCTGCCGGATCAGTCGTTGACGTATTCGCTGCAGACGTTGGGCTGGGCCTGCAGTACCGATCGAAGTCCAACGGGCTGCCACGTGCCATTGCTGGTCACTTCGATCTGAGTCACGGCAATGAGGGCCAGCATCGTGTACTGGTCGCGAGTGGGTTTATCCAGTTTCACCATCCAGCACTTCTGTGCATCCAGATGCAGGCGGCCCTGGTGCCAGCCGCCCTCGATGGCGCTGGACTGAATGCGCACCACCGCCCCATTGCTGACGGGTGGTGCTGCAGCCAGGGCGGTCGCGACGAGTCCGGCGGTGAGGCAGGCGATGGTTGTTCTTTGCATGGCGCCCACCCGCACTTACCCAGGAAATTTCACAACGGGAGTCGCCGAAGCCTTGCCAGGAGGCACCCAGGCCGGCGCCTGCTGGCCCGCCGGTCCGAGCGTACGGATGTAGTGATAGAGGGCGAGCAGATCCTGGTCCGTCATGTCGCGCAGCGCGAACCACGGCATCGGCGGACGGGCGGGCTGGCGGGCGACCAGGAGCCACTGCTCCGCAGTCAGGTTCTGCACGAACAGGCGAAGATTGATCGGGTAGGTCGTGCCCCACGGACCCTGCCAGCCGATCGAGTCGCCGATGAGCCAGTCTTTCTCGGCGACCGTGCCGTTGCTGCCGGCATAGCCCGGGGTATGGCAATCGTTGCAACCTGCGGTGCGTGCCAGATACCGGCCGCGCTCGACCACGACCGTATCGATGACTGCGCCGGAGCCAGGGTGATCTGCGGCGGGCCGGATTGCGGCTTCCCGGGTCTGAGAGGCGGCGAGCGAGAACATCGCGGCCGTCAGGCCGGTCAGCAGGATAGCGGCCGAGCCGCAGATGATGCGTTTCTTCATGATGAACTCCGGAAAATCTGGTGATTGCGCGGATGGCAATCGATGCAGTCATTCTCGCGAGGGGCGCTCCACGCAACATCGACCGGAGGAGCCAGCTCGCGGCCGCCGGCGGAGCCATGACGATAGTGAGGGGCGGCGCGCTGACGACCGTCAGCTGCGTGCTTTACAGCGGTGGGATGAGCGCGGGGCGAGTGGCCGGCTGCAGCACCGTCCAATTCTCGATGCATGTTTCGTAACTTACGCGGCCGGCATGAACTTCCAGGATTCGCACGCGCTTGAGTTCGATGAAATCGCCGCATTCGATCGGTGCGTTGACGATGCCATCACCGGCATAGACGAAGCGCACCGAGAACTCATCGATGATCTGCCGCGGGTTGCCGTTGCGGCGCAGAGACGTGAACTCGGGATCGCGCATGCCGCCGACCTCGCGCACCTGCTGCCTGATCACGGCATCACGGCCGACGACGCGCACGTTGCGACTCGGTGCCACCCACGTGACATTGGTGGCGTAGATGTCGCGCGCCGTGGTCAGGAAGCTGCTGTGTGCTTCCAGCACGCTGACGGCGGGCATCACGGACTGGAACATGGTGTCGCTCGATGTCTGCGAATGTGCGAGGTCGACAGAGTAGTCGGCGAGTGTTGCGGATCGATCGGCCAAAGGAGCCACGCACGCCTGCATGTCGCGCCTACTCATCGCAAAAGGGGCGGCGTATGCTCGGACGCCCGCGCAGGCTGCAAGCCGATCGGCTCAATCCAGCAGGAGTAAAGCGATGACGGACAGGACGCTACGGGGACGCTTTGTCTGGCACGAACTCGTGACGCCGGACACGGCCGCGGGCCACAAGTACTACAACAGCGTATTCCAGTGGAAAACAGTGCCGTGGGATCAGGATTCCGGTTACACGATGTTCGCGACGGGCGGCGAACGCATCGGTGGCACGGCCGCGCTGACTGAAGGCACGCCGCACTGGTTGCATTACATCGGTACCCCCGACCTGGAAGCATCGCTGGCGCTGGCGACGAGTCTCGGCGCTACCGTGGTCAAAGGCCCGACAGTCATCGCCGATGACAGCCGCTATGCCGTATTGACCGATCCTCAGGGTGCGCTCTTCGCTCTCTACTCCAGTACGCGCGTCAATGGCGAAGAGCGCACCCCGCGGCGGGGTGAGTTTTCCTGGATGGAACTCGCGAGCACCAATGCCAATGAGGCCCTGCGCTTCTACTGTGAGCTGTTCGGCTGGGAGCGGACCGCTGTCCATGACATGGGCCCCCTGGGTTTCTACTATCTCTTCGGGCACAACGGCCGTGACATCGGGGGCGCGTTCGACAAGCCTGTAGAGATGCCGGGGCCACCGGCCTGGCTCGGTTACATCCGGGGTAAGGACCTCGACACGGTCGTCGCCAAAGCGAGGGCAGGTGGTGGCACGCTGATCAATGGGCCGATGGAGGTTCCGGGTGGGGACTGGATCGCGCAATTCATCGATCCGCAGGGCGCGATGTTTGCGGTGCATGTCATCAAGGCGGATGTCGAGGCGGCGAAAGCCAGGGTCAGCGAACCGGCGGTCTCGGCATCGCGCGCGCAGCCCGCGACCAAGGTGGGGAAAATCGCTGCCAGGAAGTCGGTGTCGACCCCGAGGAAGTCAACGTCGACAAGGAAGAGGTCAACACCGATCAGAAAAAAGGCAGCTGCCAGGAAGAAAGGCGCCACGAAGAAAAAAACTGTGAAGCGTTCCGGTGGCAAAGCGGTTACAGTCCGCAGCCGGTCACGCAAGGTCAACAAGGTCAAGGCGACACCCCGGAAAAAATCCGGCAGCAAAAAAGTCGTCGCCAGGCCGAAAAAGGGCAAGTAGCTCAGGGGTGATGAGTCAGAGACATTCGAAGGGATTTCCGCCGTTGTCGGGCTGAAGTCTGAAATGCGGTGCTGGTGCTCCGGTACACGCAACAAGAAGTTCGAAAAGTCTCTTGCAGGCTGAAGGTAGGAAGATCGTGGCTTCCTACCTTTTATTTTGCCCGCTGACTGTCACGCGCAGAGCGCCGATGCCGCCGATTCCCGCCTCGATGACATCGCCGGGCACGACCGGCCCGACACCTTCCGGCGTTCCCGTCATGATGATGTCGCCCGGATATAGCGTGTATTGCGCTGCGGCATACTCGATGAGTTGCGGCACATCGTAGATGAGGTGGCGCGTGTTAGTGCGCTGGCGATCGACTCCGTTCACCTGCAGCCACAGCTCGAGATCACCGGGATCGGCAATCTCATCGCGTGTGACGAGCCACGGGCCGAGCACCGAGTAGGTATCCGGCGATTTGCGAAAGCTGCGGTCTTCGCTGCCCCGCACTGTCATGTCGAGTGCCACGGAGTAGCCGGCGACATGATCGAGTGCCTGAGCGGCGATGATGCCGCGACACTCTCGGCCGATGATGACCGCGAGTTCGCCTTCATGATCATGCCGACGGTCAGCAAACGGCAGCGTCACACCGGACGCCTGACCCACCAGCGAACTGTTCGCCTTCAGAAAGAGCCCGTAGTAGTCGATCGTGCGCACGTCGTTGCCGACATTGATCTGCCGGTCGGCCCGGGCTTCGTCGATATGTTTCTGGTAGTTCACCGGTGCGCCGATGATCTTGGTCGGATTCGCAACGGGACTGTCGAGATGGCAGTCGGCGAGCGCTCTGCGCGGCGCGTGCTCCAGGGTCTGCTCGATCAGGGGACGCAGGCGCGCGAGATTCGCAATCAATTGATCCCCGGCGGGCAGCGGCCAGCGCAGCGACGGCAATGTGTCCAGTACAGCGGATACATCCGCAACGCTGTCGCCGAGAACGACGCCCAGGCGATGTTGATCGAAACGGCACAGGCGCATGGTGATGCCTCAGATGGGTCGCGTCCGGCCCTGCCAGTAGTCGGCGCGGGCCACGTTGCGCTGGATTTTTCCGATCGGCGTGCGCGGCAGCGCCGGAACGAACTTCACGAGCCTTGGACGCTTGTGTCGCGCGATCTGGGTCGCGCAGAAATCGATCAGGGCGTCGGCGGTCACGGTAGCAGTCGATTTCAGGACTACGTGCGCGGCGGGTGCTTCGCCGCTGCGCTCATCGGGAATACCGAAAGCCACGCATTCGGCGACCGCCGGATGTCGATACAGGGCATTCTCGATCTCCGCCGGATAAATGTTCTCGCCGCTCTGGATGATGACATCCTTGATGCGGTCGACCAGCGTCAGGAATCCCGCGTCATCGAAGTAGCCCACGTCGCCGGTGCGTAACCAGCCGTCTTCGCGGAAGCACTGCGCCGTAACCTCGGCCTCGCCAAAGTAGCCGGAGAACACGTGCGCGCCGCGTGTGCAGATTTCGCCTGTTTCGCCGGCCGCGGCGATGCGGCCATCCTCCCGAAAAATCTCGACGGCGACATCCGGTGCTCTGCGCCCGACAGTGGCGATGCTCGCTACTGGATCGTCGGGTCGGCGAATGGTGATCGGACCGGTCTCCGACTGGCCGTAATTTTCCGTGAAGCGGACTTGTGGCAACGCAGCCCTCACGCGCGCAAACAAGTTGGGCGACATCGGCGAACCGGCGTAGGACAGCTCGCGCAGGCTGCTGAGCCGTCGCTCCGAAAATTCGGGGTGGCTGATGAGGTCGTTGAGCTGGGTCGGCACGAGCAGCGCAGCCGTGATCTGTTCGCGTTCCACCAGTTCGATGAATCGACCGGCATTCCAGGTGCGCAGCAGTACCGCCGTGGCGCCGAGCAGGATGGCAGGTGCAAAGCAAACGAACAGCCCGGCGGCGTGAAACAGCGGCGTTGCGATCCCCACGATGTCATCGCTGCGCCAGCTGAACCGGGTTGCGGCGGTGAGTGCCGATGTGTGGCGCGCTCTGTGGCTCACGACGACGGCTTTCGGCGTGCCTGTGGTGCCGCCGGTGAACGTGATTGCCAATGGATCATCGTCTGCCAGATCGACCGCAACCGGCGCCGCTGGCGCCGCGTCCAGCAGTTCTTTCAGGGTGGGCAGACGGGCGTGGCCGTCAGGTTGCGGCGACTCGTCGAGCAGCACGGCGAGTTCGGCGCCGTTGCGCGCCAATGCCGGCACGACCGCTGATGAGCAGGAAGAATCGAATAGCACCATACGGGCCCCGATCCGCGCCAGCATGGCGGCGATGTCGTTGGTCGTTGCGCGCACCGACAGATGGGCCGAGACGCAGCCGGCGCGGGCCGCGCCGAAATAGACGATGGCGTATTCGGGAATGTTGGGCGCGACGATCGCGAGCCGCGTACCGCGCCCCAAACCACGAACAACCAGCGCCTGCGCAAACCGGTCTGCTGCCGAGTCCAGTTGGGAATAGGTCAACTGCCGCCCATCCTGAGTCACGGCAATCCGGTCAGGGTGGCGGCGCGCAGAATTTCGCAGAAAGTCGCCCGTCAACATCGAAATGAATCCGGCAGCTGCTGTATTGGGCTTGAAAGGCCCACCCCAGGGGTATTGTAAGCCATCCTTACAATATGGGTGAGGGGTGACGGTGGCTGGTACCGAAGGATATGGTCAGCGGGACCCGCCGGGCCTTTGCTAAGATCGCCGCCTGCAAGAAACGGTCGACCGGAACCCAGCCGGGTGTCGGCGATCCATCGTCCCGGCAAACTCGAGTATTCGTAAATGAAGGCAGTACGCGGCAAGGCATTCAACGGTCAGCGCATCGTGCTCGACAACAAGTCGTTCACGGAGTGTCACTTCAAGGATTCGACGTTGATCATCGAAGGCACGGGTCTCTTCGAAATGCAGAATTGCAAGATCGAGGAAGATTGCCGCCTCGCGGTCGAAGGCCCCGGTCAGGTGTTGCTGCATCAACTGAAGATGATGCTCTACTCGGGCGGCTGGATGTCGCGCGTTGCCGATAACGTGCTGCATGCAGTCAAGCAGCCGCCGAAAGCCAGGAAGAAGGCAGTGCCTGCGGCCTGAGCGCGAGCGGCAGGGCCTACGATCGAGCTGCCGACAAAGTTCCCGCATCACGCGCTTTAATTTGCGGCCGTCATATCAGACGGCCGCATGTCATTCCCATCGGAACTGGGTTGCGGCCTGCGGCATTACGCAGCCGTAAACACAGTCAACACAGGTGAATGTCATGCGGAAATTTCCGACTCTGGTTCTTGGTCTCGGTCTCGCAGCAGTTTCGTCCGGCGCCATCGCCGACAATGCGGCGGGCAAGAGCGACGCAAGCCTCGCCGGCAGCGTCAAGTCTGCATTGATCAGCAACGATGCCACCAAGGCGCGTCAGATCAACGTCGAGACCCATGGCGGCGTAGTGCAGCTCAACGGTTTCGTTGATTCGGCAGCGGCCAAGGCCGCCGCGGAAACCACCGCAAAGAACGTCGCTGGCGTGACGAAGGTCGAGAACCAGCTCTCGATCCGCGATCCGAATCGCTCGACTGGCGAAGTGGTCGATGACACCGTCATCGCTGCCAAGGTGAAGGGCGAGATCGCAGGTAAAGCGGGCCTCGGCACGGCATCCGACGTCAACGTCGAAGTCAACGCAGGCATCGTGGAACTGAGCGGCTTCGTCGCTACGACGGCCGAGAAGACTCACGCGGCAGAAGTGGCCGGCGGCATCAGCGGCGTCAAGGAAGTTCGCAACAACATCTCCGTGAAGCCTGCCGGCTGATCGATCTGAAATACTTTCGATGAAATGAAAGAGGTGACGCGTATGGATCAACGTGATCCTGCGCGTCACCTCGGCACGTTCAACCGGTTCTCCACCATCTGCGCCAGCGCATAGAGCGTTTCGAGCGTAGGCATGGCCACTCCATTCTTGCGTCCGGATCGCACGACGTTGCCGAGGATGGCCTCGATCTCCATCGGCCGGCCATTTTCATAGTCCACCGCCATGCTTGTCTTGTAGCCGGGAAGCGCGCGCGTGTCGGCGATCATGCGATCAACCAGCTTCGGATGCAGCGCATGTCCGGCAGCCGCTGCGGCGGCACAGACTTCCTCCATCGCCCGGCGGATGAGTGCCTGATTGTCGGAGGTACGCAGCATCATTTCGGTATCGAGCCCACCGCCAAGGACGGAGATGGGATTGAACGCTGTATTCCAGACGGCCTTCTGCCAGCGCGCGGTAACGACAGCGTCAGTGAGCGCGCAATTGAACTGGCTGGCATCGAACAATGCGGCGAGGCGCTGTGCTGCCGGGGTGGTGCCCGACGGATATCGTCCCAGGCTCAGCGAGCCGAGCGCCTGATGGACGATATCGCCCTGGCCCGTGCGGCTGACTTGCACGAAGGCCAGTGCGCTCAACAGTTCATTGTTCGGGAACGCCGCGGCAATCTCGGCTTCGATGTCCATACCGTTCTCGATCAATACGATGACGGTATCTGGTCCGACCGCAGGCTTGATCAGCGCGGCGCGGTCGACTTGCGGCAACACTTTCACCGTCAGCAAGAGATAGTCCGGCGGCGACGCGCGCTGCGAGACGTCGCGCAACACGGCATGCGGACGAAACACGTGATCGCCCAGTACGACGCTGCGGATCGCGTAGCCATGTTGCTGAACGTGGTCGTAATCCGATCGGCAGACCACGGAGACCTGCGTTCCCTGCCGCGACAGCGCTGAACCGTAGAGCGCGCCGATCGCGCCTGCGCCGACGATCAGGATAGAGGGAGATGCTGCTGTCATGGTGCCGATGCCTGCAATTGCAATGAAGCAGGCATCGTAACGGCTGCCGTCCGGCAGGGCGAACTTTGCTCAGCGGGTGCGTCGCGAACGACGGATGAGAATGGCGTAGACGACAAGGTTCAGCAGCAGCACGAAGCTGCCGATCGCGAGTTGAGCATTGCGCGTCAGACCGTCCGGATAGATCAGCGCGGTGATGTAGTGATCGATGAAGCCGCCGCTGTAGTCCGACTCGCCGCCGCGCACGCGCAGTGAATTTTCGAGCGGTGTCAGTGGGCAGTAGCGACCACTGAACTCGATCCAGATGCCCCAGGCGACCGCCGGCAGATGCAGCCAGACGATTCGTGGCCATCGCAGTGCGAGCAGGCCGCCGGCCACGACGAAAACAATGAACGCAAGATGGATGATCAGGACGACGTCGGCGAGCGCCCCGAAAATCATCAGTGCAATGTCGGCCGGAACCAGACTTCCGACCCGATCGGAACGTCGGCCGGGCGCAGTTCGCGGAAGGCGCAGATCCAGCGCGCCTCGTCGCCAGGAATCAACTCCGCACTGAACGACAATGTCATGACGGAGGGTAGCGTCGTACCGTCCGGGCGACTGATCTCGACCATGACATCGCCTGGACCGTCGAACTCGCTCACACGCGGTCCCGGCGCGACGACCAGCGGCAGGTCATGGAGCTGGAAGGAATCGGCGACGGTCAGGAGTTTCTGCGGCATGGCGCGATGATATGCGAACGGCTTGCGGCACCGGCGTATGGCCGTTCGGGCGATTGTCGCGGCGGGCGCACCTGTCAGGCTCGGGCTCAAGGGGAGCAAAGGAGCGGTCATGCCCACGTTTGCGGAAATGATGCAGCGCATGCTCGGCGCGCAAGGACAGGGCTCCACGGCGAAGACCGTCGAAATCTTCGGGTGGTTGATCCTGGCGGAAGGCGTACTGCTGTTCCTGGCGCCGGAGTTCGCCGCCTCATTGCTGCGTCTGCCGACGCTTTCTGAGCAGGCGGCGAACTACCTGAGACTCGTGGGATTGCTGGTCGGCGGTCTGGGAATGCTGTACGTCGTCAGCGGCCGGCTCAATGCGCAGGGGTTCATCTTCGCTTCGCTGCTCGACCGGCCGCTGGTGCCACCGGTCATGGCGGCGCTGTGGCTGCTGAACCTGATCCCCTGGCAGCTGGCATTGCTGTTCGCAATTCAGGATTTCGGCAGTTTTCTCTGGACCTGGTCGGCGTGGAAGCGGGAATTCGAGCCCATCAAAGCCAAGATCTGATGGCGCGGCGGCGGGCAAGTCCGGATAATGCGCCCCGTTTTTTGCCCACCTGGTCCCGAGGATGATCATGCCGCAGTTGCCCGCCCTGAGTAGCGAAGACCTCCGCAGCTATCACAGCCAGATTCGCCAGCGTTATGACGCATTCGCCAAGCGCGGCCTCAAATTGAATCTGACGCGCGGCAAACCGTCGGCAGCGCAGCTGGATCTGTCGAATGAGCTGCTGTCCCTGCCGGGCACCGGCGACTTCATGTCCGGGAATATCGACTGCCGCAACTATGGCGAGCTGGCCGGACTGCCGGAACTGCGCGCGCTGATGGCGACGGTGTTCGGCGTCACGGCGGATCGCCTGATCGTCGGCGAAAACGCCAGCCTGTCGATCATGCACGACTGCGTCGCGTTCTCGATGCTGAAGGGCAACTGCGACAGCGAGCGTCCGTGGTCGAAGGAATCGCGCATCGCCTTCCTGTGCCCGGTCCCTGGCTACGATCGGCACTTCTCCATCTGTCAGGAGTTCGGCATCGAGATGATTCCCGTGCCGCTCACCGGGAACGGACCGGACATGGATGTGGTCGAGAAGCTCGTGGCGGGTGACCCACAGATCAAGGGCATCTGGTGCGTACCGAAGTACAGCAACCCGAGCGGCACGGTGTACTCGAACGAGACCATCGGACGTCTCGCCAAAATGAAGACTGCGGCGCGCGACTTCCGCATCTTCTGGGACAATGCCTACGCGGTGCACCACCTGACGCCCGAGCGCATCGAGATTGCGAACATCGATGCGGCCTGCGCGAGCCATGGCAATCCGAACCGCACCTTCATCTTCGGTTCGACGTCGAAGGTGACGTTCGCTGGCGCAGGTATCGGCGTGTTCGCGAGCTCGAAGGACAACGTCGGCTGGTATGTGAAGCGCATCGAGAAGCGCACCATCGGCGGTGACAAGCTCAATCAGCTGCGTCACCTGCGTTTGCTCAAGAACGCGGACGGCGTCGCAGCGCTGATGGATCGCCATCGCGAGATCCTGGCGCCGAAGTTCGAGTCGGTGCTGACGACGTTTACCGAGCACCTTGGCAATGCCGGCGTGGCTTCGTGGACGGCGCCCAAGGGCGGTTACTTCATCAGCCTCGATGTCATGGATGGCTGCGCGAAGCAGGTCGTGAAGCTGGCGAAGGAAGCCGGCGTCGAGCTCACTCCAGCGGGCGCAACGCATCCGTTGGGTAACGATCCGCAGGATCGCACCATCCGCATCGCGCCGAGCTTTCCGGAGCTCGCCGAGGTTACGCAGGCTGCCGAGGGCGTGGCGATCTGCGTGCTGCTGGCGGCGACTGAGAAACTGCTCGCGAAGTAAGTGAACTCCCGGACCTCCCCCGGGATGCGGGGGCGGTTGCAGCGGCGGCTTTTTTCTTCGCGAGCCCCGCTGCATTCCACAGGTGCATGGCCGCGTAGCCGCGCCAGGGCTTCCAGATCTCGGCGCGAAGTTCGAGCGCCTTCGTAGTGAGCGGCATCGCATCAGCCGCCGCCATCTGTCGCAGGATCAGATCGCCGGTCAGGAACGCGTCGGGCTCGCCGAGCGCCCGCAACGCGACGTACTGAGCGGTCCACACGCCAATTCCTGGCAGGTCAGCGAGGGCTGTGACGACCTCCTCGAAGCTGCCATTGAAGTCGATCGCGCCATCCGCAACGGCACGCGCGAGCGCATGAATCGCGGCGATGCGTGATCCGGTAATTCCCAAGCCATCGAGGCTGGCGGCGGCGAGCACAGCGGGGGGCGGGAACAGATGCGTGAGTCCGTCCGCGTCCTCGCTGATCCTCACGCCGGCACGATCCACCAACCGCGAGGCAAGCGTTCGCGCGGCCGCGACCGTGACTTGCTGTCCGAGCACGGCGCGCACTGCGCATTCGAACGGATCCCAGGCGCCGGGAATCCTCAACCCCGGACTCGCCTTCACCAGTGGGGCGAGCAACGGATCTGCCCGGAATGCGAGCGCGATGCGCGTCGGATCCGCGGACAGATCGAACATGCGTCGTGCCGCCGCCGACAACTGGAACAGCAGCGAGGGCGCGGCGCCACTCACGCGGAGTTCGAGGCCGTCGATGCCTTCGATCTTCTGCACGCAGACGATGGCGTGTCCCCCGTCGATCCTGACCGTGCGTGCATAGCCGCGTGCATCGATACGCTCGACGCCGGGAATCGCGCGCGAGGAGAGAAAGTTGCGCACGTGTTCCCAGTCGTACGGTGGACGGTACGCCAGTCGCAGGACGACCTCGTTGCTGTCTGGCAGGGAAGAGGAGCGTCGCTGCCTGCGCAGTTCGCGCGGCGCACGTTGGTAGGTCTTCTGAAACGCATCGTTGAAGCGCCGCAGGCTGCCGAACCCGGACGCCAGTGCAATCTCGGTGATGGACAGCTGCGTGTCATCGAGCAGTCGTTTGGCGAAATGCAGTCGACGCGTCTGTGCCACGGCCAGCGGCGAGGCGCCGACGTGCTGAATGAACAGCCGATGCAGGTGGCGCGGGCCGATACCGATTTTCTCCGCGAGTTGCTCGACCGACAGCCGATCGAGAGCGCCGTCCTGAATCAGTCGCAGCGCGCGACGTACCGCAGCGGACGTCCCGAGCCATGCGGGTGTACCGGGTGCGGCCTCGGGGCGACAGCGCAGGCAGGGTCGGAACCCGGCTTCGGCGGCGGCTGCAGCGGTGGCGTAGTAGCGGACGTTGATCTTTTTCGGACTCGGTGCCGGACACACGGGCCGGCAGTAGATACCGGTGGTCCTGACGGCGATGAAGAACCGGCCGTCGAAGCGCGGATCGCGACTGACGCGTGCGCGGTCGAGCGCTCTTTCGTCGAGGCCATGGATATCGTTCATCTGGCGGACGATACGCCCGCCATTGACAGTCGACTAGCCGCTTTCGGACCTGGATGATTTTGCGCAGGGAACGGAGGAAGACCTCCACGGGGGACACGGGGAAACAGGGGGTGGAAGAATCTCTTCTGGTCTTTTCTCGCCCCGTGTCCCCGTGGAGATTCTTACTCTTAGACCGCGTCTGGCTGCACTTCGGGTCGCGCGTCCGCAAATGCCGGCAGGGACTCCAGATGCGTGCTGATCGCGACCAGTGTCGGGAACGGACTGAGATCGGTGGCGAAGCGGCGCGCGTTGTACACCTGCGGTACCAGGCAGACATCGGCGATCGAGACGCTGTCGCCAAAACAGAAGCGCTGCGACGTCGAATGGGTCCGGGCCTGCTGCTCCAGTCCCCGTAAACCTTCGGCGATCCAGTGGCGGTACCAGGCATTCACGCCATCGTCGTTCTGGCCGAGCTGCTTGCGCAGGTAGTTGAGGACGCGCAGGTTGTTCAGCGGGTGGATGTCGCAGGCGATGGCCTGCGCCATGGATCGAACCTGCGCACGCGCGATGGCGCCCTGCGGCAGCAGCGGTGGGGCCGGATGTTTTTCATCGAGGTATTCGATGATCGCGAGCGACTGCGACAGTACGACGCCGTCGTCCTCCAGCGCGGGGAGCAAGCCTTGCGGGTTGAGCGCCAGGTACTCGGGCGCTTTGTGTTCGTGCTTCGCGAACACCTTCGGAATCGACTCGTACGCCAGGCCTTTCAGGTTCAGTGCGATGCGCACGCGAAAGGCGGCGGAGCTGCGAAAGAACGTGTAGAGCTTCATGGTCGGTTCCAGTGCTATTTCCAGATCATCAGGGCATCGAGTGCCTGCGCGCCGTCGGGTCCGCAGCGCAGCGGATTGATATCGAGTTCCTGCAACGCGGGTTGCGTGCAGATCAGGTCTGCGACCGCGAGGATAGCAGCGATGATTGCATCGCGATCGACGGCGGGTGCGCCGCGCCAACCGTCGAGCAGCGCACGGCCGCGCAGTTCATCCAGCATTTCGCGCGCGTCGATGGCGCTCAACGGAGCGAGCCGGATGCTCACGTCCTGCAGCGCTTCGGCCTCGATGCCACCGAGACCGATCAGAACGGTCGGGCCATAACTCGGATCGCGACGCGCGCCGAGGATCAGGTCGACGCCGGTGGGTGCCATCTCCTCGAGCAGGTAGCCGCGCATGCTGCGGTCGCCTGGAATCGCATCGATCTTCTGTAGCGCCGATTCCAGTTGTGCAGTCGTGCGAATGTTCAGATGCACGCCGCCGACCTCCGTCTTGTGGGTGATGGCAGCGTCCAGCACTTTCGCGACGATGGGCTTGGTCAGTCCGTCGAACGTGACCAGTGCTTCCTGCGCCGTGCGGCAAGCCTGCGATCGCGGCGAACGAATACCGTGCGCGGCCAGCAATGCTTTCGCCGCAGCCTCATCGCGCGCCGGCGCCGCTGCTGCGGATAAGCGAGCGACTGCGGCTGGCGTCGCCAGACGATGACGCGCTCGGGAATCCTCCACCAGCGCCCGCGCCGCATTGGCGGCCCGTTCCGGCGATTGATACGCGGCGATCCCGGATTCAGCGAGCTGCGGCAGCGTGCGTTCGATCGAGGATTCCAATCCCAGCGTGGCGAAGATCAACGGCTGGCGCACCGCGCTCTTCACTTTGGCGAATACCGCGACCGGATCGAGTGCTGCCGGTTCGTCCAGCGCGAACGTGATCAGGGCGTCGATGGCCGGATCGCGCGCGCCCGCCATCAGCACGTCCGCGAACGCCGGCGACGGACGTCCCGTGTCGATCGGATTGCGCAGGTAGGTCATCGGCGGCAGATGCTTTGCGACCTCGGCAACGGTGGCGTCGGACAGCGGCGGCACAGAGACACCGGCCGATCGAAGTGCGTCGAGAATGATGAGTCCGGGACCGGCCTGACCGGTGAGAATGCCAATGCCGGGATTGGTTTTTGGCGGAATCCGGCCTGCAGTGAACGCAGCGGCGCAGTCGATCAGCATCTCCGTCGTATCGACGACGATGGCGCCCGCCTGACGCAAGGCGGCAGCAGTCACCGCATGTGCGCCCATGAGATTGCCGGTATGGGATTCGGCGAAGTCCGCCACTTGTGCGCGCCCGACCGGCAGCACGACCACTGGCTTGCGCTCAGTCGCGGCGGTAATCGCGTCGTAGAGCTTGCGTCCTGCGCGCACGCCTTCCAGATGCACGGCAATGACTTGTGTGTCCGCATCGTCGGCGAGATAGCCGATCACATCGGCAGCATCGACATCGACTGAGTTGCCGAGACCGACGGCGAGTCGCAGTCCGAGTCCCTGTTTTCGCGCCAGGAAGGAGAGCGTCAGATTGACACCGCCGCTCTGCGCGACGATGCCGAGCGGACCGCTCTTGAAGTGCTGCACCGTCGGCAGGAAGCATGCATGACACTTCGTGCCCGGCTGCGTGTAACCGCTGGTGTTCGGGCCGAGCAGTCGCAATCCACTGTCCCTGCAAATGCTTTCGAGCTGTCGCTGCAAGTCGGCGCCCGACTCGCCGGCTTCACCGAAGCCGCCGCTGACGATGACCGCGCCGCCCACGCCGACGGCGGCTGCTTCGCGCAGTACGTCAGGACAGGCTGCGGCAGGGATGCCGAGGATGACCAGATCCGGAACCACGGGAAGATCCCGCAGCGACGCATAGGCGCGGCGCCCGGCGACTTCGCTGGCCTTGGGGTTCAATGGGAAGACGTCACCATCGAACTGACGCAATGCGTCGACGAGTTGGTAACCGACTTTTTCGGGACTGGCCGACGCGCCCACGATCGCGATCGATCGCGGGGCGAACAGGCGCGCAAGTCCGGACCGCTGCGCTGCTGTCATGCGTTCACATCCGTTGCGAGAAGTGCGTGGCGTTGAGTACCACGCACAGGACGTCAGCTGATCGTGGTGATCAGCGTATCGAGCCCATCGATGCCGCCTTCGAGATGATCGCCGGGCTTGACCGCACCGACGCCTGCCGGCGTGCCGGTGAAGATCAGGTCGCCAGGCGCCAGTTCGAACAGCGTCGATAGTTCGGAAATGATTTCCGGCACATCCCAGATCAGATCAGCGACATCGGCCTGCTGACGGAACTCGCCATTGACCTTGATCCAGATCTTGCCCTTGTCGAAGCCCTGGCCCTGCGCCGGTTGAATCGCCGTGATCGGCGCCGAACGATCGAAGGCCTTGCCCGTGTCCCACGGCCTGCCTGCATCGCGCGCTGCGAACTGCAGATCGCGCCGTGTGAGATCGTTGCCTACGGCATAGCCGAACACGTGCTCCAGTGCGGAAGCCGTCGCGATGTCCTTGCCGCCCTTGCCGATGGCAATCACGAGCTCGATCTCGTGATGCAGGTTGGCCGTGCGCGGCGGATAGGGAATGGTGGAGTTGTTGGGCACGAGCGCATTGGCGGGCTTCGTGAAAAAGAACGGCGGCTCACGATCCGGATCCTTGCCCATCTCGCGCGCATGCGCGGCGTAGTTGCGGCCGACGCAGTAGATGCGGTTGACCGGAAAGCGCTCGGCGCGTCCTTTGACTTCGACCGAGACCTGAGCAGGGGGCGGAAAGACGTAGGACATGAGTTGACTCTGTGCGATGACGGAAAGGATGGATGGGAGCGATCAGCCGCGCGACTCTTGCCACAGGCCGAGCTGTTCCTGCACGACCCGGTCTGAATAGCTGAACAGGACCGCGTCCTGATCGGCTTCGTGAGTGCACGGGACCCAGCTGGGCACGACGAAGATATCGCGCGGGCCCCACTCGAATGTTTCGTTGCCGACGCGGCTGCGGCCGCTGCCTTCCACGCCCGCGAACACCGTCGCGTCGGTGCTGCGACAGGCGCTGCCGCGAAAGCCTTTGGGCAGCAGCTGCATGAACGTTGCGATGGTCGGCAGGGCATGTCCGCCGGTGGCCGGATTGATGAAGCGCATCTTGAAGCCGTGGCAGGCATCGACGGGTGAGCCCTTCGCCAGACGCTCGAGCGCTTCGCGGGTGCGCGCGTAGGGATAGGAAAAGACGGGCGACGTCAGGGTCTGCGGTTGGTAATCCACGGGCAGCATGTTGGCGCCATAGCGGGCGAGGGCATCGCCGACCGGGCGTGCGACCTGCTGCTGATCCTGGCTCAGATCCTCGCAGAAGCCCGTATCCAGCAGCTGCACGATGGGAATATCCAGTCCGTCGAGCCACATCACGGGTTCGGTGGTCTCGCTGCCGTGATCGTGGAATGTCCAGGACGGCGTCAGGATGAGATCGCCCGGTTCCATGTAGGCGCGTTCGCCGTCCACAGCCGTAAACGCGCCTCGGCCTTCCAGTACGAATCGCAGGGCTGACTGTGTGTGCCGGTGCGCCGGCGCGACTTCGCCGGGCTTCAGCAATTGCACGCCGGCGTACAGGGAATTGGTGATCTTTGATTCACCCGCGAAGGCGGGGTTTTCCAGGATCAGAACGCGCCGCGTCGCTTCCCGGGCCGAGATGAGGTCGCCGGCTTCGAGCAGCGGCCCGCGCAGATCAGAGTACTTCCACAGCACGGGTACGCATTTGGGCTGGGGCTGCGGCGGCACGAGCGAATGCAGCACTTCCCACAGCGGTTTGAGATGGCGCGGGGCGATGCGCTGGTAGAAAAGCTGGCGAAGCCGGGCGATGTTTTCGGCAGGCACGGTCATGTGATTACCCCGCTGCAAGCGGTGCGAACGGCTGCGCCATTGTCGCCCAGTACCCTCCCGGCCGGAAGCCGGCAGGTGCACGGGAACGATGACAAGTGATTTAGTAAGGTGACCTTACAGTAAGCGGTTCGTACCGCTGGTGTCAATCAACGGTGTGGACGGCCAATCGGGCAGTTCCGTAGGATTCGATCATGACAGTGAAAGCCAAGAAAACCTCTGCCGCGAAAACGGTGCGGGTGATGGAAGTGCCCAAACGCGGCATCCTGGATCAGCTGCTCGGCTACCAGATCCGCCGCGCCCAGACCCGTCTCTTCGCGCATTTCGAGGAGCACCTGCAACATTTGAAGATCACTCCCGGCCAGCTCGGGCTGCTGGTGATGATTTCCGCGAATCCGGGCATCAACCAGGTCGCCCTGGCGCGTGCGGTGGGGATCGAGCGTGCCACGCTGGGCGAGTTCGTCGATCGGTTCGAGCGCGAGAAGCTGGTCGAGCGGCGCGGCTTGATCGGTGATCGACGCAGTTACGCGTTGCATCTGACGCGCCGCGGACAGGAGTTCCTCGACGAGGCCATTCCCGCCGTGATGGCACACGAGTCGGCCTTTACCGACCATTTCACTGCGGTCGAACGCGCCACGCTGCTCAAGCTGCTCGCCAAGATGGTGGACCGTCCCTGAGGCGGTCGTGAGTCGTCAGTCGCGTACGAGCATTTCGTCGCGAATCCAACCCTTCAGCAGGATCACGGCCCGCGTCGGTACGGCGTCGGCATCGTGCCAGTCACACAGCCGTTCGCAGAGCTGTTCGAACGTGCCTTGTGACGCCAGCGTCTGCAACGCGTCGGCCTCGTCGTCAGGCGCCGACCGGTAACGCGGCGTCAGTTCCTGACGCCAGATGAACCAGCTCTGCGGTGATGGGAGTGTCGCTGGCGGCGGCGGTTCCGCATTGTTCGTCAGCGCCTTGAACACGGCAGGAGCGTTCGTACTCATCTGCAACACTTTCACCGACGGATGCAGTTGCAGCCGCAGAGCGGCCCATTGCACCGGGTCGATGCTGTTCATGCTGCGTTCGGTGAGCGGTTCGACATCGGCCGCATCGAATGCAGCGGCGATCGCCCATTCCCACCGCGCAAGATCGGCGAGGATCGGCTGATCGGGATGGATGGACGCGAAATAGTCCGCGAGCTGGTCGCCCAGCCAGCGCACGGACGCGACAGTGGACGGATGCGCCTGAATGTAACCGTGCGCGACGGTATCGAAAGCTTCGCTGCCGAGCAGCTGTTGCAGTCGCGGATAGTTGTGAGCCAGAGCCTCCGCCAGACGCAGGCGATAGGCGCCTGCATAGACCGCGAGCCGGGTCGCCACGGGCACGGCTGCGGAGGCATGGATGACGGCGGCGATCGTCTCGTCCCCGGCAAGCACATGCCGCTGAAATGCTCGCTGTAGCTGCGCGAGATCCATGTCGATGTCTCAGGACTGCTTGCTGGATTCCTGCGCTTTCTCGCATTCAGCCTGCGGCAGCATCACATAGCCCTGACCCTTGCAGGCATTCTGACCGGCGCAGGCGTTCTTCGCCGTATGACAGGCGGATTTGCCCTTGCACGCATTGCCGCCTTCACATTTCACCGCTGCTTCATCTGCGGCAGTCGCGGTGGTGACTGCGGTCGACGCGAACAACAGCGCTGCTGCCGAAGCCAGGGCTGCACCGGATATTTTTCTAGGATTCATCTGCGAACTCCGAGGAAGGACGACTGCGAATAGCGTCAGTCAGTGGCTGTGCAGCCGGAGTATAAGCCAGCATCTGGTCCAGAAAGCCGCGCCAGGAATCTGTAGTCACGGCGCAAAAAAAAGCAGCGGGCGTTTCACAGAACGCCCGCTGCCTCCAGGACGGTTGGCTGACGACTACGAAGTCGCCTTGCGAATCTGCATCGCGTCCTTGACGCTCTTCACGCCATTGACGTCACGTGCCAGCTGCAGCGCCCGGGACCGTGCCTGTTCAGATTCGACGAATCCGCTCAGGGACACATTGCCCTTGAACGTATCGACGTTGATCTGATGAGCCTTGGTGACCGGATCTTCGATGAGCTTGGCCTTCACCGTCGCCGTGACCACGCCATCATCGATGGCTTCGCCCGTCGACTGCTGCGACGGTGTGGAACTGCACCCCGCCACCAGAAAACCACCCAGCATCGCAGCGACCAGCAGGGCCCCCGTGCGCTTACCTACGTTAAAGATACTCATTGAGCGCTCCTGTTCTGATTATTCCTGTTCATCGTTATTCAGCCAGCACCGTCACGGCGCATCTCGGCCTGCCGCTTGGCAGTCTCGAGATCTGCATCAGCGCGATCCTTGCAGTCGGCCTGTGCCGAACCGCTCAGGGACTCGCACTTTTCGCGGGCAATCTTGTGATTGGCTTCGGCCTGGGCGACCGCTACTTTAAAGTCGCCTTTCGCCGCTGTCTCGCTGGCGTCGCCGGCGGCATCAGCCAGTTCACTGGAATCACGGTCAGCCTGCGCATCAGCCACGTCTTTCTGCGCATCTGCCATGTTCTCGCGCGCGTCCGCCTGCGCGTCGGCTACATCGCGCTGCGCATCAGCTCGCGCATCAGCGACATCGTGCTGCACTTCTGCGGGGGACTCCGCCTTGTTGCACCCTGCTACCGCGATACCCGCGGCCATGATCATCAGAACTGAATAAAGTTTCATTGGTAGATCCTCATCGTTGGAAGTCGATTCGCGCCCGGTGCGCGGCCCTTACCTGCGTCGTTTAACGTGCGGTCGAATTCAAGGTTCCAGGCGCGGCAGTTGCAGCGTCGCCACGTCGCGACGGGGATTTTGCAAGGAACTCGCAGGATGTGATCGCGTTACTGCAGACGTCGGAAAGAATCCGTCAGGCAGTCCTTGCATTTCCCCATTTCCCTTAGATGTCTTGATGTCCACGTCCTTGCTCAGCCCGTCTGAAACCCCGGTCACCGACAGACCCGTTGCGACTGCCATGGCCACAGGCCAGGTACCGCTCGCCGTCGTGGTGATCACGTTCGTATCCATTGCTCTGCTGTTGCTGAACGCGACGCTCCTCGTCATAAACACCGCCGGTACGATGGACTCGAATGAGCAGTACGCGCGTTCGTATGAGATCAAGCGCTCGCTCACGGAGTTTCAATCGACCATCGCCACGGCGGAGTCGGGGCAGCGCGGTTATCTGCTGACAGGTCAGACCGCTTATCTGGAGCCTTTTCAGCGCGCGGTGGCCCGATGGCGCGCCGAGATCGAGCGTCTGCGCACGTTGGTGGCGGATAACGGCGGCACCGGTCAATCGCAGCGCGCCACGGATCTGAATGAACTGGAGGCGCTGACCGCCAACGCGGTCGCGCGCCTGGAAGACACGATCAGGCAAACCGGGCAAGCCGGTAATGCCGATGTCGCTGGAACCGGTTGGGCCACAGCCGACATGGATCTCGTTCGGGAACGCGTCACGCGCATGGTCGAGGAGGAAGACATGCGCATCGAGGCTCTGCGTGGCGAAGTGCTGCACGACATGTGGCTCACCGTGGGCGTCGCGGTCTTCACGACCGTGCTCACGGTTGGCGTGCTGATCGGACTGCAGGCGCTGCTGCGCCGCTATGTAGCTGCACGCGCGCGCGCCGAGGGGGCACTGCTCGAGGCGAATCAGCAGCTCAATCGCCAGGTCGAGGAGCGCACCGCGGAGTTGAGCGAGCTGTCGCAGCATCTGATCAGTGTCTCCGAGGAGGAGAAAGCGCGGATCGCCCGCGAGCTCCACGACACGCTTGGCAGCAATCTCACGGCGATCAACATGGATCTCAACTGGATCAACAAGCGCCTGCCGCCCGAACACCATGAGCTGCGCGACCGGCTGCAACGCTCATTGCAGATGCTGGCGGATACGGTGGAGCTGAAACATGAAGTGATCGAGGGCTTGCGGCCGAGTCATCTCGACAATCTCGGCCTGTCATACGCCATTCGCACGCATTGCCGCGAGTTCACGCGGCGTACGGGCATACCGTGTGAGGTCCAGGTCGCTGAAGATTTCGACGACCTCGATCCAGCATGGTCGATCGCGCTGTATCGCATAGCACAAGAAGCGCTGACGAATATCACCCGACACGCTCACGCCAAGTCGGTGCACGTGGAGCTTTCGCGGGAAGAGGCGGGAATCCGCTTGCGTATCATCGACGATGGCGCCGGGATTCCTGATGGGGCAATCTCGCGCGCCAAATCGCACGGTCTGATTGGCATGCGCGAACGCATGCGACAAATCGGCGGCGTGATCCATTTTGGCAAGGACGAAGTGAAGGGTGGGACCATCGTCGATGCATTCATTCCGCGAGCCGCAGTGTAGGAACCTGCTGACGCGCAGTCGGTTGTGGATGCTGCAAGCGCAGTAACGATTTGCCGATACTCACGAGGCCAAAGCCGGCCGCTAACGCCAGTCTCTCGCATTGCTGCGAGGAGGGTTGGGTCCACGAACGAATGACCGGCACGGAGAACAACAGCGATGACCGTCCTGTCCGATGAATATGGTGCATTTCAGTCGTCATCCTTCAGCGACTCGGATGCCCTGGCCGTCGCGCGCGTATGCAGCGTTGGCGGATTGCTCGGTGAATCGATGGCGATGCAGACCATGTTCGAGCAGATGGCGCGGATCGCCGGCTTGAACACTGATGTCCTGATCGTGGGGGAAAGCGGTAGCGGCAAGGAGCTGGCGGCACGCTGTCTGCACGACCTCAGCGGTCGGTCGCCGCAACCCTTTCTGGTCCTGAACTGCGCGGCCCTCACGCCCTCCCTCGTCGAATCGCAGCTGTTCGGCCATGAATCCGGCCACCGCATCGAAGGCGTCGTGTCGCAGTTTTCCGGTCAGCAGGGCAGCATGGAGCGCGCCGGGCGCGGCACGCTGCTGGTGGAAGAAGTCGCAGAACTCTCGCCCGAATTGCAGCTGAAGCTGATGCGCGCGCTGGAATCGCGCCGCATCATGCGCGTGGGCGGTGTGCACGAACTCACCTATCAATGCCGCGTCGTCACGACGCTGCAGGGGGATCCCGCGCAGAGCGGGCTGCGACCGGAGTTACTCGATCGTCTCGCCGTCTGCCAATTGCGCGTGCCGCCGCTGCGTGAGCGTGGCGAGGATGTGGAATTGCTCGCGCATTATTTCCTCGAAGTGCTGAATGCGGAGGAGGGCACTGCAAAGCGGCTGTCCGGCGATGCCGCTCGACGCCTGATGGCTTACTCGTGGCCGGGCAACGTGCGCGAATTGCGCAATGCGGTACATCGTGCCTTCATTCTGGCGGACGGCGACCTGGATATCGCACCGGCCATCCATAGACCGCCGCCGCTGTCTTCGATTGGCGACGCTGAATGCCTGCGCATCCCCATTGGTACGCGGCTGGCGGACGCGGAGCGCTGGATGATTCTTGCGACGTTGACAAAATGTGAGGGAAACAAGACGCGGGCTGCTGCGTTACTGGGTGTAAGTCTGAAGACGCTCTACAACCGATTGCATGCCTACCGCGCGCAGGGGTTGACGGGCGATCATGACCGTGAACCTATTGAGGTGGCCAACTGATGTTCAATGCCCGAGAAAACGAGATGCCGGAGACCCATCGCCCCGTCCAGGATCAACAGATCCGCATCCTCATTGTGGATGATCACGCCATTTTGCGTGCTGGCGTGCGCGAGATGCTGTCGGACGAGGATGGTCTGGAGGTCGTCGGCGAGGCGGGATCCGCAGAGGAAGCGTTGCAGTTTCTGGCGGGCGGTCCCAAAGTCGACGTCGTCGTACTCGACATCACGATGCCCGGACAGAGCGGCATCGAGCTGCTCAAGCAGCTGCGCGATGAGCGTCCGGAACTCGCGATTCTGGTGCTCAGCATGCACCCCGAACGGAGTTTTGCCGTACGCCTGATGCGTGCCGGCGCCAACGGCTACGTACCCAAGATGATCGTACCCGAAGAATTGGTGAAGGCCGTACGTGCTGTGGGGTCAGGTCGTCGCTATATCACGCCGATCGTAGCCGAGTTGCTTGCGTCCGACTGTGCCGAGAACGAAGACGGTCCGATGCACAATCGGTTGTCGGAGCGCGAACTGCAGGTCTTCACACGCATCGCCCGCGGTATCTCGCCTGCGGTGATGGCCAGTGAGCTGGGACTGAGCGTCAAGACGGTAAGTACTTACCGCGCTCGTATCCTGGAAAAAATGGCCATGCGCAGCAATGCGGAAATCGCCGCGTACGCCGTCCGCAATCAGTTGGTCGACTGAGCGCGAGGTAATCTTGCCGCGACGCGCGCGTCCACTCGATCTTCTGCCCTCCATCAGCGCGAACGCGTCGGAGGATGCATGCGTCGGCGGATCGCCGGCCCCACGCGAATTGACGATCTACATCGTCGAGGATTCGGCTCCTGTACGCGAGCGTCTGATCGAAACCGTGCGGGAGATTCCGGATACGCGTGTCGTCGGTGAGGCTGTGGCAGTCACGGATGCACTCGAAGGAGTGCGCAGCTCACAGCCGCACGTATTGATTCTCGACATCCAGTTACGTGGCGGAAGCGGCATCCGGCTCCTGAAGCAGATGCGTGCGGCGGGCATGCATCGGCCCGAACTCGTCATCGTGGTCACCAACTATCCGACCGACGATTACCGGCAGGCGAGCCACGAATGCGGCGCCGATCACTTTTTCGACAAGGCCTCCGAGTTCGACAAAGTGCGCGATGTGCTGCTCAGCCATCGCCCGCGCAGCAGTATCTGACGGGCCCAAGCGCCGAGCCGGCCGGATCACCGGCCGGCGTGCGCCTGGTCTTATTGCCAGCCGTGACGTGAGGAGAAGTCCTTCACCTGGCGTTCGGCCTCGTCGCGTTCCCAGCCGTACCGCTCCTGCAGCTTGCCGGCGAGAATTTCGATATTGCCTTCGACCTGATCGATCTCGTCATCAGTGAGCTTGCCCCACTGCTGCTTGATCTTGCCTTTCAGTTGCTTGAGGTTGCCTGCTGCAATGTCTTTGTTCATGACGTTCCTCCGGGATCGTGATGACGCGAAACTGAATGCGCCGCGTCCTTATCTTCAACGAATGAGCGGAGCAATGGTTCGTTGCGTAAAGAGCGTTCTGGCGTCGCGGGCCAATAAAAAAACCAATAAAAAATCGCGCTCCATGGATCCGCAAGCGGTCGGCAGGCGTTGCACGACGGATTGCTGACGTCGTGCTGTTTCTTTCTCGATCCGTACAGTGCACTCCGTGGACCTCCCAGTTCGATGGGGCACCCGCTGAGATCCCATCGCACACCACGGCAGGTGGCTGTACATTCAGGCCGCGCCCCCGGCGCGGCCTTTTTTTGAGCGAGTATCAGAGTTGCAACTGGAGGGAGGGCCTTCGGGCCGACCCGGCGAGCACCCATCCCGGCGAGCACCCATGTCGAGGACGTCAGGCGCTGCTGCAGCAAAGCCTGCAAGAGAAGAGGCGGATCGGTCCTTCGGTGCGCAGAAGAGTCCGCGCAGGCGTCGCGGCCGCGCTCGGTCAGGCGCAACGCTTCGTAAACGGCATTACTCCCCCGACGTAAACGGCATTACTCCCCCGACCACCATCCCATGAATTCCTCGAAGCTGATCTGGCCGTCGCCGTCGCCGTCCGTCATCTCGAAGGCGAGCAGGCATTCGTCTTTCGACAGATCCTGATCGAGCGATTGCAGCAGGGTCGTAAATTCTCCGGTATCGATCCAGCCGTCGGCGTCGTGGTCGCAGCTGTCGAAGCTCTGGCGCAGTTCGCTCAGTTCATCCGGTTTCACATCCTGCATACGGCCTCCCTCGATGACGATGTAACTATTCCGGTTTGTCAGTGCCATTCGGGCCGGGTCGCACGAAGATGCGACCCAGGAAATCGCCGTTCTTCCAGCGTGGCCGCGCGGTCGCATTTCCCACATCAACGGCCATGCGCAGGTTGATGCGCGCAAGGTCGGCCGCCGTGCCGTAGTCGATGGCGCCCGACAGATCGTCGCTCGGCTGGTGATAGCGCTTCTCGAGATACTCACTACGCATCACCGCCACATCGGTGCGCTTGTCGCGCGACTGGTAGCCGCCCATGACCACGATCGCAGGCACGCCCTGCCGGATGAACGAAAACTGGTCGCTGCGCACGAAGGCCACCTGCTCGGGCATCGGGTCGGGGTTCAGCCGGTAGCCCTGATGTGTGGCCGCATTGCGGGCAGCGATGCCGAGCGAGGAATGCTGCTCGCCGAGAGCGACCATGTCGAGCGTCGGCGCAAACAGCATGGGCATATCGATATTGATATTGGCGACGACCGTCTTGCCGGCCAGCAACGGATGCTGAGCCAGGTAGTCGGAACCGAGCAGGCCTTTTTCCTCGGCTGTCAGTGCAGCGAAGAGCAGGGTGCGGCGGGTCTTGACGCCGGATGCGTGCAGCGCGCGCGCCATTTCGAGCAGGATGCCGGTGCCCAGCGCATTGTCCTGCGCGCCGTTGTAAATCGAGTCTGAGTTGACCGCGGAACCCCGGCCCAGATGGTCGAGGTGCGCGGTGATCACGATAACCTCGTCGCGCAGGTCGGTACCCGTCGCAGCGGCGACCACGTTGGCGCTTTCCGTGCGTCGCAAGCCTGTAGTGGCCGACATCGTGAGCATGCCCGGCAGATCGAATGCCTGCGCTTCGCCGGCCTCGGCCGCGGCGAGGGTCTCGGCGAAGTCCTTCGGCGCGTTCTCGAAGAAGCCCGCAGCGGCCTTCTGATCGAAGCGGAAACGCAGTTTGAGCTGCTCATATGCATTGCGCGGCTTGCCGGCGTCGTCGAGCCAGCGCATCTGCGGCGTCCAGCTCATCGCGACCTGGCGTTCCCAGGGAAACAGCTTCTCGTCCTGCGGGGATGCGATCGTCACGACGCCGACCGCGCCGCGTTCGATCAGCTGCTCGAACTTCGCATGACTGGACGAATAATACGCACGCTGCGTGTGAGGAAATTGCGCGGGTGCGCCGCTGAAGATCACGGCAATGCGCCCGGCCAGATGCACATTGGCGAAATCGTCATGATCGAGTTCCGGCGCAGCGATGCCGAAACCCGCGAAGGTCAGTGGCGCAGTGAGCGTGGAACTCGCGGACAGATAGTCGGCCGAGGGCAGGTAGTGGGTGCCGTATTCGAACGTATGGGTCTGCTTGTCGATCACGAGTTCAGCGGACGATCCCGGCAGTACCGGCGTCGCTTCCAGCAACGGCACCGTCTGAAAAAAACCGTCGCCATCGCCAGCCGGTTTCAGATTGGCCTGGCGAAATTCCGCCGCCACGTACGCGGCGGCAATGTCATAACCGCGGGATGCGGTGGCGCGTCCCTCGAGCAGGTCGTCAGCGAGGAATTCGACATGGCTGCGGATCGCCTCGGGTCGCACCAGCGACCAGGGCTCTGCTGCATGCGCAGTCGTCGCCGTCAGCAGTACCGTACCGGCGGCCAGCCAGTTTGTGATTCGCCATCTGCGGGTCATAGTCGCGATCGTTCTCAGGTGTTCCACAGTCGTCTGAGCGACAACACACTACACACAGTCTGTCGCGTTTGGGAATTCTGCGGCCCGTCCGGGTTCACAGTCCATTCCGCGGCTGGCGCCGAGGATCGGCATGGGGCATTCTTCGCGCGCCACACCGGAGCCGCCGGGTATTGGAATTGAAAAAGCGTCAATCTGCAGGGTCCTGTCGCCACATCGCCGTGGCCTGCGTAGCGCTGTCCGTGGGGTTGCAGGGATGCGCCACCGATCCACCGTCGCGAATGCTGCCGCCCCTGGGGGACATCGGCTCAGTGCCGGGTCCGCTCGATACGCCATTTCCGCAGCGACAGGAAGGCGCCGTTGCCTCCGTCGGCAGCGAAATCGTCATACGCGCCATTTCACTGCTCGGTGCGCCGTATCGATTCGGCGGCAGCGGACCGACGACCTTCGATTGCAGTGGCCTGGTGCAGTTCATCCATCACGAACTCGGCCTCGATGTGCCGCGCACCGCGGCTGATCAATATCGCGCCGCCGCTCCCATCCGGCTCGATGACATCGCCCCGGGCGATCTGCTGTTTTTCCGGATCAGCGGCAAACGCATCTCGCATGTCGCCATCTACGCCGGTTCCGGACGCTTCGTGCACGCACCGCAGACGGGACGTCCGATCGAACTACGCACGCTGGATGACGAGTACTACAAGCCGCGTCTCGCCGGCGCTGGGCGGCTGTTCTAAGAACCAGGCGAGTACACAAAGGAGCGCAAGGCGGAACCACAAAGGAGCACAAAAACAGAGAGATCTTTCTTTCCGGAAAATTTAATCTGCGCTCTGGTGTGCTGTGTACCTGCTTTTTTTTCGCTCTAGCTCTCTGCTTTCTTCCGCTTCGATCTCGTCGCGGCCTTTGCAGCGGGAGCATCTTTCTCCATCTCTGACGCCGGGCGATTCATGCGTTCGCGTACCAGGCTCTCGACGACGCCGGGATCGGCGAGCGTGGAGATGTCGCCGAGCTGATCGTGTTCGTTCGCGGCGATCTTGCGCAGGATGCGGCGCATGATTTTCCCCGAGCGCGTCTTCGGCAGGTTGGGCGCCCACTGAATGAAGTCGGGCGTTGCGATCGGGCCGATCTCCTTGCGGACCCAGTCGCGCAGTTCGTTGCGCAGCGCCTCCGAGGGCTCCTCGCCAGCGATCAGTGTGACGTACACGTAGATGCCGGTGCCCTTGATGTCGTGCGGGCAACCGACCGCGGCGGCTTCCGCGACCTTGGCATGCGCCACCATCGCACTTTCGATCTCCGCCGTACCGAGTCGATGGCCCGCGACATTGAGCACATCGTCGACGCGGCCCGTGATCCAGTAGTAACCGTCTTCATCACGGCGTGCGCCGTCGCCCGTGAAATACTTGCCCGGAAAGGTCTTGAAATAGGTGTCGATGAAACGCGGGTGATCGCCGAACACGGTGCGCATCTGCCCCGGCCAGCTGTCATTGATGACCAGATTGCCTTCGGTCGCGCCTTCCAGCACCTGGCCTTCGTTGTCGACGATCGCGGGCTTTACGCCGAAGAAGGGCAGCGTCGCCGAGCCGGGCTTCTGGTCGATCGCGCCGGGCAGCGGTGAAATCAGCACGCCGCCGGTTTCTGTCTGCCACCACGTATCGACGATGGGGCAGCGACCGTCACCGACGACGCGGTGATACCACTCCCATGCTTCCGGGTTGATGGGCTCGCCCACGGAGCCGAGCAGTCGCAGCGACTTGCGCGACCAGTGTTTCACGGGCTCTTCGCCTTCGCGCATCAGCGAGCGCAGTGCCGTAGGTGCGGTGTAGAAGATCGTGACCTTGTGCTTGTCGACGGATTGCCAGAAACGCCCGGCGTCCGGGTAGTTCGGCACGCCTTCGAACATGATCGTCGTCGCGCCGTTGGCAAGCGGACCGTAGACGACGTAGCTGTGACCGGTGACCCAGCCCACATCCGCGGTACACCAGAAAATGTCGTCCTCACGCACATCGAACACCAGTTCGTGCGTCATCGCGGCGTAAACGAGATAACCGCCGCTCGTGTGCAGCACGCCTTTCGGTCGTCCCGTCGAGCCCGAGGTGTAGAGAATGAAGAGCGGATCTTCCGCATCGACGGGTTCTGCCGGGCATTCCTTCGGCTGCGCGTCGACGAGTGCGTCGAACCACTGGTCGCGGCCATACATGGGCACGCGGATGCCGGTGCGCTTGATCACCAGCACGTGCTTGACGCATTCGGTGCCCGGCGTGCTCAGCGCGAGATCCACATTGGTCTTGAGCGCGATGCGCTTGCCGCCGCGAACGCCTTCATCGGCGGTGATCACGACACTCGAACCGCAATCCACGATGCGTCCTGCGAGCGAATCCGCCGAGAAGCCGCCGAACACCACCGAGTGAATCGCGCCGATGCGGGAGCAGGCGAGCATGGCGACTGCAGCCTCCGGAATCATCGGCAGATAGATCGTGACCCGATCGCCCTTCCTGACGCCGAGCGATCGGAGCGCGTTGGCACACTGGCAGACACGCTCGTACAGCTCGCGATACGTGATGTGTTCCGACAGCTTCGGATCGTCGCCTTCCCAGATGATTGCGACCTTGTCGCCGCGCTTGGTCAGATGCCGGTCGAGACAATTCGCCGATACGTTGAGCTTGCCGTCGTAGAACCAGCGGATACGAAAATCGTGCTCGTCGAAGCTCGTGTCCTTGACCTTGCTGTACGGCTGGATCCAGTCGAGACGTCGTCCCATGCGGGCCCAGAAGCCGTTCGGATCGCGCACCGATTCCTGGTAGAGCCGTTGATAGTCGGCATTGCGCAGGTGCGCCAATGCGGCGAAATCCTCGGGGACCTTGTAGATCTTGTTGCTCATCGCGTGTCAGTCCGCTCGTCGGTCGGGGGAAGTGGAGCCTATCAGATAGCCGGTCGCACGAGAGTCAGGCAAGCCGGAGAGAAGAAGATCTCCACGGGGGGGCACCGGGTATCACCGGGGATAGAGAGTCCAAGGCAGGTGCGAAGCCCGGAGATGTTTGAACCCCGTGGTTCCCCGTGGCCCCCGTGGAGGTCCCTTCCTGCGTTCCGGGTTACGCGGTTAACACCTTGCGGATCCGCTCTGCGTGTTCCGCAAGCATTGCCTTGTCCGCCATCTCGCGCGCGTGGCCCTTCATCTCACGGCCTTCATAGCAAGGCACGATATGGAAGTGGATGTGGAAGACTGTCTGGCCGGCAGCGGGTTCGTTGAACTGGATGATGCGCATGCCGTCTGGCTTGAATGCCGTCTGCACGGCCTTTGCCACGTGCTGGGTCGATTCGATCAGGCGCGCCAGCGCCGGTGGGTCGATGTCGAAGATGTTGCGCGCCTGCGTCTTCGGGATCACGAGCGTATGGCCCTCGGATTGCGGCATCACGTCCATGAAGGCGAGGGTGTGCGCGTCCTCATGGACTTTGAATGCGGGGATTTCGCCGCGCAGGATTTTGGCGAAGATATTGTTCGGGTCGTACATGGTGAGAGTGACGTAAGTGATGAGGTCACGAAAGTGATGAAGGTGCGGGAGCATCGGAGGCCGGCGTCACTTGCGTGACTTGCGTGACCCTCGTGACCTTCCGCATCAGATGCCTGCCTTGCCCAATGCATCCACGACGCGACGCAGCGCCGCGCCGAGCGAAGGATGGTCGGCCTCGAAATGCACGGCAAGTTCATCGAGTCGTTCGGCGAGATTGTGCTGGTCGGTGTCGCCGTTGGATTGTTCGAGAAGGCGAGTGATGTCGCCGAGAAGGGTGATGAGCAGCGTGCGCGATTGCGGATCCACCGAGTCGATCCGGCTCAGCTCCACGTGCATGGCTTCGATCTGTTGGCGCAAATCCTGGTTCAAGGTTTTCTCCGGTTGACGTAGTGCGTCGTCTGCGGTGCATCGATCGTCGTTTCGTCAGCGACCCGGCATGAAATCCTTGCGGGTATAGCCTTCAGGTACGTTGAAGGTGGATGCGGGAATGGTTTCGCTGCGATTCGATTTCAGTGTGGTTTCAGTGACCGGCTTGCCATCCGTGTAATGGCGGGAAAGCACGGGAATGCCGCCGACCCTGGCGTACAGCGCGGTCTGATCGTCGATCATCTGTTTCAATTGCGGTGCGTCCAGATCCTTGAAGGCATCCTGCAGCATCGCGCTCATTTTCTGTGCTGCCGCCATCAGTTCGTCCCCGCCTTTCAGGGTGTTCGGCGCGACCACGCACAGTTCGTCCTCGATGACGCCGTTCTTGAGAATCTCCACGTAGTTGCATGAGTGGCCGGCGGCCTGGTCGCTGCGGGCTGTTTTGCGAACCTCCTGCTGCGACGATCCGCTGAGGCCGGCGGCCTTCCCGCCCAGCAATTTCTCGACTTGTGCGCGTTGTTCGGGCGGCATCCGGGCGAGCATTTTCATGGCGGGACTGATCGCGTCCGCCATTTTCTGCAGCGCGGCGCGATCCATGACGACGTAGTTCCTGTCGCGCGTATTGACGATGGTCAGCGCGTCGTCCTTGAAAAGAGAGAAGCCCTCCTTGTCGCTGGACTGGATGCGCAACTGGCCGTTTTGCGCGTGGGTCGTCATCAGCGTTTCAGCCGACTTGCCGCCCAGGTCACGGCTGAGCATTTCGATCACCGTGCCTGCGTGCGTGGCCCCCGCAGCCAGCACGAGCGAGAGCGTCACAATGCGACTCAACATGAAGCGTTTCCCATGAAGCGTTTCCCCGTGGCGTGGTCGTGTCGATTGTGCAGCAGCCGCAATGCACTGCACAGTCGGTATTCAGCGCGGGCCGTATTTCAGCGCTGGCGCGGTGCGCGTGTCATGTTCCGCGGGGTTTCGCCCGCGCAGTCGCTGCCGCTGTCAGCGGATCGTCCGGCCAATAATGACGCGGATAGCGGCCTTTCAGTTCCCGTTTGACATCGGCGTAGCCGCGCGCCCAGAAACTGGCCAGGTCCTGGGTTACCTGCACCGGGCGATGTGCTGGCGACAGCAGCTGCAGCGTCAGCGGCGTTCCGGCGATCGATGGCGTTTCGCGCAGGCCGAACACTTCCTGCAGCCGGACGGCGACGCTCGGCGATTCGCTCGAGTAATCGATCGGAATTCGCGAGCCGCTCGGCACCGCGAGATGCGTGGGCGCAATCTCATTGAGACGCTGCTGCTGATCCCAGTCGAGCAGCGCGAGCAGCGCGGCATGCAGGTCGAGCCGCGACCAGTGATCGCGCCGCGTCATGCCGTCGAGCCACGGCGCGAGCCATTCCTCGAGTGTATCGAGCAGTGTCGCGTCATCGACCGCCGGCCACGGTTTGTTCGCCTGCCGATCTCCGGCACGCGCGAAGCCGATGCGCGTCTGCAATGCTCTGGCTTCACGCGTCCACGGCAGGCTGGCGATTCCCAGTTCGCGAATGCCGGCAAGCAGCGCGGCAACGACCCGACCACTGTCGGGGGTTTCGAGGCGTCGCAACTCGAAGGGAATCGCGCCGAGCCAGCGCTCGCGCTGTGCGACGACGCCCTGTTCGCGCGAATTCCATTCGATGCGTTCGCGGGTCTGCAGATGCCCGGCGAAATCCCGTTCGAGCGTGTGCCGGGAAATCGGTGCGGCCAGGCGAATCGTTGCCTCGCGTTCGCCCGCATCGAGGTCGGCGATGACGATGAATTCCTGCTGGCCGATATTGGTCGCTTCGAGCAGCCGGGCGCCGCGCCCCTGTGCCAGCAGGTAGCGGCCGCCGTCGCCGCGCGACTGTGCGATACGGTCGGGATAGGCGAGGGCCAGCAGCCGTCCGGGAGTTTCATCGCTGTACGACGTCTGCGCAGTGGCGGGCACACTCACCTGGCGCTCGAGCAGCTCCATGTTGCGCGCGACACGCTGGCGAGTGCCGGCATCGATACTCGCTCCCGGGGGCGCACGGCCATCGCGAAGTGCATCCACTCGCAGCCGGAAATCGACGTCGCGATTCCCCGGAGGCAGACGCAGCAGGTCGCGCTCGCCCAGCAGCGCCGCAATCTGCAGCGCCGCCGCCTTGAGCCCGAGCTCGTTGCCGCGAACGATCATGTGAGCGAGCCGCGGATGCGCGCCGATTCGCGCCAGCGCGCGACCGTGTGGACTGATGCGGCCATCGGCATCGAGCGCATCGAGTTCGCGCAACAGGTCGCGTGCCTGGGCGAAGCTTGCCGTGGGTGGCGCATCCAGCCAGCGCAACGACGCAGGATCGCTGATGCCCCAGTTGGCCAGCTCCAGCGCGAGCGGCGCAAGATCGGCTTCGATGATTTCCGCCGCTGTCTGCGCGGGCAGCATCGCTTGTTCGCCTTCCGGCCAGAGCCGGTAGCAAACGCCCGCTTGCAGACGGCCGGCGCGTCCGCGCCGCTGATCGGCCGACGCGCGTGAGATTCGCACGGTCTCCAACCGGCTCATCCCGCTGGCAGGATCGAACTGCGCACGTCGCGCCAGCCCGGAATCGACGACGACGCGCACGCCCTCGATGGTGAGACTGGTCTCGGCGATATTGGTGGCGAGGACGATCTTGCGTTCGCCGGCAACGCTCGGACGGATCGCAGCGTCCTGTTGTTCGATGGCCAGCTCGCCGTACAGAGGCAGCACGCGAGTGCCACGCGGCAGCTGCAGTTCGTCGAGCCTGCGTTGCGCGCGACGGATTTCTCCCTGCCCGGGCAGGAAGACGAGCACGTCGCCTTCGTGTTCTTCAACGGCGCGTGCAGTGACATTTGCTGCAACTATCGCCATATCCTCGTCGAATCCGCGACCCGTGCGGGCGGGCGGCGCCGTCCGGTAGTGCGTGTCGACCGGAAACATGCGCCCGGCGGAGGTGACGATCGGTGCATCGCCCAGCAATCTCGCCACGGCCTCTCCGTCGAGAGTGGCTGACATGACGAGCAGCTTCAGATCGTCGCGCAGCGCGCCCTGCGCATCGAGGCACAGCGCGAGCCCGAGATCGGCCTGCAGGCTGCGCTCGTGAAACTCATCGAAGATCACGATCGCGACCCCTTCCAGCGCGGCATCGCGCTGCAGCCAGCGGGTCAGGATGCCCTCGGTGATCACTTCGATGCGGGTCTGCGCCGTGACCTTGCTGTCGAGTCGCGTGCGATAACCGACGGTGCGTCCCACCGGTTCGCCGAGCAGCTGCGCCATTCGTGCGGCGACTGCGCGCGCGGCGAGCCGCCGTGGTTCCAGCATGACGATGCGCTGGCCGGCCAGCCAGGGTTCGTCCAGCAGGGCCAGCGGCACGAGCGTCGATTTGCCAGCGCCCGGCGGCGCCTGCAGCACGACATTGGGATTCCGGGCGAGTACCTGCCGCAACTGCGGCAGCGCTTCGGTGATGGGCAGGGAGGGCAGGGTGTGGGTCACCGCGCGATTATGGTCACGCAGCCTGCACCCAGGAAGACACAAAGTGCATCAGGTGAAGATTTCGCATGATGCCCTTTCTATGTGTTCTATGCGGCTACTCCCAATTCTTGATTTCTACTCCAGTGTGAACCACTGCACCTCGACGCGGCGATTGAGGTCGCTGTTGGGGCTGGCCGGTTCTTCCCAGCCGCGACCGACGGTCTCGATGCGCGAGGCGTCGATTTTCTGGTGACGTTCCAGCAGCGCGTCGCGTACGGCGATCGAGCGCTGGCGTGACAGCTCCATGGCCTTCAGCGCCATGCTCTTCAGCAGCTGTTCGCCGCCCTGGTCGCGAAACTCGTTCACGCGCGCGTTATCCACGTGTCCGCGCAGCAGCACGGTCGAGCCGGGGCTGACTTGCAGGAAGCGATTGATCGTTTCCAGGTACTCGGCGTTCTGGGTCGCGTTCTTGTCCAGCGTCGATGAGTTGGGTTCGAAGAAGAAGCGGATGTCCTTGCTCAGCAGCGGATCGCCTTCGAGCGACGCGGAGCTCGAGGTCTTGATCGGCGCGATCGCGATCTTCTGATCGGCGAACAGGCCCTTGGCGGCGAGTGCATCGAGGAAGCTGGTATCGACGAAGCGCGCCGGGTCGGTGGGATTCCTGATGACACTGCCGTACGCGAGCACCGACGACTGGAAGATGCCGCCGAAGGAGCCGGCAGAGTCGATGGTGCCGGCGAAGAAGGCGCGGTTCTCGGGCAGATTGGCGAGATGCACGTGCGCCAGTTCATCGCGTGCTTCGGTCTCCGTCCAGCCGAAGGCCTTCGCCACGACGCCGATGTTCTGGGCCTGCTGATCGCGCAACCGGCGATTACCCTCGAGAATGCCGTGCACCAGGCCGCGAACCATGTCGGGATGCGCTTTCGCGAAGCCTTTGTTGACGGCCAGCACATCGGCGATGACCAGCAGGTTGCGATTCGAGACCAGCACCTTGGCCTTGCCGTTCGACTGTTCCACCACTTCGTTGGTGCGCGGCGTCCAGCCGACGCAGCCGTTCAGGCGTTGCGAGTTGCGATTCAGTTCGTGTGCATAAGCGTCGCAGGCAACGAAGGCGTCCTCGTAGAACACCAGTCCCAGTTGGCCGGCGTCGGGTTTCGAATCGAGATCGCGCAGCACAGTGACCGGTACGCCGGCTTCCTGCGCGAGATAGCGGATGAAGAATTCGCTTTCGTTGAACTGCGATGCCGCCAGCACCTTGCCGGCGAGCTGGTTGATCGACGCGATGCCGCGATCGACCACGACCATGTCGGCGCCGCGCGAAAAGCCGATCTGCACCGGCACGACAGCGTCGAACTGGCGACCGAGCACGGCAAGCGCGTCGGTCGTCGTTGCCGTGGCGGCGAGGCGGCCATTGTTGAGCGGTGACCAGGTTTCGTCCTCGCTCATCGAGATCTTCACTTTGAAGCCATATTCCCTGGCGAAGAAGGAATCGGCGTTCGGTTCGAGCCCGCCGTTGGCGACGATCAGTCCGCCGTAGCCTGCGTACTCGCTGATGTCGATCTGCAGCACGCCGTCCTTGGGTTCGTATGTGCCGGCCGCATCCAGGGTCGGGGTGCCGTCGACGGGCTCGATCGGCTCAGGTGCGGTGCCATCGGCGGCCGTCGTGCTGACTGACGATGGGGAGCCGTTCGGCGAGGTTGCGTCGGGAGTCTTCTTGCCGAGCCACAGCCACGCGCCGAGTGCGATGAGTCCCACGAACAACAGCAGCGTGATCAGATTGCCGGCCGCAGAGCCGCAGGTCTGGCTGGGGCGGGACTGATTCATCAGAAAGCTCCTGTATGAAGTTCTTGCATCGTGACGGCGGTTGTCATTCCGACACTCGCTGCCGGCGCCCGGTAGTCGCTTTGGGGCGCAGCAACTCCGCCGGCGGTGGCTCGTCGGTCAGGTAGTCGAGGCCCGCGAACAGTTCGCGTTGGTCCTTGAGCCAGCGATTGGCTTCGTTGAGCGAAGCGGAGAGCGCATCCAGTGACGACGCGACACTGTGCTCGTCGGTGGCCAGCAACGCCTGTTCGCGTACCAGCGATACCTGCTGGCGCAGACGCTCGAGTTCGGCCTCGACGAGCTCGCGGCGGCTTTGCGCATCGGTGTGCGCGGCGCGGCGCGAACGGATGACATCGAGTTGCTGTTCGAGGCTGCGACGCAGCCCATCGTTGATGTCGTTGCCGGACAGTCGTTCGATGAGCCGGCGTTCCTGGTCTTCGAGATTGCGCTTCTCGCGATCGGCAGAAGTGATCACCTGCAGGATGGAGGCTCGCGCCGCCATCAGTTTCAGATGCAGCCATGCCATCTGCCGCACATCGGCGATCTGCGATTCGGTCGAGCCGGTGCGCGCCAGCAGGTCGACGATCTCGAGGGCCTGCGCCTCGATCGCGTCCTGAGATTGCCGCCCGTGATTGTCGAGCAGCGCAAGCAACGAACCGTAGCGACTGGTCCAGTTCTGCTTGCCGCCTTCGGCATCGACCGTCGCACGGAAACGATCGTTGCGCGACAGCGCCCAGAGATACAAACCTTCGAGGCCGGCGCCGATCAGCCAGAAGCCGGGATTGATCAGTGCGCCAAGTAATGCGAAGGCGGCGACGCCGAACCAGTTCGGCGGCACCGGCATGCCCAGGGGGCGTGCGTTGAAGGCCGCCGCGAGATAGGAACGACGGCCGCTCATGCCGCAGGCGAGGCCGCCGCGTAGTGGCGGAACGACTCGGGAACGAAGGCGAGATCGGTCGCTTCGCGTGCGGCGATGCGCATCTGAAATTCCAGCACATCCAGCGGTACGGGATTCTGGTAGCCGACGAGGCAGGCGTCGAGCGCCGCGGCGGCTGCGACATTCTGTGTGCGCGAATGCCGGTAAGCCTTCACCACCAGCGCTTCGGCAGCGCCGGGCGTCAGCAGGATGGGCATCTTCGATTCGAGTGCGGTCAGCTCCGCGGCTTCGAGCGGCAATCCATAGCGCCTGGCGAGTGCCCCGATGAGCCCGGCGCTTTCTGCCTGCGTTGCCGTCGGCATCAGCGGTACTTTTACATCGAGGCGACCGGGACGTTTCAGATCGACTTCGATCAGGTCCGGTCGCGACGACGCCAGTATCCACAGCACGCGCCCGCGATTCGCGTTGTCGGCCATCTCCTGCGCGATCATCGAATACAGACGACCCGACAGGCCGCTGTCGCCGCTGCCTGATTCGCGCCGGCCGAGCGTCTGGTCCGCCTCGTCGATGAACACCATGCAGCGTCCCAGGGCGCGCACGAGCCGGAAGATCTTTTCCAGATTACCTTCGCTCGAACCGACCCAGCGGTCCCGGAAATTCTTGAGCTTGACGACTGGCACACCGGCTTCCCCGGCGAGGCATTCGACGAGGAATGTTTTTCCCGTGCCGACCGGACCACACAGCAGGTAGCCCATCGGCAAGGCCTTCAGATCGCCCTGTTGCCACAGCGCGATGTCCTGGCGCAGCCACTGCTTGAGTGCGGACTGGCCGTGATAGTCGTCCAACGTGCGCTTCGATTCGATGAACTCGACCAGGCCGGCTGAATCGCGCTCCACCAGGTCCTTCTTGATGCGCGTCAGGTCCTGGGCATCGAGTGAGCGTTTTTCGTGGCCGCGAATCTTGATGAGACTTTCCAGCGCCGACACAGTGACGCCACTCAGCGCCGCGGCGAGCTGGCTCACACCGACGTTCGGCGCGAATGCGGCTGGCTGCGATGTTTGCAGCAGCGTCAATGCTCGTTCCAGCGCAGTCGCATCGGGAAGGGGTACCCGGATGCGCGCCGTGTGGGCATCGAAGGCGATCGACGGGGCGACGTCGTTGAGATTGTCGGCAATCAGGATGCTGGTGAACGCAAGATCCGCGAACGGCGCCTCGCTGGCCCACTCACCCAACAGGCTGGTCAGGCTGCCGTGCTCGTAACCGGTGCCGTCGGCAGGTGCGATCTGATCGATGCCACGCAGGATGACGGCGACATTCTCTTTCGACTCCCTGCCGAGTGCGCGCAGGTTGCCGAGATAGCGCAGGTATTTGCTGATGTACTGGATCGCGTCGAGCGGCAGGCGCGGCGCACGCTTGAGATCGGCGCCCGACCACTTCTCGACGATTTCGCCGCCCCGCTCGATGGTGAGCCCGTTGCCGAGGTCGTACGACAGCACGATCTGAAATCCGGCCAGCAGTTCGTTCTCGAGATACCCGGCCAGGTTGACCAGCCGGTTGCCCACAGCGATCCGGTCATGGACGTTGCCGTAGAGAATGAACTGACCATGCGCGCCGCTTTCGTACGCAAGCGCGAGTTCATTCGCCCAGCCGGGAGCTCCTTGGGGTGCAGGCATATGACGATCAGAAAAGAGAAGAAGGAATTTCCACGGGGGACACGGGGATCACGGGGGCAAGATCAAGACGAAGGAGGAATGCTTGCATCTGAATCACTTGTTCCGAACCCCTGTTCCCCGTGCCCCGCGTGGAGATCTTCTCCGTCTCGGATCTTCATCCGCTCTGGCTCTCGGTGCCCATGCTGCGCGCGGCGGGTGCGGCCGGGGTGGCTTCGCCCGGCAGTGAGATGCCTTCGCGCGCCGCGAAGTCAGCCAGAGCCTGATCGGCCAGCGCGTTCATTTCGCTTTCCTTGAGGTCCACCTCGCTCATGTCGACCGAGTCGCGAGCAATGCGCGCCCGTCCGGCGGCCTTGGTGCGGTCTTCTTCCACCATCTCATGCAGCCGGTTGAGCGTGTCGCCCGAGCCGCCGATGGTCGAAATCATGCCCGAGGCCATTTCGTGTATTTCCGCCATGGCCTGATTCATGCGCATGTCGTTGATGGCGCCCTTCAGGCCTTCGATCTTGGCGCGCGCTGTCTGCACGGCCACGTCGCGGGCCTTGACGAGATTCTTGTACGTCTGTTCGGCCTGTTCGAGCTGCTTGCGGTTCTCTTCGAGCTGCTGCTCGATCGTCTGCAGCCGCAGCGCATATTGGCCCGCGGCCTGCTTGTTGCCCGCGCGCAGGTGGGCGGTCGTCCTCGCGCGCAGATCCTTCTGTTCCGCTTCGAGCTTGCGGACCTGGCCCATGATCCGCTCGCACATGCCGGCATGCGTCGCCAGGCCCTGGTTGAAATTGGCGATCTGCTTGCGCAGGTTTTCCTGCTCGAGTTCCAGCAGGGCTTCGGGATTGCGCCTCTCCACTCCCGAGATGAACAGCGAAAAAAATCCTTTGATGAGATTTGCGACTCTGCTGAACATGCGTCCTCCGGCGACGGTCACCATACATTTATCGGCAGGGAGACTACGGCAAACCCTGTGTGAGGAGTAGGGAGGGCAGGCAAGATACGGAGAGCCACCGGCGAGTGGCCGCTGCCTACCGGCCGATCTCGCGGACTGGCTATACTTGCGCCATGCCCGCACCTATCAGCACGCCGCCACTGGCGCCCCAGCATTTGAGTGAGATGCTCGAACTCGAGCAGCTCGACAGCAACCTGTTCCGCAGCCGCGCCAATCAGGAAAACATGAACGGCTCGCTGTTCGGCGGGCAGATTCTCGGGCAGAGCATGAAAGCCGCGGCGCTCACCGTGGATGGCGCGCGTCATGCCCACTCGTTGCACGGTTATTTCCTGCTGGCCGGAGCCAGCGATATTCCCGTCATCTATGACGTCGAACTGACGCGCGACGGCGGCAGCTTCTCGACCCGGCGCGTGGTCGCCCGCCAACGTGCCAAGACCATTTTCCACATGGAATTGTCGTTTCATCGGCAGGAAGAAGGTTACGAACACGACGTCGTGCTCGATATCGACGTGCCGGACCCCGAAGATCTGATGAGCACCGTGGAGCTGGCGAAGAAGTACTCGGCCTTGTTGCCGAAGGACTCACCGCCGCTCGAGCACTGGCCGTCGATCGTTGAGTTCCGTCCCACCAATCCCGACGAGTTCTTCATGCGCAAATCCCATATTGCGCGTGGCCTGTACTGGATCCGGTCCTCCTCGCCGCTGCCCAACGATTCGGTGACGCAGCTGGCCGGCGCCGCATATCTGTCCGACTACTTCCTGTTGAGCAGCGCCCTGCTGCGACATCCCGAGGCGACTCGCTCTGAGGTGTTGCTCGCGAGTCTCGATCACGCGATGTGGTTTCATCGGCCGTGCCGCGCCGACGACTGGCTGTTGTTCGATACGACGAGCCCCTTCATGGGTGGCGCCCGGGGCTTCGCTCGCGGCGAAGTCTATGATCGCCAGCGCCGGCTGGTGGCATCGGTGGCGCAGGAGGGGTTGGTGAGGCCGATGAAGAGGAGTTGAAAGTTGATAGTGGATAGCGAGGAAGGCTGCAGCGCCTGTCCGGAGCTTGCAACTGTCAACTATCCACTATCAACTACCGAGCACCGCCGATCGCAGCTTATCCACGTCTTTCTTCCCCAGCAGCTTGATTTGACCGGGCTTTAAATCGCCTGCGCGCAGCGGACCGATCGCCACTCGTTCCAGCTCTTTCACCTTGAGACCCACGCGCGCCAGCATGCGGCGAATCTCGCGGTTCTGGCCTTCGCGCAGCGTCACGCTCAGCTGCGTGCGATCACCGCGATTGCGATCGACGAAACGCTTGACGATGCGCACCGACTCCATCGAGGCGCGCTTCGATGTCTTCGCGCCGTCCGATGTCGGCGTGACCAGATACATGCCGCGCTTCAATGCCTGCAATTGCTCATCGGAAGCAAGTCCGGCGCACAGGACGCGATACTCCTTGGCGACGCCGAATTTGGGGTGCGTCAGCTGGAACGCGAGGTCGCCATCATTGGTGAGCAGCAGCAGGCCGGTCGAGTCGCCATCGAGCCGCCCCACCGGGTACAGGCGCTCCTCCTTGCGCATCGCCGGCGGCAGCAGGTCGAGGACATTTTTCCGACCGTCCGGATCGCGCGTCGTGGTGATCACGCCTTTCGGCTTGTTTACAAGCACGTAGGTGTGCGATCTCGTGGCAGCCCTTGCCGTCGCCGATGCGTATACGCTGTCGGGAAACTGGATCACCTCGCCGTCCAGATCGACGACATCCTTTTCGGGATGGATGAAACACGGCAATGTGGTCACGGCCTTGCCGTTCACGCGCACCCGCCCCTCCGTGATCATGTCTTCACAGTCGCGTCTTGCACCGATACCGGCATCAGCCATGGCTTTCTGCAGCCGGACACCCGCGGGAGTGCGGGCTGCGGGGGAATGATTCTTCATGGGGGCAGCTTACCGGACAGGCGGGCGGTGTTATAGGTTCGCTGCCCGCTACTGAGCGGTTCTCGTGGTTCTGCAAGTCCTTTTCGGGAGGAGTTCATCATGATCTACAGCGGCAGCTGTCACTGCGGCAGCATTGCGTACGAAGTCGAGGGAACACTGACGGAAGTGAACGAGTGCAACTGCTCGCACTGCAGCCGCAAGGGCTACCTGCTGTGGTTCGTGCCGCGAGACAAGCTGACGCTGAAAACGTCGGCGGACACCCTGCAGACGTACACCTTCAACAAGCACGCCATCCGGCATCGCTTCTGCAGCAATTGCGGTTGCGCCCCGTTCGGCGAAGGCAAGGGCCCGCAGGGCGATGTGGCAGCGATCAATGTCCGCTGCCTGGAGAACGTGGATCGCTCGGCGCTCAAGATCACGCCAGTGGATGGCAGGAGTTTCTGAAGAGGGCCGCTGGCCGCAGCCCAATGGACTGACTTACGAAGCTGGAACAGAGCTCACACTGAGTTCACGGAGAACACGGAGGCCCCGGAACGGAAAAAGAAGAATTTTCCCCTCCGTGCCCTCCGTGATCCCCGTGTGAAATCCTGGCTGCTTTTGTCTTGTGTCTGCCAGCAGCCCTGCGCCCCCTCAAGCTTTTGCCGCTTCTGCCAGCACCTCGCGCCCCTGCCGCGCGAACTCGTGATTGAGCAGGGCACGCAGGCGCACTGCCTTGAGCGGCTTGTGCATGATCGTGAGGCCGGCCGTACTTACCTTGCGCAATTGCTCGGTCGCGGTGTCGCCGGAGATCAGCACGGCCGGCAGCGATTCGCCCAGCTGTGCGCGCAACGTGCGGATGACCTCGATGCCCGTGTCCTCGCCACGCAACCGCAGGTCGGCAATGATGAAATCGGGAATATCGCTGCCGAGTGCGCTGAGCGCTTCGCTTGCGTCCATGGCCGTCACGCAGCGGCAGCCCCAGCTTTCCAGCAGGCTTTGCATGCCCAGGCGTACGGAAGCCTCGTCGTCCACGACGACGATGAGCTTGCCTCGCAGCAGATTCGGTACTTTCTGTTCGACCGTTGCAGTCACCGACGGTGCGCGCTGCGCATCCGCGAGCGGAACCTCGATGGAAAAGCGCGAACCGCGTCCTGGTCTCGAGTCGAGCGTGAGCGGGTGATCGAGCAGTGTCGAAATACGCCGGACGGTGGCGAGTCCCAGGCCCAGTCCGCGGGTGCGATCGCGCTCCGGGTTATTGATCTGGTAGAACTCTTCGAAAATCCGCTCGTGCTGATCGGGCGGAATACCCACGCCGGTGTCCCAGACTTCGACCAGCAGCTTTTTGCCGCGCTTGCGACAGGCCACGAGCACACCGCCATCATTCGTGTAACGGATCGCGTTCGACACGAAGTTGGAGAGCATCCGGAACAGCAATGTCGAGTCCGTCGCCAGGATGTCCCCGGAACGTCGCACGCGCAGCCGCAGCCCCTTCTCCTGCGCCGGCACCAGGAAGGTGCTGCGCAATCGATCGAGGACCTGATCGGCAGGGACGGCCTCGCGTTTGACCTGGACCTGTCCGGCGTCCAGTCGCGAAATGTCGAGCAGGTTGTCGAACAGCTGTTCCAGCGATTCAGTGCACAGCAGGATCTGGTCGACCAGCTTGATGCCTGAACGCCCGGCAGAGCCATTGCGCAGCGCCGTCGCGAACAGACCCAGCGAGTGCAGTGGCTGACGCAGATCGTGATTGGCAGCCGCAAAGAACCTCGATTTCGAACGGCTCGCTTCTTCGGCGCGCACGCGCGCCTCTTCCGCCAGTGTGTTCTGACGTTTGAGCTCATCGACGAGCTGTTCGTTCTCGATACGCAGCCGGATCTGCGTCGCGACCGCACGTGCCTGGCGTTCGACGAACAGCAGGACATAGCCCAGGACAGCGATCCACAACACGCCGAGCGCCGCATTGCGATAGCCGCCCTCGAACACGTAGCGCACCGCGAGCAGGCCGAACACGGGCACGGCGAAGGAATGCAGCGCGGGTGGAAAGTAGGCGTGCGTCATGATGCTGATGGTCGCGCGGCTCGCCAGACACGCGGAGATCAGGGCGAGTGCCAGCGACTGGTTCGGCCCGACGAGCACGAATGCCGCCGAGCCCCAGACCAGTCCAGCGATGAAGGCTGCATTGGCGAGGCGCATGCCCCACAGGCGCGGCTCGGCCTGCGCATTGGCGGCGCGTCGATACGCGAACGTCAACCATTGCACGCCCGCCTGTACCAGCAGCACGCCGGTGCACCACAGAGCGATCGTCAGTCCGGAAACGTCTGGCCACGCGATGATGACCATGAGCACGGCCATGAGCACGGCCGACCCCGAAACCGCGGCGGTATTTCCATACAGCATCGCGACGCGTTGCTGTTCAACGCGTCGCAACAGCGCGGCGTCCATGGGGTTGGTGGACGGGCGGCGGATCAGCGCGTGGCGGCGTAGGCCGTCGATGGCAGAAAGCCACGGCGCTGCGCGGCGAGCACGGCCTGCGTGCGGTTGCGCACGTTGAGCGCTTCGAACACGGCGCTCACGTGGGCCTTGACCGTGCGCTCCGCGACATCGAGCGCGCGCGCAATTTCCTTGTTGCTGCAACCCCGTCCCAGCATTTGAATCACTTCGAGCTGGCGTAGCGTGAGGGAGCTGTTGTCGCCAGTCGCCGACGCCTGTTCCTTGGGCATGAAGACTTCGCCTTCCAGCACCCGCTTGATCGCTGCGACCATTTCATCCGCGGTGAAGGACTTTGGAATGAATCCGGAAGCGCCGGCCGCGACGGCGCGGGAAGCGATTCCGTCCTGCTCGTCGCCCGAGATGATGATGCAGGCAGTGGTCGGGTGCTTTTCGCCGATGACCTTCAGTGCATTGAAGCCGTCTTCGCCGCGCAGATGCAGATCCAGCAGCACCAGGCCGACTTCAGGATCGCGCTGCAGGATTTGCATCGCCTCCTGCACGGAGGAAACACTGAGGATTCCGGCGTCCAGCGCACCCTGCTCGAGAACCGCATGAAAGCCGGCCCGGAAGAGAGGATGGTCGTCCACGATCAGGATTTTCATGGCTGTGCCCCAACGGTGCTAAAGCGATCGCTCCTGCCAGAGAAGATTGCAGCGCTTCCGTTGCCTGCAGTGTGGGGTTCTAGCCCCCTCGATACGTCGAGTCCATCGTACGTCCGGGCACGGGATGCGGGCAATGCCCTTTGGTGCACCGCGAAAGCAGCGTCGGTTTCTACGGCCATCGCTGCCCATAGTGCCAATTGTCCGAACAAGGATCGCGGAGGACGATAACACCGTACTTCGATCCCCCGTGAGAGTTGCGCCGGCCGTTGCAAAACCGCCGGCGTTTTTTTGGCGCTTAAGCCATAGCGCGTTTCTTTGCAGGGTTGATTCCCAGCTCTGCGAGCCATTGCAGGACCTGCTGCGTGAATGCGTGATTGACGCCCAGAGCACGCAGAACGATGGGATAGGCCTCGAGCAATAGTTGTCGTGCGCGAGGCAATGACTTGTGTTGCAGGAACAACGAACGACCCAGGCATGCTTTGGCAATGGCTCCGCCCACCGTATCCGGCCCGAGCTGGGTCGGCCAGATCTGCACTGCATTCTCGAGAATCGATTCAGCTGACCCTGCGTCTGCTTCCCCGCTTTCGATCAGGATGCGGCCTTTCCAGGTTTGCGATTCGGCGATGAATATATGATTGGCGGGCAGGGCGCCTGTTTGCACATTCTTGTCATAGATATCCAGTGCCTGCTGGAACTCCGAAAGGGCGCTGGAGCGCTGATCCGAGTCGTAGTAGTAGCGTCCCAGGTCCGCGTGATCGTTACCTGTGAAGTAGTGACCGGGGCCGCGAATCTGCACGTCCAGGCGCAGGGCCCTGTCAAACAGCTCGCCAGCTTCGGCGAGATCCCCTGAGCCATTGCGAATCCGCAGCAGGGACCCCAGCGCGCTACACGCGTCGATCAAGTTGGGATGGCATGGCCGGTCGAGGCTCTTCTCATAGAGATCGATGGCTGTTCGATAGCCTTGCTCGGCTGCGGCAATTTTTCTCAGCGCTTCCTTCACTCCCGCTTCGTTCGCCAGGTGGGTCGCATACTTGGGGTGGTTCCTGGTGCCGAGCTGCCGCAAGTCGAGCGGCAACAACTCCTTGTAGGTCGCTGCAGCTTCCTGCACCTGATCAAGATTCAATTCTGCACGGCCGCGTATGTCCAGCAGACGCGTCGTGTTGGGGTCCGTGTCGTACAAGCCCAGCGTCGTGAGGATACAGAGGCCATTGCGGGCCGATTGAAGCGCGGCCCCGAAACTGCCTTGCTGCAGCTGGCAAATGCCAAGTTCGACGAGATTGATCGCGATTGCAAGGCTGTGCGGCCCGTATGCCTTGGTGTTGATCCGGATTGCGTCGCTGACTGCAGCAAAGGCAGAGTCCAGTTCGCCGAGTTCGCGTTGGGCGCGTGCCGTGCTGTTGCGGCTCAGCGCCGTCAACGGATGGTCGGGGCCGAAGAACTTGAGGCGAATTTCCAGCGCTCGTTGTACGAGTGCTGCGCCTTCCTTCAGGCAGCCACGATTCAGTAGCGCGAGGCCCAGCGCATCGAAGACGGATGCCGCTTGTTCAGGCTGGTCGCCGAGATCAATGCCGGCGCACGAGCAATCCTCGGGCCCCTTGATCGCTTTGCGCGGTGGGCACGAAACAATCAGTTCCCCCATCGTCGCCTTGCCGGCCCTGGTGCCGCGCAATTTTCTGACACGTGTGCTGCGCGCGCCGGTTCTGAAGAATGGGCGCAAAGCCCTGGACCCGGCGACCTTGTCATCGGCAATCAGGATTCTCATGGGTCTCTCCCTGGCATTGTTCATCTTGATGGCGGAGGGCGCTGCCATTGATCATGGTGATCGAGTGATCTTCTTCGCCACAATCGCACTTACGACCAGTCGATCATCCCGATCCCGGAAATTTTTGCAGATACTGCTGAGCGGCCTCCGGTCTGTGCATCTCTCTGTACAGGTCCTCGATCCACTCGCGCACGACGCCGCTCGCCTCACGACCGGTGGCGCGCATATCCTTCGCCAGCACCGGATAGCTCTCGAGCAGTGCCGGTTCCGCCTGCGCGAACTTGCCCTGCATTGCCCATGAGCGCCCCAGAGCGGCTCTCGCCATCGCGAAGCCCGGGCTCTGCGTTCCGTACTCGATGCGCCAGCATTCGAGCGCACCCGTGAGTAATTTTTCGGCGTCGCTCGGGCGACCCTGCAGCAATTGCACGCGTCCGAGAACCGTCGAGGTCGTGGCGATCAGCCCGTGGCATTGCGGCAGAGTCTGGTAGTAGATCGCCAGCGCTTGCTGGAAGAAGCTTTCCGCGCGCGCATATTGCTGCCGGCGAAATGCGAGGCGACCCAGGTTCTCGAGGTCATTCCCGACGTACGCATGATTGGGGCGGATGCGCCGGCTGATTTCCAGGACCTGCTCGAGAATCCGTTGCGCCTCGTCCAGACGTCCGGTCTCCATCAGAAAGAGGCCGAGTGAACTCATGGCATCGACGGTTTCGGGGTGCTCGATGCCCATGACGCTGCGATGCGCCGCAACCGCTTCACGATAGAGTTTCTCGGCTTCAGCGACGTGTCCCTGGTCCGCAGTGATCATCGCGAGCCGGATGAGATGGCGGATGTAGTACGGGTGGTCGGTGCCCCGGCGGCGCACGTCGATCGCGAGAGCCTGGCGTAGCAGCTCTTCCGCCCTGGGAAGATCGTTGCGCGTCTGCGCGATGCGCGCGAGGTTGTCCAGAGGAATGGCAACTCCCTCGCTGTCGCTGCCGAGGCGCTGCACGCGAATGTCCAGGCAACGTTGCAACAGCAATTCTGCGGCGGCGAGTTGGCCCTGCTCCTGCTTGATGACGCCGAACCTGCAGAGACTCTCTGCGGTTTCGATACTGTCCCTGCCGGTTTCAGTCTGCGTGATGCGCAGGCTCTCCTGCGCCAATGCTTCCGCGGTGTTGAGGTCGCCCTTTTTTTCGTAGACCCGATTCAGGCTGTAGAGGCTGCGCGCAACGTCGACGCTGTCGGGGTCGAGCGCACGCCTTACTGACAGTCCCTGCTCGATGAGCGGCTGCGCGTCGACAAAGTCACCCAGTCCCAGATACACGCGGCCAATGGTGTCGAGCAATGTCGCTTGCAGAGCCGGCTGGCCTTGCAATTCGCGCGTGATGCGCGATGCGCCGCTATCGAGGATTTCGCGCGCCGTGATCTCCTTACCGCGCGACTGAGTCGGGTCCGCGAGGCGGAACGAATCGATGAGGAACGACGACACGGCCTGCGCATGTTCGCGTTCCGCCTCGGCCCGCGTTCTCTCGACCTGCGCCGCGTCACGTTCCTGCTCGATGCGCCGGGATTGCAGATAGGTCGTGACGGTAAAGCCGACGAGCAGCGCGACGAACGCCGCCGACATGGCCGCGACCAGCGCATGCCGGTGCAGAAATTTGCCAGCCCGATATGCCCAGGTGTCCGCCCGGGCGCTGACGGGCAGGCCGCGCAGATACTTGCCGATGTCTCCTGCGAAATGTTCCACCGACGAATATCTGCGCTCGGGCTCTTTGCGCAGCGCCATCAGCGCAATGTTGTCGAGGTCGCCCCGCAACTGCCGCGCAAGTCGGGTGGCTGTGGTCGAGCGCTCGGCGGCGATCTCGTGGATGCCACTGTCCGGCGTGTCCTGCGCCGCAGCAACCGCAACGCTCATCGCCGGCGGCATGTGTTCGCAGATCGTGCGTTCCAGGTCCTGCAGGCGGTTGCTGTGCAGGACGAACGGCTTGTAGCCACACAGGAGTTCGTAGAGCAGCACGCCGAGGACGTAGATATCACTCGCGGTGGAGATGAGGTCGCCGCGTATCTGCTCGGGGCTCGCATGATCGGGTGTCATGACGCGGATATCCGCCTGCGTCACGGCCATCGTGTGCATCATCTGCCGCTCGTCGAGCATTTTGGCGATGCCGAAATCGAGCAGCTTCGGGGTTCCGTCCGCCGTCACGAGGATGTTGGACGGCTTCAAGTCGCGATGCACGACAAGATTCTGATGAGCGCGGTGCACCGCGGCGCACACCGCTACGACGAGTTGCATTCGCGCTTCGATGCTCAGTCGTCGTCGGTTGCAATAGACATCGATGGGCTCGCCGTCCACATATTCCATGACTATGTACGGCGTGCCGTCGGCAGTCGCCCCGCCGTCATAGAGTCGGGCGATGTTGGGATGGTCGAGCGAAGCGAGAATCTGGCGTTCCTGCCGCAGCCGACTTTGTACGTGACGCGATAACAGTCCGCGGCGCACGAGCTTGATTGCAACCTGCTGTTGAAACTGCTCGTCCGCCCGCTCGGCCAGGAACACTTCGCCCATGCCGCCCGCGCCCAGACTGCGCACGATGCGATAGGGGCCGATCAGTTCTCCCGCGGGATCCGGCAGCACGACACCGGGGTCGAAATCGTCGACGGACTGGTCGTCGAACCACTGCTGCCGCGATTGCACTTTCAGCAAGGCGCTCTGGAATAACGCACTGTCGTCGGCACACGCGGCACGGATGAATTGCAGCCGCTTCTCCGGCGACAGGGTCTGCGCCTCGTTCACGATCTGATCCAGCAGGGATTTACCAGCGTCCGTCATGACACGTGATCAGCGCGGATGCGACGTACAAAGGTCCGCTTGTGGCGTGGTGCAGGGAGGGTGTAAATACCTCGAGCACTCAATACTCTGTGGAGACCGTCATGTCCAAGACACATGCATCGCAACCGCGGCAGTTCGACGAGGCGAAAATGCGCAAGGAACTGCGTGGAGGGGGCGGCGTTGGCCGCCAGGTCAGGCCCTACTGATCGGGTTCACCGTCGTCCTTCGACGCGATGTCGCTCTCGTACAACTCCAGCCACATCGCATTCAGGATCGCGAAGGTGCAGGCGAGCCCGAGACCGAGAATCCAGGAGAAGTACCACATGGCGGTTACCGTGATGTGAGGGCGACTTCAGTAGGCGCCCTTGTGCAAGTGGTCCAGCGAGACCTTGCCGCGCAGCACGCGGAACACCCAGCTCGTGTAAGCAAGGATCAACGGCATGAAGATCAATGTCGCGATCAGCATGATGAGCAGCGTCAGACGGCTGCTGCTGGCGTCCCAGAGCGTGAGGCTGCTGCCGGGATCGAGTGACGACGGCAGCAGGAAGGGAAACGCGCTGAATCCTGCGGTGCAGACGGTGGCTGCGCCGGTCAGGGCGCTGCCCATGAGCGCGAGTCCGGGTCGCAGACGCACGAACACAAACGCGGCAATCGCGCCGACGTATCCCAACACCGGCGCCAGCATCATCCACGGATAGCGACCGTAGTTGTCGAGCCACGCGCCAGTCCCGACGATCACCGCTTTGCCGAGCGGATTCGAGGGGCCGATGGGATTGATCTCTGACACGATGCGATAACCGTCGACCGACATGGTGATCATTACGCCGCCTATCGTGAACAGCGCGATGTACGTGACTGCCATCGCACGCGTTGCTGCAGCGGCGCGATCCATCATGGGCGAATGAGTCTTGAAGGCGGCATACGCTCCGCCGTGCATCGCCAGCATCGCGACACTGACGACGCCACACACCAGCGCGAACGGATTCAACAGCGCGAGGAACGAGCCTTCGTAGAAGACGCGTAGCGTGTCATCGAAGCGGAACGGCACGCCGAGCAGGAGATTGCCGAACGCTACGCCGAACACCAGTGAGGGTACGAAGCCGGCGATGAACAGCGCCCAGTCCCAGGCGTTGCGCCAGCGCGGCTGGGTGAGCTTGTTGCGGAACGAGAAACCGACCGGTCGCAGGATCAGTGCGGCGAGCACCAGGAACATCGCCGTGTAGAAACCGGAGAACGCCGTCGCATATAGCGGCGGCCAGGCGGCGAAGATTGCGCCGGCGCCAAGAATCAGCCATACCTGATTGCCTTCCCACACGGGCTCGATCGTCTCCAGGAACACGCGGCGCTCATCATCGGTTCTGCCGAGGAACCGGAACAGCATGCCGATGCCCAGATCGAAACCATCCGTGACGACGAAGCCGACGAGCAGCACACCGAGCAAGGCCCACCAGATGAGGCGCAGAATTTCGTAGTCCATCAGTGCGCTCCTTCTGCCGACCAGCGTTCAGGTCCCTGCTTGATGACTCGTCGCATCAGGAAGACATCGACTATCGCGAGACTGGTGTAGAAAATGACGAAGCCAAGCAGGCTGAACCAGACCTGGCCGGAACTCACGGATGAGACGCCCAACGAAGTCGGCAGCATGCCTTCGATCACCCACGGCTGGCGGCCGTACTCCGCAACGATCCAGCCGAGTTCCGCGGCAATCCACGGCGTTGGCAGACTGTAGAGAGCGATGCGTAGCAGGCCGCGATGATTCTCGATGCGACGACGAGCCGTGAGGATGAATGCCGTGCCGAACAGCAGGATGAAGAAGATGCCTAGTCCAACCATGACGCGGAAGGACCAGAACAGCACTGGCACGTTGGGCACCGTGGACCACGCGGCGGCCTCGATGTGGTCGTCGGTGGCGTCCTTCGGATCGGCAACATAGTGCTTCAGCAGCAGTGCGTACCCGAGATCGGACTGATAGCGCCCAAAGTGACGCAGCGCTTCTACGTCCTTGCCGTCGACACGCAGACGCTGCAGTGCTGCATAGGCGATCTGGCCGTTGCGGATGCGGGCTTCCGCATCGTCGACCAGGTTGATGATGCCGGGCACTTCCTTGTCGATTGACCGCGTTGCGATCAGGCCGAGCGCCCAGGGAATCTTTATTTCTGCGTGCGTCTTGCGCTGCGCCACGTCGGGAACGCCGAAGACCGTGAAACCCGCGGGCGCCGGTTCCGTGTGCCACATCGCTTCGATGGCGGCGATCTTCATCTTCTGGTGCTCGTTCGCCGTGTAGCCACTCTCATCCCCCAGCACGACGACCGAGAGAGCTGAAGCGAGGCCGAAGCTGGCGGCCACGGCAAACGAGCGCCGCGCGAACGCACGATTGCGTTGGTGCAGCAGATAGAACGAGCTGATCGCGAGCACGAACATCGCGCCCGTGACATATCCGGCGCTGACGGTGTGAACGAACTTGGCCTGCGCCACCGGATTGAAAATGACTTCGGCGAACGACGTCACTTCCATGCGCATGGTCTCGAAGTTGAAGCGCGAACCCACCGGGTTCTGCATCCAGCCATTCGCGATCAGGATCCACAGCGCCGAGAAGTTGGAGCCGAGCGCCACCAGCCAGGTCACGATCATGTGCTGCAACTTCGACAGTCGATCCCAGCCGAAGAAGAACAGACCGACGAACGTCGACTCGAGAAAGAACGCCATCAGACCTTCGATGGCCAGCGGCGCACCGAAGATGTCGCCGACGTAGTGCGAGTAGTACGCCCAGTTGGTGCCGAACTGGAATTCCATGGTGATCCCGGTCGCGACACCCATCGCGAAGTTGATGCCGAACAGCACGCCCCAGAATTTCGTCATCTGACGCCAGATGGGGCGCCCTGTCATCACGTACACGCTTTCCATGATGGCCATCAGCACCGACAGGCCCATCGTCAGCGGTACGAACAGGAAGTGATAGAGCGCCGTCAGTGCGAACTGCAGCCGCGAAAGAATGACGACGTCGACATCGATCATGATCCGTCCTCTGCAAGAGAAGAGGAATCGAGCAGGTGTTCTTCCACGCGCGTCGGCGTGATCTCGGGGCGTTCGTCGAAGAACAGGAAGCGCAGTGCGATCAGCGCCAGCAACTTGAGAGCGAGAACCGCGATGATTTCACGGCGCAGGCCGAAGATGTGTCGTGCGTGCGGACTGAGATGAAGTGGATCAGACATGCCGATCGCCTGCGACTGACCGCCGCGATTCTCGGAGGTTGCTGCGGTGCGATCAATTGCGGGAAATACGCGCGGACGTTCGGGAGACGTTGAAGCGTTCGACTGTGACTCAAAGGAATCCCGCGGGGAAGTCGAACCCACAGGAAGCTGTTCGCGATCGGCGCCGGTGTTGAAGTCGCCGGGGATGTAGGACCGCAGCTAGCCGCTGATCGGCGTGCCTTCCGGAATCAGCACCTGGGCCTGGTTGCCCGCGGGCACGACGACCTGATCTTCGAGGCCGGCGTTGAATGCAGCGACCGCGGCAAGCCCGGATCGATACGACGCCGGGGCCAGTCGGCATGATCGTCGTGATCGTGATGATTGTGCCGCTCGTCCTTGCCGGCGAGGGCGGACTGGCTCACCAGTCCGGTCACTGCGGCGGCGACACCGCCTTTCACGATGTCGCATCGGTCGTAGCGCCGTTCGACGATGTCGGTGAACCAGGGCTTGTTCGAGGGGTTGCTCTCAGGCTCCTCACCCACAGCGACGGCAGGGGTGAAAACATCTTTGTCCAGCACGGCAGACTCCACGCGGTTGATTGACGACCGACGCAGTAAAGAAGTCGCGTGTTGCGAAGAGATGACGGATTTCGAAGCAGAGATGAAGAGTCTCCACGGGGAACACGGGATGACACGGGGCAAGAGAAGGCTACAAAAATGCAGTTCTTCCACCCGTCCCGCGGGCTTTCTCTCGGTCATGCCTCCCCCGTGGAGATCTTCGACTCTCAGGTCCGAGGCTTGGATTGCTTCGCACCGCCCTGTGTGTCCAGCGGAGAATATTTCTGATCCCTGTCCTGTGTCCCCGGCGCGGGGCCCAGCCAGCGTGCCGGCAGTGACAGCACTGCGATCAGCGACACGAGCAGCGATGCGGCATACGGAATCGACTGGATCATCAGCACCGCAACCCAGATGCTGAGATCCGGCCCGCGCAGCTCCGCTGGAACGCCCACAGTGTGGCCAGCGATCACGCTCTGGTGCGTGAGGAAGTAAACGGCGATCAGCAGCACGATCAGGAACGCCGTCTCCTGTGCCGCATCCGCGAAGGCTCGCGCCAGCGCATGCGGCTGGGTTCCCTTCGGTGTGCGGAAGAAAGGCTGATTGCTCGTGACCATGCCTTTCACCACGGCCAGGCCGATGGTGTGCGACAGCGCGAGACCCGCCAGCGCGGCGGCGATGGTCTGGCGAATGTTCGCGCCGACTCGCGATACGTACAGATGTGCGAGTTTGACCAGCTTGAACGTGAACAGCGCGAGCGGCAGCACCGAGAACATCACGAGCGGCGGATCGATGCGATGCGGCGCCCAGATCATTGCGATGGACCAGCCGACGGCGGCGACGTTCACCAGCAGGTTGAGTCCGTCGGCGAGCCAGGGCAGCCAGCCGGCGATGAAGTGGTAGCGCTGTCCCGCGGTGAGCTGCGTGCTCTTCGAAAACAAGGCGGTCGAGTGACGGCGAAGGATCTGCATTGCGCCGTAGGCCCAGCGGAAGCGCTGCTTCTTGTAGTCGATGAACGTGTCAGGCATCAGGCCGCGTCCGTAGCTGCGTGGCAGGTAGTGCGACTGATGACCGTGCTCCAGCAGGCGCAGGCCCAGTTCGGCATCTTCGGTGATGCACCATTCGGCCCAGCCGCCCGAGCTGTCCAGCGCTGCGCGTTGCACGAGCGTCATCGTGCCGTGCTGGATGATGGCGTTGCGTTCGTTGCGCGTGACCATGCCGATGTGGAAGAACCCGCGATACTCGGCATGGCACATTGCCTTGAAGGCGCTCTGGTCGTGATCGCAGTAGTCCTGCGGCGCCTGCACGATGGCGACGGTCGGATCGGCAAAAGCGGGCACGAGGTCTTTCAGCCACTGGGGTTCGACCACGTAGTCGCTGTCGATGACCGCGACGATGCTTGCCGCAGGATCGGTTCGTTGCAGCGCATAGTTGAGCGCGCCGGCCTTGAAGCCTGCCAGCGGTTTCACATGAAAGAAGCGGAAGCGGGGTCCGAGCAGGCGGCAATGCGCTTCGACGGGCTTCCATGTAGCGTCGTCCGGCGTGTTGTTGTCGATGACCAGGACTTCGCAGTCGGGATAATCGAGTCGCGCGAGCGCGTTCAGCGTGTCGATCAGCATCGATGCCGGTTCGTTGTACGCCGGCACGTGAATCGACACTTTCGGCCACACCTCGGGCGCGGTCAGCGGCTGGACCAGCGCGCGACGACGCTGACGAACCCAGCGCGCTTCGGCCCATTCGATCGCCTCCGAGATCACGACCGCGATGACACCGAGCATGCCGAAGATCAGCAACGTGCCGACGATCACGCTCGCGAGCGTCAGGTACTGCTGCGAGAACCGATAGATCACGAGCACCGCGCAGGTTGCGGCTGCATAAATCACCGTCGCAAGAAAGCTGCGTCCGCGCGTGCCCATGCCGCTGGTGTTGGTGTAGACGAGCAGCAGCAGGATCGCAGCCGTGACGACGGAGATGCCCGCCAGCAGCTGCCATTGAGGAATGCGCACGATCGGCTTGATGAATTCGAATTTCGGCTGGCGCTGGACGTTGTACACGCCCCAGTACGCGCCGACCGCGCCTTCGTAGCGCGCCTTCCAGGGCTGATCGAAGGCTTCCATGATGTAGTAGACGTAACCTTCGTCGCGCGCGCGCGCGAGGAAGCGCCGCAGGAACAGCGCTTCATTGCTCAGCGATGCCACGGCTCCCTCGCGCGTGCGGCCTTCAGACGGCCAGCCGACTTCGCAGATCACAATGGCCTTGCCGGGGAACGTCTGCTGCAGCAACTCGATCCGCGAGGCCATGTAGTCGATCGCCTCTTCGACGGGGATGCCTTCCCAGTACGGCAGCAGGTGCACACCGATGAAGTCGACGTGCTCCGCGAGTTGCGGATGACTGATCCAGACGTGCCAGGGCTCGGCGGTGCTGACGGGTTGATCGACTGCGGCGCGCGTACGTTCGAGTGCAGTGATCAGTTCGTCCGCAGTGAGATCGCCGCGCAGGACGGCTTCGTTGCCGACGATCACGCGAATGACATTGCTGTGCTGACGCGCCAGTGCGATGGCAGCGTCGATTTCCTTCTGGTTCGTCGCGCGATCGCGATCCAGCCAGGCGCCGACCGCCACCTTGATCTGATGCTTCGCCGCGAGTGCGGGAACGTCAGCCAGGGTGTCGAGCGATGAATACGTCCGCACGGCATTGACGGAAGCAGCGGCCAGCAGCGCCAGGTCGGCATCGATCTGCGCGGGTGAGGGCAGGACACGGTCGGCCGGATTCTGATCGGCATGGAATGGCGAGAACGCCATGCCCTGCACGCCATGCGGCCACCGCGGCTCGTCGACCGGCTTGTTCAGCCAGGCCCACAGGCCGAAAGTGATCGCTGCGAAGACGATCGCGACGAGGTAACTGGAAAACTTCATCGCTCCGCTGCGGGGGGTTGGTGGGGAGGTGTGCCGGTATTTCTCCGGGCCGCGTACCGTGCTGGCTGCATGGTAACTTACCGGCCATTGTGCGCAGCCCGTCGGGCACAGGGCTGCTGACGGCAATTCAACTTCTTGTTTACACGGAGAACTTCAACATGTCCCGCAGGGTGAGCAGTGTGCTGTCGGCAGTGGGGGTGTGCATCGGGCTGTCGCTGGCCTCGACGGCGCTGGCTGCGGAGTCGCAGAAGCCACCGAACTTCGAAATCACTCCGTATGTCGGCCAGCTCACCGGCGGCGAGTTCAAGGATACGACCGACGGCAGCGATCGTGACGTCGATGGCGATACCGATTTCAAATTGTTCTTCAACATCAACGCCGACAGCCCGGAACGCCAGTACGAAGTGATTTACGCCAACCAGAGCACGCAGGTGCAGGGTGCCGTGCCGCTCGACCTGGATATCCGGTACCTGCATGTTGGCGGCATCGTGAACTTCACCGACGTGCAGCCCGTCATCCCGTACTTTGGCATCACCATCGGCGCCACGAAGTTCAGTCCCGACGGCCCTGGTCTCGACGATGAAACCAAGTTCTCCGCCAGTGTCGGCACGGGATTGAAATACAAGTTCACCCGCAACATCGGCCTGCGCTTCGACGTGCGCGCCTTCGTGACGCTGCTGGACACGGATGGCAGCTTCTTCTGTGTTTCCAACCCGTCGACCGGGTCCGGTTGTGCCATCGCCGCGTCGGGCGACACGTTCATTCAGTACGGCGCCGGCCTCGGCTTGATCGCGGCGTTCTGAGGTCAATTAACAATTGACAATGAACGATTGAAAATTGAGATGGGATCTCGCGTCCGATTCGTTCATTGTTCATTGTCAATTCTCAATTGCTAATTGGCCCCGTCGCCCATGATCTGACCTCGATCCGGAGCGTGTCGGTGACGGAATGCTGATCGTCGAAAGGCTCTCCAAGTCATTTGCCGGCGCGTCGCCGCGTCGCGTGTTCAGCGATATCTCGCTGCAGGCCTCGCCCGGCGATTACTTCGCGATCATGGGCGAGTCGGGGAGCGGCAAGTCGACATTGCTCAATCTCATCGCGGGCCTCGATACGCCGGATGCCGGCCGCATCGTCATCGATGGCCAGGACATGGCGGCGCTCGATGATACCGGGCGAACCCGTCTGCGCCGCGCGAGGTTGGGGTTCGTGTTCCAGGCGTTTCATCTGCTGCCGCATCTCAGCGTCGAGCGCAACGTCGCGCTGCCGCTGGCGCTCAACGGCATCGTCGGCAGTGCGGCCGCTGCAAGAGTCGACGAACTGCTGACGGCGGTTGGTCTGAGTGGCCGGCGGCGCGATTCGCCGTCGCAACTGTCTGGCGGAGAAATGCAGCGAGTCGCTGTGGCGCGTGCGCTCGTGCATCGTCCGCAGGTGGTGCTCGCCGATGAGCCCACGGGCAACCTCGACAGTGATTCGGCGGCCGAGGTGTTGCAGTTGCTGCGCTCGCAGCTGAAGCGCGATCAGGCGGTCGGCATCCTCGTGACGCATTCGACGATGGCTGCCGCAACGGCCGACAGCGTTCTGCGCCTGAGCGCCAACGGACTCGAGCGGGCCTGAGCGATGGCTGCGAATGCAACGGTGCTGAACGCCGCGGTCTTGGGGCCGATGCGTCACGCGCCCGGTCGCACTTTGCTCGCGGTCATGGCCATCGCCCTGGGTGTAGCGCTCGGCCTGGCTATCTATCTCATCAATCGCGTCGCTGCCGATGAAGTGTCGCTCGCAGCGCGCAGTCTGTTCGGCGAAGCCGATCTTGCGGTCGAAGCGACGGGCGAGGGGATCGATGAAAATCTCTATCCCGTCATCGCTCGTCTGCCGGGCATTGCCGTCGCGAGTCCGGTGGTTCAGATCGAAGCAAAGCTGGTTGGCGAGCGAGGCGCACTCACCGTGCTCGGCATGGATGTTTTCCAGTCGCGACGACTGCAGCCCGCCTTCGCGGGTGTCACGTCCGGGAATCCGGATGACGAACCCATCGACACATCGAAAGAACCGATTTTCCTGAGCGCCAGCGCCGCGCGCAGTCTCGGGCTGCAGCGAGGTTCGCCCATTCGATTTCAGGTAGGCCTGGAACAGCTGGAGTTCGTCGTCTCAGGTGTGCTGCCGCAGGCGGCACTGGAAGAACGCGCCGCAATACTGGATATCGCGGTGGCGCAATGGAAGTTCGCTCGCCTGGGCAGCATTTCGCGCATGAACCTGCGGCTCGCGCCCGGGACAGGCATCGAGCAGGCCCTCGCCGACATCGAGCGCGTCCTGCCGCCGGGTGCACGCGTGGTGTCGCCCGGTGATGCCGCGGACGAAGCGCTCAGCCTGTCACGGGCGTATCGCTCGAATCTCACGGCGCTGGCGCTGGTGGCGTTGTTCACGGGCGGCTTCTTCGTCTACTCGACGCAATCGCTGGCGACGCTGCGTCGACGGCGTGAGTTCGCGTTGCTGCATGCATTGGGCGTGACGCGGCCGGGACAGTTGTGGCTGGCGCTGATTGGCGGTGCGCTCATCGGGGTCGTCGGTTCCGTGCTCGGAGTCTTGCTGGGCGCCGTGCTGGCGCAATTCGGATTGAATGCATTGGGGGCGGATCTGGGCGCGGGTTTTTTTCGCGGCGCGATTCCGCAACTCGAGCTGCAGTTCCCCGAGGCTGCCGCGTTCTGTCTGCTCGGCGTGGTCGTCGCCATGGCGGGCACGTTGCAGCCGGCTCTGGATGCAGCGCGCATTCCGACGGCGCAGGCACTGAAGGCCGCCGATGTGGCGGGCGACGCAACGCGCACGCATGGCATCCTGGTCGCGGGGTTGCTGTCGCTGGCGTTCCTCGTTCTGCTGCTGCCGCCGATCGCAGGCCTGCCGTTGCCCGGCTATGTCTCCATTGCATTGCTGATCATCGGTGCAGTGATTGCCATGCCGCTCATCCTGCGCAGCTTGCTGACGCATGCGCCGTTGTTGTCCGCAGTGCCGTGGGAGATAGCAATTGCACAGCTGCGCGGCACCGCGCGTTATGCGACGCTCAGCGTGTCCGCCATCGTCGTGAGTTTCAGCCTGATGGTCGCGATGGCGATCATGGTGGCGTCGTTTCGCAACTCGCTGGATGCGTGGACGCAGCGACTGCTTCCTGCGGACCTGTACCTGCGTGCGGGATATGTCGGCCAGTCGTCTCACTTCGATGCCGCGACGGTGGCGATCCTGCGTGACATCGAATCGATAGAGCGCGTCGGGGTCAGCCGGTTTGCCGAAGCGCAGATTGCAGCCTCCGGACGCACCGTTACGCTCATTGCGCGCGATATCGAGCCACAACACGCGGGTCGCGTGCTGTGGCTGGAACAGGTGGCGAGCGGTTCGCCGCCCACGGGCAGTGTTCGCGTGTGGTTGTCCGAAGCCGTTGCCGACGACATCCGCCTGGCGCCTGGGGCCACGTTTGAGTTGTTCGTGGGAGACCGGAAAGTTCCGGCGTGGATTCAGGGCATCTGGCGTGACTACGAACACGCGCGCGGCGCCATCATCATGGAGCGCGACGCCTATCTCGAACTCACCAACGATACGGCCATCAATACGCTCTGGGTCTGGTTGAAGCCAGGCGCGCGGGAAGACGACGCTCAGGCGCAGATCCGTCAGCGGCTGCCGGCAGGCGCCGTTTTCGACATGAGTGTGCCCGCAGAGATACGACGTCTGTCGCTGCAGGTGTTCGATCGGACGTTTGCGATCACCTACATACTCGAATTGATTGCCATCCTCATCGGACTGTTCGGCATTGCCGCCGGCACCAGCGCGCAGGTGCTGGCGCGACGGCGGGAGTTCGGTGTGCTGCGACATATCGGACTGACTCGCCGGCAGATCGCGGCAACGCTGGCGATCGAGGGCGCCGGACTCGGAACGCTTGGCGTGATCGCGGGACTCGTCACGGGCGGGCTGGTGAGTCTGATCCTGATCCATGTCGTCAATCGCCAGTCATTTCACTGGAGCATGGATCTGTTCGTGCCGGTCGGGCTGCTGGCGGTGTTGAGTGCGGCGCTCATCGCTGCGGCCGCACTCATCGCCGTAGGCAGCGGCCGCCAGGCGATGCGCGGCGACGCCATCGCAGCAGTGAAGGAGGATTGGTGAGGATGCGCGTACTCGTGCTGGCAATCGCAGTCTTGGGGGGAGGAGGGCTGTCCGCGGTCGCGGCCGAAGTTGTCTATCTTGCTGTCGTGCCCGGCTACTCGATCGAGTTCCCGCGGGATGAGGGCAGTCATCCGCAGTTCCGCACGGAATGGTGGTACGTCACCGGCTGGCTCGAAACGCCGCAGGGAGAACCCCTGGGCTTCCAGGTGACATTCTTTCGCACGCGTCCCGGGACGCAGGAAGACAACCCGTCACGCTTCGCGGCGAAGCAGGTGCTGTTCGCGCATGCGGCATTGAGCGATTCCCGTCGCGGCAAATTGCTGCGCGGGGAGCGTGCGGCGCGTGAAGGATTCGAACTCGCGTACGCGCGGACGGGCGGACTCGATGTCGCCATCGACGACTGGTCGCTGCGGCGACTCGATGATGGCGACACGCAGACGGCCGTTTATCGCGCAGTCGCGGACGCTGCGGATTTCTCGCTCGATCTGCAACTGCGTGCACAGTCGCCGCCCCTGTTGAACGGCAACGGCGGTTACAGCCAGAAGGGACCGGATCCCGAGAGTGCCAGCTACTACTACAGCCGTCCCGGGCTGCAGGTGGAAGGAACACTGCGGACCGTTGCAGGAACGCAGCGAGTGCGCGGAGAGGCGTGGCTCGATCACGAGTGGTCGACCGCCTTCCTCGATTCGCAGGCGCGTGGATGGGACTGGATCGGCCTCAATCTGGATGACGGCTCGGCATTGATGGCGTCACGGATACGCGACGCCGCTGAAGCGCAGCGGTGGGCGTTCGCTTCGGTGCGATCGGGTCAGACGGGTGAGGTGCAGACGTTCGCGCCGGACGAGATCGACTGGCGACCGCTGCGACGCTGGCGTTCGCCGCGGACCGGTATCGAGTATCCGGTGGAATGGCAGGTGCGTGTGGGGGCGCGGACCCTCCGGTTGCGTCCGTCGATGGACGATCAGGAAAGCGACACGCGTGAGAGCACTGGAATCATCTACTGGGAAGGCGCGGTGACTGCGTTCGACGAGCAGGACCGTGCCATCGGACGCGGCTATCTCGAACTGACGGGATATGGCGCGAAGCTGCGGTTCTGAAACACGTCGCAAGGTGATCAGGCCCGCGGTCGCCTGATCACCGCTGGTTCTGCGCCTGCTTGATCAGCCGGGTTTCGCGCCGGGCTTGATCACCCATACCTTGCACCAGCCATCCTTGTTCACGGTCTTGCCGGGGAACAGGTTGCAAGGCCGCCACGTGTCACCTTCCTTGCCCGTCAGCTGTACGCAGTTATGGCAGAAGCTGCCGGGCTTGTACTGCGGCGTCTTGTTCGGATCCACCTTGTGCGCGTCATGCACATAGCCCATCGCTACGGCGAGCGAATCCTGCTCGGAGAGGTGCGGCAGTTCGTCGGCTTCTGCGCGCCGGACCAGGCTGGCGCAAGGAAGGGCGACGAGGCTCGCAACGGCTGTCTTCAGTAGCGTGCGACGATCGAACCTGGAGTCACTCATGGCGTACCCTCGGCTGGCGAAATGCTGGCTGCCGCGGATTCTAGCGCCGAGTCGTGTGCGGGGTGTCGGGTCTGCGCATTCACCCGACAACTTTTAATGTTCTTGCGAGTGATTTTCAGTTCGCCGGAAGTTCGCGACGTGCGACGACGATGCCATCTTCATCGGCATAAACCCAATCGCCATTGCGAAAGGTGACGCCAGCGAACTGCACGGGGAGGTCGCGCTGACCTTCGCCGCGCTTGTCGGTTTTCATCGGTAAGGTGCCGAGTGCACGGACACCGAGGGGCATGGTCGTAATGGCTGCGGAATCGCGGATACAGCCGTACACGATCACGCCGTTCCAGCGGTTGTCGACGGCCGTCTGTGCCAGCAGGTCGCCGAGAACGGCGCGACGCTTCGAGCCGCCGGCATCGATCACCAGTACGCGGCCATTGCCCGGTTCAGCGACGAGATCGCGCACGCGCGAGTTGTCTTCGAAGCATTTGATGGTGACGACGGGTCCGGCAAAGCGCGGCGTGCCGCCATAGTTGAAGAATAGCGGCTCACAGACCTGGAGTTCGTCGCTGAATTGATCGCAGAGATCGGCAGTCCTGAAGTCCATGGGCCCAACGTGCGTCGATGAATGACCCGACGGAGTTTGCCGCAGACGCCGGGAGGAGGCGAACAGAACCGAGCTGCTGCCGGCAAAATAAATCGAGAGCGGGCGAACGTCTGTTCTGGCCAGCGTCCAGCGGCCTTTTCTTCTACTTCGTCAGCTTGCCGACCAGTCTGGACAGCAGCGAATCGTTCTTCGGCAGCTTGCGGATGGCGCTCTCCGACAATTGCACTTCGCGTGCTTCGTCGAGAAGTTGCTCCTGCAGGCTGCGCTTCTGCAGCGACTTGTACTTACCTGACGTGGACGTCTTGCTGACGGGGGCTGAGCGCCTGGTGGCATGGGCGGCCGCTTTGGCGGCCGGCTTCAACGTCTTGTGCTTGCCGCTCGCGTCGACCTTGAACGAACCCGTGGCGTTTGGCTTGAACGATCCGGTTGAGCCGGGCTTGAACGAGCCCGTTGCATTCGGCTTGAACGATCCGGTCGCGTTGGGCTTGAACGAACCCGTGGCATTGGGATTGAAAGCACCGGTCGGGCTGCGATCGCTCACTTCCATGGTCACGGTAGGGATCGTCGGTTTGCGGTCGCGCGCGTGGTTGATCTCGAAGACCTTGGCTTCGGATTGAGCGAGAGTGGCCCGTGGCGCCGGCGCATCCTTGAAGCGGGTCTGCTCGGCGGTGCTGATGCGAATCACGCTCGGCGACGGGAAGAACGTCCGCAGATAGCCGGACACCGCTTCTGCGGAAACTTCTTCGCGGAAGAAGCCCAGGCGCAGCGAATAGACGATCTTGCCGCTGCCGGCGTTGGCGATCGAATAGACCCGATAGGCCTCGAAGATATCCAGGTGCGGCATCGCATCCAGATTGACGGGACGTTCCGAGACGACCAGCTGAATCGAGAACCACTTTTCCTGCGAGTCGTCGTTCAGCTCGGCACTGGTGAGCGCGCGAATCGTCTGAGTGCTGTCGAGCTCCGGAGCGTGCCCATTGCGCGCGGGCGCTGCCTTGGTCTCGGGCGCCTTGAGTGCAGGCTCGCTCTTGTTCGTCGCCGCGGGTTTCGGAGCTTTCGTCGGTGTTGCGACCTTCGAGTTGATTGGCCTGGTCGGCGCGGCAGGAACGGGGTGATGTGCTGTGGCTTCCAGGCTTAGCGCCGAGGCCGGGATCTGGACACCCTTGCCCACGTGGAAAGGCTGCGCCGGGGCATTGCTGGCCGTGACCGCTGCAGGTGGTGTCGCGGCTGCGGGCTCCTTCTCCAGGGTCAACTTGATTTCGACAGGCGGAGCGGCGGGCTTTCTTGCGGCTTCGGCCGGACGCGCCGGCGCCTTGATGACGGTGTCGGTCTTATAGACGGGAGCGAAGGTCTGCGGTGTTGGCTGCGCGGCTGTTGCCGGTTGCTGCGGCGCGGTCAGCTCTGGCAGATCCCAGGAGAGTTCGATCTCCGTGTCGAAATTCGACCCTGCAGGCGTCGGTGCTGCGGTGGCCGCGGGTGCAATCGCCGGTTCCCAGTCGAGTTCAATGGCTTCGTCGAGCCCGGCAGCCGGCGCTGCAACAGGCGCTGCCTTCGCAATAACGGGTGCTGCTGCGGCAGCCGGTGGTGGAGTTGCTGTCTTGGCAGGAACCGGTTTCGCTGTCGGGGTTGCTGTGGCCGCTGGCGCGGGTATCGCAACTTCCGTGGCCACGGCCGGTGCAGCAACGGGTGGGGTGGCGGCGAGTGATCGCGAGGCCTCGGGCTTCGGCACGAGCACGGGGCGCTTCCAGGCAGCCGTCGTTTCGGCGGCCGGTACGTAACCGCGAGCGAAGCGACGATCGTCGTCGGTCAGGCAGGCAACGAAGGCGGTCGGATAGTTGTCGCGAACGGCGATCAGCGCCTGCTCGGCATCTGCTTCGCTGGTGAAAAATCCGAGCCTGAGGCGATGACGAGTGCGACCGTCTTCCGCACGTGCGACCTGATAGAGCTTGTGGCCTTCGAAACCGGGAATGGTCTTCCCTGTGGTCTGCACCGGAGCGATCGACGAACACAGATTGATGATGAAGAGCGTGTTGGCGGGTTCGGTCGACGGCGCTGCGACGAGCAGCGGATCGACAGGCGTCGCGGCACTGCGTCCGACGAAGACCTTGTTGGTGTTCTCTTCCACTGTTCCTTCCCCATCACATACGCAACCCGAAAACAGGTCGAAGCGCGCGGCCTGGCGAAGGATCATTTCTACGGGGAGAGCATGCGTGCGCCGCACACTCGATAGATGTCACGTCCGGCGGCGCCTGATGGAATTTCTGGTTCACTTCGAGCAGAGGACTTCTGCCGTTGAACCGATTGCGTCCGCCGAATCAATCGCACTCATCCTGCGATTCGTGGCAACCCCGCTGTCCTGGGAAATGACTCCGTTAGACCGGTAGCTTTGCGTCCTCGCCTTTCGGCGAGTTTGCCCTGAGCACGACTTGATTCTTTGGCAGGGGGGTAGATAAGTCAAGCAGCCAGGTCGGCTTCAGGAGACAGGTGATACGGCGACAGTGGTGGGACTGTTGGCTGAATGAGGTTATGTCCTATGAAGAAAGTCACGAGGGTGACGAAGGTGAAAACATCCAGACACAATGTCCTCGGAAATCTTCGTCACTTTCGTCCCTCTGTCTCATTCAGACGGCCATGCGCGTCCAGGCTTCCTTGCTCACGCTGGCCGGTTCGCCCGCCATGATCCGCGGCGCGAGTTGGGACACGATGTGAACCTGAGCGGCATCGGAGAGGCCGAGGGCTCGTAGCGCACCTTCCAGTCCATCGATCAGCTGGCGTCGATCGGTCTCGCTCGGGCACGCGTCGCGGGCCAGCGAGGCGAGTTCATCGCCAACGCTCTGCAGGGTCTCGGCGATCGACGGTGCGAACTCGCTCAGGTCGCCTCGCAGCCGGGCTGCAAAGCGGAACGAGTTGTAGGCACAGACGTAGGCCCGGTTCCGCAGCTTCAGATTTCGGAGCAACCCCATACCTGCTTGCCCGTCCTTCGAGTTTGGTCGGCGAAAGTCTGCGGAAGCGGGCCCGGCGCGTGGTGTGAACCGGATCACAAAAGGCGGCCGCATTTCGGTGTCGCGTCGGCGCCTCATTGCGGATCAAGTACCTGCGCGAAAAGAAAAATTTTCGCTTCGAGCCCGGCCAAAACCCGATTGACTTGTGATTGCGGTCATGCCGCTGGCGCGGCGTTTCAGGCCCGTCCGACGTTGCGATCCGTTGGCGAATGGAAGTATTCGCTTTCGGCGGCAAACTGTTTCATGAGCTTGCGCAGTTCTTCCAATCGACCGTCAGCAGTGCTGATCGGCAGGCATTCCTCGCAGTCGGGGTCAGAGCAGGGTTGACGCGAGTACAGCCAGTACTGGACGGCACCCGCGAGCAGGCCATCGGCGATATCCCAGATGTCCGCCTTCTGATCGGTATCAGCGATGCGATTGCCGAGATCGACGGCTTTGCCGAACGCTTCGGAGAAGGGGTTGTCAGTTTCCTGCATGGGGGGTCGGGAGCGAACAAAGAGGGTTGGTATTGTAACCAGCCGGGCCCGCCTTGATAGAGAAGGTCCTGCCTTGATGTGAAAGAACAGGGCTGCTTTACTCCCCGCCGCTGAAATAACTGCCGAGGATCCCATGGCTGACGAACGCGACGCTGAAGCGCATATGGACGTGGATGCGCTCTATCAGGAAGAAATGTTTACCGACCGCCGTGTGGGCGCGCTGCGCCGGCTCACACCGGTCAAAAGGGACGGTTCTCCCGATACCGATCGCCCGACGTTGTACGTTGGGCAGGCTGAAATCATGACGAACATGGGCCCGGTGCCCCTGAGCTTCGAGATTCCGGGCGACACGCTCGAGCAAGCGATTGCCGGGTTTGGCGTGGCGGCCCAGGCCGCGATCGAACGGACGGTGCAGCAGATTCAGGAAATGCGCCGCCAGCAGGCCTCGCAGCTGGTCGTCCCGCAAGGCGGGATGCCCAACTTGGGTGGCGGCCCCCGCGGCGGCAAGATTCAGCTGCCCTGATTCACTGCACCAATTTGGCAGTATGACTGCCCTGTTATGGGGCAGTCGAGCGTGATCCGTCTGTTGAATCCCTATGGATTGCACCGATTTCTGGCTGGCACGGTTTTCGCTCCCGTCGCTTCTGTTGCCGGAAAACCAGGATTGCGATGCCAGCAGGGGACCGACCGTACGATGAGATGCATGCCGCCGACGGTAGTGTTCGCGAACACTACCGTGCTTTCGCGTCATGGCTGGCCAAAACACCGAAGGACCGGGTCGCCCAGAAGCGAACCGAGGCGGATTCGCTCTTTCACCGCGTCGGCATCACCTTCGCCGTTTATGGTGAGGAAGCGGGCACGGAGCGCCTGATTCCCTTCGATATCGTTCCACGGATCATTCCTGCCCAGGAATGGCAGCACCTGGCGGCAGGTCTGCGGCAGCGGGTCCGCGCGCTGAACGCCTTCATCGCCGACATCTATCACGATCAGGAAATTCTCGGCGCCGGCAAGATTCCCTCCGAGCAGGTGCTCTGCAATGGGCAATACCGGCCCGAGATGCAGGGCATCGACGTGCCGGGGTCGATCTATGCGCACATCGCCGGCATCGATGTGGTGCGCGCGGGTGCCGGCGAGTTCTACGTCCTGGAAGACAACTTGCGTGTGCCTTCGGGCGTGTCCTACATGCTCGAAGACCGGCGCATGATGATGCGGCTGTTTCCGGAGCTGTTTGCGCGGCATTCAATCGCGCCCGTCGAGCACTATCCGGATCTGCTGCTCGATAACCTGCGCAGCGTCTCGCCGTCTGGCGTGAACGATCCGACCGTCGTGCTGCTGACGCCGGGCGCCTACAACAGCGCCTACTTCGAACACGCGTTCCTGGCGCAGCAGATGGGTATCGAGCTGGTCGAGGGCCAGGATCTCTACGTCGAAGACGAATTCCTGTACATGCGGACCACTCGTGGGCCGCAACGGGTAGATGTCATTTATCGACGCATCGACGACGATTTTCTCGATCCGCTGGCGTTTCGGCCCGACTCCATGCTCGGCATTCCCGGGCTGCTCTCCGCGTACCGTTCGGGACACGTGACAATCGCCAATGCCATCGGCACCGGCGTGGCGGACGACAAGTCCATCTATCCCTACGTGCCGGACATGATCCGCTTCTATCTCGACGAAGCGCCGCTGCTTTCGAACGTGCCGACGTATGTGCTGCGGCGAAAAGAGGATCTCGAGTACACGCTGGCGCACCTGTCCGAACTCGTCGTGAAGGAAGTTCACGGCGCCGGTGGCTACGGCATGCTCATCGGGCCGGCGTCGACCAGGGAACAGATCGAGGACTTTCGTCAGCGCATTCTGCGCACCCCGGAGAAATACATTGCGCAACCGACGCTGGCGCTCTCGGCCTGTCCGACCTTCGTCGATCAGGGCATCGCGCCGCGTCACCTGGATCTGCGGCCGTTCGTGCTTTCGGGCAGTGAAGTCACGCTCGTGCCGGGCGGCCTGACCCGTGTCGCACTGAGCGAAGGCTCGCTGGTCGTCAATTCCTCGCAGGGCGGCGGGACGAAAGATACGTGGGTGCTGGAGCGATGAGTCAATGCTGAGCCGCACCGCTGACCATCTCTACTGGATGGCCCGCTATACCGAGCGGGCCGAAAACCTCGCGCGCATCCTCGAAGTGAACTACCGGATGTCGCTGCTGCCGCAGGGCCCGGAAATCGTCGAGCAGGGCTGGATCGCCACCCTGACCATCATCGGGCTGCTGGATGCGTTCAAACAGAGCTACACCGCAGTGACGCCGGCGAATGCGATTGCCTTCCTGGTGTTCGATCGCGACAACCCGATGAGCATCTACAGTTGCGTGCGTGCAGCCCGCGAGAATGCGCGCGCTGTCCGCGGCACACTGACCTCGGAAATCTGGGAAAGCATCAATGCGACCTGGCTGGAAATGCGGGTTGCCGGCATGCGCTCATCGACGGAAGCCGAAGTCGGCAACTTCTTCGAATGGGTGAAGCATCGCTCGCATCTGGTCCGCGGCGTGATCCAGGGGACGATGCTGCGCGACGAGGCCTGGCACTTCACCTGGCTCGGCACCTATCTCGAGCGCTCGGACAGCACGGCGCGCATCCTCGATGTGAAATACCACCTGCTGCTGCCGCGCGGCGAGAAGGTCGGCGGCGCAGCGGACTACTACCAGTGGAGTGCGCTGCTCAATTCGGTATCGGCTTTCGAGGTGTATCGACGCGTCTATCGCGATCTGATCACACCACGCCGCGTAGCCGAGCTGCTGGTGCTGCGCTCCGACATGCCGCGTTCGCTGCATCGCTGTGTCGAGCAGGTGTACACGCACCTGATTGCCATCCGCAACGGACAGTCGGCGGAAACCGAGCGACGTGCCGGCGAGTTACATGCGTCGCTGCGGTTCGGCCGCATCGAAGATATTTTCGAGCTCGGCCTGCACGAATACCTCGTGCAGTTCATGGGCCGCACGCGCGACCTGGGCGAGCGCGTGTCGAGCGACTTCCTGGTGTCTTCGGCGGACTAGAGGACTGGGATGAGGAATCTCCACGGGGAGCACGGGGAACACGGGGGCTAAGAAACTTCCGTTCCTCATGGACTGCATCCGGCGGTGGCATTTGTGCAGATCCGACCCCCTGAGTGACTTCTTGCCCCGTGTCCTCCGTGGAGATCTTGTTTCTGCTGAATCTGGAGTTTTGAATGCAGCTGCACATCCGCCACGAAACCATTTATCGCTATGACGAGCCGGTGAAGCGTAGTGTCCAGAATCTGCGGCTCACGCCGCGGCGCGATCCGGTGCAGCGAGCGCTCAACTGGAACATCAGTGCGCCGGGGCGTCAGCACGAACAGATCGATGCCTACGGCAATGTCGTGCATCTGCTGACCCTGGGTGAGCCGCATCACGAGATCCGGATCATCGTCAACGGCGTGGTCGAGACGCGTGATATCGAAGGCGAGATGCTGCCCAACGAGGGCAAGTTGTCGCCGCTGACGTATCTCGCGGAGACGCCGTTGACGCGCGCTGATGCGGCGATTCAATCCTTCGCGAAGAATCGGCTGGCGCATGCGACGGACCGCAGAGCCAATCTGCTGCGACTCGCCGACGCGGTGAGCGACGCAGTGGGCTACGAGCGCGGCGCCACTGACGTCCACGAATCGGCCTCCCGTGCGTTCGCGCGCGGCAAGGGCGTTTGCCAGGATCATGCTCATGTGTTCATTGCCTGCTGCCGCGCCGTGGGAATCCCTGCGCGGTATGTCAGCGGTTACGTCTACACCGGCGGCAAGGACGATGAGTTTGCTAGTCACGCATGGGCGGATGCCTGGCTCGGCCCTGAAGAGGGTTGGATGCCCATCGACGTGACTCATCGGACGCTGATCAGTGGCCGCCATTGCCGACTCGCCGTCGGCCGCGACTATCTCGATGCCTGCCCGGTTCGCGGCGTCCGCCGGGGCGGCGGTGCGGAAGAAATGGAAGTTGCGGTCATCGTGGCTGCCTCGGCGCAGCAGCAACAGCAACAGCAACAGTAAGAGACGGAGGCCGCCAAAAACCGCACCAAGACGATAAACGATGAGGCGCTGCCGCAGCCGGTCTTGCCTTTTTGCCCCGTGGGATTCCCTCCGGTCACGGTCTTTTGCGGCTATTCTGCAGAATTGCAGAATCCAAAGGCGGATTTCAAATGACCTATTGTGTGGGCATCCTGCTGGATGCCGGTTTGGTGTTCCTGGCCGATTCGCGCACCAATGCCGGCGTCGATCAGATCAGCACGTTCCGCAAGATCTCGGTCTTCGAGAAGCAGGGCGATCGCGTGATGGTGCTGATGAGTGCCGGGAACCTGGCCATTTCGCAGGCGCTGAACAACAGTCTGCGCGAGCAGGTGAATGATCCGGAGACGGAGAGTCTCTTCACGGCGCCGAACATGTTCGCAGCGGCGCAGCATGTCGGCGAGGTGCTGCGACAGGTCTATCGGCGCGATGCCGAAGCCCTCAAGGAACACAGCATCGAGTTCAATGCCTCGCTTATCTTCGGCGGCCAGATCGGCAGCGAACCGCCGCGCATGTTCTGTGTCTACGCCGCGGGCAATTTCATCGAAGCGACGACCGATACGCCGTATTTCCAGATCGGCGAGTCCAAGTACGGCAAACCTATTCTCGATCGCGTCGTCAGCCGCAGCACGAGTGTCGCGCAGGCCGCCAAGTGCGCGCTGATCTCGATGGACTCGACCATCCGTTCGAATCTTTCCGTGGGCCTGCCGCTGGACCTCCTGAGCATTCATCGCGATGCGCTGCGGGTGCAGAGTCATATCAACATCGACGAGGATCACGAATATTTCCGGATGGTCCGCAGGCGCTGGAGCGAGAGCCTGCGCCATGCGTTCCATGAGCTGCCCGATCCGGAATGGATGCGGCGCAGCTGAGTCCTGATTGAGTACGGTACACAAAGGATCGCAAATCAAGCGCGCAAAGGGATTTGATCTGACCGAGAGACTTACTTTGTACTCTTTTGTGGTCCGGCCTTGTGCTCCTTGGTGTACTTGCCTTGATTCACTGACCTACTGCCGCCACCGGTTCGCCAGCAGGTACCAAAGCGCCGTTGTCCTGGACGGTGAGGATCGAGCCGTTCTCATGATGGATCGCATCTTCGGTGCGCTTGTTCATCACGACGATGCTGATGCGTCGATTGATCGGGTTATCCGCGGCCTGCGGGTCGAGCAGCACGCTGGATGCCAGGCCGACGACGCGGCCAATGCGGGCTTCGGTAAGTCCGCCGCCTATGAGTGAGCGGCGCGCGGCGTTGGCACGGTCGGCAGAGAGTTCCCAATTGCTGTAGTTGAGGCGGCCGTAAGGACGGATGTCCGTGTGGCCGCTGATGCTGATGCGGTTCGGCACATCGTCGATGACGGTCGCAAGTTCACGCAGGATCGTATCGGCAAACGCTTCCAGCACCGGGCTGCCGAGCGGAAACATCGAGCGGCGCTCATGATCGATGATCTGGATGCGCACGCCTTCGGGTGTCACGTCGAGCAGGATCTGGTCCTTGAATTTCGCCAGCGATTCACGCTGCTCGATCGCCCTGTTCAATTCCTGCAGCAGCGATTCGAGACGTTCCCTGTCGAGCGCTTCGGCAATCTTCTCTGCCTCGTCGACGTCCACCGGCGCGGCTGCATCTGCTGAATTCGTCTCTGCCGTGGCAGTGCGGTGCAATTCCATGCCGCCGCCGAGCGCGATCATGCTGGTGCTGGCGCCGCCAGGACCATTGATCGATGTCGGCGAAGGCGCGGTGCTCGAGCCCGGAACGGCCGATGGATTGTTGAAGTATTCGGAGATCGCGCCTTTCTGTTCTTCCGTGGTGGAACCCATCAGCCACAGGAGCAGGAAGAACGCCATCATCGCCGTGGCGAAATCGGCGAACGCGACCTTCCATGAGCCGCCATGATGACCATGGCCGCCCTTCTTTACGCGCTTGATGACGATCGTCTGCGCGTCACTGCCTTTACCTGCGGCCATCGCGAGTTGCCCGTCAGGCCTTCTTGCCGCGCAGCTGCGCTTCAAGGTCCTTGAAGCTCGGGCGCAGCGCTCCCGGCGTGGCCTTGCGACCGAACTCGATGGCCACCTGCGGCGGATGTCCCTGCACGAAGCCGAGGATGCAGGTCTTGATGGTCTTGTAGAACTGCGACTCGTCGTTGGCCATGCGCTCCATCGCATTGCTCATCGGACTCACGAGCCCATACGCAAGCAGGATGCCCAGGAATGTGCCGACCAGAGCCGCAGCCACCTTGAGCCCGATTTCTTCCGGCGGACCGCCAAGCGAGCCCATGGTATTCACGATACCCAGCACGGCGGCGACGATGCCGAAGCCAGGCAGGGCGTCCGCGACCTTGTTCATTGCGCCGGCGGGTTCCACGGCCTCGTGATGATGCGTTTCGATGTCCAGGTCCATCAGGGCTTCGAGCTGGAACTGGTCCATGTCGCCGCTGATGATGAGTCGCAGGTAGTCCTGGATGAATTCGGTCGCGTGCAGGTCCTTCAACAGCACCGGGCGCTTGGCGAAGATCTCGCTCTGGGACGGATCTTCGATCACGCGTTCGAGGCCCATCATGCCTTCCTTGCGCGCCACGGACAGCAGGTCGTACATGACGGAAAACAGGGCCTGATAGTTGGCCTTCTTGTAGGGCGAGCCCTTCAGCAGTGCGCCTACGCCGCCCAGCGCGCGCTTCGACACGCTGAAAGGATTGGCGATGATGAAGGCGCCGATCGCGGCGCCGCCGATGATCACGAGTTCCGAGGGTTGCCACAGCGCTACCAACTGACCGCCATGCCAGGCGAAGCCACCGAGTACGCAGCCCATGACAACGACGATGCCGAGAATCAGATTCATGGTCAGGAGTTCCTGGAATACATGGACGTGGAAACCACCGTCCAAGCCATGAGGATCGGCCGGCGCTGGCGGACCTTGAGGGCCCTGCGATTCAGGTATCCCCCGATGTCCGGTCGCCACGCGTGCCTTCTGCGGTGACAATGCCACGCATGAAACTGTTAACCCTGTCGTGGCGCGTTGCACTCCTGTGCCTGGTGGCCGGTCTCGCCTGGGGACAGGAACTGGAGATCATCGATCTGCACTATCGCACCGCACCGGAAGTGATCCCGGTGCTGCAGCCGCTGGTGGAGCCGGGCGGTGCGCTCAGCGGCACGGACTACAAGCTGTTCGTACGTGCCAGCCCGGCCAATGTCGCGCAGATCCGGCGCGCGCTCGAACAGATCGATCGGCAACCGCGCTCGTTGCTGGTGTCGGTGCGACGGGCGACCCGCCAGGCCATCGAGCGCGAGTCGGCGGAAGCAGCCGTCGTCATCGGCAATCGCGGATCGGGCGCCGCTCTGCGAGCCACTGATGCCGCGTCGCAGGCAAATGGATCCAGCATCAGCAGCGTGCACGTGCTCGAAGGTGCATCGGCGTTCGTCTCCACCGGCCGGAGTATTCCCCTCGTGACCGCAGTCGTGGCCGGCGGCCGCAAGCCCTGGGTGGGGGCCTCCACCAGCCACAGCGAAGTGAACACCGGGTTTATCGTCACGCCACGTGTGTCGGCACAGCGTGTGACTCTGGACATCGAACAGCGGGCCGAGCAGGTCGGCGCCAACAATCAGTCCATCGAGACGCAGCGAATCAGTACGCAGGCCAGCGGTGCAATAGGCGAATGGATTTCGCTGGGAGGCGTGAGCGAGTCGACCCGTTCGCAGTCCAGCGGGATCCTCAGCCGCAGCTACGCGACGCAGAGCGATGATCTGGAGGTCTGGGTCAGGGTGGAGGAGCGGTGAGATGCGCGGACGCGGGGCCGACTGGCCAACTGGCCAACTGGCAAGAACTCAGGAAACTCCATTCTGGCCAGCAGACCAGTTAGCCAGTTAGCCAGTGAGCCAGTCGGCCTCCTAGTGTGATCTGTGTCGTATCAAGACGCCCGCATCGCCATTAGCGTCGTCACAAGTTCAAACGACAACCATTACCTCTTGCGCGATTTCTGGAAACCCCTGCTGGCGATCATCGTCTGCTGCTTCGGCATTGCCGGCATGTTGTCCGGCCGGCCGATCGAACGTCCGCCTGGCGTGCTCGCGCCGGACGAACCGATCCAGACGCCGACTGACGCAGCGCCTTTCAGCATCGGGGAGTTCCGGATCGCGCCACAGGCGCGTTTCGACATCAGCGCCCGCGTGCTGTCCGTCGAGCCCTATCGGGTGGATGGCGGTGCGAAACTGTCGCCGATCGATTTCGCGGTGGGTTGGGGTCCGATGTCCGACAGCGCCGTGCTGTCCCATTTCCGGATCAAGCAGGGCAGCCGCTTCTTCACGATCTATCCCGATGAAAGCGCCATCGATCTGGGCACCGCACTGCTGGGCGCCGCCAACATGCATCTGATTCCCGCTTCGCAACGGGTGCGCAAGCAGCTCGAATCCGTGCGCGCCGGCAACGTCGTGCAGCTGACGGGATACCTGGTCAACGTCAGTCGTGCCGATGGCTATACCTGGAACACGTCGCTGACACGCAAGGACACCGGCGCCGGTGCCTGCGAGCTGTTCTATGTCGAGGAAGTTGCGGTGCGGTGAGGAAGCCTTGCGGTCACGGTCTTTTGCGGCCTCTCCGTTTTCTCCTTCGGCAACCGGCAGCGCACGATCAGTCCCGGTTGATTGTCCAGTAGCTCGACAGTGCCTCGATGCAGGCGGATCACTGCGGCGACGAGGCTGAGTCCGAGGCCGCTTCCCGACTGGCTGCGATCGCGTTCCAGTCGCATGAACGGTTGCTGGATGCGTTCGCGATCCTCGGCAGGCACGCCCGGTCCATTGTCGGCGACGGTCAGCGTGATGGCATCGGCACTGGTGTCGACGCTGACGTCCACCCGTCCGCCTGCAGGCACGTACTTGAGTGCGTTTTCCACGAGATTCACCAGCACTTGCGCCAGTAATTGCTGGTTGCCGCGCAGAGCAGCGTTCTGTTCGCCACGATAGATCAGCGATTGCGAACGTTCGCTGGCTTCGGGCTGGTAGAGGTCGACGATTTCGCGCGCGAGGTTGGCCAGATCCACCTCCTCGAGCGGCAGTTCGCGTGAATATGCATCGGCCTGCGCGATCTGCAGCAGCGTGCCGAGCGTGCGCTGCACGCGGTCGAGCTCGGCGAGCGTCGCTTCCATCACGTCGCGCGAATCTTCGGCGAGTTCGCGATGCTGCAGGGCTTCTTCGATGCGCACGCGCGCGCGATACAGCGGCGCACGCAGGTCGTGTGCGGCGCTGTCGAAGGTCGTGCGCAGCAGGCTGGTCTGCTGTTCGATGCGATCCAGCATCCGGTTGACGGTCGTCGACAGCTCGTCGAACTCGTCGTTGGCGCCTTCGATGGCGAGACGTTCCGACAGTTCGCCAGCCATGATCGTGTCGCAGGTGTTCGCGATTGCGGCGACGCGGCGACGGACCCGCTGACTGTAGAAATAAGCGACCAGCACGGAGAGCGCGATACACAGTCCCGTGCCCCAGATCATGGCGGAGCGCAGGCGCGAGGCGAGGCGCTTGCGATCGAGAACGTCGGTGCCGACCAGCAGGGCGCGCCCGCCGGGCAGCAGGAACGTCTGCGCGCGTACCGGATGGGCCACGCCGCCGCCGTGCTCGCTGGCGTCGATCTCGAACTCGATCCACTGGTCGCCGAGGCTGATGTCCGACGGCCAGCGCGCGATGTTGCCGGCGATGCGACGTCCCTGGCCGTCGATGAGTAGGTACACGGCGCCCGTGCGGCCCCAGTTGTCGGCGCGCCGATGCAGGTTCTGGATCAATTGCAGGATGCCGCCGCGCCGGTATTCGTCGAGCAGACCATTCACTTCGGCCTGGATGACCACGTCGACTTCGTGATCGAGAACGCGGGCCGTCAGGACGTAGACGGTGGTCAGCAGGATGACGATTCCGGCTGCGAAGATGCCCACGAACAGCGCCGACAGGCGCGAGGTGGAGAGGCGGAATTTTCTGGAGGGCTGCGAGGTCGTTGCCATTTGCGGCAACTATAGCGAGTGGCGGCAAGTGGATCGTTGAAAGTTGATAGTGGATAGCGACAGAACGCGCCTCCGTTGCTCTTCAGCTATCAACTATCAACTCTCCACTTCAGCTCTCGTCCTTCAGCATGTAACCCGCGCCGCGTACCGTGTGAATCAGCGATCGTGAAAAGCCCTTGTCGACCGCGTTGCGCAGCCGGCTCATGTGGACGTCGATGATGTTGGTCTGCGGATCGAAGTGCAGATTCCAGACGCCTTCGAGCAGCATGGTTCGCGTCACCACCTGGCCGGGCCGTCGCAGCAGGTACTCGAGCAGCTGGAATTCCTTGGACGTGAGAGCGATGTCACGGCCTTCGCGGGTGACGCGGCGTGACAGCAGATCCATCTCGAGGTCGCCGAGCTGCAGTCGCGTGGTTTCCGCGCCGGAGGCGGAGCTGCGACGGCTCAGCGCCTCGATACGCGCGAGCAATTCGGAAAAAGCGAACGGTTTGGTGAGGTAGTCGTCACCGCCAGCCTTCAGGCCATGCACGCGATCGTCGACCGTGCCGAGCGCCGAGAGAATCAGTACCGGCGTGTGATCGGCCTTCTGGCGCAGCGTGCCGATGATGGCAAGGCCATCCACGAAGGGTAGTTGCCGGTCGGCAATGATGACGTCGTAACGATTCTGCGTGGCGCGTGCGAGACCATCGCGGCCGTCGGCGCTGTGTTCGATCGTGTAGCCGTTTTCGCGCAGACCTTTGACGAGGTATTCCGCCGCTTCGAGGTCGTCTTCGATCAACAGCAGATGCATGACGGAATCCATGGCGGGCCGTGAGACCCTCCCCCGCAACGCGGAGGAGGGTGTGGAGGCAAATTCCTGCCCGCCAACCTTATGCGTCATGGGCTCCTGTGTCACGGCTCAACCGACGCGGACCGGCACGAAGATCTGCGCGTTGTCGCGCTGGATCAGCAGGGCGACGATCTTGCCGCTCTTGCTCGCAGCCTTCTGCAGTTCCTGCACCGACTTCACGCGCGTGCCATTCACGCCGAGGATGATGTCGCCCGGACGCACGCCGGCGTCGGCAGCAGGACCGCCGACGTCCTCGACCAGGATTGCACCCTCGGTCTCGGCCGCACGTTTCTCTTCCGGGGCGAGCGGACGGATCGCGAGACCCAGCTTGCTAGCCGAATCGACATCGGCGCCGCCGCGTGCGGCGACTTGTTGCGCTTCGTCCTTGATCTCCTCAGGACGTGCGGTAACCACCTTCGTACCGCCATCGCGCCACACCTCGATCTTCACCGGCGTGCCGGGCTTGGTCGAAGCGATGATCGCCGGTACCTGTGAGGAGGTTTCGATCTCGGCACCGTCGACTTTCAGGATGACGTCGCCGGCTTTGATGCCCGCTTTGGCGCCCGGGCTGTCGGATTCGACCATGCCTACGAGCGCGCCATGCGGCCGATCGAGGCCGAACGAATCCGCGAGCTGTGCGTCGACTTCCTGGATCGATACGCCGATGCGGCTGCGCGTCACCTTGCCGTTGGTGATGAGTTGCTGCTTGACGTTGTTGGCGACGTCGATCGGCACGGCGAACGACAGGCCCATGTAGCCGCCGGTGCGGCTGTAGATCTGCGAGTTGATACCGACCACTTCACCTTTGAGATTGAATAGCGGGCCGCCGGAGTTGCCCGGATTCACGGCCACGTCTGTCTGGATGAACGGTGTGTAGTTTGCTTCACCGGGCATCGAGCGCGAGGTCGCGCTGACAACGCCAGCCGTCACGCTGTTCTCGAAGCCGAACGGCGAACCGATGGCGATGACCCATTCGCCTGGCTTGAGCTTCGACGCATCGCCGAGTTTCACGATCGGCAGGTTCTTGCCGTCGATCTTGATGACGGCCACGTCGGTTCGTTCGTCGACGCCGATCACCTTCGCTTCGTATTCGCGCCGGTCGGTCATCCGGACCGTGACCTGCGTAGCGCCGTTGACGACATGCGCATTGGTCAGGATGTAGCCGTCCGGGCTGACGATGAAGCCGGAACCCTCGCCGCGCGCCGGCGGCTGATTGCCGCGTGGCGCCTGGCCGCCGAAGCGCTTGAAGAACTCATAGAACGGGTCATTCGGCGACATTCCCGGCGGACCGGGGGAGTTACTGACCGGCTGGTTCTTTTCGACCACACCGATGTTCACGACCGCGGGGCCATATCGATCGACCAGCACCGTGAAGTCCGGCAGCGTCCCGCTCAGGTTGATGGGCGCTTCTGCGGCCGACTGCGTTGTCGCAGTGGCGAGCGAGCTGCCCCCAAGTACAGCAGCGCCCTGATCCTTGGAGCACGCCGCGAGCGAAAAGCCGATTGCTGCGACCAATACCGAAGCCCGAACCATATGCGCAACCATAGTGTCTCCACGCGAAAAGAAGTTGACCTGTACGTCCCTGGGGGAACAACACCGCTGCGTTGCCGGTCGTTCCCGCGCCGGAGCAACGCCGGTATGAAAGCTGCTGCTGCTCCGCGATTGTCATTGAGACGACGTGCTGGGGGGAAAGTTTGGTCGCGCGCTGCGCCGATTCCGGTTTCTTACAAAGAATTCATACGTATAGCGACATTTGTCGCGGCGCGATGCACCGCCCGCACGGTGCGATTGATCGGCCGCGGAGGTAACGTCCAACGTGCAGCAGGAACGGGAAGGTGGCAACTTGGCTGACGATCGGGAACTGGTGCAGCGCATGCTGGCAGGCGAGGAACGCGCGTTCAGCGTGTTCTTCGACGACTATTTTCCCCGCGTCTATCGTTTTGCCCTGCCTCGCGTCGGGGGCGACCCGGAAGCCGGCAAGGAAGTGGTGCAGGCCACCCTGGTCAAAGCCATGCGCTATCTGTCGAGCTATCGGGGCGAAGCCGCACTGTTCAGTTGGGTGTGCGAGATCTGCCGGAATCAGGTGGTCGACTACCTGCGGAGCCAGCGCCGGCACACCAGCCGCATCAGCCTGATCGAGGACACGCCCGAACTGCGCGCCGCTCTGGATTCCATCGAGGCCCCCGTGCAGGACGAGCCGTCGCACCAGTACGGCACCGAGGAGACCCGGCGCCTGATCCGCAGCATCCTCGATCGCCTGCCGGCGCGTTACGGCGACGTGCTGGAATGGAAGTACGTCGAAGGCCGGTCGGTCGAGGAGATCGGTGCCATGCTGGGAATCGGTCACACTGCAGCGCAATCAATGTTGGCACGTGCGCGGGTCGCTTTTCGCGAAGCGCTGGAAACCGTGTTCGGATCGACCGCCGCCGACGTGCTGGCGGGCATGGGCGGTGCTGCATGAGCGAAACAGACATGACCGGACCAGACGACGAAACCAGCGTGCGTGACTTGCTGCGCGCAGCCGGTGCTCGCGAGCTGCCGCCCGACAACGTCATCAATGACGCGCGCCAGGCCGTGTACCGCGAATGGCGGCAGCTGGTTCGGCAGCGTCGCCGCGGTCGGATCGTGCGCTATGGCATTGCGGCCAGCCTCGCAGCCGGTATCGTCGCGGCCATCCTGATATTCCAGCCCGGCCAGCGATTCGGCGAGCCGATAGCGACGGTGGCGCGAGTCGAGGGCACGCTGCAGATGACCATCAGTGGCGGCGGCGACGAATGGCACCCGGTCACTCCGGGCACACCGTTGCCGCGAGGTGCGATGTTGCGCACGGATGAAAGCACACGTGCCGCCCTGCTCGTCGGCGCAGGCGTGTCTGTGCGGGTCGACAGCGACTCGCTGGTCGAGCTCAGGGGCGAGGATCGCATCGTGCTCGACAGCGGTGCTCTGTACGTGGATTCCGGCAGCGACGCTGCGGCTGCGCAGCCGCTGGTGATCGATACGCTGTTCGGATCCGTGCGGCACGTCGGCACGCAATACGAATTGCGCACCCTGGGCGGCGGCATCGCGGTGAGCGTGCGCGAAGGCCGCATCGAAGTTGAGCGTGCCGGACAGGTGTATGCCGGCACCGCTGGCGAGCGTCTGATGATCCCGCGCCAGGGCGACATCGAGCGTGAAGCGATCTCGACGCAGGATCCGCGCTGGCAATGGGCCACTGGCATCGCCCCGGTCTTTGCGATCGATCGCCGGTCGCTCTCGGAGTTTCTCGAATGGATGGCGCGCGAGACCGGCAAGCGCATCGTCTACGCCAGTCCGGAAGTGCAGGCACGTGCCGAGCAGCTCATCCTGCGCGGCTCTGTCAGCAACCTGCCGCCGGAACAGGCTCTCGCCGCGGTGCTCGCGACGACGCCGTTCACGCGCACGCAGACCGACGATTCGATTCGCATCGGGCTTTAGGGGCAATGGCGCTTATCCAAGGCGCTTATCCAAGAAGATCGCGCAGTGGCGGGCAAACCGCCGAAAGCACGTATCGCGGCTCTTCGCCGGGATCATGCCGACGGTGCTTGCCGGAGAGTCTTTGTTAACATGCCGTGAGTCGCGTTCCATCGCAGCACGCAATCATCGGCATCCCCTTGGTCGACCGCATTTCACGGAGCAGAGGCCTGCGGGTCGCGCGTCGCCTTTTACCGGGTGTGCTGCTGGCATTGATCATGAGCGACGCTGTCTGCGCTGCCGGGTTGGTGGGCCGCCGAATCAACGACGTCCTCGATGAGTTGCGCCAGCAAGGACTGACGTTCATCTATAACGATGAAATCGTCTCGGACGCGCTGCGTGTGACGACAGAGCCGAACGCCGTATCGGGCGAGGCGCTGGCCCGTGAGATCCTGGCGCCCTACGAATTGACGCTCGATGAAGTCGCGCCGCGCACGTTCACGGTCGTCAGGGTGCAGCGATCCGCCAGGGAACAGCGCTCCGCAGTGGCCAGGACGGGCAATCGCCCGACGCTGGAGGAAGTCGTCGTGCAGACCAGTCGTTATGCACTGGCTGCCGACCTGTCGGGCTCGCATGCGTTTCTGGATCAGGTGCAGGTGACGAACCTGCCGCGGCTCGGCGACGAAACGCTGCACGCCGTACAGCGGTTGCCCGGCGCGGCGGTCAATGGCTTTTCCAGCATCGGACCGATTCGCGGCGGCGTGCCGAATGAAACGGCCATCCTGCTCGATGGCCTGCGGCTTTACGAACCGTTTCATCTCAAGAACTATCTCAGTCCGGTCAGCCTGCTCGATTCGCGGCTGATCGATGGCCTAGACGTGTACTTCGGTGGCTTTCCCGCGCCATACGGTCATCGCATGAGCGCAATCGTCGACGCACGATCGGTGCGCCCCGAGACCGATCGTTATTACGAGATCGGACTCACGCTGTTTCATGTCAACGCGGTGGTCGCGACATCGCTCGACGACGATCGTGGTCAGTTGCTGCTTTCCGCCCGGCGCAGCAACCTCGGCGAGTTGTCGTCGTTGGCCGAGAACGACATCGGCAAGCCGGAGTACTCGGATGGCTTCGCGCGGCTCGACTGGCAATTCAGCGAGACCACGACGGGTGCGCTCCATGCATTGCTGTCGCACGACCGGGTGACGGCGGTGCGCTCCTCGGGTACGGAACGTGCGCAGGATGAATCCAGCAACGGCTATCTGTGGGGCACGCTGAGCCATGCCTGGTCGGACTCGCTGTCCAGTCGCGCGATCCTGTCGTGGACGAGTGTGTCGGATGAGCGCCACGGCGCGGTGAGCGATCCGGGTCGACGGACAGGCGAAGTGCGTGACGACCGATCGTTCGGTGTCATCGGTCTGCGCCTGGAGAATGAGTGGCGCACGGCGCCTGCGTCGCATCGGTTCGGTGCCGAAGTGCGACGACTCTGGGCCGAATACGAATACAGAGCCGACGTGCGCTTCGACGCGGATTATCCGTTCCCGGGCTCGCCGCCGACCGCCACGCTGCGGGATCTCGAGTTGCATCCCGATGGTTACGAGGCATCCGGCTACTGGGACGCGCGGCTGCAGCCGAACAACCTGTGGACCATGGAGGTCGGCTTGCGCGTCGACACGCAGACCTATGACGGCTCCGGCGATTCGGCGCAATGGAGTCCGCGCATCAACCTGCTCTACAACGCTGGCCCGAAGACACGACTGCGCGCGAGCTGGGGCCGGTTCTACCAGTCACAGGGCATCAATGAATTGCAGATCGAAGATGGCGTCGATCGCTTCTACCCGGCCCAGCACGCCAATCACGCCATCCTCAGCATCGAGCATTCGTTCAGTTCGGGCCTCGACGCGCGGCTGGAGCTGTATCGCAAGGAT
>NZ_DATDJO010000046.1:0-58954 GCF_036520495.1 Povalibacter sp. | reverse complement strand
GCCCGATACCCAGCGCGATGGAGTCGCAACACTCGCGACTGGTCGTTGTCCGATCAAGTCTGGCTGAATCGGCCAACGCAGCCTGCCCTCATGCAGGAGGCTGCTTAGAACCGGAGGCGACAACTACGTTGACAGTCGCCGCTCGCATCGGGTGCTGACGTAACCACACGAAAGTGGGAGAAGAATGTATGAGTGAATCAACGACAGAGCAGAACTCACACGACTGGGTGCTGGTCCTCGCCGGTGGCGACGGCAAGCGCTTACGGTCTCTCACCAGTGCAGATGGTGTGTCCGTGCCGAAGCAGTACTGCTCATTAGCTGGCGGCAAGACGCTGCTCGACGATGCGATAGAACGCGCGCAGCGCTTCCGTTCCCGCTGTCAGGGTCAGTGTCATCGTCGCTGCCCAGCATCGGGCTCGGTGGGGACCGCTGCTGGAATACGTAGACGAAGACGATCTCACGTTGCCGGCGAGTTTCATGCGTGATCGTGGTCGAACCCTTTCATCGATCGGCTCGCCAACCGGATTGAGTAACAGTGGATGTAACAGTGAGAGCTGCGGAGTTCGAACGAAGTAGAGGTCAGCCGCAGGCTACGGCGGGACTGACGGGTCAGGTGATGCAATGAGAACCGAGATTGTCGACAGCGATCAGGAACGCGCCAAAGAAATTCTGACCGTGCTTGCGCGATCGCACGAGTTGGGCCACAAATGGCGGTATGTGGAGCTTCGGATTAACGGTTGGCTGTACGCGGGCTGGGTTCGATCCAAGGCCGGAGTTGCCGAGGGGCATACGCTATCGATTGTGGATCAAAGGCATTGACGATCGAACCCATGGCACAGGCGTTGCCTCAGAGCGGCGTCGCAGCGCCAGGCTCTCTCTCTCTTTCCAGGTAAAATCGCGCCACGCATCCGTCGCCTGCTGCGAAAGCGCCGGACAGCAGGTAAATATTTTATGTACGTTGTGACAGTTGATAAAACAAACAGGCGAAATGGTCGGCATGGGTGGCGCTGTTTCTGTAGATGCGATCGGGAACAATGAATGGCTTTCGCTATTTCGTCTCTGCGATGTATTCACCTGAGTTTCTGGCGGAGCTACATCGTCTGGAGCGCTGCTGGGGCCAAGCGCGACATGCGGTGACACGGCGGTTACTGCGTGGATGAGCCTTGGATAGTCAGCAGCATTTCAGATTCGTCGACGTAAAAGACTGACATCTGTTGAGGAGAAGCATCATGGCAAACCAGTCACGAGATTGGCAGCGACCGGACAGTTCAAGTAATCGCGGTCGTGCGCAACAGTCGTATCGCAACGTTGATGATGACAATCAGCGTCGCGCTGGAAATCAGTGGGATGAAGACAGCGATGCACCGCGCTCGACCGAAGGCGTAGGCGACTACGGGGGCTATGGCGAAGAGGGCGGAGCGTATCGCGCCGGGTCCGATTATGGACGCGCCTATGGCGGCGGCAGTCGTTCGGAGCGCGGTGATTACGGGCAGGGTGGCTACGGGCAGGAGAGCTTCGGCCAAGGGAATTACGGCCAAGCGAATTACGCGCAGGGTGGCTATCGCCGGCAGGGAGGTGGCTACGGGCAGGAGAGCTTCGGCCAAGGGAATTACGGCCGAGGTGGCCACGAGCAGGGTGGTCAGGGAAGCTTCAGGCAGAGCGGCCAGGGCAGAGACCAGGGTAGTTTTTCGCAGGGCGGTTACGGCGGCCAGGGTGGTGGCTATGGACGCAGCGGCCGTCAGTCCGGTGAAAACTATGGTTCGGACTTTGGCGGCCGCAGTAATGTTGGCTCGCAGCGCAGCTACGGCTCCGACTGGGGCGGCGGTGATTGGGGCGCGCAAGGCGGGTCATCGTCGTTTGGTTCCAGGTCAAGCTATGCCGGAGGTTCTTCCGAGTCACAGCAATGGGGGCAGGGTTCGCATCGCGGCAAAGGGCCGAAAGGATACGAGCGTTCGGACGACCGCCTGAGGGAGATGATCTGCGAACGGCTCTCCGACGATCCCAATATCGACGCCAGTGAAATCACCGTCAACGTCAGTGGCGGGGTGGTGAAGCTGACGGGCACTATCGATAGTCGCGCCGGAAAGTACCAGGTCGAAGAGATGATCGACCAATGCGGTGGCGTGAAGGAGATTGATAACCAGCTGCGCGTGCAGTCGGGTCAATCCCCGCAGGGACGATCGACATCCAGCGGCGAATCCTCCGGGCTGAGCGGCAGCAGTGGCTCGACCGACCAGCGGTCCGCCGGACGAGACATGGGATCAGGTGCCAACACCACGTCGAGCCGCAAGCAGTAAAGGCAGTCACTGCGATGCGCCTGCGAGAGGCGGCTGCGAGCCGCCTCTCGTCTCGACCTCAGGCTTCATCAGGGTCACCCGCGGTCATCGTCATTGGTGGCTATCGCAGCGCGTACGGCGTATCGCGGGCGCGATCGACGTGATGATTGACCCGAGGCCAACGCGTTCAGCCAAACGCGGTCAGTGAGAGGGCTGTCCCGCGGTCGGGTCGGCCAATTGGATCGCAGTTCCGTTCTGCCAGCTGTCCGCGCCTGGATCGATGGGAGGGGCGGCAATGTCCGCCCGATTGCGTCGCTTCTCTTCGCTGCTGACATTGAATCGTTGGTCGCGCTCCCGAATCATGGCGGGGTCGCTTTGCCCGTCTGCGGTGAAACCCATCATCAATTGCGGCACGCCCAGGGGAAGCTGGTGATCCAGGTCCGTATGCCAGGTGTGCCAGGTCTTGCCGTACGTATGAATGAGCTTGCTCATCAGGGCGTGCTCGGCAGCCTCGGGAATGCCGGGTGCAACGAGTTGCCCGGACTTCACTTCGTGGACGTGGCTGTGCCAGAGCGATTTTTCGGCAGTTGGCAGTCCTGCAAACAGCTGGCTGCTGATGATGTACTCGACCCCCATGAGCTTCGCGTCCTTGAGGTTGCCGTCATAGATGGCGCATTGGATGAGCTCCTCGTTGAGGATGGCGCAGTAGTGATGTGCCTCCATCTGCGCCTGCATCCGTCCGCTGTAGAAGTGAAACCCATCGAGATACGCGTTGATCGCACCGATCGGTGGCATGGTCTGCAATAGAGCGGCACCCGACTCCAGTGCACCGGTGCCGGCCGTCTTCTCGTCGCCAGGAGATGCCACCTTCGATGGTGTGTCGCCTCCCTGGCATGCGGCCAGCGAAAGCAGGGTGCAAAGGCTGACCGTCGTTGCAGTGAGTCGGTCCATGGGCGGGCTCCCTTCCGATTGTTTGCGGGCACGGCTGTGCAGCAACGTCCCAACGAACAACGCGTTCCCAACGAAGTAGAGACGCAGACAGGCGGCTACAGCCACAAGCGTCACCTCTGAGGTCGCTTTACGAGGCGCGCCTGCCATGTTGTTAGCCACCAGATTGTTGTGGAGGCGTCATCGCGCAACGAGAGCATGGAGAGCTTCTGGCAAGTCACGAATCAGGGCCAGCCGGTCTGTTTGATCCAGCAACCCGGAGCATCAACAAGACGGAGCAGGAACAAAAAATTTGGGAAGGGAATTGAACCTGCTCTCGCAGCAGCCAGAGCTGCTGTGAGAACCGGCTTCCTGTGCCTCGTCGCGGAGAACTGCAATGAGAACCAACACGTCGCGGTACCGCCCGATTCTCTCGGGGTTGTTAGCGCTCGCGATTCCCATCGCCGAAGCGCAGCAGGGACAGCTGACCGACGTTGAGATCACGGCGCACATTTATGAGCCGCAGCGACTCGCCGCAACGGATGCGCGGCTGGCGACGCTTGAGCTTCCCTCCGGCTTTCACCTGCAACGATTTGCGGAGGGTCTCGACAATCCCCGGATCGTTGCGGTGGCGCCGGACGGAGCCGTGTATGTCACGCAACGCACTCCCGGCAATGTGGTAATGCTGCGTGATCTGGATGGAGATGGAATTGCCGACACCCAACGCATCGTCGTTCGGTTGAAACAGGCGCACGGTCTCGCCATTCGTCAAAACGAGATCTACCTGACAGACATCAAGCGGGTGTACGTCGCGACGATCTTCCGCGATGGCTCGGTGGGACCGTTACGTACCGTCGTCCGGAATCTTCCGGACGGAGGGCAGCACCCCAACCGCACGATCGGGTTTGGGCCCGAAGGCGATCTGTTCATCAGCGTCGGATCGCTGTGCAATGAATGTCGGGATCCCAATCCGGAGGTGGCCACGCTGCTGCGCGTGCCTGCTCTGGAACGGCGTCGGGCCCGTGCTGACCGGTGGGGGCGCGAAATTTTCGCTTCCGGATTGAGGAACACCATCGGTTTTGACTGGCAGCCCGGGTCGGGACGCCTGTTCGGATTGGATCACGGAATCGACATGCTCGGCGACAACGAGCAGAGCGAGGAGCTGAACCTGCTCGTCGCCGGCAAGCGCTATGGCTGGCCCTACGTCTACGATGAAGACCAGATCAATCCGCACACTGAGCCGCTGTTCCTGACCTCGCAGCAATGGGCCGAACGCAGCGAGGAGCCCGTCGGGTTGTACACCCCGCACGCTGCCCCGATGCAGATGCGGTTCTATGCAGGCTCGCAGCTGCCGGCGGACTATCGTGATGACGCCTACGCCACCTTTCGCGGTTCATGGAATCGCAAGCCGCCAAGCGGCTACGAAGTCGTTCGATTGCGATTCGCGGGCGGCGAATTCGAAGGATTCGAGCCGCTGGTCTCCGGATTCCTGCAGCAACAAAGCGACGGCAGCTTCGGCTTCTTTGCTCGACCGGTGGGTCTGGCTGAAACGCCGGACGGCGCGCTGATTGTCGGCGACGACACCAACAACACTCTTTATCGCGTGAGCTATGGTGCGCCCTCAGTGGAGCAAACGAGTTCCCAGTCGCTCGCGATCGATATCCTCGAAGCGCCACGCACGCTGAGCGTGAGGTCGCCGGCCATTGCAGCGGGCGGCATCATTCCCCGCAAATATTCCGACTACGGCAAAGGGATATCGCCGCCCTTGAGTTGGTCGGACGTCCCGGCCAGCACACGGTCCATCGTGGTGTTGATGGAAGACCCTGATGCGATTGCGCCGCTGCCGTTCGTGCACTGGACGCTCATCAATGCGTCACCGTCGCTACGAGGCCTACCCGAAGCGATCGATGAACGATATCAACCGCGCCGGGTGCAGGCCCTCCAGGGCAGCAACTCGAAGACCGAGCAGGGGTACTTCGGACCGCGCCCGCCGTTCGGCGATCCGCCGCATCGCTATCACTTCCAGGTGTTCGCGCTCGATACGAGGCTCGATCTGCCGGAAGGATTCAATCGTCAGGCGCTGCTGAAGGCTCTTCGCGGCCACGTCCTGGCCAGCGGTGAATTGGTCGGCAGCTTCCAGGCCCCGCAGTAGCCGGGGCGCAAATCACGGAGTTTCCAATGTCTGCAAAAATCGATGCGGTGCAAGTGAGGTGCAGGCTCGCTTCGCGGAAGATGGGATATGTCGGCGGCGCAGCGGCTGCGGTCCTGCTGATGAGTACATCGCTCATGTCGGACCCGCTGCCGCCCGATGCGACCTACCGACCGTTGCCGACTTTGCCGCCGGATGTCGTGCGTCGTAACGACGAGGCGGCGAAACCGGCCGTGCAACGCCGTCAGCGTGCGTTGCTCGAAGAACGCTATGACCTGTCGAACCGGCCGCGCACGGATGTGAAGATGGCGGGTGGCCGCCAGTCGATCCAGGACGGAGTGCGCGTGAAATTGCACGGCGGGGTGTCCTGGGATCAGCTCAATCAGATGGGCGCGGATGAGATCCGCAATCGCGATCTGTTACCCAAAGGGTTCCTGCCACTGCCACACGTCAAACAGGCAACCGGCGGCCAGGTATTTCCGCGCGAGCAGATCGATCAGATACGCACGGCAGAGGCGCGCGATCTGAATCGCTTCGATGTTGAATTCGATCTGCCACAGCATTTCACCCCGGAATTCCCCGCGCCGATTTTCCTGACGACGCGACCGGAACTGGGCGATGTATCCGGCGGCAAGCTGCTCACGATCCGCAATTACTACAGCATGATGGTAGGGATCATCACGCCGGTGCAGATGGAGGGACTGCGACTGTTGCTGACGCCGTTTCCGCAGGAGGAGTTCAACCAGACCGAGGACCGAAAAGTTGCCGAGCAGAGCCTCGGCGTTACCTGTCTTGATTGTCATGCGAACTTCCATACGAATGCGGCCTTCCATCTCACGCCGGACGTGCGGCCGCAGTCGGCCCGCTTCCGCCTGGATTCCACCAGCCTGCGGGGGCTGTTCAATCAGCAGATTCACGGCTCGAAGCGGTCACTGCGCTCCGTCGAGGATTTCACCGAGTTCGAGCAGCGCACGGCTTACTTCAATGGTGATCATGTGAGCGCCACACGCAAAGGCGTTCACCTGCCCGATCGACCCAACCAGGTCGCGATGATGGCGCAGATGCAGAACATCATCGATTTCCCGCCCGCACCCAAGCTCGACCCTATGGGACGGCTTGATCCTGCCAAGGCGACGCCGGCGGAGCTTGCAGGCGAGGAGGTTTTCATGGGCAAGGGCAAGTGTGCGCAGTGCCATGTTCCTGCCACCCATTTCCTCGACAACAACATGCACGACCTGAAGCTTGAGCGGTTCTATAAACCGGGGCAGGTGTTCAATGACCAGGTGGTCATCCCCGATGGACCGATCAAGACCTTCACGTTACGCGGCATCAAGGATTCGCCACCGTATCTGCACGACGGGCGTCTGCTGACGCTGGCCGATACGGTGGAGTACTTCAACCTCGTGCTGGGTCTGAAGCTCACGGCACAGGAAAAGGAATCGCTGGTTACCTACATGCTGACGCTTTAGGAGAAAGATCATGAAGGTCGTAGTCGCAAGCGTCTCATTGCTGTGCAGCCCCCTCATTGCGTGGGGGCAATCCATGGGAAATCCTGCCGGCATGGTGGCGGACACCCCCGGTGTGAATGTGGCGCGACCCGCGCCCGATCACCGCAATGCGCAGGATCAGCTGTTCATCCGCCAGTTTGCACTCGGCAACCGCGCGGAAGTCGAACTGGGAAAAGTCGCGCAGAAGAAGGCAGCAACGCCGGGCGTGCGGGAGTTCGCGCAGAACATGGTGAGTGAGCACGAGAAGTCGGGGCAGGAGTTGCTGCGGCTGAATCGCAGCCCGGCCGCCGAGGTACCGAAGGAACTCGATCCGGAGCATCGCCACGTGGCCGAGGAGTTGAGCAGCAAGTCGGGCGCACAGTTCGACGCCGATTACCTGACAGCACAGGTCCAGGATCACCAACGTGCAGCGGGACTGCTGATGTGGGAAATCAGCAATGGTCAGAATGACGCTCTCAAACGCTATGCCACCGCGCAGTTGCCCGCCGTGCTTGCGCATCTGGAGAAGGCCCGCGACTCCCTTGCGCAACTGGCGAACGTCCCGCCCGGGCGATGAAGTGCCTAGCGGCCGGCCCGTGCTGCGCGCGGGCTTCGCGCCGGCACTTGCCTGTGTAGGGCGTGCCCACCATGGAGCAGCCGGACGATATGGTCCTGGCCTTCATCGCGTGGGGACTGTACCCCGCGTGGTTGGTGGCGGGTGGGTGTGACTACCTGTGTCACCGTGCAACGGATATCGGACACACCTCCGGGCCGACCGAATCGTGGCTGCACTTGGCGCAGTTCGGGACCCTGTTCGCACTGCTGGGTGCTGCGCTACTCATGACGCCCAGTCTGGCGGCGTTCGGGGTCATGATCGTCAGTGTGATTGCCCATACCGGACTGTCGGTGGTCGATGTGGCATTTACGACATCCCGCCGCCGCATCACGGTGCTCGAGCAGTTCGTGCATGGCTTCATGAACGTCATTCCCTGCGTCGCGGTCGCGCTGCTGATGCTGCTGCAATGGCCGCAGCGCACGACGCCGGCATGGCGTGACGCAGTCGAGCCGGGCGGCTGGCTCATCCTCGCCACATTCATCGTAGTCGCGGGCCTGCCGATCCTGGAGGAGTTGGTGCGCACCCATCGACAAGCCGCCTCGCACCGCGCAAGCCCGGCGCCGCTGAGTCGGTGAGGGATTGGCTCGCGTGAGGTCAGGCGGGCTTGGCCACCATGAGATAGAAGACGACGAGCAGCGCAACAAAGGCGCCCACGCCCAGGGCGACCCACCATCGCAGGTAGCGCCAGTACGGAAGGGGCAGATCGACGCCGTCGCGTGCCGCGGTCGCCGCCAGGGCGCACATTCGGATCTGCATCCACACGACCGGAAGCCAGCAGGCACCGGCAAACAGGTACAGCGCGATGGACCATGAAATCCAGGGAAGACTCAGTGGATAGCCGGCCAGATGAATCAGATAGAAGCCGGTGAGCGGCTGCAGGATGATGGTCGGTGTGGTGAAGACCCAATCGGCGATCACGACATGACGCACCACGACCGCCGTCGCACGGGCATCGCGCGTCAGGCTGGTGAACAGCATGTAGTACGCGGAGCCGATGCCGGTGCCGAACAGAATGGTGGACGAGAGCACATGCAGCCACTTCGTGATCAGGTATTCCATTGAGAACGCTCCGTGAGCGGCTCCAGACAGTAGAGCAGCAAAATGGCTGCGAGCGTGGGCAGGTTTTTCAGCACCGGGCCGAAGGGGTGGAGCCACAGGTCTGGCAGCGTTGCCGAAATGATGAGCGTGTAGGTTCCCATCACCGCGATCTGCAACAGCCACAGCATCTGTCGTCGCCGCAAGGCGAGGGTGGCAATCCCAAGAAGCACATCGAGCGAGGCGGCAGCGACGAGTACGGGCGGCTGCCATGCCGCTGGAATGAAGCTGGCGGACAGCATGTCGTAGCTCAACTCACGCGGGTACAGACCGAACGAGGTGATACCGCTCCACAACCAGACGATGGCAATGGACAGGCGCACCAGCGGGAGCATCCATCGCAGCACGGCAGTGATGCCGGCCGACCGCGCCTGCCGGGCATCGATGAACTCATCGGCCGAGCGTGGGGGTCGCTGCAGCAGCCGTTCGATGGCCCCTGCGTCCGCGACGTTGCCGGCGTTCAGCATGGTGAGGGTATTTCGATCCAGCAGCCCGACGCCTGTGCGGGTCGCGGCCGACGCTGCAGCCCTGACGAGCGGCATCGGGACGTGGATGAAATGTGGCCGGCCAAGTTCCATCGAGCGACGCAGCGTCGCCAAGTAGTCGCGCAAGCTGAAGGCCTCCGGGCCCACCAGCGCAATGCGCTGATGACCGACCGACTGACTGCTCACGGCGGCGACGATCGCTGCGACCACATCGTCGATATGCACCGGCTGCAGGCGTTGCAGGCCCTCACCAGGAAGGGGAATCAGCGGCAGGCTCGCCAGTGTTTCGAACAGCTGTGCGCTGGCGCCTTCGGTCCCATACACAAGCGAGGGGTACACAATGGTCCACGCCACTGGCAGCGACGCCAGAAACTCATCAGCGGCGTGCTTGCTTGCGAAGTATGGCGTCACGCCGGATGGGGCGCCGAGCGCGGAGATCTGGATGACCTTCGAAATACCCACGTGAGCGCAGGCGGCGAAGAGCCCCCGCGGCGCGCGCGTGTGTAGAGCATCGAAGGTTTGATCGCCCTGTTCGCGAATGATGCCCACCGCATTGATCACGGCATCGAATCCAGCCAGCCGCTCTTCCCATATCTCGTCAGCGTGATCGCGCGAGAAATCCGCAATCACGTATTCACTTGCGCGCGAGGGGCGACGTTGTGCGGCCACGACGCGGTGTCCGGCGCAGGTCAGCGCCGGCGCCAGATGCGATCCGATGAATCCAGTGGCACCTGTGAGAAGGATTTTCATTTGCTGCATCGGTAACAGGAACCGAATACGCGGCCATGACCTTGAAGCAGACGCCTCGGCAACCAGATTTGTTCGCCAGCGGGTGAAAGTCGTGTCTCATCACACACGTTCGACGGTCGACATTCCTTCAGCCGCTTTGCGCGATACGTTGATCAGCGGTGCAATCACTGCGGCAACATCCGCGGCGATGCTCGCCGCGTGTGGCAAAGTGTCCGAAGGCAGTGCCGCAGGCCCCCTGAATGGACCCAGCCAGTGGTTGTGGGGAGAGCAAGAGGCCTACAGGCGGCGCTTCACTGTGCGTAACACGGTGGTCGGTTACGCCATTCATCAATTCGCCGCGACGATGTGGGCGGGGCTGCATGAAGTGGCGTTCGCCCGCGAGCGTCGTTCGACCTCTGTCGGTGGCCATCTGGCCGCGGCTGCGGCGACGACCGCCGTTTCGTCTGTCGTCGACTATCACCTGACGCCTCGACGGCTGCGTCCGGGATTCAAGAAACACCTGGGGCAGCGGGTATCTTCCTCACGGGGCCGTCGCCTGTGGCCTCGCCGTGTGGCCATTGCTGCGACGAAGGGCGGCCGACGACCGAAGAGGTCGGAGGCGGTGAAATTCCGGTTGGCTCGATAAGGCGCGTCTCGCAGCGGTCAACGGACCGACATGCCCGCACGTCTGCGAAGCTCATCATCTGCTACGCGCCAGTCGGCACGATTCTCTCAAGCGCCGGTCAGCACGTGAACCTCACCCTGAATATGCTTCGTCGGGACGACGAGGACCTCCTCTCCGGATTTGCGGAACTCCAGATCGATCGTTGCATCGCCCACCGCCAGATCGGTGACATGAAGGACTTCTATGCCGGGAGGCAAGGCCGGCCGCGTAATGTGTACGGTCTTGGAGCGTCCATCCACCGACAGGCCGAGGCACGCCTGCAAGAGCAGGAATGCGGCGCCGGCGGCCCATGCTTGCGGCAGGCAGGCGACGGGGTAGGGGACGGGCCCTTGCCCCGCCACTCTGGGAAATCCGCAATACAGTTCCGGCAACCTCATGTTGAAGTGAATCGCGGTCTCGAAGATTTGATTCAGAAGGTCGGCTGCACTGCCGTGTGCACCGTAGCGGGCCATGCCCGCGGCGCATATGGATGTGTCGTGAGGCCAGACCGACCCGTTGTGGTACGACATCGGGTTGAAACGCGGTTGATCACTCGCCAGCGTGCGTATGCCCCATCCGCTGCAGAAGCGGTGGGACAGAAGCTGCGCGGTGACGATGGCAGCGCGCTCTTCATTCGGCACGCCGCAATACAGCAGGTGTCCCGCATCGGACGCGTAGACCTGACAGGGGTCTCCCTGTCCATCCAGCGCAATGGCGTAATAATTCATGCCGGGAATCCAGAAACGCTCCTCTATGGCGAATCGCAACCCTTCGGCTGCGTTTTGCCAGCGCTCCTGCGCGTCGCTCATTCCGCGGTGTCCGGCAAGGTCGGCCATTGCGCGCAACGCCGCGAAGGCATAGCCCTGGACTTCGGCGACAGCTACCGGCGGTGCCGGAAAGGTACCGTCGGCATGAAACATGGAGTCGTGGCTGTCTTTCCACGATTGATTTACCAGGCCGGTGCGCTCGCCACGGGCATAGTCGAGAAAACCGATGGGGCTTTGTGCCATGCGGCGCTCCACCCAGTCCATGGCATTGAGCAGTGGCTGCCAGATGCCATCGACGACCGAGCGATCACCGGTATGACCTTCATAGGCCCCGGCGAGCATGATGAAAAGCGGCGTGGTATCCACGCCTCCGTAGTAGAGACCAAAGGGCACTTCCTGCAAGGCCGCCATTTCGCCGCGTCGGGTCTCATGCATGATTTTCCCCGGCTGCGCGTCGCGGAACGCGGACTCCTCGCGCGCTTGTGTCGACGCCAGAAAGTTGAGAACACCGGCGGCGAGGCGAGGGTTGATCCAGAGCGTCTGTAGCGCCGTGATGATTGCATCGCGTCCGAACTGAGTTGCGAACCATGGAATCCCCGCATAGGGGTATGGCCCGGTCGCAAGCGGTGTCGTGAGCAGGGCGAGGTCCGAGCGTGACCGGTCCAGCCATTGGTTGAACAGACGCGCCGGCGACGTGACGGTAGCGCCTTGGCGTAGCCGCTGACCCATGCTGTCACCAGCCAGCTGCGCTGCTCGGCGAAAACGTTCAGACGAGATGACACCGACGCGGTTCGCGCCGATCTCCAGAAACAACCGGCGTAGCCCGCCTTTAGGCACAGCCAGTACGAACTGCGCCTGCTGGTGCGTCAATGCCTGCGGCAGTAGAGAAAATTCAATGCAGGCGCGTCGCACGATGCCGTCACGGCCGTTGTAGGCAAGGCTCACGCAGTTGCTGTCCACTTCCGGCGGCAGCAAGGTGCCGCGTTGCTTGCGCACCTGGCCCTGCACCTCAAAGATATCGGCGAAATCGGCTGCGAAAGACAGGGCGAGCGCTACCTCTACGTCATGTTCCCCGAAGTTTGTGAGCTGGATTCGCTCATACATCCGGTCCTGCCACAGCAGCCGTTCGCGCTCGACGTAGATCACGCCCGGCGGAATGGCAAGTTCGCCGGGCGCCATCAAGGGCCGGTTGCTCAGGTGTGCGGTGAAGAGCGTGTTGTCCTGCGAGATCGCTGCGCCGAGCAACGAGGGCCGGCGTCCGGCAATCGCGAGCGACAGCTGCGATATCAATCTCGTATCGTTGGTGAAGAACCCGTCGCTGCCGCCATGGATGTCGCCCAGCGCGTCGGCGAGCAGAAAGCTGTTGGACTCTTTCAGCGTCAGGCGGGGTAACAGGCCTGGTTTCTCGCCCGGTTCTTCGGCAATGCTCATGCGGATCTCCACGAATCAGTCAATCGCGGCGTATCGCGGTGCAAGGAGCCGTGCCTCGCCGTTCACGACGCGCGTCGTTCGAATTCGCTGTCGATGATGTTGGAGTACACCGTCAGGTACGCAGAGGCCATGATGTCGGCCGTAAACCGTTGTTCGAACGCGGCGCGTACTGCGGCACGATCCAGTGTCGCAACGTGATCCAGGGCGTGCAGCGCCTGCGCATCGTTCGACACGATGACCCCGGTCTTCCCGGGTTCCACGACTTCCGGCACAGATCCACAGTTCCAGGCGATCACGGGCGTGCCGCAGGCGAAGGACTCGATCATGACGAGGCCAAACGGCTCGGGCCAGTCGATGGGAAAGAGCAGCGCGAGGGCCCCACCGAGGAACGCTGACTTTTCGGCGTCGCCGATCTCACCAATGAAATCCACCAGCGGGTCGTCCAGCAAGGGTGCGATCAGCGTTTCGAAATAGACGCGATCCACGGCATCAATCTTGGCGGCAATCTTGAGCGGGATGCCGGCCTGCCGGGCGATGCGTATCGCCACATCCGGACGCTTTTCCGGCGAGATCCGGCCGAGGAATGCCAGATAGCCCTCGCTGCGTGGCGAGAAACGCAGCGACGCTTCCGGTATGCCATGAGCGACTGTTGTCAGCCAGTTGGCAAATGGCAACGGACGTCGCTGGTAATCTGAAATGGACACCAGTCCGTACTGCGGCCAGTGTCGATACACCGCAGGCAGGTCCTTGAGATCCAGCCGACCATGCAGCGTGGTGACACTGCGCGAGGCGTACTGCTCGAAGATCGGAAAATGCAGCATGTCCATATGGAAGTGCAGGACATCGAACTGCGCAGCTCGCCGCTTCACTTCTGCAAGCATGGTCAGATGCGCCGCAAGATCGGATTTCAGCGGCTCCTGATCGAGGCGGATCGCCTGATCGCGCATTGCAATCAGCCCGGCGCACGTATGTGCATCAGCGCTCGCAAAGAGTGTCACGTCATGCCCGAGATCCACCAGGGCATCACAGAGATGGGCCACGACCCGCTCGGTGCCGCCATAGAGCTTCGGCGGCACGGCTTCGTAGAGCGGCGCGATCTGGGCAATCCTCATGTGTCAGCCATCCGGCAGAATGCTGCGCATCGCAGGGCGCAGGACTGTAACGTGCACGTCACCAGAAGGTTTCCTGCGGAAAATTAATAGGTTGACTTGGCAACCGAAGGGGAAGTAGGGAGTCTCAGGGTGAAGACGGCCAGTCCGATCCTCGCCGACACCTGACTCGCCGACACCTGGCGGAACTGATCAGAGCGAGGCCACGTTCTCACATCATCCCAGAGGCGGAGTCAAGCCAATGCGCTACCTGGCGCTATGCGCCGATTACGACGGCACCATTGCGAATCACGGACGGGTCGATGGTGCGACGCTGACTGCGCTGGAATCATTGCGTGCCTCGGGCCGCCGACTCGTGCTGGTCACCGGTCGTGAACTGGATGACCTGAGTCGCGTCTGCCCGCGGCTCGATCTCTTTGATCGGGTCGTCGCAGAGAACGGCGCGCTCCTCTATCGACCGGCCACCACGGAGGAACGGGTGCTGGGACAGCCGCCCGCGGCAACATTTGTCGAGGCCCTTCGTCAGCGGGGTGTCGATCGGGTCTCGGTAGGTCGCAGCATCGTGGCGACGTGGGAGCCTCATGAGCGTGTGGTCCTGGAGACCATCCGGGATCTGGGGCTGGAGTTGCAGGTCATATTCAACAAGGGCGCGGTCATGGTACTGCCGAGCGGGGTCAACAAAGCCACCGGCCTGGCCGCAGCGCTGGAAGAACTGAATCTCTCTGCACACAACGCCGTCGGCGTCGGTGACGCGGAGAACGATCACGCATTTCTCGCCGCATGCGAATGCTCGGCCGCGGTCGCCAATGCGCTGCCGTCAGTCAAGGACAAGGCAGATTGGGTATTGAGCCAGGATCACGGGGCAGGCGTTGCGGAGCTGATTCAGGAAATGCTGGCAAGCGATCTGGCGCCGCTCGACAGCGTTCTGCGCCGACATCACATCCGGCTGGGAATGAACGACCAGGCGGAAGAAGTGGCACTGTCGCCTTACGGCACGAGCATGCTGATTGTCGGGACGTCCGGCGGCGGGAAGTCCACCGTGGCCACGGGGCTGGTCGAGCGCTTGCAGGACAAGGGTTACAACTTCTGCATCGTTGATCCGGAAGGCGATTACGACAACGTGGAAGGCGCGGTGGTGCTCGGCAGTCCCGAGCGGGCGCCCTCGGCGGACGAATGCCTGAAGGTCATCGGCACGCCATACGAAAGTGCTGTGATCAATCTGCTGGGATTGAAATTCAATGATCGTCCCGCCTTCTTCATGACGCTGTTCGCACGCTTGCGCGATCTGCGTGCGAAAACCGGTCGCCCGCACTGGTTGATTGTCGACGAAGCCCATCATGTGATGCCCGCAGACTGGCAACCTACGGATCTCGCCTTGCCACAGCGGCTGGATGGCGTAGTGCTCGTCAGCGTGACGCCAGCGTTGATTGCGCCCGCTGCCCTGCAGGGCATTGGGACGCTACTGGTGGTGGGCGACAAGCCCAAGGCGATGCTGCATGAGTTCGCGAGCGTGCATGAGCTGGCGGATCCGCCGGTGTCGGTGAACAAGATCCCGGAAGGCGAGGCGCTGCTGTGGCATCGAGCCGCCGCAACGCCTGCACAGTTGCTCGTGCTCGAGCACAGCCGGACCGAACGACGGCGACACCTGCGCAAGTATGCGAAAGGGTCATTGCCAGAGGATCGCTCCTTCTATTTTCGTGGCCCACAGGAAAAGCTCAAGCTGCGGGCCTACAATCTCATCCAGTTCATGGAACTGGCGGATGGCGTAGACGACGAGACATGGCTCTTTCATTTACGACGAGGCGAGATTTCGACATGGCTGCGCGAGAGCATCAAGGATGAATCACTCGCGGACCGGATCATGGCAATCGAAGAGGACCAGCACTCGGATGCCGCCGGATCACGTAGGCAGGTTCGGGCGCTCATCGAGGAGAACTATACGTTGCCCGCGGAGGATGAACGGCCGACGCGGTGAACGCGATGCCACCGCCGATGACACAGACATCAGCGGTGACGTTGCCGGACAGGGACGGGTGTGACGGCGGTTGTACGCCATCGTGCCAGCAAGCGGCGGACCTTGAGACCAACTTCATTGGCGCGTCCTCGGAAGCGGCGGTCGGCAAGCCATAGAACGATGTCTACCCAGTCGACCGAGGCGATGACGTTCGCGGCAGCGTGTTCGCGACATCAGCGCTATTGATCAAGTCGGTGATCAAGTCTGGTCGATGGGCAAAGGCACGCCGCAGGGATTTGTTCCTCGACGGGGGGAACTTGCCGTGCACGTACAGGCTTGAACCTTCACTTTTCATTCGATGCTGCAGGAGGTATTTGCCATGGCTATTGCCGGTGAATTCATCTCGGGTACCGCGGACACTCGTGACAGATCATTCGCGTCGCGACGCATGTCCCTGCGTGCATCGCTGGATGCCACGGATCCCCAGCGGGTCAATCGCGCGCTCGGCTGGATCAGCGTCGGACTCGGCGTGGTCGAGTTGCTGGCACCGCGTCGTCTTGAACGACTGATCGGCACGGGCGGTGGGAATGCCCGGCTGGTGCGCCTGTGCGGCGTACGAGAAATCGCCAACGGTCTTGGTCTGCTGTCCGGGCGGGCGCCGGCGACCGGGGCGATGGCGCGGGTGGCGGGTGATGCGCTCGATCTGGCATTGCTCGCGCGCGCTGCGCAATCTCCGCAATCCCAGCCGTTGCGGCTGCTGGCGGCCGCCAGCGCCGTCTTGGGTGTCACGGCGGTCGACGCGTATGCCGCAAACGCACATGCGCGCAAGGCACTGGGTGAAGCGGCGGGTGACGTCACGGTCAGCGAACGTTTGATCATCGATGCGACACCGCAGAGGCTCTATGCGTTCTGGCATAACGTGGAGAATCTGCCGCAGGTCATGACTCATCTGGAGAGCGTGCAGCGCGTCGACGAACGCCGTTCGCACTGGGTGGCCAAAGCGCCGGCGGGCCAGTCCGTCGAATGGGACGCCGAGATTGTCGAGGACGAGCCCGATACGCTGCTGCGCTGGTCGACCTGTGCCGGTTCGCAGGTCCGCCATGAAGGAAGCGTGCGCTTCGCACCCGCGCCCGGCGCGCGAGGCACGGTCGTTCATGTCCAGATCCACTACGGCATTCCCGGCGGTGCGGCAGGTGCGGCGCTGGCCAGACTGCTGGGTCAGGACCCGGGCTTGCAGGTGAAGAAGGACCTGCGGGCATTGAAGCAGTTCATCGAAACGGGCGAGAGGGCCACGACGCGTGGGCAGCCCACGGGTCAGCGCAGTTTTATTGGCGAGACGCTGAGCAGGAGGGAGCCATGAAAGCCGTGTGCTGGCAGGGCATTCACGAGGTCGGCGTCGAGGAGGTGCCGGACCCCCATCTCATCAATCCACGCGACGCCATCATCAAAGTGACCAGCACCGCGATCTGCGGGTCCGATCTGCATCTCTACGATGGCTACATTCCGGGCATGTACCGCGGCGACATCCTCGGCCACGAGTTCATGGGGGAGGTCGTGGAGGTGGGCGAGGGTGTCGGTAACCTCGCGGTGGGTGACCGCGTGGTCGTGCCGTTCCCGATCGCGTGTGGCAATTGCTTCTTCTGCTCGCGCGAGCTGTATTCGCTTTGCGAAAATTCCAACCCGAATGCCCACCTGGCAGAGAAGTTGTGGGGACATTCGCCTGCAGGCCTGTTCGGTTACTCGCACATGCTCGGCGGGTATGCCGGCGGTCAGGCGCAGTATGTGCGTGTGCCGTTCGCCGATATCGGTCCGTTGAAGGTACCGGCGGCGCTGAGCGATGAGCAGGTGCTGTTCCTGTCGGACATTCTGCCCACCGGCTACATGGCGGCAGAGAACTGCAACATCCAGGCGGGTGACACGGTCGCCGTCTGGGGCTGCGGTCCAGTGGGACAGTTTGCGATCAAGAGTGCCTTGCTGATGGGCGCCGAGCGCGTGATTGCGATCGACCGCTTTCCGGAGCGGCTGCGGATGGCGCAGCACAGCGGCGCAATAACGCTCGACTACGAGAGCCTGGACGTACAGGAAGCGCTCAAGGATCTGACGGCTGGCCGCGGACCGGACGCCTGTATCGACGCCGTCGGCATGGAGGCGCACATGCCGGGCATTCACGGAGCCTATGACCGGGTGAAGACGACACTCAGGTTGGAGACCGATCGGCCCGGAGTATTGCGACAGGCCATCATGGCCTGTCGCAATGGCGGCACGCTGTCGGTCCCTGGCGTGTACGGGGGTGTCATCGACAAGGTGCCGTTCGGTGCCATCGTGAATCGCGCCATCACGGTTCGCAGTGGTCAGACGCACTGCCATCGCTACATGCGTCCGTTGTTGGAGCGCATCGAGAAGGGCGAGATCGAAGCCACATCGATCATCACGCACCGCATCTCATTGGATGACGTGCCGGGTGCTTACCAGATGTTTCGGGACAAGCAGGACCAATGCGTGAAGGTGGTCGTGCAGCCGTGGCAATGACGTCGGTCACGCCGCCATCCAGCCCGTTGTCCGTAGGGAGGAACGATACAGCGTCGGTATGCCCTCCCGCACGTGGCACGAAGCCACGTGCGGGAGGGGGACGGGATTGCGTGGCAATCGTTCATCGTGGCTGATCGGCCAATTTCTCGGCTTGCGCCAGGTGGTCGCGCAGCGTCGGCAACGTCTTCCTGGCAAGAGCCTGCAGCGTCGGATCGACGTCCGGATCGCTGACCGCAGTCTCGTACAGCGCGATCACTGCCTTGTGGTCCTTCACCATCTGTTTCATGAAATCCTGGTCGAATTCGGCATCCGCTTTCTGCAGCTTGAATTTCTCATGCATCATCTTGTGCATGGCATCCGGGGAAGAGGGGACGTCGAATCCCTGCGCTTCAGCGGTCGTTGCCAATTCCTGGTTGCCTTTGGTGTGGTCAGCCACCATTTTCTCGGCGTAGGCCTTGACCGCCGCGCTTTGCGCCTTCTGTGATCCAAGCTTTCCCATCGCGACTTCAGCGTGTCCTGCAGCGCCGGCCTTCTCTGCAAACTCCTCGCTGGACAGCCGGCTGCGCGACTGCGATGGGCTGCCCGTGGCGGACGCTGCACTGCGCTCGTTGATATCCGGCGGGGGCGGGGACTGCTGGGCCTGCGCCAGGTGGGATGCTGCGAACAACATGGCGATTGCCATTGATGCGGTCTTCATGGTGTCCTCCTGAGCGATCGTTGCGGGCTGGAATTCTTCGCGAACGTGCAGACGATTTTTTCGGTTCCTGCGCGCCTCGGCGTTGCGCCAATTTCTGGCAGACGATTCCGCAGAATGGGTCGTGGCGCTAGTTCGCACGGCGTTCGGACGCGCCGCTGCCGGATCGTGAGCCTGGCGGCGGTTCGCCTCGTCCGTCGTCGTCGGACGCTTGCGCGAGCAACGCCGGCGTCACTTCCTGCTCGGCCAACTGAGTGAATTGCTCATCCACTGTCTTGCCTTCCTTCAGCGCCCGTTCCATGGACTTCACGGCGCTCTTGTGGCCGACGGCCTCAGCCAAGGCACGCGTCGTGCCCCAGGCAGCGATGCAGTAGTGCTCTGTCTTCTGCAGCGCGCCGATGAGCACGGTATCGAGCGCGGGCCCGCGTTCGATCTCCTGCACGTGCTCACGTGCATCGTTGACGAGTCCTTCGGCGGCTACGTTCTTCTTGCGCCCCGGCGTCATGTCGAGTTCCTCGAGCGAGGCCTCAACCTCCGCGATAATGCGCTCGCCCTGCGTCAGGCGTTGTTCCAGCATCTTGCCAAGCTCCTCCGAGTTCGCAGCCTTGATCAGTCGCGGCAAGACGCGCGCGAGTTGGCTTTCGGCACTGTGGATTTCCTGCAGTTCAAGAGCCAGTAGCTCGGTCGCATCAGGCGACTCCTTTTTGCTACGGCGCGTCGATTGTTTCCTGGTGGCCATGTCTCTCTCCTGTTGTGCTTTGCGCGGCGGTGCCGCGTGGTTTGGGATCACGCATCGACATTCGCTGTTGAGGAACGGATGCCCCTCCCCAATGAACGAGAGAATCCCAACGTTCCTGCAATGAATGACCCCCGCGACGCGCCAGGTTTCGGCCTTGTAGAGGATGGCGAAATGACTTCACCGCCGAAATCATGTCCTGTCGCGTCATGGATCGAACTGTTGGAGTTCGAGCCGCTGATCTGGCGGCGGGTCGTCGTTTCCACACACCACGATGGCCCGATCTCGAATTGCGTACGACTCTATGCGTGGCAGGCTAGAACGCGTGCCTGCCGGAGGATGTCGGTGATCCACATGGATATCAGCACTTCCTCGAATGCCTCGTTCCGGGCGAAAGTTCAGGGCGCCGATCATCGCTCGACGGGCGCGCACTCCATTCTTGTGCGTGGCCCAGGACGGCTCATTACAACGGGTCCGGCTCCATCATCTCCGGCCGCTACCGCCATCGCGTTCAATGGCGTAGCGGGGTGACCCGTCGGCTTGCAACGGCGCCGTTGATGAAAAAGCTGGGGTTGCCGTTGCTGTGTACGGCGCTATGAGAGGACTCGTCAGTGCTGGACATCCGCGCAGGCCCTCGGATTCTGTGTCAACTGCGTTGCGCCATGACGCCGAGCGATCGAAAAGGGGAACGGGAGCAACTCGCGGCGCGCCGAGATGCGCATCGACCAAGGACTTGGAAAATCATCGGCAAGAGGGAAATTGCCGACTTGATCGGGCCCGGGGGATCATTGTTGACTGTGCACCACTTGCTGGTGGGAGAAAAAACATGGGCACGAGCACTATCCCTGTCGCGCAAGTCATTCACCGAACTTGCGCGGGATGCGGCGACGTAACTCACTACGACGGCACCGATCTGAGATCCGAGCAGCTCGCGGCGTTGCCATCGCTGATTTGCGAAAAGTGCGGCGCGTCAGAGGCGGTCATCATGATGACTGAGGCCGAGCCAGCCACGAGGTTCGCGTTTGTGCCACTGCCCGCCGAACGACAACGTCGGCCGTCGAATCGGCCGGAGTGACGTGGTTCTGACCAATGACCAGCTTCTGGTTGCTTCCTGCCAATCCGATCCGGACAGCTGATCTGGTAGCAGCAACCCGCTCCGGCCTTTACATCGAGCGATCGGGCCACGCACTCATGAGGTGACGCTGCCTCGCAGGTCAGCGCCGGGATCCACGCATCAGTGCGTAGATGCCGCTGGCCAGGAGGGCGGATGACTCGTGAGCGATCAGCAGAGGCGGCGTTCCGCGTCGGGCCACGTCTGTGGCTAGCGCGGATCGGTATCTACAACGACGGCCAACAAGCAGAGATGGGGCAGTGAGCAGGCGGCCGAACAGCGGTCCTGGCGTCGGAATGGAACGTTTCCGGCGCCGGTTGGGCGCTGAGCGCGGGTACTCACGTACTCAGCCAGGACCTTGACGGTGGCCTTGAAGAGTTCGTGCTCCTCGGTCATTCCTTCGATTTGCGTGATGAGTTCCTTGGTGCTGGCATGCTCGAGGGATGCGGTATACGACTCGGCGATAGCGCGTTCGCAGGCGGCAGCTCTCCTAACGGAACGATGAAGGCAGCATCAGCAGCAATGTTGCGGCAAAATCTCTGTCTTGATCAGCACTAAACGGTGCTCCCGACAAAGGCAAGGTGTGCCTGTGGTCGGCAGCGTAGCGGCGGGGTTGCCACCGTTGTCGTTGCCACGATTGGACCCGGCGGCGTGGGCCGAATTGTTGCCAGCGGCGGCGCTGATCGGCCTCATAGGGATTCGTCGAATCCATTTCCGTCGCCCAGACCCTGGCGGCAAGGCGCCGCGAGCGCGTCGATGCGAACCAGGAACTCGTCGGTCTCGGTGCGGCGAACGTCGCGGCGGCGCTCACCAGCGGCTTCCCTGTCACCGGCGGCCTTGCACGCTCGGTGGTGAACTTCGATGCCGGCGCACGCACCCAACTCGCGAGTGTGTTCACGGCTGCCAGCATTGCTTTCGTGGCAGTGTTGTTCACTCCGATGTTCCGTGACTTACCACAGGCTGCGCTCGCGGCGACCATCATCGTCTCGGTGCTCTCGCTCATCGACCCTGGAGCGGTGCGGCACGCACCTGGCGATATTCGCGCAGTGACTTCTCTGCCATGGCAGTGACTATCGTGGTCGTGGTCGTGGTCGTGGTCGATGAGAGTCTCTACTTTGCCGATGCTCGTTACCTTGAAGGATCGGCTCTACGACGAAGTTGCGCGGCGTCCCGACGTCCGGCACGTCGTGCTCGTGTGCGCAGCCGTCAACTATATCGATGCGAGTGCGCTCGACAGTCTGGAAGGGATTTTCGATCGCCCCAAACAAGCCGGGGGTGACATTGCATCTTTCCGAAGTCAAAGGCCCGGTGCTCGATCGACTGAAGCGATCGGAATTTCGGCAGCACCTGACCGGTGGTGTCTTTCTGAGTGAGCACCAGGCAATGTCCACGCTGGATCCCGAAGCCACGTCCCGAGCGGCTGCGCCTGATCAGGCGACGCATGAGGCGGGACATTGAAGGATGAGGCTCTCATAACTGAGAAGGGGTGCATCATGTTGTTCCGTCAATTGTTCGAGCCGGTCTCCTCTACCTATACCTATTTGCTAGCGTGTCCTCACACTCGTGAGGCGGTATTGGTAGACCCCGTCATGCCGACATGGCAGCGCGATCTTCAGGTTGTGAACGATCTCGGCCTGCAGCTAGTGATGACGATCGATACACACATCCATGCCGATCACATCACGTCGGCGACGATGCTCAAGCGAGAGGCGGGCAGTCGCATCGCGCTACCGGCGCTGGACGGGCTCGAGTGCACAGATGTGGGTCTGCAGGACGGCGTTCCGCTCCAACTCGGTGGAGTTCGACTCGACCCGATGCACACTCCAGGGCACACGGACAATCATTTCGCCATTGTCGCGGGCGATCGCGTCTTCACCGGGGACGCGCTCCTGATCGACGGTTGCGGACGCACGGATTTTCAGAGTGGCGATGCCCGAGCTCTTTACACGAGCATACGTGCAAAGCTGTTCAGCCTGCCGCCGGACACTCTCGTGTACCCGGCGCATGACTATCATGGTCGATGGGTGTCGAGTATCGCTCAGGAGAAGGAACGCAACCCGCGTTTGGGCGGGAAGCGAACCATTGAGGAGTTCGTAGAGTTGATGAGCAAGCTCAACTTGCCGTACCCGAAGTTCATCGATTACGCCCTCTCTGGAAACCGTCAGTGCGGCAAGTGCCCGGAAGAACTGCCGGAAAGCCTCCAACAGTACTGTCGTGAGATGCAAGAAAGCCCGCAAGGTTGACTCACACGGCCGGTTGGAACGGAGGGATCATCATGCGACTGTCGAGCCTCTCAAACATCATGGCTATTGCTGCAATTGCATCGCTCGGAGCATGCAGCAGTTATGCCTCATATCAGGAGGAACTCGTTCGGATGTCCGGAATGGATCTGTATGGGCAACTGTGCACGAGTTGTCATGGGAGCGGGTGGGAAAGGCAATGGTCCGATGGCGCCGTTGCTCAAGATCGACGTTCCCGACCTGACTGGAATTGCCGAGCGTCATGATGGGGAATTTCCTGCGGAGTACGTGAAGCGCGCGATCGACGGAAGATTTGAGCAGCCGGCTCATGGGCTGCCCTACATGCCCGTCTGGGGACTGAAATTCGCCGGCCCCGAGGGTCCTCAGGATCCGGTGGGCCGTGCACGTGCCGAGTCCATGCTAGACCGACTGGTTGCCTATCTGCGGTCCATACAACAGGAGTGAGGTGCGGATCCGGAGGAGAATTGCCGTGAGAACGGCAACAGCGTCGCTGAAGCTGGCGCGATCTTCCTGCGTTGACGGGCAAGACATGCCTGAGCTATTCTTAATTCGTCGAATTACGAATGGCTGCTACTTGAGTTCCAACACCGCGCAATGCAGAGCCCCAAAGCGATCGTCCGCACGCCGAGCGCTGGACGAGGAATCGCTCGCAGTCTTGTGCAAGGCATTGGCACATCCAGCACGCGTGAAGTTGCTGAACTATCTTGCCGACTATGGCACGTGCTACTTCGGAAAGCTCACCGACATCTTACCTCTGGCGCCTTCGACGATTTCTCAGCACGTGACCGTGTTGAAAGAGGCGGGCTTGATTCTCGGGTCTGACGAGAACACGCGCACTTGCTATTGCGTCAACGCTGAGAGGTTGGATGAGTTGAAGGAATTGATTGCGGCGCTCTGATTCTTAGCGACGAGTATTCGCAATTCGCCGAAGTACGATGGAGAAGGTGATGACACTCAATGGCTCAGATGTGCCCGTGCCGGTCAGCGCCGGTAGCTCTTCATCGGCTGCAGCGGCTCGATGTTGCGGCGGCCCTGCTACCGCCAACAGTGGAGCATGTTGTGCCAAGGACGAAGAGACGAAATCTTCGGGAAGCCAGCGCTGCGGGTGTTCATCAAGCGAACCCACCGCAGTAGCGAAGACCAGTTGCTGTTCTGGCGTGGCCACGAAACTTCCAAACATCGTGCAAGAGCACTTTCAAATTCCAGATCTCTCGCGGTTGCAGCCACGAGAAATGCAGCACGCGCCGCGCATCCTGGTGCTCTACGGATCCACGCGCCAGCGCTCGTTCAGTCGCTTTCTTGCAGAGGAGGCTGGCCGGTTGCTCGTGGCCTTCGGTGCGGAGGTTCGCTTCTTCAGCCCTTCCGGCTTGCCACTGCCTGACGATGCTCCCGACACTCATCCGAAGGTTCAGGAACTACGTCAATTGGCGAGCTGGTGCGAGGGCATGGTTTGGAGCTCTCCTGAGCGACACGGAGCGATGTCAGGAATCTTGAAAGCGCAAATCGATTGGATCCCACTGAACTTCGGCGCAGTGCGACCGACGCAAGGTAAGACGCTCGCAGTCATGCAGGTGTCGGGCGGATCTCAGTCCTTCAATGCGGTCAATCAAATGCGCGTGCTGGGACGATGGATGCGCATGATCACCATTCCGAACCAATCGTCCGTGCCAAAGGCATTCCAAGAATTCGATGAGCACGGTTGCATGAGGCCGTCTGCGCTGTACGAGAGAGTTGTGGACGTTACCGAGGAGCTGATGAAGTTCACCTTGCTGACGAGAGGCGTGTCCAGCTATCTCGTCGACCGGTACAGCGAGCGCAAGGAGAGCGCGGCGGAGCTGGCAAAGCGGGTGCAGCTGAACCGGGCAGTTGCGGAATTGGGGCGTTGAAAGCAGCAGCGAACCATATGCACGGCAATCAACTCACCAGGCGCTCCTTCGTTGGGGCCGGCTCAATGGTAATCGCGGCGATTCCTGCGGCAGTCAGTGCGGAGGAAATGCGCACGCTGGGTGGCGCGAGGCGAGAGTACGGCGAAAGATCACAGTTCGAGCGTTCCGGTCGCATGTTTCCGTCTGCATCGTCCACACCGTGACCGGAGCGAGCCGATCACCTCTCCTGGATCAGTTTGGGATCATTACGCCATCAGCGCTGCATTTCGAGCGGCACCATTCCGGTGTACCGACCATCGATCCTGCAACCCACGAGCTCGCCATTCATGGTCTCGTGGAGCGGCCGTTGCGATTCACGATGCGCTTGTTGAAACGGCTTCCATCGGTGTCCCGCATACATTTCATCGAGTGCGGCGGTAATGCGGGGCCAGAGCATCGGGGCAGCCCGGGTGCGACGGTCCAGCAAAGTCATGGACTCGTCAGCTGCAGCGAATGGACCGGTGTTCGGCTCAGTACATTGCTGAGGGAGGTGGGCATCAAGCCCGCCGCTCGATGGATCCTCGCCGAAGGTGCTGATGCGTCTCGACACGCTCGAAGCATTCCGCTGGCGAAGGCGTTGGATGATGTTCTGGTCGTCTACGGACAAAATGGCGAAGCGCTTCGACCGGAGCAAGGCTATCCATTGCGGCTGTTGGCGCCGGGTTGGGAAGGCAACGTCAGTGTCAAATGGCTGCATCGACTGCACGTTATCGATCACCCATGATGACGCGCGACGAAGCTGCGAGCTACACGGATCTGATGCCCGATGGCAAGGCTCGCTCCTTATTGCCGGCGAAACTACTGTGCTTACTGAAAGCGCGCCGGGCAGCCGCCAAGGATGATGAGCGCGGTCCATTGGCGCTCGTGTGCCTCTCCGCGCGAGGTAAGCCCATGCACGCGAGTGCCTTGCTGCAACGTGGACTGCATCCGGCGCTTGAGCATGCCCGCATCCGTCAGGTGCGTTATCACGATCTGCGTCATTCCTTTGCAAGCAATCTGCTCGCAGCAGGGGTGGACATCGTGACGGTGTCAAAGGCGCTTGGACACGCGAATGTCCAAATCACTCTCACCATTTATGCGCACGCGGTGCCGAAGCCGCGGTATGGCGCCAGTGATCGCATGGCGGCGCTCATGGAAACAATCTGGAAACATCGGGGAGGAAAAGCGGCTGCATCCGGGGTTAAGGGATGCAGCGCTAACCATTGAAATGGCGGAGAGACAGGGATTCGAACCCTGGAACACCCGTGAAGATGTTACTGGAATTCCAGTCCAGCGCCTTCGACCGCTCGGCCATCTCTCCGCAGCTGAACTCAACTGGGGCGCGAAGGTTACACGCCACCCCCAGTCTCAGGCAAACGCGATTCCTGCCGTCCGCAGGGCATCGATGACCTGGCTATGGTAGGGGGCAGAAAACTGGGTCAGGGGAAGCCTGATGCCGTCGGCCATCAGACCCATCCGTGCCAGGGCCCATTTCGTCGGAATCGGATTCGATTCGAGGAACAGGGCCTTATGTAGCGGCACCAGCGTGTCGTTGATGCGCCGGGCTTCGTCCACATTACCCGCCCGGGCCGCGGCAATCGCGTCATGCATCGCGCGGGGGGCGACGTTCGCCGTGACGGAGATGACTCCCTTGAAGCCGGCCAGCGTACTTTCGACCGCGATGTCGTCATCGCCGCTCAGCAGCGAGAGCCGGTCGCCGACCAGGGAGATCAGCTTGCGGTTGCGGTCCAGCGAGCCGCTCGCTTCCTTCAGGCCGACGATGCTCGGGATGGCGGTCAGGCGGGCGACCGTTTCGGGCTGCATATCGCAGGCGGTGCGACCGGGGACGTTGTACAGAATCAGGGGAATCTGCACTGCCTCGGCCACGGCCTTGTAGTGCTGGTACAGCCCTTCCTGCGTGGGCTTGTTGTAGTACGGCGTCACGAGCAGGCACGCCTCGGCGCCGGCCTCTTTCGAACGGTGGCTGAGGTCGATCGCCTCGGTCGTGGAGTTCGAGCCGGTCCCCGCAATGACAGGGATGCGCTTGCCGGCCTTGGCGACCGTGCGACGCACCACCTCGATGTGCTCGTCCGCATCGAGCGTCGCCGACTCTCCGGTGGTGCCAACGGCAATGATGCCGTCGGTGCCGTTGTCAAGGTGAAACTGCACGAGTCGATCGAGCGCGCCGAAATCGACTGCACCGTCCGCCTGCATCGGCGTGACGATTGCCACAATGCTGCCGCTGAACATGGGAATCCTTGCTGCGAGGAGACAGGGATCGTACTGGTCGCAATGAGTGCGCCGCAAGCGCTTTGCCAATGGTCGTCAGGATTGATCGCCGCATGGATCGCGACTGCCACACGCTGTACACTCGGTCGCAATTCAACTTTGTGACTGCGCGTTCAGGGATGCAATTCATCGTTATTTCGGCGCTGGGCAACGATCGCACCGGCTTGGTCTACGACCTCACACGGGTCGTCCTGGATTGTTCCGGCAATATCATCGACAGCCGCATGAGCGCGCTCGGCAGCGAATTCGCGATGCTGCTGCTCGTCTCGGGCAACTGGCACACGCTGGCGAAGCTCGAGACCGAACTCAAGAAGCTCAGTGATTCCACGGGCATCACGGTCAGCCTGCGTCGCACGGAGCAACGCTCGCACCGCAAGGACGTCGTCACCTATTCCGTCGATGTCGTCTGCCTCGACCAGCCGGGAATCGTGTTCAACCTCGCGGGTTTCTTCAGTTCGCGAGGGATCGATATCGCCGAACTCAACACCCGCAGCTACGCGGCTGCGCACACGGGCGCACCGATGTTTGCGGTGCAGCTCGTCGCCTACATCCCGTCGAAGATTCACATCGCGGCGCTGCGCGAGGAGTTCATGGACTTCTGCGACCAGTTCAACCTTGATGCTATTCTCGAGCCGATGAAGTCTTAAAGAGGCCGACCACGCGCCAATGCCGCCCCGCTCAGCAAAGCTGGACAAGAAGATTCCCGCCTTTTCGCTGCCTGCCACGGGCGGCAAGACCTTCAAGTCGGCGGACGCCGCCGGCAAAAAACTCGTCATCTATTTCTACCCGCGCGACAACACGCCCGGCTGCACCACCGAAGGCGAAGCCTTCCGCGATCTGCATGCGGATTTCCGCAAGGCGGGCGCCGTGATCGTGGGTGTGTCGCCGGATTCGGTCGCATCGCACGAGAAGTTCAAGGCCAAGATGTCGTTCCCGTTCGAACTGCTGGCCGACGTGGATCACGCGGTCTGCAATCTGTTCGAGGTCTTCAAGGAAAAGAGCCTGTACGGCCGCAAGTACATGGGCGTCGAGCGCAGCACGTTCCTGATCGACGCCGATGGCGTACTCAAACACGAGTGGCGTAAGGTGAAAGTGCCCGGACATGCCCAGGAGGTGCTGACTGCAGTGAAAGCGCTCTAGACCAGTCGCCAGTCGAGCCGTTTCGATGATTCACCAGTTCTCATCCACGGAGCTTCTCAAACACCCATGATCAAAGGCGACACCATCGAGACCGGGCGACGCCGCACCGCTGCGCGCGCCGGCAAACGCGATCGGGAGCGACGCATCTTCGTTCTCGACACCAACGTGCTGATGCACGACCCCACGGCGATTTTCCGTTTCGAAGAACACGACATCTACATTCCCATGATCGTGCTGGAAGAGCTCGACGCGGGAAAGAAAGGCCTGTCGGAAGCAGCGCGTAACGTGCGCCAGGTGAGCCGTTTCCTTGATGAGCTGATGGCGAACGCCAACAAGGCGCAGATCGACAAGGGACTGCCGCTGCCCACCGTGCACCCGGTCAATGGTCACAAGAAGCGGCCGTCGGGGAGATTGTTCTTTCAGACGAAAGTGCTGAGCGGTGGACTGCCCGCGACGCTGCCGGGGCATGGCGCCGACAATGCGATCCTGGGCCAGGCGCTGGCTCTCCAGAAGGAATATCCGGCGTCGCGCGTCACGCTGGTGTCGAAGGACATCAATCTGCGCATCAAGGCCTCGATCATCGGTGTGCAGGCCGAGGACTATTACAGCGACAAGACGATCGAAGACGCCGATCTGCTCTATACCGGCCTGCTCGAGCTGCCGGCCAATTTCTGGGAGAAGCATGGCAAGAACATGCATTCCTGGCAGGAGCATGCGCACACGTTCTATCGCGTGCAGGGCCCGATGGTGCGCGACTGGCACGCCAACCAGTTCCTGTATCAGAAGGATGCGAACGGGCTCGAAGCCATCGTGCGCCGGATCGACGGCAACGGTGCGGTGCTGGAGGTGGTGCGCGACTACCGCAACGAGCGCCACGGTATCTGGGGGATCACCGCGCGCAATCGTGAGCAGAACTTCGCGCTCAACCTGCTGCTGGATCCGGAAATCGACTTTGTGACGATTCTCGGTCCTGCCGGAACAGGCAAGACCTTGCTGACGCTGGCGGCGGGCCTGGCGCAGACGCTCGAAAGCAATCGCTACAGCGAAATCATCATGACGCGTGTGACGATCCCGCTCGGCGAGGACATCGGCTTCCTGCCTGGCACCGAAGAGGAGAAAATGGAGCCGTGGATGGGCGCGCTGATGGACAATCTCGAAGTGCTCACCCAGAGCCAGGAGGGTGGCAACTGGGGCAGGGCGGCGACCAACGATCTGCTGCGCAATCGCATCAAGATCCGCTCCCTCAACTTCATGCGCGGCCGCACTTTCCTGAATCGCTTCCTGATCCTGGACGAAGCGCAGAACCTGACGCCGAAGCAGATGAAGGCGCTGGTGACGCGTGCCGGTCCGGGCACCAAGCTCGTGTGTCTCGGTAATATTGCGCAGATCGACACGCCGTACCTGACGGAGACCACGTCGGGCCTGACGTACGTCGTGAATCGGTTCAACGGCTGGGAACATGCCGGACACGTCACGCTGACCCGGGGCGAACGTTCGCGGCTGGCGGACTACGCGTCCGAGAATTTGTAGGAGATCGTTGCATGGCCAAGCGCAAATCCGTCGGTGCGACGGAGCCAAAAGTGTCCCTGCTGGGAAAAGAGGTACCGCTGCCGCAATCACCGGAGGCGGCGACGCTCGATCGCGTGCCGAATCCCCATCCGGGCAAGCTGTATCTCGCTCGCTTCACCGCGCCGGAGTTCACATCGCTGTGTCCTGTCACCGGCCAACCGGATTTCGCACATCTGGTCATCGACTACGTACCGAAGCGCTGGCTGGTGGAGAGCAAGTCGCTGAAGCTGTATCTCGGTTCTTTCCGCAATCACGGCGCGTTCCACGAGGATTGCACCATCGCGATTGCGGATCGGCTCGCGCAGTTCCTGTCGCCGCGCTGGCTGCGGATCGGCGGGTACTGGTATCCGCGCGGCGGGATACCTATCGATGTGTTCTGGCAGACAGGCCGCCCGCCGGCGGATCTGTGGATTCCAGACCAGGGTGTCGCGACTTATCGTGGGCGAGGGTGATTGCAGGACGGCTGTCCGCAGTCCCGCGTTCACTGGTATAGTCCGCGGCCACTTTTCGGGCCTCGCCCGAACGCCATTTTGGCCAGATAAGGTCCTATGGCGGCTCGCGTCGGTTTCTCCGCGACGATCAGCCGTGAACCCCGCCAGGCCCGGAAGGGAGCAACGGTAACGGTGATATCGGGCGCCGGAGAGGTGCCGGCGCGGGCCGTCGCCCGCTGCCGCGCGCAGCGCGGCGGCCAACTGGCTCACTGGCCAACCGGCGAACTGGCCAGCGATCGGAAGAAGGCCATTCACATCATGGTGTCGGTGACTGTGTCCGGCTCCGCCCAGTTGGCCAGTAAGCCAGTAAGCCCAGCTGACGCTCCCGTCGTGTAAAGTTGACCTCGAATTTTCCTGCCAGCACCCAGTAGCCAGACGTCATTCATGTCCTATCTCGCACTCGCTCGCAAATGGCGGCCGCGCAATTTCAGCGAACTGGCTGGTCAGGAGCACGTCATGCGTGCGCTCAGCAATGCGCTGACGACGGGCAGGGTGCATCACGCTTTCCTGTTTACCGGGACGCGTGGCGTGGGCAAGACGACGATTGCGCGCATCCTGGCGAAATCGCTGAACTGCGAGACGGGGATGACGGCCACGCCCTGCGGGCAGTGTGCAGCATGTAAGGAAATCGATGAGGGCCGTTTCGTCGATCTGATCGAAGTCGATGCCGCCTCGCGTACCAAGGTCGACGATACGCGCGAGCTGCTCGACAACGTGCAGTACGCGCCGACCCGCGGTCGTTACAAGGTCTACCTGATCGACGAAGTGCACATGCTCTCGGCGCATTCATTCAATGCGCTGCTCAAGACGCTCGAAGAGCCGCCCCCGCACGTCAAATTCCTGCTCGCGACCACGGATCCGCAGAAGCTGCCGGTCACCGTGCTGTCGCGCTGCCTGCAGTTCAGTCTCAAGCGCTTTACGCCGGGCATGATTTTCAAGCGCCTGACCGAGATTGCGCAGGCGGAGAAGCTGGATTTCGAAGCGGATGCGTTGCGGCTCGTGGCGCGCGCGGCGGAAGGCAGCATGCGCGATGCGCTCAGCCTGCTGGACCAGGTCATCGCCTTCGGTGGCGCGAAGCTGACTGCGGAAGACACGCGCACCATGCTGGGCACGCTCGACCGTGCGCAGGTCTTCGGCATCATCGAGGCGATCGTCTCGCGCGATGCCAGGAAGGTGCTGGAGTGCGTCGACCAGCTCGACGAACGCGCACCCGAATATCGCCAGGTGCTGGCAGAGCTGGCCGCAGTGCTGCAGAAGATTGCACTCGTCCAGGCCGTACCGGATCTGCAGCTGGACGAGGCTGAAGACATCGAGGCCTACAAGCGTCTGGCGTCCAGCATGACGCCGGAAGACACACAGCTCTTCTATCAGATTGCGATCGTCGGCCGTCGCGATCTGGAATTGGCGCCGGATGCGCGCGCCGGATTCGAGATGGCGCTGCTGCGCATGCTCGCTTTCGGTGTGGCGGACGAGGGTGCCGCAGTGACGTCATCATCATCGTCATCATTGCCACGTCCTGTGCCGGCGCAGGCGAGTTCCGCGGCGCCACCACCTCAGCGCAGTGCCAGTGCGAGTGCGAGTGCGAGTGCCAGTGCCAGTGCCAGTGCGAAGCCGGCCCCGGTGAGCACTGAATGGACCACGATCGTCGCCAATCTGGATTTGCAGGGACCGGTGAGTCAGCTCGCCGCCCATTGCGTTCTCGCGGCACGCGAGCCTGGCAAAATCCGCCTGACGCTCGACCGCGATGGTGATGCCTTCCATCGCCCCGCGCTCGAAGAAAAGCTGACGCAGGCGCTGTCCGGTTATTTCGGCGAGACGATCCAGCTCGAGATCGTTTTGCAGGACGATGCCGTGGTTCATACCCCGGCGCGTCAACAGAAGGCTGCGGCGGACGATCGCTTGCAGGGTGCGCGACGTGCCATCGACGCGGACCCGAATATTCGTGCGATGCGCGACGTATTCGGCGCGACCGTCCAGCCGGATTCGGTGCGGCCGACTGACCGGTGATCGCGCGAACGCGCCATCGCCCAACGGTCCGAACACGTTTTTCCGAGGAGTTTCCATGAAAGGCAATATCGGCAACATGATGAAGCAGGCGCAGATGCTGCAAGCCAATATGCAGCGCGCCCAGGCGGAGATCGCCAACCTGCAGGTCATTGGCGAGGCAGGCGGCGGCATGGCGAAAGTGACCATGACCGGCAAGCACCAGGTGCTGCGCGTCGCGCTCGATGCGTCGTTGATCAGCGCCGACGACAAGGAAATGCTCGAGGATCTGATTGCGGCTGCAGTGAACGATGCGGTGCAGAAGGTCGAGCGGACGTCGCAGGAAAAGATGTCGAGCCTGATGGGCGGGATGAACCTGCCGCCCGGCTTCAAGATGCCGTTCTGAGAAATTGATAATTGATAATGGACAATTGATAGTTGTCGGACGAGTGCTCCGGCAATCTAGGGTCAGTTCGCCCGCGTGATTTACCCACCCACACTCGTTCGTCTCATCGAGACGTTGCGCTGCCTGCCTGGCGTCGGGCCGAAGTCGGCGCAGCGCATGGCATTCCATCTGCTCGAGAAGGACCGCAACGGCGCCAGCGCCATTGCGGACGCGTTGCAGAAAGCGGTTGGCGCCATCGGGCGCTGTCAGCGTTGCCGCATGTTCGCGGAGGCCGAGCTGTGTCCCGTCTGCGCCTCGCCCAGTCGCGATCACTCCTTGCTGTGCGTGGTCGAGTCGCCGGCGGATGTGGCGGCGATCGAGCAGTCCGGCAGTTATCGCGGGTGCTACTTCGTCCTGATGGGGCACCTGTCGCCGCTGGACGGCATCGGCCCTGACGAATTGGGATTCACGGAATTGTCCGCGCTGTTCAGGGCAGGGGAGATCAAGGAAGCCATCCTCGCCACCAATGCAACCGTCGAGGGTGATGCAACGGCCCATGTCATCGCCGAGATCGCCTCACGTCACCAGGTCAAATCCAGTCGCATCGCGCACGGCGTTCCTGTCGGCGGGGAACTCGAATATGTCGACGGGGGGACGCTGGCTCATGCGCTGGCGGGTCGCCACACGCTTTAGAACAAGTGACGAGGGTAAGGAAGGAGCCTTGCGTCACTTTCGTGACCCTCGTCACCTGCGTCTTTCATAGTCCGGCGCCAGGTCGCGCATGAGGTTGAGCAACCGCTTGTAGCTTTCGTAGCGCCGTGCCGAGAAAGCGCCGGCTTCCACGCCCGCGATCACTGCGCATCCCGGTTCGCGCATATGCAGGCAGTTGTTGAAGCGGCAGTTGGGTGAAAGCTTCGCGATCTCCGCCCAGCCTTGCTGCACCATTGCGTCGCTGACCAGTGCCGGGGCGAAGTCGCGCACGCCGGGTGAGTCGATCAGTTCGCCGCCGGTGGGGATGTGAAAGAGAGCGGTGGAGACGGTCGTATGCCGGCCTTCGCCGGTGGAGTCGGAGAGCGTGCGCGTCAGCTGTGCGGAATCCGGGATCAATGCATTCGTCAGCGTCGATTTGCCCACGCCGGACTGGCCTGCCAGCAGCATCGATTGCCCGCGCACCAGCGCGCGCAACTCGTCCATCGCCTCGCGATTGAGTGCGGATACGGATACGACCGGATAGCCTGCCGCACGATATTCCTCCACCAACGCTGCGAACGCTGCCGAGGACGCCAGGTCGCTTTTGTTGACGATGACGGCCGCGTCAATCTGCGAGTAGGCCGCCGCTGCCAGGTACCGGTCGACGACGAAGGCATCGATGACGGGTTCCGGTGCGATCACGGCAGCGAGCAGCGTCAGATTCGATGCGAGCGGTTCCGTGCGTCCGCGACTGTCCGTGCGTTGCAGCAGTGTGCGGCGCGGCATGACCGATACGATTCGGGGGGCATCGCCGGATGCGGCTGCAACCGGTCTTGGCATGCGGACCTGGACTTCATCGCCACAGACGATCGAGATCCGCTTGCCGAAGAGTTCGGCGGCAAGGCGTTCGCCGTCGGCAGTCAGGACGATGGCCCGGCGACCGAAAGACTCGACGACGCGCGCGGGGAATTCGACCGGCGCGTTCATGAAAGTCATATTGATTCTGTCCCGTCGCTCAGATGCGTTGCGCTGCAAGTTGTTGTAACCGTGCGATGCGGATCAGCGCCGGCGGATGCGAGTCATAGAACGTCGAATGCAGCGTGTCAGGTGTCAGCGTGGTCGCGTTGTCGCGATACAGCTTTACCAGTGCCTCGGCGAGTTTGCCAGCATCGGAGAACTCCGCGGCGAATTCATCGGCTTCGAACTCGTGCTTGCGCGACCACCATGCGCCCAGCGGCGTCAGGAAGAACGTGAACGTCGGCAGCACCAGCATGAACAGCAGCAGTGCTGCGTGTGCTGACGGCTGGCCGATGCCCAGCGCCTGATAGAAAGGCGGCCAGGCGGCCAGCAAGCCGAGCAGCGCAAGTCCGCCAAGTCCGAACAGCAGCGAGAGAATCAGGCGCGAGCGCACGTGATGCAGGCGGAAGTGCCCCAGCTCATGGGCCAGTACGGCCTCGATCTCCGCGCCATGCAGGCGCTCGATCAGCGTATCGAAGAACACGATGCGTTTGTTGCGCCCGACACCGGTGAAGTAGGCGTTGCCGTGGACGGAGCGTCGGGATCCGTCCATGACGAACACGCCCTGGGACGCGAAGCCGCAGCGTTGCAGCAGGGATTCGGTGCGCTGCTTCAGCGCCTCGTCCCCCAGGGGAGTGAACTTGTTGAACAGCGGCGCGATGAACGTGGGCCAGGCCCAGGTGATGAACAGGGTGAAGGCCGTCCAGACTCCCCATGCATATAGCCACCACAACGAGCCGGCGCGCTGCATGAGATACAGAATCACATAGAGGAGGGGGCCGCCGAGCAGCAGCATCAGCAGCAGGCCCTTCAGCAGGTCGGCGATGAACAGGCCGGCCGTCATGCGATTGAAGCCGAAGTGCGCCTCGATACCGAAGGTGCGGTAGATCGACAATGGCAGACCGATGGCGGACATCGCCAGCAGCGTCGACAGCACGACGACAGTGCCGTGCCAGACCGGGGAGAGCGTTGCAGCCTGCCAGAGGTGGTCGATGGCCTGGATGCCGCCACCCAGCGTGAACGCCAGGGCGACCAGCGCGTCGAGCAGGATGTCCCAGCGATTCAGTCCGCCCAGGGCGACGGTGTAGTCGGCTGCCTTGCGATGCGAATCGAGGTCCACCTGACCCGCAAAGGCGTCCGGCACTTTCTCGCGATGCCGGGCCACCGCAGCGATCTGTCGTTGATTGAGCCAGCTACGCAGCAGCGTAGAGAGCATCAGCAGCAGCACGAACAGCAGGGTGAACCAATGCATCGGGTTCCTGGCGGGAATGAACGAATCGGCGCAGAAATGGGTCGATCGGGAGCTTAACGGCTGCTGTTATGATGGGCAACGCCGCGACATTCTAGGGGATTGATGTGAACGACCGAGATCCGACACGACTTATCTGGATCGACCTGGAGATGACGGGACTCAAGCCCGAGTCCGATCGCATCATCGAAATAGCGACAGTGGTGACGGACAAGTACCTCAATATACTGGCCGAAGGGCCGGTGCTGGCCATTCATCAGCCGAACGCAGTGCTCGACGCCATGGATGACTGGAATCGACGGCAGCATGCATCGTCCGGGCTCGCCGCACGAGTTCGCGCCAGTACGGTGACCACTGCGGAGGCCGAACGTCGCACGGTGGAATTTCTGCGCCAATGGGTCGATCCGGGTGTCTCGCCGATGTGCGGCAACAGTATCTGCCAGGATCGCCGCTTCATGGCGCGCGAGATGAAAGATCTCGAGCGCTACTTCCACTACCGCAACCTGGATGTCAGCACGCTCAAAGAGCTGGCGCGACGCTGGGCGCCGGACGTGCACAGCAGTTTTCAGAAGGCGTCCACGCACCTGGCGCTCGATGATATTCGCGACTCCATCCGCGAGCTCGCTCATTACCGGGCGCACTTTCTGCGCTTGTCCTGATGCTCCAGCCGTACTCCGAAGCGTGCGAACGCAACAAGGAGCCGATTCTCGGCGTGCTGAGATCGTGGTTCCTGCGCAAAGGAGTAGTGCTGGAGATCGGTGCGGGTACCGGCCAGCATGCCGTTCATTTCGCCGCAAACCTGCCGCACCTGGAATGGACGTCGACGGATCGCGAGGAAAACCTGGAAGGCATCCGCTCGTGGTTCGAGGCGGCGGCGCTGCCCAACCTGCACGGTCCGCTGGCGCTCGATGTTCGTCAGGAGATCTGGCCGGTGCGCGAGGCGCTCTATGCGTTCAGCGCCAACACGGGCCACATCATGAGCTGGCGGGAAGTCGAGGCCATGTTCGCGGGAGTGAGCGTGGCGCTGGAGCCGGGAGGGTGTTTCTGTCTCTACGGTCCGTTCAATCGCAACGGACAGTTCACCAGCGATTCCAATCGCGTCTTCGATGAATCACTGCGTGCGCGCAATCCGGAGATGGGGATTCGAGATGACCAGGCGTTGCTGGCGCTGGGAAGCCGCTGCGAACTCAAGTTCGCAGCGGATTATTCCCTGCCAGCGAAAAACAGGTTGCTGGTCTGGACGAAGTAATCGTCAGACCTTATTGCCTGCCAGGAACAGCCACGTTTCCACGACCGTATCCGGATTGAGCGACATGCTCTCGATGCCCTGCTCGACCAGCCAGCGGGCCAGATCGGGGTGATCCGAAGGACCCTGGCCGCAGATGCCGACGTACTTGCCCGTCTTGCGGCAGGCATCGATCGCCATCTTCAGTAGCGCCTTCACTGCATCGTCGCGTTCGTCGAACAGCTTCGCGATGATGGCGGAGTCACGGTCGAGGCCGAGCGTCAGCTGCGTCATGTCATTCGAGCCGATCGACATGCCGTCGAAGAACTCCAGGTAGCGCTCCGCCAGCAATGCGTTGGTCGGCAGTTCGCACATCATGATGATCTTCAGGCCGTTTTCACCGCGCTTGAGACCATTGGCGGCGAGCAGCTGCGTGACCTGCTCGGCTTCCTTCAGCGTGCGCACGAAGGGCACCATCACCTGCACGTTGGTCAGTCCCATCTTCTCGCGCACGCGCTTCAGGGCACGGCATTCCAGCTCGAAGCAGGGCCGGAAGGCTTCGTCGATATAACGCGCCGCGCCGCGGAAGCCGATCATCGGATTCTCTTCGTGGGGCTCGTACTGCGGTCCGCCGATCAGGTTGGCGTACTCGTTCGACTTGAAGTCGGACAGGCGCACGATCACGGGCTCAGGTGCAAACGCGGCGGCGATCGTGCCGATGCCTTCGCAGAGTTTGTCGATGTAGAACGACACCGGATCGGAATAGCCGGACATCTGGCGGCGAATCGTTTGCTGCAGGTCCTGCGGCAGCTTGTCGAATTCCAGCAACGCACGCGGATGCACACCGATCATGCGATTGATGATGAACTCGAGTCGTGCGAGGCCGACGCCGTGGTTGGGAATGCCGGCGAAGTCGAACGCACGATCCGGATTGCCGACGTTCATCATGATCTTGGTCGGTATCGCCGGCAGCGAATCGAGCTCGATATTTTTTTGCTCGAAGGCCAGTTCCCCTTCGTATACGAAGCCGGTGTCGCCCTCGGCGCACGAGACCGTCACGCCGGCGCCTTCGAGAATCTTCTCTGTCGCATCGCCGCAGCCGACGACGGCGGGAATGCCGAGTTCGCGCGCGATGATGGCGGCGTGGCAGGTGCGTCCGCCGCGATTGGTCACGATGGCCGACGCGCGCTTCATCACCGGTTCCCAGTCGGGATCGGTCATGTCGGCGACGAGAACGTCACCGCTCTGCACGCGGGTCATTTCCTTCACATTGCGAATGATGCGGGCAGGGCCTGCGCCGATGCGCTGGCCGATGGAGCGACCGGTGGTCAGTACTGCGGTCTTCTGGGCCTTGAGGGAGAAGCGCTGAATGGTTCTGCCGGCGCGGCTCTGCACGGTTTCCGGACGCGCCTGCAGGATGTAGATCTTGCCGGTCTCGCCGTCCTTGCCCCATTCGATGTCCATCGGGCAACCGTAGTGCTCCTCGATGATGAGCGCCTGGCGGGAAAGATCCAGGACGTCCTCATCGCTGATCGAGAAGCGGCGGCGGTCCTCGGTCGACACATCGACGGTCGCGATGCGTTCCGCGCTGCCTGGCGCTGCATAGATCATCTTGATCGCCTTGGCGCCGAGCGTGCGACGGAGCACGGCTTCGTGACCAGAGCGAACCGCGGGCTTGTAGACATAGAACTCGTCGGGATTCACGGCGCCTTGCACGACCGTTTCGCCGAGACCGTACGACGCCGTGATGAACACGACATTGCGGAAGCCGGAGTCGGTATCGAGCGTGAACATGACGCCGCTCGAGCCGACGTCGGAACGCACCATGAACTGAACGCCCGCCGACAGGGCTACCTGGTCGTGAGCAAATCCCTGATGCACGCGATAGGCAATGGCGCGATCGTTGAACAACGAGGCGAACACTTCATGCATGCATTTCAGAAGTGCATCGCGGCCACGCACGTTGAGGAAGGTTTCCTGCTGGCCCGCGAACGATGCATCGGGCAGATCCTCGGCAGTGGCCGATGAGCGTACTGCGACTGCGATGTCGCGACCGTCGCTCATCTTCTCGAATGCCTCGAGCACTTCCTGTTCCAGCCGCGGCGGGAATGGCGTCGCAAGAATCCAGCTGCGGATCTCTGCTCCCACCGTCCCAAGTTTGTCGACATCGTCGACATCCAGGGAGGCGAGGGCCTGTGAAATGCGACCGGCAAGACCGTTGTGCGCCAGGAAGTCGCGATACGCCTGAGCCGTGGTGGCGAAGCCGCCGGGGACGGTGACTCCCATCTTGGCAAGGTGGCTGATCATTTCGCCCAGCGAGGAGTTCTTGCCACCAACTGTGTCGACGTCGTGCCGACCTACTTTCTCGAAGGGCAGGATATAAGCAGTCAAAGGGATTCCTCTTGATCTACGCCGTGCGGGGGTGAACACTCAAGGGCGGCGATTCTACGACGAACACGGGCCGCTCAGAACGCTTGAATGCGTCTCGTGTGTGAGAGGATCGACCGATTGCTTGGCAACGGGGAAGTGAATGGAACGACGGACGGTTTTTTTTGTGTCGGACCAGACTGGCGTGACCGCGGAAACGATGGGTCACAGCCTCCTGACACAGTTCGACGGGCAGGCATTTCGACAGGTGACTTTGCCATTTATATCCACGATTGACAAGGCGGAAGAAGCGGTCAGAAAGATCAACTCCACCGGCGAAGCGGAGGGCATTCGGCCCGTCGTCTTCAGCACGCTGGTGCAGGAGGATCTGCGCGAGGTAATCAAGCACGCCAATGGTTTGTTCCTCGATTTCTTCGACGCGTTCCTGGGGCCGCTCGAAATCGAGTTGCAGGTGAAGTCGTCGCGTGCGCAGGGCAAGGCTCATGGCATGCAGGATCTCGGCGCCTACACGTTGCGCATCAATGCCACGAATTTTGCGCTGGCCAATGACGATGGCGGAATCGCACACGATTACGATCGGGCGGATCTGATTCTGGTAGGCGTCTCGCGTTCCGGAAAAACTCCCACCTGTCTGTACCTGGCGCTGCAGTACGGCATCTTTGCTGCCAACTATCCGTTCGCCGATGAAGAGTTCGAATCAGGTCGATTGCCGAACTCGCTGATGCGTTACGAGAAGAAGCTGTACGGTCTGACGATTGCTTCCGAGCGCTTGCAGCAGATCCGCAACGAGCGCAAACCCAACAGTCGTTACGCGTCGCCGGCCCAGGTCGACTACGAGTTGCGTGCAGCGGAAGGACTCTTCCGGCGTTACGGGATTCCCTACATCAACACCACGGAATGTTCGATCGAGGAAATCGCCAGCAGGATCCTCGACAAGACCGGTGTCGAGCGTCGTTTGCGCCCGTGACACACGTCTCAGTGGTGCGGCAGACAGGTAAATTTGCTGTGCTATATTCAAGTCATGAACGTCGCGGAGCTGCAGACTGACACTGACTGTGCAGTGAGCTGGCGGGCGCGCCCCGCAAGCTTCGTGAGCCTCATGTCGCTCTACGAAAGCAATTACATCCGTCTTGGATGGCTGATCGCAGATCTGTCTGCAATCGATGACGCTGCCGTGTCCGTGGTGACGAATGACTGTCCGCTGCACCTGCGGATCGAAGAGCGCTGCCGCTACACGACGACCCTGACACTCACGTACCTCTTCGAAGACGAAACCACCGTGCTCGCGGATCCGGACCTGCAGATTCGCATTTATCACGACGCGAGGCTCGCCGAGGTCCAGTCCTGCGCCCGCTGGCATCGTCACACCATGCTCGAATCCCTGCGCTCGACGCTGGCACACGCACTCGGCGACCGCTGGCTGCGCAACGTCATGCTCAACAAGTGGCTGGACTATTGCGTCGAGCGGGGCCATCGCTTTGCCGGGTCGCTCTCAGCACCCGCGCTCGCGATAGCGCGCTGATTCGCAACTGCGTCCCGGTCCCGGCATCGCGCCTTCTTCATGGGTATCTCGGATCGACTGGGTCAACTTCTCACGGGCGCGCGCCAGGCGGACGAAGAGGAGCGACTGCTGCGCCTTTACTGGAATCGTGCCGAGCTCAAGAAGGAATTAAGCCGACTCCAGGAAGAACGCCATGAACTGATCGAGGAACTCAAAAGGCAGGAAGCCGAGCTGGTGCGGGCCGGTGAAAGGCTGGCCGAACTGGAATTGCATCTCGGCGATCCCGATGTCGCCGCTCACGCTCTCGTGTATTTCCAGTTGCGCGCGCTATGGTCCTCCTGCGCAGCGCGGCTGGCTCGTTTCTCGCTGCAACTGCAGAGCCAGCAACAGGATCGCGAACGCCGTCGCCAATTGATCGAGTTCGACCAGACGCGCCGCCGGCAGGTGGCAGACCTGGATCGACGCATCAGCGAAGCGCGTACCAGGGCCGAGCAGCTCGAGGCGCAGCTCAAGCAATTCGAAGCCCAGCTCGTCTCTCGACGCGGATTCTGGAATTACTCCCGGCGCAGAAAACTCGCGGAGCAGATCGAGGACACACGCTCGCAGTGGGACGAGTCGGTAACGCGCGTCACCGACCTCTCGGATGATCGCGCTGACGCAGAAGAGCAGCAACCACCGGCGTTCGCCGGCATTTCCATCGACGGCAGGCGAGTCGTGAACACTGCGGTGATCGCCTACGCGCAACAGCTCGTGGGACTGCTGTCATCAGGCGGTCTGGCGATGCTCGCCAAGGAAGCCACCTCCAAGACCGTTTTCGATCTGCGTTACGGTAGTCCGGAGGACTGCGTGAAGCTCATGGGGCTGTTGCGGGAGGCCAAGCAACTCGCGAACAGGGACAGCGAGGACCTCGGTGGCCTCAAGGAGTACACCGATGCCTTGCGCGCACGTGCTACGTACCGCAGTGACGCCGACACGACGCCGCTCACCGATTCGATCGGTACGCTCTCACTGCCGGCGTTCCCGGTGTCGGGGCTGGAAAGCATCAACCGGACGGGAATCAACGTGCTGGTGGACGACTACTGGGATGTCTACGCGGCGCTGCTGAAGTAGCAGCGCGCGGGCCGGCAGATGGTGTGTCTGCCGCCCGCCGTCTGCGCCGGTCAGGGCGTCGCCGCTGTACCGCCGTCGTTCTTGAGCTTCGACAGATACAACGTCCCGATGCCGCTCATGTCGGCCGCAATCTCTGCGGCCTCTGCCAGCGTCGGATCGGGCGTATCCGTGGGATTCAGATCCGCCATCTTGGCGACGGGCGCGAGGCCGTGCGCGGCGCGGCGCTTGTTCTCGCGCGCCAGTCGTTCGGCTTCCTGCGCTTCACGTTCAGCGATCCGTTTCTGCAGGCTCAGCGATACCTTCTTCTGGCTGCGGACCTTCTCGAAGGAGTCCAGATCGCCGAGGAGCGACACGAAATCCGCATCCTCTGCGATACGGCGCTGGTGCGACTGCTCCAGCGTGGCGACCGCCTGGGTGAGCTGAGCCTCGCGACCAAACTCGACCGGGCGGATGCGATCCCAGGGCAGGGCGCTCTCGCGTGTGCTTTCGCCCACTTCTTCAGTGCTGATCGCGGTGGGCATCGAGATATCCGGCTGCACGCCGCGGTGCTGGGTGCTTTCACCCGTCACGCGATAATACTTGCCGATCGTGACCGTGAGCTGGCCGAAGCCTGGTTCGGGTCCCAATGCATAGCGATCGAGCGGATACAGGTTCTGTACCGAGCCCTTGCCGTAGGTCTGCTGGCCGACGACCACGCCGCGGCCATAGTCCTGAATCGCCGCAGCGAAGATTTCGGAGGCGGAGGCACTGAAGCGATCGACCAGGACGATCATCGGTCCATCCCACGCGATCGTCGGCTCCGGATCGTCGAGCACTTCGACGCGACCGCCGGTCTCGCGCAGTTGCACGATGGGCCCGGCCGGGATGAAGAGGCCGGAGAGGGCAGTGGCTTCGGTGAGATGACCACCGCCATTGCCTCGCAGATCCATGACCAGCGCGTCCATTTTCTCAGCACGCAATTCCTCGATGAGTTTGCGCACGTCGCGGGTGGTGCTGCGGTATTCCTTCTCGCCAGCCGATTTGGCTTCGAAGTCCTGGTAGAAGCTCGGCACGTTGATGATGCCGATGGTCAGTTCGGCGTCGCCGCGTTTGACCTTGCGGATTTCCTTCTTCGAGGCCTGGGCTTCGAGCGTGACCTTGCTGCGGGTCAGGTAGATATCCTTCTGCGGCGATCCCGGCGCTGCGCCCGCGGGCAGGATCTGCAGGTGCACGGTCGTATTGACCTTGCCGCGGATCAGCTGCACGACGTCATCGAGACGCCAACCCACGACATCGACCGGCTTGCCGTTGCGGCCTTCGCCGACGGCGATGATGCGATCGTTCACGTTGATCTGGCTGCTGGCTGCCGCCGCGCCGCCGGGCAGCACGTTCAGCACCGTGACGTAGTCGTCGACCAGCTGCAGCGACGCGCCGATGCCTTCATACGACAGGCTCATCTGGATGCGGTATTCCTCGGAATTGCGCGGCGAGAAATAGCTCGAATGCGGATCGAAGACGTGCGCGAAGGCATTCATGAACACTTCGAAGATGTCATCGCTGGTGATCTGCTCGGTGCGTTTCAGAACGCGCTCGTAACGCTTCTGCAGCACATCGCGGGTTTCGGCCCACGGCTTCTCGGTCAGCATCAGGGACACCGCATCGTTCTTGACGCGCTGACGCCAGATCTCGTTCAGGTCTGCCGGCGATTTCGCCCAAGGGGCCTTTGCCCGGTCGAACTCGAAGTACTCGTCGACGGAAAAATCGGGTTCGGTCTTGAGAAGTTCCAGCGCGTAGGCGATGCGCTCGCGGTTGCGTACCTGAAAGCGATTGAAGATGGCGAAGACCGGTTCCAGCTTGCCGGACACCACTGCATCGTCGAGCTGGTAGCGGTAGCGCTCGAACTCGGCGACGTCGCTGGCTAGGAAGTAGCTGCGGCCGCCGTCGAGCTGTTCGACGAAGCGGTCCAGCACCAGCGAAGAGACGGGATCGTTGATCGGCGACTGGCGGTAGTGCGAGCGCTCGATCACGTTGCTGACGAGCTTGCTGACGCGGCGCTGGCGTTCGGTGGGGGACAGATCCTGCGTCGATGCAGTCGCGACTGCGTTCGCCACCGGAGCCTGTGCGGTGCCGGCAAGCAGCGCGCAGGCGATCAGCAGAGCCGGAAGACTGAACAGCAAAGTGAACCGGCGTGGCGCTGTATAGGCGCCGCTGGGGCTGGACTGGCTGTCACGCGGAGGCTGGTACACTGTTTCTCGTCCTCAATCTGTCGTCTGCCAACGTCTCGAAATCGGTGTCAGTTGCACGGTCGAAGCTAAAGTCTGGTCGGTGAAGGGCTCAATGCTCGCCCGGACCCGGACCTGTCGTCCACTTACAGACACTGGATACCGCGGAATTCCTCATCATGCGTCCACTTGCAGCACTCAATGCCATCCTGTTCGGCTCCGCAGCGGCCATTACCTTCGGATTATGCGGCGTTCTGGTCATTTACCTGGTGCTGCAGGGCCGGCATCCGCAGTTAGCCACGGAGTTTGCGCCCTTGCTGCGTAGTAGCGGCATGTTCGCCGCACTGTCGGTCGTCTCCGGTCTTGCTCTGTACAGTAGCCTGAAGGAACTGAACTGGCGCTGGCTGGCGCAGGTCGCGATGTGGATCGGGCTCGCGGTCACAGTATCGTTTTACTGGCCGGGGTGAGTTGCGGGACATGAGGGAAAGCCCCAAAAGCGAATGAGGCGGAATGAATTTCCCGCAATCGCACTGCGATGGTTCGCTCAGATGACAATTCCGTCAGATTCAATCACTAATCCCCCGTCGATCTGAACGCGTCCGAGCGTACGCGGGCCGCACCGGCGTGGTCAATGAAGCGGGGCAGTGAAATCGCCGGAATGGCCGGGGACCGGCCGACCGGCGGCGACGATCAGCGGCGGCCGATGCGTTCCCAGGCTTTGCCGCGCTCGAACGTGCCGCTGTTGTAAGGATCGAACCCGGCGGGCTTCTTCGGCACTGCCTTCGTGCTGTTCTGTACCGGCGGCGCGCACGTCACTGCTGCGACGGAAGGACCGGGGACTGGCCGCTGCGGAGCGGTTGCGGTGGGCAGTTCATCGTTACTGCCATCGTCCCGTCCGCCGAAAAGTCTGGCGAACCACATAAAGCGTCTTCCCAAAAAAGGTCAGCGAATCTGCTTGTTGTGCGTTGGAGCTTACCTGCCGCGGCAGGTTGGCTGATGGCGACCTGGCGGAATTGTGAAAGCCGTCACGCTCTTCCCGTAGCCCCTGTGCCTGTCGAAAAAACTGTCACTTAGTCGAGGCTGACGCGCGGTTCGACACGTCGTGGATCGGCCATCGAGCGGGCCGGGGGCGGCGCAGCGACATTGTCGTGCGAGCGCGGGTCGTGACGCCGCAGGAACAGCAGCCGGATCAGCCCGATCGCCACCAGCGGGCCAAGGGCCAGCATCCAGGTGCGAGCGGCGCCGGACGCCAGACCGGCATAGAAATCGCCATAGAACGTGCCCATGCCCGCGTCCTTGCCATAGGGCCCGAGCAGCTCGCCGCCCGCCCAGAACACCAGCCCCGGCAGAGCAAACAAGCCGAAGGCCAGCAACAGGCTGCCGACGATCATTTCGACCCGCAGAGAGCGGCTGCGTGGCGGGTTGGCGGGTGTCGATTCAGGTGATCTGCGCGTCATGAGTTGCGATTGAATCGGAGGGCGCGCGCATCTTGGGGGCTGCGCACCATCACTGCAACTACGTCGCCCGACACAACCGTTATCATCCCGGCCGCCACCAGGTTGAGGTAATACATATGAGCAGCGAAGCAGGCGCCGGGAATCTGAGGACAGCCGTCATTGGCGTGGGCTACCTCGGGCGTTTCCATGCGCAGAAGTATCGTCAGATCGAAGGCTCGCAGCTCGTGGCGGTGGTCGACGCCAATGCCGAGGCAGCGCAACGAGTCGCGACCGAACTGGGCGTCGAAGCGTCGACCGACTATCTCGCCATTCTCGACCGCGTCGATGCGATCAGCATTGCTGTGCCTACGCCGCTGCACCATGCAGTTGCCATGGCGGCGCTGGAGCGGGGGGTTCACGTGCTGGTCGAAAAGCCGATCGCGACCACCGTGGTCCAGGCGCGCGAGATGGTTGCAGCGGCGGCGCAGCGTGGTTGCGTATTGCAGGTCGGCCATCTCGAGCGCTTCAATCCCGCGATCGTGGCCGCTGTCAGCAAGCTGCAGACGCCACGTTTCGTCGAATCGCATCGCCTGGCGCCCTTCAAGCAGCGCGGCACCGACGTCAGCGTCGTGCTCGACCTCATGATTCATGACATCGACCTGATCCAGGAATTGGTGGGCCAGCCGATCGAGAGCATCGATGCGGTCGGCGCCCAGGTCTTCTCGGGCGAGATCGATATCGTCAACGCGCGCATCCGCTTCCGCGGCGGCTGTGTCGCCAACACGACGGCGAGCCGGGTGAGCCTCAAACAGGAGCGCAAGATCCGCATCTTCCAGGACGATGCCTACCTGTCGATCGACATGCAGCAGAAGATCCTGACGGTGATCCGCAAGAAGGACGCTGCGCCTGTCGAGTCGCCCGCGCAGGTCGCTATCGAAGAAGAGTCTTACGACCAGGGCGATGCGTTACGCGATGAGATCGCCGCGTTCCTGAAGGCGATCCGGGAAAAGTCCGCGCCAGTCGTGACCGGCGAAGATGGTCTGCGGGCGCTGGAAACGGCGACCAGGATTACGGAGTTGGTGCTGGCTTCGCCGTCTGGCCGGACAGTGTCGCCCGGTCCAGCGACTTGAGAGGGTTGCCGGCAATCTTCTGAGCCGTTGCCTGCAGAAGCTCGAGAGAGACTTCGCCGCGACGGCGGGCCAGTTCACGCGCCACGTCGTCGAGACTGGCCTTGCCCCTGGTCAACGAGCGGATCTCAGCATCGACCTCGCGCATGACGATGACGGCTCGTGCCGTCGTTGCACCCGAGGATTTTTCGCTCATCAGATTGATCGAGCTGCTGCCCCACTTGGCGAGACGTTCCATCGCTTCCGTATAGCGCTGCTCACTGATCCCGCCGGAGCGGTGCAGCGTCTCGATCGAGTAGTACTCGGCGAGGCCTTCGACGATCCAGTCGCTTTCCCCATCGCCATGAATGCCCATCGCCACATGGACGAGTTCATGCAGCAGTGTGCTCGTCCGGTTCTCGCTGATGAGCGGACGGCTGGCGTGCAGGAATAACGACGCGGGTGCCGACAGGCCACCCCGCCACAGAGGATCGCCCGCTGACACCACCAGCAGCCGTCGCGGGAATTCCGGAAACACGCCGAGCAAGTGCGGCAGATTCCAGTTCAGGAACGACAGCATGTCCTGCCGACGGGCATTGTCGCCGGCGGGTGCGGCCACAATCGTCTGCACGCCGCCGATCGATTCGCTGCGCTTGCCGAGTTTGCCGATCAGCATCCAGCCCAGCGGCCGGTCGAAGCGCCGTTCTGGATCGTCGATCTGCATCAACTCGTCCGATGTCGTCGGGTAGGCGCTGACGGCGGTCCACTGCGCAGGCAATTGGAATTCCATCGTGGCGCGGGATTCGAGTCCGCGTGCCGCGGTGACGCGCACCCGCGGCACCAGCTTGTCGGCCCTGAAAAGTGCCCAGTCCTGCGTCATCAGCGAATCGAAACGCCCGGGCGCGCGCTCATGATTCACGACGAAGTCGTAATGGAGCCGCGAGTACTTGCCGCGCGGCCGCCAGGTCACGCTGGCGCCCTGGATCTCGACGCTGTCGGTCGACGTGAAATTGCGATGACGCTGGGGATCGATCGAGAACACGAGCTTGCCCGGCAGTTGTTCCCCCGAGAGTTTCAGTTCGACGCGCAGATTACCGACAGCCGGGTCGGCTTCGACGCGGTAGTGCGCATCGTAGGTCGCTGCAAGTGCGGGGACGCTGGCGATGAGCATTGCCGCGAGGACCGCGAGGCGGGGCATTGTCAACATGAACGAGTCCGCGGAAGCAGGTGCCCGGAGTGTACCCGAGCCTCTGCGACTGCAGCCCTTGAAACGGTTTCTGCGGGCCCTATTCAGGGGTCACAGGGTTTCCCGCCCGTCGTCAGCAGTTGTTCATACCCTTGTTTTTTTGGAGACCAGCACCATGGCACTTGCTCGCTATGAATCTTCCTGGGATGCGCTGAATCAACTGCATCGCCAGATCAATCGCATTTTCGATTCCCAGTCTGCGGCGAATGCCGACGTCGGCTCGTCGGCGACCGCAGATTGGATCCCGTCGGCGGACATTCTCGAGTACAGCGATCGTTTCGTGCTGAAGTTCGATGTGCCCGGCGTCAATGCAAGCGCTATCGACATCACGCTCGATCAGGGTGTGCTCACGATCAGCGGCGAACGTCCGGTCGAACTCGCGAACGACGGTGTAGAGCGCAGCCGGCGCGAGCGCCCGCAGGGTCGCTTTCATCGTCGCTTCACGCTGCCGGATACGGTGGATGCCGCGGCGGTCCGTGCGACTGGACGCGATGGCATCCTCGAGGTGACGATCCCGAAGCAGGCGAAGGCGCAGCCGCGACGCATCGAGGTCGTGTCGGCCTGATCGTATTCTTCAGGCGACTGATTCCGCTACAGGCGGATCGGGCGTGATGCCCGATCCGCCTTTTTTCTTTCAGGCCTGTCTGCGTGGAATTGACGGGGTAATCCCGGTACGATCCGGCGCGCTGCAGGCACTCCGCGTGTTTCCTCGTGCGAACTGTTCAGGACTGTCTGATCGATTTTCTCATCTTCCATAAATAAATGCCGACCGTGAGGGGATGCGTGATGAGTGAACCCATCGCAGGCTTCAAGCCCAAGAAATCCGTCGCCCTGTCGGGTGTCACCGCCGGCAACACCGCGCTGTGTACCGTCGGCCGCAGCGGCAACGATCTGCACTATCGCGGTTACGACATTCTAGATATCGCGACGAGTTCCGAGTTCGAGGAAATTGCCTACCTGCTGATTCACGGCAAGCTGCCGAATCATGCCGAACTGGCGGGCTACAAGATGAAGCTCAAGTCGCTGCGCTCGGTGCCTGCGGCTGTGAAGGCCGTGCTCGAGCAACTGCCGGCGGCGAGCCATCCGATGGACGTGATGCGCACGGGCGTTTCGGCACTCGGTTGCGTGTTGCCGGAGAAGGACGATCACAACGTCGCCGGCGCGCGCGACATCGCCGATCGCCTCATCGCCAGCCTCGGCTCGATGCTCGCGTACTGGTATCACTACAGCTACGCCGGCAGGCGCATCGACGTGGAGACCGACGACGATTCGATCGGCGGACATTTCCTGCACCTGCTGCATCAGAAGCGCCCGTCGAAGGAGTGGGTGCATGCGATGCACACCTCGCTCATTCTGTACGCCGAACACGAATTCAACGCCTCGACATTCACCGGTCGCGTCATCGCCGGCACGGGCTCCGACATGTACTCGGCGATCACCGGCGCGATCGGCGCATTGCGCGGACCGAAGCACGGCGGCGCCAATGAGGTGGCCTTCGAGATCCAGCAGCGCTACGACACGCCAGACGAAGCCGAGCAGGACATTCGCGCCCGGGTCGCGAACAAGGAAGTGGTGATCGGCTTTGGCCATCCCGTTTACACGATTTCCGATCCGCGCAACCAGGTCATCAAGGAAGTGGCGCGCAAGCTTGCACAGGACGCGGGTGACATGAAAATGTTCGACATCGCCGAGCGACTGGAATCGGTGATGAAGGACGCCAAGAACATGTTCCCGAACCTCGACTGGTTCTCGGCCGTGTCGTACTACCAGATGGGCGTACCGACCTCGATGTTCACGCCGCTGTTCGTGATCGCGCGAACCAGCGGCTGGTCGGCACACGTGATCGAACAGCGTATCGACGGCAAGATCATCCGGCCCAGTGCGAATTACACGGGTCCGGAGGATCTCAAGTTCGTGCCGCTCGACGCGCGCAAGTAAGAGAGGGGAGCGTTCGGGTGAATCAGTGATCACCCGAATACCATCCATATGTCCGCTCAAGATCTTCGATCCGCTCACCGGCCCGCACCCGATCACGTGCTGGTCGACATCGCGGAGTACGCGCTTTCCTACTCCATCGACAGCGACGCTGCATACGAGACCGCGTTCTATTGCCTGATGGATTCGCTGGCCTGCGGTTTCCAGGCGCTCAAGTATCCCGCGTGTACGAAGCTCCTTGGTCCGGTCGTACCAGGCGCGACGATGCCTGGTGGCGCGCGTGTCCCGGGGACTTCGTATGAACTCGATCCGGTGCAGGCGGCGTTCAACATCGGCGCCATGGTGCGCTGGCTGGATTTCAACGATACCTGGCTCGCCGCCGAATGGGGACATCCGTCCGACAATCTCGGCGGCATCCTCGCCGTTGCCGATTACCTGTCACGTCGCAACGTGGGGCAGGGACAAAAGCCACTGACGATGCGCGATGTGTTGACGGCGATGATCAAGGCGCACGAGATCCAGGGCGTCTCGGCGCTGGAAAACAGTTTCAATCGCGTCGGGCTCGATCACGTCCTGCTGGTGCGTGTCGCCAGTACCGCCGTGACGACGGCGATGCTGGGCGGGACGCGCGAACAGGTCATCAATGCACTGTCGAATGCCTGGATCGATGGTGGCGCATTGCGTGCGTACCGGCATGCGCCCAACACCGGTTCGCGCAAGAGCTGGGCCGCGGGCGACGCCACGAGTCGTGGCGTGCGCCATGCGCTCATGGCGATGAGCGGAGAGATGGGCTATCCGTCGGCGCTGACGGCGAAGACCTGGGGATTCCAGGATGTGCTGTTCGACGGCAGGCCACTGGTGTACCCGCAGCCGTTCGGCAGCTACGTGATGGAGAACATCCTGTTCAAGATTTCCTACCCGGCCGAGTTTCATGGCCAGACCGCGGTAGAGGCGGCGATGACGTTGCACGACCAGGTGCGCGACAAACTGGATCAGATCGATCGCATCGTCATCGAGACCCAGGAGTCGGCGGTGCGCATCATCGACAAGACCGGGCCGCTGGCTAACCCCGCGGATCGGGACCACTGCATCCAGTACATGGTTGCCGTTGCGCTGATCTTCGGCCGTCTGACGGCCGAAGACTATGAGGAAGCGACCGCGAGCGATCCGCGCATCGACACGTTGCGCAGCCGGACCCAGGTGGTCGAAAACATCACCTTCACGAGGGATTACTACGCGCCCGACAAGCGTTACATCGGCAACGCGGTGAGAGTGTTTTTCCGCGATGGCAGCGCCACGCCACGCGTGGTGGTGGATTACCCGATCGGCCATCGCAAACGTCGCGCCGAAGGCATGCCGGTGTTGCGCAGGAAGTTCGAGATGGCGGTGACGGCGCACTTCGCGCCGAAGCAGACTGAATCCATCAAGGCATTGTTCGCGGATCGCGAGCGGCTGGCGGCGATGGCCGTGCAGGAGTTTGTGGCAGGGCTCATAAAGAACTAAGCTGGCGGCGCACGGTGCTGAAGTCTGACGCAGAACCAGGCGACACCGGCAGCGGAGTGAGGATGTCGAGCTCTTACAGAGCATTTTTTGTTGGTGATCGGTCCGAAAGTCATGCATTGCTGGTCCGGATGCTCGAAGGCTCCGACATCAGTGTCGACGACGTCGTCTCTCACGACGAGGTCATTGCCAGCGTCGCGCGGCGTACCCCCGATCTGATCGTCGTTTCGATCGATGTCGATGCCCGGTCGGTGGCCGGGATCTGTCGTGTCCTCAAAGCGAACCCTGCGACGGTGGCCGTTCCGCTGCTGGCCCTGGCGCGAACCGTGCGGTCACGGCTCGCGGCTTTCGATGCCGGCGTCGACGATTTCCTCACCCACCAGATCCGCCGCGACGAATTCCTGGTTCGCGTGCATGGCCTGTTGCGTGCTGCGGCATCACGCCGTCAGCTGGCCGCGGAACAACTCGCGGACGAGGTCAAACGACGCGAAGTCATTCGCGCGGCTTTCCGACGCTACATCTCGCCCAAGGTCGCCGACCACATTCTCGACAATCCGGAGCTGCGCGACCTGGTGCTGACAGGCACCAATGCACGTACGCCGGCTGCGGTGATGTTTGCCGATATGCGTGGATTCACCGCACTGTCGGAGCGCCTTGCACCGGGCGAAGTCGTTGGATTGCTCAATGAGTTCTTCGGCCTGCTCACGGACGTGACGTTCGAATACGACGGCACCATCTTCAACATGGCGGGCGACAGTCTGCTGGTGGGCTTCGGTGTGCCGGTCGAACAGGCTGACGGTCCGCAACGTGCCATGCTGGCAGCGCGCCAGATGCTGGTCCGGTTTGGCCAGCTCGCGGATCGCTGGCAGACAACTCACGAGATCGAGACTGGCCTCGGTATCGGCATCAATGTCGGTGAAGTCATCGCAGGCAACGTGGGCTCGGCGTCCTACATGAACTACACCATCATCGGCGACACGGTAAACGTCGCTGCGCGACTCGCCCAGCGTGCCCGGGCTGGGGAGTTGCTGTTCTCACAGGCGGTCATGACGTCGCTGGACGGTGCAGGCATGGACGTCGAGGCGCTGGCCCTGCCGCCCATGGTGCTGCGCGGGCGCTCCAACCCCATCGATATCTTCTGCGTCCCCAGCGGGCGCCGGATCGACTTTCGTCCCCATTGACCGCCTTGCCCGGCCGACGGGTCGGGCGTTCCGGCCGTCCGCACGCCAGATGCGGAGGCCTGTCGTCGCACGATCTCACCGATGTCTGCACGCGATGCGGATGCTCATGCAGCAGACGATTTGCGATGCTGCGCAGGCTGTCGCGACGTGGCTCGCACACTCACGTCGAACCACGCGAACGAACTGCGCGACGAGGTGTACGCGGCGCTTCATGAAGGCAGCGTGACAACCGGGTCAGCCGCAATTTGCTCCAGGCAGGTCAGGCATACTTCGCCTCCGACTATGTGAATGAGTATCGAGATGACGAGAGTTGTACGTCCTGCGCTGCTGGTGATCACGCTGGCGTTCATTCACGGCTGCGTGACTACGCCGCAGCAGAAACCACCCCCCGTCATCACGCCGCCCAAAGTTCTCTACGAGCCATCGGCGTGGAGCAAGGTGGATGGCTGGCAGGCAGATCAGGTGCAGGACGCCTGGGAGGCATTTCGGAAAAGCTGCCGCGCCATCGGCGCGCGCCCGGCGTGGTCAGGTGTGTGTGCAGCCTCGTCAGCGGCGACGAACCCGCGCCAGTTCTTCGAATCGAATTTCACGCCCCATCGCATCGTGCAGACCGCGGGGCTGCATGAAGTGGTGGATACCGGCCTGATCACTGGCTACTACGAACCGCTGCTGCGCGGCTCGCGCAAACCGTCGACCGCTTTTCCGGTGCCGCTGTTCGCACCGCCCGATGATTTGCTTACGGTCGATCTGGGGGAACTCTTTCCTGAGTTGAAGGGCAAGCGAGTGCGCGGACGCGTGGAGGGGAAGAAAGTGGTGCCGTACTACACGCGCGGAGAAATTTCCGGCAAGCCAGCGTTGAAAGGCAAGGAACTCCTCTGGGTCGATAACGCGGTCGATGCATTCTTCCTGGAAGTGCAGGGCTCGGGTCGCGTCCAGCTGACCGATGGCAGTGTGGTGCGCATGGCATATGCCGACCAGAACGGACAGCCGTATCGCTCCATCGGTCGTTACCTCGTCGATCAGGGCCAGATGACACTCGATCAGGCATCGGCGCAATCGATCCGTCGCTGGGTCGAGCTGAATCCGCAGCGCGAGCAGGAAGTGCTGAACGCCAATCCCAGTGTGGTGTTCTTCCGTGAAGAGAAGATCGACAACCCGGCGGAAGGTCCCAAAGGCGCGCTGGGCGTGCCGCTCACTGCGGGCCGATCGCTGGCGGTCGATCCACAGTTCGTGCCGCTCGGTACACCGGTGTTCCTGTCGACAACGCAGCCCAACTCGGGTGCGCCACTCAAGCGCCTGGTGATGGCTCAGGACACCGGCGGCGCCATCCGCGGCATCAACCGCGGTGATTTTTTCTGGGGCTTCGGCCCTGCCGCCGGAGAATCCGCCGGACGCATGAAACAGCAGGGACGCATGTGGATGCTCTGGCCGAAGGGTGTCCCGCTGCCAATTCAATAGGAGAAGCATTCACACGGAGATCACGGAGAAACGAAAACTCGTCTGGTTCCGGCCCTCCGTGATCTGCGTGTGAACCCCCTTCTCAGAAAAATCCGAAGCGCTTCTTCATTACATTGCGGCGCGACGGATCGATCAGATCGTTGACGCGATGCTCCAGCAGGCGGGTCAGCAGGAACTCCATGCCTTGTTCGGTACGCGCTGCGAGTTCTTCGCGATAAAGCGGGATCGCTGCGTAGAACTCGATGTGGTGTGTTCCGGTGTCGAGCGAGTAGAACTCCTTCGGCACCAGCAATGAGGGCGCCACGATGACGCCGCAGAGCGCGGAGCCCTTCGCGTAAGGCACCGGCGGGTTGCCATTCGGGATGACATCCCCCCATGCCAGTGCGCGCCCGGTCTTCTGTGGCAGGCTCGCGAGTTCTGCGAGTACACGGATGGGCCAGTAGTCCGGCCGTGTGTCTGTCAGGCCGTCCATCTTCCAGCGCTCGGGGAGCGTCATCATCAGTTCGATGCGGGCGGGTGCGTTCTTCTTGCCGCCGGTATCCATCGGCACGTCGCTCATGCCCGCCGTGACGAGCGTATGCACGGGATGATCGACCGCGGCATCGACACACAGAATGTCGATGCCGTTCGCCTGGAACGTGCGCGTGATCGGTCCAAGGTGCCGCTCGACGTGCGCATGAATCTGCGGTCGGCGCTCTTGGCTGGAAACTGTCAGTGAATCGCGAGTCACGCGCTACTCCGGGAGAATGGCGCGCCGATTCTACGAGAGTTGCCTCACACCAGCGACCTGCCTTTCGGCACGCGTACGACTGCCGTGCCGGCGATCTTGTCGTGCCAGCCCTGACGATCCGGATCGATGGCGATCCAGATGAAGCCCAGGCCCGCGACGACGAGCGACAGGAAGCAACCCAGCGCGCGGGCAATCGCCGTGGCCCAGTCGACTTCACGACCGTCCACGCGGACCAGCCGCAGATTGCAGAGAATGCCGCCGACGGTCGTGCCCTTGAGTTTCCACATCACCGCGCCATACGTGGCAAGCAGCGGCAGGAACAAGTCGTCAGAGGCCCGATCGACACCGAGCACGCCGCAGAGGATGCCCACCAGGATCATGTCGATCACCAGCGCGCCCATGCGGATCCAGAAACCGGCGCGCGGCAGCGTCGAGTCCGGCACTGATTCCACGGTTGCAGCCGCTGCAGCAGGTGCGTCGGTTGCAGTCGGTGCCGGTCCGACGACCGGCTCGACGGACCCGACTGCGCCCATAGAGCCAGCGGCAGGAGCCGGGGCTGTCCTGACCGCAAGTTCCCGCTTCGCCTGGGCGGCCAGCAGGATCGTGTACACCACGACGCCGAGCGCGAGGATCCCGAATACCTTGTAGGCGATGAAGCCGACGATCGGGATCACGTACAGCAACAGCATGATCGCTCCGCCCACCGCGACAGCGATCGTGTAGTCCGCCAGCGGACTCGCTGTGCTGGCGAAGCGTGTCAGGCGTCGGCCGATAACGGCCAGGATGACGGACTTGCCGAAGAGCCCGGCGATGAACAGGGCGATCCAGAAGAACGGCACGAGTGCGAAGCCCACCACGGTCACCATGAGCACCACGGTCAGCACGGGCGTCAGGATGAGCGTCAGCAGGGAGGCGACCAATGTCGCGCCGGGACGCGTCTCGATGGTGGTGACGCACTTCTCGACGCTGCTCGAGAACATCACGGCGAGCAGGACGTACAGCGTGAGGAAGCCGATCGCGAGACCCCAGGCCCAGCCGAGCCCGGGTTCGAACGCCAGCGGCCGGCCGAGCAGGAGGCAATGCTTGATCCAGGGGCGCAGCCATTCGAAACGGCCGAAGTTGGCTGGCAGCGTGACCTGCTGCACACCGCCGTCGACGGTCGCAGCCGGATCGCGCGTGAGCAAACCGCTCACGACGACCACTTCGCCACCGACGCGCGCTTCGGGTCCGAGTTCGACATCGCCGAAGACCGCGACAACGTCGCCGCCGATGCGGCTGTTCACATAGGTGCTGCCAAAGATCGCGACCGCACTCTCGCCAACGGGACCGGTAACGCGGGTGTTGCCGAAGATGGAGACCACCGCTTCGCGGACCCGGCCGCTGCTGGTGGAGGATCCGCCAATGGAGACGACCGCATCGACGACCTCGTCCGGACCAACAGTCGAATCTTCGAAGCGCAGGATGACGCTGTGATCCGTGCCGTGCTTGTCGAAGTCATCCGAATCGCGGTCATCGGTTTCGATGTCGAAATCCGGGTCTGCGGGCGTCGCCGCGGGCGCTTCGGGCTTTTCAGGTTCGACGACCGGAGGCGTTGCGGGCGGCTGCGCCTGCTGGGCCATCGCGAACGTGGAGAACCAGGCGAGCATCGTCGTCGCCAGCAATTGCCGGCCGAAGCGGCCGATCGCAACCGTGGAGTCAGCGGGAAAGGTGAGGGTATTCATTCAACGATTCGCATGGAGGGTGCGGTAGGCGGCAGCACCAATGCCGAACAGGGTGACGTACGCGATGGCCATGACGGCGATGGCGCCATAAATCCAGATCGAAGGAATGCTCTGGGCGATGAACGAGATCGTGTGCGCCGTGGCCTTGACGGATGCCATGGCGGGGGACAGGTTCGATTCGATTCCCGAGAGCGTCGCCGTGGATTGGCCGAGGAACCAGCCGGTGGCGCGGACAGCCAGGCTGCCCAATGCCGCGCAGGCAATGACGAACAGTGCGCGCACGATGACGGGCCATTCGCGATAACTCGATTGCCACCATGGCTTCGCGGCGCGGCGTTCGAGTTCGGCGAGTACACGCGCTTCCAGCGATACGGGTGCGCGGCGCAGCGGAAGATCCCGCAGCACGGCTGCCGTGATTCGTTCCAGTGATTGATTGTCGGGTGTGTTGCTCATGGTTTTACGATTGCAACGCCTCGTTGCTCAGTTCGCTGCGCGCCAGGGCCTTTGCCAGTGCGGCGCGCGCGCGATGGATATCGACCTTGACCTTGGCGAGTGAGATGCCGAGTTTCACGGCAATGTCCTCGTAAGGCATCTCTTCGAAGTGGTACAGCACCAGCGGCAGGCGCTGATGGTCAGGCAATTTCTGCAGAACCTTGTCGATCAGCGCGCGCCGGCTTTCCGCGTCGAGATCCGCCAGCAAGGTTTCGGGCGCGGCGAAGTCGACTTCCGGACTGTCGTCCTCCCCATCCTCAGTCCGCATCTCGGAGAAGAACCGCCAGCGCTTGCGATAACGCGAGGCGTGATTGAGCGACAGGTTGGTGGCGACGGTCTTGAGCCAGCCGCCAGCGGTCGCGCTAGTGCTCAGGTGATCGAAGTTCTCGTAGGCCTTCAGGAAGACTTCCTGGGCAATGTCTTCCGCTTGCGCATCGTTGGCGACGATGCGCACGGCGGTGGAGAAGACCATGTCCTGATAAGCACGCATGAAGCCTGCAAAGTCTCCGGAACGCTGCGGATTCCAGCCTGGTTTAGCCACTGTGAAAATGTCGTCTTTATGGCCAGAACCCGGTGCCGGACCGGAAGTTACAGAGATATGACGCGGTGCTTCCTTAAAGCGGGATTGTGACATCCGCACCGTCAGGGCTGGTAGGGCAATACCTTAGGCGGAATGCGTGAGAGTCGCGGGCTTGATGGCTGCTGGGCACCAGACTGCTGGCCGGAAGCGGAGCAGAACCGCGTTCTTCCTCTGGCCAGCGGACCAGCAGCCCTTTCAGCAGTCGAATGGCAGCTGGCCGGCGAGGCCGGGCATCAGGTGCACGAGCCAAGGGCCTGCCAGGGTCAATGCGGCGCTTGCCAGCAGGATCGAGCCGGCTACCTGTCGCGCCGCGGGGCGGGCGGCTGCACTCGCCAGGCGCGGTGCACCAAAGGCAGCGGCGAGCAATGCGGGGACGGTGCCCAGGCCGAACGCCGCCATGGTCAGTGCGCCACGCAGGGCGTCGAACTGCAGCGCCGCCATCAGAAGGACGGTGTAGACGAAGCCGCAGGGCATCCACCCCCAGATCGTGCCGAACGCGAATGCCCGGGGCAGCGTGGCCACCGGCAGCAGGCGCCTGCCGAGCGGGGCCAGCCTTGGCCACAGGTGTCTCCCGATCCCATAGCCCGGATCGCGGACCCGTCCCAGGATCACCAGTGCTGCGAACAGCAACGCCGCGGCGGACAACGTCCGCAGGCCCACGCGTACCGACTCGATGTCGAGCAACGCGATTGCGCCTCGCAGTGCGCCGCCGAACAACGCGCCCGCGAGTGCATACGAGGTGATACGGCCGAGTTGGTAGCCGAGCAGGAGCATCGGCCGCGTACGGCCATCCGCTGCCGTTGCCAGACTGAGCGCCGATGAGATGCCGCCGCACATGACCAGGCAATGACCGCTGGCGGCGAGACCCAGTAACAGGGCGGCGCTGTAAGTGAGGGCGCTCACGGGCGCGGCACCGCATCCGGCCGATCGTCCAGTGGCGTGAGTCCCGGTGTTTCCATGTCGTCGAACTGATCGTTGTCGACGGCCCAGAAGAACGCTGCCGCTGCGCCGGCCAGCAGCACGATCGACAAGGGGATCATGATCAGGATGATGTTCATGCGGCACCCACTCGTGGCGTCAGAGACGTGCGTACGTTGGGCATCGTCCCTGCGCGATCGGTGCGGTCGAGGCGGCCGATGCGCAGGGCATTCAGGACGACGCATACCGAGCTCATCGACATGCCGAGAGCCGCGAGCCACGGCGGCACGAAACCGAGTGCGGCGAGCGGGATGGCAGTGAGGTTGTAGACCATCGCCCAGCGCTGGTTCTGCTGCACGATCGCGAGCGTCTGTTGCGCCAGCCGGCGTGCAGGCGCCAGCGCATCGAGCCGTTCAGCGCTGATCACGACATCGCTGCTGGCCTGGGCGAGCTCCGCTGCGCCTGACAGTGCGATGGCGACATCCGCAC
>NZ_DATDJO010000045.1:0-4354 GCF_036520495.1 Povalibacter sp. | reverse complement strand
CGCTCGAGGCGGCGACGATCGCGGAGATACGCCTGCGACGCTCCTCGAAGGTGTAGTGGCCTGTCGGCGCAGCGTCGAGGGGCGCGCTTTTCGTCGCTACCGCAATATCTGCACCGATTGCCAACTCACTTTGTCCCATTTTTGGATACCTTCACGGGCGGATTACCGTTCGTCTGTGCCCGGCTGGTGAGGCTGCAATCGCCATGCCACGCTCGTGAAGGTCAGGCGCTGAAGTCGGGCCCACGCGAATATTCGATTACTCCCACCTGACGGAGAGGGAATGCGCAGGACGATCGGCAGAATCTTGCCGATCCACGGAATCCCATCGGCGGAAAGCGGCCTATGCGTGACCGTCGACGATGAATCGCCTCTTCTGGTATCTGCCGCCAACGATTGACCACGGTCGACGGGCCCGCGCCGCCAAACACATTGACGTACGGATACGCGGCACTACAAAGATTCTCCCCCATTCGCACTGAGCACCATCGGAGGACCTCGGCTCGGTTCGCGATCAGAACTCCTGCCACTGCGTGTCGCTGCCGCTCGTCTTGGTACGTCGCGGTGCCGCTGCACGGGGCGCTGGCTTCTTCACTGCTTTCACCGGCCGGGGCACGGCGTCACGTGAGGGCGAGCACCCTGTCACGGCCGCGCCTGGGAAGCGTCTCGGGAAATCGATATGTGTGCGGAAATCCGGGTATATCTCCGACGCCACTCTTCTGCCTCGACACGGCACAATAGCGGCGCGCATCGGATCAATGGAGTACACGGTCATGGAAAGCATTACCGTCTCGCTGTTCCTGCTGCTGGCGGTCGTCATCAGCGGCTGGCTGCAGCGGGGTCTGCCCTGGTCAGTGCCGCTGCCGATCGTGCAGATCGCACTCGGTGCATTGATCGCGATGGTCGTCCAATCGCCGGTGGCGCTGGACCCGGACGTGTTCTTCCTCCTGTTCCTGCCGCCCCTGCTGTTTCTCGACGGCTGGCGCATTCCCAAGGATGGTCTGTTCCGCGATCGGGACACCATCCTGGAACTGGCCGTGGGACTCGTGATCTTCACGGTGCTCGGACTGGGTTTCCTGATCAACTGGATGATACCGTCCATGCCGCTGCCGGTTGCGTTCGCGCTGGCCGCCATCGTCTCGCCCACCGATCCGGTCGCTGTCTCGGCGTTGTCCTCGCGCGCACCGATTCCCAAACGCCTGCTGCACATCCTCGAAGGCGAGTCGCTGCTCAACGATGCCTCTGGCCTCGTTTGCATGCGTCTCGCGGTCGTGGCTGCCATGACCGGCGTGTTCTCGCTGCTCGATGCGCTCGGCACGTTCCTGTGGCTCGCCCTGGGTGGCATCACCGTCGGCGTCCTCGTCACCTGGGCGATCACACGCATCAAGGACTGGATAGCCCGCCGTCTCGGCGAGGACTCTGGCTCACAGATCCTGGTCAGCCTGCTCATCCCTTTCGGCGCCTATATGCTGGCGGAGCATCTGCATTGCTCCGGCATCCTGGCCGCGGTCGCTGCTGGCATTACGATGAGTTATGCGGAACTCAGCGGCCGCGCGCTCGCGACCACCCGCATGCGTCGCACCGGCGTATGGGACACGATTCAATTCACGGTCAACGGCATCATCTTCGTGCTGCTTGGCGAGCAGTTGCCCAAGCTCATCGAAGGCGCCGCCCGGGTCGTGGACGAGACAGGACATCAAGATCCGCTCTGGCTCATCGTCTATGTCATCGCAATCAATGCGGCGCTCGGTGCGCTGCGCTTCCTCTGGGTCTGGGTATCGTTGCGACTGACCCTGTTCCGTGGATCGACGCCCGGCGCGCCGGCTAAGCGCCCCAGCTGGCGCCTGGTTGCTGCCACCTCGCTCGCCGGGGTCCGCGGCGCCATCACGCTCGCCGGCGTGCTGACCCTGCCATTGACCCTCTCCGACGGCTCCCCATTCCCGGCGCGCGATCTCGCGATCTTCCTCGCTGCTGGCGTGATTCTGATTTCACTGGTGGCGGCCACCGTCGGTCTGCCCTTCCTGCTCCGTGGCCTGCAGATTCCCGCCGAGCCCGCGCATGATGCACAGGAAGACCGGGCGCGAATCGCGGCCGCCGATGCGGCTATCAAGGCAATCGAACGCGCGCAGCAAACGCTGGCGCAGGATCGTCCGGATGCCGATGTCTATGCTGCCACCGGCGCACGGATCATGGATGTGTACCGCACGCGCATCGACACCCAGCATCGCAGCGTCGAGGAAAACGCCAGGATGCGTCGCGTCGATGAGATCGAAAACCAGCTGCGCCTCGCGGGCCTGCAGGCAGAACGCGAGGAACTCTATCGCCTGGGTCGCGCGCGGCAGGTATCAGAGGATGTGGTACGCAAGCTGGTGCGGGAAATCGATCTGGCGGAGACGCGGCTTACCTCCGCCTGAGCCTGCAGTGCCGATACGATCGAAGGACATCGTGCAGCGGCCACGACGTCGGCAACTGCCCGATGAGGTAAACGGCTTCGAGCCTCAGGTCTCTGGCTGATACAACGTCGGCGGCGGTGGCGCCAATCGCTGCGCGCCGGACTTCACCCACGCGTCATAGCGCATGCGCAGCGTGCGTACCGGATTGGCGCTTTCGCCGCGCTTGATGTCGTTGTCCATCACGCTGATGTACGCAAAGTATTTGCCGTCATTGTGAGTGACGCCCTGCTCGTCGTTCTTCTCCGCGATGGCGATGTAGGAAACGTGCGCGGTCTTGTTGTCGCATGGAACGAACTCCATCGGGTTCGATCCGCAGTTGCAGCGATGATCTCCGCCGTTGACGTCCGCCGCTTCCATCGCCGCCATCACGCGATCGGCCAGCGTGCCGGTGGCGCGGGTGAATGCGAGTGCAGCCAGATGCACCACCTGATCGCCGAGCAGCGTGTTGCCCTGAACCTGATAGTGGATGTCCGGACCGACCTGGCCGCCGAAGTACAACGACGAGCGCGAGTTGCCGGTGCCGTTGAATCCGGCGCGGTTGTTGCTCGCGGTGATGTCCTTGCCGTTGGGGATGGACACGATGCCGAACTGTCGCCGCTCGATGTTCGGATCCTTCCTGAGCATTTCGATGATGTCGGCGGGTGGTGTGCCCTTCTTCAGTTCCCGGTAGACCAGCATCTGGTTCTCGTGCGTGTTGTCAGCACCTGCCTGGCAAGCCGCCACACCCACGCCGGGCACGATCACCGCCTGGAGGTCCATCAGGTCACGTGCAGCGTTGGGCTCGCGCTTCGGAAATGCCTCTTGCCGGACGCAGGTCGCCGACGCGATCACCACCTGACCGCTCCGCGCATCCAGCGCGATCACCGACCACGTCGCCCATGCAGGCGTCGAGCCCGCGAGCAGAATGAATGCCAACGCAAGGTATTTCATCATCGAGCCATCCCCCATTCTTCATCCAGGCATAACAAGCATCAAAAGCAGCGGCTTTGTGCACAGCGAGGTCGGATCGCCGACTGCATCGAGACGCCGACGAGCAGAACCGGATGCCCCGATGCACGCACACCCGTCAGCAGCCCTCCGATGATGGCCCCAAAAAAAAGCGGGGACCGGTTGCCCGATCCCCGCTTCGTTCTATCGCGAGACGCTCACGTTAGAAAGTCAGGCGGTAGCCCAGCGTGTACCGACGACCGATACGGTCGTAGTCCACGTTCGACTGACCCTGGTAATAGCCGGCACCGAAGCTGCCAGCGATCATCGGCGGATCCTCATTGGTCAGGTTGTCGATCACCCCGTAAATCTCGCCCCAGTTGCCCAGGTCATAGTTCAACGTGAGCTTCAACAGCTGGGATGAGTCGATCTGGTTCCTGTTGATGGTCGTGAAGCCCGCACCGCCTGGAACGTCGGCTGGGCAGTCCGCCTCACAGGCAAACAGGCCGCGGGCGTACGTGCCCGAGCTGAGGCCTTGCAACGAGAGCGTTGCCGTCACCGGCTCCAGGGCGTACGTCACGGACGTGAGGTAACGGTAGCGCGGCGCAGTCGTACCGGAGTTGATCCCCGTTACACCGCCCGTGCTGTTGACACCGCGACCATTCAGTTCGCCGTTGATTGGATCCTGGGTCTTCAACCGCATGATGAAGGACGCCATGCCATACCAGCGCAGGTCACCCTTCGGCAGCGGGATGGAGTAGTTGGCATTGACGTCGATGCCATTCTCCTTCACGCCAGCCAGGTTGAGCGGCGCGCCGGTGATCAAGGACACCTGGTTGAACACGCCATTCGCTGTCGCCGGCCCCTCACGCTCGATCATGTCGCAGAACGGGTTGCCTGCGAGAGTTCCTGCATCCCGGTAGTGGTTGAAGCACTGCGCCAGGATGGTGCCGTTGCCGAACGAAGAAATGGCATCA
>NZ_DATDJO010000044.1:0-4555 GCF_036520495.1 Povalibacter sp. | reverse complement strand
ACTTACTTAAAGCCGGAAGCCGCACTCCTCTCGTCATTTGTGGGTCCGGCTTCAACCGGACATCCGAAGAATTCAGATGTTCGACTAAAGTCGAACCCACAATAAGAGGCTGAAAGAGCCTTAAGTAAGCGCCATTGGGCTGAAGCCGGACCCACAGCAGCGAGACACAGATCAGAACATTCTTCGTCCGAACCCCGTGTTTCCCCGTGTACCCCGTGGAGATCCTCTCTTCATCTCTGTGACCTCCGCGTGAAATCCCGGACTCGGTTCTTTCCATCTGTGAGATCCATCGCGTCCCGGCCCGTCCTGCAGTGCAAAGCTGTAAGGTGCGTGATTGAAATCCCCTGCCGCGGCTACTAGCCTTCCGGGGACAACAATCACAACTGATTCAGCGGGTAGGGCTCCTCATCGGGGAGCCAAGGGAGCAAATTCTGTGAGCGCCGATTCAGGCCGCACGGCTGGGAAAGCCTCGTGCTGCATTCTGTTGTTGAGCATCTGTTACGCGCCCATCGGATGGGTGCAGCAGGCCATCCCCCCCGCAGCCACTCCCGGTGGCGCACAGCCGCGACCGACGCAGGAGTTTCCGGAGCCGGCGCAGCTCGCGCCGTTCGACGTACCGCGCGTTCCCGACCGGCCGCTTGGCCTCGATGAAGGCCCTCGCGTACGTGTCACGCGCTTCGAGCTCATGGGTGCCGCATCACAGCCCGACGTGCCGAAGGCGAGTGTCGACAACGTGCTGCTCGACGCCATCAGCAATCAGCCGGCGGAAGGATTCACGGTCAATCAGCTGCAGGAAGTGGCCAATCGCGTCGCCGAGCAGTACCGATCGCATGGACTGCTGCTCGCGCAGGCGGTCATCCCGGCGCAGGAAGTCCAGCGCGGCATCGTCAGCATCCTGGTGCTCGAAGGCTCGTTGAACGACCTGCACTTCGAAGGCCAGCAGATGTACTCGACGCGCACGCTGTCGCGGCCTTTCAAGAACCTGCTGTCGCGCCCCGTGAAGAAGGACGAGATAGAAAGCGCCCTGCTCCATCTCACCGACTATCCGGGTCTCTCCGCATTCGCGATGTTCCAGTCCGGAGATCGCATCGGCACCACGGATCTCATGATCAAGACGCAGCGCGAGGAGCGCTTCGCGCTCGACACGACGCTCGACAACCAGGGCTCGCAGTACAGCGGCGAATACCGCGCCAACATCGGACTCACGATCAACAATCCGTTCGGTCAGGCCGACCGGCTGAACGTCTACGGCCTGTACGCCTTCGATCCGGGCGACAGCGACTCGAAAGGCGCGTACGGCGGGCTGGACTACCGCCTGCCGCTGTTCAGTCCGCGTCACCAGCTCGGGCTCAGCTACTCGCACAACCTGTTCGAAGTGGGCCAGCTGCTGCGACAGCTCGGCATCAGGGGCACGACCGACATCGCCCAGGTGTCCTATACGCAGTCGCTGGCCAAGACACGCCTGACGAATGCATCGGCCAACATCGCCTTTGCACACAAGAACGCCGAGTTCGAACAGCAAGGCGCCATCACGGCGAACGACGTTCTCTCCGTCGGCAGCCTCGGCTTTCAGTGGAGCAACATCGGCCTGCGCTCGCGCGGCATCACGCAACTGTCGCTCACGTACAGCCACGGCTTCAGTAACCTGCTGGGATCGCTGGCCGACTACGACGAGCAACCAGGCATCAAGGCGAGTCGCCTCGATGCAAGCGGCGCGTTCGACAAGGTGACCGGCCAGGTGCAGCGCTATCAGCGCATCAGCCAGAACAGTGCGCTGCTGGTACGCGGCTCGGGCCAGTACTCCGACGACATCCTGCTCTCGCTCGAACAGTACTCGATCGGCGGACCGGACACCGTGCGCGCCTATCCCAGCGCCGAATTCCTTGCCGACACCGGCGGCTTCGCTTCCATCGAATGGATCGTCAATGCACCGGGCTTCGCGTCGCGATCCGCCTTCGGCGGCAGGACCTGGGGGCAGTTGCTGCAGTTCTCGCTCTTCGCCGACTACGCGATGGGCAAGCTGAACCTCGCACTGCCTGGCGAAGAAGACGAGATCGACCTGTCCGGCTGGGGCGTCGGCATCCAGTTCAACATGCCCAATCGCTACTTTGCACGCATCGACGTCGCTACGCCGATCAGCCAGCAAGAGCCCACGAACGGGCGCGATCCGCAGTACTTCTTCCGCTTCGGCTTCACGCTGTAATTGGCCCGGCGCAGGGACAGACATGAATACCAATGATATTTCCCGATCGCGTTACCTTGCCGCGGCCGTGTCGGCGGCACTGACATTCGCCGCAGCAGCACACGCAGGCCCGCAGAACGGCGTCGTCACCAACGGCGCTGCAACGATCAGCACGCCTGCCGCCAATCTCACGCAGATCGACCAGACGACCAACAGCGTGAGCATCGACTGGCAGTCGTTCGATGTGGGCGCCAATGAAGGCGTCCACTTCAATCAGCCCTCCGCGAGCTCGGTGGCGCTGAACCGCATCCTGACTCAGGACCCGAGCCAGATTCTTGGCAACATCAGCGCCAACGGCCGCGTTTTCCTGCTGAACCCAAACGGCATCATTTTCGGGTCCTCGGCCCGTGTGAATGTCGGCTCCCTCGTGGCGAGCTCACTGGATCTCACCGATGCCGATGCCGCAGCCGGCCGGTATTCGCTGGCCACAGCGGCGGAGCGCAGCGGCGCCATCGTCAACGACGGTGTCATCACGGCAGTCAGCGGCGGCTCCATCACGCTGCTCGGCGGATCGGTCCTGAACAATGGCCTGATCCTCGCGGACTACGGCACGGTCAATCTCGGTGCCGGCCGTGCCGCCACGCTGTCGTTCGATAGCGATGGCCTCATGCGTTTCCAGATCGACGCGGGCCTGCTCACCGATACGAATGGAGTGAGCGCCGCCGTCCACAACAGCGGCGAAATTTCAGCCGCCGGCGGGCAAGTACTGCTGACCGCACAGCAGGCCGGCGATGTCGTCGCGCAGGCCGTCAACAACGAGGGTGTGATTCGTGCGTCGCGGATCGAGAACGTCGGCGGCGTCATTCGGCTGGTCGGCAGCGGCGGCACGGTCGCCAACAGCGGCACGCTGGAGGCGACCGGCACCAGCACCGGCGGCACCGTGCATGTCCTCGGCGAGCGCGTCGAGATTGCAGGCACGACAGCGATCGATGTCAGCGGCGCCAACGGTGGCGGCACCGCGCTGATCGGCGGCAGCTACCGCGGCGCAGATGCCACCGTACTCAATGCACAACAGACGAGCGTCGCGGCTGGCGCGATCATTCGCGCCGACTCGACGACGAGCGGCGACGCCGGCCAGGTCGTCCTCTGGTCCGACGGCACGACCCGATTCCACGGCGACATTTCTGCGCGGGCACTGGGCTCGAGCGGCAACGGCGGCAACGTCGAAGTGTCGGGCGGCGAGCATCTCGGCATCCGAGGCCACGCCTGGCTCGACAGCGCCAATGGCAACTCCGGCCATCTGTTGCTGGACCCCGGTGCGCTCACCATCGTCGCCGGCGATGCTGCGACCACGCCAGACTACGACACGGATCTGGACACGCTCACCGATGGCTGGGTCAACGAGCAACTGACGAGTGGCAATCTCGATATCGTCACCTCGGCGTCCGTGACTCCGGGCGTAACCGAAGATCTGACCGTCGCGGCTGGCGCCGACATCAACTGGACCGATGCCGGCATCACGCTACGCATCGAGGGCGGCGACTCCATTGCCATCAACGGCACCATCAACGGCGCCGGCGCACTGACACTGGAGTCCGGCGGCATGATTGCGCTCGGCGGCAACATCTCGGTCGGCACACTCGATGTCACGGCTGGCGCCAACATCACCCAGTCCAGCGCGGTCGCGGTAACGGGGACGGCCAGTTTCACCACCGCCGGCGGCAGCTCCATTCTTCTCGGCACCACCGGGAATGCGTTCGACGGCGATGTCACCTTCGCTGCCAGCAGCGGCACGCTGCAAAACGTCACGCTCGTCAACTCGACGGCCATCGACCTGCAGGCATTGTCGATCGCTGGAAATCTCAATGTGACGGCCGGCTCGGGCAGCATTACCCAGTCCGGCGCACTGTCTGTTGGCGGCGATGCGACATTCACAGCGGACGCAGGGCAGTCCGTCACGCTCGGCGCAGCCAACACGTTCACGGGCGCGGTCGCTTTCGTCGGCGATGGCGGCACTCTGAGCAATGTCACCGTCCGCGATATGTCGGCATTGACCCTGCAGGCGATGAGCATCGACGGCGATCTGTCGGCAACCGCCGCAGGCTTGACGGCGCAAGCACTCACCGTCGGCGGCGATCTGAGCCTTACCTCGAGCGGCGGGATCTCGCAGACCGGTGCATTGAATGTCACTGGCAACTCGACGTTCACTGCAGGCGTCGGTCAGTCGATCGCGCTCGGCGAAGCGAACACGTTCAACGGCACCGTGGGCTTCGTCGGCAGCGGCGGCAACCTCGGCAATGTCACGATCAGCGATTCGAACGAGCTGACGCTGCAGGCGCTGAACATCACGGGCAATCTGACCGCAACGGCAGC
>NZ_DATDJO010000043.1:0-16600 GCF_036520495.1 Povalibacter sp. | reverse complement strand
TGCTGGATCGGTGCGCTTTCTGGCGGCAGCAGTCGAGCTACTGCGCGTTCTTTAAATGCTTGTCCGTATCGTGCCACTTCATCGCCTCACGCCCCAAGATTACAGCTCTATCGGGGCGGCAACTAGAGTGACATGAGGGGCGCTCGCGCGAGCCCCCGCGTGAAGACGCGCAACCTCTCTGGCGTCTGGTGCTTGCGTTGGGCGCAGGTCTGGCCGTCGCAGCCTTGCTTGCCTGGTGGTGGATGGCCAGGTCGTCGAGTGATGGCACATCGACCACCGCGCCGACGGAAACCTCAGCACCAGAGATTCGTCCGGAAGTTCTTCCAGAAGAGCGCATAGAGCAGACGCCTCTACCGCCGGCGCGCGATCTGGAAACGGACGCGGACATCGCGCAAGCGCCAGAGCCGCCAGCACCCGCTGCTGAACCTGCCGCAGGCGACGAACAGGCTGCCACTCCCGAGAGCATTCCTGAAAGCGTTCCCGACGATGCGGTCCAGGCGGTTGTGCCACCGGCACCGGTGTCGGTGCGGTTCATGAGTCCCGACGCGCAAGTGCGGATCGAATTGCATGGCCCACTCGAGTCATCGCCTCCTGTGACGAGCAAGGCGGGTGACGGCGTCGCCGTTGCACCAGGAACCTATCGAGTGGTCGCTTCCGGCAGTGGGTTGGAGACGTTCGAGCAGGAAATCACGTTCGACGGCGAGCGTCCTCTGGAATACACCGTCGAGTTGTGTGCGGAGCGAGAGCACGAGCGCGAGACACTCGCCGGCCAGGTCGTCGAGGAGCGCGAGTGCGCGAGCACCGAGCAGTGCGAATCCATGTTCATGGTCCTGAGCGAGCAGGCCGATCAACTCGTCCAGGATCGCACCTTCCGGACACAACAGTGTGCGAAGTGGCGCCGCAACGCGACGCCTGACGGCAAGTGGACGTTGGATATCAAGTGTGGCGGCGCGACGCTGGCGACGACATGCCGCATAGAGATCGGCGAGGGTGCCTGCACGTTCGCCGGACCGCGCCGCAGCGTGCGCGGCGCGGTGTGTCCGCGGGCGGAGCTCAAGTAGAGGATGAGCGGTGAATAGTGCCGGACCGCGGATTCGCGCATGGTCGCACGTCGATGCATCAGGGATTAGGCGTGGGCTGCTCTGCGGCGGCGACAAGCGCACGCAGGCATCGGATATCAAACGGTCACAGCGGATGGCGTCACAGCTGTGATGTGGAGGTTCTTATGGTCAAGAAGCGAGTAGCAACCGCAAGGAACCGGGCGGTAAAAGAGGAGGTGTTTACCCGCTGGGATGCGGTGGACAGTCTCAAGAGCGACGCGGATGTCGCCGCATATCTGGAGGCTGCGATGCAGGAGGCGGGAGACGATGCTGCCTACATAGCGGCAGTGCTGGGCGATATCGCCAAGGCGCGCCGCATCATGGATCTCGCCGGGAAAGCCGGGATGACACGCGCTGGTTTGTACAAGGCACTGGCACCGGGTGGAAATCCGAGTTTCGTGACGATCCTGAAGGTGACGAAGGTGCTCGGTCTGAAGTTCGTGCCGCGGGTGGCTGCGTGACAGGTTCAATCGAAGGTGCATGCAGCACAGACGCACAATGACATGAGCACTGCCCCTTGTCGCACCGCGAGATTGCGGCGCGCCCACATGCGACGCGCTCCCGCTCTTGAAGCTCTTCCATAGATTCTCAGGGCGAACGAAACACCGGAACCGATTTCGAGACAGGTTCTGGTGAGTGCAGCGAAGTTACCCCGCTCTCCTGGCCCGCGTCACGCTGGTTGATGGCGTCCGCGGTTCTCACGCTCATGCGGGGGATCCGCCCTCACGTAAATCCGCGCGCTTCCTTGATCGTCGCGTACGCGATGCTGATCTCACGGGTGCGTTCTTCGGCCATCTGCCGCATGTTTTCGGGAAGCCCTTTGCCGGCCAGCTTGTCGGGATGGTTCTGACTCATGAGTCGACGGTAGGTCTGCTTGATCTGCGCGTCTGTTGCTGACGCAGTCAGTCCGAGGGCTGCGTAAGCGTCGTCCATGCTCTGCTGCGGCGACGCTGAAGGTCTGTCCGTGCGCAGCAAGGCTTCCAGCTGGTCCACATCCGCATCGCTCAGTCCAAGCAACCGCGCGACCCGGATCAGCATCTGATGTTCTGCGGGGTGCACGACGCCGTCGGCGGCGACCACCGCACACTGAATCTGCAGGAACATCAACAGCAGTGGCCGATAGTTCCCCGCAACAGCGTGGAATCTTCTGACTTCACCGTCCAGGTCGAACCCAGGTGCCTTGCCGCGGCTGAACGCAGCCATCGCCGACCGGCGTTGCTCATCGGAAAGATTCAGCTTCGCGAAGACGCTTTCAGCGGCTGCAATTTCATCGCGACTCACCGCGCCATCGGCCTTGGACAATGCGCCCATTACCGTGAACGTCGATTCGAGGAATTGGCTCTGCACCGAGGCGAGATTCCCGACAACGACCTTGTGCGTGACGAGGCCGGCGACATAGCCGAGCGCCGCACCTATGAGCATTCCGCGCAGACCTGCGATGGAGAGACCGATCAGACCGAACACGAACATCAACGACATTCTGGAAACCTATGGTGGATTGGAATGGCGGCCGACTGCGTCGGTCCCGCGGGATTCGCCCGGGGGACTTCCGTTGGTCGGCGTTGGTCAGGGAAGGCTGAGGGTGTCAGCAGGGAAGAGTTCGAGTCTAGTCCTCTCTGCCGCAGGCCATCACGTCGAAAGACCTTCATGCGTCAGCCCCATTGTGACCGGAGAGACTCCCGCGTGCTGGACCCTCGCTGCACCTGCAGGCTTATGTGCATGAAGTCCGACTATGCCAGCGGAAATCCCTGGGGGTGGCCAACGGAAATCCCCTGATCGAATCCACGCTGAACCTCGTGCGCTCTTGAACCATGCGCATGCCTGCCCGCTACTCACGCTGCCATCCATCAATCAGGAGACTCTCATGAGTATCTGCATGGTTCGCGCTCCATTTGCGGTGCTGGCGTTGGCGTGTTCGTTGACGCTCCCTGTTGCGGCGCATGAAAGCGATCAGGATCGCCTTGGGTCTGGGCACGACAACGGCTTCGGTCGGCAGAAAACCGTCTTCGACAATCACGTGCTGGTATCCGACGGTTCGGTGCCCGCGGACGTCACCGATCCGAATCTGATCAACGCCTGGGGAGTGGTCTTCAATCCCACGGGAGTCGTGTGGGTCAATGCTGCCGATGCCGGCAAATCCCTGCTGTTCGACGGTACCGGAAAGCCGCAATCGCTCGTGGTCACCGTGCCTGGCCTCAATGGTGAGATGGGTCATCCGACCGGCATCGTCTTCAGCGGCGGCGCGGACTTCGTCGTTCACAATACGACGGCGACCGGACCGGCCCGCTTCATGTTCGCAACAGAGGACGGAACGATTGCGGGCTGGGCGCCGAACGTCGATGTGAACAACGCCATCACGGTCGTCGACAACACCGGCGTGGGGGCGAGCTACCGGGGCCTGGCGTCGAGCGGCGACGGTAGTACGCACCTGCTGTATGCCACGGATTTTCACAACGCGCGCATCGATGTCTTCGACGGCACGTTCAAGCCGGTGCAGGTCCCAGGCGGTTTCCGTGACCGATTCCTGCCACGCGGCTATGCGCCTTTCGGCATCCAGGCTATCAACGGCGACATCTACGTCACGTACGGCAAGCAGAACAGCGCAGCCGACGAAGAAGAAAAAGGTCCGGGGCTTGGTATCGTGAACGTGTTCGATCCGCAAGGTCGCCTCATTCAGCGACTCGTGACCCATGGCGCATTGAATGCCCCATGGGGATTGGCGCTGGCTCCGGCAAGCTTCGGCGACTTTGGCGGCGCGATCCTGGTTGGCAACTTCGGCGATGGCCACATCAATGCGTACGGCCCGCGCTCCGGCAAGTTCCTCGGCGCTCTGCGTGGGGCCGATCATCGTCGCCTCAGTATCGAAGGCCTGTGGGGCCTCGCGTTCGGCAACGGCGTGCAGCAACAGAAGACGAACTCACTCTTCTACGCCGCCGGACCGAACGACGAGGCCAGTGGAGTCTACGGCGTGATCGACGTAGTGCACTGATCGCTTGCGGTGCCGGATGGGGGGACGCGGGATTCGCGAAGACGACGGTTTCCTGTGGCTGCGACTTTTCCCACGGGAGATTTTCATTCAGTTGCCCGTGGGATGGCGGGACAGATCCCTTCTGTCCCGCCTCGCGCTGCCATCGGGTGAACCGCTTTGGCGCTAGGCGCTCGCGGACTTCCATTCCCTGGCGCGGCGCTGCATTTCCTCCGGCGCCACATCTTCGATGTGGGTGGAGATGCTCCACACATGTCCGAAGGGATCTTTCAGCACTCCCGATCGATCGCCGTAGAACTGATTATCCACGGCACGAACTTCCTTCGCCCCTGCGGCCAGCGCCTGCTTGAAGGTCTTGTCGACATCGTCGACGTACACCATCAGGCTGACCGGCGCGCCGCCGATCGACAACGGACCGCGATAACCCATCTCGGGATGTTCGTCCGAAAGCATGATGTGCGAGTCGCCGATCGTGATCTCCGCGTGCGCGATCCTGCCGTCCGGCGTCGGCATTCGCATGCTTTCTGTTGCGCCAAAGGCATTCTTGTAGAACTCGATCGCGTTCGCAGCGCCGTCGACGATGAGATAGGGCGTCACTGAGTGATAACCGGCGGGGACAGACTTGGTTGCCATGCGCGTCTCCTTCAGAAAGGGATCGGTGGTCTCTCGCGAAACAACGCGACCCGGACTTTAGGGATTGGGGATTCTAGAATTCGTCACCTCGATTCGATAGCGCGGGGGATTGCTGATCGCGCGTCTGCTTCATCGCGCACTGCACCATGCGGGGACGGTGAGTGATGCAAGGACAGACGAGCCTGTCGTTTCCGGCACAGCGGAACGCAGCGATCAAGTCGTGCGAGCGGCTCGAAGGGCTCGGGCAACCAGAGTCTCAATCGCCGTCGTGGGCACTCATCCGGTCCACGTTCATTTCGGCGGCCTTCAGATAGCCGTCGCTGTTGCTGTCCAGCTTGTCGAACATCGCTTGCGAGCCGTCGGCGTATTCCTTCACGCTCAGTACGCCGTCCTTGTTGCGATCGAAGCTCCTGATCCTGTCGGTGCCCGACGTCGGATTCCTGGCCCAGGCGATGCGTTCCGCGCCCTGGCTGGCGGTGATTTCCGAGTCGGTGATCTTGCCGTCGTGATCGGCGTCCATCGCCTCGAAACGCTTCTGCGCACTGGCTGCGTGTTCGGAGGCGCTGATCTGGCCATTTGCGCCACCCTCTGCATCGATGTGCGCTGCTTTGTCGCAACCGGGCTCATCGCCGGCCGCGGCGGGAAGCGCAATGCCGAATGCTCCGATGGCGCAGAGTGCCGCCGCATAAAGACCGCGTTCAGAACGAGTGTCCATGACGATCCCTCCTGGGGCATGTGGAAGCAGCAGATTGGATGGCGGGCCTGGGTGCACAGTTCCACACTTGAGCAGGCGGTGCCATTGGCGACAACCGAAAAGCAAGCGGGGCGATAGGCGTGGATCGGCTGTATCGAAGTTGCATCCGTGCGTTCTTGCGGCCGTCCTGGCGCGAGAAGGGGACGGCTTTACCGCCGCGCCTTGTCCCGTTCGAGCTCGAACTCCGCGACCACCGGAAAATGATCCGAGGGGTAGCGGCCTTCCACATGAGTCGTCACTGTCCTGGTTCGAAGAAGCGTCGGTCCGCGGAACAGTATCCAGTCGATGCGTCGGTCAGGACGGCCGGTGAAATCGTGAAACGTGCCTTCCGGTCCGCTGCGCTCAGGTGAAGCGATCCACGCGTCCGCGAACCTGGCTGTCAGCGTCGCATGCACAGGACTGTCCGGGGTCGTGTTGAAGTCACCCGTGAGAATGACGTTTTCGTCCGTGGGTAATTTCTCGAGGCGTGCGCCTATCAGGTCTGCGCCACGCACACGCGCCGCCTCATCCTCGTCGCGGTAGGGAAGGTGAGTGTTGTAGGCCGTGAACGTCGCGCCATCGGCGATGCGTTCGAATCGCGCCCACGTGACGAGTCGTGGATACAGATTGCCCCAGCTCCGGCTGCCTGCGATCTCGGGAGTATCCGAGAGCCAGAAGTTGCCGGAGTCGAGCACGCGCAGGCGGTCCTTTCTATAGAACACGCCCATGTGCTCGTCGTCATCGCCGCCGCCGCGGCCCGCTCCGAACCAGATGTACTGAGGCAACAGGGCGACGAGTTCGTCACCCTGCCGCTTGAACAGTTCCTGCGTGCCGATGACGTCGGGATTCTCGGTGCGCAGCATCTGCACGACCAGCTCGCGCCGCGCGTCCCATCTGTTTGCTCCGTCACTCGTCAGGGGCAGACGAATGTTGAATGTCATTACCCGCAATGGTTCGGCAACCACTGGTGCGGTGACGAGCAGCCAGGCGGCCAGACACAGAAGGAGCCTCGCGGGGACACGCGGGGAAGGGCGGTGTTGTGGCATTCAGTCAACGCCCGGGACAATTCTCAGATCGCGTATCGCGCCGCCCTTGAGTGCGACGAGAGCGGCCTGATACTCCGCGCTGTCGTGAACCGCAGCTGCCTGCTCGACGGAATCGAACTCGATCAGCACGGTACGCTCGAGCAAACCGGCTTCATACGCTTTCGCTGCGGTGGTGCGTGCCAGGAAGCGACCGCCTCCCGCCGTGATCGCGGGGCCCGCAAGCTGCGCGTAGGCGGCCAACCTGGTCGGGTCGGTGATCTCGCGATAGCAGGCGATCCAGTAAGCTTTGGCCATGGAATCCTCGACGACGTGTTGCAACGAGGCGGCATGTTACCGCGGACACGTAGGGGACCACGATGAGGACGGACGCGCCGTGTTCAACATCGCGGGCAACAAGTATCGAGTTGTTGTCTGGATCAATTACCCGTATCGGGTGGTTTACGTCCGATTCATCGGCACGCACGCTGAGTACGACAAGGTGGATGTTCAGCAGATTTGATTGCCGGCTGCGCCTCGAGCATCAGGGGCAGGACTCATGTGATGGATATCAAACCGGTCAGGACGCGAGCAGACTATCGCGCTGCGTTGAAAGAGATCGAGAAGCTGATGGGGGCCAAGGCGAAAACGCAGGAAGGCGAAAAACTGGATGTTCTGGTGACGCTCGTAGAAGCGTACGAACGTAAGCATTATGCGCTGGGGCTTCCGGATCCCGTTGAGGCGATAAAGTTCGAGATGGATCAGCGCGGACTGACGGTCAAGGATCTGGAGGATGTGATTGGACGACCAAATCGCGTTTACGAGATCCTGAGTTATCGACGTTCGCTCACGCTGCCGATGATTCAACGCCTTCACAGCAAGTTGGGAATACCTGCTGAGTCGCTCATTAAGCCTTCTGCTGGTAATCGAACGGGCTGAACCCGACATGGAAAAAAGGCGGACTTGATCTGTCCCCTTTGGCGGCGATCAGCGGCGCGCACGGATCGCGCGCTTCGACTTGCCTGTCTTTCGCACTTTGCCGATCGTCCAGCGACCGGAAATGCGCGTGAGGCGCGCAAGCGTGACGGCATCCTGAGCCGCGGCTGGCGATAGAACCGTCTCCCAGGTGTCGACGATGCGGGAGTATTGCGTCGGTGCGGAGCTGTCCGTAGTGGGCACGGGCATGCGCAGTTGCTCGGTCCACCGGATCTGGACGTACAGTTCTTTCGGCGTTCCTGGCAGCGGCAGTACAACGCAATCCGCGATAACGACTTCCTCGCCGGTCGGGTCGATGGCTAGGCCTGGGGAGATTTCAACGCTTGCGCCGCTGCTGCTGTTTTTGATCGACACGTTGAGGCCCGACACGACGCCGACACCGTGCAGCCGCTGATTCAGTCGTTGCAGGCGACGTCGAAAGTAGGTTTGTTCGTCACGGAAGTCATCGACGCCCAGCAGCTTGCCGTGAAAGTAGTTCACGCGAAGCAGAGGTTCGGAATCCGCGCCGGCACCGGCATTCGCAAGACCCGAAGCCGCGGTCGCCAGTCGCCGTGCGGCAGCGATGATTTCCGGATTCGTTGCGGATTGGGCGTAAGGCAACGCGTCTGTCAGCCAAGTAAACAGATTGAGCAGCGTGATACCCGGATCGTGATCATTCGAATCCGTCCAGTCCGGCACATGCTCCAGCATCACGCGACGCATCGCAGATGCGAGCAAGGGCCACCGCGACTCGTCATTCATGCCGCCTCCGTATCAATCGCATCAATCGCTTGCCGCGAGCGCTTCGACGGCCCACATGTTGCGGGCATCGATGATGGTCCGTGCCGTATCGACAGACATGGTCCCGAAGCCCTTGTCGCCCCACGAGTCTCCCCAGCAATTGGCAAAGCGGAACATACCGGCTGCCGGATTGAACCCGACGATTGCGATGGCGCCGGTACCGTCCTGACGACGGTCGGGTGACGGTGTTACTTCGATCACTCCTTGTCGCGCTGCCCGTGGAGTGTCCCACTCCTTTCCGGTCATGGAGACGCTGGCAAGCACGGGTCGTCCCGCTCGCAGGCTGGGATAGATCTGGTCGATCCCGGCGAGCCGATGAAAACTCGCCTTGTGCCCGGCGGCGCTGGTATCGAGTTCGTCCCACGTGATATCCGCGGGGCGTTCCTTGGTTCGATAGGGCCAAAGCGACAGTCTCGCGACACCGAATTGCTCGGCGACATAGATGGTGGTGGTCATCCAGGTCCCTTCCGCGGACGCGGCTTCGTCGTGATGCTTGGCCTTCTGGTAGAGGTATCGCTCCGACAACTGCACCAGGCTGCCGCTTTGAGCGAACGCGACCTCCATGGCAGTCACGGCCGCCAGTGCAGCGATGGTTCCCTCGGGTCCTGTGTCACGGATGTGCGCAAAGTTCGAGAGGTCGACCGGTGGCGGCATCCTGGCCACGATCAGTTTGACGGGCTGACGTGTCGTGACCTGACTGCCCGGTGACGGGTCCTGGCTGATGACCTGGCCAGGCGCTACCGTGAGTGAGTCCTGCTCGCTGATCGCGGATCGTTCCAGTCCAGCCATGGCGATTGCCGCTTCTGCGTCCGTAAGCGGCAGGCCGACGATCGAGGGAACCTCGATGGCGCCCGGCCAAAGCCGCCAGGCAACGAGCGCAATCGCGCCGATGATTGCGGTGGCCGCTAGTGCGATTCGCCGTGGGCCCACTTTCGCAATGCGCTGAGCCAGGAGGTCGCGCTCTTGTCGAAGCGGCACAGCCTTGAGTCTCGCGACGAGGTCGGTGACTCCCGTGCGCCATTGAGTATCGCTGAGGGAGATGGCCTGCCGGTCGGTCAGTTCACGGATGTCCTCAGGCAGACGGGCGGCAGCAGGGAGCGGGGCGCCGCGGACCAGAACGGGAACGACTGCGATATTTCGCTGCAGCGCCTCGACGATTTCCGCGCGTACCCAATCCCCGGGATTGTCGAGGCGTCGCTGCCCTGTCGATGGATCGGTTGCTTCCAGCCACTCAGGACCGATCACTACCAGCATGATGTCGCACTTGCGGACAGCTTCGCGCAGCACGGGTTTGAAGTCCCGGCCCAGATCGATGTCATCCACATCCATGAAGACGTTGTCTTCGCCAAAGTGCGTACCAAGATGATCGAACAGACGACCGGCCTGGCCGCCGCTGTCGGCACGACGATAACTGATGAAGATTGCGGTCATTGATCCCCGTGCCCGCGTTCGTTGGCGCGTGCCCAAGGACTCTACAATCGGTGCCGGGAAGGGACAATGGAAATGAAGTTGCGGTGTCGATGCGGCGATTCGATGGAGGGAGAGGGAGAAAAATTGAAATGACGGCCGACTGTTGTCGGCATGAAAGCCTTCGGCAGGGTGGCCTTCGGCAGGAAGGCTGACGGACGTCAGCAGGGAAGAGTTGGATCCTGATCTTCCTTGCCGTCGGGCGGGCCTGTCGCAGACCTTCCTGCGAAGCCTTCCTGCCGAGGCCGTCATGTCTCTTTGCGATTCTCCAGGGGAAGGCGGCGTGCCTTTGAAGGCCTGGACCGGTTTCTACACCTCGGCACCGTCCATGATCCTTGCCGTCGTTCTTCTGTCCTGTGAGTACGTCCGAACTGTGGGCCCCTCCATGCCCTGTCTACTGGCGCATCCCTGTTGGCCAGTCACTGGTCACTCCTTGCTTCATTGGCCTGTGTCCACTCTCCCTGTCTCCCTGCTGGCCCCGCCCTCGATCCATCGCTCCTCAGATCACTGCCCGGAGATCTCTTCTCCGGCACGCCGTTGTCTATCTGTTGCTGGCCGTCGAATTCTTCCACTGGGCTCAGGATCGTCGGAATCTGGTTGTTGGATCCGGTGCAAGCGAGGGTGCGCGCTGCCTCCACCGGTGGTTCTGGCTTTCCCGTTGCCTTCGGTCACCGGCTCGCTGATGTCCGACTGAAGTCGGACCCACAAGAACAGGCGCGATACGTTTTCTCCATTCGCGTTGATCACGGTCGGGCTCGATCCAGGGCCGGGGTGCCGGGGTGCCGGCGTGCATCCGTTGCAATCGCACTGCGGCACGGGCCTACTCGAAGTCCGGCTACCGTACTCATGAACGTGTCGAGGTCTGATTGAACACCACGGCTATTCGCGATCCCTTGTCGATCGGGACGCTGGGTACATCAGGATTCACCGGGCATTCCCTGCGTCTGCCGTCGACGGCGCGGTGGCTTCTGCTTTGCGTCGCTCTCCTGTTCGGCGTGGCGCTTCCGGCCATCGCGCGGGAACGCGGCGCTGTGGCCGCGCCGGATGAATACAGCGCCCGCGTAGCTGCAGAGATTCTCGAGAAAGGCGGTAATGCCGTCGATGCCGCGGTGGCCACGGCGTTCACGCTCGCCGTGACGTATCCGGAGGCGGGGAACATCGGTGGCGGCGGGTTCATGACGTTGTATCTGGGCGGCAAGTCCTACTTCATCGACTACCGCGAAACGGCGCCGCGAGCGGCCACGCGCACCATGTTCCTGGATGAAAAGGGTGAGGTGATCGAGAAACTCAGCCTGGTCGGTGCGAAAGCCAGTGGAGTGCCGGGCACGGTGCTGGGTCTGTGGGAGGTGCACCAGCGTTTCGGCAAGCTGCCCTGGTCGCAGTTGCTGTCGCCAGCGATCACGTACGCGACCGAGGGATTCAAAGTTCACGAAAAGACCTATCAATACCGCCAGGATGCGCTCGCATTGTTCGGCAGCAAGACCAATTTCCACCGGTATTTCGGCTCCATGAAGAGCGGCGGGATTTTCCGGCAACCGGAGCTTGCGCAGACGCTGCAGAGAATCGCGCAGGCCGGACCAAAAGATTTCTACGACGGCAGGACCGCGCAGTTGCTGGTCGCCCAGATGCAGCGCGACGGCGGCCTGATTACCGCACAGGATCTGCGCGACTATCGGGTCGTGTGGCGCGAACCATTGAGCTTCGAGTGGCGCGGCAACACCATCCACACCTCACCGTTGCCGAGTTCGGGCGGGATTGCCCTGGTGCAGTTGCTGGGCATCAAGGAAGCACGGTCCAACGACTTCAAGGGGCTCGAACTGAACTCCGCCCGCTACATTCATCTGCTGGCGGAGATCGAGAAGCGCGTGTTCGCCGATCGCGCCGACTACCTCGGCGATCCTGCATTCACGAATGCGCCGGTCGATCAGCTCATCGCGCCTGCGTACCTCGCCAAGCGAGCCGCCGAAGTGAATCCGACGGCCATCTCGCCGACCGAGGCCGTCCGGCCAGGTCTCGAGTCGCACCAGACGACGCATTTTTCGATCGTCGATGCGTCCGGCAACGCGGTGAGTCAGACGTTCACGCTGAACTGGGACTACGGCAACGGCGTGGTCGTCGAGGGAGCGGGATTCCTGCTCAATGACGAGATGGACGACTTCAGCTCCAAGCCCGGCGTGAGCAATGCGTTCGGGGTGGTCGGCGGCGAGGCGAACGCCATCGAGCCGGGCAAGCGCATGCTTTCGTCCATGACGCCGACGATCGTGACGCGCGATGGCCAGGTCACGCTCGTACTCGGCTCTCCCGGCGGTTCGCGAATCTTCACGTCGCTCTTCCAGGTGCTGAACAATCTCTACGACTACCACCTTCCCCTCGATAAGGCGGTGGCAGCGCAGCGCGTGCATCACCAGCTGTTGCCGAAAGATACGATCTACTTCGACTCGTTTGCTCCGTTGACCGGAGCGGTGGCTGACGAGTTGCGGGCGATGGATTACACCCTGGAGGATCAGGGGTGGGAAATGGGCGACGTCCAGGCGATCCGTGTCACTGGTACGAAGATCGAGGCTGCTGCCGATCCTCGCGGGCGCGGAGTGGGTGTCGTCGTCAGGCAGGCGCCGGAAAAGATAAATGCCGCAACGTCAAAGCGCGACCACGACTTTACCGTTACTGCGTCCGCTTTCCACGAGTTCATGAGCTTCGGCAATCCTGTCGAGTGGCAGGCGTGCGGAAATGTTGTGCTTGAGGCGATCCCCGGCGAGCAATGAGGTGAGATCGTCGATGAGGGTCGTCCGCGTGGCAGCGTCCAGGATGTAGACCATGAAGAATCGCAGCCGCACGTTCTTGGCGATCAGTGGCACGAAGGGCAGGGTGAAGTCGGGGGCATCGCTGCCGTATGCGACGATGTCGGCGTCGGGCTTCAGCACCTGAAGGTCCAGCTGGGAATTGACCGAGAAGTTCACCTCGATCACACGATCGACACCGGTGCCTGCGGTGACTTCACGCACGCGGCTCTCCACATCTTCTGTCTTGTAGTTGATGACCGTGTCCGCGCCGGCCTGCGATGCGATCGCGGCCTTCTGCGCAGAACTGACCGTCGTGAGGATGCTTGCCGCCCCGTGCAGTCGTGCGAACTGAATCGCGTAGTGGCCGACGGCGCCGGCGCCGCCGGCAATGAGCACCGATTTGCCGGCAATGCCGCCATCGACGGTGACTGCATGCAAGGCGGTGAGCGCAGGAATTCCCAGGCACGCGCCCACATCCGTCCCGACATTGGTGGGCAGCCGCACGGCCTGGGCCGCGGGCACCGTGATGAATTCGGCGGCAGTACCGTTCGGGCGACCCCACGCGCCATTCCATATCCAGACACGCTCACCCACCCGGCCAGGATCGATTCCGGTGCCCACCGCATCGATCACGCCCCCGCCGTCGCTGTGCGGTGTGATGCGCGGGAATGCCAGAACCTTGGTGCGCGTGGCGGCGCGTGTCTTCACATCGGAAGGATTGACGCCCGACCATTCGAGCCGGACGCGAACTTCCCCAGCTGCCGGTTCAGGGCGGGGAAGGTCGACAATCTGCAATACATCCCGTGCATCGCCAGTTCGTTCGTAGGTCGCTGCGCGCATGACTCTTCCTGGGCTAGTGATGTGCTGAGGCTAGTCCAGGCGGCGCGGTGCGTCCCTCCGCAGTATTCCGGGGGTCCGTCGCCGCTTTTCGGGAGTCACCTGCGGTCGGTAAACGACTTTACGGGCCACACAGCGGATGCGTAGACGTCGGTGATCGTTGCAGGTCGAGACCGCCCGGTTGTACACAGTGCACCCGATGGTGCGCACGCGGTTCTCACGTGCCCCATAGAAGGACAGCGCCGGGCTGATTCAACTTATTCCATGATCTGCAGGATGTGGCCTGCCAGGCGATGTTGACTTGTAAACGTGATGCGGATCACAGTCCGGGCATCGCACGGTCGTGCGCTCGACAACAAAGGCAGGGAATCATGAGTAAGGCTCCAATGCGGCCACGCCCGTGGCTGATCTCTTTCTATTCGCTCTGTCTCGGTCTTGCCGCGACTGCGGCACAGGCCCAGACCAGGGTGGAACCCGTTCTCGTCTCGCCGGGCGAGGCCGCGCTCCCCGGCTTCACAGTCAAGGGAAAGGCCAACGGCGACGACGTGCCGCATCCGGCCGGTGAAAGGCGCCGCGAGCAGCGCAAGCAGGGACTCGAAGAGAAAGTGCGAGGGGAGTCTTCCGGCCAGAGCTCGCGCCGGGTGCACCGGATCGGCAAGGGCAAGCACAAGGGAAAGTACGTAGAACTGGAGCGGGAGAGTGAGGACCTGATCTTCACCGTGCTCGGGCAGTTCGGGACGCAGATCGTTCCGCAACTCGGCGGCGCGCCTGGCCCGTTGCGCAATGAGATTCCAGAGCCCGATCGCACCGTGGACAACACCACGATATGGACGCCGGATTTCTCGCAGGCGCATTTCGAGAAGCTGCTGTTTTCCGAAAAGCCCGGCGACGTCTCGATGCGCAACTTCTATATCGAGCTCTCGTCGAACCGCTATACGGTGGCCGGCGCGGTCACGGACTGGGTGACGGTGCCGTACAACGCCAACCGCTACGACGATGACGTGACCTATAACTGCTCCTTCGCGGGCATACCCGGGGCTTATCCCTGCGCCGGTGTGTGGCTGTTCCTGCGTGATTCATTGAATGGCTGGTATGCCGCGCAGATTGCTGCGGGCAAGTCGGAAGCGCAGATCAACGCGGAACTCGCGAAGTTCGACGTGTGGGACCGCAACGACTACGACGGCGACGGCAACTTCGACGAGCCGGACGGCTACATCGATCATTTCCAGGCCGTTCATGCCGGCATGGGCGAGGAAGTGGGTGGAGGAGCGCAGGGCGGTGCGGCGATCTGGAGCCACCGCTGGTTCGCCTACTACAACATGGCCGGCCTGCTCGGGCCCGCAAACAACAAGGCCGGCGGAGTGCGCATCGGCAACAGCAACTACTGGGTCGGCGACTACACGGTCGAGCCGGAGAATGGCGGCGTCGGTGTCTTTGCACACGAATTCGGCCATGACCTTGATCTGCCCGATCTGTACGACACGAACGGCGGGGACAATTCGACGGGCTTCTGGACGCTGATGTCGTCGGGCTCGTATGGCAGCAACGGCAAAATCGATATCGGCAGCAAGCCCGTGCACATGGGCGCGTGGGAAAAACTGCAACTCGGCTGGCTGAAGTACGAAGTGGCGCACGCCGGCAAGAAATCGGAGCACAAGCTGGGCCCGGCGACTTACAACACGAAGAAGGCGCAGGCCCTGGTTACGCTGTTGCCCGACAACGTCATCGGCGCCTATGCGGGCAACGCTTTCTACTACAGCGGCAGCGGCGCGCTGCTCGACACGACGATGAGTCGCGCGGTGACGTTGCCGACGGGTGCGCCCTCGTTGAGTGCGCAGGTGCAGTACGACATCGAGGCAGAATGGGACTACGCCTACCTGGTCGTCGTCGACGGCGGTACGGCGACCCTGGTGCCGACGAGTCTTTCCACGACGGACAATCCCAACGGTCAGAACTTCGGCCAGGGAATCACGGGCAGCTCGGCCTTCGAGTGGGTGCCGCTCACGGCGGACCTGTCGGCCTTCGCGGGCAGGACGGTGGAGATCGGCTTCTGGTACTTCACCGATGGCTACGTGAATGGCCTGGGCCTGCTGGTCGACGACATCCGGATCACCGGGCAACAGGTGGATGGTGCCGAAATCACTGTTCCGTGGGTCTACAGTCCGCCCACTGGCGGCTTTCGTGTCGTGCAGGGCGATCTCGGCAGCTTCTTCAATGCCTATATCGCAGAGTTCCGTCAGTACGAGGGCTATGACAAGGGGCTGAAGACGGGACCGTATGTGTTCAGCGATCTCAATTCGCCGCAACTGCAGGATTGGGTGACGCACTTCCCGTATCAGGACGGGCTGCTCATTTCCTACTGGGACGCGCGTTTCGGCGACAACAACACCAGCTCGCACCCGGGCCAGGGTCTGATCCTGCCCATCGATGCGCATCCGGAGCCGCTGCTGCGTACCGACGGAGCCGCGTGGTCGTCGCGTTACCAGAGCTTCGACTCCACGTTCGGACTGGACCCGACCGATCGGTTGACGCTGCGCCGCCTCGGAGTGGACTACGTCTATCGGTCTCAGCCCGGGGTCTCGCTCTTTGATGACCGTCTGCAGTACTGGCGTTCGGCAACCCCGGCGGCGGGTGTGAAGAACCCGAACACCGGCACCCAGATCCGGGTGAAATCGGTGAGCAGGGACAACTCAGTCATGGAGGTCGAGGTCACGCCGGCCAAGCGCGGTCATGGTCATGGTCCCGGTCCTGGGCACGGCCACGATCACGATCACGACCACGATCACGATCACGATCGCGACCACGACCACGACCACGACCACGATGACTAGGGATAGCTGAATCTGCGCAGCGTTCGCCCTGAGCCCATGACCGCAGGGAATGGGTCATCCATCGAAGGGTGAACGCTCTGGATCGCAACCCGAGCCCCGCATGACTGAAACTCATGCGGGGCTTTTCTTTGGTACGTCAGAAGGGCCGCCGTTCTCTTCGCTGCCTCTTCCTTTTCAAACCATTATCTATTCCGTACCTCTTCCTGAGGACTCATGACCCGGATCCGGCTGTAGTCGCATACAGGGAGGCGAATGATCGCTGCCCAGCATTCGGTTACCTACGGAGTCACGTCATGAGTATCAGAGCGTCGGTTATCGGTCTTTCATCTTCCATGCTGGCCGTTGCCCTTGCGGGCCTGGCTGCCAGCCCGGCGATTGGCGATCCCACGCCAGAGGCGAAACAAGGGCCGAGTGATCGCGATCATGATCGCGATC
>NZ_DATDJO010000042.1:0-32052 GCF_036520495.1 Povalibacter sp. | reverse complement strand
CGAAGAAATCGACGCCGTCGTCGCCTCGAGCGTGAAGCCGGAGCAATTCCGGCGAGTGTACGAACCGATGTTCAGGGTGCGAGTCGAGAGCGGCGCGACGGTGAGCCCGCTCTACGACTGGCGCCCGATGAGTACGTACATCCGCCGCCCGCCGTACTGGGAAGGCGCGTTGGCCGGCGCCCGCACGCTCGCGGGGCTGCGCCCGCTCGCGGTGCTCCCGGACAACATCACGACCGATCACCTGTCGCCGTCGAACGCGATTCTCGGCAACAGCGCCGCGGGCGAGTACCTGAAGAAAATGGGACTGCCCGAGGAAGACTACAACTCCTACGCCACGCATCGTGGCGACCACCTGACGGCCCAGCGCGCCACGTTCGCGAATCCGACGCTGATGAATGAAATGGCGGTGGTCGATGGCAACGTGAAGAAGGGATCGCTCGCGCGCATCGAGCCGGAAGGCAAGGTCGTGCGCATGTGGGAAGCGATCGAGACCTACATGGATCGTGGCCAGCCGCTGATCATCATTGCCGGCGCCGACTACGGCCAGGGCTCGTCACGTGACTGGGCGGCGAAAGGGGTACGCCTTGCTGGTGTCGAAGCCATCGTCGCTGAGGGCTTCGAACGCATTCACCGCACCAACCTGATCGGCATGGGCGTCATGCCGCTGGAGTTCCAGGCAGGTCAGAATCGCACGGCGTTCGGCATCGACGGCACCGAAACCTACGACGTCGTCGGCAAGCTCACCCCACGCGCCACCCTGACGCTGGTGATCACGCGCAAGAACGGCGAGAAGGTGGAAGTACCCGTGACCTGCCGGCTCGACACGGCTGAAGAAGTGTCGATCTACGAAGCCGGCGGCGTGCTGCAGCGCTTCGCCCAGGACTTCCTCGCGTCGTCGACCGAGGCAGCCTGAATCCGTTAGATCGAGGAGTAACCGCATAGAACGCAAAGAGCGCATAGAAGGAAGGAATAGTCGCAAAGGCGCGTCTTGTTTTGTGCCCGGGCGCCTTTCCGCAGCCATCCTCCCGGCGTTTTTCCTGCCTTTGCGTTCTATGCGTTCTTTGCGGTTACTCTCATTCTGAAATCCAGAGACAGCAGAACATGGCTCACGTACCGCAGATCAAAGTTCCGGCCACTTACATTCGCGGCGGCACCAGCAAGGGTGTGTTCTTTCGCCTGCAGGATCTTCCTGAGCGCTGTCAGAAGCCGGGCGAAGCACGCGACAAGCTATTGCTGCGCGTCATCGGCAGTCCCGATCCCTATGGCAAGCAGATCGATGGCATGGGCGGCGCGACCTCGAGCACCAGCAAGACGGTGATCCTGTCGAAAAGCAGCAAGCCTGACCACGACGTCGACTATCTCTTCGGCCAGGTATCGATCGACAAGGCGTTCGTCGACTGGAGCGGCAACTGCGGCAACTTGTCTGCCGCCGTCGGATCGTTCGCAATCTCGAGTGGCTTGGTCGATGCCAGTCGTGTGCCGAAGAATGGTGTGGCAACGATTCGCATCTGGCAGGCCAACATCGGCAAGTCGATCATCGCGCACGTGCCGATCACCGACGGCGCCGTGCAGGAGACGGGTGATTTCGAACTCGATGGCGTGACCTTCCCGGCAGCGGAAGTACAGCTCGAATTCATCGACCCGGCCGATGAAGGCGACGGCGAGGGCGGCGGTTCGATGTTCCCCACCGGCAACCTCGTCGATGACCTCGAGATTCCAGGCGTGGGCACGCTGCAGGCGACCATGATCAATGCCGGCATTCCGACGATCTTCGTGAACGCTGCTGCCATCGGCTACCAGGGCACCGAACTGCAGGATGCGATCAATGGCGACGTCAAGGCGCTCGCGATGTTCGAAACCATCCGCGCGCACGGCGCGATCCGCATGGGACTCATCAAGCATATCGAGGAAGCTGCGAAGCGCCAGCACACGCCGAAAGTCGCCTTCGTCGCGCCACCCGCTGATTACGTGTCATCGAGCGGCAAGCAGGTGAACGCCGGCGATATCGACCTGCTGGTGCGCGCACTGTCGATGGGCAAGCTGCATCACGCCATGATGGGCACGGCCGCGGTCGCCATCGGCACGGCAGCAGCAATTCCCGGCACGCTCGTCAGCCTCGCCGCGGGCGGCCGTGCGCATGAAGCCGTTCGCTTCGGCCATCCGTCGGGCACGCTGCGCGTCGGCGCAGAGGCAACACAGGTGAATGGCGACTGGGTCGTGACGAAGGCGATCATGAGCCGCAGCGCGCGCGTGCTGATGGAAGGCTTCGTGCGCGTGCCCGGGGATTCGTTCTGAAATCACGCATCGATGCCAGGCACCAGGTCACGACCGCGCGACCTCAGTAGCTGATCGGCCGGTGTATCCCGTCGCCCCCGCGCAGGCGGGGGTCCACATGCCGGATGGATTCCCGCCTTCGCGGGAATGACAACCAGGAAGCCGTCAGCATCTGGCCAACAGCTACCTGGCCTCGAACGTCTCGTCGAACAACTGCCGCATCGCGGCCCAGGAGCGATCTTCCGCGCTCTTGTTGTAAGCAAACGCCGGCGCGCCCAGCCTGCTGGCAGTAGGCTCGGTGAAGCTGTGCACCGTGTTGCCGTGATGGACGAATTGCCAGTCGATCGCTTCGCGACGCATCTCGGCCATGAACTCCGCGATGGCCTCCGGCTTGACGAGCGGATCCTCGGCGCCGTGATTGATCAGCACCTTCGCTCGGATGCGCCCCGCGTCTTCCGCGAGAGGTGCATTCAGCCCTGCATGAAACGCCGCGATGACGCCCACGGCGGCACCCGTACGCGCCAGCTCGAGACACGTCGTGCCACCAAAACAGAAGCCAATGGCGCCTAGGCGGGCGCGATCCACGTTCGGCTGCGCACTCAACGCATCGAAGGCGGCCGTCGCCATCGCACGCCATGCGGCGCGATCCGCGTACATCGCCTGTATCGCGGAGATGGCGCTGGCCAGATCGGCGTGCAGGAAGCCGTCGCCGTGGATATCGGCCGCCAGCGCCACATACCCGGCCTGCGCCAGGCGATCGGCACGCTCGCGGGCATGCTCACCGAGCCCGAACGCATCCGGAATAACGAGAATGCCGGGGCGTGCACCCTGCTGCTTTTCATCCCAGGCGAGATAGCCGATGTAGTTCTTGTTGCCGTTCGAATACTGCAGCTGCTGCGATGCCATGGCGACCTTTGAAAATAAACTCTACGGAAGACCGCCGTGATCGCGGATGCGCAGCGGTGTAAAAAGCGGCCGCGGAGATTATCAAACCCGACCGGTAATGGGGATCAGGGCGCCCGTGACTGCACTGGCACGATCCGACAGCAGAAAGACGATCAGGTCGGCGACCTGTTCGGGTTTGACCCAGCGATCGAACTGCGCGCCGGGCATGTCCGCACGATTGGCCGCGGTATCGATGATGCTGGGCAGCACTGCATTGACCGTGACGCCACCGTCCTTCAATTCATCGGCGAGCGCTTCGGTGAGCCTGGCGACACCGGCTTTGGCAGCAGCATACGCACCCATGCCGGCGGCGGCCTTGACCGCACCCGCAGCACCAATGTTCACGATGCGCGCGCCAGGCGTCCTGAGCAGCGGCAACGCCGCCTTGCTGGCATTCAGCACCGTGCGCACGTTGACGTTGAACATGAAGTCCCAGGTCGCGGCATCACCGTCGGCAACCATCTCCCAACGGAAGCCGCCCGCAATGTTCACGATGCCATCGAGGCCGCCCAGCTGACTCGCCGCCGATTGGATTGCTGCTGACGCGGCCGCTGCGTTGCCGAGATCGACCGCGCCGATCAGCACATATCCCTGCAGCGCTGCCGGCGCTTTCGTCACCGGGGCGAAATCGACACAGGCCACGCTCGCGCCAGCCGATTTCACCGCGGCGCTCACGACGCTGCCGAGAGCACCGAATGCACCGGTGACGGCGATCCTCTTGCCTGACAGATTCACTGGCGATACTCCGTAACGAAGTGCGCGCTTAGCTGGCAGCGGGCGGTTTGGGCAGCAGCGACTTGAGATCGAACGTCAGATCGGCGGCCTGCTGCTGCGTCACAGGCACACGATTCGCGATCAGCTTGCGGGCCAGCATGTGCTCGGCCGGGCGGTTCAGTGTTTCGACACAGACCAGCTTGTCTTCGCGGAACAGGAAGACCGAGCAGACGCTGCCGCCGGGCTCGCCGCGGAACACTTCTTCGCAACCCGAGGCTGGCAGACCGGCCATCTGCAACCTGAGCGGCCCCTGCGTACTCCAGAACCACGGCAATGCATTGTAGGCAACAGGCCCCTGACCCATGATTCTCGCAGCCACGCAACGCGCCTGATCCGACGCATTCTGGATCGATTCGAGACGCACGCGGCCACCGGGGGCATAAGGATTTGGATGCGCGGCAACATCGCCCACGGCGCTGATGTGCGGATCGCTGGTTTGCAGGAACTCATCGACGACGACGCCGTTCTCCACCACCAGATCACAGGTGGCGGCGAGATCCACATTCGGGATGACGCCGATGCCGATGACGACCAGATCGGCGGGCAGCACCTGGCCATCGACGGTCTCGACGGCAGTCACGCCCCCGGGCCCGCCGAGCAGGTGCATGACCTGGGTGCTGAACTTCAGCTTCACACCGAGTTTTTCATGTTCGCGGGCGAAAATCGCCGACATGGTTTTGGACAGCGCGCGAGCCATCGGCCGATCCGCGACGTCGAGCACGGTCACATCGATGCCCTGCTTTTTCGCCGACGCAGCAAACTCCAGGCCGATAAATCCGGCACCGATGACGACAGCGGTTTTCGCATGCGCCATCTGCGCCTTCAAGGCGCTGGCCTCATCCAGCGTTCGCAGGAAAAACACGTTGGGCAGTTCGGCGCCGGGCACCGGCAGCGGCCGATTTCGCGCGCCAGTGGCGATCACCAGATGCTCGTAGTCGATGATCGAATCGTCCTCCAGAGCGACCTTGCGCCGTGTGCGATCGATCGCCACCGCACGCTTGCCCGTGATCAGGTCGATCTGGCGCTGCGCGTAGTAGGTATCTGGACGCAATGCCAGCTGCGCCTCATCGCACTCGCCCAGCAGGTACACCTTGGACAGCGGCGGCCGCTGATAGGGAGCATGTCGTTCGTCACCGATGACGACGATGCGGCCGTCGTAATGCAGTTCCCGCAGAGACACGGCGACCTGAAAGCCCGCCTGTCCTGCCCCGATGATTGCGACCGTCCTCTGCGTCATGCCCTGCCTCGATTCACCAGATAAATAGGATGTGGCTGCGCACTCGCAGGCGGCGTCCGCAAAGAGATACTACGCAAGCTGAGAATTCGTTCCATACAAGTCAACAGTACTGTTCATCAGCGCGGCGGTGCGGGAATGCACCGCTCGCAGGTTATGCCGTGCGTCGTGCAGGTCTCTTGGCCCGGCGCGCATCGAGCTGCGGTTTTTTTTCCGGCCGCATGGTGCCGTGCAGGCACAGGCGGCGGATTTCGCTCGTGAAGCGATCCGCCATTTGCTGGCGCTCCTTCGCGGTTCGCGCGTGAGCCCGAGCCCAGACCGGCCAGATGAAGGTGCTGGCGAGGATGAGAACAGACAGCACTTCGGCATCGATATTCGACTGGGCGAGTTCGGTGGCGGCGAAGCGCTTGAAGCTGGATTCGTACTGACGCCAGAACGGATCGTTGGCGGGCCGTCGCGAACTCAGCACCCCGAGCAACCACACGCGACCGAGCGCCGGATTCTCCATGGCGAACCCGGCGAGATGCCTGTTCATCGCCTCGACATCGATGCTCTCGACCGGCTGCTCCGGCGCGACTGCCGGATCGCCGAAAATCGCTTTGTACAGCTTTTCACTGACCCAGGTGGCCGTGGCTTCGATGAGCTGTTCGCGCGTCTGGAAATGCTGATAGGCAGTCCCGCGGTTGACGCCTGCACGCTGCGCCACCTGCGCGACGCTCAGTCCTTCCTTGCCATCCTGCGCAAGCACTTCGCGCGCCGCTTCGAGAATGGCCTCGCGCGTTCCTTCCGGATCGCGCTTGCGTCGGACCCGCCGTTCACGAGCACTCGGTGCATCTGCCATGTTGCCGCCTGTGGATCCCACGCTTGCCGTCCAGCGGCCGCACGTAAGACGAACTCACGACGTCGCTGACGTGATGTTTGGATTCAAATGCCGTTGACCGGTCTTCGGTCAACCGTCAGGAGCCAGCGTGACTCGCAGGCCATCCAGATCGTCGGACCATTGCAACTGACAGGACAGCCGCGACGTGGGCTTGCGATGACTGGAGCTGTCCAGAAGCTCATCTTCATCCTCGACCGGCGCCGGAAACCGACCCGCGAACTCGGCGTCGACCCAGACATGACACGTTGCACACGAGCGACTGCCGCCGCACAGCGCCAGCAGGTCAGGTACGCCGTAATCGCGCATCAGCTCCATCACCGAGCGTCCGGGCCTGGCATCGATGGTCAATTCATCGCCCGCGCGGGTCGCCACTATCAACTTGGGCATCGTCGTTCTTTCTCGGGTGTCACGGTTCTCGGCGCACGATGCGTCGCAGTCGCAAGAAGCGACCGGACATCGACGAGCCACTGGGGGAAGGCAGGCACCACCGGACTCGTCTTCACGGTGCAGCTCTGCCCGGATCAGGCTAATCGACACCAGTGTTGACAGTCAATTGGCGATGGTGAAAGGCACTAGTAGGATGAAAGCGGCCCTGCCCCACGGATGAGCCGAGCCGTTTTTATCTGGGCTTCCGACCTGGCACCTGGCACCTAGCACCTAGGGCCTAGGGCCTGGGGCCTGGTCACTTCATCGTCGGCATCGAAAACTCAGCGCGATGTTCGACGTCGCGCGGCCAGCGCTGCGTGACCGCCTTGAGCCGGGTGTAGAAGCGCACGCCCTCGCGACCGTAGATGTGGTGATCGCCGAACAGCGAGTTGCGCCAGCCACCGAAGCTATGGAAGGCCATTGGCACCGGCAGCGGCACATTGACGCCAACCATCCCGACTTCGATTGCGCCGGTGAACGTGCGGGCCGCGTTGCCGTTGCGCGTGAAGATGGCCGTGCCGTTCGCGTAAGGATGCGCATTGATCAGCTGGATCGCCGTCTCCAGATCCGGGACGCGCACGATCCCGAGCACGGGTCCGAAAATTTCTTCGCGATAGATACGCATGGTCGGCTGTACGCCATCGAAGAGCGAGCCGCCGAGAAAGAATCCCTCGCGGGCATCGTTGAACATGCCGCGACCATCGACGACCAGGTTGGCGCCTTCATTGACGCCGGAGTCGATGTAGTCACGAACTCGACCGCGATGCTCGCTGGTGATCAGCGGACCCATGTCGGCATTCAGGTCGCTGTAGCTGCCGATACGCAGCCCCTCGATCTTCGGCACGAGCTTCTCGATCAGGCGATCGGCCGTGTCTTCACCCACCGTCACGACGATCGAGATGGCCATGCAGCGCTCGCCCGCTGAACCATACGCCGCACCCATGAGGTGGTTGGCGGTGTCGTCGAGATCCGCATCGGGCATGACGACGGCATGATTCTTCGCGCCGCCCAGCGCCTGCACGCGCTTGCCGTTCATGGTGCCCTGCGTATAAATGTGGCGCGCCACCGGCGTGGAGCCGACGAAGCTGATCGCAGAGACATCCTGGTGATTCAGCAGGCCGTCGACGATCTCCCGGTCGCCGTGAATGACGTTGAATACACCGTCGGGCAATCCCGCTTCGTGCAGCAGACGCGCGAGCACGATGGACGCTGACGGATCACGCTCGGAAGGCTTGAGGATGAACGTGTTGCCGCAAGCGATCGCGAGCGGGAACATCCACATCGGCACCATCGCCGGAAAATTGAACGGCGTGATGCCGGCCACGACGCCCAGCGGCTGGCGGATGCTGAATGCGTCGACACCGGTGCCGACGTTCTCGTTGTGCTCGCCCTTGAGCAGTTCGGGGATACCACAGGCGAATTCCACCACTTCGAGACCGCGGACGACTTCACCCCTGGCATCCGCCAGGGTTTTGCCGTGCTCACGCGAAATCGCCATCGCAATTTCATCGCTGGCGGCTTCGAGCAGCCCGCGGAAACGAAACATCACGCGTGCCCGGCGCAACGGCGGGGTGGCAGCCCAGGACGGGAACGCCGCTTTGGCAATTCGCACGCATTCATTCAGTTCGTCGAGCGATGCATACGGCAGTTTGGCGGTGACACTACCCGTGCTGGGATCGAATACGTCGCCGGAACGCCCTGGCGAACCTGCGACAGTCTTGCCGCCGATCCAGTGTGGAATCGTGGCGACGGAAGAAACCGATCGAGCGGATGCGGACATGACGTCAGTACCGATGAAGAAAGTGATGAATTGGCGCAGCCACTGCGTCCCCAGCCGCTGCAGTTCTCCGGCTGGTGCTGCGCCTTCGCGGATCGCGAAAACAGGCCTTGCAACCTAAAGACCCCGGCGCGTCGAGTCAACAGCGCTGTTGATCATGACGCCCTGCCCGCCGGCCATTCCGGAACCGCCGCAAGTCATTGAACAGGGTGCTTATGGCTCGGCTTTCGCGCCATGCGCGAGGTTGTTGCCGAAACGAAGAGCTGGCAGCGCGGCTGAAACCAGAACGCGCGACATCGGCGTGTGCGCTGCAGCCCATAACGTTACGGATCAACCGGGCCGCAGCTTCTTCCCGGCATCGCGGCTGCGTGAAGTCGCCAGATTCTGCGCGACTGAATCCAGCAATTTTTCGAAGCGGGCCAGATCCTGCTCCGAGAGTCCGATGAACGTCTCGTCTTCGTTGATTTTTGCGACGTCACCCAGACGACTGATGAGCGGCTGCGCTGCTGGCGTCAGATGCACGCAGTAGGCGCGGCGATCCTTCGGATTCTCGCGTCGTTCCAGATAGCCGTCCGCACACAGGCGGTCGATGAGCTGGCCGGCACTGACTTCGGTAATTTCCAGCATCGAGGCGATGCTGCGTTGCGTTGCCCCTGCATTGCGTGCGACGGCAACGATGACGCCCCACTTCGGACGGGTCAGGCCATCGGCCTCGACCGCCTGATCGAACCGCTGGCGTATCTGTCGCGCGATGACATTGAGCTTGATCGAGATGGAGCGCTTGCGGTTGTCGGGCTCGCTGCCGAAAGGACCAGGGGTGACGATGGCCCGCGACTTCGCGCAGTTGTCCGTGGATGCGCTGCTGCAAATACTTTCCGCTGAGGGTTGTCGTGGACGCCGCATTCCTCAGAGCCGCTCGATGGTTATGGCGGGAGCCCCGGCGGCGCACACGCTTTCAGCGCCGACCAGCATCTTGCCGGCTTCAGCAACGGCCTCGCCCGCAACCGCAGTAAGGGCGGAAGCCATCATCACAACAGACTCCTTCTATGGCGGCGGCAGGAAGACTCACCTGCCACTTCATCGGCGGGCGCCAGATTCAGTGCGTGTTTTTTTCGCGAGCAGGCTATTCGTCCAGAGCGGACGGGGCCGGGAAAGAAGAGTGCCCGCTCCTGGCGCTCTCAGAATATAGCCCACCCGGGGCCTTGCGGTAAGGCCCGGCTCGTGCCGCAGCATCGCCGCCGTTGCGAGAGCCGGCGGAAACGGGAGTCACGAAATGCATTCAAAGTTGTCAACGACTGAAGCACGGGCCGCGGCAGCGGCGTCACTGGCAGCGCATGCCGTAGTGATTGCCGGCGGCGGTCCGACAGGGTTGATGCTGGCTGGCGAGTTGGCGTTGGCGGGCATCGACGTTGCCATTGTCGAACGACGCGCCAGCCGCGACCTCACAGGCGCTCGAGCCCGCGGCCTGCACTCACGCACCATCGAAACACTCGATCAGCGCGGCATCGCCGATCGGCTCCTCTCGCAGGGACAGGCGCATCCGGTCGTGCACTTCCACGTCGCTCTGGACATCAGTGACTTTCCCACCCGACACAACTATGTGCTTGGGTTGTCGCAGAACCACATCGAACGCATCCTCGCCGAATGGGTCGGCGAGCTGCAGGTCCCTGTCTATCGCGGACGTGAAGTTGCTGGTTTCACGCAGGACGACACGGGCGTCGACGTCGCGCTCTGTGGCGGTCAGTCGCTCCGTGCCGGGTATCTCGTCGGGTGCGATGGCGGCCGCAGCGTGATTCGCAAGGCCGCCGGCATCGGATTTCCCGGATGGGATCCGACGACGAGCTGGCTGATCGCCGAAGCTGCAACAACCGAGGAACCGCCATGGGGGTTTCACCGGAATGCGTTCGGCATTCATGCGATCGGCAAGGCAGAGAACGGCGGGTCATCGGCGGGGTTCGTGCTGACCGAACAGCAGATGCAACTCGACAGCGAACCCACACTGCGCGATGTCAGCGAGGCCCTCATCGCCGTCTATGGGACCGACTACGGGATCCACAGTCCCACCTGGATATCCAGATTCACCGACATGACGCGCCAGGCGGCCGCATACCGCGACAAACGCGTCCTGCTGGCCGGCGATGCCGCGCATGTGCATCCGCCGGTGGGTGGTCAGGGCCTCAACATCGGCATGCAGGATGCGGTGAACCTGGGATGGAAACTGGCCCAGGTGGTCAAGCGGACATCACCCGAAAGTCTCCTCGACACGTATCACACCGAGCGCCACCCGGTCGCTGCGCGCGTATTGCACAACACGATGGCGCAGGTTGCGCTTCGCCGCACGGACGACCGCACGCAGGCCCTGGGGGACATCATGTCCGAATTCCTCGCCATGAATGAGCCGCGCCAACGACTCGCCGCGGAGATGTCCGGCCTGGGCGTGCAGTATGACCTCGGTCCCTCCGATATCGACAGAAAGCATCCGCTCCTCGGACGTCGCATGCCCGATCTCGACCTGGTCACCGCGAACGGCCCACTGCGGGTCTTCACATTGCTGCACAAGGCACGGCCGGTGCTTCTCAATCTCGATGAGCCCGGCAGTGTCGACATCACTGCGTGGTCAGATCGGGTGCAGTTGATCGACGCCAGCTACGCGGGTCTGTGGGAGCTCCCGGCGCTTGGGACGGTCGCTGCACCTACCGCCGTGTTGATCCGTCCCGATGGGTATGTGGCGTGGGTGGGAGAACTGACTCAGCAGGGGCTCCCGGACGCGCTGACCACCTGGTGTGGACCGCCCGCCATGGCGTAGCGCATGTCGATGTTCATCGTGCCCGCGACAACGGCGAGGATCGTCATCAGGCGCAACGTCGATGGCATGAGCGATACCGAAGAGGAAGGTAGTCATGCCTACATTGCATATGAACGTGTGCGCGTTCCGCTCGATGCGATGCCCATCAGACCCGGCGAAGCCTTTAAAGTAGCGCAGGCGCGGCTCGGCGGCGGACGCATCCACCATGTGATGCGCACCGGCGGGCTGCAATCGCGCGATCGGGATGATGCGCGAGCGCGCCGTGCCGCGACGCACCCACGGGGTAAGCTGACGGGGGGCACCAGTTCGTGCAGAGCATGCCCTGCGGATCCGACCCTCGATCCCGAGCAATTCCGACTACTGATACTGAAGACCGACCGGATGATCGACAACGAACCCCACGGCGCCGCACGCACGCACATCGCGATGTGCAAGCTCGCCATGACCAGGGTCCGTCGCGGTATCGCGCAACGCGCGGTGCATCTGCATGGGACGCTCGGCCGCCGCCGAAGCCCTGCTCGCGGGTTGAACCCGTGAGAGGTGGCGCGCTTGTAACCCTCGCGGCCAAAATCCAGTATTGCAGCCCGCATCCAACATTGACCCGCATTGCGGGGACCTGGGCCGTGATCGACAGTGGCCGCCCTGACGAGGCCCAAGGCCACATGCAACGACCTCGCCGAGGTCCTGCAACCAGATGTGCAGATACTGCCGGAGTGAAATGACCATGAACGCTGCCGTGCGCCACAAGCTCACGCACCTCGAGCGCCTCGAAGCCGAGAGCATCCACATCCTGCGGGAAGTGGTGGCCGAAACCGAACGGCCCGTGATGCTGTATTCCATCGGCAAGGACAGCGCCGTGATGCTGCACCTGGCCAGGAAGGCGTTCTATCCGTCGAAGCCGCCCTTCCCGCTGATGCATGTGGACACCACCTGGAAGTTCCGCGACATGTATGCGCTGCGTGATCGCGCCGCACGCGAAGCCGGCATGGATCTGCTCGTCTATCAGAACCCCGAGGCGCTGGCGAAGGGCATCAACCCGTTCGACCACGGCGCGCTGCATACGGACATGTGGAAGACCGAAGGCCTGAAGCAGGCGCTCGACCTGCACGGCTTCGATGCCGCCTTCGGCGGCGCCCGTCGTGACGAAGAAAAGAGCCGCGCCAAGGAACGCATCTTCAGCTTCCGCAGCGCCAACCATCGCTGGGATCCGAAGAAGCAGCGACCTGAATTGTGGAATCTCTACAACGCACGCAAGGCCAAGGGCGAAAGCATTCGCGTGTTTCCGATCTCCAACTGGACCGAGCTGGACATCTGGCAGTACATCCACCTCGAAGGCATCGAGATCGTGCCGTTGTACTTTTCGGCGCCGCGTCCGACAGTGAAGCGCGACGGGCTGATCCTGATGGTCGACGACGATCGCTTCAAACTGAAACCAGGCGAAACGCCGCAGATGCGCTCGGTGCGCTTCCGCACGCTCGGCTGCTATCCATTGACCGGCGCGGTCGAGAGCGAGGCGCAGACGCTGACGCAGGTGATCCAGGAAATGCTGCTCACCACGACGTCCGAACGCCAGGGCCGCGCCATCGACCACGATCAGGCCGCGAGCATGGAAAAGAAGAAGCAGGAAGGGTACTTCTGATGAGCGTCGCCCCGGGTTCGAATGTAGATGCGATCTACAAGACCGATGCCCTGATCGCCGAGGACATCGAGGCCTATCTCGAGCAGCACCAGCACAAGACGCTGCTGCGCTTCATCACCTGCGGTTCGGTGGACGACGGCAAGTCCACCCTGATCGGCCGGCTGCTGTACGACTCGAAGATGATCTTCGAGGATCAGCTCGCCGCGCTCGAAGCCGACAGCAAGCGCATGGGCACACAGGGTCAGAACATCGACTTTGCGCTGCTGGTCGACGGCCTCGCCGCCGAGCGCGAACAGGGCATCACCATCGACGTCGCCTATCGCTTCTTCGCCACGGAAAAGCGCAAGTTCATCGTCGCCGATACGCCGGGGCACGAGCAGTACACGCGCAACATGGTGACCGGCGCCTCGACGGCGGATCTCGCCGTGATCCTCATCGATGCACGCAAGGGCGTGCTCGTGCAGACGCGCCGCCATAGCTATCTCGCGCACCTGATCGGCATCCGCAACATCGTACTGGCGGTCAACAAGATGGACCTGGTGGGCTACAGCCAGGAAGTCTTCGAACAGATCGTCGACGACTACACCGAGTTTGCGAACGGCATCGGCATCACCGACTTCGTCGCAATGCCGATCAGCGGCTTCAAGGGCGACAACATCACTGCAGCATCGCCGGAAATGCCCTGGTACGACGGACCGGCGCTGCTGCCGCATCTGGAGGCGGTGGAAGTCGACACCGCCGCGATGCAGGAGCGTCCCTTCCGCATGGCCGTGCAGTGGGTCAATCGCCCGAACCTCGATTTCCGTGGCTTCTCCGGCCTCATCTCCAGCGGCACGGTGAAGCCCGGCGATGCGATTCGTGTGTTGCCGTCCGGCAAGACCTCGACGGTCACCCGCATCGTCTCGCTCGGCGGCGATCTCGACCAGGCGGTCGCAGGTCAGTCCGTCACGCTGACCTTCGCGGATGAAATCGATTGTTCACGCGGCGATATCATTGCGATCGCGAGCGATCCGGTGCAATCGGCCGACCAGTTCGAAGCCACCATCGTGTGGATGGATGAAGCGGAGATGCTGCCAGGACGGCCGTACTGGTTGAAGATCGGCGCGCAGACGGTGACGGCGACGGTGCATGCGCCGAAGTACCAGGTCAGCGTCAACAGCATGGAGCACCTCGCGGCCAGGACGCTGGAGCTGAATGCCATCGGTGTGGTGACGCTGGCCACCGATCGTCAGATCCCGTTCGAGCCCTACAACGACAATCGCAATCTCGGCGGGTTCATCCTCATCGACAAGATGACCAACGCGACCGTCGCGGCGGGCATGATTCATTTCGCGCTGCGTCGTGCGCAGAACGTGCACTGGCAGGCAACGGACATCACCCGTGAACATCACGCCGGCCTCAAGAACCAGAAGCCGGGCGTCGTCTGGCTCACCGGTCTGTCTGGCGCGGGTAAATCGACCATCGCCAACCTGGTCGAGAAGAAACTCGCCCGCATGAACCGCCACACGTTCCTGCTCGATGGCGACAACGTCCGTCACGGCCTGAACAGGGATCTTGGTTTCACCGACGCGGATCGCGTCGAGAACATCCGTCGCGTCGGCGAAGTTGCGAAGCTCATGACGGACGCCGGCCTGATCGTCATCACCGCCTTCATCTCGCCGTTCCGCGCCGAGCGCAAGCTGGTGCGGCAGATGGTTCGCGAGGGCGAGTTCTACGAGGTGTTCATCGACACCTCGCTCGCCGAGGCGGAAGCCCGCGATGTGAAGGGCCTTTACAAGAAAGCCCGCGCCGGGCAACTCAAGAACTTCACGGGCATCGACAGTCCGTACGAGAAACCCGAAGCGCCGGAACTGCGCATCGATACGGCGACCATGACGCCGGAACAGGCAGCGGATGCCATCGTGGCGATGCTGATTCCGTAAGGATCAGCATCGCAGGCGGCTGAGGAGCAGCCAGGCATTCGTAACCTGCATGACCAACGGAAAATCCCGCGGGACGCAGGACACGGAGTAGAAAGACGTATTCCTCTTTCCTCAACCTCCGTGTACTCCGTGTGAAACTTCGTATTCGGAGCCCTTCGCACGATCTTCATCCGTTCAAGTCCGTGCCTTGACCCTAAATCAGGTCTCTCTTCATGAACCCGGCCCCTTTCAAACTCGGTTACAAGGCCTCGTCGGAGCAATTCGCACCGGTCGAACTTCTCAACTACGCCGTGCAGGCCGAAGACGTCGGCCTCGACTCCGTCTGGATCAGCGACCATTTCCAGCCCTGGCGTCACACCGGCGGTCATGCGCCTTTCTCGCTCTCATGGTTGGGCGCCGTCGGCGCGCGCACGTCGCGCATCGTCATCGGCACCAGCGTGCTGACGCCGACGTTTCGTTACCACCCCTCCATCGTGGCTCAGGCCTTCGCGACACTGGGCTCGTTGTTTCCCGATCGGGTCGTGCTGGGAATCGGTACCGGTGAATCGCTGAACGAAGTACCGTCGAGCGCCATGGCGTGGCCGGAACCGAAGGAACGCACTGCGCGCTTCAAAGAAGCCGTCGACCTGATTCACCGCCTGTGGCGCGAAGATCGCCTCACCTACGAAGGTACGTACTACAAGACCGAGAAGGCGACGATCTATGATCGGCCCGATCGGGAAGTCCCCATCTATATCGCCGCGGCCGGTCCGGTCATGGCGAAATTCGCCGGCGAAGCCGGTGACGGCTTCATCTGCACCAGCGGCAAGAAGTGGGACCTGTACACGGAGACGCTGCTTCCCAACGTGGCTGCGGGGGCGCAGAAGGCCGGCAAGGCGACCACCGACCGCATGATCGAGATCAAGCTGTCATTCGACTCGGATCGCGAACGTGCGCTGCAGGACACGCGATTCTGGGGCGCCCTCGCGCTGAAGCCCGAAGAAAAGGTGAACGTCGAGGACCCGCTGGAGATGGAAAAGCTCGCCGATGCCCTGCCGGTCGAACGCGCAGCGTCACGCTGGATCGTCAGCAACGATGCCGATGAGGTGGTCGAACGGGTCGGCCAATACGTCCGGCTCGGCTTCAACCACCTGGTCTTCCACGCACCCGGCCCGGACCAGGCGCGCTTCCTTAAGTTGTTCGCCGCGCAGGTCGCACCGAAGCTGCGAACCGCGTATGGTTGAACTTCCGGATCTGACCCGATTCAAGGATCCGATACTGACGCGAAGATGTCCGTAACTCACCCATCGTCCACCTGGGCATTGGTGCCGCTCAAGTCGGGCGAGCACGCCAAATCGCGCCTCGCTTCAGTGCTCAGCGCGCCGCAGCGCTCGCGCCTGTTCTTTGCGATGGCGCAACGCGTCCTCCAGGCGTTGCGAGACTGCAGCGGTATCGAGAAAGTATTCGTCGCAACCGCCAGTCCACGCGTCGCCAGCTTTGCTGCCCAACTCGGCGCGTGCCCGATACTTCAGTCCACCGAAATTGGCATGTCCTTCGCGCTGTCATCGGCACTTCGCCGCGACGAGTTCAGTCAGCCGCGCCGCGTGCTCATGCTGCCCGGCGATCTGCCGTTGATATCGCCCGCAGCATTGACCGAAATTCTCGAGACCAGCGAATCGGGCATCGTCGTGGTGCCGGATCGTCAGCGCATCGGTACGAACGCCCTGCTCTGTTCACCGCCTCGCGCGCTCACGCCGGATTTCGGTGGCCATAGTTTCGATCGACATCTGGCGCGGGCTGCAGCCGCCGGCGTAAAGGCGACCGTCCTGGAATCGCCCGCCTTGTCGCTGGATCTCGATTGCCCCGCAGACCTCGATATCCTGCGTTGCAGCGATGCAGCGCAGTTGCTGGACGTGCTGGACGCCGAAGAGACCAGCATCGCCCTGACCGAGTGAACGATGACGCTCACCTCCCTTAACTCATGGCTCGATGAGCGGCCCGCAGCAGCGCAGGCCTTCTCGTTGCTTGATCACAGCGATTGGCGCTCACTGGCGCCGCTCGCCACCGAACTGCGCGAACGCGGCTGGGGCACGCGTATCAGCTACTCGCGCAAGGTCTTCGTGCCGCTCACGCAACTGTGTCGCGATGTCTGTCACTACTGCACGTTCGCGCAGACGCCTCGCCATCTCGAAAAGGCCTTTCTGGAACCCGACGATGTGCTGCGCATTGCGCACGATGGCGCCGCGCTTGGCTGCAAGGAAGTGCTGTTCACCCTGGGCGATCGTCCCGAAGCCCGCTATGCGCACGCTCGCGAAGCACTCGCGCGCCTTGGCTTCGCAACGACACTCGAATACCTCGAACATGTCGCCGGCCTGGTGTATCGCGAGACCGGCCTTCTGCCGCATCTGAATCCCGGACTGATGAATACCGGGGATTTCGCGCGGCTGCGACGTGTCGGTCCGTCGATGGGCATCATGCTCGAATCGTCGTCCGAGCGTCTGTGCCAGCGCGGCGGTCCGCATTTCGGCTCGCCGGACAAGGCGCCCGCGCGCCGGCTGGAGACACTGCGTCTTGCAGGCGAAGCGCGCGTGCCAATGACCAGCGGCATCCTCATCGGTATCGGCGAGACGCGGCATGAACGCCTCGAATCACTGCTGGCATTGCGCGAACTGTCCGACCGCTACGGGCACATTCAGGAAATCATCGTCCAGAATTTCCGCGCCAAGGCCGGCACGAAAATGCACGACGCACCCGAGCCGTCGACGGATGAGCTGTGCTGGACGATCGCGGCAGCACGACTGATCTTCGGCGCGCACATGAGCATCCAGGCGCCGCCGAATCTCTACGGTGGCGATCTGCCCGAACTCATCGCTGCCGGCATCAATGACTGGGGCGGCGTTTCGCCGCTCACACCGGATCACGTGAATCCCGAAGCCCCGTGGCCGCATCTCGACCGATTGGCGCAGGCTACGGCGCGAGCGGGCTGCGATCTGATCGAGCGGCTCACCGTCTATCCTTCCTACGTGATGGCCAGGGCTGAATGGATCGCGCCGGAACTGCATGCACCCGTTCTGCGACTGTCGGACGGCGCAGGCTGGGCACGCGTAGGACGCTGGACCGCAGGCTCGGTGGAGCCGGCTGACGCCGATGACCTTCGTGACATCCCGCTGGCGGCCATGCCGCGGCGCTCTGCGATGTCCAGCCGGATCGATCGCCTCGTCGCCGGACAGGAACTTCCCGAACACGAGATCGCAGAACTCTTTACCGCACGCGGCGCCGACTTCGTGCACATCTGCCGTGAGGCCGACGCGCTGCGTCATCGCAGTGTCGGCGACACGGTGAGCTATGCCGTCGTCCGCAATATCAACTACACGAACATCTGCCTGTACAAGTGCAGCTTCTGCGCCTTCTCCAAGGGCAAGACGCACGAGCACCTGCGCGGCGCTCCGTACCTGGTGGATCTCGAGGAGATCCGCCGGCGCGTGAGCGAAGCCTGGGAACGCGGCGGCACGGAAGTCTGCATGCAGGGCGGCATTCATCCGTCCTTCACCGGCCAGACGTATCTCGATATCTGCCGCGCAGCGAAACAGGCGGAGCCGCGCATCCACGTGCACGCGTTCTCTCCGCTGGAAGTAGCCCACGGCGCACGGACGCTGAACATTTCAATCGATGAATTTCTCGTTGAACTGAAACGAGCGGGCGTCGATTCGCTGCCCGGCACCGCTGCAGAAATTCTCGACGACGACATGCGGCGCGAACTCGCACCCGACAAGCTGACCACCCGGGAATGGCTCGATGTCGTCGCACGCGCGCATCGTGCCGGCATCCCGACGACGTCGACCATCATGTACGGTCATATCGAGAGCTACACGCATTGGGCGCGGCACCTGCTGCGACTGCGCGAACTGCAACACGAAACCGGTGGACTCACGGAGTTCGTACCGCTGCCATTCGTGCATATGGAGGCGCCGATGTACCTGCGTGGTCATTCCCGCAAAGGCCCGACGTTGCGCGAAGCGATTCTGATGCATGCGGTGTCGCGGCTCGTCCTGCATCCGCTGGTTCGCAACATCCAGGCATCGTGGGTGAAACTCGGACCGCAATGGGCGCAGCGTTGCCTCACTGCGGGCGCCAATGATCTGGGTGGCACGCTCATGAATGAATCCATCAGTCGCGCCGCGGGCGCAGTCCATGGCCAGGAACTGGCGCCGCGACAGATGCAGGAACTCATCGCTGAACTGGGTCGCCCCTGGCGGCAGCGCACCACGCTGTATCGCGATGTGGATAGCTCCCGGATCGCGCAGGCTGTCAACGCAGCCCCGCTCGCGCCGACGCACAACGCACCGCTCTCGCGACGCAGCGCCCGCATCTCCGCGTGAGCGACTCGCTCGTCTTTATAAAGGTGCCGGGATTGCCGGAAGTGATGCCTGGTGACGACCTCGCCTCGCTGCTCGAGCGTGCGCTCGGCATCTCGCCTGATCTGACGCTGCGCAATGGCGATGTCGTCGTCGTCGCCCAGAAAATAGTTTCCAAGGCCGAGAATCGTTACATCGAACTGGACAGCGTGACCCCGAGCGCCCAGGCGCGGGAACTGTCGCAGCGCTGCCTCAAGGATCCGCGCCTGGTCGAACTGGTGTTGCGCGAATCCACGGACGTCGTGCGGGTCGCACCCCATGTACTGATCGTGCGCCATCGCCTTGGCTTCGTCGTCGCCAACGCCGCGATCGATCAATCCAATCTTCCTTCAGGCAGCGAACGCGCCCTGCTGCTGCCGCAGGATCCAGACGCATCCGCACAGGCATTGCGACTGCAGCTCGAACAACGCTACGGCGTCAAACTGGCCGTGCTGATCTCGGACAGTTTCGGCCGGCCATGGCGACTGGGCGTTTCTGGCGTATGCGTGGGCTGTGCCGGGTTGCAGCCACTCGTCGATCTGCGGGGCACAAATGATCGCAGCGGTCGCCCATTGCAGGTCACGCAGATTGCGGCCGCCGATCAGCTCTGCGCAACGGCGACGCTCGTGTGTGGCGAAGCGGCAGAAGGAACACCCGTCGTGATCGTCCGCGGCGTGGCCGCCGAGTACCTGGAGAATCCTCGCGGTGCCAGCGCATTGGTGCGTCCGCTCGAACAGGATCTGTTTCGCTAGAGCCTGGGGACAGGTTGGATGCTGCACCGAAGAAGGAAGGGCCGTGCGCTGCTTTGAATTCCCAAGTGTCCCCGACGCGAACGAACTGGACCTGGAGCTGAGCAGTCACGCAAGCGTGGCCGTGTTCATGCAGACTGGCGCGGGCCTTGTCTGCAGTCGACCTCGAACAGCGCAATAACCGCATGGTCAACCCACCTGCTCCCTCTCGCTCGATCTATGTGGCGCTCTGTGGCGGTGTCGGCGGCGCCAAGCTGGTTTCAGGCCTTGCACGGATACTTCCCGCGGAATCGCTGGTGGTCGCGGTCAATGTCGGCGACGACTTCGAGCATCTGGGGCTGACGATCTGCCCCGATCTCGACACGGTGCTGTACACGCTTGCCGGTCTGGTTCATCCGCAACAGGGGTGGGGACGCAGCGATGAGAGCTGGGGCGTGATGGACGAGCTGCGACGACTCGGCGCCCACACCTGGTTTGCCCTGGGCGATCGCGACATCGCGCTGCATCTGCTGCGAAGCGAACTGTTGCAGGGCGGGCTGACGCTCAGTGCGGCGAATGCCGAGCTGGCGCGCCGCCTGCAACTGGACGTGACGGTCTCGCCGATCAGCGATCAGCCCGTGCGCACGATGCTCGACACCGACCAGGGGCGACTCGCCTTCCAGGAGTACTTCGTGCATCGACGCTGCGAGCCCGCAGTTCGCGCAGTGGAGTTCGCCGGAGCGAAGTCCGCGTCACTCGCACCCGCCGTGCTTGCCGCGCTGGAGAGCAAGGACCTCGCTGGCGTGATCATCTGTCCCTCGAACCCCTATCTCAGCATCGGCCCGATGCTGGCGATTCCGCAGTTGCGCCAGCGACTGCGCGCGCTGGATGCGCCTGTCGTTGCGATCTCTCCGATCGTGGCAGGTGCCGCGATCAAGGGACCGGCGGCAAAGATGATGTGTGAACTGGGCGTGCAACCTGCGGCTGACGTCATCGCCCCTCTATACGAGGACTTCGTGGACATTGTGGTGCTCGACACCGCGGACGCCGCGCTCGCGACCGACGCCCGTTTCGCCGTGGTGCCTACGATCATGCATACGCCGGAACAGAAAGTCGCCCTGGCGCGCGACTGCATCTCGCTGATTCAGGCGCTGCGGGCACAGCGCTCGCGCTGACTACATCCGCTTCGACATGCCTTCAACTATCGGCATCCTGCCCTGACGCACGCGCTGGAGGAATTGCGGTACTGCAGCATTCATGACAGAGGCTCGCACGGAAACGCACCGGCCGTGCCTCCGGGAACACCATGATTCGCGAATAGGCGAATTCCCCCGGCGTCGGACCTTCGCGGCCGGTTTCGGTAAGTTTTTCGACTTCTTGTCTGAAAATGACCACGTTCGGCCGCGCTGCTCGTTGTGACTGTACCGGCTGGACGGTTAACATCGCGCCCCTTCGCTCGGTACCCCACGCCGACGCCACCCGTATCGAGGATTCCCGATGGTCGCTGAACAAGCCGCTCTGGGCCCGGCGCGTGAGCGTGTGATCGAAGCCGCTGAACGCGTCGTCGCTGAAGTGGGTGCCGCCCGCCTGACCCTCGATGCAGTGGCGCAGAGCGCCGGCGTCAGCAAGGGCGGACTGCTCTATCACTTCCCCTCCAAGGAATCGTTGCTCGTCGCCCTGGCGCATCGCTACGTGGATTCGATTCACGGCTGCATCGCCGCGGCCCGCGATGGCGTGGGCAAGGGTCCGGCGCAGGAATTGAAGGCATGCGTCCAGGGCATTCTCGGCAGCGAGCGGTGCATGCGCGCGATGACCTCCGTGCTGCTGGCAACTGCCGCGAATGATCTGAAATTGCTCGAAGTGATTCGCGAGCGGATGGCGGAACATCTGCGCGAAATCGAGGCATCCAGCAGCGACTTTGCCCGCGCTGCGGTCGTCACGCTCGCCGTCGACGGATTGATGATGCGCGAAGCGCTGCGCATCTCTCCTTTCAGCGTCGAGCAGCGCGCACAGGTTGTGGACAAGCTTCTTGAATTGGCCGACGAGGCCTCCAGGTGATTCTCATGTCGAAGGTTGGAATTCGCAATGTCGGGATGCTGGTCGGACTGGCACTGACGCTTACAGGATGCAGCGACAACCAGGAGGCCATGCACATGCCGCCTCCGGAAGTGACGGTGCAGACCGTCGATTCGGCCGCGGTGCCGCTCGATCTTACATACACCGCGCGCACCGTTGGTTCACGCGAAGTCGAAGTGCGTGCCCGCGTCGGCGGCATTCTGCTGAAGCGTCGTTTCGAGGAAGGCAGTCGCGTGCGCGAAGGCCAGACGATGTTCCAGATCGATCCGGTACCGATCCGTGCCCGTGTCGCATCCGCCCGCGCCGAAGTCTCGGTCGCGAAAGCGCGTCTCGATGAAGCAGGTCGCCAGAAAGACCGCGTGCTGCCGCTGTTCGAGAAGAACGCCGTGAGCCAGAGCCGTCGCGATGAAGCCACCTCCCTGTTCGAAGTGGCTCAGGCAAATCTCAGCGCCGCGCAAGCCGCGCTCGAGACGGCCGAACTCGATCTCGAGTACAGCGATGTGCGCGCGCCGATCTCCGGCCTCACCAGCCGCGAAGCCGTATCCGAGGGCAGCCTGATTTCGACCGATCAGAATTCGAGTCTGCTGACGCGCATCGTGCAGATCGATCCGCTGTATGTGGAGTTCTCGGTGCCGGAAGCCGAAGCCGCGCTGCTACGCACCGCACTTGCGCCCGCCAGCAAGAGCGCCGCTCCCATCGTCAAGCTGCTGCTGAACGACGGTTCCGACTACCCCGACGCAGCGAAGCTCACATTCGTCGACAATGCCGTCGACCTGCAGTCGGGCACCGTGCGTGCACGCGCCGTTCTCGGCAACAAGTCGTCGCAATTGATTCCGGGGCAGTTCGTCCGTGCCCGCGTCGAAGGCGTCACGCTGGCCAATGTCGTCTCGATCCCGCGCAAGGCCGTGATGTCCAGTGCGCAGGGTCCGTTCGTCTGGATCGTCGGTGCCGAGGACAAAGTCGAAATGCGTCCCGTGCAGATCGGCCGCGGTCTGCGCAATGACGTCGTGGTCACCTCCGGCCTGTCTGCCGGTGATCGCTACGTCGTCGACGGCGTGCTGAAGGTACAACCCGGCATCGAGGTCAGCGCCGTTTCGACCGACGCCGCCAGCAAGCAGGCGGATATCGAGAAGGCCAAGGCGCCCGTCAAGAAAGAGTCCGAAGCATGATGTCGCGTTTCTTCATCACGCGCCCGATCTTCGCGTGCGTGATCTCGGCCTTCATCGTATTGGCGGGCCTGGGCGGCATGCGCGCGCTGCCCATCTCCATGTATCCGGCGATCATTCCACCGGTGGTCACCGTCAACGCCTTCTACCCCGGCGCCACGGCGGAGACGATTGCCGAGACCGTGGCAGCGCCGATCGAAGAACAGATCAACGGCGTCGAGAACATGCTGTACATGACGTCGGTCAATTCCGGCGACGGCACGCTCTCGATCAGCGTCACGTTCAACATCGGTTCCGACCCGGACCTCGCCGCGATCAACGTCAACAACCGCGTTCAGGCGGCTGAGCCCCGCCTGCCGGAAGAAGTGCGCCGCCAGGGTGTCACCGTCCGCAAATCGTCGGCGAACATCCTGATGTTCGTGAGCCTCGCCTCGCCCGACAACAGCATGGACGATCTGGCGCTGAGCAGTTATGCAGCGCTCAACATCGTGGACGAGATCCGGCGCATCAAGGGCGTTGGCGATGTGCAGCTGTTCGCACAGAACTACGCGATCCGCATCTGGATGCAGCCCGACAAACTGGCGCAGATGGGCATGACGCCATCGGACGTGGCGACGGCGGTGCGCCAGCAGAACTCGCAATTCGCGGCCGGACGTGTTGGCCAATCACCCACCGACGGCAACGTCGACTTCACGTTTGCGGTTACTGCGCAGGGACGGCTCGAAACCCCCGAGGAGTTCGAACAGATCGTCATCCGCACCACGGACTCCGGCTCGGTCGTGCGCCTGAAAGACGTGGCCCGGGTGGAACTCGGCGCGCAGAACTACAACCTGAACCAGACCGTCGGCGGCAAGCAGGCCGTGGCTCTCGGCATCATGCTGCAGGCTGGCGCCAACGCCATCGAGACCGGCAATGCCATTCATGCACGCCTTGCCGAGATCTCTGCCGATTTCCCCAAAGGCATGGCCTATGAGGTCCCGCACGACACCAACAAATACGTGAAGGTGGCCATCAAGGAAGTCGTCAAGACACTGATCGAAGCGATGATCCTGGTGTTCATCGTCGTGCTGCTGTTCCTGCAGAACCTGCGGGCCACCATCATCCCCATGCTGGCGGTACCGGTGTCGTTGATCGGTACGTTCGGCGCGATGTACGTCCTGGGCTTCTCCATCAACATGCTCACGCTGTTCGGCATGGTGCTGTCGATCGGTATCGTCGTGGACGACGCCATCGTCGTGCTGGAAAACGTCGAACGCATCATGACGACCGAAAAGCTGTCGCCGGCGGCGGCAACGGCGAAGGCCATGGACGAGGTCACGCGACCGGTCATTGCCATCGTGCTGGTGCTCAGTGCGGTGTTCCTGCCCGTCGCCTTCATGGGTGGACTCGTCGGCGAAATGTACCGCCAGTTCGCCATGACCATTTCGGTGTCGGTGATCATCTCCGGCTTCGTCGCGCTGACGCTGACGCCGGCACTGTGCGCGTTGCTTCTGAAACCTCACCACACGGTCAACAACCGGCTGCTGCTGCGCTTCAATGAATGGTTCACGCGCATGACCGACCGCTACGAACGCGGCGTGCAGCTCGTCATGCGTCGCGGCGTCATCGCTACCGGCGTGTTCGCGGCGATGGTTCTGGTGACTGTCGCCCTGTTCTTCCGACTGCCGAACTCGCTGGCCCCGAGCGAGGACCAGGGCTACATCTTCGTCATCGGCCAGTTGCAGGACGCGGCCTCGCTGGATCGGACGATCAAAGCGTCCAACCAGATCGCGGACGCCCTGCGCGAGCACCCGGCCGTAAATACCGCCCTCGCCATCTCCGGCCTGGACGCCATGACCTTCGCCATGAAGACCAATGGCAGCGTCATCTGGGTGCCACTCAAACACTGGGATGAACGCGGTCGCGACCCGAACCTGAGCCCGAAAGCCGTGGTGGGTGCGGCCTGGGGTGCGGGTGCCCAGGTGAAGGATGGTTTCTTCCTGCCGATGGAGCCGCCGCCCATCGAAGGTCTGGCCATGACCGGCGGTTTCGAAGCCTATATCCAGGCGCGTGATCGCGGTACGGCGAAGGACCTCGAAGCGGCAACGCAGAAATTCGTGGCCGCGCTTTCGCAGCGCAAGGAACTGGCCGGGGTGATGACCACGTTCAGCGCCAGCGTGCCGCAGATGCGCATCGACCTGGACCGCGAAAAGGCCATGTCGCTGGGTGTGCCCGTCACTGAAGTGTTCGAGACGTTGCAGGCCACCTTTGGCGCCACGTACCTGAACGACTTCAATCGGTCCGGCCGCGTCTACCAGGTGCAGCTGCAGTCCGAACCGCGCTACCGATCGTTCCCCGAGGACATCCGCGACGTGTTCGTGCGTGCGAAAAGCGGTGAACTCGTGCCGCTGACCGCCGTCGCCAGCATTCGTGAATCGACCGGTCCGGAAGTCATTGAACGCTTCAATGTCTTCAAGTCCGCGAAGATCATGGGCGGCGCCGCGCCGGGCTTCAGCTCGGGCGATGCCATCCAGGTCGTCGAAGAAGTTGCAAAGCAGGCCCTGCCCGCCGGTTATCAGCTGGCGTGGACGGGCTCGGCGTATCAGGAGAAAGCCAGCGGCGGCGCATCGAACGGCGTGTACCTGCTCGGCGTACTGATGGTCTTCCTGATCCTCGCGGCGCAGTTCGAGCGCTGGACGCTGCCGCTCGCGGTGATCCTCGCGGTGCCATTCGCGGCATTCGGCGCATTCCTCGCCGCCACGCTGCGTGGACTGGAAAATGACATCTACTTCCAGATCGGCATGCTCACGCTGGTGGGTCTCGCCGCGAAGAACGCCATCCTGATCGTCGAGTTCGCACTGATGAAGCACCAGGAAGGCATGTCGCTGACGGCAGCGGCGGTCGAAGGTGCGAAACTGCGCTTCCGTCCGATCATCATGACGTCGCTGGCGCTGATCTTCGGTGTGCTGCCGCTGGCGTTGAGCAGCGGTGCGGGTGCTGGCAGTCGTCATTCGCTCGGTACGAGCGTGATCGGCGGCATGCTGGCGGCGACGTTCATCGCCACGTTCTTCGTGCCGATGTTCTTCCGCTGGGTGGCGAGCCACACGCGCGACATATCGCATGCACATGCGGCGCCGGCCGATGAAGAACAACCCCAGCCGAAGGGCGTGTGAAGTGATTGGTGGGCCTGCCCGGGTGCAGGCCCTGTCTCTCGAATATGGAACTATAAATGCGTAATTTCTTGCTGCTTGCAGTGGTGTCGGGCGTCCTGAGCGGATGCGTGGTCTCCAGCGTCGATCCGCAGAAACCCGAGTTGCCGCTGCCGACCGCACTGCCCGTGCAGACGGCACAGACGGTCGATCTCCCCGATCCGTGGTGGACGCTGTTCAACGATGTCACGCTGAACTCGCTGGTCGAAGAAGCGCTCGATCACAATCCTGACGTCGCCATCGCCGCGGCACGCGTGGCGCAATCACGCGCGGTGCTTGGCATCACCAATGCCGACCGCTGGCCGGCCGTCGATCTGCAGGGCAACGTCACGCGATCGAAGGACAGTGCCTACGTGAATACGACGCCGGGCATCGATCGGCATCGCACCATCTACACCGTGCAGGGCGGGGCCAGTTTCGAGCTCGACCTGTGGGGCAAGTATCTGCGCGCTTCGCAATCGGCTCGCGAGCAATTGCTGAACACCGAGTACGGTCGTGAAGCGACCAAACTCAGCCTCACCGGTGACGTGGCCCGCAGTTACTTCGGCCTGATCGCAGCGGCGCAGCAACTGGCCCGCGGCCGCGACACACTGTCGACCCGCGAGGAATCACTGCGTATCGAAAAACTGCGTTTCGATGCCGGCGAAACCGACGAGTTCACGTTCAAACGCGCCGAGGCCGACACGGCTGCGACGCGCACCTCGATGCATCAGCTCGAACTGGATGTCGTGCGCCGTACCAACGCCATGGGCGTGCTGCTGGGTCGCTCGCCGCAGGATCTGGTCGATCGCGCCATCGAGGCCGAGCAGATCGATCTGCCAGCGGTCGCAGCGCTGCCGGCGGCGCTGCCTTCCAGCGTGCTGGAGCGGCGGCCCGATATCGGCGCAGCCGAAGCGGCATTGAATTCGTCCGCGTATGACATCGGCGTGGCGCGTGCACTGCTGTTCCCGAGCATCAGTCTTACGGGTGCGTTCGGTTCAGTGAGCCCGGAACTCGACAATCTCTTCAAGAATCCTGCCCAGGCATGGTCTGCGGCGGGCGGCATCCTGCAGCCGATCTTCCAGGGCGGTCGCCTGCGCGCCAACGTAAAACGTGCGGAGGCCGTGCGCGAAGAACTCAAGGCGGAATATGCCCGGACGGTACAGAACGCCTTTCGCGAGGTGCTCGATTCGCTGCAGGGGCAATCGATCATTGCAGGCGTCAGCCAGGCCAACGCCGATCAGGTGGCAGCGCTCACCCGAGCGACGGAACTGGCCGAACTTCGTTACGACCAGGGCGACATCGCGTACATCGACCTGCTCGATGTCCGTCGCGGTCTGTTCCAGGCGCAGATCGATGAAGTCGCGGCGCAACGCGATGCACTGCTCAACGCCGTCGATCTGGCACTGGCCGTCGGCGGCAGCATGGGTGCACGCGCGGAACCGCTCTCAGCGCGCAGGTAACAGCCGCAAGCCCCGGGGTTGGGTTACGATTTAGCTCCGGAGTGCCCATCCACCGCAGAACCTGTCCCCCCGCATGAATCGCCTGCGGGCGTTGGAGAACAGGGCGACCCAGGCCTCCTGCACCAACGAGGACTTCGAATGACCTTGCCTGTGATTGTTGCCGGCGGTGGGATCGGCGGACTGACGCTCGCGCTTTGTCTGCATCAACGCGGAATTCCAGTGCGTGTGTTCGAGCGCGTACCGGAACTCAAACCACTCGGCGTCGGCATCAACCTGCTGCCGCATGCGGCGCGTGTACTGCACGAACTCGGACTGGCAGAGGAACTCGCGGCCACGGCTATCCAGACTTCGAGCCTGTCGTACTACAACAAGCTCGGCCAGCCGATCTGGCGCGAGCCCCGTGGCGTCGCCGCCGGCTATCCCGTGCCGCAGTACTCCATTCATCGCGGTGAATTGCATCTGATGCTGTTCCGCGCGGCGAGCGCGCGCCTCGGCCCGAAGAATGTCGTCACCGGCGCGGGCTACGAGTCCGTGCGCCAGACCGATACCGAAGTGATCGCCGATTTTCTGCGCACCGATGGCACGGGTGAGTTCGAGGTCCGCGGCTCCGCCCTGGTCGGTGCCGACGGCATTCACTCGCTGGTACGGCGCGCCATGTATCCCAATGAAGGTTTGCCGCGATTCGCCAGGCGCATCCTGTGGCGCGCGGTGACCGAGGCCGAACCGTTTCTCGATGGCCGCAGCATGATCATGGCGGGACACCCGGACCAGAAATTCGTCTGTTACCCCATCTCGCAGGCCACTGCGGTGCGCGGCCGTTCACTCATCAACTGGATTGCCGAGCTGTCGGTGCCGTACGACTCGCCGCCTCCGCAGGACTGGAACGCGGAAGTTCCCAAGTCACGTTTCGCGCCGAGCTTCGCCGACTGGAAATTCGACTGGCTCGACGTGCCGCGTCTCATCGACGAAGCAAAATTCGTCTACGAATTCCCGCTGGTCGATCGCGATCCGCTGCCGAGCTGGACCCAGGGACGCGTCACGCTGCTGGGCGACGCGGCGCATCCGATGTATCCGATCGGCTCCAACGGCGCGTCGCAGGCCATCCTCGATGCCGAAGCGCTCGCCAATGCGTTGCAGACTCAGGACGTGGCGCCGGCGCTGATCGACTACGAGGCCGCACGCCTGCCGGCCACGGCGAAGATCGTGCTCTCGAACCGCCAGAACGGTCCGGAACAGGTGATGCAGATTGCGGAGGAGCGGGCGCCGCACGGGTTCGCGCACGTCAACGACGTGATCCCGCAATCCGAGCTCGAAGAAATCGCCGCCCGTTACAAACAGACCGCCGGATTCACGGTCGCGGAAGTGAAATCGAAAGTCGCAGCGGCCTGAGCAGGCCGCTCCATTGCTGGCGATGTGATACGTGTCTCACATCCCGCCAATGTCCTTGGGTAGATTATGTCCGCTGAAACTCGCCCTCGAAGAGCGATCGAATGCGAACACTCGTGGACCTACTGAACGACGACCGCGGATACGTGCGAATCTTCGCCGAATCCCGTGGGTTCGGGTACGAGAAATCGATGCACCGCCCCATGGTCACCGACGATCTGTTCGACCGGATGAGTGGCTACGCTTCCATGGAGAAAGCCCTGGAAGCTGCCCAGCTGCAACTGCAGGTCGAGCCTGCAAAACGCCCCCGTCGACGCGCTCGCTGATTCGCAGAAGCTCATCGCTGCAGCACTCCAGCCAGCTGCTGCCGGTCACATCGACCCTCCTTCGTTGTTTGCAAGATGTGCTGTTTGCCAGCTCGCAGGCACCAGCCCGCGGTATGCGTGTACTTCCTGACTTGCCAGTCGCGGCCCTCTGCCACCTACTATCGCGACCTTGCCGCAGAGGAGACCGATACAGTGAAGTCCACCGTTTCGATTCTGATGCTGACAGCCACACTGGCTTTTGCGGCCGCCACGGCGCATGCGGACGAATATGCCGACACGATCGAAGTCTTCAAGAAGTCGGCCGGGAGCGCTGCCTTCTTCCAGCACGCATACGGCTATGCGGTATTTCCCACGGTTGGCAAGGGTGGCCTCGTCGTTGGCGCAGCGCATGGCACGGGTCGCGTTTACCGGCAAGGAACGTACATAGGGGACACGTCGATCACGCAGGTGAGCATCGGCTTCCAGGCGGGCGGCCAGGCCTTCAGCGAAATCATCTTCTTCGAGAACAAAGCGGCGCTCGACCGCTTCACGACCGGTAATTTCGAACTGGCAGCCACTGCGCAAGCCACTGCGATCACCGCCAGCGCAACGGCCACCGCCACCACTACCGGATCGGGAGCCGGCGCCAGCGGCACCAAGAACAGCGCGGCTACGGCGGGTGTTTATCAGGACGGCACAGCCATCTTCACGGTCGCGAAGGGCGGTCTGATGTACGAAGCCACGGTGGCCGGCCAGAAGTTTTCTTACAAGCCCAACAAGTAATGGATTCGGCGCAGTGCCTGGCACTGCGCCGAATCCATTACCTGGCCAGTTCCGCGTCGATAGCAGCCACCAGTCGCGGATCGTCGGCCGCCACGTCCGGCGCAAAACGCGCCACGACCTTGCCCTTGCGGTCGAGCAGAAATTTTTCGAAGTTCCACAACACGTCGTTGGGCTGCCCGGTCTCGATGCCGTGTCCCTTGAGACGCTCGCGGAACGGACCATCGCCGATCGCCTGCGGCTGCTCTGCAGTCAATCGTGCGTACAGCGGATGCTGATCGGCACCGACGACCGAGATCTTCGAGAACAGGGGAAAGTGGATGTCATAGCTGGTCGAGCAGAAATCACGAATCTCGGCATCGGTGCCGGGCTCCTGCGCCATGAAATCGTTGGCGGGAAATCCGAGCACTTCCAGGCCCGCAGCCTGCTTGCCCTGGTAGAGATTTTCCAACCCGGTGTACTGCGGCGTCAGACCGCACTTGGACGCAACATTGACGACCAGCAGCACCTTGTTGCGATAGTCCGCCAGACTGCCGTCGGTACCATCGATCTTCTTGACCGGGATGTCGTACAGGGACGTTGCCATTGCGCTTTCCTCTTCAGGTCATGGGATGCCGACGGAGCGGCGGCAGCGGCGAACGCCAACTCATGGAAGGCGACGACTGACGAGCCCGGCGCCCTACCCCATGTGGGTCGTGTGATCCGGACGGATCTTGAAGATCACCCGCACTTCGCCGGGCTGCTTCCACGGATAGACATCCTTGCCCAGGTAACGCTTTGCCAGACTGTCGATGTGCGCATCCGCGCCCTGGGTCGTGCGCTCGATCACTGTGCCGCGCACTTCCAGATATCGATAAGCGTTCTCGGGGTCGGTAATGGACACCGCAACGCGACCATTGCGCTGCAAATTGCGATCCTTCTGCCGGTCCGCGGCCGTATTCACCAGCACATTCTGACCGTCGTAATCCACCCAGACGGGCGTGACCTGCGGCGAGCCGTCCGGCATCAAGGTGGCAAGGTGACCGAAAGCCTGTTTCTTGAAGAGGTCGGTGAAGCCGGACGGAATGGTGTTGCTGCTCATGATGGCATCCTCGGCGCGACGTGCTGACAGGTGATGGCGGGCATTACAGCCGCCCCCGCGGCCCGGCACAAGCCGAAAAGACCGAATGCATTCAGCGCAGGATTGCGTGCAACAACATGGCGGGCAGCCAGGTGAAGAGCCCCGACAGCGCCACCGAGACCCAGACCAGCAGCACGACGACCGCCGCCAGCAGCATCGCGACCAGCACACCGACGGGCACCAGAATCACACGCCCCATCAACGGCAGTCGCTGCCACGTACTGAGTTCCTGCGTCGCCGCTACACTGGCGCCGAGACCCGTCAGCGCCAACAGTCGCTTCTGCAGCGACGGAAACATCTTGGCGCCCGATGAGCTGAAGAGTCCCTTGCCGCCGATCTTCTCGACATTCACCACGGACATGTGAGCGGTCCACGGCGCGAACGCGCCTTCCCATGGCAGGTCATTGAGTTTCACCAGCGCCTCACCGAGCGTATTCGGTTCGCGCGTGAGCCGCACCGCGGTGGCATCGGCCAGGAATTTCCTGCGTCGCCACGCCCATGCGAGCAGCGGACTCAAAGCAATCGAGCTGAGCATGCCGCCGAAGAAGCCACTGATGACCAACGGCCCCAGCAGCGGCATCCACAGCATCGTGCGCCAGGGGATTTTTCCGTCCTTTGCATCGATACGCGGCTCGGCGGGATGCGAGCCGGAGTCGAAGGGATTGGTCAGCTCGAGTGCGAGCTGTCCATCTTCGATGCTCGCGCCGCGACGCGCAGCACCGCGCAACAGCGTCGCGAAACGCCGCGCTGCGCCGCGGTCGCCGAATGACTCGCTGAGCCTGGCAATCAGACCGAACAGACTGAGGGTCGT
>NZ_DATDJO010000041.1:0-58383 GCF_036520495.1 Povalibacter sp. | reverse complement strand
ATCCGCACCTGCCAGCACCGGAGCATCATTCACGCCATCGCCCACGACGATCACGCGCGCGCCTTCGCTGCGCAGTGCGGTGAGCCACGCAAGTTTGTCAGCCGGCAACTGCCGCGCCCGCCATTCGGATACGTCGAGCTGTCCGGCGATGGCAGCAACTTTCGTATGCGCATCGCCGCTGGCGATGAGGACTTGCAACCCCTGCGCCTTGAGGGCATCGACGGTGCCGCGCGCGCCGGGTCGCAGGCGTTCATCGAGACGAAAGGCGGCAATGATCCCCGTGTCATCGGCCAGCACCACGCAGTCGTCGTGCACCACTCGATGATGTTTGCCTGCGAGTGCGAAATCGGCGCGGCCGAGTCGGAGCTTGCGGCCTGCGACGGTGCCGCTGATGCCGAATCCAGTCAGCGACGCGACATCGCTGGCGGCGTCCGTGTCCTGGGAACAAGCCGCTGCAATAGCGCGAGCCGCTGGATGGCGACTTTCCCGAGCCAGCGCTGCGGCGAGCGGCAGTGCCTCGTCACGTGAAATGCCGAAGGTCTGCACGCCTGCCAGCGCCAGTTGCGGTTCTGTCAGGGTGCCGGTCTTGTCGAATACGACGTGCGTCGCCGCGGCCAGCGCCTCAATTGCATCGGGCTTGACGACCAGCACGCCGCGGCGGGCCAATACGGCGAGCGCACGCGTGATTGCCGCGGGCACAGCCAGCGCGAACGCACAGGGGCACGACACGACCAGTACGGCCAGTGCTGCGGCGAAGGCACGTGACGGATCGATCACGGTCCATACCAGCGCGGTGAGCACTGTCATGGTCAGAACGCGTGCGATGAGGCGACCCGCCGCACGTTCTCCGGCGCGAGCGAGCTGCGGTCGTTGCGCCTGAGCGCGATCGACCAGCGCCGCGATGCCCGCCAATGTCGTATCGGCGCCGATCCGTGTGACGCGCAGATCCACCGGCCCATCGATCAGTACGCTGCCCGCGATCAGCAGGTCGCCGCGCTGTTTCGCGACGGGTGCGGATTCGCCGCTCAGCAAGGCTTCGTCGACACGGCAGGTCTGCGCCAGCAGCGTACCGTCGGCAGGAACGAGGCCGCCTTCGCTGATACGTACGCAGTCGTCGATCTGCAGCTCATGTACGCCGACGCGCTCCAATGCGCCATCCGCGTTGCGACGTTCGGCAAAAGGCGGCGTGAGCCGCGCGAGTGCATCCGTGAGGTCGCCGGAGCGATGCCGCGTGCGCATCTCGATGTAGCGCCCGGCGAGCAGGAAGAACACGAACATCGACACCGAATCGAAGTAGACGTGCACGCCGCCGCGCCAGGCCTCCATGAGACTGGCTGCATAGATGATGGCCATCGCTGCAGCCACGGGGACATCCATGCCGAGCTGGCGTGCTGCGAGCGAACGCCTCGCGCCCGCAAAGAAGGGCCGTGCCGAATAGAAGACGACCGGCGTCGCGACCAGGAAGCCGAGCCAGCGGAACAATTCGTGAGTGGCGGGCGCCGTATCGCCGCCGCCGAGATACAAAACCGCTGCGAACATCATGGCCTGCATGCTGCCGAAGCCGGCAACCAGCAGACGTTTCAATGCATCGCGCGATTCGCGCCGACGCACGTCGTCGAGTGCCTGCTTGTCCAGCGGCAACGCGCGATAACCCGTGCGCGACAGATGATCGAGGATTCGCGGCAGGTCGACGATGGCGTCGTTCCAGGCGACGCGTGCGCGCCGGGCGACGGCATTGACCTGGACGGAGGTCACGCCTGGCAGATTGCCGAGCGCACGTTCGATCAGCCACACGCAGGCCGAGCAGCGCACGCCTTCGATCAGCAGCATGGTTTCCCGGCGTCCGGCGCCAAGATCGCGGATCACGTGACGTGCAATCTCCGGTCGCTGCCAGGCGTTGCTGTCACTGAACGACTCGGGCTTCTGCGCGGACTGGGTGCGCAGACGGTAGTAATCGCCGAGTCCGATCTGCTCGATCCACTCAGCGGCGGCGCGGCAGCCGTGACAGCACATCGCGCGCGTCTCGCCGCCAACGCGTGCATGAATGACAACGCCTGCGGGCACGGGTTCTGCGCAATGCCAGCATGCATTGTCGTGTGTCGTCATTGGGAGGAGGGCTGGTGCGTCGCCGGCATTTTCAGCAGGCGTTCGCTGCCGACTGCCACGGGTTCATCAGGATACTGCGACGCCAGCACGATCATGCCGATGCAGCCGGCGAGCGAGACGACGAAGAGTGCGATGCCGAGCCACAACACCGGCACGCGATACCAGGGCAACGCGTCGTTCATGTAGGTCCTTGCGCGTGCAGCCAGGCCGCGATCATGCGCACCTGCTCTTCACCAAGACGACCTCGCCAGGCGGGCATGACACCGCTGCGACCTTCGGCGATGCTCGCGCTCACGCTGGCGAAATCCCTGCCATAGAGCCAGACGGAGTCGGTCAGATTCGGAGCGCCGAGCGCCGGATTGCCACGGCCGTCGGCGCCGTGACACGCAACGCACAGCATCTCGTAGCGCGGCTTTCCGGCGGCCACCCAGTCGGCGGGAGCATTGACGCCGCTCAGGCTCAAGACATACGACGCCACCTCATTGACGCCATCGCGGCCGAGCGTCGGAGCCCAGGCCGGCATCACGCCGTTGCGTCCGTCGAGAATGCTGGTCATCAGCGAGTCGTGACCGTACAGCCAGTCGTCATCGACCAGATTCGGTGCACCCAGCGACTGATTGCCGCCGGCCGCAGTGCCGTGGCAGGCCGCGCAATTGTCGAGATACAGCCGTTCGCCGCTGGTGAGCGCTGTCCGATTTTTCGACAGCTGCCCGATATCCATCGACCCCAATGGTTGCAACGACGCTTCGATCTTCGCGTTGTTCGCCGCGGTATCGCGCTGCCATTGATCGATCGACGTCCAGCCCAGCGCGCCGCGGTAGCCGCCGAAGCCCGGATACAGCGCCAGGTAGCCGATGCCCACGACGAACATGCTCGCGGAGAACAGCACCCACCACAGCGGCAGCTTGCGCACGCTTTCGCGCAACACGCCGTGCGCCCAGACGTGACCGGTAGTACCGTCGGGTTGCGTCGGAATCTGCAGGCGCTGACTCCACAGAAACAGAAAGAATGTGATGCCGAGGTTCAACACCACCAGGAACATGACCCAGCCCGACCAGAAGCCGCTCATCGTGTCTCGTCCTCATGCAGCGGCACACGCGCCAGCGCATCGAAGTTCTTGCGGTGATACGGCAGCCAGGCCCAGATCCAGATGCCGAGGAACGTCAGCGTGAGCACGACGATGATCACGCCGATCATGTGACCCCACAGCGCGCTCATGGCGACACCGTCCTGGCTGCTGCGGCGACGTTGTGGACGCCGAGGCCCTGCAGATACGCGACCAGTGCGTCGAGCTCGCTCCTGTCCTTGACGGCAGCCGGCGCAGCAGTGATCTCTTCCTCGCTGTACGGATCACCGAGCAGGCGCAGCACACGCATGCGTGCCTGGATGTCTTCGCCGTCGACCGGGCGTTTGGCCAGCCAGGGATAGTTCGGCATGTTCGACTCGGGCACGAGCGAGCGCGGCGCGATCAGGTGCAGGCGCTGCCATTCATCGGAGTACTTGCCGCCGACACGCGCCAGATCCGGACCGGTGCGCTTGGACCCCCACTGGAATGGGCGGTCGTACACCGATTCGCTGGCGACCGAGTAGTCGCCGTAGCGCTGCGTCTCGAAGCGCAGCGTGCGCACCATCTGCGAATGACAGAGGTGGCAGCCTTCGCGCACGTAGACGTCCTTGCCTGCCAGCCGCAGCGCGTCGTACGGCTTGAAACCTGGTGCGGGTTCCACCGTGTGCGCCTTGATGAACAGCGGCGTGATCTCGGCGAGACCGCCGAGCGACACCATCAGGGCGATCAGCGCACCGAGCAGGCCGGCATGCTTCTCGATCTTTTCCAGATGCTTGTAACGCAGCGCCATGATTGCTTATCCGTGGGCCGGCAGCGGCGCCGGCACCTGGTCTTCGACGGGTTCGGGGATCGGTTCGGGGATGGGAACCAGGATCGGCTTGATCTTGTTGGCGCGCGCATCGGCCGCGGTGTGCCACAGGTTCCACGCCATGACGACCATGCCGGCGAGCACCAGCACGCCGCCCAGTACGCGGATCGCGTAGAACGGTTTCACGGCGATCAGGCTGGCGAGGAAGCTGTAGGTCAGCGAACCATCGGGATTGGTCGCGCGCCACATCACACCTTCGGTCACGCCTGCGGCCCACATCGACAGCACGTACACCGCAAGTCCCGCCGTATGCAGCCAGAAGTGCAGATTCATCGCGCTGAGCGAATGCATCGCCGGGCGATCCAGCGCACGGGGTGCCATCGCGTACAGCGAGCCGATCGTGATCATCGCCACCCAGCCAATGGAGCCGGAGTGCACGTGCGCGACGGTCCAGTTGGTGTAATGCGAGAGCGAGTTGACCGACTTGATCGCCATCATCGAGCCTTCGAAGGTCGATGCGGCATAGAACACCAGCGCCAGCACCATGAACTTCGCGGCCGGATCGACGCGCACCTTGTCCCAGGATCCGTTGAACGTCAGCAGGCCGTTGGCGGCGGAGCCCAGGCTCGGCATCAGCAACACCAGCGAGAACGCCATGCCCACCGACTGCACCCAGTCCGGCAGCGCGCTGTACAGCAGATGGTGCGAGCCCGCCCACATGTACACGGAGATCAGCGCCCAGAAGTTCACGATGGAGAAGCGATAACTCCACAGCGGCTGCTGCGCCTGGCGCGGCACGAAGTAGTACATCATTCCCAGGAAGCCGGCCGTGAGGAAGAACGCGACAGCGTTGTGGCCGTACCACCACTGCACCATCGCATCGACCACGCCCGAGTAGATCGGATAGGACTTGGTCAGCGACACGGGCACCGCGAGGTTGTTGACGACGTGCAGCAGACCGACCGCGATGATGAAGGCGCCGTAGTACCAGTTGGCGACGTAGATGTGCCGGATGCGCCGTTTTGCCAGCGTCGCGAAGAACACGACACCGAACGAGACCCACACCACGGCGATCAACAGATCGATGAACCACTCGGGCTCGGCGTATTCCTTGCTCTGCGTGATGCCGAACGGCATGGTCGCCATGGCAAGAAACAGTGCGAGCTGCCAGCCCCAGAACGTGAACATGGCGAGTTTGCCGAGCGCGAGCCGCGTGTGACCCGTGCGCTGCACGACGTAGTAGCAGGTGCCCATCAGGGCAGAGCCGCCGAAGGCGAAGATCACGCCGAAGGTGTGATTGGCGCGGATGCGGCTGAAGGTCAGCCACGGCACATCGAAATTCAGCGCGGGCCACGCCATCTGCGCGGCGGCGAGAACTCCGATAGCCATGCCGACGATGCCCCAGACGGCAGCGGCGAGCAGGAACAGGCGAACGATGTGGTCGTTGTACGTTTCTGATTTGGGCATGGCTGTGTGTCTTGCGCGGCGGCGGCAAGGTACAGGGGCCAGGCGCGGCGCCCATTAAGGGGAGTCCGAGAAGTCCGGCGAGGAAGTCCTGTGATGCGCATCGTTGCGCGCCCGCGCGCAGTGAAATCTGCGACGCGCAGCGCACAAAAACGAGCTCTCGGCAGCCGCTTGCCGCGGCCATTCACTTAAGGGGAAGTCCGTAGCCGCTGCGTCTGCCAGCGCTGGAGCAGAAGGGAAGGTCTCCACGGGGTACGCGGGGAGAAGAATGTTCTGTGCTTTTCTCGCCCCGAGTTACCCCGTGGACATTCTTTCTTTGTCCGCGTGAAATCGCAGGAAACTAGCCGTTCTCGCCAGTGAGCATCAGATGCATCTTCACCAGATGCGCGATGGAGCGGGCGCCCATTTTTTCCATGACGTTGGCGCGATGGATTTCGATCGTGCGTTCGCTCAGGCCGAGATCGATGGCGATGACTTTGTTGGCGCGACCGTCGACGACCAGCTTGATGACATCCTGCTCACGCGGCGTCAGCGATTCGAAACGGCGCCGGATGTCGGCATGACGCTCGATGACCTCGCGATTCTCCGCATCGAGTTTCAATGCGGCGTTGATGCGGTCGAGCAGATCCTGATCGCGGAAGGGCTTTTCCAGGAAGTCGAACGCGCCGTGTTTCATGGCCTGCACGGCCATGGGCACGTCGCCGTGTCCCGTGATCATGATGACCGGCAGCATCGAGCCGCGCAGGTTCAGCTGCTGCTGGACTTCGAGGCCGCTCATCTGCGGCATGCGGATGTCGAGAATCAGGCAACCGGGGCGGGTGGGATCGTGCTGCTGCAGAAAATCTGCCGGCCGCGCGAAGGTCGCGGTGGCATGACCGATGGTGGCCAGCAATGCTTCCAGTGCGCGGCGCATGCCCTCATCGTCATCGACGACCTGGACGAGCGGGACGGTCTTCTTGCTGTCTCTCATGCGGACAGGATCGCAGATCCGGGCGGCCCGACAAACCCTATGCCGTGGGATGCAGCGGCAGCCGGATCCAGAAGCGGGCGCCGCCGGTGGCGATGTCTTCGAAGCCGATCGCCCCTTCGTGAGCCTCGACGATGGCCCGGCTGGAGGCCAGGCCCAGGCCGGTGCCCTGCGTCTTGGTCGTGAAGAACGGGCGGAAGATCTGATCGCGCGCCGTCAGCGGCACGCCGGGTCCGGAATCGCTGACGGCAATTTCGATGTTGTAGCGGTCCGACGTGACGTTCAGGCTCACGGCGGGCTTCCTCTTCGTCGCATCGTCCGCGCCGGCGGCTTCGATGGCGTTCTGCGCCAGGGTGAAAATGACGTGCTGAATCCGCAGCGCATCCACCTGGACGTGCGGGAGATCGGAGGCGACCTGCACATCGAACTGGCAACCGGCGCGCTGTGCCAGCGTATCGAGCAGTGGAAACAACTCGTAGATCAGGTCGCCGAGAGCGTGGAAGGATTTTTCACGGGTATCGCGATTCACCAGTCGTCGCATCCGGCGAATGCCTTCGGCGGCCGTCATGGCCTGCGCGCTGATCTGCCGCAGCACATCGATCGCCTGCGGCAGCATCGGGTCGTCGCGATCGAGCATGCGCTGGCCGGCCTGCGCGAAGGTCGTGATGGCGCCCAGGGGTTGATTGATCTCATGCGCCATGCCGCTCGCCAGTTCCTCCAGCGCGGAGGCACGGGTGATTTCCAGCAGGCGTTCGAACATGGGCCGCGCGAGGCTGTCCGGGCTGCGAACGGGTTTGGTCAGTCGATTCATGGTGTGTCCGTGACGCAGTGTGCGAGCCCAGCCTGCCGTAGCCCAGGACAACGCGCACCCGCGACATCCCCGCATCTGGTTGCGCCTGCCCCTTAATGTGCTTCATGGCGGCTTGCCTGGTGGCGGCGACCCGGCGGTCACTGCCGTGCAACAATGTAGACCATGAGCGAAGCCGATGAAATCACGCGCCAGTTGCTGCGTTATTCGCCGGATGCGCTGGTCGTGGTGGATGCCGGCGGCATCATCCGCTTCGCCAACGAGACGGTGCGGGATCTGCTGGGTTACGAGCCGGGGGATCTCACCGGCAAGCCGATCGAAGTACTCGTGCCGGAGCGTCTCAGGCAGCGCCACGGCTCATATGTCGCAAACTTCCTGCGTGCGCCGCGCAATCGTGAGATGGGTGTGACGGTCGCAGACCTTGCCGCGCAACGGGCCGACGGCTCCGAATTCCCCGCGGCGATCCGTCTCGCGCACTTTCACGTTGGCGAATCCCTGCTCGTCGCTGCGGCCATTCGCGACATGACCGAGCGCCGCCGCATCAACGCAGCGCTGGTGCTGGCTCGCGAGGAAGCGGATCGCGCCAATCGCGCCAAGAGCCGCTTTCTTGCCTCAGCCAGCCACGATCTGCGGCAGCCCCTGCAAACCGTGCGGCTGCTGAATGCGTCGATGCTGCGCATGGTGAATGACACGGACGTCGGCGCGCTGTTGCGACGTCAGGAGCAGGCGATCGATAGCATGACCCGCCTGCTCAACGGCCTGCTGGATGTCAGTCGCCTGGAATCCGGCGCCATCGAGCTGCAACTCGTCGATGTCCGCCTGGACGATCTGCTGGACGAACTGCGGCAGCAATTCGAACCCATCGTGCGTGCGCGGGGCATCTCGCTCTATGTCACTGCGGAAAACGTGGGGCTGCGCACGGATCGCACGCTGTTCACGCAACTGCTCGAAAACCTGCTCGGCAATGCCTTGAAGTACACGGACCGGGGCAGCGTGTCGCTTACCGGCACGCTGCAATCCGACGCTCTGCACCTGGATATCGAAGACACCGGCATTGGCATCCCGCAGGAGAAGGTCGAGCATATTTTCGACGAGTACTACCAGGTCGATTCCAGCGGCACGCGTCGCGCGGGAGTAGGTCTCGGACTCGCCATCGTGCGCGAAGTGTCGCGCCTGCTCGGTTACACCGTGGCCGTGTATTCGCAAGTGGGTGTCGGCACACGGGTGCGGGTAAGCATTCCCCGCGACATGCTGGTGGCCCGCGATGCGGTCGCCGACCCGCAGGCGGCACGGCATGCGGCGCGCAGCGCGTCGCGGCCGCGTCTGATCCTGATCGAGGACAATGAGGGCGTGCGGGTCGCCACCGAGCTGTTCCTGCAGCTCGAGGGCTTTGAAGTGACGAGCGCGGGCTCGGCAGGCGAGGCGCAACAATTGCTGGAGTCGATGCGCGGCGATGAACTGCTGGTCGTCGACTATCACCTCGAGGGCAGCCGGACCGGCCTCGAACTTGTCAGCGGCGTGCGGCAGCGTCGCGGCGTGGAAATACCGGCGGTCGTTCTGAGTGGCGATCTGCCATCGGTGCTGCGCGTGCAGAAAACCCCGATCCCGCGTTGCCGGTTTCTGAGCAAGCCAGTGGACACCGAAGCACTGCTGCAGGCGATCAGCGAACTGGCCACGGGCTGATCGCCAACACTATCGCCGTGGTTTGGCAAGTCTTGTTGCCCGGGGATGCGTTCTGCATAGTTCGCGTCCCTCGTAACTGCCAGTGCCGACCGACGTATTCATGTTGCCTTCCATCGAATCGCGCATTGCCGCTGAACTCTCCGTCAAACCTGTACAGGTTGCTGCCGCCGTCGCTCTGATCGACGGGGGTGCGACCGTGCCGTTCATTGCCCGCTATCGCAAGGAAGTGACGGGCGGACTGGACGATACGCAGCTGCGTACGCTGAATGAGCGCCTGAGCTATCTGCGCGAACTCGAGGAACGCCGCACCACGATCCTGAAGAGCATCGACGAACAGAAGAAGCTGACGCCCGAGCTGCGAGCCAGCATCGAAGCGGCGGACAGCAAGCAGCGTCTCGAAGACCTTTATCTTCCCTACAAGCCGAAACGCCGCACCAAGGCGCAGATCGCGCGGGAGGCGGGGCTCGAGCCGTTGGCCGAGGCGCTGCTCGGCGATCCGACGCTGACGCCTGCCGTCGAAGCTGCGAAATATCTGAAAGAGCCGTTCACCACCGACAACGGCGACAACCCAGGCGTCCCCGACGTGAAAGCCGCACTGGACGGCGCGCGCCAGATCCTGATCGAGAAGTTCGCCGAAGATGCGGAACTCATCGGTTCGTTGCGCCTGTGGCTGCAGGACAATGCCGTCATGGTCTCGAAGGTGGTCGAGGGCAAGGAGGAGGCCGGCGCCAAGTTCCGCGACTACTTCGACTACAGCGAGCCGATCAAGGCCATTCCTTCACACCGTGCGCTCGCGCTGTTTCGCAGCCGCACCGAGGAGATCGTGCGGCTGGCGCTGAAGTTGCCGGAAGAACTGGAACCTGCGCAGAAGGCGCAGCCCGCTACGGCCACACCAAATACCTGCGAACTGAAGATTGCAGCGCGCTATCGGATCGCCGATCAGGGACGCGCCGCCGATACGTGGCTGAAGGAAACCGTGCGCTGGACCTGGCAGGTCAAGGTGGCCTGGCAGCTGGAAGCGGAGTTGTTCACCGCCTTGCGCGAGCAGGCGGAAGAAGAAGCCATCCGGGTCTTCGGCAGCAATCTCAAGGACCTGTTGCTCGCAGCGCCCGCGGGCGCGCGCGTGACGATGGGCCTCGATCCCGGCATTCGCACCGGCGTGAAAGTGGCGCTGGTGGATCGCACCGGCAAGGTGCTGGAGACCGCAACGGTCTACCCGTTTCCACCGCGCAACGACATCGAAGGCACGCTGCATACGCTCGCCGTGCTCATCAAGAAGCATCAGATTGAGCTGGTCGGCATCGGTAACGGCACAGCCTCGCGCGAGACCGATCGTCTGGCCGCGGAGCTGATCAAGCGGCTGCCGGACCTGCGCATTACCAAAGTGGTGGTGTCCGAGGCGGGCGCGTCCGTCTATTCCGCGTCGGAGCTGGCCTCCAAGGAGTTGCCGGATCTCGACGTTTCCTTGCGCGGCGCAGTCTCGATTGCGCGGCGATTGCAGGATCCGCTGGCCGAACTGGTCAAGATCGATCCGAAGTCCATCGGCGTCGGCCAGTACCAGCACGACGTCAACCAGACCCGCCTGGCGCGTTCGCTCGATGGCATCGTCGAGGACTGCGTGAACGCCGTTGGTGTCGACGTGAACATGGCGTCGCCGGCGCTGCTGGCGCGAGTGTCGGGCCTGACGGCCTCGCTTGCCGAGAACGTCGTGAAGCACCGCAACGAGCACGGTGCTTTCGGCAATCGCAGCGACCTGAAGAAGGTGCCGCGTCTGGGGCCGAAGGCATTCGAGCAGGCCGCAGGCTTCCTGCGCATCGTGGGCGGCGACAATCCACTCGATGCCTCATCGGTGCATCCGGAGGCCTATCCGGTAGTCGAGCGCATCCTGGCCGATCTCAAGCGGCCGATGCAGGACGTGCTGAGCGATGCATCGCTCGTCCGCCGCCTGGATGCAGCCCGATTCACCGACGAGAAATTCGGTCTGCCTACGGTGCAGGACATCCTGCGCGAACTGGAGAAGCCGGGTCGCGATCCGCGTCCGGAATTCAAGACCGCTTCGTTCAAGGACGGCGTCGAGGAACTCAAGCATCTGGAGCCGGGCATGCTCCTGGAAGGCGTGGTCACGAACGTGACGAATTTCGGCGCCTTCGTCGACATCGGCGTCCATCAGGACGGTCTGGTGCACATCTCCATGATGTCGCACAAATTCATCAAGGATCCGCGCGAGGTCGTGAAGGCCGGCGACGTGGTGAAGGTGAAGGTGCTGGAGGTCGACGTGCAGCGCAAGCGCGTCGCGCTGACCATGAAGCTGGATGAGGCGGCGCCACGGCCGCGCCCCGGCGAATCGGCTGGTGGAGGTCGCCCGAACGTCCGGCCGCCGTCCAGTCGTCCGCAGCAGCAACGTGAGCAGCCGCCGCCGCCAGGCAGCGGGCTCATGGCCGAGGCGTTTGCGAAGGCGTTGAAGAAGTGAGAGGCGGCCAACCGGCCAACTGGCTCACTGGTCTGCCGGCCAGAATGAAGCAGAGACCCTGTCTTTAATCTGGCCAGTTGGCCAGTTGGCCGCCTTAGCTCTTCCGCCGTCGCCGTACGGCGCCAGGTTCGTCGATGTCGTAGTCGTCCAGATCGGAAAGCTGCGCAGCGGTTTCCAGTTCTTCGCGGCGCCGTTCGAGGCGGCGCAGCGCCGGCTCGCCGACTTTGGGCGTGCTCTTCTTGCGCTTGTCCAAATCGTCCAGCAGATGATCCAGACCGGCATCATCCGTATCGACTACGGCGTCGTCTTCGTCATCGTCGAACTCATCTTCCGGCTTCTCGATCATTCGTAGCACCGATGGCAGTCGATGTTAGAACCGCAAGTGGAGATTGAAGAGAATGCGGAAATATATAAATGGAATGCGGGCACCCCTGCAAGAGTGATTTTCAAGCAACACGCAGGCCAGTGACTCGGTAACGCATCGGTAACGCATCGCAGCGCCGCCAGCGCCGCGAAATCGCCAGGGGCGATCAGGCAATGAGCTGATTGAGTTCGAAAATCGGCAGCAGCATGGCCAGCACGATCAACAGCACGAATCCGCCCATGACGAGAATCATCAGCGGGCCGAGCAACCCGACGAACGTGCCAAGGATGGCTTCCATTTCGCGCTCCTGGTTGGTCGCCGCGCGATCGAGCATGGTCTCGAGTTCGCCGCTGGTCTCGCCGCTGGAGATGAGGTGGATCATCATCGGCGGAAACATCTTGGTTGCGCCCAGCGAGCGCCCGATGGCTGCGCCTTCCCGCACCCGCGCTGCGGCTTCCTGCACCGCGTTGCGCATCGGCAGATTGGTGACCACTTCGCCGGAAATGCGCAGCGCTTCGAGCACTGGCACGGCGCTGGAGGTCAGCGTGGCCAGGGTGCGGGCGAAGCGCGCCGTGTTGTTGCCGCGCACGACCTTGCCGATCAATGGTACGCGTAACAGGAAGGCGTGATAGCGCTGACGGGCTGCGGGATTCCGCAACCAGCGATTGAAGAGCCACGCGCCGAGGCCCAGGCACAGGATCACCAGCCAACCCCAGTCGCGGGCGAAGTCGGAGACCGTGATGAGGATTTCCGTGAGGACGGGCAGTGCTGCCTTCGAGTTTTCGAACTGCTTGACGATCTTCGGGACGACGAACGTCAGCAGGAGGAAGACGATACTGGTGCAGACAACGAACAGCAGCACCGGATAGAGCATGGCGTTCATCGTGCGGCTGCGCAGCTGCTCACGGCTTTCGGTGTAGTCGGAAAGTCGTTCGAGCACCGTGTCCAGGTGGCCTGACTGTTCGCCGGCCGCGACCGTGGCCCGGTAGATTTCCGGGAACACGCGCGGGAAGTCCGACAGGCCGTCCGCAAGCGAGTGACCTTCGAGAACCTTGGCGCGAACACCGAGAATGACGCTACGGATGCGCGGCTTCTCGGTCTGTTCGCCGACGGCCTGCAGCGCTTCATCGAGGGGCAGGCCGGACTGGACCAGTGTCGCCAATTGCCGGGTCAACAACGACAGATCGGCGGCGGAGACGCCACGTCGCACCGTTCCAAGTTTCGGGTGCAGCTGCCTGCGTTCCTGTTGTGCGACTTCCGTAACCGTCAGCGGCAGCAGCGCCTGATCGCGTAGCAACTGGCGGACCTGCCGCGCAGTGTCGCCTTCGAGAGTGCCCTTGCGCTCGCGTCCGGCAGTATCGACGGCGGTGTATTCGAAGGCGCTCATGGGAAAGGCCCTAGGCCCTAGGCTCTAGGTGAGGAGAAGCGAGAATGGAAAACGTCTTCGAGCAAGTCATATATCACCGCCAACTCATCATCCCGTTCCAACCTAGCACCGAGCACCTAGCGCCTTCCTAGTCTTCTCTCGTTACCCGCAGCACTTCCTCGATGGTCGTGACGCCGGACGTGATCTTGGCGCGGCCATCGTCGCGAATGCTCGGCGTCAGCGTCCGGGCATGGCGCTCCATTTCCTGCTCGCTGGCGCCGTCGTGAATCATGGTGCGCATGGCATCGTCGATGACGACCAGTTCGTAGATACCGGTGCGGCCCTTGAATCCCACGGAGGTCTCGACGCCCGGCCGGTAAAGCGTGGGCGAGGGCGCGCTATCGGGGATGTTCAGCAGGCGTCGTTCGTACTCGCCGGCCGTATAGGCTTCCTTGGTCTCGGGATTCAGCACGCGGACCAGCCGCTGCGCCAGCACGCCGACCAGACTCGAGGACAGCAGGAACGGCTCGACACCCATGTCGCGCAAGCGCGTGACGGCGCCGACGGCGGTGTTCGTGTGCAGCGTCGACAACACCAGATGGCCGGTGAGCGATGCCTGCACGGCGATGTGCGCCGTTTCGAGGTCGCGGATTTCGCCGACCATCACGACGTCCGGGTCCTGACGCAGGATGGCGCGCAGGCCGCGGGCGAAGGTCATCTCGACCTTCGTGTTCACCTGTGTCTGGCCGATGCCATCGATGTAGTACTCAATGGGGTCCTCGACCGTCATGATGTTGCGCGTGTTGTCGTTGATGCGTTCCAGCGAGGAATACAGCGTCGTGGTCTTGCCCGAGCCGGTCGGTCCCGTCACCAGCAGGATGCCGTGCGGCTTGTGGATCAACTCATCCATCAACTTCTGGGTGCGCGGGTCCATCCCCAGCGAATTCAGTTCGAGCCGGCCCGCCTGTTTGTCGAGCAGACGCAGCACGACGCGTTCGCCGTGACCGGCCGGGATGGTCGAGACGCGGACGTCGACGGCACGGCCCGCGACACGCAACGAGATGCGTCCGTCCTGGGGCAGGCGTTTCTCGGCGATGTCGAGCTTCGACATCACCTTGATGCGGGAAACGACCAGCGGCGCCACGGCGCGGCGGGACTGCAGCGCTTCGCGCAATACGCCGTCAACCCGGAAACGCACGACCAGGCGGTTCTCGAACGGTTCGATGTGAATGTCCGACGCATTGTCCTTCACGGCCTGCGTGAGGATGGCGTTGATCAGCTTGATGATCGGCGCGTGATCGTCGCTTTCGAGCAGATCGGAGGGCTCTGGAAGGTCCTGGGCGAGGTGGGCGAGGTCAGTGTTGTCCTCGAAGCCCTCGACCATCTGCATGGCCGTCGTGCCGCCTTCATAACGCTTGCGCAGCAGCGCATCGAACTGATCGCTGTCGACCCGGCGCAGTTGCAATGGAATGCCCAGCACGCGTCGCACTTCGGCGATGCTCGATGGCTGTGCGCCCGTGCGATAGACCGCATCGGCCACGCCGTCTTCAATCGACTGAACGAGTACGCCGTGCCGTTTGCAGAAGGTAAAGGACAGCGGGGCGTTCGCAGCAGGCACGCTCGCTGCCGGAACCACGGGCTCCGCAGCTAGCGACAGATCGACGTCGGCGCTCATGGTATTGCTCCTGCAGTCGGAGGCGGGCGGCCGCCTCCGGCACTGATCTCAGGGATTGGTGGGCGGCGGAACCGTTTCCGGAGGCGGTGCGGCCGGTAGCGGCGCCGTCTGCAGCGGTGGTTGCGCCTGTGTCTCGTCAGTGTTCGCTGGCGGAGGGCCCGCGCCTGCGGTGGGATCCGCATAACGCGAGAGTTCTTCGATCGGCGGCAGGAGCGGCTGACGCTCGCCCGGCAGCAGGTTCACTTTACCGCCACGACGCTCCAGCTGCTGGTTGCGCATGACGTTGTACTTCGCATTGGTCTCGATCGCTGCTTTCACGCCATCACGCAGGATGGTGGGGCGGATGAAGACCATCAGGTTGCGCTTTTCCTTGCTGCCCGATCGGGTCCTGAACAACTCGCCGATGATGGGAATGGCGCCCAGCACCGGCACGCGGCTTTCGCTCTCGATGGCTGCATCGCGAATCAAGCCGCCCAGCACGATGATGCCGCCGTCTTCCACCATCACCTTGGTGTTGATGGTGCGCTTGTTGGTAATCAGGTCGACCGCACCCGACGAAGCTGTCGCCCCAGGCGCGAGATCGGACGATTCCTGTTCGATCTTCAGCGTCACCGAGTCGCCTTCGTTGATCTGCGGTGTGATCTTGAGAATCGTGCCCACTTCCTCGCGCTGAATGGTCTGGAAGGGATTCACGGAGCCGTTGTTGCTGCCGCTGCCGGTGCTGGTGAACTGGCCGGTGACGAACGGCACTTCCTGCGCCACCTTGATTTCGGCTTCCTCGTTATCGAGGGTCGTGATGGACGGCGTCTGCAGGATGTTGGAGTTACCGTCGCCGCGCAGCGCGCGCAGGATGACGGCGAAGTTGGTGCCGTTGTCGAGGAATCGCCCGGCGCCTAGCGTGAGGCCCGTTGGCAGCCCCGTGCTCGCCAGCAACGCCGGATTGTCGATGGCGGCGGCAATGCTGCCGATACTGGCGTTGCCGACCGGCTGATTCCACGTGCCGATCGGCACCGTGCTGTTGGAGTCGGTATTGGCGATGGCCCAGTTGACGCCCAGTTCCGATGCCTTGGTGGCGCTGATTTCCACGAGGATGGCTTCGATAAGCACCTGCGGGCGCCGAATGTCGAGCTTGTCCACCACCGACATGATCGAACGCATGATCTTCGGCGGCGCCGTGACGATCAGTGCATTGTTCTGCGTGTCCGACCAGATCGAGACGCTGCGGTCGGCTCCGGCAGAGGCGCTGCCCGGGGACGCCGCGGGAGCTCCGCCGGGAGTTGCCTGGACGATACCGGTGATCTGTTCCTTGAGCTTTCCTGCGATGGATTCGGCATCGGCATAGCGCAGGTAGCGCACCTGCGTATCACCGCCAGCTTCGAGCGGCGTGTCGAGATGGGCGATCAGGGCGCGCAGCTGCAGGCGCCGATTCTTTTCACCGGACAGCAGGACGCTGTTGGTGCGGTCGTCGGCGACCACCTTCGTGGACGCCACACCGGCTTCCTGCTGCGGGCCGGCGGCCGAATACAGAGTGTTGACGACCCGGACTATCTCCGCGGCGCTGGCGTTTTCCAGGCGGATGATCTCGACCTCTTCGTCACCGGCCTGGTCGATGCGCTGGATGATGCGCATCATGCGGTTCACGTTCGAGGCGCGGTCGGAAATGATCAGCGTGTTCGAACTCTGATGCGCCACGAAGTGTGCACCCTGCGGCAGCAGTGGCCGCAAGGCAGGGACCAGGTTTGCGGCATTCACGTTCTTGACCTGGATCACCTGCGTGACGATCTCGTCCGACGACGGACTGACCTGGTTCGGCAGATCGTTGCCCGGCATCCAGCGCGAATTCTGCGCCGGGACGATCTTCACGACGTTGCCGGACGGTACTGCGACGAAGTCATGCACCTGCAGCACCGACAGGAAGGCGTTGTAGAACGCATCCGCGCTCATCGGCGTGGACGAAAGGATCGTGACCTGCGCGCGCACGCGCGGATCGATGATGAAGGTCTTGCCCGTGATGGACTGCACTGCCTGCACGACCAGCGCGAGATCGGCGTCCTTGAAATTCGGCGTGATGGTCTGCGCCTGTTGCTGTTGCTGCGCCTGCTGCTGCTGGGTCTGGCCCGACGACCAGGTGAGAGTCATCGCCAGTACGCACAGCAACGGGCCGGCCGTGCGCAGCCCGCCTTTGCGCCGCGTTCTCGTCGTGGAAATCGTCATGCACAGTCCTTACTGATCACTGCTGCGCTCACTGTGTTTCGGGTCCGCCGTTCGCCGGCGTGACAGGTTGTTGTGACATGCCGCCGCGGCCTGCTCCAGGCGGCTGCGGGCCGTTCTGGGGTGCGGCGTTCTCGGGCAGCATGACCTGGGCCGTGTTCAGCGTCAGATCCTGAGATTGCCCGTTACGCTCCACCGTAACCGTGACGCGGTCCGATGATCCCATGGTGTTGAAAATTTCCATGCCGCGCTGCGGGTCGTCCAGCGACGTACCGTTGATCGCCAGTACCAGATCGCCTGGCTGCAACCCAAGACGCGCGAACAGCTGACGGTTCCGGCCGGGGTACACGCGATAACCGCGCTGTACGCCATTGGCGAATACCGGTTGCGGTCGGACCACTTCGGCGAAAGCGCCCGGGTTGGACTCGGCGATGCGCTTCAGGTTCTCCTGGAACTGCGATTGCGGCCGTGCGGCTGTCGGCGCCGCGCTCGACATCTGCAACCCTGCGAGGCTCTGCGTGGGTAGTGCCAGTGCTTCGAGTGTGCCGCCGCGTTCGAGAATGACCCGGTCCGGATACACCGCATGCAGCCTGGTGCCCGGTCGCACAGCCTCACCCACCGCGAAGACATTTGCTGCGGCCGCCGATTCACCGATGATCGCGAGTCCTTTCGCCGGGTCGTTGGTGGCGAACACCGCCGACAGCACCAGGTTCATCTGGGTGGGTGTGGCACTGGCGGGATCCACTGCAGCTGCCGCTTCTTCCTGACCGAACAGGTTGGCGTCCGCTATCTTCTGCACGTCAACGCCGCGCGGCGGCGCTACGACCGTCGTGCCGATTCCGGGTGACGGCAACGGAATGGCGACGGGTTCCTGGCGATCGAGCAAGATCCAGGTCAGTTGTACGAGCTGCCAGGCGATGGCCACGACGAGGATGACGGTCAGTGCTTGCGGCAGCGTGCGCGACGCACGATCCAGCCATTGCTGTGGCGTCAGAGTTTCGAGGGCGCGCATGCTGGATGGAATCGCCATTCGGTGTATCAGTCGTCGTTCCGGTGTCGTTGTATCGTTGCCGCGTGCACCCATAGCCCCGGCTAATCACGGCGCGCCATCATACGGAGTAGCAGTACTCTGTCACAAGAGATTGTTCCCATTGATGAAAACACCTTCGTGAGCGTATGTGTTTAGCGTCACTGCAGTGCTTGCCGGGCAAGTCTGGCGGTCATTCGTGTCGGTTTTATTGTGCGTCGCAGACGCGCGTACTCAGGCGCCGTTCGCAGGCGGCAGTCAAACCCTGAATGTGCGGTCCACGGCTGCGTGATTCCACGCCGATCGTCGCGAATCCACTGGACTTTTCGCTTTCAGGAACCGTGACTTAGTTGCGCGCGCTGCTGCCTTGTAATGTCCGAGATTCCCCCCTATAAAGAGTCGGAACCGTTTCACAGCAACGAACATTTCATTCACTGCAGCGACGATGCCGGAAGAGGGAACACAGCACGAACGTGGCTTGGTCACAGAAGAGGCCCAACCGCGACTGAAACGGCCACCGCTGTTCCGTGTGGTATTGCTGAACGACGATTACACGCCGATGGAGTTCGTCGTCGACGTGCTGGAGAATTTTTTTGGCATGGATCGCACGACAGCCACCCGCGTGATGCTCGAAGTGCATACCCGGGGCAAGGGTGTTTGCGGAGTGTTCACTTTCGAAATCGCCGAAACGAAGGTTGCACAGGTCACTACGTATTCCCAGCAGCACCAACATCCGTTGTTGTGCACGATGGAAGAAAACTGAGACGCCGAAGTGTTAAGCAGCGAACTTGAAATCTGTCTCAACGAGGCCTTCCAGGCAGCCCGCGACGCGCGTCATGAATTCATGACCGTCGAGCATCTGCTGCTCGCCATCGTCGATACCCCCAAGGTCCGGGACATCCTGCGGGCATGCGGCGCCGATGTGGTCCGGTTGCGCAAGGACCTCAAGGATTTCATCGACCAGACCACCCCGCGCCTGAAAGAGGATGACGACCGCGAAGTGCAGCCGACCCTGGGTTTCCAGCGCGTCCTGCAGCGGGCAGTTTTCCACGTGCAGTCCAGCGGCAAGAAGGAAGTCACGACGGCCAACGTGCTGGTCGCGATCTTCAGCGAGAAGCACTCGCACGCGGCCTACCTGCTGTCGATGCAGGATGTGGCCCGCCTGGATGTCGTCAACTTCATCGCCCACGGCCTGTCCAAGATCGCCGAGGATCGTCCCGAGAAGGACGAATCCGTCGCGGCCGCCGAGACCGAGCGTGAAGGCGAGGGCGACACCGCGCTGGAAAAATACACGACCAATCTGAACAAGCTTGCCCTGGAAGGACGCATCGATCCGCTGATCGGTCGGCGCGTCGAGATCGAGCGCACCATCGAAATCCTGTGTCGGCGCCGCAAGAACAATCCGCTGTATGTCGGCGAAGCCGGCGTTGGCAAGACCGCGATCGTGGAGGGCCTGGCCCGCCTGATCGTGGAAGAGAAAGTGCCCGATGTGCTGTCCGACAGCACCGTGTTCTCGCTCGACATGGGCTCGCTCATCGCCGGCACCAAGTACCGGGGCGATTTCGAGAAGCGTCTGAAGAGCGTGCTTTCCGAATTGAAGAAGACGCCGGGTTCGATCCTGTTCATCGATGAGATTCACACGGTCATCGGCGCCGGTGCGGCGTCCGGCGGCGTCATGGATGCCTCGAACCTGATCAAGCCGGCGCTCGCCAACGGCGAACTGCGGTGCATCGGTTCGACGACCTACGCTGAATACCGCGGCATTTTCGAAAAGGACCATGCGCTGGCGCGCCGTTTCCAGAAGATCGACATCATCGAGCCGTCGGTGCCGGAGACGATCGAAATCCTGCGCGGCCTGCGTTCACGCTTCGAGGACCATCACGGAGTGAAATACGCCGACGATGCGCTCGTTGCGGCAGCGGAACTCGCGGCGCGTCATATCAACGACCGTCAGTTGCCGGACAAGGCGATCGATGTGATCGACGAGGCGGGCGCGCGCCTGCGACTCAGGCCGGAAGCTGAGCGTGAGACCACTGTGACGATGCAGATGATCGAGGACGTGGTCGCCCGCATTGCCCGCATCCCGGCCAAGAATGTGTCGAAGTCCGATCGCGATGTGCTGCGCAACCTCGAACGTAACCTGAAGCTCGTGATCTACGGCCAGGATCCGGCCATCGATACCCTGGCGGCTTCCATCAAGATGGCCCGCTCCGGGTTGGGCGATCAGCGCAAGCCGGTGGGCTCGTTCCTGTTCGCCGGTCCGACGGGTGTCGGCAAGACGGAAGTGACGCGACAGCTGGCGATCGCGCTCGGCGTCGAGCTGATCCGTTTCGACATGTCCGAATACATGGAACGTCACACCGTATCGCGCCTGATCGGTGCGCCTCCGGGGTATGTAGGGTTCGATCAGGGTGGCTTGCTTACCGAAGCCATCAACAAGCATCCGCATTCGGTGCTGCTGCTGGATGAAATCGAGAAGGCGCATCCCGATGTCTTCAACCTGCTGTTGCAGGTCATGGATCACGGCACCCTGACGGACAACAACGGTCGCAAGGCGGATTTCCGCCATGTGGTGATCGTAATGACCACCAACGCCGGCGCGTTCGAGATGAACCGCCCATCGATCGGCTTCACGCAGCAGGATCATGCAACCGACGGCATGGAAGCGATCCGCCGCTTGTTCTCGCCGGAGTTCCGCAACCGCCTCGATGCGATCATCCAGTTCAGCCCCCTCGATCCGCGCACCATTCAGCGCGTCGTGGACAAGATGCTGGTCGAGGTCGAGGCGCAGCTCGAACAGAAGGGTGTGCAGCTGCACGTCGACGATTCGGCCCGTGAATGGCTGACCCGCAAGGGGTACGACCCGAAGATGGGCGCGCGTCCGATGGCTCGCGTGCTCCAGGAAGGCATCAAACGTCCGCTGGCTGAGGAACTGCTGTTCGGCAAGCTGGTGTCAGGCGGGCATGCCTTCGTCACGCTGGGCGACGACGACAAGCTGAAAGTCGAAGTGCGTGCCGACAGCGAGCAGCCCCTGCTTGAAGGCAGCTGATCAATCAACAGTTCACAATGAACAATTAATGGCAGCGAGAAACAAAAAAGGCCGGCAATGCCGGCCTTTTTCAATTGTTCATGTCAATTGTTGATTTCGTTACCGTCCGCGGTAGACGATTCGTCCCTTGGTCAGATCGTACGGTGTCAACTCCACGGTCACCTGATCGCCGGTCAGGATGCGGATGTAGTTCTTGCGCATCTTGCCGGAGATATGCGCAGTCACCGTGTGACCGTTGGTGAGTTGCACCCGGAACGTGGTGTTAGGAAGGGTGTCGACGACCCGACCTTCCATCTGAATTGCGTCCTCTTTGGCCATGCACTCACTATATGAAATTACCCGGGGGTGGCCCGGAAGCGCGCGAATTGTGCATAAAGGCTGACCCCATTGCAATGAAGCCACAGAATGAGTGGCTGCCCGGTGAGCCTTTCCCGGCGTGAGACAGGGGAATGGCTGAGGAAAGTTGCAGGCGGGCAACGCCGATACACGGCTCAATTACAGGGCTCAATGCGCGCGTGGTTCATTCGCCCCTGATTCATTCCAATGACCGGCCCGGTCCTCGCCCGCAGTGTGTTCAGCTAGTTGCCGGATGAATTGCTCGCGCGGGATGAGTTGTGCGCCGAGGCTCAGCAGGTGCGGCGTGGCCATCTGGCAATCGATCATCTGAAAGTCGCGCTCGATCAATTCGCGGCACAGCCGGCTCATGGCGACCTTGGATGCATCGCGTTCGAGGCTGAACATGGATTCGCCGAAGAACATCCGGCCAACGGCGACACCGTACAGGCCGCCGACCAGCTTACCGTCGAGCCAGGTCTCCACCGAATGCGCATAACCCTGGGCATGCAGGGAATCGTAGGCCCACTGCATCTCGGGCGACAGCCAGGTTCCGCCAGGTCGCACTGCGCTGCTGCCGCACGCCTCGATGACATGCGTGAAGGCAGTGTCCACCCGGGTTTCGAATCCCTTGTTACGGATCGTCTTGCCCAGACTGCGCGACAGTTTGAATTCGTTGGGGAACAGTACGGCCCGGGGATCGGGACACCACCACAGGATCGGCTGGCCCTGCGAGTACCACGGAAAAATGCCGCGTCGGTAGGCAGCGATCAGACGAGTGGGCGAGAGATCCCCGCCTGCAGCCAGCAGGCCGTCGGGTTCACGCAGGGCATGATCCACCGGCGGAAAGGTATCCGGCGAATCGCGCTCCGATAGCCAGACGATGGAGCCTCTCACGATGAACTCCGTCAGAAAACAGGTGGTGCGCCCAGTGTTGCACAGGCAGCGAGGGACGGGAATGAGACTTCGGCGGCGGGCGGGTTCACCAGAATTTCCGGCAAGCCGGACCCACAGCCAGCGCTCCGGATCCAATGAGTTCGCGGGTCAGGGCTCGGGATTTCCCGGCACCAGCGCTGGGAGTTCCATGTCCTTCCTGAACGGCACGTGGTCGCGCACGTTGGCGGCGTACTGGTCGATTGCGTCGCGCTCTTCGCGCAGATAACTGTCGATCGCGCGGCGGAAGCGGGGATCGGCGATCCAGTGGGCTGACCAGGTGGTCGCCGGTTCAAAGCCGCGCGCGACCTTGTGCTCGCCCTGCGTGCCCGGCTCGAAGTGCTGCAGCCCCTGCTCGATGCAGTATTCGATGCCCTGGAAGTAGCAGGTTTCGAAATGCAGGCTGTCGAAGTTGGCGGCCGCACCCCAGTAGCGTCCATAGAGCGTGTCGTGGCTGCGAAAGAAAATGGCGGTGGCGATGGGGGTGTCCTGCAGCATGGCCAGCTTCACCATCACCGCGTCGGGCAGCACCCGGGACAATGTCTTGAAGAATGCGGCGTTCAGGTAGTGCTCGTTACCATGCATGGCGAAGGTCCGCGCCGAGAATTCGAAGATGACGTCCCAGAGCGAATCCGTGATGTCGGCGCCCGACAACGTTCGATAGGTCACGCCGCCCTCGCGGACCCGGCGTCGTTCACGCAATGCCTTTTTGCGCTTGTCGGCGCGAAAGGTAGCCAGGAATTCCTCGAAACTAGCGAAGTTGCGGTTGTGCCAATGGAACTGACAGTCCTGCCGCAGCATAAAGCCCGAGTCACGCAGCACATCCCGATCGCAGTCCGTCACGAAGATCGCATGCGCTGACGACAGCGAGTGTTGCTGTGCGTGACCGATGATGGCCTCGGCCAGTGCACGTCGGGTTGCTGCTTCGTCCGTCCCGGGTGCGACCAGCAGGCGCGAACTCGTCGCAGGCGTAAACGGCGTCATGCTGACGAGCTTGGGGTAGTACTCCAGCCCTGCCTGCGTGTAGGCGCGCGCCCAGCTCCAGTCGAAAACGAACTCACCCCAGGAATGGGTCTTGAGGAACAGCGGCGCAGCCCCGCGCAGTTCGCCTGAATCGTCTTCGAGAAGCAGGTGGTGGGGAATCCAGCCGGTCGACTCGCCCACGCAGCCGGTGTCCTCCAGCGCCGCGAGGAACTCATGGCGCAGGAAGGGCGTCTGCGTGGCGTTCAGCGCATTCCATTGCGCTGCCGCAACACGGTTGATGGAGGTCAGGAACCGCGTTCGCATGTCATCGATGATCGGGGTCAGTGCTTCTTCGCAGCATCGAACTGGTCCAGGTACTTGTCCGCATCCAGCGCCGCCATGCAGCCGGTGCCCGCGGAGGTGATCGCCTGGCGATAGATGTGATCGGCCACGTCACCCGCCGCGAATACGCCTGGAACGCTCGTCTGAGTGGCGTTGCCGTTGATTCCCGATTGCACGATCAGGTAGCCGTTCTTCATCTCGAGCTGATCGACGAACAGCTGCGTATTCGGCGCATGGCCGACGGCGATGAAGACGCCCGACACGTCCAGGTCCTGCTTGAGTTGATTGGCCGTACCAGTGATGCGCAGTCCGGTGACGCCGCTGTCGTCGCCCAGCACCTCGTCAACCGCGTGATTCCACATGATTTTCACCTTGCCGGCGCGTTCCTTTTCGAACAGGTGATCCTGCAGGATTTTTTCGGAGCGCAACGTGTCACGTCGATGCACGAGCGTCACGTGCGAGGCGATGTTCGCCAGGTACAGGGCTTCTTCCACTGCCGTGTTGCCGCCACCCACGACAGCGACTTTCTGGTTCTTGAAAAAGAAACCGTCACAGGTTGCACAGGCCGAGACGCCGCGGCCGCGGAAGGCTTCTTCGGACGGCAGACCAAGGTACTTGGCCGTCGCGCCGGTGGCGATGATCAGGGCATCGCACGTGTAGACGCCGCGGTCGCCTTCGAGGCGGAACGGGCGCTGCTTGAGATCGACCTTGTTGATGTGGTCATTGAGGACTTCGGTATTGAAGCGTTCGGCATGCTTGCGCATGCGCTCCATCAGGCCGGGGCCCGTGAGTCCATGTGGATCGCCAGGCCAGTTGTCGACTTCGGTCGTCGTCATGAGCTGGCCGCCTTCCTCCATTCCCGTAATGAGCAGCGGCTTGCGGTTGGCGCGCGCTGCATACACAGCGGCAGCGTACCCCGCAGGGCCGGAGCCCAGGATCAGGACGCGGGAGTGACGGGGAGTGCTCATGTATCATCCACCTCGAATTTACGGATCTTTGTTGCACGGATGCGCGCATCCTCCGCTCGATTCTCGAGCAGCGTCAGATGTCGACGGCTGGCGAGGCAGGCAGGATGCGGCGGGCCGCGACGCAATGGTAAGGAATGGGCTACGTGGCAGCAAAATAGACTGCTTCGATGGCACTGATCGAGGCGCTGCAGGGAACAAGTGAAATTCCCGACAGCGGATGCGGCTGGCGAGCGTCGCGTCTGACAAGAAGCCTCATAAATATCATTCAGTTACAGGTATAGTCTGAAGTCGGTTATCCGGCTATCGCAAGAGGCATCTCAGCATTGGCCAGCACAGCACCCGCACGCGGCACCGCCGCACGTAGCAGCACGCGCCTTGGATCGACCGTCGTTCGATCCCTGCGCGAAGGTGCGCTGTGGGTGTTCGGCGCGCTGGCGCTGATCGTGCTCGCAGCTCTCCTCAGCTACGACCGCAACGATCCGTCCTTCGCGACCACTGGCGAGCCGGGTCCGATCTCCAATGTCATCGGTCCGTTCGGCGCGCATCTGGCCGGGCTGCTGGTGATGCTGTTCGGTGCGCCTTCGTTCCTGTTCCCGATCATGATCGGCTTTGCAGGATGGCTGCTGTACCAGGATCGCAGCAAGGAAGACTCGCCATCGCGAGCAACGCTCGCATTTCGTGTCATCGGTTTTTTCCTGACGCTGATCACGAGCTGTGGACTGGCGACCCTGCACTTCAGCGCCAACGACTATCCGAGTTCGGCCGGCGGCGTTCTGGGTGAGTTTGCGGGTGGCGGGCTGGAACACAGCCTGAGTTTTCTCGGCGCAACGCTGCTGCTGCTGGCGCTGTGGCTCGCGGGCGTGTCGCTGTTCATCGGCGTTTCCTGGATCGAGATCATGGATCGCGTCGGTCGTGCGACATTGCAGCTGGTCGAGTGGAGCAGGGGCAAGATCAATGCCGCCCGCGAAATCAAGCAGGGCCGCGATGTGAAGGAAGCGCGCTCCGAAGTCATCCGCGAGGAGAAGAAGCGGGTAGCTGCGCGGCCGCCGCCGAAGATCGAATCCGTCCTTCCCAAAGTGGAAAAGAGCGAGCGCGTCGAAAAGGAAAAGCAGGTTCCGCTGTTCGACAAGCCGACGTCCAAGGAACTGCCGCCGCTTTCGCTGCTGGACGACGCAAAGCCGCAGACCGCGGGTTATTCCGCCGAAGCGCTCGAAGCCATGTCGCGCCTGGTCGAATTGAAGCTGCGCGACTTCGGCGTCGAAGCGGAAGTGGTCGAAGTGCATCCGGGACCGGTGATCACGCGCTTCGAGCTGCGTCTCGCGCCGGGCGTGAAAGTCAACCAGATCACGAATCTCGCCAAGGATCTGGCGCGCGCGCTGTCGGCAATCAGCGTGCGTGTCGTGGAAGTGATCCCGGGAAAGTCGACCGTGGGTCTCGAGATTCCGAACGAGAAGCGCGAGCTGGTGACCCTCGGCGAGATCATCAAGTCGCGAACGTACGACGAAGTCACGTCGCCGCTGGCGCTGGTGCTCGGCAAGGACATCGCCGGCCATCCGGTCGTCGCCGACCTCGCGCGCATGCCGCACTTGCTGGTCGGTGGTACCACCGGTTCGGGTAAGTCGACGGCCGTGAACGCGATGGTGCTGTCGTTGCTGTACAAGTCAACGGCCGAAAGCGTCCGCATGATCATGATCGACCCGAAGATGCTGGAGTTGTCTGTCTACGAAGGCATTCCGCATCTGCTGGCGCCGGTCGTGACCGACATGAAGGAAGCCGCGAATGCGCTGCGCTGGTGTGTTGCGGAGATGGAGCGCCGTTACCAGCTGATGTCGGCACTCGGCGTACGTAATCTCGCGGGCTTCAATCGCAAGATCAGGGAAGAGCAGGAGGCCGGCCGCCCGATCCGCGATCCGCTGCTGATGAAACATCTGGGCCCTGAAGGCAGGGCGGAAGACATCCCGCTGCTGGACCCCTTGCCGTTCATCGTGGTCATCGTCGACGAGCTCGCCGACATGATGATGATCGTCGGCAAAAAGGTCGAAGAGCTGATTGCACGCCTGGCGCAGAAGGCACGCGCGTCGGGTATTCACCTGATTCTTGCCACACAGCGTCCGTCGGTCGACGTCATCACCGGCCTGATCAAGGCCAACATCCCGACACGTATCGCATTCCAGGTCTCCGCCAAGGTGGATTCGCGCACGATTCTCGACCAGGGCGGCGCCGAACAATTGCTCGGTCACGGCGACATGCTGTTTCTGCAACCGGGCACATCGGTGCCGGTGCGCGTGCACGGCGCGTTCGTTTCGGATGCCGAGGTGCATCGGGTCGTCGCCGGGCTCAAGGGATCCGGTCCGCCTGCGTACGTGCAGGAAATCCTCGATGGTCCGGTCACGCCGATTCCGGGCTTTCCAGGCGAAGGCCAGGAAGGCGAGGGCGAGGCGTCCGATGGCGAGCAGGACATGCTCTACGACCAGGCGGTTCGCATCGTGGTGGAGAGTCGCAAGGCATCGATCTCCGGCGTACAGCGTCGCCTCAAGATCGGCTACAACCGCGCCGCCCGCATGATCGAAACCATGGAAGCGGCGGGTCTCGTCGGACCGTTGCAAACGAACGGATCGCGCGAAGTTCTGGCGCCGCCGCCGGCGGAAGAATAGCCCCGCAGCCTTCGAGGAATCATGATCATCAAGACCATTGCACGGCGTGTCGTCGCTGGGCTTCTGCTGAGCTTTTCCCTGGCGTGCGCCTCGGCGGCCGATGACGCCGGCTACAAGCGGGTCGAGCAGTTGCTCGGCAATCTGCAGAGCCTGCAGGCCGATTTCAAGCAGACGCTCACCGACGGTAAAGGCGAGGTCGCGGAGCAATCCAGCGGCACGATCGCCATCCGCAGACCGAATCGCTTCCGCTGGGAATACCAGCAGCCGCACGAACAGTTGATGGTCGCCGATGGCACGCGCATCTGGCTGTTCGATCCGGATCTCGAGCAGGTCACCGTCCGCCGCATGGGCGATTCGCTGTCGGCAACGCCTGCGATGCTGCTGAGCGGTGAGGGCAAGCTTTCCGATAATTTCAATGTCACGAAAACGACCAGGGATGCGGCTGCCGAATGGGTCATGCTGGAACCCAGGCGCAATGACACGGACTTCAAATGGGTGCGGCTCGGCTTCGGCGGTGACGTACTGAAGTACATGCAACTGGCCGACAAGCTGGGTCAGATCACGACGCTCGAGTTCACCAACGTGCAGAAGAATCCATCGCTCGATCCGTCCCGCTTCGTTTTCAAAGTACCCGAAGGCTCCGATGTGATCGGAGACTCCGGCGCCGCTGCGAGTGCCCCTTAGAATGTTGCAGCTCAGGTACGGGCGCTGGTGGCTTGCGATCGGCTGGTTACTGGTTCTTGCGGTCATGGTCGTGTGCCTCATGCCTGCGCAGGAATTGCCAAAGACCGGCATGAGCGACAAATCGGAGCATCTGATCGCGTTCTGCGGCCTGATGCTGTGGTTCGCGGGCCTGTCGCCGCGATCCAGCTATCTGCGCATCGCTGGCGCGTTGTTCGCGCTTGCCGTGGGTATCGAGATCGCCCAGAGCCAGATGCATCTCGGACGGTACGGCGATGTCTGGGACGTAGTAGCCGACTCTATCGGCATCGCGACCGGCCTGGGCCTGGCCTATGCCGGACTCGGGCGCTGGGCACAATGGTTCGACGGATGGGCAGGCGGCCGTGAACTCAAACGCGCCGACTGACGACCTGCGGCCGCTGGCTGACCGGATGCGGCCGGCGATGATCGACGACTACGTCGGTCAGAGTCATTTGCTCGGGCAGGGCAAGCCGTTGCGTCGCATGCTCGAAGGCGGTCATCTCCACTCGATGATTCTGTGGGGGCCACCCGGTACAGGGAAGACCACGCTAGCGCGGCTGGTCGCGCTTCGCTGCAACGCCGACTTCATTGCGCTCTCGGCCGTGATGGCTGGTGTGAAGGACATTCGTGCCGCCGCCGAAACAGCGGCAACGGCGCGACGCGAATCAGGTCGGCGCACAGTGCTGTTCCTCGACGAGGTGCATCGCTTCAACAAGGCGCAGCAGGATGCCTTCCTGCCGTGGGTCGAAGACGGCACGCTCGTCTTCATCGGCGCGACCACCGAGAATCCTTCCTTCGAACTCAACAACGCATTGCTGTCGCGTGCGCGTGTCTACGTGCTGCGGGCACTGACGGTCGAGGATCTGCTCGGTGTACTGCAGCGGGCGTTGCGGAACGAGCCTGACGTTCTGATCGATGATGGCGTGCTCAGCCTGATGGCAACCGCCGCCGACGGCGATGCGCGGCGTGTGCTGAATATGCTGGAACTCGCGCTCGATCTGGCGCGCGCCTCCGAACCTGCCCATCTCACGCAAGCGATCGCCAACGAAGTGGCGGCTGGCGGCTTGCGGCGCTTCGACAAGCAGGGAGAGGCGTTCTACGACCAGATTTCCGCCTTGCACAAGTCCGTGCGCGGATCGGACCCGGATGCCGCGCTTTACTGGCTGTGCCGCATGCTCGATGGTGGCTGCGATCCACGTTACATCGCGCGACGCGTGTTGCGCATGGCGTCGGAAGACATCGGCAATGCCGATCCGCGTGTACTGACGATGGCGCTGGAAGCCTGCGAAGTCTATGAGCGGCTGGGCAGTCCCGAGGGCGAGCTCGCGATCGCGCAGGCCGTCGTGTTCATGGCCTGCACCGCGAAGAGCAACGCCGTATACGTCGCCTTCGGCGAGGCGATGGCGGATGCGAAACAGCGCGGTTCCCTCGATGTTCCGCTGCACCTGCGCAATGCGCCCACGCGCCTGATGAAGCAGCTCGGATACGGCAAGGACTACCGCTACGCGCACAACGAACCCGATGCGTACGCGGCCGGCGAAAAGTACTTTCCGGACGAAATGGCGCCGACGCAGTACTACCGACCCGTAGCCCGCGGGCTGGAAATCAAGATCGCAGAAGCCCTGGAGCGCCGCAAGAAGAAGTGACGCTTCGCTCAGGCAGGCGCTGCCGGGTGCTGTTTGGAAAAACCCGGCTGTCTGCTACCTTCTCGCCCCGTTACTCACCACAGCTCACTGACATGCTCGACCCCAAGCTGCTGCGTTCCGATCCCGCTGCCGTTGCCGCCAATCTCGCGCGTCGCGGCTTTTCGCTGGACGTCGCGAAACTCGGCGTACTCGAAGAATCGCGCCGCAAGTGGCAGCTGCGCGTCGATGAGCTGCGCAACGAGCGCAACGTCAATGCGAAGTCGGTCGGCAAGGCCAAGGCACAAGGTCAGGACATCGCGCCGCTGCTGAAGCAGGTCGAAACACTGGGTGAAGAGCTCGCGAAAGCCGATGCCGAGCTGACCGCCGTGCAGACAGAGCTCGACCAGATCGCACTCGGCATGCCGAACCTTCTGCATGAAAGCGTGCCCGATGGTCGCGATGAAACGAGCAATGTCGAGATTCGTCGCTGGGGCACTCCGCGCGAGTTCACCTTCAAACCGCGCGATCACGTCGAACTCGGCGAGAAGCTCGGTCAGCTGGATTTCGCAGCGGCCGCGAAAATTTCCGGAGCCCGTTTCAGCGTGCTGAGCGGCGCACTCGCGCGACTGCAACGTGCGCTGATCCAGTTCATGCTCGATCTGCACACGGGTGAGCATGGCTATCGCGAGGTCTACGTTCCCTACCTCGTCAACGCCGACTCGTTGACCGGGACGGGCAATCTGCCGAAGTTCGAAGCCGATCTGTTTGCTCTGAAGGGCGAGCACAAGCTCTATCTGATTCCGACGGCAGAAGTGCCCGTAACCAACCTGGTTCGCGACACCATCGTCGAGGCAGCCGATCTGCCGCTGCGCTTCACTGCACACACGCCGTGCTTCCGTTCCGAGGCCGGTTCTCACGGCAAGGACACGCGCGGCATGATCCGTCAGCATCAGTTCGAGAAGGTCGAACTCGTGCACATGGTCCGGCCGCAGGACTCCTATGCCGAGCATGAAACGCTGACCCGCAATGCCGAAGAAGTGCTGAAGCGACTGGCTCTGCCTTATCGCGTCGTGCAGCTTTGCGCGGGCGATATCGGCTTCGGCTCCGCGAAGACTTACGACATGGAGGTCTGGCTGCCCGGCCAGCAGGCCTATCGTGAGATCTCGTCGTGCTCGAACTTCGAAGCCTTCCAGGCGCGCCGCATGCAGGCTCGCTGGCGCAATCCGGAAACGGGCAAGCCCGAGCCCCTGCACACGTTGAACGGCTCCGGCGTCGCGGCGGGCCGCGCGCTGGTCGCAGTGCTGGAGAACTATCAGCAGGAAGACGGCAGCATTACAGTCCCGGAAGTCCTGCGGCCGTACATGGGCGGAGTGGCGCAGATCGGAAGAGGCTAACTGGCGAACCGGCTAACTGGTCCGCGGGCCGGAGTCGGAAGTGGCTCTGGGTGTCTCTACGGGTCCGACTTCAGTCGGACATCTTCAGATTCGAGACGGGTCCCGCTCAAGCCGGACCCACAATGTGTGGCAAGACGCACCCAATACAAAGGGCGCTGCAGTCGCAGCGCCCTTTGTATTTCTGGCCAGCCGACCAGTGAGCCAGTCGGCCAGTGGCCCCAAAAATCACTCGTCTGACGACATTCCCAGCAGATGCAGCAGGCTGGTGAACAGGTTGTAGATGCTCACGTACAGCGTGACCGTCGCCATGATGTAGTTGGTCTCGCCGCCGTGGATGATCTGGCTGGTCTGGTAAAGGATCAGGCCGCTGCTCAGCAGGACGAAGAGGCCGGAGACGACCAGCGACAGCGTCGACATTTCGAAGAAGAAGGCGACCAGGCCCAGCACGAACGCGCCAACCAGACCGACCATCAGGAAGCCGCCCATGAAGCTGAAGTCACGCTCGCTCTTCACGGCGTAGGCTGACAGCCCCAGGAACACGGCCGCTGTCGCACCCAGCGCAGTCATGACGACCTGCGAACCGTTCGGCAGCATGGTCAGGTAGGCATTGAGGATCGGGCCGAGCGTCAGGCCGAGGAAGCCGGTGAGGGCGAACACCCAGAAGATGCCCCAGCTGCTGTTCTGGGTCTTGTTGACCGCAAACAGAATGCCGACGTAGGGCAGAAGCATCCACAGTCCGAGGAATGGCACATTCAGCGCCATGGAAACGCCTGCCATCAGCGCGCTGAAAGCGAGCGTCGCGCCAAGCAGCAAATAAGTGTTCCGGAGAACCTTGTTGGTCGTCAGTGCTGAACCACGTGTGGTAGTACTGACATTGGCCGGGTAGGTCTGCATCGCAACTTATCTCCTGTAAGGGTCCGAACCGATTCGACCGCGGCGACTGTCGCAAGTTCGCGTCGCGGCCAATATGCGGGGCATTCTAGCAACAGCCTGCCGTTCGCTGTCCACGCTTTCGGAAGATGGCGCTAAACACCACAGAATCAATGGTTACGGCTTGTCCCGCCGCTCAGGAATAGTGACAATGCGCGCCCCGCAGGGAGGCCAACTGGCCGACTGGTCTGCTGGCCGACTGGCCAGAGACCACGGGACTCGATGATGCAGGAAGGGTGGCCGAGCGGTTTAAGGCTCTAGTCTTGAAAACTAGCGTGGGTTAACGCCCACCGTGGGTTCGAATCCCACCCCTTCCGCCAGATTTTTCAATCACTTACGAACTTCCCAACAAGAGGAAGTCCAGGCTCAAGTTGCATCCCAAGTTGCACTGACTTTCTAGGTCGGCGCATATTTGCTCTTACGTGCGACAAACGTCAAGCGCACGCATCGGAGAAAGAGCGTATGCCGACGATTCAAAGGCGGAAGTATTCGGACGGCTCGATCGCGTACCTCGCCCAGGTTCGAGTGAAGCCGTTCAAGTCGACGTCGAAATCATTCCCGAAGAAGGCTGAGGCGGTCGCATGGGCGGAAAAGCTCGAGCGCGAACTGCGGTCGAAGCGGAAGGCTGTCCGCAGCGATCTGACCAAGCTCACCATCGCCCAACTCGGTCGGGAGTTTCTCGATGATCCCGAGACCAAGAAACTGAGGATGTATGCCTGGCTGGAGCAGTACATCGCTTGGTGGGTGAATCACTTCGGCGGCGGCAAGGCGATCGACGTGAACGTGCTGGCGTTGCGCGAGGCTCGCGCGAAGCTGCAGCCGGGGCGGGCGCCGGCGACGGTGAACCGATACCTGTCTGCAATGCGCGCGTGCTGGAACTGGGGTCGCTCGGCCGGCCTGCTGCCTATGGACATGCTGTGGCCTTCCAGGTTGATGCTGACGGAACCGAAGGGCCGAACCCGCTACCTGTCGGACGAAGAGCTCAAGGCGCTCTTGAAAGCCTCAAGCGACCATTCACCGATGATGCACGCGGCCATTCTTGTGTCGCTCGGCTGTGGCATCCGTCAGAGCGAACTGCTGCGCCTGCAGTGGTCCGACGTCGACCTCGACAAACAGCGCTTGCGCATTCTGCTCACGAAGAACGACGAATCGCGCAGCGCCTACCTTCCGAAGTCTGCGGCTGATGCACTGCGAGCTCTGAAGCGGGCCAAGATCGTCGGTAAGCACGTGATCACTGACGCCGAGGGTCAGGCCGTGAACAAAGATTGGATCGAGCATCGATGGCGCCCCATTCGCACTGCTGCGTCCCTTCAGGACTTTCGATGGCACGATCTACGACACAGCTGCGCGTCGTTCCTGGCGCAGCAGGGCGCGAACCTCCTCGAGATCGGCAGCGTGCTCGGACACAAGTCCACGACGATGACGAAGCGGTATGCGCATCTCGTCGAAGGTGCGCCGGTCACTGGACACACAAAGCTGGATGAGAAGCTCGGGGGCGGCAAGTGACGGCGGCCGCATGGAAGCCCGTGAATTCTTTGCACGCTGTGGCGGCAGGTAGAATCGACGGCCAAGTACAGCGAACACATCCTAAGGATACCAAGCGCGGCAAAGCGATCTACGAACGCCTCGTCTATCGCGAAGAAATGCGACCCGCCTGGAAAAAGCTGCCGCGGTTCGTAGGTTCGTTCAGAAGATGGCTTTGCGATTCCCCAGGAATGGCGTTGGTATTCGAGCCGCTGGACGACCAAGAACTCACAACCCTTTTCGCCGATCATCTTCTCAATATATGCGGCGACACTGTTGAGAGGTATGCAAGAACTCGGGCGCTTCCGCCTGAGCAGCATCAAAGGTTCTATCAGGATGCAGCACGGAAGGCCGAGGAAGTAGCCGCGGTTATCGATGCCAACGACGACTTGTCGAGCTACTTTTCTGACTACCCGAATATCTATCTCGGCGATCCATGGGACCTGGGACGAGTGGTCGTGTCGCAGCTATCGGCTCGCGGCGTTCATATCGACGAGTCGCAAGCAGAGAGCGTCGGTGTTGACGTCGCTCTTTGTGTGCTCGCGTCACTCCCCACTGTGCCGGGTGTGCTCGGTGCGGTCGCGGAGCGGATGAAGGAGATTGCCGCGGATGGGCCATTAAGCCCGCGACCAACAAAGCGACAGGCCGCACGTAGCTACTTCATCCGATACGTTTCGCGGTTCCTGCAGAGCACGCTGGAAGATCCGCTTGACGATGTGGTGGCCAGTTGCGCGACCGTCCTGTTCGACGAGGCTGTAGATGCCGGACATGTGAGAAAGCTGCGCGCGGGTCAAAAAAGGAAGTAAGTCGGCCGTCGCGGGCTAGATAGTTCCTCGCGGTCGTAGGAGGTAGTCGAATACAAAGTACGTGCGCACGTTTTTTCAAGGTTGCACGGTATGTCACGCACTCAAGGTTCCTCACTCGCTCCTCACTCTTGGGACCTGGAGCATTGGCCAACAGAAGTTTGGCCCCATAAAGAGAGCCGGGCTCGATACGTTATTCGTTCCAATCGCGACGAACTGATCGCAGCCGGCGCACTGACTCGCGTAGGCCGCGAGATCGTCGTTCTCGGCGGGAAGTACACCCGATGGCTTGAGAAGCGCGCAGCGCATGTCCCCGGCTACGAGATAGCAGCTAATCGCGAACCCGCGACGTCGGTATGACCGCCACAGTGTTGCTCGACCGGCTCCAGGGCGTGCGACTGACTGGACCCGGAATATGGCGTGCCCGCTGTCCAGCACACGAAGGTAAGTCGCTCTCGCTCAGCGTTCGTGAGGGCGAGCAGGGCCGGACTCTCGTGCACTGCTTCGCCGGCTGCGATGTTGCCGAAGTGCTCACCGCTGTCGGTTTGACCGTTTCGCAGCTTTTTTCCGAGCGCTCTCCCGAACACCGTCACTCGCCGAGCCGCATGCGCATGCCGGCGACCGAAGCGCTAGCGCTGCTCGATCATGAGGTGCTGGTGGCTTCACTGATCCTGCGCGACATCCTCGCCGAGAAGAGGGTCGATGCCGATCAATGGCAGCGGTTGAGCTTGGCATCGACTCGAATCTCCGACGCTCGCACGTATTCGTGTCCTGCGCGCGTGCCAAGGGAGTCGGCGCGTGCGTCGTAACTACGACCAAGTTGCCGAAGCGAAGCCGAGTGAAGAGTTTGATCGTCCCCTGCCGCCGGTGGATGTGTACGAAGACAGCGAGCCAGCGACGAAGGATCGCAATGTTCGCGAGTTGCCGCCCATTCAAGTGCTCGGCTTCACCACTGCGGAGTTGCTCAGCCAGATCGAGCCAGAACGGTATCTGCTACCGGGGCTTGTTCCAACCGAGGCGTACACGCTAATCGCCGGCGCTCTGAGTGCCTACAAGTCGACGCTGTTGACCTACCTCGCGCTGTGGCGAGCAACAGGCTTCGATCTGCTGAACCTCGAGCCAGATGGCGCCGGCTGCGACATTGGCCCAGCGCTAGCCATTGTTTACGAGGACTCCGATCGCCGCTTCCGCTCCAGGACGCAGCGCATCGTCCAGCACGCGCATGCCGGGATCTTAGAGGTACACGGAAAGCGTTCCGCCAGTGACTTCCTGGAGCGCATCGAGAAGAACTTCCGCCGCATAGTATTCACCGGCCAGGCAGGCGCGACGCTTGTCTGCCGTGGGCCCAGCGGCATCATTCAGCCCAACGAATCACTGATCGTTCCTTTGACGGCAGCGGCTCGCGGCTTTACAGCGGGCGACCTCCTGATTGGGGTCGATCCCCTTCGCCTCGCGATCACCGGAAGCCAGAACGATGACGATGGCGCCGATGTCGTCGTTCACACACTCAATAGGATCGCTTCTAGCCTGCCGAACAGCGGCATCGTGATCTGCAGTCATACGACGAAAGGAGACGCGAAGGAGCCGGCAGACGGCGGTGGCTACACCGCTGCGTCGTACAGCACGAGCGGATCCGCGCTCTACAGTCAGCATGCCCGCAGCAACTTTCTGATCAGTCGGATCAAGGCGGACAGGGCGCGCGAACTGCTTGATGTTGGGGATATCGACGCCGATGAGCTCGAACGCCAACCGATCGCGAGATTGACGCATGGGCGCCTTAGTCACGGCGGCGAGAGTGCCGACCGCTACCTACGCAACGTCGGCGGCGCCCTGGTGCCTATTGAGAAGCGCGAGACGCGGACGACGGCAGACCGTATCCACGAAGCGTTCCCGGTCGTTGCCGCAGCGATTGACCGGCTGATTGTCCAGAACCTTCGGGTCAGCGCCAAAGCCTTGCTGGCCGATGACGAGTGCAAGCGCCGCCTGGGGCCGGTTCGCGAGGCAAAGAAGATCATGGAGCTCCTCGAGGAGAATGGATTCCTTGAGTTCACCGGCACGACGAAGAACAGAACCGGTCGCATCACCGACAAGGGCAAGCGTCACCTGGGGGCTCTGGAGTGACGCAAGTTCCAGTGAATCGAATTGTATCGAATCGCTGCCGGTTGCCGGGCCACGCTCCGGTCCATTGCTTTCGATTCATTCGATTCACCCTTAAGGGAAGAGAGGAGTGTTTCGAATCAAAACACTCCCTCATCCCTCCTTCCCAGCACTCGATTCGTAGCGAATGTTTCGAATCGTTTCGAATGAATCGAATCAACGAGACGAAGGGGAGGGAAGTCCCACTTTCACGTCTTTCTGCCTGGCCTAAAAAGGCGATTCCTGCATCGCGCGTCTCACTCGGTCACGCTTCCCGAATGGACGAAATGACGGCCCTTCGTGCGATCGAGTGCAACTGGCGGTGCAACTTGGTGCGCATCGCGAGTGCAGATTCACGGAAATTCAGGCTCGGGGCCGCATCCAGCACGCGAGTTTCTGAAACTGGCGCCATCAAGAAAGCTGCACTACCCCGGCGCACGTCACATGTGCGCGAGCGCTGCAACGGTTGGGCATCGAGGTGGCACCGATGAGCAGCCATCGCCTCACTGAGGACGCATACCGGTTGCGGGCGCAGCTGCATCGCCCCGTCTATCGGCACGCCATGGCCGCCGCCGCCCGCGAACTGGCTGCGCGTGGCCTCCGCCGTTACGACATCGCCGCTGCTCTCGGGGTTAGTCCCGAAGCGGTGGCATCGCTGCTCAGCGACTGCGCCAATGCGTCCGGCGCAGGCACCGATCCGCTCCCATCAAACGAAGCCGCTGCGGCACACGCCGCGGCCTGGTCGCAACCACACACGAGGGACTCCCCATGACGATCGCAGAAGTCAGCGCCAACCGAGGCGGCACAAACGCCAACAACACGACCTCGATCTCTCGTGCGTTCAGTCAGAACGTAGCGACGGGATCGCTGGTCATCGTTGTCGGAATGCGGTTCTCGGGATCGCAGGATGCGTACCTCGCGGCCGACTGCACCAAGAGCGCTGGCACGGCGACGCTCGGAACGATCCAGCTCGATCGAGTGCAGAGCATTGACCTCGGCACAACGAATGATGAGTGGGTCTCGATAGGCATCTTCTCAGCGATCGTGACGAGCGGCGGAAGCCTGACGATGCAGTTAGGCGGTGCACCCTCGGGTTCCTATCACCTGATCGGGATGGATGAATTCACGGGCAACTGGGACTCATCGCGGGCGGAATCCGGGAATGTGGGCGGGACCGAGTCCGACGGCCAAACATCCGCGTCCAGCGGGAACGCGACCAGTGCGGGCGCCGCGCTATTCGTGGGTGGCCTGAATGTGAACTCAAATGTTGGGGTGTCGATAACGCCAGATGGTGCGTTCACGACGATCTTTGAAGACGAGAGCGGCGCAAACAACTTGGGCTCCGCAATCTTTCGCCTCGTCTCTAGTGGGACGACGGATGCCGCTGAGTGGACGATCGGTAACCCAAACTTTGGCTGGGCCGCAGCGCTGCAGATTTACAAGGAAGCGGCGGGGGGCGGTAGCGGCTCGCTCATCACTCGTGATCGAAACATGAACGGTGGCATGCGAGACATGTGCGGGGGCATGGGCGGATGAGCGACTTCGCGCTCGACATCCGCCGCTTCGTCGAAAAGGCAAAGGCCAACGCCGACCTGGTCGTGCGCAAGGTCGCGCTCGATCTACTTACGCGCGTCGTTCAGCGAACGCCTGTCGGCAATCCCGAACTGTGGGCGTCGAATGCGGAGGCAGCGCTGCAGCGCTCTGAGCACAACGGCGTCGTCGATCACATCAACGCGATGCTGATAAGCGACCCCGCCAACGTGACCGTGAAAGGCAACTTGCGCCGCAAGGTACGCAGCCGTGCAAACCGTCGCCTGTCGCGTTCTCAACTCGCGAAGGAGTATCCCTTCAAGGCGGGGCAGGGCTACGTCGGCGGCAGGCTGCGCGGGTCGTGGACGGTCACCGCCGGCACACCCTCGACAACCGAACCCGGTCGCATCGATCCCGACGGCTCCGAGACGATCGCCGCCGCCGCCGCTGCACTCGCCTCGTTCACGGCGGGCCCGTCGATCTACATCACGTCGAACGTGCCCTATGCCAACCGCATCGAGTACACCGGGCACAGCAGCCAAGCACCGGCCGGCATGGTGCGCGTGTCGATCACGGAATTTCAGCAGTTCGTCGACGCCGCAGTTCAATCACTACCCTGATCCATGAGGACCACCTGATGAGCATCGTTCAATACACACTAGCCAGCCCCAAGGCTGGCATCACCAAGTCGACGCCGACCGGCACCGGCGAGGCATTCATCTCGATCATCGTCGAGACGGATTTCGCGGAGGCTGAGCGGGCAGCGCGGCTCAACTCCATCCACGCGCGCGATGCGATCCTCGAAGGCTTGCGGCGTGCCGTGCAGGAGATCAGTGAGGAGTTGAGCCGATGAAGAAAATTCTTTCGTCATTGCTACACGACGGCGAACTGCGGCAGGCGGGCGCGATGATGAGCGCCCACTTGCCGAGCGGCCGGATCCTCCACATCCAGGCGCCGCCGTTCGAATCCGATCCCGACGATGCAGCCGGCCTGCCCTCAGCGCCGCGTGGTGCGGTCGAGGTCGTGAAGTCGTTCGTCGAACTTGACCGGCAGGTTACTTTGCTCGCGAAGGACGTCCGCTTCACCGACGCTGGTCGAAACGAAAAGCTGAGCGGGCCGCGGGCCAACGCGATCAAGACGTTCGCGGTGGCGTACGAGTCGCGTGTCCTCGCCCATGAGATCGAGGTCGAACAGCAGGAAACTGCGTTCTACAAACTGCCGGCTTTCTCAACTGAAAACTACCAGCGCGAGCGGCACATTTTGGACCTGCTGCTGTCGGCGCCGAAAGACAGAAGCAGCGCACTTTTTGCGCATGCGATGTCCGGCGACGACGAGGAGATGGCGGTCGCGCTGCTCCGTGCACCGAAGATTTTCGACGTGCTGTGGAGTGGCCAGGTCAGCGGCCAGAGGATGCGCGAACTCGGTGAGCAGGGTTGGCGAAATGCTGTCGAGAAGCGAGATCCCGAACGTGCAGCACACGTGAAGATCGCGCGCGAAATGAACGATTGGGGCAAGGCAACCTTCAAGAACCTCGCGCGCGAACTTCGGGAGCCCGGCAAGAACGGCGTCGCGGACCTGATTGGCGACGAGTTGCGGTTCAACTCGAAACTGATTGCGCAGCTTGCTGGCCACGCCTCGGGTCTGTTCTGAGAACGTGAGAGGTGGGTCTAACTGCGCTGAGTCACCCACGTACCGAAAAGGAACCCGCAGAGCCCGCGGGTACTCATCCCACCGCGGCGGGCATTTCACAAACCTCCTGAGTGTTGAGGACATCCAATGACGAAAATCAAACTCATACCGGATCCAACTTTCGATGCAACCGTGCACATTCCAGTGCCAGGGAAGGAGGATCCGACGCCGGTGCGCTTCACGTTCAAGCACCGCAATACCGATGAGCTGCAGAAGTTCATCAGGAAGGAGCGCAGCGACGTGGATTACGTCCTCGAGGCGTGCGAGGGGTGGGAGCTCGACGATGCTTGGAATCGCAAGAACGTCGCCGCGTTGCTCAACACGTACCACGCAGCAGCGCGGGCAATTGCAGTCACGTACCTGACTGAATTGACCGGTATGCAGCCGCGCGAGCGCGAGGAGACGCGATGAGCGATCTCGTGACGCTCGGCGTTCGAATCGATACCGCGGACGTTGGGCGCGGCGCCGCGGAACTCGACAAGTTCGCGTCATCCGCCGACAAGGCGAAGAACTCAGCGGCTGCCATTCAGCCTGCGATTGAATCGTCCGGTCGCAGCCTGCAACAGCTATCGGCGGGCGCGAGCGCATCGGCGCAGTCGCAGCAGGCGGGCGCGCGCGCCGGCGAGCAGTTCGTGGCTGCCCTGCGGTCTCAATCGCAGGCCGTCGAGCGCACGGCAGACGGCATGCGGGCGCAACGTGTTGCGCAGGATGCGGCAGCGGCGGCAGCGCTGCGAGAGGCGCAGGCTCAGGCGGAAGCCGCGGCCGCGAAGCGCTCCGCAGAAGTCGCGCAGCAGCGTTTCGTTGCCGGCCTGCGAGATCAGATCGCGTTGCAAGGCAAGAGCCAGGCGGACGTTCTTCGATATCGAGCAAACCAACTCGGCGTCGCGAAGGAGGCCGAGACTTACATCGCGCAGATGGAGCGATCCGCGGCAGCCACGGGCCAGCTGGGAATGTCAGCGCGGCAAACTGCATTCGCGATGCGCCTGTTGCCGATGCAAGTAACCGACATTGTGACCAGCCTTGCCAGTGGGCAGTCGCCATTCCTCGTTGCCATTCAGCAAGGAGGACAGCTACGCGATAGTTTCGGCGGCTTCGGCAACACCCTGCGCGCGCTCGGCACGATCATCACGCCGGTCCGCATCGCCATGGCGGCAACGGCGGGCTCCCTGGCGCTGATCGCGAAAGCCTTCCTTGACGCGCAACGTGAGTCGTTCGAGCTGAACAAGGCGTTGATCATGAGCGGGAACGCCGCCGGCGTCACCTCCGATGCCCTGGCGGGCATGGCGGATCGCATCGACGACGTCGTCGGCACACAGCGCGAGGCCTCGGCAGCGATCGGCGCACTGGCCGCCACTGGCCGCGTGGCTGGCAAGGATCTCGAACGCTTCGCGGCGATCGCGCTGCAGCTGAAGCGCACCGCCGGCGAGTCCGTCGAAGACACGGTCAAATCCTTCGCCGAACTCGGGCGGCGACCGGCGGAGGCGGCGACGCGCCTGAACGAGCGTTTCAACTTCCTGACGGTTGCCACGTATCGGCAGATCAAAGCGCTCGAGGACCAAGGCCGCGTCTTCGAAGCCGGCGAGGTCGCACAGCAGGCCTACGCGCGAGCCATCGAAGAGCGCACACAGGATCTCGAGAAGCATATGGGCACGCTGCAGCGTCTCGCGCGCGGCACGAAAGCGGCCTTCGCCGAAGTCGGCGACGCACTGTTGAGCATCGGTCGGCCCGCCGCGCTGCAGGATCAGATCGCCGATGCCGAACAACGAATCCGTCAACTGCAGGACCTGCAGCGGCGATTTCCGCAAAAGGCTGTCGGCGGGCTGTTCACCGATCGCGCGCGCGAACTCGCGCAACAACAGGCGCGGCTTCGCGGTCTGCGACAAGAGACCGAGGCGGAACAGAGCGCCGCGCGAGCGGGCGCCGAACGCCGCCGCGCGCTGGATGCCTACGTCGCAGGGGAAAAGGAGGCCATTGCCGTCGGCCAGGCGCGATTGGCCGTCATGGAGGCGATGGCGCGCATCGACATGGATCAGGACGTCGGCGGCATCCGCAGATCGCTGAACGCGTCTCTGGGCGGCTACTCCGCCTACGCGGCACAGCTCGAAGCACTGCGGCACGCCGACCTCGTCAGCGAGCGCGATTATTACGCCGCCAAGCGAGCGCTCATCGATCGCGATTCCGATCTGCGAACCTCAGCGCTTCGGCAGGAGCGCGCAAGGGTGGAGGCCGAATTGAAGCGCCTCGATCAGGCGCGCGCCGATGCAGGGCGCGGAACAAAAACGGAGTCGGAGCGAATCAAGGCGGAACTGCCGTTGCAGCGGGAAATTGCGCAGACGCGCGAGCGAATCCGCGACATCGATGCGGAGATCGCTGCCATTGGCGCCGAGCGTGGATCGCAACAATCGCTGCTGAACATCGAACTGCAAGGCACGCAAAAGCTGAGCGAGCAAATACTCGCCAGCACGCGGGCCACCGCTGAGGCGCAGCTCGCGCTCGTCAGCCGGCAGCGCGATCGTGACCTGGATGCCTTCGGACGTGGGAATCGGCAGCGCGAGCACGGCCGCGGCCTTGATGAGATCGAAGATCGATTTCTGCAGGAGCGCCGCAGCCTCGACGAGCGCCGGAGCCGCGGCGATTTCAAGGACCGAGAAGGCCAATACGACGAGCTATTGGCGATAGCGACCGACTATCGCGACCGCGATCTGGCCGACTATGAGGCCTACTGGACCGCGCTCGGCGAGAAGCAAGGCGATTTCTACGTCGGTGCACAGGAAGCGATGGCGAACTACTTCGACGATGCACGCAACGTTGCGAAGCAAAGCGAGGAGTTGTTCTCGAACGCCTTCCGCGGCATGGAGGATGCGCTCGTCGAGTTCGCGATGACGGGTAAATCGAACTTCAAGGATCTTGCGCGATCGATCATCGCTGATCTCTTGCGGATTCAGATCCGCGCGATGGCGGCCAATGCGCTCGGTGGCGCCGGCGGATGGCTCGGCGCGATCTTCGGGGCGATGGGTGGCGGAGGAGCGATTGGCGGCATCGGCGCGGGCGGAGGCTCACCGCCGCTCACGATGGGCGGTGGCTTCGGCGGCATGCCCTTCGCTGACACTGGGATCAAGCGCGTGCCACGCGACAACCAGCCCGCACTGCTGCACAGAGGTGAGGCCGTATTGCCAGCCAACCTGAATCCCTGGGCGGGCGGTAAGTCCCCATTCGGCGGAACGACGGTGAACCTGCATAGCGTCCTGAACGTCGGCGCCGGCGCCAATGTCGCGCAGTTCCAAGCTGCTCTCGACCAGCGCGACTTGAGACTCAAGGCGGAGATCGCCGAGAACTTGCGGCGCGGTCGCTGGGCCGGGGTGATGTCCTGATGTCCCGCCAGAACCTTCCCACCGTGGGCGCCAAGGGCGGCGTAATCGGTAGGCCGCGGAAGCTGCCGCCGGCAGATGCGGCCCAACGTATCCAGCAACTCGCCGCAGAGGGATGCAACAAAGTCAATCTAGCGGCGCAACTCGGTACATCGGTCAAGACATTCAACGAATGGCTCGGTGCCGACGAGTCCCTGCAGCTCGCATTCTCGGTGGGTCGTGAGCGGGAACGAAACGAGCTGCATCAGATTCTGCTACGTGACGCGCGCGACGGCGAGAAGCCCAATGTCAACGCAATTTTCCTTCTGAAGGCCCGTCATGCTTACCGCGAGGGGGATATCGGCGACGACGTCGCCGCGCGATTCAACGTCACAATCAACTTGCCCGCTGCGAAGCCGATGGGCGACTTCATCGATGTAACACCGGAGAAGGCATGAATCTCACAGGATTTCAAAAACGTGTCGCCGAGATCCCGGAGGAGATCAACCTAGCTCTGCTCGGCGGTCGCGGCGGCGGCAAATCGACGGGCATGGCGCTGCTGGGTTTGCGTCACGCAGAAGAGCACGGCGAGCTCGCGCGCATGTTGTTTATACGGCGCAGCTACCCCGGTCTGCGTGACTTCGAACAAACGACTCGGGACGTATTCGGAATCGCTTATGGAACGACGGCGCGTTACTCGGCGAATGATCACGTGTGGCGGTTACCACGCGGCGGATTCTTCGAACTCGCGCAGCTGGATTGTCACGCCGACCTGCAGAAGTTCCAGGGCCGTAGCATCACGACGTGTTTCGTCGATGAGATCGGGCAGTATCCGTCATCAGAGCTTCCCGACTTGCTTCGTGGAAATATGCGCGGACCAAAGGGCGTGCCTACTCGGACAGTCGTCGCAGCGAATCCCGGTGGACCAGGCCAGGCATGGGTTGCGAAGCGCTGGATCTTGGGAAAAGAGCCGTGGAAGGCTTACAGGGACGAACACGGCGCGTGGTGGATGTGGTGCCCCTCTACCATCGATGACAACGACACGATCGATCAGGCGAGCTACAAGCGGCAGCTTGAGGCCGCATGCGCGAGCGATCCGGAGTTGCTGAAAGCGTGGCTCACGGGGTCGTTCATGTCGGCGACCGGGTCCTACTTCGGTCTCTCGCTCGATGAATCACGCAACGCGGTTGGCCCGTTCAAAGTTTTGCCAATGCGCATCGAAGACAATCCGGACCGAAAAACTTATCGTCAACTGGTGCCGTGGGAGAACTGGCTCTGCCATGATTTTGGTTCGTCCGCTCCGTCGGTGACCTACCTGATGGTGGAGTCCCCGGGCGCTGAGTTCGACGGGAAGTTCTATCCGCGAGGGAGCATCATCGTTCTCGATGAGTACGCCGTCTATCGGCGCGACAATTTGAACGCGGGGCTCGGGTGGACGGCTGGAACCACGGCCGAAGCCATCGCCGAATGGTGCGCCGGCTGGAAGGTCAAGCCGCAAGGAGTGGGCGACGATGCGATGTTCGCGCAAACCGGGCACGGTAGTTCGATTGCCGATGAGTTCGGTAGGAAGGCTGTGAGGCTTGATCCGGCGAAGAAGGGCGGCCGCGTTGTCGGCTGGCAGAAGATGCGGCGAATGCTTGCTGACGCAGGCAAGCCGGACGTGCCGGGGCTGTACGTGTCTCGATCCTGCGAATATTTCTGGCAGACGGTGCCTTTTCTCGCTCGCGATCAGAAGCGCGTCGAGGACTGCGACAGCAGCGGACCGGATCACGGCGCTGACGCCGTGCGCTACGGGCTGATGCGGCAGAAGCACATGAGCACGATAGGCCCGCTCAGGATATGACTATGGAGTGCGATTTCCATCCGTAGTGAGTGTGGCTTGCGCAGTGCTTGACCCGACTGCGCGACCTTCGAGAGCTTTAGGGATTGCAAATGCTCCGTAGATAGCTGCGATGCCGGCAAGGATCGCAGCAACACCCACGGCGGTGTTATGAAAGATCGTTGAAACTGCTATCCATCTTTCGGTGCGATCCGTTTTCATTGCGACCGATCCCCATTCGCGTGGCCGTCAGGTGGTTCCACGCGACTATTTCCTGGCGTTTCGCCGCGCAAAGACCAAGGCCAACAAGCCAATCGAAAGCAGACCCATCGTTCCTGGTTCGGGAACCGAAGTGGATCGAACCAAGAATGAGCCGATCTGCGGCGCTAGTGTGTTCGGCGCGAGAAAATCATCGAACGTTGTCCAGCGTCCGGTGAACGAATCACCGAAGCCGGGAGCCGGCACTAGAACGTTGACCATGAATTCAGCAAGCCCAACGCGGGAACCTCCCGTTTCGTCATCGTAGTAGCCGAGAGTCGCGATCGTCAGCGACTGTCCTGTGATGCCTGGCACGAACGAGCGCTCGAATGTCGGTTCAAGTAGCCCGATCATGATTAGCGTTTCTATGAAGTCGAGACCGCCCGAGAAGGTCTCTTCCGGCGAGCCGATGTAGCGGCCTGCGAGGGCGTCGATCTCGGCGCCGGTGGCGTAGCGCCATCCATCCGTGATGAAGCCTCCGGCGTCGTTCAGGACGCTGTTGTACGTCAGTCCGGACGTGAGATTGACGTCGAGCCATTCAAGACCGGTGGCGGTGTCGTGTGTCGAGCTGCCGTAGTTGATCAGTGTTGCTTCGGATGGAAGCGACCACGCCAGCGCAAGCGCGCCCGCAATGCAAAGTCCTGTGCGTTTCATATCCCCCCCTTTGGCCCCATTCGAATTGGGGGCTTGATTGGCAGCCTACTCTCGGCTGTAGGGAATACGAGCTCAAGCTGACATAACCCGCGGCCCTGACGGCCGGCGATTCGGACGATGAACAAAAAGCCCCGCAGCCTTTTGGCGGCGGGGGCTTCTCGGGTCGCCGAATAGGAGCTTTCAGCCTGTCGGCATGGTTTCGCTGATCCGCTTGGACAATGCCTCGCACCGCCGAAGACGCTGCAGCACGTCGTACAGCACGCCCGGCAGGCTATCGGATGCGATGGATTCCTTGATGACTCCCTCGCTGTCTTGGGCCCACACGTCGTGCAACATATCAACGACCGAGCGCGCGCAGAGCAGCTCCGTTTCGAGCTCATTCAATGTATCCGTGACAGTGTCCGCCTGCTCAGTGGTGGTCGGTTGGACCGATGGATGAATGGGTGTGACGTTGCTCATTTCCCACCTCGCGCTTTCCGGGTCTCGCGCCTCGATCTCAGCTGGACCGTGCTTTCGCAGCTAGCAGCCGATCGTCCTACTGACTCGAGTCGCGTCGCTATCGCGTCAAGCTGGTCGTAGGCGCCCCGCAATGCGTGATGACGCGAGAAGTCTTCCGCGATGTCGAACGACATCCGCACGACGTCGACTATGGCCTGGACGTCGAAGATCTCCCCGCGGATCGCTTCGATGCGATCTTCAATTTCGTTGCCGCCGCTCGTGTCGTCCTCAGTCCCGAGCCGGTGTGCGCGCTCGATGATCAGACGCGAATCGATCACCGAGATCGCCGCGCGCGTCGCGTCGATGCACCGCACCGGGCTACCGTCGCCATCGATCGCGTCTGCAGCGGCGTCCAGGAGGTTGTGGATCTCCACGTTGAATTGAGTTTCACGCTCGTCGTACCAGCTGCCGGCTGCGGCCGGTGCGTGACTTCCGTCTGGCATGGTTATTCTCCAGTTAGTGTTAAGGGGAACCGGGCAACGAACTGTTCATCAACTTGCCGTCGTTGTCGCAGACGGCACGGCGCTCATGACTCGCCTTCTTCAGTTTCGAAGTAGGGATGCACAGAGAGGGGCTGCACTTCGGCGCGTGTATTGCGCAGATGAGGGAAGGAATCCCAGATGTTTTGACAATACTGGTCGATCGGCCTGCGCATCGTCTGTGCACGGCGCTCCAGAAGGCCCAAGAATGCGACGCCAGCGGGGCTGAGTAGTTGGCCATTCGCACGGCAGGCCGCCACAACCGCGGTCAGCTCATCGGCGCTGGCGGCCTGAATAAGCGCCTCGAATTCCTTATCGGCTATGGGTTTGAGAAAGATGACGTTGCCGGCGCGCCGTGTTACGCGTGGGCGGACGTGAGGGGATCTGTCTGGCATGCTGGATCGCTCCCTAGGGTAAGTTGCACCCGAGTTGCACTTCGGGCGGTTTTTCCTAGAAAGACAGGGCAGGGCGGGCGATGCATCCTCATGCCGAACTTGCACTTACGTGCGCACAGGTTGCGCAAAAGTGCGAGTCAAGCGACTTGAAAACTAGCGTGGGTTAACGCCCACCGTGGGTTCGAATCCCACCCCTTCCGCCAACATGCTCACAAAAGAGTGTTTCGGGGCGGCTCGGCTGAAGCCAGAAAATAAACCTGGCCAATCTGTCCCCCTATCTCTCTACTCGTGATGAGCTTCTACCGATTCGACGGCTGTCGCCTCTCGAAATAGTTCTGAGCAGTCTGTCCAGACGCGCTTGCAAGAACATGACCACGTAAGCGTGCGTCGACAATTCGATGCGTGTCCCAGAGGGCTGCACCAGAGGGCTGCAACTTACGGAGCAGGGCCGGGACCTGTTTGGTGCGGAGCAAGGACAAACCCGTGGGTTGTGTACTTGCCAACCTCGAGAACTTTCGCGGCACCTCTTTGCTCGCCGGTTCCATCCCCAGAAGCGCAATCTCAACGGCCTTAATCGGGGCGTCCTCGGGCATTTCGACGGTGCCGTACATGACACGCTTGTCGGAGTACCGCATAGGCTTCATTTCGAACGATTGGCCTTGGGCAGAAATTTCTGTGGGCAGAGAAAGGCTATCGATGCGGTAACAGTCGTTACCTTGCTGCAGGAACCATGGTCTGTCGGGGTTGGGCGTAAACGTAATTGTCGTTTGGTATCTGCTCGGACGCTGTTCCAGCGGAAGGTCATACCACTCGTCCACAACCTTCTTTTTGGTATGTGGTGATCGCGCAGTTGATCTACGGCCTTCGCGAGCGGGATGTGCTGAAGCCGTGAACCCCGGACAGATGCGAAGAAACTGTCACTGTTCCAGAATGACAAAAAACACGAAACACGGCGCCGAGATCTAATCTAATCTGACCGGCGCTGTTCAAATTGGCAGCGCCGCCCAATCGCGGGATCTATTTCTTTGCGTCCGTAGCCCGGGCCTTCATCTGGCCCTCGCAGGTCTTCTTGGCTTGCTCCATGGACTGCGTTGAGTTCTTTGCCCGTTCCTTGGCTACGCAATCCTTCAGCATCTGTTCGTGCTTCGCCCGAGTCGTGGCGTCGCCTTTGTCAGCGTCCATAACCTGCCCTTGATGCGGGGTCGAGGCTGCAGCCGGGGAAGTGCTGTTCGTTGGGGGTGCTTCTGTCGCTTTCGTGGATGTGGTGTCTCTCTGGTGCGGACTGGATGCTGCGCTCGGTGCCGTGGGATCCGGAGTCGGAGTCTGGGCCACGGCAGCGGTCGAAAGGACAAGCGATAGGGCTATCAGCAGCGCTGATGTTGCGTGAGGAGTCATAGGGCCTCCTGATGTTGGCCGGGGACTGTGCCTCTATATGAACCCTCGGTGTGGCCGTCGAGTTCATTGTCTATCCGTTTTAAGCAGTGAATTAATCGCCTGTGGCCCGTCTTCCTTTTTGAGTTTTATGCGTACCGCACCGTTTGCATTCGTCAGCGTCTGGACCTGTAAGACCCTACCCGCAACGTCAATGGATTGAGCACACATCTGCTCGAGGCCGCAACTGAGAATGGAATCCCCGAAGCCACCCAGCGCTCATGATCGGTATGCTTCACCGGCCGTCGAGATCTTGATGGCCGGCAGTCCTTCGATTGCCAAACACGCCGCGACCGCGCACGTCACGACCAATCCACCACGGCGATGGCAGATCCGATGACCTTCGCGCTGACGTTGCCTTTACCAGGGGCCCAGACGGGTCTCTACTCGTCTTGGGAGAGTCACGGTGAAAGTGGTGCCATGACCTTCAGAGGACGACACGCTGATAGTCCCCCGATGCCCTTGCGCGATCGTGCTGGCGATATACAAGCCGAGCCCCAAACTGCTGGCGTCCGTACGATCCTCGCCCTGTTGCATCGGGTCGAAGATGCGCACCATCGAAGAACGGGGAATCTGCCGCCCATAGTTGTGCACCCTGAAGACCACGGTCTCATCGCTGCCGTGTGCGCTCACCGTAATCTCACGCCCCGCATCTCCATGCTGGATCGCGTTGCGGACAAGATTGGCAAGTAGCTGATGGATTCGCTTCCGATCCCATTCTCCGACGACGTCTCCCTGGACGTGCAAGCGTAGATCGCACGTGGGGTGCAACTCACGAAACGGCCGCAAGACTTCTTCACACGCGCCCGCTGCATCCATGCGTTGCGTCTCGATGGGCAGTTGCCCGCCCAATCTCGTTCGCGTGACGTCCAGCAAATCCTCAACCATGCCCAGAATGTTGTTCGCGCTCTTCTGGATGTGCGGAACATACTTTTCCACGTGCTCTATCGATGGGATACGCCCAAGACGCTCGGAGCTGGCAATGATGACGTGCAAATCCGTTCGCAAGTCGTGGCCCAGCACTCCCATGAAAAGCTCGCGGGCTCGATCCAGCTGCCGCGAGAAATGAACGACCGACTCAGCCAGCAGCTGGTCGATGCCCTCATTGAATCGGGTCAGCTCACACAGCGTGCGCTCGTCGAGAGGCGCCTGCGAGGCCCAAAGACGAATGACGGTCGCGCGCAGTGCCCGGTATTCCGAGACAAGTTCCTCCAGGGTAAAGCCCACGCCGTAGCGTTGGTCACCGTGCGACTCGGCCGCCGTCTCTTCTGCTGAAAGATCTACGGGTGCCTCTCCGCGACTCTTGGCTTCCTGTTGCACGGCGCTCTGGTCCGTCTCCATCTCCTTCGCGACGGCAAGCAACATTAATCTTGCGTGATCGCGTAGCGCCTCAAGATCGAGCTCACGGCCAGAGACTAGCGTTTGTGCAAACTCCACCCATTCACTGAGTATCCGATCGATGTTCTCGACAATAAATCGTGGGAGCGTCATGAAGGCGGTTCCGTGGAGAGAGGTCTCACTTCTGCGCAAGCCCCTCCGCTCTACAGAAGCAATAGGGGGCGGCATGCTAACCGAGGATGCGGATCTTGCGCTATTGTCAGTACCTGCGGTGATGCTCAGGGTCTCCATCAAACGGAATGCCCTCTCAGGCCGCAATCGCATACTCGTAGTACGGCCGCTGCTTGGGATCCAAAATCGCCTGTAACTCCGCAGACCTGCGCCCTTCGGGTGTCAGCCATCGTCCCACATTCTCTGGCTGGAGATTTACGATGCACCGATCATGCCCTGCCGCCGCCACTTCAGGCGGCGGCTCATCGGTAACCGCAGCAAAGCTCACCATCTCGCCCTCGCTCGGGCTCGTCCATTCACTGCAGAGGCAGGCAGCATTCGCTCTCGGGGTCTCTGGTTGAAATGCAGCACGACATTCTTGCCATCGCGATCCACGTTCTCGAAGAACGAAGTCACCATCATCAGCGCATGTGCGTGACCGAACTCGTTGCGCCAGAACTTCTCCAGGTTATCCCGTCGTGCGTTGTAGAGTCCCGGATACTTGCGGTCGATGAACTCGGACGCGTTCTTCTGCCTCAAGTGATAGCGCGCAAGTTTCAGTGCCTTGCGACCGCCTTGATGCACAATGATCGGCGCATACGTTCGATGAAGGATAAGCGCCCTGAGAGGACTGGCAGCGCCGATCTTCGAGGACGTCAGCACATGTAGCGTGTGCAAATCTCGTGGCGGTGCCGACGCGATTGGAGAGCAGTTCGTGACGACACGTCGGGACTTTCTCAAGATAACTGCCGCTAGCGGCATTGCCGCAGCGCTTTCCGCGTCGGCAGGCGGAGCGCCTTCGCTGAACAGCGTTGGAACTACTCAGACGGTTCTCGGAGCCATCGACCCCAATGCTCTGGGATTTACGCTGGCACATGAACACATTGGCGATGCGCCGGAGGTGTTGGAACGATGGCCGGATGCATGGGGCGGTAAAACCGGGCTCATTGCTACAGCCGTCGACCGGCTCAAAGCCATAAAGGCTGCTGGCATCAGCACCGTCGTCGACCTCACCACCTATGATGTTGGGCGCGACATTCAATTTCTCGAAGAAGTCTCGCGCAGGTCTGGGATGAACATCATCGCAGCCACGGGCCAGCGATTTTCCCCACCGCGATCTCGGTCAGTATCGATGCCGGCGCGCACGACTGACGGGCTCGCCAAGTATTTCGCGAATGAGATCAGTCGAGGCATTGAAGGCACTGGCGTAAAGGCCGGTGTCATCAAGATAGGAACGAGTGCTCGTCCGACCGCTCTTGAAGAGGCGGGCTTGAGAGCGGCCGCTCGGGCCAGCAAGGCGACCGGCGTGCCGATTCGCATCCACACGGATGCTGCCAACCGCGGCGGTGAGAGTGATGCTGTCATCCTGGAGGACGAAGACGTAAACCCTGCCAGAGTGTCTTTCGATCACAGCGACGACAGCGGCGATATCGATTACTTCTTAGGTCTTGTGAGGCGCGGCTATTCTCTCGGCATGGACCATGTCCACCGTGGGCTCTTGGCAGACTTCAAGCCGACGTTCCAAAGAAGAGCGGAATGCATAAAGGCGATCATTGACGCCGGCTTTGCGAATAAGGTTTTCCTCTCGAGCGATTCAGAGTTCGGCGGTTCGTTACTTCCAGAAGAGACACGAGACTGGAGAGAGAACATCGATGCCGCAGAGGGAATGCTATTCACCGCTCGCAGGCTCCTGCCTCGCCTTCGTGAGTTGGGCGTTTCGAGCGATCAGATTCATGTAATCACAGTGGAGAATCCCAAGACCTTCTTCCGCAGGAGTGCTTCCGAGTAGCCTGGCTCCTTGCGTGGTTGTCAGGTCTTGCGATCCAGCATTGGAAGGCGGAGCAAGCAACTTGAGCTATCGGGTCAGCTTTGCGTGATTGCAAGACTTGACCCCGGACGCCGCCGGTAGAGATCGTCTCGTTGTTCACTCAACTGGTGTTTGGTGTGCGAACCGAAGATGGTGGATGCAGCGCTGCGTAATCGTGCGGCAACAGGCCGCTGGCGGTCGTGTTCGTCGCTGCGGCGAGCTTGGGCAGCACCCAGGTCAAGGAGGCCAGCGGATCGACCTGCAAAGCCGACACGTGCCGACGATTGAGTAAATCACCGCTGAGCGCCAGCCGACCTTCGGGTGACCGATGTGCAACCAGTTCTTGGCACCCGGATCCTCGGGGTCAGGTCTTGCAATCCAGCATTTCGATGCGAGCAAGCAACCTGCTAACCGTTGAATAGTGAACGCCAAGATGAGCGGCGATCTGTCGCATGGTGAACCGCCCGGAGCGGTACGCGGCGACGGCGTCGGAGGCGACATCGCTGGTGTCAACGAAGATGTCGGCCAACGACGCCGGTCTTTATTATCCGCTGTGAACGCGGAATCTCCGGGTCCTCGCGTCTCGCTTCGAGCATCAGTGCTTGAGTGCGCTCGATGAATGCTTCGTCGCCCAGGTATAAGTGCTGGGTCAGCGCGGTCCATCTTTTGGGATCAGGTCTTGAGATCCAGCATTTGAAGGCGAAGCAAGCAACTTGACCTATCGGGCCAGCTTTGCATGATTGCAAGACCTGACCCCGTGACCCTAGACCCCGTGACCCTTGACCCCGTGACCCTATAGAAGCGGCGACCAAACGTGCCATCGGTACCGCCGGAAAGAAGGTAATTGGCGAGGCGTGGGAGAAAGCGCAGAGAGCCTACAGTGCGTCAAAAAGAGCGCAGGGTGCGGTGCCCCCCGTGCCAATGTGAAGTGAGACACCTGCCTGGGGCAATTTAGAGTACACAGGCAGTACCCATGATGAACACATTGTTGAACGCTTCCATGAATCCTGCATCGGAATCCTCCTTGAAGGTGAGAGCAACGGACCCAGAGGTTGCCCCGCACGCCAAGCGACGCACGTTCACGAGCGCCGAGAAACAGCGGATCGTGCGTGAGGCAGATCGCTGCACGAAGCTTGGTGAGGTTGGTGCGCTGATGCGTCGTGAAGGCATCTACTCCTCGATGCTCGCGAACTGGCGCAAACAGCAGGCGCACGCTGAGCGTGCCGCACTGGCGCCGCGCAAGCGCGGCCCGAAGCCGGCGGCCAATCTTGTCGAGCAGCGCCAGCTGAAGCAGCTCAGCGGTGAGAACGCGCGATTGCAGCGTGAGCTTGAGCGCGCACGGCTCATCATCGATGTCCAAAAAAAACTCTGCACCTTGCTCGGTCTACCGACGGCGGACTCGGACGAGCAGCCATGATGAGCGCATACCACGAGCTGGCGCCGCACATCGGTGTGGTTGCCGCTTGCCTGGCGCTGGCGCTCAGTCGAGCTTGGTTGTATCGGCAACGGCTGAGGGGGCAGGCGCGAATCCACCGCCTCGCGGTGCGTCCGCGTCCGCCCTTGTCGCTGACGTGCGCCGAACAGCAGGTACTGCTGGATCTTCTGGGCAGCGAGCGCTTCGCCGAGATGGCGCCGGCGGCCGTGTTTGCCACGTTGCTGGATGAAGGTCGCTATCACGGCTCGATTCGCACGATGTATCGGCTGCTGGCCACGCATCATCAAATTCGTGAACGCCGCCGCCAGCGCGTGCATCCAAGCTATGCCAAGCCGGAACTGCTCGCGATGCGACCCAATGAAGTGTGGAGTTGGGATATCACCAAGTTGAAGGGCCCCGCGAAATGGACCTGCTTCCATCTGTACGTGATCCTAGACATCTTCAGTCGTTACGTCGTGGGCTGGATGCTCGCTGCGCGCGAATCCGCACTGCTCGCCGAGCAACTCATCGCCGATACCACCGCGAAGCAGAATATCGTACCCGGCACCCTGACACTGCATGCCGATCGCGGCAGCAGCATGCGATCCAAACCCGTCGCCGACCTGCTCATCGACCTGCAGGTCGCCAAAACGCACAGCCGACCGCACGTCTCGGACGACAACCCGTACTCGGAGTCGCAGTTCAAGACGCTGAAGTACCGGCCCGACTTCCCGCAGCGCTTCGGTTGCATTGAGGACGCGCGTGCACACTGCCAACAGTTCTTCCAGTGGTACAACACCGAGCATCGTCACGCAGGCATCGCGCTGATGACGCCGCACACGGTGCACCACGGCCACGCCGTCGAGCTCACCCAGCGGCGCATCGTCACGCTCACCGCCGCGTTCGCTGCGAATCCGAACCGCTTCAAGCATGTCGCGCCCACGCCGCCCGAATTACCGAGCGCCGCCTGGATCAATCCGCCGAAACAGAATCTCGCATCAACCAAACACACTGAGATTGCTCTTTAAACTTTCGAACCCAGGTGTCTCAAAGTCATTGACACGTTCCGGCCTGCCCGCGTTACATTTCCGATTTCTTTTCGCCCGCCGGTTTAGCTACGCTCGCCGTGCGACGGACGCTGCGACGGGCGCGGAGCCGAACCGACCTTGAGCGCCTGGACCAGGATCTTCGATCGCGAACACAAACGAGCCCGGCTGACACGGGCCAATCGGAGCACCTTGCAAAGGAGGGATCATGCAAGACACAGCGCGCAAACCAGAGCGCATCGAAGTCGTGGATGCATTGCGCGGTTACGCGCTCATGGGACTGTTCCTTATCCACATGGTCGAGTACTACGAGCTGTACTGGGCCGACCCGTTCCCGAACGCGGTCAACTCCACCATGTTCTTCCTGTTCGGCGGCAAGTCGTACGCCATGTTCGCGCTGCTGTTCGGCGTGAGCTTCTTCATCATCATGGACAGCCAGGCGCGTAAAGGGGTCGACTTTCGCGCGCGCTTCCTCTGGCGCCTCACGATCCTGTTTGCATTGGGATTCGCGCATAGCCTGATCTATGGCGGCGATATTATGCAGGTGCTCGCTCTGACGGGCCTGCTGCTCGTGCCGCTCTACGGGGCCAGCAACGTCGTGCTGATCGGGCTCGGTGCGTTCTTCATCCTGCAGGGGCCTGCATTGATCCTCAACGCCGCGGGCTTTCAGCGGCAAGGCGATCCGACCCTTCACCCTTTGCTCATGAACGCATACGCCCACGGATCGCTGCTGGAGGTGTTCAGTGTGAACACCTGGGCGGGACAGGTGGGTAAGTGGGGATTCATGTTCGACAGCGGCCGTTTGTGGAACATCATTGGCTTCTCGCAGCTTGGGTTCGCCCTCGGACGCATCGGTTTCTTCACTCAGAGCGACAGGTTCAAATCGCTCTATGTGCGATCGATCGTCATTCTTGTCATCGTTGCCGGGGCGATGCTGTGGTTCGGCCATCGACTGGCACCCGTGCTGTCGGGGCGTGTGGTCGAGTCGTGCACGAACAATTCACTGATGCTGGCGACGTTACTTGGATTGCTGCTGCTCTATCGGGTGCCCGCGGGTGCGAAAGTGTTGCGTCCGCTGGCACCCTGCGGTCGCATGACGTTGACCATCTACATCACACAGTCCCTGTTCCTGGTGCCTGTGTTCTATGGCTTCGGCCTCGGCGCCTATGCGTGGCTCGGACAGGGTGGCAGCGCCGCGCTGGGTATCGCGTTATGGGTGCTGCAGATGTGGCTCGCGAGACGCTGGTTCCGAAACTTTTACTACGGCCCCTTGGAATGGCTGTGGCGATCAGCGACATTCCTCGACAAAACTATTCCGTTCAAGCGTCGGAACGACGCGACTCCTCAGGTGGTGAGTGCATGAGCCGGTCCTCTGGTCCTCTGGGGTCCGTCCTCTGGTGTCTCCTCTGGGTCAGGTCTTGCAATCCAGCATTTCAAGCCGAGCAAGCAACCTGCTGACCGTTGAATAGTGAACGCCCAGATAAGCGGCGATCTGTCGCATGGTGAACCGCCCGGAGCAGTACGCGGCGACGACGCCGGAGGCGACATCGGTGGTGTCAACGAAGATGTCGGTTAACGACGCGGGTCTTTTTATCCGTTGTGAACGCGGAATCTCCGGGTCCTCGCGTCTCGCTTGGAGCATCAGTGCTTGAGTACGCTCGATGAATGCTTCGTCGCCCAGATAGATGTGCTGGGTCAGCGCGGTCCACGGCGAACGCATGGCCATGCCGGCATCGACGAAGCTGCGGAATGCACGCGTCGCCCGTGCTGCATCGGGGGCGAAGTAACGCAATACATCTGACACGGCCAGCCACGGTGGAGCGACGGTCTCGCCGAGGGTGCTGCGAAAGCTGCTCCATTGCCAGTCAGCAGCGTGAGTGACAAGGCCGGCCCGCACAGGGTTGAGAAGGACGTAACGGATAACCTCGAGCAGGTAGCTCCGGTCATCGACGATCACTGCGTGATAACGGCCTTGCAGCAGATGACCGCAACGATGGTGATGTCGATTGAATCGCTGAGTGTAGAGGCCGTTCAGGTGGCGCATGCATCGGGATAGGTTCGGTTCCGGCGTCTGCACCAATAGATGGAAGTGATTGTCCATCTGGCAATAGGCGTAGACGCGCCACTGCAGCCGGTCTGCCACTTGAGCCACAAGAGCAAGCCACTCCATGCGATCCGCATCCTGCAGAAAGATGGTCGAGCGCTGATTGCCTCTTGAAGTCACATGGTAGAAGCCACCGGCGAACTCGATCCTCAAAGGTCGCGCCATTTCACGCCTCCCTGTGGTGTGGCGCGAACAGTGCCTCTATGGATGTACGAAAGGTGCCGGAATTATTGGCCTATCGGGTCAGTTTTGCGTGATTGCAAGACCTGACCCCGACGCCAAAACGATGCGATACTGCCACGGCACAACCCTTACAGGGCACGAGTCAGGCGTGATTGCGAATCTCAGTCCGCAGTCGCGCGTCGACTTTTGTGCACAACGGGGCGCCTCCCGAACGTACCTACCGTCGCCCCATGCCGTTGACGCAATGGCTCGCGCGGATGCCGGCATCCAGTGTCACGTTTTGAGACTGCCAGTACCTATAACTACATTCGTGCGCCGTAGCGGGCGGTCATTTGGAGCAACAATTCTTGGAAATCAATTTCGCGGCCGCCATTATCCTGGTCGTTGCATTTCTCGCCGGCTTGGTAGTGATGTTCGCGCTGTCCCGGAGCCGACTGGGCATTCAGATCGAGAACGCCAAGTCGCAACTGGCCATCGAACTCGCGTCCATGCGCGAACGAGCAGGGCGGGTCCCGGTGCTTGAGGATCACATCGTCAAGCTTCAGGCGGCGGAACAGGCCAGGCAGGGCGAGGTTCTCGCGCTATCGAGAACAGAAGCCGATAAGAGCCGATTGTTGCAATCGACAGAGGAGCAGCTGGCTGACGTTCGAGCACAACTCGCCGGGACTGAGAAGCAGCTGACGGAATTGGCCGCGGAGTTGACAACCGCAAAGCAACGCCAGGCCACCTTCGCATCGGAGGCCTCTCGCATTCCCGCCCTCGAAAATCGAATCAAGCAATTCGACGAATCGAATCTGGCGATGACCCGCGAAGTGGCACAGCTGAGGGAGTCATTCGGTCGTGTTACTGCAGAATTCAAGGCGGAACGCGACGTGTCCAGCACGATGCGAAGCGAACTGGAGAGCTCCCGGACGCAATTGGCTGCGGCGCAAACTGCCATTGCGCAATTGTCCGTTGAGAAAGCCGATCTCACCACGCGACTGGACGCCGAGCGGAAGCAAGCAGTCGAAAAGCTGGAGTTGTTGAACGACGCAAAACTTACGCTCTCAGACCAGTTCAAATCGCTCGCCAACGACATTCTCGAAGAGAAGAGCAAGCGATTCGTCGAGCAGAATCAAACGAACCTGGGCCAGCTCCTCGATCCTCTGAAGTCTAAAATCACTGAGTTCCAGTCCAAGGTGGAGGATGTGTACGTCAAAGAGTCGAAGGATCGCTCAGCGCTTGGCGAGCAGGTGCGCCAGCTCATGGCGTTGAATCAATCCCTCAGCACGGACGCCAAGAACCTGACGCAGGCGTTGAAAGGCTCGAACAAAGCGCAAGGAAATTATGGGGAGTTGGTTCTTGAACGGGTGCTCGAATCATCGGGACTTCGTAAGGGCGAGGAGTATGAGATTCAGGTGAGTCACACACGCGAAGATGGATCGCGGGCGCAGCCGGACGTGGTGATCAGACTTCCAGAGAATCGGAATCTGGTGGTCGATTCGAAGCTCTCGCTTGTTGCCTACGAGGAGTCCGTGTCAGTCGAGTGCGACGAGGACCGAGCGGCGGCGATTGTGCGACACATCGCATCGGTGCGGGCTCATATCAAAGGCCTCTCGGAGAAGAACTACCAGTCCCTGTATCCCCCGCTGTCAGGATAGTTGTCGCCTCTGCTGATTGAAACCTTGTTGGGGGTGGAAGGCGGGAGGAGATGGCGTATTCGAATGAGTTCAGAGAGTCTTTGGTACGGCGGATGTTGGCGAAGGAGATTGGGATGTCGGCGTTGGCTCGGGAAACTGGCATTGCCGAGGCGACGTTGTATCGTTGGCGA
>NZ_DATDJO010000040.1:0-157137 GCF_036520495.1 Povalibacter sp. | reverse complement strand
GGTCGATCCCAAGGCAGCCGGCGTGACCATCGAGCGTCACAGCATCGTCGATAGCCGCAACTCAGCCACGGTTGAACTGCGCGACGTGGGTGTGTCGGTGGAGGATGTGATCGGGGCGGTCGACCGGGGCCCACAGATTCTCGATGCTGCGTTGGATGCCGGCCGGGCCGTGCTTGCGGCGGAACTGCTCGGGCTCTCCGAAGAGGCTTTCGAGCGGACGCTCGGCTATCTGCGGGAGCGTGATCAGTTCGGCGTCAAGATCGGCACGTTCCAGGGGTTGCAGCATCGCGCCGCGCATCTGTTCTGCGAGATCGAATTGCTCCGCTCTGCGGTGCTGCGCGCATTGCAGTCGCTGGACGCCAGCGAGACGAATGCGCCACTTCTGATCGGTCTCGCAAAAGCGAAAGCCAGCGACATCGCGCGCCTCGCGACCAACGAGGCGGTGCAGATGCACGGGGGCATCGGCATGACCGACGAGTTCGACATCGGCTTTTTCATGAAGCGCGCTCGAGCGGCCGGTGAAACATTCGGTGATGCTTATTTCCACACGGACCGGTTCGCGCAACTCTCGGGTTATTGATCGGCAGCGGCGGACATCTGTCCGCCAAGTCCTACGCGGGCCGCGGAACATTCGTTTTGGCCACTCGTTGTTCACTCCGATTGCGCGTGATTCACGCGTGGTCACAAGCTCGCCCACCTTCGAATCCCGCCGCATCGCAAGCCTTGTGATGCGGTCGACTTCCGGTTGTAGGGCAATTTGAGTACGGTAGATCGAACTGAGCGAGGCGAACGAATTATGACAATCGAACGCGAGTCCTCCTTCGATGTCTCTCTGCATCGCGAAGGACCCGATTCTGATGCGACGGTGAAGATGCCTCGCCCGTCCGTTCCGGCATCCCCTGACGCTCCTGACGTCGATGGCGACGGCGAAAGCTTCGATCCCGAGAGCACGCTGGTGCGCGAGGACTGGGAAAGCACCGTCATCCGTCGCGTGGCGCCGCATGTCGTGGCCGTGCAGAGTCAGGTTGCCGGAGATGCGAACGGCGAGAACCGCTTTGGCTGGGAAGCCGAATGCCTGCGACGGCTGGCTCACGAAGTGCGGAAGGTCGGAATCTGATCAGATCCAAAGACTGAGAAATCTCCACGGAGATCGTGGTGCTTTCTGTGGCTCCGGCTTGAGCCGGACACTCTCTGACAGTTCGACAGAAGTCCAACCCACAATTCAGGAGCTAGGGGGTGACTGAGGTCCCCTCGATGTAGCTCTGCCACGTGACCTCGAACGATTGGCCAACCCGCAGCTCGCGGCTGGCGCCGGTCAGCAGAATCGCGTTCTGGCCGAACAACACTCCCTTCAGTTCCCTGCTCATTCGATAGGTCCGTAGCGTCCGCAGCGGTTCCACTCCGTCGCGTTCGGCAGTGACCTGGTCCGTGGTCGTGATGACGCAGCGTGTGCAGGGCTTGACGCCGCGCAGAACGACGCCGTCCATCCTGAATTCGTCGATGAGATCCTCGTCGTACGCAGAGACGCCATCGATCACGATGTTGGGACGGAACCGGTTCATCGGCAGGGGTTGCGGCAATCGCGAGTTCAGATCATTCAGCGACGCCTGCGAAATCACCAGGAACGGGAAACCGTCGGAGAACTGGTTCAGCGCTTCGACGTCGCCGGTCCACTGTGTATTGCTCGGCCGCTTGCGCGACGGATCGAAGCGCACGAGGCGGTGCGGCGCGCCGAGATGCGCTTCGAGCCACTGGGCCGCAGGCTCGCCCATGTCGAAGGCGGCGCAACGGTCCTGCCAGCAGGTGACGTCGACCGATGGACCATCGGCGGCCACCGCCACTTCCAATCTGCCGGCCTGAGCAGATGTCAGGCTCAGCGAGCCGTTCGCTATTCCCGTTTCGATCAGTGCCAGGCGCGGTGCTTCGCGCTGTGTAATGAACCTGCCGTCCGGTCGCACGATGAGCCATTGTCGATCATGTTCGAGTCCGGCGGTGGTGACGCGGCCTGTCTGCAGCGGGATGCCTTTGCAGGATTTGACCGGGTAGATGTTCAGGGCAGTGATCGTTGCCATGCATCGCAGTGTAGCTGCTGGCCACGCGCGAGGCAGGTTCATGCGGTGATTCCTGCGACGACATGGAATGCGACCACTTGGGCGCACGCCGCCGGCTCATGCATACTCATCGCGAATGGGTACCCATCCTCTGGCCTCCCGCGCCACCCGGCTTTTCGTCGTGCTGTCCGCATTTCTGGCGGTCAATGCACTCTGCGCCGAATTCGTCGGCGTGAAGATTTTCGCCCTGGAGCCGACGCTGGGACTCGATCCCTTCAACTGGAACCTGTTCGGGCAAAGCGGCTCGTTGTCGTTCACGAGCGGTGTGCTGCTGTGGCCGTTCGTGTTCCTGATGACCGATATCATCAACGAATACTTCGGTCGTCGCGGCGTGCAGTTCATTTCCTGGCTCACGGTTGGCCTGATCGTCTACGGATTCATCGCTGCGTATCTGACGATCTCCCTCGTCCCCGCCCGGTTCTGGGTCGGCGTGAACACCGAACACGGCGTACCGGACATGCAGGCCGCCTTCAGCAGCATCTTCGGTCAGGGGATGTGGACGATCGCAGGATCGGTCACGGCCTTCCTGGTCGGGCAGCTCATCGACGTCAGCATCTTTCATCGCATCCGCGTCCTGACCGGGGAACGATGGATCTGGCTGCGTGCGACCGGCTCGACTCTGGTGTCGCAGCTGGTCGATAGCTTCATCGTGTTGTACATCGCGTTCGTGCTCGGGCCGCAGAAGTGGTCGATCCCACTGTTCATGGCGGTCGCTACCGTGAACTATGCTTACAAGGTGCTGATGGCCTTCGCGCTGATTCCACTCATCTATCTCACGCGCCGCGCGATTCACGTGTACATGGGTGAGTCGGTGGCGCACGAGATGCAGCAACAGGCGCGCGCGGTGTGAGCGAATTCGATGCAGTCATCGTCGGAGCAGGGTCCGCCGGAATCTCCGCGGCGCGTCACCTGGCGCAGGCTGGCCGCAGCACAGTAGTGCTGGAAGCCCGCGATCGTGTCGGTGGCCGTGCATGGACAGAGACCGCCACGCTGGGCATGCCAGTGGACATGGGATGCGCGTGGTTGCATTCGGCCGATCGCAATCCATGGACGCAGTACGCGCGTGCGAATGGCTTCATCGTCGATGAGCGGCTACCGCAGTGGGGCGCGCACGTCGGACGCAGGCGACTGTCGGAGAACGAACGTGAGGAACTGGGCGCGGCCATCCAGCAGTACGACTCCATCCTGATCGATGCTGCGGGACAGGGCATCGATGTCGCCGTCGCGGATCTGCTGCCGCAAGGCCCGTATCGCGCGCGCTTCGACAGCATTGTCACCTTCCTCTGCGGCGCCGAGAGCACGCGCATGTCGAGCCTCGACTTCGCCAACTATGCCGACAGCGGTACCGACTGGGCCGTGCAGGGTGGACTCGGCGCTTTGGTCGCGCACGCGGCCGATGCGCTCGACGTGCGGTTGAGTACGCCCGTGCGCCAGATCGATGCACGCGGTCCGCGAGCCCGTGTCCTGACGGATGCCGGCATCGTCGATGCGCGCACTGTCATCGTCACGGTGCCGACGAGCGTGCTGGCCGCACAAACGCTGCGTTTTCTGCCGCTGCCACCGCCAAGCTTTCTGGAAGCTTTTGCGGGGATTCCGCTGGGGGCCAACAGCAAAGTGTTCTTCCGCATGGCTCCCGGCTCGCTGCCCTTCACGGAACCGACTACTTTCATGGCCGCACAGGACAGTGCGCGTGTGGGGAGTTACCAGGCATGGCCCGGCGGAGTGGAGGCCGTGCAGGCGTTCTTCGGCGGCGATCTGGCGCGAGAACTCGAACGGCGCGGCGAGACCGAGCACTACGCTCGCGATGAGCTGACGCAGATGTTCGGAACGCAGTTCACCGGCGCCATCCAGGGAAGCGTGACGACGAGCTGGATGCACGATCCATGGTCCATGGGCTCGTACTCCCATGCACTTCCGGGAGAGGCTCACCGGCGGCAACAACTCAACGAGCCGCTGCACGGACGCATCTTCCTCGCAGGCGAAGCATGTTCAGTCCACGCAAGCGGTACGCTGCACGGTGCTCGTGACAGCGGTATCAGCGCGGCGGAGAAGGCGCTGGCCGTGCTGGGCACGACTTGACTCAGACGTTCCCATTACCGTGCAAGTCGTCGTCGTTTCGTTGCGGCTGATCCGAGACGTCGACCGAGGGAATCTTCATGCGACATCACCGCGAACACCATCTGTCGGGTCGCAGCGGCTGGCTGCGGGCCGCCGTGCTCGGCGCCAACGACGGCATTCTGTCGACCGCTGGCCTGCTGGTCGGTGTTGCCTCTGCCGCGGCCACCCCAGAGCAGTTGTGGATTGCAGGCGTTGCGGCAGTCGCGGCCGGTGCGTTGTCCATGGCGGCCGGTGAATACGTCTCCGTCAGTTCACAAGCGGATGCCGAGAAGGCCGACCTCGAGGTCGAGGAGCGCGAACTGGTGGAGAATGCCGACCACGAACGCGATGAACTCGCCGGGATCTACGTAAAGCGTGGGCTCGAACCGGCGCTCGCCCGTGAGGTGGCAAAGCAGCTCACGCGTCACGATGCGCTGCAAGCGCATGCCCGCGATGAGCTGGGGTTCACGCCCAATGCGCGACCGCGACCCCTGCAGGCAGCGATGGCGTCTGCGTCAGCATTCACTGCAGGAGCGTTGCTGCCATTACTGGTAAGCCTGGTCGCACCGGCCCGGTCCGCCGTAATCGTGATCAGCTCGGTATCGCTGCTGTCACTCGCCATTTTCGGCGCTCTGGCCGCCAGGGCGGGTGGCGCCCCGGCGTCGCGAGGCGCTTTGCGCGTCGTGTTCTGGGGCGCGTTCGCCATGGGCGTATCGGCGTTGCTCGGTACCCTCGTCGGCGCCGCCGTCTGAGGATCGTTACTGACGCGGCTTGCGTGCAGGCAGCCACGCGAGACCCAACTGCAGACCGATGTCGGGTGTGTTGTTGATGTTCTGCACGTTCTCGGTGAAGCCGAAAGAGACTAGAAACTGGTTCCAGCGATGCCGGATGCCGATCGTGTACTGGTACTTCTCTCCCAACAGTTCCTCCAGGTCGGTCTGCTCGTGCGTATAGACGCTGCGGCTGACATAGCCCTGCAGATTGACGTTGGTGTTCTGGGTGAACGCATACTCGTAACCGAGCACCAGCGTCGGAATCACCCGTGAGCTCTGCGCGATCGGATACCCGGAGCCGGCGTAGTACACGCCGGCCACATTGAGATAGAGCGCGTTGCGCTTCCAGAAGCGCTGCAGGGATGCCTGCAGGCCGAAGTCGGTCTTGCCCGTCGACAGCAGTGTGCGTTCGCCGTCGACCGGAACCTTGACCGCGGCCTCCACGGAGAACGCCCATTTCTCCGGCATGGCAAAGCCGGTGTAGCGAATTCCGAACGTGGGATCGGCGATTCCTCCGTCAGTGGGCGTACCCAGACTGACGACCTGCGCACCTTTGAGGTCGTAAATGAGGCGGACGCTGTCCTTCGTCAGCGCCGGTCGGCCGAACGTGCTGAATCCCAGCGCGTCATGGAAGCTCTCGATACTGCTGTCGAGGAAGCCGCCGTTGTAGCTGATGGCGCTGAGGATGGCGTACCCGGTCCAGTTCTGGGCGAACTTGTAATGGAAAGTCAGATCGAAATTGGCGGACTCGAGATCGAGTAGGTAGTTCTCACCAGGCAGCGCCTGGATAGCGGCGACCTCGTCGGGGCCGACTTTACGCCGGCCGGTGGGCTCAAGCGAAATCAGGTATTTTTCGACTTCCGGGCTCAGTGCCCAGGTGTTCTGATAGCCGAGTTCCGTTTCGATGGCCCAGGTACCTGGTTCGATCGTCACCGCATAGGCCGGACGCATGTCGAGCCGCAGGAAGCCGAACGTCGTGAGATCGCGGGAGCGGAACAGGCCGTAGAACGGATACTTCTCGTCGTCATCGGCATGAACCAGCGACGTGCCCAGGCAAGCGGCCAGGGTCGTGATCACAACGACGATCGCGCGGACAGTGCTCACAAAGAAACCTCCCCATATGTCGCTGCGTTCTGGCCAGACAGCGCCATTCTTCAATAAGCAGGATCGATGCATATTGTTCCCACGTGCTTTTTTTGCGCGACCTTGCCGTGCAGACTCGCCGTGTGAAAGACGTATTAGTCACAATGCGGCCTGATGCCCCGTTGCGGAGCGAGGAGTGGGTCATCTGATGCTGCCGCTCCGTCAGCCTCTCGACCGACCCATGCAACCCGAGGACCGGCGTCTGTTCATCGGCGGGCAGCGCAGCGTGCGTCGTACGCTGGTCGTGCGGGCGCTCCTGGTGTTGATCATGTACGCCGTGGTGATCATCGCCTTCTGGCTCGATCGCGGCGGTCTGGAGGACAAATTCGACAACGAGATTTCCTTCGTCGACGTCGTCTACTTCTCTGCGGTGACCATGACGACCGTCGGCTATGGCGACATCGTGCCGGTGACGCCGCGGGCGCGGATCATCGACAGTGTCCTGGTCACCCCGATTCGATTGCTGGCGTGGCTCATTTTCATCGGGACCGCCTATCAACTCGTGCTGCAGCGGCTGATCGAGGATTTCCGGATGCGCAGAATGCAGAGCAAGCTCGAAAACCATGTGATCGTCTGTGGCTTCGGCCATTCGGGCGCCTGCGTCGCGCACGAGCTCGTGGTGCGTGGCATGGAGAAGCGGCAGATCCTCATCGTCGATGTCGATCGCGATGTGCTGCAGATCGCGGCGGAGCAGGGCTTCATCGGCATCCTGGGCAACGCGACGCAGGAAGAGACGCTCCAGGAGGCGATGCTGCCCTCGGCCCGGGCACTGTTCGTCTGCACCCACCGCGACGATACCAACGTGCTGGTGGTCCTCACCGCGCGTAGCCTGGCATCGACGGTGCGCATCATCGCGCGGGTGGAGGAAGCCGAGAACGAGAAGCTGCTGCGTCAGAGCGGGGCAGACGCGACCATCCTGCCGTCGCGCATCGGCGGCATCCTGATGGCTGGTTCGCTGGAGACGACGGTGCTCGCAAACCACGTCATGGAACTGATCAGCGCGACCGGCCGCATCGTGCTGATCGATAGAGAAGTGCAGACCCAGGAGATCGGGCAGATGCCCGCGGATCTCGATGTCCTGGCGGTCGCGGTGGTGCGCGACGGCCGCGAACTGGTGACGACCGATCCGGATGCGCGGCTGCGGCCGCAGGACAGATTGCTGGTGATCCGACAGGCAACGGCGCGCAGCTGACCCGAAGGTCGTAGCCGTCAGGACAGCAGACGAGCCATCGCACGCCGTGTCTGCGGCACGATCGGATCGGCATCGCCGATCAGTTCGAACGCGAGCACCAGGCTGCGTCGCGCCAGGTCGTCCCCGAACTTGCGATCTGTCTGCATCATGGCCAGCCACGTCTGCAGGGCCGGTTCGACATCGCCGCCCAGCAGCTGGTGGACGGCCAGCGCATGGCGCAATTCCAGGTTGGCCGGCTCGCGCCGCGCGTTCTCACGCAAGCTGCGGATGTCCGAATACCGGGCCACCACGTCGCTGAAGGTGATGAGTGCGGCCAGGCGCTTGACGACAGGCAGCGTCGGCTCACGGGTCTGCAGATCATTGAGAGCGTCGCGTGCGGCATCGATATCGCCTTCGAGGGCCCGCAGTTCCGCCGATTCGGCGAGCAAGGCGATGTTGTCCGGATCGCGCGCCAGCAACTGCTGAACCGCGCTCTGGGCTTCCGCATACTTGCCCGAGGCTTTCAGTATCTGCACCTGCGTTCTCGGCGCATCTGAGGATTTGGGCAGGTGCTTGTCCAGCATCTCGCGAATCTGTCCTTCCGGTATCACGCCGACGAAGTGATCGACCGACGTGCGATCCTTGAACAGCACGACCGTCGGCAGGCTGCGCACGCCGAGCTGCCCGGCCAGCTCCTGTTGTTCGTCGGTGTTGACCTTCGCGAGCTTGAAGCGTCCGGCGTACTCTGTGACCAGGCGTTCCAGCACCGGCATCAACTGCTTGCACGGGCCGCACCAGGGCGCCCAGAAATCGACCAGAACGGGGACGGTGGCCGACGCCTCGACGACATCGGTCATGAACGAATTCGTGGTCACATGAGCAGTAGCTGTGTCGATAGTCGTCACTGAGGGTCCTCGCAGGTGGCGGTTGCAGAAGTCACCATGGATGTCGAAACGATCATTTCAGTGCTGCCGTCCGCTTCGACTGCGATGTCGTCGATTGCGGACGTCAGGTCGGAGTCGGCGCCCTGTTTCGACGTCGATGCCCCCCGAGAGTTCGCAGCAATCGACGGCTGCCGTGGTTTGCGTCCATTGGCGACGCACAACCAGTACGGTACAAGCATCACCTGCAGTCAGAATCTACTGACAAACCGCAACGACATTACGGTGGGTCCATGAGTGCTGAGCGATCGGTGGCGGCCAAGATCAATCGTCTGTATCTCGGTGACGAAGAAAAGATCGTCACTGCCCTGGCGGATCGCGCGCGACTGACGCCGGATCAGCAGCAACGCATCGCGCGGCAGGCGCGCGGCCTGGTCGACGGAATGCGCGAATCGCAGCAGGAACGCAGCGGACTGGATGCCTTCCTGCGGCAGTACGATCTGTCGTCCCAGGAGGGCGTCATTCTGATGTGTCTCGCGGAGGCGCTGCTGCGGATTCCGGACGACGCCACCGCGGACAAGCTCATTGCCGACAAGATCACGCGCGGCGACTGGGGCTCGCATTTCGGCCAGGCGGAATCGTTGTTCGTCAATGCGTCGACCTGGGGTCTGATGTTGACGGGTCGCATCGTGCGGGCGCCCGATGAGGACCTGCACGATCCACGCGGCTTCGTTGCGCGTATCGCGGGTCGGCTCGGCGAGCCGATGCTGCGCGGCGCTTTCCGCCAGGCCATGCGCATCATGGGGCATCAGTTCGTGATGGGCCGCACCATTGGCGAGGCGCTGGAGCGTTCGCAATCGAAGGATCATCGCCTCTACCGCCATTCCTTCGACATGCTCGGCGAGTCGGCACTCACCACGCCGGATGCCGTTCGCTATCTGGCTGCCTATCGTGCTGCGATTCGCGAGGTCGCTGCCAGCGTCGCCAGCGGTACGCCGATCGAACAGGCGCCGAGCATCTCGGTGAAACTGTCGGCGCTGTTCCCGCGCTACGAATTCACGCAACGCAAGCGGGTGCATCAGGAACTGGCGCCGCGACTGCTGGAACTTGCCATTGCCGCGCGGGATGGCGGCATTGCGCTCACCGTCGATGCGGAGGAGGCGGAGCGACTCGAACTCTCGCTCGAACTCATCGAACACGTCGCCCACGCTCCGCAACTTGCAGGCTGGCAGGGATTCGGACTGGCCGTGCAGGCCTATCAGAAGCGGGCGCTCGATGTGATCGGCTTTCTGACGCAGCTGGCGCGTTCGAGTGGCCGACGGCTCAACGTGCGTCTGGTCAAGGGTGCCTACTGGGACAGCGAAATCAAACGGGCGCAGGAGCGCGGACTGAGCGGCTATCCCGTATTCACGCGCAAGGTGAGTACCGATGTTTCATACGTCGCCTGTGCGCGCGAAATGTTCGCGGCCGGCGACGCGCTCTATCCGCAGTTCGCGACCCATAATGCGCAATCCGTCGCGACGATCCTCGAACTGGCCGCCGGTCGCGACTTCGAATTCCAGCGATTGCATGGCATGGGCGAAGATCTGTATGCCCGGATCGTGGGGCCCGGCAAGCTCGACAAGCCCTGCCGCATCTACGCGCCCGTGGGCTCGCACGAGGAATTGCTGCCCTACCTGGTGCGTCGGCTGCTGGAGAACGGTGCGAACACGTCCTTCGTGAATCGCATCGTCGATGCCGACACCGCGGTCGACGACATCATTCGCGATCCGGTGAACGTCGTCGCCGGGCTCAGGCAGAAGGCCCATCCCCGCATTCCGCTACCCCGTCACTTGTATGGCGAAGAACGACTGAACTCCCGCGGCGTGAACCTCGCCGACCCCGCGGAGTTGGATGTCCTGCTGCAGGGCATCCGGCAGGCGAGTTCGCAGCCGTGGCGCGCCAGCCCGATCGTCTCGGGGAATGCAGTGACCGCGCAGGCGCAAGCGGTGACGAATCCCGCCAATCGTAGCGAGGTAATCGGCACGGTCAGCGTGGCCAGCGAGGCGGTGATCGATTCCGCCGTATCGGCGGCCGTCGCCGCACAGCCGGACTGGAATTCCACCGCCGCCGAAGAACGCGCTGCCCTTCTGTTGCAGGCCGCCGATCTCTACGAGCGCCATCTGCCGGAACTGGTGGCGTACTGCGTCGGCGAGGGCGGGCGCTGTATTCCCGACAGCATTGCCGAAGTGCGCGAAGCGGTCGACTTCCTGCGTTACTACGCCGCGCGTGCGCGCGAAGAATTCGGCACGGGCCTGCAGTTGCCCGGTCCCACCGGCGAAAGCAACGAGCTGCGCCTGCAGGGCCGCGGCGTCTTCGTCTGTATCAGTCCGTGGAATTTCCCGCTGGCGATTTTCACCGGACAGATTGCCGCTGCGCTGGCGGCGGGCAATGCCGTCATCGCCAAGCCGGCCGAGCAGACGCCATTGATCGCCGCGCGCGCCGTCGAGTTGATGCTCGAAGCCGGCGTGCCGCCGGGCGTTCTGCATCTCCTGACCGGTGACGGTGCGAACGTCGGCGCACGCGCCGTTGCCGATCCTCGTATCGCGGGTGTGGCATTCACGGGCTCGACGGAAACGGCCCAGGCGATCAACCGTTCGCTGGCGGCACGCAAGGGTCCGATTCCCGTACTGATTGCCGAAACGGGTGGTCAGAACGCACTGATCGCCGACAGCTCGGCGTTGCCCGAGCAGATCGTGCTGGATGTCGTGCAATCGGGATTCAACAGCGCGGGCCAGCGTTGCTCCGCATTGCGTGCGCTGTTCGTGCAGGAGGAGATTGCACCGCGCGTGCTGCAACTTCTCGCCGGCTATATGGACGAACTGAAGATCGGCGATCCCGCCGACATCGCCACCGACATCGGTCCCGTGATCGATCGATCGGCATGCGACGTGCTGGTCGCGCACTCGCGCCACATCACGAAAGAGGCGACCTGGCAGCACACGCTGGAATTGCCGCCCGAGCTGAATCGCGGCACGTTCTTCGCGCCGCAGGCTGTCGAGATCGCATCGCTGGCGCAGCTCACCCGCGAAGTGTTCGGACCGATCGTCCATGTCATCCGTTACCGCGCCGAGGATCTGGACAAGGTCATCGATGCCATCAACGACACCGGCTACGGCCTGACGCTGGGCATTCATACGCGTGTCGATGCCTCTGCACGCTACATCACGTCGCGAGTGCGTTCGGGCAACGTCTATGTGAATCGCAACATGATCGGCGCCGTCGTCGGCGTTCAGCCATTCGGTGGCCGCGGCCTTTCAGGCACCGGTCCGAAGGCGGGCGGTCCGTACTATCTGCATCGCTTCGCGACGGAGCAGACCATCACGATCAACACGGCTGCCATTGGTGGCAACGCCAGCTTGTTGACGATTGCGGCGGAGTAGATAGAGGCAGGAGTAACCGCAAAGAACGCATAGAACGCAAAGGTCGGAGTCTGGATTCCGTCCTTCTTTGCGCTCTATGCGTTCTATGCGGTTACTCCTGAGGTCCTCAGGTCTTCTTCGGATAGTCGAAGTCGGCGTTGATGCCGGTCGCCCAGACCAGTTCGTTCCAGTGAGCGATGTCGAACTCGAGGGAGTACACGGCGCAGGTTGGCATGTTGTCGATGGAGCGTTCGCCGGAGAGTTGGTCGGCGAATTCGGTGATGCCGGGATTGTGTCCGACGACCATCAGGTGCTGTGAGCTGTTGCCGAGTTCGCGGATCACGTCCAGCATCGCCTTCGGCGAGGCGAGATACAGGCGTTCATCCTGGGTGATCTTCGACGCCGGTACGCCCAGGACACGCGACATGATGTTGGCGGTCGTGATTGCCCTTACAGCCGGGCTTGCGATGATCTTGTCGGGCTTGCCGTGTCTGTCTTTCAGCCGTCGTGCCATTTCTGGCGCGTCGCGTTGTCCGCGAGCTTCCAGCAGGCGATCCCAGTCTTCCTGTCCCGATGTGCCCGGTTCGGTCTTGGCGTGGCGAACTAAGGTGAGACGCAGCATGCAGGTGGGTCGATAAAGCGGGTCAGGCCGATTGTACTTCCACGACACCGTCGACCACCCGCGTGGGATAGGTGCGCACGGGTTCGTAGGCCGGGGGCGTCAGTGCCGCGCCGGTCCGCAGACAGAAGCGGGCGCCGTGCCGCGGACAGATGACCACGTCGTCGTCGATGGCGCCGCCCGCCAGTTCGCCGCCGTCGTGCGTGCACACATCGTCGATGGCGTAGAACGTGCCATGGACGTTGAACACGGCCACGAGCGCGCCGTCGATCTCGATCTGGGCGTAGTCACCGGAGGCGATGGAGTCCGCAGGACCGACTGCAAGCCAGCTCACATCATTCCCGTCTGTAACCGCGCCGCTTCGGACATCATGGTCTGATTCCACGGCGGATCGAACACCAGTTCGACGTCCGCCTGCTTGATGGTCGGAATCGCCTCGACCTTGTCCTTCACGTCCGCCACCAGCACTTCACCCATGCCACAGCCAGGAGCCGTGAGGGTCATCTTGATCGTGGCAGTACGCTCGCCAGCGTCGTCGTGCGTGATCTCGCATTCATAGATGAGGCCGAGATCGACGATGTTCACAGGAATCTCGGGGTCATAGCAGCTGCGCATCTGCTCCCAGACGAGATTCTTCACGTCTTCGTCTGTGGCGTCAGGCGGCAGCTCCGGACCCACGGCAATTTCCTGGCCGAGCGCGTCCGCATCCTTGCCGGCAACACGGAACAGGTTGCCTTCGACGTAGACGGTAAAACTGCCGCCGAGCGCCTGGGTAATGAACCCGCTCTTGTCCGCGCGCAGTGTCACGGGCACGCCGGCCGGAACCATGATGGCTTCGACGTCGCGCTCCAGGGTAAACGGTATCTGTTCGTGTCTTTGCATGATTAAGAGAAGAGAGGAGAGGAATCTCCACGGGGGGCACGGGGAGCACGGGGGACGGAGGCATCAAGGAATGCTCTTCCTCCTACCCCTGTGTTCCCCGTGTCCCCCGTGGAGGTCCTGTTCTTCATGGTTTCATTCCGTGCTCACAGGAGCGGATTGACTGTCGAGTGCCGCGTTGAGCGTGTGCCAGCAGAGGCTGGCGCATTTCACGCGTGCCGGAAATTCTCGCACGCCGGACAGTGCGGCGAGCTTGCCGAGCTTGCCTGGATCGACGGTCGCATCGTGCTGGGTCAGCAAGGCATGCATGTCGTCGAAAAGCGCTTTCACGTCGCTGCGCGACTTGCCTTTGACGGCCTCCGTCAGCAGGGACGCGGAGGCGACGGAAATCGCGCAGCCGCTGCCGTCGAACTTCACTTCGCGAATACGATCGCCATCGAGGTTCACGTAGAGCGACAGCCGATCGCCGCAGAGCGGGTTGTGACCGTCGGCATGCGCATCCGCGGGTTCGAGCTTGCCGAAATTCCGCGGGTTGCGGTTGTGATCGACGATGACGTCGCGATAGAGGTCTTTGAGATCCATCAGCCGAGAACCTTGCGCGTGTGTTCGAGCGCCGCAACCAGGGCATCGATCTCGTCATACGTGTTGTAGAACGACATCGATGCGCGTGCGGTAGCCGGAACCTTGAAATAATCCATGACCGGCATCGCGCAGTGATGGCCGGTGCGGATCGCCACCCCTTCGGTATCGAGGATGGTGCCGATGTCGTGAGGATGGATGCCATCCATCACGAAGGAAACCACCGCGGCCTTGTGCGCTGACGTGCCGACGATCCGCAGTCCCGGAATTTCCTGCAGGCGCTGCGTGGCGTAAGTGAGCAGCTGGTGCTCGTACGCGGCAATGCGCTCGATGCCGACGGACTGCAGGTAACGGATCGCCGCCGCCAGGCCGATGGTGCCGCTGATGTTCGGCGTGCCGGCTTCGAACTTCCAGGGCAACTGGTTGTAGGTCGTCTTCTCGAACGACACCGACAGGATCATGTCGCCGCCGCCCTGCCACGGCGGCATGGCCTCCAGGAGCTTCTTGCGTCCATAAAGAACGCCGATACCCGTCGGCCCGAGCATCTTGTGTCCGGAGAAGCAGTAGAAATCACAATCCAGCGCGCGGACATCCACCTTGCCGTGCGGCACGGCCTGGGCGCCGTCGAGCAGCACGGGCACGCCATGCTTGCGTGCCACGGCAATGAACTTCTCGACCGGCACGATCGTGCCCAGCGCGTTCGATACGTGCGCCATCGCCAGGATCCTGGTGCGCGGGCCGATCAGCTGCTCGAAGGCGGCGAAGTCGACTTCGCCCGCCTGCGTGATCGGAATGACCTTGAGTGTGGCGCCCGTCTGTTCGCAGACGAGTTGCCACGGCACGATGTTCGCGTGGTGCTCGAGACCGGAGATCAGAATTTCATCACCGGGACCGACTTTGGGTCGGACGAAGCTCTGCGCCACGAGGTTGACGGCTTCCGTCGTGCCGCGCACGAACACGATCTCTTTGGTGTCGGCGGCGTTGATGAACTCCCGAACGACGTCGCGGGCGCCTTCATAGGCGTCCGTCGCGCGCTGGCTGAGCGTATGAACACCGCGATGGACGTTCGCGTGATCGCGTTCGTAGTAGCCGCTGATGGCGTCGATGACCTGACGCGGGCGCTGGCTCGAGGCGGCATTGTCGAGATAGACCAGCGGCTTGCCGTTGATCCGCTGCTCCAGGATCGGAAAGTCCGCGCGAATCGCAGTCACGTCGACGGCGCTGGTGCGCAGGGCAGGTTGGGCGCTCATGGGGAGATCTCTTGGACGGCAAAACGATCGTGCAGCTGACGTTCCAGGTGGCTGCGCAGCGAGGGCAGTTCGATTGTCGACAGAATGGACTCCGCGAACGCACGAATCAGCAGGGACCGCGCCTGCGACTCGGACAGTCCCCGTGATCGCAGATAGAAGAGGGCGGTTGCATCGAGCTGTCCCGTGGTCGCGCCATGACTGCACTTGACGTCGTGGGCGTAGATCTCGAGTTCCGGCCGCGTATCGATCTCGGCAGTCGGCGACAGCAGCAGATTGCGGCTCGACTGGCGCGAATCGATTTTCTGCGCATCCTTGCGCACGATCACTTTGCCGCGATACACGCCGCGTCCGCGTCCGTCGGCGACGCCGCGGTATTCCTCGTTGCTCTGCGTGTGCGGAGCCGCGTGGTCGACCAGCGTGTAAGTATCGAGGTGCTGACTGCCATTGGGCAGGAACAATCCACGCAGATTGGCGTCAGCGTTCGGACCGTCCAGCGTTGCGACGATGCCGGTTCGCGCCAGGCTCGCGCCCAGGGCAACGTCCTGGCAGACATACCGGCTGTCACGTTCGAGGCGTGCCGTCACGTGGCCAATGTGGAAGCTGCGCGTCGATTCCTGCTGTACTCGATAGTGCGTGACGCTCGCGCCGGCACCGATGTTCAGCGTGACGACGCTGTTGGTCAGCGTCTCGGAATCGGCGGCGCCCACGTAGTGTTCGATGAGTACGCACCGACTGTTCGGTGCTGCCCGCAGGAAAATACGCGGATGACTCATGGCGGACGTGATGCCGCCCGTCCACTGGTGAACCACATAGATGGGCTGATCGAGTTGGACGGACTCGCCGATGTCGATGACGATGCCATCGTCGGAGAAGGCGTCGTTCATCGAATGGAACGCCGAAACCGCGGGCGAATTGCTCGCCAGGAACGCGGCCACATCGTTTGGCGAATTCTCCATCCACTGTCCCAACGTCAGCAGCGTGACGCCTGGCGGTTGGGGAGATGTCGTGGACAGGCCCGGGTGCGCGCGGCCGTTGACGAGCACGATCCGCATCCCGACGTTCGCGATCCACAGGCTCTCGTCGATGGCTCCAGGTGCCGGGTCAGCTGGTGCGAAGCTGCGCGATTCCAGCCGGCGCAGGTTCGTGTACTTCCAGTCTTCATCGCGCAGCGTGGGGAATCCCTGCGCAACGAAGCGTTGCAGGGCATCGCGACGCCATGCCGTCAACGCGTCATCCTTGCGTACGCGCGCGTCGAAGACGGCGCGATAGCGCTCCGTGGCGCTGGCGGTGTTTCTGGCGGCTACCGCGCTCATGCTGCCGCGGCCCCTTGCTTGATCCAGTCGTAGCCGCGCTTCTCGAGTTCGAGCGCGAGCGATTTGTCGCCGCTTTTCAGGATCTCGCCGCCCGAGAGCACATGCACGCGGTCGGGCTCGATGTAATCCAGCAGGCGCTGATAGTGCGTAACCATCAGAATCGCCCGGTCCGCGCGGCGCAGGCTGTTCACGCCACTCGCGACGATTCGCAATGCGTCGATGTCGAGACCCGAATCGGTCTCGTCGAGCAGGGCGAGGGCGGGTTCGAGTACGGCCATCTGCAGGATCTCGTTGCGCTTCTTCTCGCCACCCGAAAAGCCTTCGTTGACGCCGCGATTGAGGAAGCTCTCATCCATCTGCATGAGCTTCATCTTCTCGCGCACCAGGCCGAGGAATTCAAAGGCGTCGACTTCCTGCTCACCGCGATGCTTGCGGATGGCGTTCAGACCGGCCTTGAGCAGGTAGACGTTGTTGACCCCGGGAATTTCGACGGGGTACTGGAACGCGAGGAATACGCCTTCGCGTGCGCGTTCTTCCGGCGCCAGGGCGAGCAGGTCCTTGCCGTTGTACGTGGCACTGCCGCCGATCACTTCATAGCCTTCACGGCCGGCGAGCACCTGCACGAGCGTGCTCTTGCCCGACCCATTGGGGCCCATGATGGCGTGCACTTCGCCGGCTTTCACTTCGAGGTTCAGGCCCTTGAGAATCAGCTTCTCGCCGGCTTTCACCTGCAGGTTTTCAATCTTCAACATTGCTTCGATCTCAAGACTTAAGACGTTTCACACGGAGTGAACTCCGTAACTCCTATCCCACCGCGCCTTCGAGGCTGACCGCGAGGAGGTTCTGCGCTTCCACGGCGAACTCCATCGGCAGTTCCTTGAAGACGGCTTTACAGAAACCGTTGACGATCATGTTGACCGCGTCTTCCTCGGAGATGCCGCGGCTCAGGCAGTAGAAGAGCTGGTCATCGCCGATCTTGGACGTGGTCGCTTCGTGTTCCACGCTCGCCGACGGTGTGCGCACTTCCATGTAAGGGAAGGTGTGCGCGCCGCACTTGTCGCCCATCAGCAGCGAGTCGCATTGCGTGAAATTGCGTGCATTGATGGCGCTGGGAAGGATCTTCACCAGTCCGCGATAGCTGTTCTGGGCGTGGCCGGCCGAAATGCCCTTCGACACGATCGTGCTGCGCGTATTGCGGCCGATATGGATCATCTTCGTGCCGGTGTCGGCCTGCTGGTAGTTGTTGGTCACCGCGACCGAATAGAACTCGCCGACGGAGTTTTCGCCCGTCAGCACGCAGCTCGGATATTTCCAGGTGATGGCGGAACCGGTTTCCACCTGGGTCCAGCTGATCTTCGAGTTGGCGCCGCGGCATTCGCCACGCTTGGTGACGAAGTTGTAGATGCCGCCGCGGCCGTTTTCGTCGCCGGGATACCAGTTCTGCACCGTCGAGTACTTGATCTGTGCATTGTCGAGCGCAACCAGTTCGACGACGGCGGCGTGCAGCTGGTTTTCGTCGCGCATCGGCGCCGTGCAGCCTTCGAGATAGCTCACGTGGGAGCCTTCGTCCGCGACGATGAGCGTGCGCTCGAACTGGCCGGTGTTGGCCGCGTTGATACGGAAGTAGGTCGACAGCTCCATCGGACAACGCACGCCCTTCGGGACGTACACGAACGAACCGTCCGAGAACACGGCTGAATTCAGGGTGGCGAAGTAGTTGTCCGTGTAGGGCACGACGCTGCCGAGATACCGCTCGATGAGTTCCGGGTGATTGAGCACCGCATCGGAGAAGGAGCAGAAAATCACACCGGCCTTGCCCAGGCGCTCCTTGAAGGTGGTCGCGACCGAGACGCTGTCGAAGACCGCATCCACGGCGACGCCGGCTAATCGCGCTCGTTCGTGCAGCGGAATGCCCAGTTTGTCGTAAGTCTCCAGCAGCTTCGGGTCGACTTCCTCGAGGCTCTTGGGCGCATTGGCGTTCGACTTCGGTGCGGAGTAATAAGAGATGGACTGGTAGTCGATCGGTGCAACGCGCAGCTGCGCCCAATGCGGCTCGCGCATAGTGAGCCAGTGGCGGAACGCCTTCAGGCGCCACTCGAGCATGAACCCGGGCTCACGCTTCTTGCGTGAGATCAGGCGGACGACGTCTTCATCCAGGCCGGGAGGCACCGTGTCGGATTCGATGTCGGTGATGAATCCGTGACGGTACTTCTGGCCAATCAGTGCCTCGAGTGCCGGATCGTTCTGGGGATTGCTGGACATGGTTGGGCTCGCCTCACTCGTGAGTGACGCGCGTAATACGGCTGAGTGGAACGGTAGTAATGCTGCGCTCGACGCCCGCGAGTTGTGCCAATGTCACATCGGCGAGGGCGCGACGGATTGCGCTGTTGACTCGCTGCCAGGCTTGCCCAACGCGACAGTTGGACTCGATACCGCAGCTGCTGTGTTCGCCGCTGCATTCGGTGATCGCGAAGGGGCCTTCGAGTGCATCGAGGATGTGGACTGCCGTGATTTCCGATGCCGGCTTGGCCAGCTGGTAACCACCGTGGCTGCCGCGGGTCGACATGACCAGGCCGCTGCGCTGCAACGATTTCAACACCTTGCTCACGGTCGGCAGGGCGATCCGCGTCCGCTCCGCAACCTCGGCCGCAGCGAGCTGACAGTCCGGCTGCGAGGCAAGCAGGGCGAGGATGACCGTCCCGTAGTCGGTGAGTTTGCTGATGCGAAGCATGATCTGGCGGCGGCAACAGAATATGGGACTATTTTAGTCCCAATGCCGTTCGAGGGCCACCCTAAATTGCGATGGCAACTCTTCAGTTTGGCGATGTCTGACTGGGGCAACAGGTCCGACAGCGCGCGAAAGGCCCTCGCTAAAGGCGGAGATGCGAGGTGATTTTGCTATCCTACGCCCCCCCGATTGCCGGCCGACCTGGTAGCAACCAGTCGTTTGTTGTAGCCGGCGCGATATCACAAGAGGTGCAGGACGTATGAATCGCAGCGAACTCGAGACCACCGCGAAGGCGATGGTCGCGAAAGGTAAGGGCATCCTGGCGGCTGACGAATCGAGTGGCACGATCAAGAAGCGCTTCGATGGCATCAAGCTGGAATCGACCGAAGAGGCCCGTCGCACCTACCGCGAACTGCTGTTCACCGCGCCGAAGGCGGCCGACTACATCAGTGGCGTGATCTGCTACGACGAGACCCTGCGTCAGAAGACGAAGGACGGCGTGCCGTTTCCTGAATACCTCGCAAAGCTCGGGATCGTTCCCGGCATCAAGGTCGATACCGGCGCCAAGCCTCTGACCAACTATCCCGGCGAAACCATCACCGAGGGTCTGGACGGCCTGCGTGAACGCCTCGCGGAGTACTACAAGCTCGGCGCGCGTTTTGCGAAGTGGCGTGGCGTGATCGACATCGGCAAGGACATTCCGTCGGCCTTCGCCATCGAAGCGAACGCGCATGCACTCGCCCGCTATGCGGCGCTCTGTCAGGAAGCGAACATCGTGCCGATCGTCGAGCCTGAAGTGCTGATGGATGGCGATCACAGCATCGAGCGTTGTGAAGCCGTTACATCGGAAACACTGTCGCAGGTGTTTGCGGCGCTGCATTCACACCGTATTCACCTCGAAGGCATGATCCTGAAGCCCAACATGGTCATCTCAGGCAAGAAGAATGCGTCCCGCGCCAATGCTCAGCAGGTCGCTGAAGCGACGGTGCGTACGTTGAAGCGTTACGTTCCAGGCGCAGTGCCTGGCATCGCCTTCCTGTCGGGCGGCCAGAGTGCGGCGGACGCTACCGAACACCTGAGCCTCATGAACCAGATGGGTCCGCTGCCCTGGCCGCTGACGTTCTCTTATGGCCGTGCATTGCAGGACGAGGCGCTGAAGGCCTGGGCCGGCAAGGCCGAGAACTACGCGGCTGGTCAGAAGGCGTTCGCACGTCGTGCACGCCTCACCAGCCTCGCGCAAACGGGCACCTACACCTCGAAGCTGGAACAGGAGGCGGCGTAAGCCGTCTCTTGCCGGCTGAAAAGGGCTGAAATTGGCTCCGACGCAACCAGAAATTCCCGGCACTCCTGCCACCGATAATCTCGTCGAAATCCGCGACGTTCACTATTCGGTCGGCAACCGGCCGATTTTTTCCGGTCTCACCCTCTCGATCCCGCGCGGCCGTATCACGGCCGTGATGGGACCGAGCGGCACCGGCAAAACCACGTTGCTGCGTCTCATGACGGGACAGATCCGGCCGGACCGCGGTCAGATCCTGTTCGATGGCCTGGATGTGGCGACCCTGTCGCGCAAGGAACTGTACGAACTGCGCTTGCGCATGGGGATGCTGTTCCAGAACGGCGCACTGCTGACCGATACGGATGTGTTCGAGAACGTGGCCTTCCCGCTGCGCGAACACACCGATCTTCCCGACAATCTGATTCGCAATATCGTGCTGACGAAGCTGCAGGCCGTAGGCCTGCGCGGAGCCGCGGAATTGATGCCATCCGAGTTGTCGGGTGGCATGGCGCGTCGCGTCGCGCTGGCCCGCGCGATGGCGACCGATCCGGAAATACTGATCTACGATGAGCCGTTTACGGGCCTCGACCCCATTTCGATGGGCATGATCGTGCGGCTGGTGCGTCAGATGAACTACGCGCTGGGCATCACCAGCATCGTCGTCTCGCACGACGTCGAAGAGCTCTCCATCCTCGCGGATACCAGCTACATCATTGCGGGGGGCAAGGTGGCAGCGGCAGGGACATTCGTCGAGCTCAAGGATCACAACTCGGAAATCGTCAATCAGTTCATGCATGGTCTGGCTGACGGCCCGGTGGCGTTTCATTACCCGGCCCCTGATTACTACGAGCAGTTGCTCACGGACAAGGAATGAACCTGCTGCGTGAGCTGCTGGAGAATCTGCGACAGTTCGTTGCCACGATCGGTGCAACGACGCTGTTTCTGGGGCGCGTGCTCGGGCAGGTCCCGCAGGCATTGCTGCGTCCCGGCCTGATCATCGATCAGATTCACAATGCCGGCGCGTTGTCGCTGGTGATCATCATGACGTGCGGCCTGTTCGTGGGTGCGGTGCTCGGGCTGCAAGGCTACGACCTGCTGCAGCGTTTCGGCTCGGAGGATGCACTTGGCACGGCAGCCGCTCTGGCGCTGGTGAAGGAGCTGGGCCCCGTAGTGACTGCGTTGCTGTTCGCCGGTCGCGCCGGCACGGCACTCGCATCGGAAATCGGGCTCATGCGCGCCACGGATCAATTGACGGCGATGGAGATGATGGCCGTCGATCCGATCCGTCGTGTCGTCGCGCCGCGATTCCTCGGCGGTGTGATCGCCATGCCATTGCTGACCGTCATATTCATCGCCGTCGGTATCTTCGGTGTGCAGGTGGTCGGCGTGCAGATGTTCGGCGTTGATTCGGCGTCGTTCTGGTCGCAAATGCGTGCGAGCGTCGGCGTCGACGATGTGACCGAAGGCATCGTCAAGGGATGCGTGTTCGGCTTCGCCTGCAGCCTGGTGGCGGTCTACGAAGGTTATACGGCCATTCCGACGGCGGAAGGGGTGGGACGGGCGACGACCCGAACCGTGGTGACATCCGCGGTGCTGACCTTGATCCTCGATTACATGCTCACAGCGCTGATGCTGTGACCTGACGCGATACTGGGGTTTTTCTATGCGTTCTTCACGCGCTGTGGAAGTTTCGACCGGCCTGTTCGTCCTGCTCGGCTTCGCGGCCCTGTTCTTCCTGGTGACCCAGATCACCGACCGGGAACTGACCATCGCGGGCGGCAGTTATGAAGTACAGGCGCAATTCGAGAACGTCGGCAGCCTGAAGCCCGGCGCCGCGGTGTCGATGTCGGGGGTGACCGTCGGCCGGGTGGATTCCATTACGTACGATCAGCAGATCTACAAGGCCGTGGTGAAGCTGCGCATCAATTCGGCCTACAACCGCATTCCAACGGATAGCGATGCCGCCATCATGACGTCAGGCCTGCTCGGCGGGCAGTACATCGGCATCACGGCTGGCGGTGCTGAGGAGTTCCTCAAAAACGGCGACCGCATCGAACTCGTACAGGATGCTTTCGTGCTCGAGAATCTCATCAACCAGCTGTTCGCGAGCTTCGCGGGCAAGCCCGCCGGGCAGCAGCCGGCAGCAGAGGAGAGCAAACAATGATGAATCGCAGAACCCTGGTCGCGTTCGGTTTCGCAGTCGTCCTCGGTACGTTCGGCAGTCAGGGCGTGCTCGCGCAGGACACTCAGCTCGGTCCTTACGAACTGATCACGAAGGTGTCGCAGGACACTCTCAAGGATCTCGACGCCCATCGCTCCGAGTATCAGAAGAATCCGGAGCGCGTGCGTGAGCTGGTGGACAAGAACATGCTGCCGTACTTCGACACGGCGTATTCGGCGCAGCTCGTGCTGGCCAAGAACTGGCGCACGGCGACCCCGGAGCAGCGCAAACGTTTTGTCGATGCGTTCTACCAGTCGCTGCTGCAGAACTACGGTTCGGCCCTGCTGGAATTCACGCCCGAGCGGCTGAAGATCCTGCCGTACCAGGGCAAGCCCGAGGACACGGTGGCGACGGTGCGCAGTGAAGTTCGCCGCGACAACGGCTCGCGCGTGCCGGTGAACTATTCATTGCGCAAGACGGCCAATGGCTGGAAGGCGTACGACGTGCAGATCGAAGGAATTTCCTACGTGAAGTCGTTCCGCACCGATTTCGGTGCCGAGATCCAGCAGAAGGGGCTCGAAGCCGTGATCCAGCGTCTCGAAAAACAGGTGGCCACGGGCACGGTGCCGAAGCCGTCCGGCGCCAACTCCTGAGCGATGCATGAGTAAGGCTCGCACCAGCACCGCCCGGCTCGATTCGTTGGGCAACGGACACTTTCGTGTCGCCGGCGTCCTCGATGCGGACACGGTGACGGAGATTCTGGCGCAGAGTTCGCGCAAGTTTGCCGGTGTACCGAGCGTGATCGTCGATCTGTCGCTCGTGACGTCGAGCGACAGTGCCGGACTTGCGCTATTGATCGAATGGTTGCGTCTGACCCGCGTTGCCGGCAGCAAGATTCACTTCGACAACGTGCCGCAGCAGATCATGGCCCTGGCGCGCATCAGCGAGATCGATGACCTGCTGCTCGAGAATGGCACGGCCGATCCGGCGCAAGACGCGAATCAGGCAGCAACCGCGACTGCCTGAGTCTTACGGTGTCGGAGCCGGCGCTGGCCCCAGCTCCGCGGCCTCTTCGTCGGAGTAGTCTTCTTCCAGTACTTCGGGTGGCGGGTTGCCGTCATAGATCTGGAATTCGCGCTGCTGCACCCAGGCATCGCGCATGAAGGCATACGGATCGAAGGCGCTCTGCAATGTCGCATCGAGCGGCAACAGTTCCGCGCGTGAATGCACGATATCCAGGCCGCGCAGACCCCATTCGGCTTCCCATGGAATGTCGATGTAGACGAGTGGCCCCAGGAAGTAATCGAAGAGACGCGACGGCGCATCGCGCACCGACGAAGGTCCGAAGAACGGCAGGGTGAGATACGGACCCGACCCGACTCCCCACTTGGCCAGTGTCTGTCCGAAATCCTCATCGTTTGCCGCCAGGCCGGCCGGTGTGGCGACGTCCAGCAGGCCGCCGACGCCGACCGTCGTATTCATCACGAAGCGGCCGAAATCCCGCATCCCCAGCCCCGGCTTGCCCTGCAGGAACTGGTTCACGATCGTCGCGGGATAGGTCAGGTTGGAGAAGAAATTGCCGACGCCGGCGCGGAACCAACGTGGCGTGATCTTGCGATAGCCCTTGGCGACAGGCTTGAGCGCAATCCGATCCGCCGTGTCATTGAACTTGTAGATGCCGCGGTTCATGCCCTCCCACGGATCGTCGGCGCGCGTCGCTCCAGGAGTGGTGGCGCACCCGGCGCTGATGAGGAGAACTGCAATCATTGCGATTGCGCGCACGGGTGTCGGTACGCGGCCGATCAGTAAAGACATGCGGTAAACAGATCCCTTGGCTGTGACGGATGCCGGGTCGCGCTCAGGCAACCCGGGCGCCGGCATTGTATCAATTCATCCCTTGCAGGCGCGGCTGTCCGCTGGACGCCCGGCGTGAACCGCGTTTTGGCATGGCCTGCTGCACTTCTTCGAGTCGCGCCTGGAAGCGTGCGCGCTGCACCGACGTTATTTTCGGCACGGCCAGCGCCAGTTGCAGCTGGTTGATCGCCAGCGGCAGGTCGCCACTCATGATGTGGTACTCCGACATGTAGTAATAGGAGTCCGCCACGTCGCCGGCGGCGTTTGCCGCCAGTGCGGTGAGGCGGGCTTGTTCGGGCGTTGGCGGCACCGCATTGAACAGGTCGAGCAAGATCTCGTGCGCGGCCTTCGCATCGCCACTCTGCATCAGGCTCTCGGCGTAGCGCACGGTGACGGCGACATTGCGCGGGAACAGTTCGCGCGCTTTCGCCAGCGTTTCGAGCGATGCCTTACCCTGGCCGGCGCGCAATTGCGCCTGCCCCAATGCGGTGTGGTACTGCATGACCGAGGGGTCCGTATCGCGCAATTTGCGGAACACCGGGATGGCCTTGTCGGCATGACCCGACATCACCATCGCGAGTCCCTGTCCGTAGACCTGGGCTGAACTGGCATCGGGCTCGTTCTTGATCACGGCTGCGTAGTACTCCTGCGGATCTTTGCCAGCAGGGGTCGAGAGCACGCGCAGGCGTTCGCGGGTGAGCGCATAGCTCATGCTGTCAGGCAGGGGAGTGACACTGAGCTGATCGGCGCGTTCCCTGGTCTCGGCGATACGCGTGCTGGTGACCGGATGCGTGCGCAGCATTTCGGGAATGTTGAATTCGCTGCTGCCGGCCAGACGGCTCATGGTTTCGAAGAATTTCGGCATGCCTTCGGGATCAAATCCCGAACGCGCCAGAATTCCCAGGCCCACGCGATCGGCTTCGGTCTCGTTCTCGCGTGTGAAGCTGATCTGTTGCTGGATCGCCAGCGACTGCGCGGCTGCGACACCGGCCATGGCGCCATCGCCCCCGCCGGCAGCGGCGCCCAGCAGGATGGCAGCGAGCATCGCGGCGGTGGACACCAGGCTCGAGCGACTCTGCGCGGCGATGCTGCGCGCGATATGGCGCTGCGTGACGTGCGCGATTTCGTGCGCCACCACGCCGGCCAGTTCGCTCTCGTTCCTGGTCTCGAGTACCAGCCCCGCATTGACGCCGATGAAGCCGCCCGGCAACGCAAAGGCGTTGATGCCGCGGTCTTTTACCGTAAAGAAGGTGAAGCGCTGTGCGCCATCGTGGGCTTCGATGGCCAGCCGCGAACCGAGCGACTGCACGTATTCGGCGACCTCGGGGTCATCGAGGATCTGGTCCTGGTCGCGCAACCCACGCACCACCATGCGGCCAATCTGGCGCTCGTCCTCGAGCGTCAGCATCGCCTGCGCGGGACTGCCGATATCAGGCAGATCGTCCCCGGTATTGGTCTGCTGCGCGCCCGCCCCGATGGTCGTCAGGGCCGCTGCCAGAAAAATGGCGATCTTTCGCATTGATGGATGTCTCGTGAGCCGGCAGTGTGGTGCCGTGTCGCCAGGAATGTAAAGCGCGTGGGATTGGACTGAGCTGAATGGAATCGGTTCGGACCGGACACTTGCCTTCGGAGGGGTAGCTCTTGGCGGATCAGTGCGGGACGGGCCCTCCGCGATGCCCGAATCTTGCGAGAGGCGCGCGGCCATTGGGTCTGGAGCGGGTTCCTCATCCACGGACCAACAATTGGAAAAACCTGGTGCTGTCGCCCGTCGATGCGGTGGACGAAATGTGCTGATGCCAGGCGGAGGGATGGCGCGTGCCTGCGTCCGGCGCGAGTTATCGCCATCCGGTCTCATCAAGGAAGCGAGTTTGCCGAATCCTCGACCCGGGCATCCCGCCCGATGCCACAAATACAAAGGCCCTCCAGGGGAGGGCCTTCTTGTGAAATTTTAAGTGGCGGAGAGGGTGGGATTCGAACCCACGGATGTCTTGCGACATCGCCTGATTTCGAGTCAGGTACATTCGACCACTCTGCCACCTCTCCGCGCGCGGCGCGCATTCTATACCAGGACAGGTGCAAGACTGTAGGCTGTACGCCGTTCTTTCACTACGAAGGGTTGCGAGCCTTGTCGTTACTACTTCCGCGACGCGGAGGCCGGCGTTGAAGATCGCGCTGGCGATCATTGCGATGCTGCTTCTGGGGACCTGTTCGCAACCGCCGACAGTTCTGCAGCAGATCCTCGACAGCGGCGAATTGCGTGTCGTTACGCGCAACTTGCCCAGTACCTATTACCTCGGTGCGTCCGGCCCCCAGGGCCCTGAGTTCGAACTGGCCAGCCAGCTTGCTGCCGAATTGGGCGTGCGCCTGTACATTTATTCGGTTCCCAACGCGGGCGATGTCATACGCGAGCTGGCGCTGCATCGGGCGCACATCGGCGCGGCGGGGTTGACCCGGGGCATGCGATTGCCGTCGCAGCTGGCCTTCGGTCCTCCCTATCAACAGGTCAGGGAACACCTGATCTATCGGCAGGGAAATGGGCGCGCCCGCACGCTGCGCCAGGCCGTGAACACCCATATAGAAGTCGTAGCGGGCAGTTCGCACGTGGCGTCGCTCGAGGCTGCGCGTCTGACGGTGCCCAACTTGTCCTGGGTGGAAAACTCTGCGACCGAAACCGAGGAACTTCTGTATCGGCTATCGCGGCGCGAGATCGACTACACGGTGGCGGATTCGAACGAGTTCGCCATCGGCCGCTCGTTCCATCCGGAGATCCGTGTCGCCTTCGATCTGTCGGGCAGCAAGGCACTTGCGTGGGCTGTCGATGCGCGGGATCCGAGTCTGCTGCAGCGCGTAACCGCCTATTACGCCGCCGTGACAGCGGAGGGGCGGCTCGCTTCGATTCTCGATACTTACTACGGTGACGTCGATCGCTTCGACTACATCCAGGCGCGCGTGTTCATGCAGGACATCGAGGCACGCCTGCCGCAATACCGACACTGGTTCAAGGAGGCGGCGGCGCAGATCGGCGTCGACTGGCGCTTGCTGGCGGCTATTGGCTACCAGGAATCGCATTGGGTACCGACCGCCACCTCGCCGACGGGAGTGCGTGGGCTCATGATGCTGACCGAGGAAACGGCACGCGGTCTGGGGCTCACCGATCGCCTCGACCCTCGCCAGAGCATCTTCGGCGGCGCCTCTTATTTTCTGCTGGTGCGCAGTCAGATTCCCGCGCGGATTCTGGAGCCCGATCGCACCTGGATGACCCTGGCGGCCTACAACGTCGGTATCGGGCATCTCGAAGACGCGCGCATCCTTACGCAGATGCATGGCAAGAATCCGGACCTGTGGAGTGATGTGCGCGAGCACCTGCCATTGCTGACGCAATCGAAATGGTACACGCAGGTCAAACGCGGCTATGCACGCGGCTGGGAACCGGTGCGGTTCGTGGAGAACATCCGCGGCTACATCGACATTCTGGATTGGGTGGCGGCGGATTCAGCACCGCCGGCCAACCGGGCGAGGAACGATCAGGCCGTGCAGTGATGCCGCTGGCCGGATCGTTCGATCACGCAATCATTTTTTTCTGACCGACTTCTCTGCATAGGTCCTCGCCAGTTCTTCGGCGAACACCGTCGGCAGTCCCTGATCGTTGCGCTGATTCAGCGCCTGGTAGAACTCGGCGTAGAGATCCCAGTACTTCATCTTGTTCGCTGCGCCGAGCAGGGCGCCGCGCTTCAGACCGCGATCGAAACGGTCCTGCAATTCACCGGGCTCGATGCGGTTCATCAACTCGTCCATGCCGGCCTGAACTGCCGACATCGTCGCAGTGTGGTGATGCTGCAGATCCGCGAAGGAGTCGCGGATCGCCTCGACCGGGCCCAGATACCGTGAGCCGTGCGGACTGAGCAGCCGCAACACGGCATCGTCGACGCTTGGCGAGAATTTCAACGGATTGTTTTCGGCTGGCTGAATGGACGTTTGCGACAGCCGCAGCTTGCCCTTCATGTCCGAACGGCTGTGCAGCGTTTCCATGATGCCCATGACGGATTCACGCAGCATCTGGCCGGCCAGCGCCAGCAACGAGGCATGCGCATCGGCCGGCAGAGCCGCCGGGTCGATACCGGCGCCACGACAGAAGGCTTCGACGCCGCTGTCGATGTGATCAGTCGCGCGACGCAGGCGCTCAGGCTCGCGAGCGGGCGCCGCAGCCGGTGCACTCGCTGCAGTATGAGTTGCTGCGGTTGCGGCCGGCGCGGGACGCGGCGCCCGAACGACCGTTGGCGCGGCTGCCGGGGGTGGTGTTTTAGTGGCAAGGGCAGCTGGGGGCAGGGCGGCGAGACTCTTGCGATCGTAGGGCCGTGTCTGCATCTGCCAATCGTCGGACCTGGACTGGGTGGCGGACTTCGCTTGAGCCACGGTCCGCTCGCCCGGATCGCCGAGACTGTCGAGCAGCGAAGTGAATCCGCCCTGGGTCGCGGCCGGAACGGGCGCCGGGGTCTTGCGCGGATCGAGATCGATCTCGTCCGTCAGCAGGAATGGCTCCGGCGTCAGCTTGCTGGGTTGCGGAATACTGTTCGGCAGGAAGGAATCGCCCAGCAGGTCGGTGATATCGAGTTCTTCGCCGAGGTCTTCGGCAGGTTCCGGCGCCTTGCCGCCGTTACGCACTCGCGCCGGTGTCGCTAACTGACCGGTGGCGTCGGACGAGAAGTCATTGCGTTCGTCGATGCTGACCAGCAATTCATAGTCGCCCAGGCGCAGGCGGTCGCCATCCTGCAGCGCATAGGGGCCCTCGAGCGATGCCGCGGTGTCGGAGCCGTTGATGAACGTGCCATTGGTGCTCGTGTCCTCGAGTACCCATTTGCCGGCGCGAAAGGACACTTTCACGTGGTGGCTGGAAACATAGCGATCAGGATCCGGCAGGACCCAATCGTTGTCCTGGGCACGGCCGATCCGTCCGCCGGTCACGCCAAAGAGCTGCGAGCTGCGTTTGCCGAGCGCTTTGTAATGGTCGCTGATGACCCTGAGCTTCAGTGCCATTGGTAGAGGGATTTCCTTAAGTGCCGCATAACGGGCGTCCGGGTCCATCTAAAGGGCACTGGAGCCGCGCTATGTAATATGCTCGCAGCGTACCAACCCGTCCCCGGCGCAGATATGGCAGCGAGTCACATTTTCAAGGTCGTTTTTGTCAACCAGGGCAAGGTCTACGAGATCTATGCCCGCAAGGTCAATCACGGCTCGATCTTCGGCTTCATCGAGGTCGAGGAGCTGGTTTTCGGCGAGCGGACGACCATCGTGCTGGATCCGAGCGAGGAGCGCATCAAGTCCGAGTTCGAGGGGGTCAAACGCACCTACCTGCCCATGCATTCGGTTCTGCGAATCGACGAAGTCCGCAAGCAGGGGGTCAGCAAGATCAGCGCCCTCGAGGGTGGCTCCAATGTGACGGCCTTTCCGATGCCGATGTATACGCCGGAAAAAAAATAGGCGGCTGGGCGCTGGGCTGCTGGCCAGATGAAGGACCAGGAGACTTTTCCGGCTGGCCGACAGCCCAGCGCCCAGCAGCCCCTCTTCCTGTATCATCCGCTCCCGTAATTTTTCCTCGCGGTTCGCGCCTCCTGCGAGCCGACTGGCTTCAAGATGCTGACACTGACCGGCGCACCCGCTCTCTCCGATTTCCGCATTAGCAAACTCCTTGCCGCCGCCCGCGCGCGCAATCCCGCCATTGAATCGCTGACGTCGCGCTTCGTGCACTTCGTGCAGACGCGTCGTGAGCTGACGGCCGAGGAGCGGCGTATTCTCGAAGCTCTGCTGACCTACGGCCCCCGCGTCGAAGCGGACACGCCTGCGTCGGCGCCGACGGTCGTCGTTATTCCCCGCCCCGGCACGATCTCGCCGTGGTCGAGCAAGTCGACCGACATCGCGCATGTCTGCGGACTCGATGCGATCGAACGCATCGAACGCGGCGTGGCGTTCTGGGTAACGTCGGACGCTGCGTTGTCTTCGCAGCAACTGCAGGACATCGCGCCGCTGCTGCACGATCGCATGACCGAGGCCGCGGTCGCGTCTTTTGGCGAAGCGGAGCAGCTGTTCGCGCACGACCAACCCCGATCACTCAATACCGTTCCCGTGCTTGCGCAGGGGCGTAAGGCACTTGAAGCAGCCAACACGTCGCTGGGACTCGCACTGTCCGACGATGAGATCGACTACCTCGTGACGAGCTTCGGCGCTCTGGGTCGCGATCCCACCGATGTCGAGCTCATGATGTTCGCGCAGGCGAACTCCGAGCATTGCCGTCACAAGATTTTCAACGCCGACTGGATCATCGACGGCGAGCGCCAGCCCAAGTCGCTGTTCGCGATGATTCGCAACACGCATGAGCGCAATCCGGACGGCGTCCTCTCGGCGTACCGCGACAACGCGGCAGTGATCGAAGGGCCGATCGGCAAGCGCTGGTTCCCGGATGTCGACACGCATCAGTACCAGTCGGCTGTCGAATCCATCGACATCCTGATGAAGGTGGAGACGCACAATCATCCGACGGCCATCTCACCGTTTCCTGGTGCGTCCACCGGTTCGGGCGGCGAAATCCGGGATGAAGGTGCGACCGGTCGTGGTGGCAAGCCGAAAGCGGGCCTCGCAGGATTTTCAGTGTCGAATCTGCGCATTCCCGGTTTCGAGCAGCCGTGGGAGAAGGACTTCGGGCGGCCTGGCCGCATTGCCTCCGCGCTCGACATCATGATCGAGGGTCCGCTCGGCGCCGCCGCGTTCAATAATGAATTCGGCCGGCCCAATATCCTCGGCTACTTCCGCACGTTCGAACTGCAGGCGCGCACGCAGGAACGCGCGTCGCTGCGCGGCTATCACAAGCCCATCATGATCGCCGGCGGCGTCGGCAACGTCCGCCGCATGCATGTCGAAAAATCCGAAGTGCCGGTAGGCGGCAAGATCATCGTGCTGGGCGGACCTTCGATGTTGATCGGCCTCGGCGGTGGTGCGGCATCCTCGGTGGGCAGCGGTACGAGCGCAGAAGACCTCGACTTCGCCTCCGTGCAACGCGGCAATCCCGAGATTCAGCGTCGCGCCCAGGAAGTCATCGATCAGTGCTGGGCCATGGGCGAGAACAATCCGATCCTGCTCGTGCACGACGTCGGCGCGGGTGGGCTGTCGAATGCGATCCCGGAATCGATCGATCACAGCAAGCGCGGTGGGCGCATCGATCTGCGCAGGATTCTTTCCGACGAGCCCGGCATGTCGCCGCTCGAAATCTGGTGCAACGAAGCGCAGGAGCGTTACGTGCTCATCGTCGCCGCGGACCAGATCGAACGCTTTGCTGCGATGTGCGACCGCGAACGCTGCCCGTACGCGGTCGTCGGCGACATCACCGACGACGGCTGGCTCAAGGTCGACGATCCACAGCTGCACGACGCGCCGGTCGATGTGCCGATGAACGTCATTTTCGGCAAGCCGCCGCGGATGACGCGCGACGTGACGACGCTGCCGGGTATCAGCGACGACTTCGACGCCGCATCCGTCGACATTCGCGACGCCGCGTATCGATTGCTGCGTTATCCCGCGATCGCCGACAAGACCTTCCTGATCACGATCGGCGATCGCAGCGTCGGCGGCATGATCAGCCGCGATCCTTTCGTCGGACCGTGGCAGGTGCCGGTCAGCGATGTCGCGGTGACGCTGAGCGACTACAGCTCGAATGCGGGCGAGGCGATGGCCATGGGCGAGCGCACGCCGCTGGCATTGCTGAATGCGCCTGCGTCAGGACGCATGGCAGTGGCCGAGGCCATAACGAACATTGCGGCAGCGGACATCGCCAGGATTTCCGATGTGCGGCTGTCGGCCAACTGGATGGCGGCCTGCGGCGAACCGGGTGAAGACGCGGATCTCTACGCGACCGTGAAAACGGTAGGCGAGGAATTCTGTCCTGCGCTCGGCATTGCGATTCCGGTGGGCAAGGATTCGCTCTCCATGAAAACCAGCTGGAGTCAGCAGGGCGAGGCACGCAAGATGGTCGCGCCGTTGTCGCTGATCGTTTCCGCATTCGCACCTGTGCAGGATGCACGCAAGACGGTGACGCCACAGTTGCGCACCGACTGTGGCGCATCGCAGTTGTTGCTGATCGATCTTGGCGGTGGACGCAATCGTCTGGGTGGGTCGTGCCTGGCGCAGGTCTATGGCCAGCTCGGTCGTGTCGCGCCGGATTGCGACGATCCGAAAACGCTCGGTGCATTCTTCGCCGCGATGGCCGAATTGCGCGCCAGGCGCTTGCTGCTGGCCTATCACGATCGTTCCGACGGCGGGCTGTTCGTGACGCTGGTGGAAATGGCGTTCGCCGGTCGTTGCGGTATCGAAGTCGATCTCGGTGGCACGCCGCGTGACGCGACGGCACGGCTCTTCAGCGAGGAACTCGGCGCGGTGATCCAGGTCCGCAGCGACGATGTCGCCACAGTGGCGGAAATCCTCGACCGGCATCTGCTCGGTGTGATCACGCAAGTGATCGGTACGGTGAACGGCGAAGATCGCATTCGCATTCATGCCGGTGCAAAGCCTGTGCTCGAAGAATCGCGTACGGACCTGCGTCGTGCGTGGTCCGAGACGAGCTACCGCATGGTGCAGCTGCGTGACAATCCACAGTGCGCCACGGAGCAGTTCGAGACAGCGATCGACCCGCGCGACCCGGGCCTGCATACCAGGCTCGGTTTCGATATCCAGGAGGACGTCGCAGCCCCGTTCATTGCCAGAGGTGCGCGGCCGAGAGTTGCGGTCCTGCGCGAGCAGGGCGTGAACAGCCATGTCGAAATGGCGGCAGCATTCGATCGCGCCGGCTTCACGCCCTTCGATGTCCACATGACGGACCTGTTCGCGCAGCGCACGCAGCTCGCGGACTACCAGGGCCTCGTGATCTGTGGCGGATTCTCGTATGGCGACGTGCTTGGTGCCGGCGAGGGTTGGGCGAAGTCGATCCTGTTCCATTCGCGTCTGCGCGATGAGTTCACAGCGTTCTTCGCACGTCCTGATACGTTCTCGCTGGGCGTGTGCAATGGTTGCCAGATGATGTCGGCGCTGCGGGAGCTGATTCCCGGTACCGAGCATTGGCCACGATTCGTGCGCAATCGTTCCGAGCAGTTCGAAGGCCGCCTGAGCCTGGTCGAAGTGCTGCCGTCTCCCTCCGTGTTCCTGTCGGGCATGGCGGGTTCACGCATGCCGATTGCCGTTGCGCATGGCGAAGGCCTGGCAGAATTCCGCAGTCCTGCGGATCTCGCCGCCTGCGCCGCGCAGCAGCTGTTGTCGTTACGCTTCGTGGATAACGCCGGCAAGGCGACGGAGCGCTATCCGGCCAATCCGAACGGTTCGCCGCAGGGTGTGACCGGCATCACCACGCCGGACGGTCGCGTGACATTGTTCATGCCGCATCCGGAGCGGGTGTTCCGCACGTTGCAGAATTCGTGGCACCCCGACGAGTGGGGCGACGACAGTCCGTGGATGCGCATTTTCAGAAATGCACGCGTATGGGTTGGATGAGAAATCAACAATTCACAATTGACAATGAATCATTGGGAAAACGATTCCACTCTGAATTGTTAATTGTGAACTGATAATTGTTAATTTCCGACCGCTACCTTCGTCGCCACCAGTTCTGCCTGTGAATTCAACGGCCGCGCAATCAGTCCCGATTGCGTGAGCGAGACCTGGTAACGCGCGCCTTCCGCCATGGGCATGTACGTGGCGCTGCCATAGATGGCGTCCACGAACGGCAGCCAGCGCGGATAGTTCGTCGACATTTCCCACAGATCGATGCCGGGATTTTCGCTGAGCGCGTACACCGTGCGCTGGGCGTGACGTTCCTGCTCGATGTCGCGGTAGCGTCCGCCCACGCGCTCGAGACGGTACTGGGCGTCCAGTCCCAGCAGGTTGGCCCAGCCCTTCCATTTGAGAACGCGCGCATCGAGCTGCCATTCATCGCCGGCCAGCATGAATATCTGCATTTCGCCGCCCGGCATCCGCGTCAGCGTGGCGCGATAGCGTTGCGGTCCGCGGCCTTCGAAGACGATCTCGGCGATCGGCTGTTCGTAGGTCAGGCGCGCGTAGGTATGCAGGTTCAACGAGACGACGAAGAAGAGTGCGGCACAAGCCAGCAGCAGGAAGCCCATCAGCGCACTGCCGCCCGCGGCGAGGAAGCGCGCGCGATACAGGCGCTGGCAAGCCAGGAGCAGCAACAGTCCGCCGAAGACGGCGATGACGATGGCAATGGCGTCGGAGTTCATGAAGAAGGCTCCAGGTGCTAGGCCTTGGGCGCTAGGCCGGAACGATGCCGAGGATGCGATTGAACGTTCTCTGGGCAAACCATGCAGTGCTCCGTAGTCGTCTTGATCTGGCTAGAGCCTAGAGCCTGGGGCCCAGGGGCCTATCGCCTTCCAGAAATCTTCCCAGCTCTGCGCTCTCGATCAGCTGCGCGAGTGCCGCGATGTCCCTGTCCAGCCGGTGGTCGTACGGCCGATGCTCCACGAAACGACGCACGAAGCCATGCACTTGTTGCAATGGTTGAGTGGTCTGCAGCGGCTTCAGCATATCGATCGCATGGGCCGCCGCCAGCAATTCGATCGCAAGCACATGGGCAGTATTCGTACAGATGCGCCGCAGCTTGTAGCCGGCCCACGGCGCCATACTGACGTGATCCTCCTGGCCTGCTGAGGTGGTCACGTTATCGACCGAGGCGGGATGCGCAAGGGTGCGGTTTTCAGAAGTGAGTGCTGCCGCGGCAACGTGCGCAATCATGAATCCCGATTCGAGCCCTGGTTCGGTCGTCAGGAACATGTTCAGTGCCGGGTTGACCCGACGATCCAGCAGGTCGGTGCGCCGCTCGGACATGCTGGCGATTTCGCAGACGCCGATGGCCAGGTAGTCGCTGAGCATCGCCAGCGGCTCGGCGTGGAAATTGCCGCCGGACAGGATGTCGTTGTCGAAGATCAGCGGATTGTCCGAGACGCCGTTGATGGCAGCGGCCAATACGCTGCGGCCGTGATCGAGCGCCGCCTCGACGGCGCCGAGAACCTGCGGCATGCAGCGCACGGCGTACGGGTCCTGCACACGATCGCAATTCTCGTGACCGCTGTGGATCGCGCTTTCCGTCAGCAGGATGCCGAAGCGCCGCGCGATTTCCACTTGATGCGGCAGGCGACTCGCTTCGTGAATGCGTTTGTCGAAGGGCGTGTAGCTGCCGGCCAGTCCATCGACGGTGAGCGCGCCGACGACCACGGCCGCATCCAGGAGCGATTCCGCGCGGAACAGGCCGTCGAGTGCGAGTGCCAGACTCAACTGCGTGCCGTTGATCAGTGCGAGGCCTTCCTTCGCTTCCAGCGTCAGCGGAGCGAAGCCTGCAGCCTCGCACACCGCCGTGCCTTCGAGCGTTCTGCCGTCGAGCGTTGCCTCGCCTTCGCCGATCAGGCACAGGGACAGGTGGGCGAGGGGAGCCAGATCGCCCGATGCGCCGACGGATCCGCGCTCCGGAATGATGGGGAGCACGTCGCTGTTCAGCAGCGACAACAGTCCCTCGACGACCTCGTGGCGGATGCCGGAATAGCCTGCGGCGAGGCTGTTCGCCTTCAGCAGCAACATGCGGCGCACGAGCGGCGCGGCCAGTGGCGAACCGATGCCAGTGGTGTGGCTGCGCAGCAGGTTGAGCTGCAACTGCCGCAACTGATCGCTCGAAATGCGCTTGTTGGCAAAGGCGCCGAAGCCGGTCGTGATGCCGTAACTCAACCGGTCCGTGCGTACCGCCTCGCGCACGACATCGATGCTTCGCTGCATCTTTGTACGCGCTGACGCGGCGAGCACGACGCGCACACGCTGCGCCTCGAACGTGCGCAGCTGCGGCAGCGTCAACGACGCGCCATCGAGTTCCAGCACAGGCGGATCGGTGTTGTGCACGGCTGCAGCCCCAAGCGAGGAATTTCACACAGCGGTCATGGCCAAAGGAAATCCCGCGGGACGGAGTACACGGAGTGGTGAAGTGCGAATCCGAATCCGCTGTCTTCTGAATCTCCGTGACCTCCGTGAGCTCCGTGTGAAATCCGGCTCTTAAGCGTCCAGTTTCTTGTAACGAATGCGATGCGGCGAATCCGCATCATCGCCCTTGCGACGACGCAGGTCTTCTACGTATTCGGCGTAGTTGCCCTCGAACCAGACCACTTCGCTGTTGCCTTCGAAGGCGAGGATGTGGGTCGCGATGCGATCGAGGAACCAGCGATCGTGCGAGATCACGATGGCGCAGCCGGGGAAGCTGAGCAGTGCTTCTTCGAGTGCACGCAGGGTTTCGATGTCCAGGTCGTTGGTGGGTTCGTCGAGCATCAGTACGTTGCCGCCGGACTTCAGTACCTTGGCGAGGTGCACGCGATTGCGTTCACCACCCGAGAGTTCGCCGATCAACTGCTGCTGCTGCGCGCCGCGGAAGTTGAAACGGCCGACGTAGCCGCGCGACGAGGTTTCGTACGTTCCCACGGTGATCATGTCCAGGCCGCCGGAAATCTCCTGCCACACGGTCTTGGAGTCATCGAGCGACTGGCGCGATTGATCGACATAGGCCAGCTGCACCGATGGCCCGACGCGCAATTCGCCGGCATCTGGCTTTTCCTGTCCCGTCATCATGCGGAACAGGGTCGTCTTGCCGGCGCCGTTCGGGCCGATGACGCCGACGATGCCACCCGCCGGCAGATTGAAGCTCAGGTTGTCGAACAGCAGGCGGTCGCCGAATCCTTTCTTGAGTCCCTCGGCTTCGATCACCAGGTCGCCGAGGCGCGGACCGGGCGGAATGTAGATTTCATTGGTTTCGTTGCGCTTCTGGAATTCCTGCGACGACAGTTCCTCGAAGCGCTGCAGACGGGCCTTGCTCTTGGCCTGACGCGCCTTGGGGTTCTGCCGCACCCACTCGAGTTCGCGTGCCAGTGCCTTGCGCAGTGCTTCCTGCTGCTTCTCTTCGGTCGCGAGGCGCTTTTCCTTCTGTTCGAGCCAGGACGAATAGTTGCCCTGCCAGGGAATGCCATGGCCGCGGTCGAGTTCGAGAATCCAGCCGGCGACGTTGTCGAGGAAGTAGCGATCGTGCGTCACGGCGATCACGGTGCCCGGATAGGCTTCGAGAAAGCGTTCCAGCCATGCGACGGATTCCGCATCGAGATGGTTGGTCGGTTCGTCGAGCAGCAGCATGTCGGGCTGCGACAGCAACAGGCGGCACAGCGCGACGCGACGACGTTCACCGCCCGAAATCTTCGTGACATCCGCATCCCACGGCGGCAGACGCAGCGCATCGGCGGCAACTTCGAGCTTGCGCTCCAGTTCCCAGCCGTTCTTGGCATCGATGGCGTCCTGCAGCTTGGCCTGTTCTTCCAGCAGCTTGTTCATCTCCTCTTCGCCCAGGTCGGGATCGGCGAATCGGTCGCTGACCGCATTGAAGCGGTCGATCAGCGACTGCACCTCGGCGACGCCTTCGACGACGTTGCCGCGGACGTCCTTGGACGGATCGAGTTCCGGTTCCTGGGACAGCAGGCCGATCCTGGTGCCCGGCTGCGGTCGCGCCTCGCCATCGTGCTCCTTGTCGATGCCGGCCATGATTCGCAGCAGCGAGGATTTGCCGGAGCCGTTCAGACCCAGCACGCCGATCTTGGCCCCCGGAAAGAACGACAGGGAAATGTCCCGCAGGATCACCCGCTTCGGCGGGACGACCTTGGAGACGCGATTCATCGTGTAAATGAACTGGGCCATGAACTTCTCGGGCAGGGCAGTGAAAGGAAGGGGGCGGATGATAGCGGAGGCGCCGGCCGGAATGGATTCCCCGGCTCTTTCAATCTCCCGGGCTTCCGCCCATGCTCGCGCCGTGAGCAAGCCATCCACCGTCCTGCTGGTCGTGGGCGAACAGATTGCCCGCTACGGATTTCCCAACGGGCATCCCTTCGGGCCCGATCGGCATGAGGCTTTCATGCGCGAACTGCAGTCCCGCGGTCTGGATCAACAGGTGATCCGCGGCACGCCGCGCGAGGCGAGCCGGGAGGAACTCGAGTCGTTCCACACGCCGCAGTACATCGACCTGGTGCAGAGCCGGTCTCTCAGCGGGCTCGGCTATCTGGATGCCGGCGATACGCCTGCCTGGCGGGGTGTTTTCGAGGCAGCGAGCGCCGTCGTCGGCGCCACGCTGAATGCGGTCGATGCAGTGATGGAAGGTCATGCGCGGCGTGCGTTCATCCCCATTGCGGGCCTGCACCACGCGTCGCGGGGCGGCGCCGCGGGATTCTGTGTATTCAATGATTGCGGCGTCGCCATCGAGCAGCTGCGGCGCAAGCACGGACTGCGGCGGATCGCCTACGTCGACATCGATGCGCATCACGGCGACGGGGTCTTCTACGCATTCGAATCGGACCCGGATCTGCTGTTCGCCGACCTCCACGAAGACGGTCGCCACTTGTATCCAGGAACCGGCTCGGTGGAGGAAGCCGGTTCGGGTCCAGCCCGGGGAACCAAACTCAACATTCCTCTGCCGCCGGGAGCGGCCGATCCGGAGTTCCATGCAGCCTGGTCGCGGGTCGAGGAGTTCATCGAAGCCGGTCGCCCGGAATTCATCCTGCTCCAGTGCGGCGCCGACAGCGTCGAGGGTGATCCATTGACCCACATGGCCTTCAGCGAACACACGCATGGACATGCAGCCGCTCGCCTATGCGCCGTCGCCGACCGCCTCGGGCACGGCCGGGTCGTCGCCATGGGAGGCGGGGGATACAACCGTCGCAACCTCGCCAGGGCCTGGTCCGGTGTGGTCCAGGCGCTTATCGACTCCTGAGCCGGACAAGAGGTTCACACGGAGTTCACGGAGGACACGGAGATCCAAATATCGAGGAAAAGGTCTGATTAATTCCAGATTCGTCATTCCCGCGTAGGCGGGAATCTATCTGCATCAATCAGATGGACTCCGCCTGCGCGGGAGTGACGGATTAATCAGAGGTTCCCTGGATCTACCCTCCGTGATCCCCGTGAACTCCGTGTGAAACCCGACTTCCCGGTCTGCGGCTACCGGCCAGGGGGCTAACCCCTTACAATCCCGGCCCCCCTTTCCCTTGTGGTGCGAGTTCCCCCTCCATGTTCCCAGCCGATCAGAAAATCGCCGATTTCGATCCTGAACTCAAAGCGGCCATCGATGGCGAGATCCAGCGCCAGGAAGACCACATCGAACTGATCGCGTCGGAAAACTACGCCAGCCCGCGCGTGCTCGAAGCTCAAGGCTCCGTGCTCACCAACAAGTACGCGGAAGGGTATCCGGGCAAGCGCTACTACGGCGGTTGCGAATTCGTCGACATCGCAGAACAGCTCGCCATCGACCGTGCCAGGAAACTCTTCGGCGCGGACTATGCGAACGTGCAGCCCCATTCGGGTTCGCAGGCCAATGCGGCGGCGTATCTCGCGCTGATCAATCCGGGCGACACGATCCTGGGCATGAGTCTCGATCATGGCGGCCATCTCACGCACGGCGCCAAGGTGAATTTCTCGGGCAAGATTTTCAAGGCCGTGCAGTACGGCATCGACCCGGTGTCGGGCGAAATCGACCACGTGCAGGTCGAGCGGCTGGCGCAGGAACATCGCCCGCGCCTGATCATCGCGGGATTCTCTGCGTACTCGCGCGTCGTGGACTGGGCGCGCTTCCGCCAGATTGCCGACGCAGTGGGTGCATTGTTCGTGGTGGATATGGCGCACGTTGCCGGCCTGGTGGCCGCTGGCGTGTATCCGAACCCGATTCCCCATGCCGACGTCGTCACCACCACGACTCACAAGACGCTGCGCGGTCCGCGTGGCGGCCTGATCCTGGCGCGCTCCAATCCGGAGATCGAAAAGAAGCTCAATTCGCTGGTGTTCCCTGGCACGCAAGGCGGCCCGCTCATGCATGTCATCGCGGCGAAGGCCGTGGCGCTGCTCGAAGCGCTGCAGCCGGAGTTCAAGGCTTACCAGCAGCAGGTGGTCGCGAATGCGCGCGCCATGGCCGATACGCTGATCAAGCGCGGCTACAAGATCGTTTCCGGCGGTACCGACAACCATCTGTTCCTGGTGGACCTGATCGGTCGCGACATCACCGGCAAGGAGGCAGATGCCGCGCTCGGCCGTGCGCACATCACCGTCAACAAGAACGCGGTCCCGAACGATCCACGTCCGCCGTTCGTCACGAGCGGTCTGCGCATCGGCACGCCGGCCGCCACGACGCGCGGCTTCAAGGAACCCGAGGTCATCGAACTCGCGGGCTGGATCGCCGACATCCTCGACGCCAATGGCAGCGAGGAAGCGGTGACGCAGGCACGCGGCAAAGTCGAGGCGCTCTGCAGGAAATTCCCGGTGTACGGCAAGGCAAAGTGACGAAAGTCACGAGGGTGACGGGAGTGACGAGGGGTCGGACCCTTGTCACTTTCGTCACTTCTGACACCCACGTCACATGAAATAGATGCACTGCCCCTTCTGCAATTTCGAAGAAACCAAGGTCATCGACTCGCGGCTGGCGAGCGAGGGGCAGCAGATTCGCCGGCGCCGTGAGTGCCTGAAGTGCGGCGAGCGCTTTACGACCTTCGAAAGCGCCGAACTCGTCATGCCCCGCATCATCAAGAGCGACGAGACTCGTGAGCCATTCGACGAGCAGAAGCTGCGCGGCAGCATGCTCAAGGCGCTGGAAAAGCGTCCGGTTGCCAGCGAAGCCATCGACGCTGCTGTCGTGCACGTCTGCAACAAGCTGCGCGCGCTTGGCGAGCGCGAGGTTGCGTCGCGGCAAGTAGGCGAGCTGGTGATGGAGGAGCTGCACGATCTCGATGAAGTTGCGTATGTGCGCTTTGCATCCGTCTACCGCAGCTTCCAGGACGTCGATGCGTTTCGCGAAGAGATCGAGCGCATGCGTCATCGGCGCACGCGTCAGGAAACCGAAAATCAACTGGCGCTGTGGGCGAACAACGACAAGCGGAAGAAGCGCTGATGTCGGTTCAGTTCACCGACTTCGATCGTCGCATGATGCAGCGCGCGTTGGAGCTGGCAGCGCTGGGTCGCTATTCGACGCAACCGAATCCGCGGGTAGGCTGCGTCATCGTGCAGGGAGAGCGGATCGTCGGCGAAGGGTGGCATCGGAAATCCGGTGAAGCGCATGCCGAACCGATTGCGCTGCAGGCAGCCGGCGATGCGGCGCGCGGAGCGACCGTCTACGTGACGCTCGAGCCGCACTCTCATCAGAGTCGGACGCCGCCGTGCACGCAGGCGCTGATCAAGGCAGGTGTGAAGCGAGTGGTGTCGGCGGCGCTGGACCCGAATCCACGGGTCCACGGCCATGGCGTACGTCAGCTGCGGGATGCCGGCGTCATCGCGCAGACCGGACTGCTCGAAACTGCAGCGCGCGAATTGAATGCCGGCTTCGAGAAACGCATGGCCACGGGATTGCCCCGTGTCACGGTGAAGCTCGGCGCAAGTCTGGATGGACGGGTCGCGCTGCATAACGGCGCGAGCCGCTGGATCACGAGCGATGTTTCGCGAGCCGATGTACAGAAGCTGCGTGCCGAGTCCGGCGCGGTTCTCACCGGCATCGCGACATTGCTGGCGGATGATCCGCGACTGACCGTTCGCGACGACACGATCGATCTGCAGGGACGCCAGCCGTTGCGAGTGGTCCTTGATTCGACGTTGCGCACCCCCGCAGCGGCGCGCTTGTTCGCCGAGGTCGGTGATGTCGTGATCTTCACGGCCGACGATGCTGCCGTGCGACAGGATCTCGACGAGCGCGCACGGATCATCGCCGTGCCGCGTGCCGCCACTGGTGGTCTCGATCTGTCACAGGTCCTGGCGCACCTGGGCAAGCTGCAATGCAACGACGTGTTGGTGGAGGCAGGTCCCACGCTCGCAGGCAGCTTCATCGAAGCAGGCCTGGCCGACGAACTCATTGTGTATATGGCGCCGGTGCTGCTCGGACCCGATGCGCGCCCGATGCTGCGATTGCCGCGCCTGGAACGCCTGGCCGATCGCGTACAATTCTCACTGCATCGCACCGAGGCGATGGGTCCTGATGTAAAGCTCGTGCTGCGTCCCGCTGGTACGACGTTGGTAGGCTGATCTGCTCCCATGAAACTGAATTCGATCGACGAAATCCTGGCCGATATCCGCGCCGGCAAGATGGTCATCATCATGGACGATGAGGATCGCGAGAACGAAGGCGACCTGGTGATGGCGGCGGAGTGCGTGCGCGCCGACGACGTCAACTTCATGGCGCGATATGCGCGCGGCCTGATCTGTCTGACGCTGACGGGTGATCGTTGCCGACAGCTGCGTCTGCCGCTCATGGTCAGTTCCACCCATATGAATCACGCCACCAATTTCACGGTGTCGATCGAAGCCGCGGAGGGTGTGACGACCGGCATCTCTGCGCACGATCGTGCGCAGACGATCCGCGCCGCCGTGAAACGCGACGCGCGACCCGAAGACCTGCGTCAGCCGGGTCACATCTTTCCGCTCATGGCGCAGGCCGGTGGTGTGCTGACGCGTGCGGGACACACGGAAGCAGGCTGCGATCTCGCGCGCATTGCCGGCATGGAGCCTGCGGCGGCGATCGTCGAGATCCTCAACGACGACGGCACGATGGCGCGCCGCCCGGACCTGGAAAAATTCGCGGAGCTGCACCAGCTGAAGATCGGCACCGTCGCGGATCTGATTCGCTACCGGCTGGAAACCGAGCGCTCGGTGGAGCGGATTTCGGAGCAGGAGATACAGACCGAATTCGGCGCATTCCAGATGATGTGTTACGAGGACCACGTCAATCGCACGGTTCATCTGGCGCTGGTGCGTGGCAAGCTCGACAACGGCAAGGTGCCGCTCGTGCGCGTCCATCTGAAGGACACGCTGCGCGACGCGGTCGGCATCCAGAACGAATTGCTCGGCTGGCCGCTGCGCTCGGCGATGCAGCGGGTCGCGAATGACGGGCAGGGCGTTGTCGTGATCCTGCGGCCGGAAGAAACGCCGCGCGATCTCATGGACGCCGTGCAGTCGCTCACGCAGACCGGTGCAGCTGCGCCGGCGCAGCTCCCGGGCGCGGGTGTATTGCGCACCTACGGTATAGGTGCACAGATTCTCCGGGATCTCGGGATTTCCCGGATGCGCGTACTGTCCGCGCCGAAACAGATGCATGGTTTGTCAGGCTTTGGCCTGGAAGTGGTCGAGTACGTGGATGGCAGCGGCTGATCGGCCGACCGGCAGGTCCCGGAGCCGGACAAGAGTCGAACCCGGCGCCGGCAACTCGCTATACTTTGCACCCGCAAACCCATCTTCATCATGCCCTGGCCAACTTGCGAGTTAGCCGGTTAGCCAGTCAGCCAAGCTATGGACATCAAAACCCTCGAAGGCGACCTGCAGGTCCGTGAACTGCGCTTTGCGATCCTCGCGTCGCGCTTCAACGATTTCATCGTTGAACAACTCGTACGCGGCGCGGTCGACATGCTCAAGCGGCATGGTGCAAGCGATAAGCAGATCGAAATCGTGCGGGCGCCTGGCGCGTTCGACCTGCCAGTGGTGGCGCGCAAGCTGGCGCTCAGCAAGCGTTACGACGCCATCATCGCGTTGGGCGCAGTGATCAAGGGTGCGACCGCGCATTTCGACTACGTGGCGGGCGAGTGCGCAGGCGGACTCGGACGGGTGGCGAACGATACCGGCATCCCTGTCGCATTCGGTGTGCTGACGACGGACACCATCGAACAGGCCATCGAACGCGCCGGCACGAAGGCAGGTAACAAGGGCGCCGATGCAGCGGTAACCGCGATCGAACTCGCCAACCTGCTGCGCAAGATCGAACAGTAGGCACGGGCTGGATCTTTCCTCGGGACTTCCGGGGCCGTGCAATTTTTTTCGATCAACAGCGAATCATGACTCAAGACCCTGGCAAGAAACGCAATCGTGGCACTCGCGCCCGCTCCGTCGCGCGCAAGCTCGTCATGCAGGCGTTGTATCAATGGCAGATGACCGGCCAGTCTGCGGCGGATATCAATCTGCAATTCCTCGCGGATGAAGAATCCGACGGCGCCGACCAGGAATATTTCACGGAGCTGCTCACGGGCTGCGTTGCAAGCAGTGAGCAGATCAAGGCCGTGCTGAAGCCGGTCGTCGACCGGCCCGTCGAACAACTCGATCCCGTCGAACTCGCCATCCTCATGATCGGCGCCTACGAACTGCTCAAGCGAACCGAGATCCCGTACCGCGTCGTCATCAACGAAGGCGTCGATCTCTGCAAACGCTTCGGCGCTACGGACGCACACAAGTACGTCAATGCGGTGCTCGATCGCGCAGCGCGCGAGATCCGGACCGCGGAGACGAAGTAACCGCATAGAACGCATAGAACGCATAGACGCGCGGGTCGACGCCAGTGTGGCGACTGCTCTGTTGCTGGTTCTCATTTTTGTGTTCTATGCGTTCTTTGCGGTTAATCTTCCTTCCCCATGAGTCTCGGCGAATTCGACATCATCGCCCGCTATTTCACGCAGGCAGACGCGCGTAGCGATGTGCTGCTGGGCATCGGTGACGATGCCGCCGTCGTCGCGATACCTCCTGACCGTCGCCTGGTCGTCGCGATGGATACCATTGTCGAAGGCGTGCATTTCCCGGCCGGCACGGATGCGGCGGACATCGGGTATCGCGCGCTGGCGGTGAATCTGAGTGATATTGCGGCGATGGGGGCGCAGCCGTCCTGGATGACGCTGTCGCTGTCACTGCCACACTCCGCTATCTCCTGGCTCGAACGCTTCTCCGCTGGACTGCTGGATCTCGCGCGACATCACGGCGTGAGCCTGATTGGCGGCGATACCGTGAAGGGCCCGATGGTCATCACCGTGCAGGTTGCCGGTCTGGTGGAGACCGATCGTTGGCTGACGCGGGCCGGGGCACGGGCGGGCGATCTGCTGTTCATCTCGGGTACGCCCGGCGAGGCTGCGGCTGGCCTCGCATCGATCCAGCAAGGAGTGCCACAGAGTGCGGCATCCCGTCACCTGCAACGACGATTCCTGCGACCCGAGCCGCGAGTGTCGCTCGGCCGTGAATTGCGCACGCTTGCCAGCGCCGCGATGGACGTGTCCGACGGATTGCTTACGGACCTCGACAAGCTGTGCGCGGCCAGCCACTGCGGTGCCCGCGTCGACATAGACAAGGTGCCGACATCTGCGGCGATGCAGGAGCTGTTCGATGCCGCAACCTGCGCCGATTTCGCACTGGCAGGCGGCGATGATTACGAACTGCTGTTCACCGTCAGTCCGGATCGAGCCGCTGCTGTTCCAGCGTCAGCGTCGTGCATCGGTGTCATCACGGAGGGGACGACCGTGTCATGTCTGCGTGACGGTCAGCCTGTGACGGTCGCGCGTCGTGGCTACGATCACTTTTCAGCAAAGGAAGCCGCGCCATGAAGTGGTCCGCAGAACCGCGGCTCATGCGTCAGCCGGTGCACCTGCTCGCTTTCGGATTCGGCGCGGGCCTCATGCCCGTGGCGCCGGGTACGTTCGGAACGTTGATAGCCATTCCCATCGTCGCATTCGTGATGCAGTTCGGTTGGCAGGTCCACGTGGCGTTTGCAATCGTCGCATCTGTGACCGGTGTCTGGATTTGCGGTGAAAGTGCCCGACGGCTCGGTGTGCACGATCACGGTGGCATCGTCTGGGACGAGATCGCGGGATTTGCCATCACCATGCTGGCTGCGCCGTCCATGGACTGGTACTGGTGGCTGGCGGGCTTCGCACTATTCCGTTTCTTCGACATCGTGAAGCCCTGGCCGATCCGCGAGGCCGATCACAGACTCCGCGGCGGACTGGGAATTATGCTCGATGACGTAATCGCGGGACTATTCGCCGCGGCACTGCTGTTCGCACTCACGACTGTCGTCAGAATCCAGAACCCCGGTGAAGCCTTCTTCGAGCACTCAGATGGCACAGCGCCCAGCCACACGCGAGCAGCGCACTCCTGACAAGGTCGGGAAGTACGTCATCGTCAAGGAAGTGGGGCGGGGCAGCACCGGCGTCGTCTATCTGTCGCACGATCCGTACTATCGTCGCGACGTCGCCATCAAGGTCTACAACCTCGAATCGCACGACGAAGATCGTGCGCGCGTCACGCGCAAAATGTTTCTCTCGGAAGCGCACATGGTCGGCATGCTGCAGCATCCGAACATCCTGCCGATCTACGACGCGGGTGAGGAAGAGGGTCACTACTACATCGTCACCGAGCACGTGCATGGCGCACGCACGCTGTCGGCGTACTGCAAGCCGGACAACCTGCTGCCGATCGATGACGTCGTCGAGATGATGTACAAGTGCGCCAAGGCACTGCACTACGCGCACAGCCGCGGCGTGATTCATCGTGACATCAAGCCGTCCAACATCATGCTGACGCAGGCGAACGACGTTCGCATCATCGACTTCGGCATCGCGCTGGTCGCGGACTCGGAAATCTCCCGCATCGAAGGCATCGCCGGCAGCCCCTCGTATATGTCGCCGGAGCAGGTGCAATCGCTGGATATCACGAACCGCTCCGATCTGTATTCGCTCGGCGCGGTGATGTACGAGCTACTGACGGGCTTCCGTCCGTTCCGCGGCGGCAATCTGTCGAAGCTATTGCATCAGATCGTTTACGCCACGGCGCAGCCGATCCACGCACTGCGCCCCGAGATGCCGGAACTGCTGGAAGAGGCGGTGGCGAAGTCATTGCAGAAGGATCCTGCCAAGCGCTATCGCAATGGTCTGGAACTCGCGGCCGACCTCACGCGCGTCCATCAGACGCTGCGCGAAGGGTCGGCGAAGATCGACCGGCATGAGCAGTTCTCGATCCTGCGTACGCTGAAGTTCTTCCATGACTTCTCGCAGGCCGAGATTCTCGAAGTCCTGCGCGCAAGCAGCTGGCAGGACTACGATGCGGAAGAGGAAATCGTCAAGGAAGGCGAAATGGACGATCGCTTCTACGTGATCGTTTCCGGCAGCGCGGCTGTCATGCGCAACGGCAATGGCGTGGGCGAACTGGAAGCGGGCGATTGTTTCGGTGAGACCAGCTACGTTCGCGGCGCGAAACGGCTGGCGACCATCAAGGCGATGAGCAATGTCACGCTGATGAAGGTGAGTTCGACGCTGCTGGAACAGTCGTCGGCAGCGTGCCAGCTACGCTTCAACAAAGTTTTCCTGCGCAGCCTGATCAGCCGGTTGCAGAGCCCGAACTGACCTCGCGACGCGAGGCCATCCCCGCGTAGGCGGGGATCCATCATGATCCGAATGGATTCCCGCCTGCGCGGGAATGACGCGATGGACTATCTGGCCGCCGCCCGCGCCGGCACCTGCCACCAGCGTTTGATTGCCGTTTCGATTGAAGCGATATCGAGTCCCGCAGCCGTCAGGCAATCGTTGCGCGAGCCGTGTTCGATGAAGCTGTCGGGAATCCCCAGGTGCAGCGTGGGCAATGTGAAGCCATGAGCGGCCAGGCATTCCGCGATTGCGCTGCCTGCACCACCCGCCACGACGTTTTCTTCCACGGTCACCAGTGCGCGATGCGAACCGGCAATCCGCAGCAGCAGTTCTTCGTCCAGTGGCTTCACGAAGCGCAGGTTGATCAGCGTTGCGTCGAGCTGTTCGGCAATGCGTTCGCAGAACGGCACCATCGAGCCCACGGCGATGATGGCCAGACCGCTGCGGCCTTCGCGGCGCGACTGTGCCTTGCCGATCGGCAGAGCACGCATTTCTGGCTGCAGCGCCACGCCGGGTCCCTGGCCGCGTGGATAGCGCACGGCGGCGGGTTGTTCGCTCGTCACCGCGGTGAAGAGCATCTGGCGGCATTCGTCCTCGTCTGCCGGCGCCATCACGATCAGGTTCGGAATGCAGCGCAGGTAGGAGAGGTCATAACTGCCCTGATGCGTGGCGCCGTCGCCGCCGACGAAACCGGCGCGATCGATGGCGAATGTTACCGGCAGGTTCTGCAGCGCCACGTCATGAATGACCTGGTCGTAAGCGCGCTGCAGGAACGTGGAATAGATGGCGACGACCGGGCGCAGTCCTTCGCAGGCCATGCCCGCGGCGAGCGTCACGGCATGCTGTTCGGCGATCGCCACGTCGAAATAACGATCCGGAAAGCGCTTCGAGTACTCCACCATGCCGGAACCTTCGCGCATGGCCGGGGTGATGCCGACGACGCGGGAATCGAGCGTGGCCATGTCACACAGCCACTGGCCGAAGACCTGCGAATAGGTGGGCCCGCTGGCCTTCTCCTTGAAGATCACGCCGCTCTTGGCATCGAAGGGGCCTGGGCCGTGCCACTTGATCGGATCGGCTTCCGCCGGCGCGTAGCCTTTGCCCTTGCGCGTGATCACGTGCAGGAACTGCGGACCGCGCATTTCGCTGATGTTCTTCAGCGTGGCAACCAGCGCATTCAGGTCGTGACCGTCGATGGGGCCGATGTAGTTGAAGCCCATCTCTTCGAAGATCGTGCCGGGCAATACCATGCCCTTCATGTGTTCTTCGGAGCGACGCGCCAGTTCCCACACGGTGGGCATGCGCCGCAGCACTTTCTTGCTGCCTTCGCGCAGGGTCGCGTAGAGCTTGCCGGACAGCACGCGCGCGAAGTAATTGGAGAATGCGCCGACGTTTTCGGAGATCGACATGTCGTTGTCGTTGAGGATCACCAGCATGTCGACATCGAGGCTGCCCGCGTGATTGAGCGCCTCGAACGCCATGCCGGCGCTCAGTGCGCCGTCGCCGATGATGGAGACGATGCGTCGCTTCTGCCCGGCGTGCGCGGCGCCGATGGCCATGCCCAGGGCGGCACTGATGGACGTGCTCGAGTGCCCGACACCGAACGTGTCGTATTCGCTTTCAGAACGGGTCGGGAAGGGTGCGAGACCGCCCTTCAGCTTGATCGTCTGCAGTTGGTCACGACGACCCGTCAGCACCTTGTGCGGATAGGCCTGATGACCGACGTCCCAGACCAGCCGGTCGTCCGGCGTGCTGAAGACATAGTGGAGTGCGACGGTCAGTTCGACGGTGCCGAGGCCCGCAGCGAAATGGCCGCCCATCTGGCTGACTGTGTCGATCAGATACTGGCGCAATTCCGTTGCGACGTCGGCCAGCTGTGTCGCAGGCAACGCCCGCAAATCGGCCGGCGAGTCGATCTTCGACAGCAGCGGGTACTCGGGTTTGGTCATGAAGTCAGTTTACCGCAATCGCCTTCAGTGCCGTCTCAGGACCAGCCAGTCCGACAGTGACGCCAGGGATGCCGCCGCGGGTCCCAGGACGTCCAGGGCCTCGAGGGCAGTGGCATGGAGTTCATGCATGCGCTGTCGCGCGGGTTCGACACCGATGGCCGAGGGATACGTGGGCTTGTGATTCGCCTGATCGGCGCCGGTCGCCTTGCCCAGCAATTTGCTGTCGCCTTCCACGTCGAGCAGATCGTCCTGGATCTGGAAGGCAAGACCGATGTCGCGTGAGTACCGATCCAGCGCCTGCTCGATGTCACTCGACAGATTGGGGACGCAGTACGCCGGCATGAGCACGCTTGCGCGGATCAATGCTCCGGTCTTACGGGCATGCATTTCTTCCACTGCGGCGGCCGTGAGGGACTGACCTTGCGCAGCCAGATCGATGGCCTGTCCGCCCGCCATGCCGGCGGTGCCGCTGCATTCGGCGAGGACGTCGACGAGCTTGAGCCGGATCGCCGGATCCCCGGGCAGGCCATGTCCGCTCGCCAGCACCTGGAAGGCGAGCACTTGCAGCGAGTCACCGACCAGGATGGCGGTGGCTTCGTCGAAAGCCTTGTGGCAGGTGGGCCGTCCGCGCCGCAGGTCATCGTTATCCATCGCCGGCAGATCGTCGTGCACCAGCGAATAGGCGTGGATGAACTCGATCGCACAGGCCGCGCCGTCCACGTGCGATTCCGTCAGCCCCAGCGCCTGCGCGGTGGCGTAGACGAGCGCGGGACGGATGCGTTTGCCGCCGTTCAGCACGCTGTAGCGCAGCGCCTCGTGCAGACGGGTCGGATGCGTATCGGCTGCCGGCAGTCGCGCGGCGAGTTCAGCTTCGATTCGGACCTGCCAGCCTTCGAGCCGCTGGGTGAAGCCGGGGTCTTTGGGAATGGTCACGACGGCGGGATCAGTTGTCGTCGATGTCCGTATCGAACGGCGCGGCTTCGAATTCGTCGCCGGCGGCATTGCCTGTCTTGCGCAACAGGACTTCGACCTTCTGTTCCGCCTGCGTCAGCGCACCCTGGCAGAGGCGCGTGAGCTGCACGCCGCGCTCGAACTGCTTCAGCGACTCCTCCAGCGACAGCTCGCCCTGTTCCAGTTTTTCGACGATGGCTTCGAGTTCGGCGAGTGAGGCTTCGAAGTCGGGCGCGGGCGCAGGTTCGGAGGTAGTTGGTTTCTTGCTCACGTGGAAATTCGACGAATAGTTCGAGGGAGGGGCAGGCGGCGGGCGGCGGCAAGCTTGCCCGTGCGGTTTCCGAGGGTCAATTGCAGCGCAATCCGCGGCGGGCAGGTGAGGACTTTCCGTCAGGCACGAACGTTGACTTGCCTGGACCGCGGGACTAGATTTTGCCGTCATTAGACTCTGTCTAATCCCACCAGCGAGGATCCGATGCAATGAGTAATCTCAAAGGCAGCAAGACCGAGCAGAACCTCAAGGACGCATTCGCGGGCGAGTCGCAGGCGAATCGTCGTTATCTGTATTTCGCAGCCAAGGCAGACATCGAAGGCTTCAACGATGTCGCAGCGGTCTTTCGCTCGACGGCGGAAGGCGAGACCGGCCACGCGCACGGCCACCTGGAATACCTGGAAGTGGTGGGTGATCCGGCGACCGGCCTGCCGATCGGCGGTACGTCGCTGAACCTGAAGGCCGCCATTGCGGGCGAAACGCACGAGTACACCGACATGTACCCCGGTATGGCCCGGTCGGCCCGCGACGAAGGCTTCGAGGAAATCGCCGACTGGTTCGAAACGCTGGCGAAGGCGGAGCGCTCGCACGCGAATCGCTTCCAGAAAGCGCTCGATACGTTGTGACCTGGCATACCGGCCGACGGGCTGACTGGCCCACTGGCCAGCAGAGGTGGATGTTGCCTCTGATTCTGGCCCCTTTGCCGGTTGGCCAGTTAGCCAGTCGGCCCTGATCCGTGTCACAAGAATCATCGCCCCCCGCCCGCGAGGGCAGCCTCGAAGCGCCGACGCGCCATCCCATTGCCTGGAAAGATCCCGAATTTCTGAACGAGACGTCACTGTTCAAGGAGTTGGAACGGATCTTCGATATCTGTCACGGCTGCCGGCGCTGCTTCAGCCTCTGCAATGCATTCCCGACCCTTTTCGATGCCATCGATGAATCGAGCACCGGCGAACTCGATGGCGTCGACCGCAAGGTGTATTGGGATGTCGTCGATCACTGCTATCTCTGCGACATGTGCTACATGAGCAAGTGTCCGTACGTGCCGCCGCATCCCTGGAATGTCGATTTTCCGCACCTGATGTTGCGGGCCAAGGCTTACAAGTTCGAGAACCAGCCGGTTCGCACCCGCGACAAGATACTGAGCTCGACCGATCTGGTGGGATCGCTGGCTGGAATCCCGGTCGTGGCTGAGGTCGTCAATGCGGTTGCCAAAACCGGGGTCGGTCGCAAGCTGCTGGACAAGACGCTCGGGGTACATCCGCGGGCGCCGATTCCCGACTATCACAGTCGCACCTATCGCAAGCGGCACGCCGCCGGTTCGCATCCGACGTTCGCAGCGCAACCTGCCGGGGATACCCGTGGGCGCGTCGTGCTGTTCATGACGTGCTACGGCAATCGCAACGAGCCGGGTCTGAACGAGGATCTGGTCGCCATCTTCGAGCACAACGGCATCGAGGTGACGCTGCTGCAGCAGGAGCGGTGCTGTGGCATGCCCAAGCTGGAGCTGGGAGATCTGCGGGCGATCGAAAAGCTCAAGGAAGACAACATCCCCGCGCTGGCGGCGAAGGTCGACGCAGGCTGGGACATCGTGACGCCGATTCCTTCCTGCACGTTGATGTTCAAGCAGGAACTGCCGTTGATGTTTCCGGACGATGCCGCCGTCGCCAGGGTGCGCGATGCGATGTTCGATCCATTCGAGTATCTCTGGGCCCGGTACAAAGCGGGTCTGCTGCGCACCGATTTTGCGGGCCGCCTTGGCAAGGTGAGCTACCACGTTGCCTGCCACCTGCGTGTACAGAATCTGGGCCTGCGCACCCGCGATGTGCTGATGCTCGTGCCGGATACCCAGGTCGATGCCATCGAGCGGTGTTCCGGACACAACGGCACTTACGCGGTGAAGCGGGAGTACCGTGACGTCTCGATGAAGATTGGACGGCCCGTGATGCGTAAAGTCGCGGATGCGAAGGCGGACCACTACAGCAGCGACTGTCCCATGGCCGGGCATCAGATCGAATCAGGACTCGAGCAGGGCGGACCGCCCGAGCATCCTCTCAAGCTGCTGCGCATGGCCTATGGAATCTGAGGAACCTCTGATCAATCCGTCACTCCCGCGCAGGCGGAAGCCCATCTGGGAGATAAGGAATCTCCACGGGGTGACACGCGGTGACAGAGCTCCAGAAATGTATTCCTGTCCCGTGTTGCCCCGTGGAAATCTTTCGATTCTTCTTCGCTGATGCCATGAGCAAACTTTCCCGCGCCGACCTCATGAGCCTCGAGCAGTACTCGACGGCCCGCAAGCAATTCCGCGCCAGGGTGCTGGAGCACAAGCGCCAGCGCGTCCTGACCGTGGGGCCGAATACGAGCTGGTGCTTCGAGGATCGGCTGACCATCCAGTACCAGATCCAGGAAATGCTGCGGGTGGAGCGGATCTTCGAGGCCGCTGGCATCCAGGAGGAACTCGATTCCTACAATCCGCTGATTCCCGACGGCACCAACTGGAAGGTGACGTTCCTGCTCGAATTTCCCGATGTCGAAGAACGGCGCATCCGGCTGACGCGGCTGAAAGGCGTCGAGGATCGCTGCTGGGTGCAGGTCGCGGGATTCGATCCGGTGCATGCCATCGCCGATGAGGATCTGGAGCGCGAGAACGACGAAAAAACTTCCGCGGTGCATTTCCTGCGCTTCCAGTTGACGCCCGCCATGATCACCGCCGTCAAGGCGGGCGCCGATATCAGCGTCGGTGTCAACCACGAAAACTATCAGCACGAAGTGCGTCCGCTGCCAAAGCCCATCCGGGATTCCCTGCGGGGCGATCTGGTCTGATCCGTCGGCGGCTGGCGTCGCTGGCACACAGGCGCGGGGGCGATGCTAAGATTCGCGCGCTTTTCACCCGCACGGATATTCAGCGAACTAGATGGCTCAGTCCTATACCGCTTCCGACATCGAAGTACTTACCGGACTCGACCCGGTACGCCGGCGCCCCGGCATGTACACGGATACCAGTCGGCCCAATCACCTTGCCCATGAAGTCGTCGACAACTCGGTCGACGAAGCGCAATCCGGTCACGCCAGGCGCATCGACGTCACGGTGTTCAAGGACGGCTCGCTGCAGGTCTCGGACGATGGACGCGGCATGCCCGTGGATATCCACCCGAAGGAAAAACTGAGCGGCGTCGAACTGATCCTGACGCGCCTGCATGCGGGCGGAAAATTCTCGGACAAGAACTACGAGTTCGCCGGTGGTCTGCATGGCGTCGGCGTCTCCGTCGTCAATGCGCTGTCGAAGAACCTGGAGTGCTGGGTCAAGCGCGGCGGCAAGGAATACAACATCGGCTTCAAAAGCGGCCATGTGAGCTCGAAGCTGCAGGTCGTGGGCGATGTCGGCAAGAACAACACCGGCACGACGGTCCGTTTCTGGCCCGATCCGCAATTCTTCGAGACACCGACGTTCTCGATCCCGAAGCTCAAGCACACGTTGAAGGCCAAGGCCGTGCTCTGCCCGGGTCTCAAGGTCACGCTGACCAATGAGCAGACCGGCGAGACCGATGAATGGCTCTATACCGGCGGCGTCAACGAATACCTGCTCGAAGCACTGGGCCCGGGCGAATGGCTGCCTCCGGAGATGTTCTGCGGCAGCGTCAAGGGTGCGCAGGAGGCGGCCGAGTGGGCCGTCGCATGGCGCATCGACGACGGTACGCGCGTCGAGGAGAGCTACGTCAACCTGATCCCGACCGTGCAAGGCGGGACGCACGTCAACGGTCTGCGACTCGGGCTCACCGAGGCGATCCGGGAATTCTGCGAATTCCGCAATCTGCTGCCCAAGGGATTGAAGCTCGCGCCCGAAGACATCTGGGACGGCGTGAGTTACGTGCTCTCGACCAAGATGAAGGAAGCGCAGTTCGCCGGCCAGACCAAAGAAAAGCTGTCATCGCGCGAATCGGCGGCGTTCGTCTCTGGCGTCGTAAAGGATCAGTTTGGCCTGTGGTTAAACCAGCATCCGGAGTCGGGCGAAAGAATTGCGCAGCTGGCGATTGCCGGCGCACAGGCTCGCCTCAAGGCGGCAAAGACGGTCACGCGCAAGCGCATTGCCAGCGGTCCGGCGCTGCCGGGTAAGCTCGCGGATTGCTCGTCGCAGGAGCCGTCGCGCTCGGAACTGTTTCTGGTGGAAGGTGATTCCGCCGGCGGCTCAGCGAAGCAGGCGCGCGATCGCGAATTCCAGGCAGTCATGCCGCTGCGCGGCAAGATCCTCAATACCTGGGAAGTCGACGCATCCCAGGTGCTGCAATCGCAGGAAGTGCATCACATCGCCATCGCGATCGGCGTCGATCCCGGTTCCGACAAGCTCGGCGGCCTGCGTTATCACAAGGTGTGCATCCTGGCGGACGCCGACTCGGACGGCGCTCACATCGCCACGCTGCTGTGTGCGCTGTTCCTGCGGCACTTCCGTCCGCTGGTACTTGCGGGCCACGTCTATGTCGCCATGCCACCGCTGTACCGCGTCGACGTGGGCAAACAGGTGTATTACGCCCTCGATGACGCCGAAAGGGTGGGACTGCTGGATCGCATCGCGGCCGAGCATCCTCGCGCCAAGCCGGTCGTCACGCGCTTCAAGGGTCTGGGCGAGATGAATGCGCTGCAGTTGCGTGAGACGACGATGGCGCCGGAGTCGCGCCGCCTCGTGCAGCTCACCGTCGAAGCCAAGGACGAAGCCGACCAGATGCTCGACATGCTCCTGGCCAAGAAGCGCGCCGGTGACCGGCGCGAATGGCTGGAGACCAAGGGCAACCTGGCTCAGATCTGAGGGAAAAGTGACGTCAGTGACGAGAGTGGCGCAAGTCACGAAGGTCAGGCGTCACGGTTTTCTCTGGCTCTGACCTTCGTCACTTTCGTCACTTCTGTCACTTTCGTCACCAAAGCTTTTCATGCCTAGCCAACCGCCACTCAACTTCGAAGGCGTCGAACGCCAGCCGCTGCGTGTGTTCACCGAGAAGGCGTATCTCGACTATTCGATGTATGTCATCCTGGATCGCGCGTTGCCCCATATCGGCGACGGGCTGAAACCGGTGCAGCGCCGCATCGTCTATGCGATGAGCGAACTCGGTTTGTCCGCGGCGTCGAAGCACAAGAAGTCGGCGCGCACGATCGGCGACGTCATCGGCAAGTTCCACCCGCACGGCGATTCGGCCGCGTACGAAGCGATGGTGCTGATGGCGCAATCGTTCTCGTACCGCTATCCGCTGGTGGACGGGCAGGGCAACTTCGGCTCGCCGGACGATCCGAAGTCGTTCGCTGCGATGCGTTACACCGAATCGCGACTGACTAAATACGCGGCATTGCTGCTGTCGGAGCTGGGGCAGGGCACGGTCGACTGGCAGCTGAATTTCGACGGCACGATGGAAGAGCCCATCCTGTTGCCGGCGCGGGTTCCCAACGTGCTGTTGAATGGCGCGACCGGTATCGCGGTCGGCATGGCGACCGACGTCCCGCCGCACAATCTGCGCGAGGTCGTCGCAGCCTGTCTCAAGCTGATCGACGATCCGGAGACCACGCTCGGTGAGCTCTGCAAGAGCATCAAGGGACCGGATTACCCCACTGGCGCCGAGATCATTTCGTCGAAGGATGAGATCCGCCAGATCTACAAGACGGGCTCCGGCTCGATTCGCGCGCGCGCCGTCTATGAAATGGAAGACGCTGAGATCGTCCTGACGCAGCTGCCGTACCAGGTCTCCGGCAGCCGCATCCAGGAACAGATCGCCGCACAGATGCAGGCGAAGAAGCTGCCGATGGTCGAGGACGTGCGTGACGAATCCGATCACGAGCATCCGACCCGCATCGTCATCGTGCCGCGTTCCAATCGCATCGATGTCGAGCAGTTGATGGCGCATCTTTTTGCTACGACGGACCTCGAGCGTACGTATCGCGTCAACCTGAACATCATCGGCCTCGACGGTCGGCCGCGGGTGATGGACCTCCGGTCGCTGTTGCAGGAATGGCTGACGTTCCGCCTCGACACCGTGACGAAGCGCCTGCAGTGGCGGCTCGACAAGGTGCTGGCGCGACTGCATATCCTCGATGGTTTGCTCATTGCCTATCTGAACCTCGATGAGGTGATCCGCATCATCCGCCGCGAGGAAGAGCCCAAGCCGGTGCTGATGAAGCGCTTCACGCTGACGGAGATCCAGGCCGAGGCAATTCTGGAAACGAAGCTGCGTCATCTGGCCAAGCTCGAAGAGATGAAGATTCGCGGCGAGCAGAAGGAGCTGGCCGACGAGCGCGACGAGCTGGAGAAAAACCTGAAGAGCAAGGCGCGCCTCAACAAGCTGGTGCGTGATGAGCTGGTCGCCGACGCCGAAACCTTCGGTGACAACCGTCGCAGCCGCATCGTCGAGCGCGCTGCGGCGCAGGCCATCGATCAAACCGAACTGGTGACAGTGGAGCCCGTAACGGTCGTACTGTCCGAGCGTGGCTGGGTACGCGCGGCGAAAGGCCACGAACTCGATCCGGCGACGCTCTCGTACAAGACGGGCGATTCGTTCCAGTCCGCCGCCCGCGGGCGCAGTACGCAACAAGCAATATTCCTCGACAGCACCGGACGTGCCTACAGCCTGCTGGCTCACACACTGCCGTCGGCGCGCGGACAGGGTGAACCGCTGACAGGTCGCATCGATCCGCCGGAAGGCGCGAGCTTCGCGGGCGTGATGATGGGCGAGCCAGCGGATCGCTGGGTGCTCGCGTCCGACGCCGGTTACGGTTTCGTGGTGAAGCTCGAGGAACTGTATTCCCGCAACAAGGCCGGCAAGGCCGTGCTCAAGGTGCCTGACGGTTCCAATGTGCTGATGCCGTCCGCCGTGCCTGCGGTCGATGGCGCACTGATCTGCGCCGTGAGCAACGAAGGCAAGCTGCTCGCCTTCCCGGTGGGAGAGTTGCCTGAATTGCCGCGCGGCAAGGGCAACAAGATCTTCGGTCTGTCATCGAAGAAGGTCGAAAGCCGCGAAGAATTCCTCGCCGGCATAGCAGTCGTCGCGCCGAGCCAGAGCCTCATCGTGCGCTCCGGCGATCGCAAGATGACGCTCAAGTATTCGGAGCTGAAGGAATACCGCGGCGAACGTGCGCAGCGCGGCGCGGTACTGCCGCGGGGCTGGCGCAAGGTGGAGCGGCTCGAGGTCGAAGGCTGAAGTTGGCTACCTGGCCAATCGGCTAACTGGCTAACAGGCCAGAGTGGAGGAGGGGCTCGTCGTCTGGCCAGTGAGCCGGTTAGCCGGTCGGCCAGTTAGCCATTGGCCAGCTGGCCTATCCCATCACCACCTGCTCGGGTTCATTCACGAAGTAGCCCTGGATGAATTCGATGCCGAGCTGCCATAGCACGGCCATGGTATTGGCGTCTTCGACGCGCTCGGCGATGGTCCTGATGTTGCGGGCGCGGGCCTGGTCGACGAACTCGCGCACTTTCTGCTGCAGGCCCTGGTCGACGGAGAGGCCCTGCATCAGCGTGCCGTCGATCTTGACGTAGTTCAGCGGCAGGTTGGCAATCAGGCGCTGCGGATCACGGCCGGTACCGAAATGTTCGATGGCGAACTGGAATCCGGCTTTGCGCAGGCCGGCCGCCAGTTCGGCGGTGTCGGCGAGGTATTCGGTCGCGTTCTGCTCGCTGATCTGGAAGACGATATGCGCCGCATCGATGCGCGTCGCCTTCAGCTGATTTGCCAGCCACTGCAGCAGCGACTTGTCGCGCATCGAATCCTTCGACAGACGCACGAAGAGTTTGTCGATCTTGCGGCTCGAGCAGACCGACATGGCGGCGCCGATGATCCAGCGGTCGATGTTCTTCATCAGATCGTTGCGTTCGGCGGCCGCCATGAATTCGCCTGGCAACACTTCCTCTCCCTGCTCGTCGACCATGCGGACCAGCACGTCGTACATGCCGCGTTCGCCGCCGAGCAGGCTGGCGACCGGTTGCTGCATGAGCCGGAAGCGGTTTTCCATCAACGCGGTCTTGATTCGCTTCACCCAGATCTCATCCGACGCCTGCTGGCGGGTGTCTTCTTCGAGGTGATCGACCAGGTGAACACGATTGCCGCCGGCTTCGTGGCCGTTGAGACGCGCCCCGATGGCGTCGTTGATCGACGCCGCAGCGTCCGGAGTGCGCGGATCGACCATCCCGATCCCGATGGTGCAGGTGCAGGAGATCTGCTTGGCGCCGACCCGCAGAACCTGCGAGCCGATCTTCTGGGTCAGCTGCCGGCCCCAGGTCTCGATGTCCCGTGTCGTGCCGCGTTCCATCAGCAGCATGAAGTTGCCGTCGCCGAAGCGGCCAATCAGGTCGTTGGGCTGACGGACCTCGTTGATGACCCCGGCGACCTGACCGATGAAATCCTCGAAGCCGAGAGGGCCGATATCGTCCGCCAGAATGCCGAGCCGGTCAGGCTGGATGGAAACCACGTGGCGCACGCCGGCCCGGATCGGCTGGCTCAGCGACTCCTGCAGCCACTTCACGAAGAACTTGCGCTGCAGGGTATCCGTGGCTGCGTCGCGTTCGAGTGCATCCGTGAGCCGTTCGTCGAGATTGCCGGCGTCTTTCTTCTGCGAGGGTACGCACAGGCGCACTGCCGGGTCGCCGTCGAACTCGGCGACGCTGAGTTCGATGTCGAGCGGCACGGAGCTGCCGTCGCTGAGCAGCGCGGCCGCCCGCAGCGAATGATCGGACCACTTGCCCTGCATGCAGGCGACGAGCGCGCCTTTCAGCGCCGCATGGGCGGAAGGATCGAACACGTCCATGAGCGGTGTGCCGAGGAGCGCCTCGGCGTCGGGGTATCCGTAGAGTTCGATCCACGCCGGATTGGCGTCGACCAGAATGCCTTCCTGCACGTAGGCGATCGCGTCGGCCGAGCCCGCCATGAACGTTTTGAGCTGCGCGCGATACTCGCGGGCGGAGTGCAGGGTGTTGTTCAGCGAGCGCGTCTGCTGGTGGGCTGTGAGTTCGCGCGAAACTACGGACTGCAAGCGCACGGCGTTACGCAGTGTGACGACATCGCGAGCGCCTTGCTGCATGGCAGCTGCGATGATGTCTTCATCGGCCTGATCGCGGGCGATCACGACGGGGGTGCCATTGCCGAACTGCGCGGCGACGGCCATCACTTTCGAGGTGTCGGACGCATCCGGGCCGACGAAGGCGATGAGCATGTGCGGATTGATCTGGGCGAGCGCATCGCCCAGGTCGTTGAGTTCGCGGATCCAGTTGCAGCGAGCCGCCAGTCCGGCATTGCGCAACGTGCTGTTGATAGCCTCCACATTGTCCTGGTGTCGCGTCAGGACGATCAGAGGAATGGGGGCTTGCTCGGCCAAGCGGAACTCCTTCACGAATTGCGGTCGGTCAATGCCAGCCCGGGCGAATGACCTAATCACACCGGAGTCAGATTCTGTCAGCAACCTCCGCTGCCGAGCGTGACGGGCGTCTTGGATGGCGCGCCCGGCACTTCCCGTACCAGGCGGGGCACCAGGTAGCCGGGAAGGCGTTCCAGCAGTCCCGCATGCAGTTGTAACGCGGTCGCTTCATCCACCTCGAAATGCGCTGCACCCTGCACGCGATCCAGGACATGCAGGTAATAGGGCAGAACGTTGATCGCCATCAGTGCTTCGCTCAACTGCGCCAGTGCTGTCACCGAGTCGTTGACGCCGGCAAGCAGGACGGATTGATTGAGCAAAGTGACGTTGCGGGCAGCGAGTTCCCGACACGCGCTCGCGACCTCCTGATCGATCTCGTTGGCATGATTGGCATGCACGACCATGACCTTCTGTAGGGGCAGATCTGATAGCCATTTCAGCAAACCCGCATCGACGCGCTCGGGCAACACGATCGGCTGACGCGTGTGGATGCGCAGGCGGCGAATGTGCGGCACGCGCAGCAGTGCATCGGTCAGCTGCGCCAGTCGCCGATCGCTCAGGCTGAGCGGGTCGCCGCCGCTCAGGATCACCTCGCTGATCGTGGGGTCCGATTGCAGATAGTCGATGGCGCCGCGCCAGCCATCGGCCAGCGCCGAATCCTCCGCGTAGGGGAAGTGGCGACGAAAGCAGTAGCGACAGTGAATCGCACAGGCGCCGGTTGCGATCAGCAACGCCCGGCCTGCGTACTTGTGCAGGACGCCGGCGCCAGCGCGGCTGGCCTGGTCACCGACCGGATCGGAGAGAAAGCCGGGGGCCTGGATGGATTCGGCATGCGTCGGCAGGACCTGCAGGAGCAGCGGATCGCGCGGATCGCCATGACGCATGCGGGCCACGAAGCCGCGTGGCACTCGCAGCGGGAAGTTGGCGCTGCCGGGCGCCGCGATGGAGGGGTCGAGGCCAAGAAGCGCGCACAGCTCGGCAGGGGAGGCGACGGCATCGGCCATAGCCTGTTGCCAGCGCTGACGCGGCAAATCGCGGTCGTGCTGGCCTGTACTTGTGCTTGCGGCTATCATCGGCGCCCTTTTCCCGGGCCCTTGAATGCAGGCCCCCTAGTTCGGGGACGACAGAGCCCCGTAAAGCGGGCCGGATTCTCGCAGATCGGATTTTCGCAGTCACACTGCGGATGTCCGGCCTCCCGGGCAGCGCTTAATGAATTCAGCAAACGACCTAGGCGGCGTATCTCCATGGGCAGTGTTTCCACCAACGAGTTCAAGTCAGGCGTCAAGATCATCCTCGAGAACGATCCGTATTCGATCGTCGAGAACGAGATGGTCAAACCCGGCAAGGGTCAGGCGTTCAACCGCGTACGTGTGCGCAACCTGAAGACCGGTCGCGTCATCGAACGCACGTTCAAGTCGGGCGACACCGTGGAAGCGGCTGACGTCGTCGAGACGGACATGCAGTACCTGTACGCCGATGGTGAGTTCTGGCATTTCATGGTGCCGGACACGTTCGAGCAGTACACGGCGGGTAAGGACGCCGTCGGCGACACGATGAAGTGGCTGAAGGACGGCATGGAATGCGTCGTGATGCTGTGGAACGGCGTGCCGCTCAACGTCACCGCGCCTGCTCACGTGGAGCTCAAGATCGTGAAGTCCGATCCCGGCGTGCGCGGCGATACCGCCACTGGCGGCGGCAAGCCTGCGGAACTCGAGACCGGTGCGATCGTGCGCGTGCCGCTGTTCATCAGCGAAGGCGAGACGATCCGTGTCGATACGCGTACCGGCGAGTACATCGCCCGCGCGAAAAGCTCATAATTTTCTTCGGACCTCCCCCGCGAGCGGGGGAGTGTTCAGGCAGGACGAATCTGCCGCAGCAGCGTGGCCACGAATTCTTCGAGGCCCGCCTGATCCTCCTCATCGAAGCGCGCCAGCGTCGGACTGTCCAGGTCCAGTACGCCGAGCAGCTCATCGCCGGCAATCATCGGCACCACGATTTCCGAGTTCGACGCTGAATCGCAGGCAATGTGGCCGGGAAAGTCGTGCACGTTGGTCACGAGTATCGTCGCGCGTCGCGCGGCAGACGTTCCGCACACACCCTTGCCCATCGCAATGCGCACACAGGCGGGTTTGCCCTGGAACGGTCCGACCACGAGTTCGCCGCGCTTGAGCAGGTAGAAACCCGCCCAGTTCAGATCAGGCAGCGAGTTGAAGAGCAGGGCAGAGGCATTCGCGAAATTCGCGATGTCGTCGGGCTCGCCGGCAATCAATGACTGCAGTTCGCGCGCCAGTTCGGCATAAAGCTTCGGCTTGGGCAGGTCGGCCGCGATGCTCGACTCGTGCATGGTCAGGCCCTCTCGAAAGGGAATGCGATCACTTCATCGATGTGCTTGGCACCCACCGCGCACATGACCAGCCGGTCGAAGCCCAGCGCGACACCTGAACAGTCCGGCAGCCCGTACTCCAGTGCGGCCAGGAAGTTCTCGTCGATCGGCATTGCCGGCAGGCCTCGCTGCCTGCGACCTGCGAGGTCCTGCTCGAAGCGTGCGCGCTGCTCCGCGGCATTGCCCAGTTCGTGAAAACCGTTGGCGAGCTCGACACCATCGAGATAGGCCTCGAAGCGCGACGCCACGGGCCCGCGCGTCTGCGCCAGTGCCGCCTGCGACGCCGGGTAGTCATAGATGAACGTGAGTCGGTCATGGCCGAGTTGCGGACCGACGAGCGTGCTGATGATCAGATCCAGGCAGCCATCGCGATCGGCGCGAATGGACGCCGGCACCTCGATGCCCGCGCTCTCGAGTCTTGCCACCAAGACCGCAACGGGATCGTTGAAGGCATCGACGCCACTGTGCAGCTGCACTGCCTCGCGATAGGTCAGCCGTTCGGAGCGATCGACATGACGCGACGCAGGCATGACGGCGCCGATCAGCCGTTCGACGTCCGACATCAGCGCGTGATGATCGATGCCGAGTCGATACCACTCGATCAACGTGAACTCAGGGTTGTGCCAGCGGCCCGCTTCGCCATCGCGATACACGCGACCGATCTGCCAGATGTCGCCGCATCCGGCGGCCAGCAGACGCTTCATCGCGTATTCGGGCGAGGTGTGCAGGAATCGCTGCTGACCGATGGCCGTGGCCGCAACGCTGGCGAGATGCACGTCCGTCACGGCCGCGGCGCTCAGCGTCGGTGTTTCGACTTCCAGGGCGCGGGTTGCGGTGAAGTACTCGCGTGCGGCGCGCAGCATGCTGGCCCGCATCTCGAGTGTTGCGATCGGCGCAGTCGGCTTCCAGGCGGTCATGACCGGGCGATGGCTTGAGCGATGGTCGCGCCGAGAACGACTTTGCGTTGGGGCGCGAGTGCTGGCTCCCAGCGAATCCGATCCTGCTGGAAGAGCATCACCACCGTCGAGCCCATGTTGAAGCGGCCGAGTTCTTCGCCCTTGGCAAACGGGTGTCCGATGCCCTTGTCGATCGTGACCGGCGCTTTGCGCCGACGCGGCGGTGGATTGATCTCGCCGCAATGCACTGTTGCCATGCTGCCGACGAACAGCGCTCCCACCAGGATCATGGCGGCACGGCCGAACGCCGTGTCGAAATCACAGATGACACGTTCGTTGCGGGCAAAGAGGCGCGGCACGGTACGCGCTGTCGCTGTGTTTACGCTGAACAGATCGCCCGGCACATACACCGTACTGCGCGCGGTGCCCGCCACCGGCATGTGGATGCGGTGATAGTTGTACGGTGCGAGATAGATGCACGCGAAGCTGCCGTTGCGATAGGTCGCGGCTGCTGCGGTGTCATTGGCTAGCAATTCCAGCAGCGAGTAATCGTGGCCCTTGGCCTGCAGCAGCTGACCATCACGGATCGCTCCGCATTGACTCAGGGTGCCATCCACCGGACTCACCACGACATCGTCGCCGGCAGCGATCGGCCGTGCATCGGGGCGCAGGGCACGCGTGAAGAAATCATTGAAACTGCGATAGGCGAATGGATCCGACTGGACGGCTTCCGTCATGTTGACGTCATAGCCGCGCAGAAAGTTGGCGATGATGAGCCGGCGCAGCGCCGGCGATTCGGTGCGCATCACACTGTAGATGAGTCGTGACAGCAGGTGCTTCGGCAAGACGTACTGCAATCCGGCAAAGAGCCGGTCGCCGAGCGTCACGTTGTCGGAATCGGGAATGCGTTCGGTCATGGACTCAGCCGGCCTCGACGATGCGGCGGTAATCGTCCGCGAGGACGGTGGCCGTGTGCGGGCCGGAGATCAATGCCCGCAATTGTCCTTGCGGGTTCACCAGGAAAATCGCTGCGGAATGATCGACGGTGTAGTCGCCGTTCGGCAGCGGGCTGATGGCCACTGGTACGCCCAGTGCGCGCGTAAACGCATCGATGTCTTCCTGCGAACCGGTCACGCCGGTAAACGAGGGACTGAAGAATTTCACGTAGGACGCAAGTTGGGCCGGCGTGTCGCGCTTGGGATCGACCGAGACCAGGACGATCTGGGGGCGCTCGGCTTCCGGCAGATCGGCCAGTGATTTTTCGCTCTGGGCCAGTACACCCAGGGTCGTCGGGCACACGTCGGGGCAGTGCGTAAAGCCGAAGAACAGCAGGCTCCAGCGATTCTTCAGCCGGGCGTCATCGAAAGTCGCGTTGTCCTGATCGACGAGACTGAAAGCCGGCAGCGGACGCGCCGGTTCGAGCAGGGTCGCCTGGGCCAGCCCAAGCTGGACCGGGCCACGAGGGTTGAGAATCGAGCGCGCCAGCAGCATGCCGCTTGCAATGGCTACAATGGCGACGACCGCGGCGACGGCGATGGACTGTTTACGGGACATGGCTGGAAAGACGAGACGATTTCGTCGAGTTTCAAGGCCGCGAATTATTGCACGGTAACGACCTGATCTCTGCCCGGAATCTGCCACCCCATGTCCAGCCTGCCGCCACTACGTACCGTCGAAGACCTGATCCGTCACGGCGCCAGCCTGTTTTCCGCGGCGAAGGTGTGGTTCGGTCATGGCACCGACAATGCCGTCGATGAAGCTGCCGAACTGGTGTTCTTCGGCGCCGGTCTGCGACATGAGGATGCGCCGCAGGTGTATACGCGCGAACTCGGCCCGCGTCAGCGCGAGGAGGTTCTGCAATTGTTCGAGCGCCGCATCCGCGAACGCGTCCCCGTTGCGTACCTCACGCATCGGATGTGGTTCGCCGGTCATGAGTTTTACGTCGATGAACGTGTGCTCGTGCCGCGCTCACCCATCGCGGAACTCATCGAGGCTGGGTTCGAGCCGTGGATCGACACCGACAACATCCGCTCGGTTCTGGATATAGGCACCGGATCAGGATGCATCGCCATCGCAGCGGCGCTGGCCTTGCCGCAGGCGAGTGTCGATGCCGCAGATATTTCCGACGACGCACTCGCCGTCACCCGGATCAACATCAACAAGCATCAGGTGGCCGATCGGGTGCGGGCGGTGCGCTCGGATGTCTTCGATGGTATTGGCGACCGCCGTTACGACGTGATCGTGGCGAATCCGCCTTACGTCGGCAGCGACGAACTGGCCGGGTTGCCGGAGGAATATCAGCGCGAGCCGCGTCTTGGGCTGTATGGGGGCGATGATGGTCTGGACATCGTGCGGCGCATTCTTGCGCAGGCCTGCGATCACCTCGAGCCGCACGGCATCCTGATCACCGAGGTCGGCAATTCCGAGGACGCGCTCGTCGATGCATTTCCGCGCGTGCCCTTCACATGGCTGGAGTTCGAGCATGGGGGCGGCGGTGTCTTCCTGCTCACGGCGGCGCAACTGAAATCGCTGGCCGGTGGCGGTTAGTCGTTAGAATGCACGTCGGCGAATTGAGATCGATCCCATCATGTCCGGCAACACACTAGGCAAACTGTTCACTGTCACGACGTTCGGCGAAAGCCACGGCCCGGCGCTGGGCTGCATCGTCGATGGCTGTCCGCCGGGACTGGCACTCGCGGAGTCCGACATTCAGCCGTGGCTCGAGTTGCGCCGGACGGGAACGTCGCGCCACACCAGTCAGCGTCAGGAGCCGGATCAGGTACAGATCCTCTCGGGTGTTTTCGAGGGCCGCACCACGGGCACGCCGATCGGCCTGCTGGTTCACAACGAAGACCAGCGCTCGCGGGACTACGAGAAGATCAAGGATCGTTTCCGTCCGGGACACGCCGACTACACCTACCAGCAGAAATACGGTTTCCGTGACTACCGTGGCGGTGGACGCTCGTCCGCGCGTGAGACGGTCATGCGTGTCGCGGCCGGTGCCATTGCGCGCAAATACCTCAAGGAACGGCTGTCGCTGACGATCCGCGGCTATCTCGCCCAACTCGGGCCGCTCACGCTCGAACCGAAGAACATCGAGGCGGCGTACGACAATCCCTTCTTCTCTCCCGATCCGTCGCGCAACGAGGAGTTGGAGAACTACATGATCAATCTGCGCCGCGACGGCGATTCGGTCGGCGCGCGCGTCAATGTGATTGCAACCGGTGTGCCGGTGGGCCTGGGCGAACCGGTCTTCGATCGGCTCGATGCCGACATCGCCCACGCGATGATGAGCATCAACGCAGTCAAGGGAGTAGAGATCGGCGCGGGCTTTGCATCGGTCGCACAACGCGGATCGCAACATCGCGACGAACTCACGCCGCAGGGATTCCGTTCCAATAACTCAGGTGGTGTGCTCGGCGGCATCTCGTCCGGCCAGGACATCGTCGTCAGCATCGCGCTCAAGCCGACGTCGAGCATCATCATTCCCGGTGAGACGATCGACCTGCAGGGCAAGGTGACCGACGTGGTCACGACGGGTCGCCATGATCCCTGCGTCGGGCTGCGCGCAACGCCGATTGCCGAGTCCATGCTGGCGCTGGTGCTCATGGATCACTACCTGAGGCATCGCGCACAGAACGCCGACGTCGTGCCGGGTACGCCGATCATCCCCGCACACGAGTGAGTTCCAGTTCGCAGCGTCTCGCCGCCGGGTACTTCATGTACTTCGGTGCGGTCGGGATATTTGCGCCGTTCTGGAGTCCTTACCTGGCACTGCGCGGATTCGGCCCCGTCGAGATCGGGTTGCTGATCGCGCTGGTGTCCGGGGCTCGTGTCGTCGTGCCTCTGGCGCTGGGCTGGATCGCCGATGTCACGCGGCGACCGACCCGCGTACTGCAGATCTCCGGGGCGATGGCGGTGGGTTGTTTTGCGCTGTTTCCGCTGCAGTCCGGGCTGCTGTCGTTCTGCCTGCTCAGCCTGCTGTTCGGCGCCTTCTGGAACACGATCGTCCCGCTCTACGATGCGCATGCGCTGAATCATCTCGGCGCGGAATCGCATCGCTACGGTCGTCTGCGACTGTGGGGCTCCATCGGTTTTATCGTCATCACTGCGCTCGGCGGATTCATCCTCGAACGCGAGGGCTACGGATGGGTGCCATGGCTGGCATTGCCGCCGATGATTGGCGCCTTCCTCATGACGTTGACGCTCTCGCAGATGGCCGTAGCGACCAAGCCCGTGTCGATGCGGGAATTCGGCCTGGTGGTGCGTTCACGTGCCGTCGTTGCGGCGCTGGCCGTGGCCACGCTGGTGATCATGAGCAGCGGCGCCTACTACGCTTTCTTCTCAATCTGGCTGGAGATGAACCACTACAGCAAGTCGACGATCGGGTTGCTGTGGGCTCTCGGCGTCCTGGCGGAAGTCGGCGTATTCGCCATGGGACAATCCCTGCTGGAGCGATTCTCCATTCGCACCCTGTTCATCGCCGCGGCCGCCGGTACGGCGTTGCGATGGATGATGGTGGCCTGGCTGGTGTCCTATCCGATGCTGCTGGCGGCGTCACAGCTGCTCCATTGCCTGAGTTTCGCCGTCCTGCATTTCGCCATCGTGCTGACGGCGCATCGGGAGTTTCCTGCGTCATTGCAGAGTACCGGGCAGTCGTTGTTCAGCAGTGTGGCGTACGGAGGCGGGGGTTTGGCCGGCAGTCTGCTCGCGGGTGTGATCTGGGCAACGTTTTCAGCGCGAGCATCTTATGTCACTGCAGCCTTTATTGTAGTGTTGGCCACCGTTTGCGCCGTGCTCGGTTTGCGAGGCACGACGCTCGATCGAACACCCTCTCAATCGTTCAGAAGCACCGAGTCGCCATGAGCAGAAGTTGGAATGTCGCGGTCCTGGGAGCCACCGGTCTGGTGGGCCAGACCATTCTGGCGATCCTGGAGCAGCGCAACTTTCCGGTCGGGAATCTCTATCCGCTGGCCAGCGCACGTTCGGTCGGCAAGACGATTCGATTCCGCGGCGTGGATATCCCCGTGCTGGACGTCGATACCTTCGATTTCTCGAAGGCGCAGGTCGGGCTGTTCTCCGCAGGGGCGAGCGTTTCCAGGGTTCATGCCGTCCGCGCCGGCGCTGCTGGCTGCGTGGTCGTCGACAACACCTCGCAGTTCCGTTACCAGGACGACATTCCCCTGGTCGTGTCGGAAGTGAATCCGCACGCCATTGCGGGCTATCGCAAGCACAACATCATCGCCAATCCCAACTGTTCGACCATGCAGATGCTGGTGGCGTTGAAGCCGCTGCACGATGCTGCGCAGATCGAGCGCATCAACGTGGCCACCTATCAGTCCGTCTCCGGCGGCGGTCAGAAGGCGATGGATGAGCTCACGGCGCAGATCAAGGCCATCGTCGGGGGCGAACCCGTCACGGCACAGGTGATCGCCAAACAGATCGCCCTCAACTGTGTGCCGCAGATCGATGTATTCCTGGACAACGGCTACACCAAGGAAGAGATGAAGATGTTCTGGGAGACCCAGAAGATCCTCGAAGACAAATCCATTCGCGTGAACGCCACGGCCGTGCGGGTCGGTGTCTACCTCGGTCATTCCGAAGCCGTACACATCGAAACCCGCCGCAAGCTCTCTGCAGCCGATGCCAGGGAAATCCTGCAACGTGCGCCTGGAGTCGTGGTGCTGGACGAACGCCAGCCGGGCGGGTACCCGACGCCCGTGACCGAAGGTGCCGGAACGGACCCAGTCTACGTTGGCAGAATCCGGGAGGACATCAGCCACGATCGGGGTCTGAATTTGTGGATTGTGTCCGATAACGTTCGCAAGGGAGCTGCTTTAAATAGCGTCCAGATCGCCGAGATTTTGGTAAAAGATTACCTGTAAGCTATATTTGCGCGCGCAAGGTCATGAAGCACTTGAGCTTTTGGCTCAATAAAGTGTCGCGCCGATCCATTACATAACTAACCGGCAAGAATTAGGGATGCTCAGGACACGGTCGGGAGAGCTGATGAGAAGATATTTGCCGCGCCTGCTGGTGACGGGCGTCATGCTGTCCCCCGCAACGCTGTACGCGCTTGGCCTGGGTGAGATCCGACTCAACTCTGCGCTCAATCAGCCCTTCGATGCAGACATCGAAGTCATTGCGCCGACGCGCGAAGAGATCGCCGAACTCAAGGTCACGCTCGCGAGCAATGAGCTGTTCGCGCGCTATGGGATCGATCGGCCTGCTTATCTTTCCAACTTCGATTTTGCCATCAGCCGCTCGCGCGATGGTCAGGTGACGATCAAGGTCACGTCGAACCGTTCGATCACCGAACCCTTCGTGACGATTCTGGTGGAAGCAAATTGGGGCCGCGGGCGCCTGTTGCGCGAATACACCGTGCTGCTCGATCCGCCGGTCTTCGTACCATCGCAGTCCGACGCGAATCGTCCGGTGACTGCGCCTCAGTCTGGTGCTCGCACCGAAGGCCGCATCGAGCGTCCGGCGACGCCTGCGGAGCCGACCCGTCCCGTGCCTGCGCCCGAAACGGTCACACAGGACGAAACCCCGGCGCGCACCGCTGCACCGGCGGTCGTTGGCGGCTCCTACGAAGTTCAGCGCAATGACACGCTGTCCCGAATCGCACGTGAGATGAATCCAGGCGCGTCGCCAGGTGCGCAGAACCAGACGATGATTGCCCTTTTCCGCGCCAATCCGGAAGCCTTCGCCGGCAACATCAATCGCCTCAAGGCCGGCAGCGTCCTGCGCGTGCCGGATCTCGCCGAGATCGAAGCCGTGTCGCGCGCGGAAGCGTCAGCGGAAGTGGCCCAGCAGCAGGAAGCGTGGAGCAGTTCGTTCCGGACCGCCTCCGAAGATCAATCCACCCGCCTGCGACTGGTTACCCCTGAAGAGGCTGCTGCTGCACCCTCGGTCACACCTGCGCCGGCCCAGCCGACGCAACAGCCGTCTGCCAGCGCTGGCACCGGTACGACGCCGGCTGCAGAGGACAAGCGCCTTCAGGTCGCGAGTCCCGATCTGTCGAATGTTCAGCAGGGTGTCAGCGAAACGCCTCCGGTAACCCAGCCCGAAGCGTCCGCCGAACAACCAGCCGAGGTGCCGGCTGCGACGGATGCAGCGCCGACGGCTCCTGCCTCCGAACCGACCGAGACATCCAAGCCAGTCCGTCCGAAGCCGCAAGCGGTCCAGGAGCCAGCCCCGTCCTTCGTCGATCGCATCGGCGACTTCTGGTGGGTCCCGGTGGTTGCGGGCCTGCTCCTGGTGATTGGTCTGATCTTCGCCTTCCTGAAGCGTCGCCGTGAATCGAGCGATTCGTCGGATCTGGACTCGTTCACGCCGTCCGCGTTCGAGCCTCGTTTCGACAAAGCGATTCCAGCAACTGCGACGGCCGCCCGTGGACGCGCCGATGTGTTCAGCATGGACGGCGACACCGCGGAGGAGCCGCTCGGCAACTTCGATGACGAGCCGGAGCCCATCACGTCCGTTCGCAGAGAAGCCACGTCGACGCGGCCAGCGGCGCCGGCCATCTCGATCACCGAGCCCAAGCCCGTTGATGACACGCTGAGCAGCGAAACATCGGTCCGTTTCGATCAGCAGGACGCGCTGGCGGAAGCCGACTTCCACATGGCCTACGGTCTCTACGACCAGGCGGCCGACCTGGTGAAGATCGCCATCGAGCGCGAACCGCAGCGTCGCGATCTCAAGCTCAAGTTGCTCGAGATCTACTTCGTCTGGGGCAACCGCGATCTGTTCCTCGACACCGCGCGCGAATTGCACATGACCCGCGCTCAGGAAACGGCGGGTGAGTGGGACAAGGTCGCGATCATGGGGCGGCAGATCGCCCCGGAAGATTCGATGTTCAAGGCCGACGGCAGCGCGGCTCGCGTCGACCTGGTCGACGTCAATCTCGAAGGCGGTGAGAACCGCGTCGACCTCGATCTTTTTGCCGAGCCCGACGCTGATGGAGCGGGGGCTCTCGACATGGAATTCGGCAGCGGCGAGCGCAAGGGTGCGTCGTCGTCCTCCGCAAACTCGGATCTCGACTTCCTGCTGGATGAGCCGAAGTTCGAGAGCGACGAAGAGCCGACCCGCGAAATGGATCCGCTCGCGCGCACCCAGGAGACGCCGACGATCGAATCGCCGATGCTCGGCGACCGCAGGGAATCCCAGTGGGATCGTGGGTCGCAGACGGTTCGCGAAAAGGTCGACTCACAGCTGTTCACCAGGGCGTCCACCGAACAGACGGCCGAATTGTCGCTCGATGACCTCGGCCTCGACGTCGACTCGCTGGAAACGACAGGCGCACTCGAGCAGACGGCATCGCTCGAAAAGGACATTCCGGCCGACGATGAAATCGATGCCCATGCGCTGCGCGACGATGAGCTGACACAGCTCGCGCCTTCGCTGGGCAGCCTCGATCGCACGATGGAAGCGCCGCGGGTCGAGGAGTTCGACATCGAAAGCACCGGCACGGTGTACATCGATCACGTCGATCTTGGTGGCGGCGATACCGTCGAACAGCCGCGAATGGATGTCGACAGCACCGCGGAGATGCGGGTGTCGGCCGCAGATCTGGACGTGGATCTGGACAACATTGATCAGCCCTTCGGTGGCGATACGCTGCGTCAGCCGCGCGCCGATTCCGATCGGTTCTCCGACGATGTGTTTGCCGATCACACCAGCGAATTCCAGAAGATCGATCTGGACGTAGGCGAGGCGCTCGGCGCGGACGATCATGCACCGACCAACAAGCAGGTCTTCACGACCGAAATGGAATTGTCGGAGCTCGAACCCGTCACGATGAGTGAAGTGGGTACGAAGCTCGATCTGGCCCGCGCCTATATGGATATGGGCGATCCGGACGGCGCCCGCAGCATTCTCGAAGAAGTGCTGCAGGAAGGTACGTCCAACCAGAAGCAGGAAGCCCAGCGGCTGCTGGACTCGATCCGCTGAGAGGGAAGGCTGCAGGCCCTTGGCTGTAGGCTCCAGGGAAGAATTCAGAGCAAGCTCCGCCCTGTTTTGCTTCCTGCCTCGAGCCTAGAGCCTACGGCCTAGCTTATGCCCCGCATTGCTCTCGGACTCGAATATGACGGAAGTGCGTTTGCCGGTTGGCAATCGCAGCCGCATGCGCGCGGCGTGCAGTCCGTCGTCGAAAAAGCCATTGCGCTCGTTGCCGATCATCCGGTAGGCGTCGTTGCGGCGGGGCGCACCGACGCGGGTGTGCATGCGGCGATTCAGGTCGTGCATTTCGATTCCCCGTCCGTGCGTTCCCAACGCAGCTGGGTGCTGGGCACCAATGCCAATCTGCCGCGTTACGTCAGCGCGCTATGGGCCGCGGAAGTGCCTGACTCGTTCCATGCGCGGTTCGGCGCGATGTCACGCAGCTATCGGTATTTCATCCTCAACCGGCAAGTGCGCCCGGCGCTGCGCGCCGGCAATGTCACCTGGATTCGCGAACCGCTCGATCACGAGCGCATGCACGTCGCCGCGCAGCAGTTGATCGGCCAGCATGATTTTTCGTCATTCCGCGCCGCCGAGTGTCAGTCGCGCTCGGCGATACGCCGCCTGCAGGACATCCAGGTCCGGCGACAGGGTGAACTCCTATGCATCGATGTCACGGCGAACGCATTCCTGCATCACATGGTGCGCAACATCGCCGGTACGCTGATTGCGGTCGGCCGCGGAGATCAGCCGATCGAGTGGGTGGGGAAGGTGCTGGAAGCACGCGATCGCAAAGTCGGGGGGATTACGGCGCCGCCGGACGGCCTCTACCTGGCGGGGATCCAGTACGAGGGAACGCTGAACCTGTCGAGCACCGCCGGCGAACTCCTGGGCTTCCCTTGCCCGGTCCGTCGAGACCAAGTATAGATGCCGCCTCTTGCGGGCCCGTGCCCGCCCAGTGAGTACGGATACGTGCCGCACTCGCTGCTCAAAGCATCGAACAGGACGTTCAATGCTTTGATTCCGGACAACAATGGGAATACGTCTGCCATGACCTGGTTCGAAAAGATCATGCCTTCGCGGATCAAGACCGAACGCCGTACGCGTTCGGTTCCGGAAGGTTTGTGGATGAAGTGTGCGGCCTGCGACGCCGTGCTGTATCGGGCGGAACTCGAGCGCAATCTGCATGTTTGCCCGAAGTGTTCGCATCACATGCGCATCGGTGCGCGGGAACGCCTCGAACGTTTTCTCGATCCGGATTCGTATACCGAATTTGCCAATAATGTCGAGCCGGAAGATCCGCTCAAGTTTCGCGACAGCAAGAAGTATCGCGACCGTCTGTTGCAGGCGCAGAAGAGCACCGAGGAGACGGACGCCCTGATCGTCATGGCTGGCACGCTGCTTGGCATGCCGGTGGTGGCGTGCGCATTCGAATTCCAGTTCATGGGTGGTTCGATGGGCTCGGTGGTCGGCGAACGTTTTGCACGCGCCGCCGAGTACTGCATCGAACACCGTGTGCCGCTGATCTGCTTTACCGCCAGCGGCGGTGCGCGCATGCAGGAAGCTCTCCTGTCGCTGTTGCAGATGGCCAAGACCAGCGCCGTCCTGGCGCGCATGGCGCGTGAGCGCATCCCGTACATTTCCGTCATGACGGACCCGACGACGGGTGGTGTCTCCGCCAGCCTGGCGATGCTCGGCGACGTGAATATCGGCGAGCCGAAGGCGCTGATCGGCTTCGCCGGCGCCCGCGTGATTCAGCAGACGGTGCGTGAAACATTGCCCGAGGGCTTTCAGCGCAGCGAATTCCTGCTGGAACACGGCGCGCTCGACATGATCGTCGACCGGCGTGACATGCGCGACCGCATCGGCGGCCTGCTCGCCATGTTCACCAACAAGGCGCTGCCGCCTCCCGCTTGAGACCGGTTGCCGGGTCGCGCGACCGGCGTCATCGTCTTCGGGTTTTCGGTTCTGTGACGTTCCCGCCATGCGCTTCACATCGCTGACTGAGTGGCTCACGTGGCAGCAGACGCTGCACCCGAGCGCGATTGATCTCGGTCTCGCCCGTCTCAACCGCACGCTGGCACGTCTGGGCTGGCAACGACCGGACTGTCCGGTGATCACCGTGGCCGGGACCAATGGCAAAGGATCCAGCGTCGCGCTGCTCAACCGGATTCTCGGCGAGGCGGGTTGTCGGGTCGGCACGTTCACGTCGCCTCACCTGCTGCGTTACAACGAGCGCATCGTGATCGCCGATCGCGAGGTGTCGGATGCCTCGCTGGTCGCAGCCTTCGAGCGGATCGACGCCGCTCGGGGCGAGGAGACACTGACGTTCTTCGAGTTCAATGCGCTGGCGGCGCTGCTCGTGTTCGAAACGGCCGGCCTGGACGCCATCGTGCTCGAAGTGGGTCTGGGCGGGCGGTTGGATGCCGTCAACAGCGTCGATGCCGACGTGGCGCTGATCACGTCCATCGATCTCGATCACTGTGATTGGCTCGGGCGTGACATCGAATCGATCGGGCGCGAAAAGGCGGGGATCTTTCGTGCCGGCCGGCCGGCGATTTTCGGTTCGGGGACGATGCCCGAGTCGATCCAGGCGGTGGCAGACGAGATCGGCGCGAAGCTGCTGCGGCACGGCCGGGATTTCGGTTACGAGCGCACGGCAGATCGCTGGTCCTGGCGCGGTGTTCGGGGTGAGCTGCGGGACCTGCCCCCGCCAGCCTTGTTCGGCGATATCCAATTCGACAATGCGGCGGCAGTGCTGACAGTGCTGGAAGCGCTCGCCGACCGTCTGAGCGTTTCGAAGCAGGCGATCGAGCGCGGTCTGCAAACCGTGCAGATCGCCGGACGCTTCCAGAGGATCCGCCGTCGTAACGAATGGATACTGGATGTCGCCCACAACCCGGCGGCGGCGCGGGTCCTCGCCACTCAACTGCAAGCGCTCCCGGCATCCGGGCGCACGATTGGCGTGTGCGGCATTCTCGGCGACAAGGACATCGAAGGAATCTGCGGCGCGCTGCATTCGAGCATCGACGCGTGGATCGTCGCTGGCTTGAGTGGCGATCGCTCGATCGGCCCCGCAAAACTGGCCGGGCGATTGCGCAACTGTGGAGCGAATGTCATCGCAGCACACGATGATGTCGTCTCGGCCTGCGTCGAAGCGGACGCTGCTGCCGGTCCGAATGACCGCGTCGTAGTGTTCGGCTCGTTCCTGACCGTCGGCGCCGCGTCGGCATGGCTCGCAGTCGATACCGCTCGTTCCGGCGTTCCTGGAGACAGCGGCGCAACGTTCGTTGCGGACGTCTATACTTTGCGACCGTGGAACGTCACGTAAAAGAACGCCTCATCGGCGCCGCGGTGCTCGTCGCAGCAGCAGTCATCCTCATTCCGGAAATGCTTTCCGGTCGTGGCGGCGATGTGACAGACGACAGCGCAGTGGCGACGCGGTCCGCGGGCGATGTTCCGTTGAAGACCTACACCATCGATCTGACCAAGTTGCCGTCGCAACCTGCTGCGCTTGACCTGCAAACGTTGACGACGACCGCTTCGCCTCCGGAAGCGACGCCTCCCGCGGACACGCAACCGGCTCCAGTTGAATCCAGTCCGGCGAGTCAGGCAATCCCTGAATCGGAGCGGCCGGGTTCTACCCCCGCAGCACCCGCAACTGTGCCGACCGTTGCTCCGCAACCTGCAGCGGCGGTCGCCAACGGTCCGGCATCGTCAGCTCCAACGGTATCTGCCAGTGCGTCACCTGCCGCACCCGTCAAATCATCTTCCAGTGGCGCATGGGCCGTTCAGCTCGGCAGTTTTTCGAGTCGCGCCACGGCCGACAACATGGCCAACAAGCTGCGGGGCGAGGGTTACGACGCTTTTGTGATGCCGGTCAGATCGAGTGCGAGCACGCTGTATAGAGTGCGTATTGGACCCATGGCAGATCGCGAGGCGGCCAGCAGTGTATTGGGGAAGGTCAAAGCCACGGTTCCCGCAGCGACCGTTGTCAAGCATCCATAACGCGATGCATTGCAAGAAGCCAATGCGCAGCGCATGCATTGGCATGTCGCGGAAAGGCACTGGTAGAATTCACGCACTGCAACACATTCAGCATTTTCGTTGCGACTTACAAATCGATGTCTGAGCCGCGGCGAATGTCACAGCGTTCTGTTTCCCGACTCCCCCCAGCCGTCAATGGCGTTTCACAGGTGATGCACCGTCCATGAACGGCGCGGACTACCTCATCCTCGGCGTGCTCGGTGTCTCCATGCTGCTCGGCATGTATCGAGGCTTCGTGCGCGAGTCGATTGCGTTGCTGGCCTGGCTCGGCGGTCTATGGCTGGCGTGGCGGTATGCATCGCTCGTCGAACCTTTCCTGGGGGGCGCGTTCGCCGAACCCCCGGTGAGCACCTGGGCTGCACGCGTCATCATCGTTGCGGGGGTTGTGCTCCTGGGGTGGCTGGTTGCCGGTATGCTCGGATACCTGCTGCGGCATTCGGGCCTCAGTATCGTGGTCGACCGTCTGCTCGGCATGCTGTTCGGGTTGTTGCGTGGGGCGGTCGTGATTGCCGCGCTGGTACTGCTGGCGCAGTTCGCCCACATGGATCAGGTGAAATGGTGGAAGCGCTCGGTGCTGATGCCTTACGCCACTGAATTCTCCGCCTGGATTGAGGCATTCGCCGAAACGGGCATGCGGATGCTTGAAGAGCGGGCGCGGCTGCCCCATCTTCCGTCCGCGACGTCGTCATCGAGGGCCTGAATGCATGTGCGGAATCGTCGGTATCGTTGGCCACTCGGCGGTCAATCAGCAGATCTATGACGCGCTGACAGTGCTGCAGCACCGGGGGCAGGATGCCGCGGGCATCATGACCTTCCACGAGGGCGAGTTGTTTCTGCGCAAGCAGAACGGCCTGGTCCGCGATGTCTTCCAGCACCGCCATATGCTCGCGCTGAAGGGCAACATCGGCATCGGCCATGTGCGTTATCCGACGGCCGGTTGTGACAGCGCTTCGGAAGCCCAGCCATTCTTCGTCAATTCACCCTACGGCATCGCCCTGGGGCACAACGGCAACCTGACCAATGCCTCCGAGCTCGCGGAAGTCCTCGTCCGCGAAGATCGTCGTCACCTCAATACCAGCTCCGATTCCGAAGTCCTGCTCAACGTGCTCGCCAGCGAACTGTCGCAGGCCGGTGCGCCGCGGGCGTCGGCAGCTGACATCTTCGCCGCGCTGACTGCCGTCTATCGGCGCTGCCGTGGCGGTTTCGCCGTCGTCGCCATGATCGTCGGGCACGGCCTGGTCGGTTTCCGCGATCCGCACGGCATCCGTCCGCTGATCCTGGGCAAGCGCGATTCGGCGCAGGGGCCGGAATACATGCTCGCTTCCGAGAGCGTGGCGCTCGACATGCTGGGATTCATTCACGTTCGCGACATCGCACCGGGCGAGGCCGTGTTCATCGACGAACAGGGCCGCCTGTATTCGCAGCAGTGCGCGCCGGCCGCCGCCAGCACGCCGTGCATTTTCGAGTACGTCTATTTCGCGCGTCCGGATTCGATCATCGACAATATCTCCGTGCACAAGGCACGCCTGCGCATGGGCGACCTGCTGGCGGAGAAGATCCGTCGCGTCTGGCCGGATCACGATATCGATGTGGTCATTCCGATTCCTGATACGAGTCGTACCGCAGCTGTGCAGGTCGCGCAGCTGCTCGGCATCAAGTATCGCGAAGGCTTCGTCAAGAACCGCTACATCGGCCGCACCTTCATCATGCCGGGCCAGGAACAGCGCGCGAAATCGGTTCGCTCCAAGCTCAACGTGATCGATCTCGAATTTCGCGGCAAGAACGTGCTGCTGATCGACGATTCGATCGTACGCGGCACGACTTCGGCGCAGATCATCGATCTCGCACGCGAGGCGGGCGCACGTCGCGTCTATTTCGCCTCAGCCGCGCCGCCGGTCCGCTACCCGAACGTTTACGGCATCGACATGCCGGCGGCGTCGGAGCTGGTGGCAGCGGGACGCACTGAAGACGAAGTGGCCGCCGAGATTGGCGCCGACCGGCTGATCTACCAGGATCTCAGCGATCTGGTGAGCGCCTGCCAGCACCACGATTCTGACGTACACCAGTTCGATACGTCCTGCTTCTCGGGTCAGTACGTCACGGGCGACATCACGCCGGCCTATCTCGAGCGCCTGCAGGCAGAGCGTTCGGACCAGGCCAAGGAGCAGCGTCGCCAGGTCAGTCGGCATTCGCTCAAGGCAATCCGCGCGGTCTGACGACTGGTCGGGGAGGAGGGGCCTCCATGTCATCGGTAGTGTCGTCAGTCGCTGGTCGTGCCCCGTCGACCACGCAATCCCAGTCCACACCGCGGCTGCTCATCATCACCGATCACACGGAGCTCGGTCGTTCTCTCGAGCATCATGCCTCAGTGGTGTGGCCAGAGATCGAGTGCCGCGTGCACGCCCCGCTGGTCTCCGGTCGATTTCATTCGGCGTTCACGGCGCTGGGCTATGACGTCGTAATCCTGGATGACCGCATCGAACGCGGACGCGGCGAGGAGTGGCTGGAGAATCTCTTACGACGGGAGGATTTCCCCCCGATCGTGTATCTCGCGCCAGGCGATGATCCTGCGCTTGCGAAGCGAGTGGCGGCACGCAGCGTGATCGACGTGCTCATGCGCGAGCGGATCGAACATCGACGGTTTGCCTCCGCGCTGCGCGAAGCGGTGCACCGCAGGCGTCAGCAGCTCGCGTTGCAACGAACCAGTGCCCAGACACGCGCCCGATCGACCTTTGGCCCCATATCGATTCGCGGACATCGCTTCGTCCGTGAAATCGCTGTTGGCGGCACGTCGATGGTGTACCTGGCGGAAAGCGAACGTGCGGGCGAGATGGTCGTACTGAAAGTGTTGCGGGAGGCGCCCGAATCGCGCGATCCACAGGCGCAGTTCGCCCGGTTCCTGCAGGAATACGAACTCATTTCGAGCATCCGGCATCCGAACGTGGTGCGCATCTACGATCTGGGCATTGCCGACGATCATGCCTACATCGCGATGGAGCACTTCCCGCTGGGCGATCTGCGCGGCCATATCGCCAGCGTGCTGCGTCCCACCGAGGCGCTGGCTTACCTCGGGCAAATGGCGGGCGCGTTGCAGGTCGTTCACGAAGTCGGGGTGCTGCATCGTGACCTCAAGCCCGGCAACATCATGATGCGCGCCGACGGTTCGATCGCGCTGATCGATTTCGGTCTCGCGAAGCAGGTGTCCCTGGATGGCGATATGACGGGCACCGGCGAGATCTTCGGCACGCCGTATTACATGAGCCCGGAGCAGGGGCATGGTCACGAGCTCGATGCGCGCAGTGATCTTTACAGCCTCGGCGTGATTTTTTTCGAGATGCTGCTGCGCCGGAAGCCGTTTCTGGCGGCGAATCCCATGGCTGTGCTGTACATGCACGGCAACGCACCGATCCCGAAGCTCGAGGCCGCGTTATCGCGCTATCAACCGATTCTGGATCGGCTGCTGGCGAAAGACAGGGCGGATCGCTTTGCATCGGCGGGGCAACTGCTGGAACACGTACGCCAATTGCAGGCAGAGGATAGTCGTCAGTGAATGCGGTTTCTGACATCGCGACGGGCATGAACGTATTGCTCGCACCGACCCCGCAGCGGTGGTTCGAAGTCGCTGGCGAACGCTGGGGCGAACTGCTCATCGATCACGCCAACTGCGAAAAGAAGGCGGCGTCCACTGCGCTCAGTCTGATCTTCACGTACCCGGAGGATTTCGCACTGACCGATCGGATCTCGCGCCTGGCGCGGGAGGAACTGCGCCATTTCGAGCAGGTGCAGAAACTCATGCGCGAACTGCAGGTGCCCTTCCGGCGCCTCTCGCCGTCACGTTATGCGGAAGGGCTGCGCCGTACGTTGCGTACCCGCGAACCGCAGAGGTTGCTCGATCTGTTGCTCTGTGGTGCGTTGATCGAGGCGCGTTCGTGTGAGCGTTTCGAAGGGTTGGTGTCAGTGTTGCAGCAACCGATGGCCGGTCTCTATGCGGGCCTCGCGCAGTCCGAGGCGCGCCATCGCGGCCTCTATCTGCGTCTCGCAGAAACCCGCGCCGGTGACGAGGATTGGCGCGCTCGGCTACGCGTGATGGCAGAGGTGGAAGCCGATCTCGCCACCTCGAAGGACCCGCAGTTCCGCTTTCATTCCGGCGAACCGGCGCTCTGATCAGGATCTGGCCAGTCAGGCTCTCGACAGTCCGGCCAGCGCAAAGCCATCGGCGTTCCAGCGCAGCACGCTGCCTTGCTCGTACCAGTCGCCGAGAACGATCCGCGTCGCCTCGTTGCCGTCGACGGTGAGACGGTGAATTGCCGGACGATGCGTATGTCCGTGAATCATGCAGTCCACCTGGAAGCGACGGAACGTTGCCGCCACCGCATCAGTGTTGACATCCATGATGGCCGGCGCCGCCTTGTCCATGGCATCGATATGCGCCTTGCTGCCGGCACGCATTTTTTCGGCGAGCCGTTGGCGCTGACGCAGAGACAGTCTGCACAGGATGAACTGCACCAGCGGATTGCGCACGATGCGGCGCAGGCGTTGGTACGCCGGATCATCGGTGCACAGGGTGTCGCCGTGCAGCAGCAGCACACGGCGTCCGTAGAGATCGATCACGACGCCGTCGTCGATCAGCTGCGCGCCGCTGTCGGCACAGAATCGCTTACCCAGAAGGAAGTCGCGATTGCCGTGCATGACATGGCAGGGCACCCCGCCAGCGGTGAGTTTTTTCAGCGCGGCGATGATGCGGCGCTTGTCGGGATCCGGATCATCATCGCCGATCCACGCTTCGAACAGATCACCCAGGATGTACAGAGCCCGCGCCATCGCTGCCTCGCCATCCAGAAAGCGCAGAAACTGGTCCGTGATGTCGGGTCGCGAACCATCGAGGTGCAGGTCGGAAATGAAGAGCGTGGTCACGGGGAAACGGCTTTACGGGATGAGTGCGCCGGTGTGACTCATTTCAGCTCTTCGACCCGCTCGATCACGATCGCCTTCAGCGGCGCGTCCTGTTCGAACGGACCGGCCGCACCGGTGGCGGCAACGCCGATTTCATCGATCACGCTCATGCCCTCGATGACTTTGCCGAAGACCGCATAGCCCCAGCGGCTCGGCTGTGGATCCAGCGCCGCGTTGTCGGCGAGGTTGATGTAGAACTGGGCGGTCGCGCTGTGGGCGTCGCCCGTGCGCGCGATGCCGACGGTGCCGCGTCGATTCGACAAGCCATTGCCAGACTCGTTGGGAATGGGGGCGCGAACCGGACGTTCCAGGAACTTGTCGTCGTAACCGCCGCCCTGGATGACGAAGCCGCTGATGATGCGATGGAAGATCGTGCCGTTGTAGTGGCCCGCCCTGGCGTACTCCAGAAAGTTCGCCACGGTCAGGGGCGATCGCGCGCTGTCGAGTTCGATCAGAAAACTGCCGGCGCTGGTGTAGACACGAACGAGTTGCGGACCGGCGGCGTTTGCCGGGGCGATCGCGCAGCTGACGAGGATCAATGCCAGTAGAAGTCGACGCATGTTCGTGATCGCAGGCAACCCGTCGTATTGACTCCCGAATCTTAGCCCAGCAGGAGGACGATCGCGGCGCGGGTGTATAGAATGCCGCCGTGCGCGGCCAGGGTGGCCGCCTCCCGATGATTTTCAGAGAATGTCCTCCACCCCGCTAGTCACGAGATTTGCGCCGAGCCCGACGGGCCATCTGCACCTGGGCAACGCGCGTACCGCCTTGCTCAACTTTCTGGCTGCCCGACATGCCGGCGGACAGTTCATCCTGCGTGTCGAGGACACGGACGAGGCGCGCAGCTCCGAGGAATTCATGCGCGAGCTCTTCCAGGACCTGCACTGGCTGGGGCTCGAGTGGGACGAAGGTCCCGATATCGGCGGACCGCATGTGGTGTATCGCCAGCAGCAGCGCCGGCAGATCTACGAGGAATGGCTCGCCAGGCTCGATGCAGCCGGGCTCACGTATCCCTGCTTCTGCACGCCAGGGGAGCTGAACATTGCGCGCAAGCAGCTGCTCGCTGCCGGTAAACCGCCGCGATATGCGGGCACCTGCCGGAACTTGACGGAAGAGCAGCGCGCGGAGCGGCTGGTCAGCGGCAAGGCCGCAGCCCTGCGATTCCGTGTGCCGCCGTCGCAGATCATCCGCTTCGACGACGTCGTGCACGGAGAGCAGCGCTTCAACAGCGATGACATCGGCGATTTCATCATTCGTCGTGCGGATGGCAGCACGGCGTTCTTTTTCTCCAATGCCATCGACGATGCGCTGATGGGCGTGACGCTGGTGCTGCGCGGCGACGATCATCTGACGAACACGCCGCGGCAGATACTGATCCTGCAGGCGCTGAACCTGCCCATCCCGCGGTACGCGCACGTCGCGCTGTTGCAGGGAATGGATGGCGCGAAGCTGTCGAAGCGGCACGGCGATCTGAGTCTGCGCGATCTGCGCAAGCGTGGGTATCTGCCGAGCGCGGTGCGCAATCATCTGGTACGCCTTGGGCATACCTGCGTCTCTGACGGCTGGCTGGACGAGGCAGCGATGAGCGCTGAGTTCGACCTGAACCGGCTCGGCCGCGCCGCTGCGAAATTCGATGAGGCCCAGCTGCGGCATTGGCAGAAGGAAGGTGTCGCGCGCCTGAGCCTCGACGATTTCCTGGTGTGGATCTCGAATCAGCTGCCCACTGGCGTGGAAACGGCACGGCTGGGTCAGTTTGCCCAGGCGATTCGCTACAACGTGGAATTTCCCACCGACGCGAAACTCTGGGTCGATGTGGTGTTCGGTGTGCCCGCTGATGCGGACGCCGACGCGATGGCGAGGATTCGTGAGGCAGGGTCGGAGTTCTTCGCGACCGCGGCGCAACTGTTCGCGGCGGGCGGCAAGGAATTTCGCCAGCTGGCGCGCGAGTTGGGGGAGCGGACGGGTCGCAAAGGTCCGGCTCTGTATATGCCGCTGCGGGCAGCACTGACAGGCGTCCTGCACGGGCCGGAGCTCGGGCCGCTCCTGGCGCTGATCAATCCGCAGGAAATTGTTGCGCGACTGGAAACGGCCGCGCGCGTCGCCGGCTGAGGAACGTGATGCTGCAGCTTTTCAATACGCTTTCCGGCCGCAAGGAAGACTTTCAGCCGCTCGAGCCCGGCATCGTCCGCATGTATGTCTGCGGCGATACCGTGTACGACTACTGTCATATCGGTCATGCGCGCAGCAAGATCGCGTTCGACGTGGTGCGCCGTTACCTGGCGTTCAAGGGCTACAAGGTCACGTTCGTCCGCAACATCACGGACATCGATGACAAGATCATCAAGCGCGCCGCCGAGAACAAGGAAAGCGTGCAGGCACTGACGCAGCGTTTCATCGCCGCGATGCATGAGGACTACGACCGGCTCTGCATCCTGCGCCCGGATTTCGAGCCCAAAGCGACGGAGCATGTGCCGAGCATCATTGCGATGACGCAGGCGCTCATCGAGAAGAGCTTTGCCTATGTCGCCACGAATGGCGATGTCATGTACTCGGTCTCCGCATTTGCCGACTACGGCAAGCTGTCCGGTCGGCAACTGGGCGATCTGCGCGCAGGAGCGCGTGTGGCGATCGATGAGGCCAAGCGCGATCCGCTGGATTTCGTGTTGTGGAAGCAGGCGAAACCCGGCGAGCCGTCGTGGGCGTCGCCCTGGGGTGGAGGCCGACCGGGCTGGCACATCGAGTGCTCGGCCATGACGCTGGATCTGCTCGGCAGCCGTTTCGATATTCACGGCGGCGGTCTGGACCTGAAGTTCCCGCATCACGAGAATGAGATCGCGCAGTCCTGCGCGGCGACCGGCGATTGCTTCGCGACCTACTGGATGCACAACGGCTTCGTCAACGTCGACAACGAAAAGATGGCGAAGTCGGTCGGCAACTTCTTCCTGATTCGCGACGTGCTCGGTTCGGGGCACGTCCGCGATCCGGAGGTGCTGCGATTGTTCCTGCTGTCCAGTCATTACCGCGGTCCGATCAACTATTCGCTGACACAGATCGAGCAGGCCGATGCGGCGCTGAGTCGCCTGTACATGGCATTGCGTGACGTTCAGCCGCTAGCGTACGAAGCGGGTGAGGCCACGCATCGGTTCACCGCTGCGATGGACGATGACTTCAATACGCCCGAGGCGCTGGCCGTAATGCAGATGCTGGCGGGTGAAATCAATCGTGCGCGAGCCGTGTCGCCACAGACAGCTGCAACGCTTGCCGCGGAATTGCGGTACCTCGGTTCAGTATTGGGGCTCCTGCAGTCAGCGCCGGATGCTTTCCTGCAGAAGTCGGCAACGGCAGGTAGTGAATTGCAATGGAGCGATGCTGCGATCGAACGGGCAATTGCCGCGCGTCAGGCGGCACGCAAGGCGCGTGATTTCGCCGAGTCGGATCGGATCAGGGATGAGCTCGCGGCAGCAGGCGTGCTCCTCGAAGACAAGCCCGCTGGTTTGACGAGTTGGCGACGCAGCTGAATTTAAATAAATAAATTGATGAATTAGATCGATTCGCAAATTGACGCTCCGGGACCCCGTGCGTATGATTCGCGGCCCGTGTGGGGGCGGCTTCTGAACGGGGCATAGCGCAGTCTGGTAGCGCATCTGGTTTGGGACCAGAGGGTCGGGGGTTCGAATCCCTCTGCCCCGACCAGCTCGCCGCCTCGTACGCGTGGAATGGAAATTGAGTCTGTTAGTGACCCTGCGCCCGTAGCTCAGCTGGATAGAGCATCGGCCTTCTAAGCCGAGGGTCGCAGGTTCGAGTCCTGCCGGGCGCGCCAACAGGCGCAGCAAGGCAGGATGAGAAGCTGCGAAGTACCGACGAAGTCGGTAGTGCAGGTGCGACAAAGTCGCAGGGAGCAACTTCGAACAGCCGCGAGGCTGGACCCGAAGAGTCACGGGCCAGGAGGGCCGAGGTGTAATCCTGCCAGGCGCGCCAACAGGCGCACGTGGACAGGGTTGGTTTGGACGATGGTGGACGTAGCTCAGTTGGTAGAGCCCCGGATTGTGATTCCGGCCGTCGTGGGTTCGAGTCCCATCGTCCACCCCAAATTATGAGATGCGGCTGGTCCGACCCTGTGTCAGGACCGACGCAGCGAAAAATCCGGCCTTAAGCCGGTTTTTCGAGGGTACTTAGGGTGTACCCGTCATCGCAGGTTCAGTGGGCTGTTAGCTCAATTGGTAGAGCAGCTGACTCTTAATCAGTTGGTTATAGGTTCGAGTCCTATACGGCCCACCACTTCCCCGGAACAGAATTTTCCCGCCGACATCGTCGGCGGGCTGTTTCCGCGCTCGTTCCGGTATACTCCGCGCCCCCACGGGCTGGCCCGCTGGGGTTGGGTTTGATGCTGAGGGGCTGGGAACTTCAGTTTTCGCGAAAGTGGCGGAACTGGTAGACGCGCTGGATTTAGGTTCCAGTGGGTAACCCCGTGAGGGTTCGAGTCCCTCCTTTCGCACCACCGGCGGCACAGGGCCGTGACTAGTCATCACAGAGGTCGTTGATCAATGCAGGTTTCGGTAGAGACAACCGGCGCCCTGGAGCGCCGCATGGAAGTGCAGGTTCCGGCAGAGCGCGTCGAGAAAGCGATCGACGAGCGTCTGAAGTCCATGAGCCGCACCGTGCGACTGAAAGGCTTTCGTCCGGGCAAGGTGCCCGTCAACGTCGTGCGCCAGCAGTTCGGCCAGCAAGTCCGTCAGGAAGTGCTGGGCGATGTCGTGCAGTCGACATTTGCCGAAGCTGTCAGTCAGCAGAATCTCAACCCGGCGACCGGTCCCCGCATCGAGCCGATCAGCATGGAAAAGGGCACCGATCTGAAGTATCGCGCCGTGTTCGAGATCTTTCCGGATGTAGAGATCAAAGGGCTCGAGAGCATGGAAATTGCGCGTCCGGCTGCCGAAGTGAATACGGCCGACGTCGACGCCATGATCGAAAACCTGCGTCAGCAGCGACCGACCTACACCCCCGTCGAGCGTGAAGCGAAGGACACTGATCGCGTCACCATCGATTTCACGGGCACGCTGGACGGTCAGCCGTTCGACGGCGGCGCGGGTGAGAACGTACCCGTCGTGCTTGGTGCCGGCCGCATGCTTGCCGACTTCGAAGCCGGCCTGAAAGGTGTCCGCGCGGGCGAAGAGAAGACCATCGACATGACGTTCCCGGAAAACTACGGCGGCGCCGATCTTGCTGGCAAGGCAGTGCAGTTCGCCATCAAGGTTCACACGGTCGAAGAGCAGCAGCTGCCGGAACTCAATGATGAGTTCTGCAAGGCTTATGGCGTGGAAGAGGGTGGTATCGAGCGCCTGCGCCAGGAAGTCGAAGACAACATGCGCCGCGAACTGGCGGAGGCTATCCGCGGACGCCTGAAAAAGCAGGTGCTGGACGCACTGCTCGCCGCCAATCCACTCGAGCTGCCGAAGTCGCTTGTCGATGCCCAGGTGCGCGAGCTGCAGCTCGACGCCGGTCGTCGCATGGGCGCCAAGGATATGTCGCAGCTGCCGCCCGCCGAGGGCTTCACCGAGACGGCTCGCCGGCGCGTCGCGCTCAGTCTGCTGATCAACGAAGTGATCAAGCAGGGCAGCATCAAGGTGGACCAGGCCAAGGTCATGGAGCGCTTCGAAGAGCTCGCTCAGCAATTCCCCGACGCGGACAAGGCCCTGCAGACCTATCGCGGCAATCCCCAGATTCGCCGGCAGATGGAGTCCGGAGTTCTGGAGGACCAGGCCATCGAATGGATCGTCGAGCGCGCCAAAGTGACGGATCAGCCGTCGTCTTTCAAAGAACTGATGAATTTCGGCGCGTAGCGAAAATCAAGCGTTTCGGCGTGAGCGGACTCAGGCACTTTGTTGCAAACTAGTGCCCGAGTCCTGACATACGGTTAATCCGATGAGCGTGAGAACGAACCCCGTTATGAATCTGGTCCCGATGGTTGTCGAGCAGACTGCTCGCGGCGAACGCGCCTACGATATTTACTCACGCCTGCTCAAGGAGCGCGTGATTTTCATCGTGGGGCAGGTCGAAGACCACATGGCCAATCTGGTCGTGGCGCAGCTGCTGTTCCTCGAGTCGGAAAACCCCGAAAAGGACATTGCGCTGTACATCAACTCGCCGGGCGGCTCAGTCAGCGCGGGACTGTCGATCTACGACACGATGCAGTTCATCAAGTGCGACGTCAGCACGATGTGCATCGGTCAGGCGGCCAGCATGGGAGCCGTACTGCTGTCGGGTGGAACCAAGGGCAAGCGCTACTCGTTGCCGCACTCGCGAATCATGATTCACCAGCCATTGGCCGGCTTCCAGGGCCAGGCGTCGGATATCGACATCCACGCCCGCGAAGTGCTGGACACCCGTGACCGCCTCAACCGCATCCTGGCCAAGCACACGGGCCAGAGCATCGAGAAGATCGCGAAAGACACCGATCGCGACAATTTCATGAGCGGCGAGGCTGCCGCGGCCTATGGCCTGATCGACCGGGTGCTGGAGCAGCGTGAGCTGGTTCCGGCGACTGGCGCTAAATGATTGAGCCGGAAGCCAATTCCTACCTTCCGGTACTTATTTTCACGGCCGGGAGGGGCTTCTTTGCGCCCTGATGGCGACGCGTGCTATATAACCCCGGACCGCGTTGAAATGCGCGAAAACGCAGCAATTTACGGCCCTGTAATGGCCATTGATGGGTGACTCATGTCCGATGACTCACGCGGCAAGCACGACGACGGCAAGCTTCTGTATTGCTCCTTCTGCGGCAAGAGCCAGCATGAAGTGCGCAAGCTCATTGCCGGACCGTCGGTTTTTGTCTGCGACGAATGCGTAGAGCTGTGCAACGACATCATTCGTGAAGAGCTCGAGGAACGCGCTGAGCGCACCCGCGACAAGCTGCCGCGGCCGCACGAGATCAAAAAGGTTCTCGACGAATACGTCATCGGTCAGCCGCGCGCCAAGAAGGTGCTGTCGGTGGCCGTCTACAACCATTACAAGCGCCTGCAGACCAAGACATCCGAGCAGCGCTCGAAGGACGAGGTCGAACTCGCCAAGAGCAACATACTGCTGATCGGCCCGACCGGTTGCGGCAAGACGCTGTTGGCCGAGACGCTGGCGCGACTGCTGAATGTGCCGTTCACGATCGCCGATGCGACGACCCTGACCGAAGCGGGTTATGTCGGTGAAGACGTCGAGAACATCATTCAGAAGTTGCTGCAGAAGTGCGACTACGATGTCGAGAAGGCCCAGACGGGCATCGTATACATCGACGAAATCGACAAGATTTCGCGCAAGTCCGACAATCCTTCCATTACCCGTGATGTATCGGGCGAAGGTGTGCAGCAGGCACTGCTCAAGCTCATCGAAGGCACGATCGCGTCTGTCCCGCCGCAGGGTGGCCGCAAGCACCCGCAGCAGGAATTCCTGCAGGTCGATACGACGAACATCCTGTTCATCTGTGGTGGTGCTTTCGCCGGACTCGAGAAGATCATTCTCAACCGCACCCAGAAGACAGGTATTGGTTTTACCGCCGACGTGCGTCAGCAGTCGGATCGTCCGCACGGCAGCGACGTGTTCCATGACGTCGAGCCGGAAGACCTGATCCGCTTCGGACTCATCCCGGAGTTCGTCGGCCGGTTGCCCGTGGTTGCAACGCTCGATGAACTGGACGAAGCCGCCCTGGTGTCGATCCTGATGGAGCCAAAGAACGCTCTCAGCAAGCAGTACCGCAAGCTGTTCGATATGGAGGGCGTGGAGCTCGAGTTCCGTGTCGATGCGCTCAAGGCGGTTGCCAACAAGGCAATGCAGCGCAAGACGGGCGCCCGAGGCCTGCGTACCATTCTGGAAAACGTGCTGCTCGAGACCATGTACGAGCTGCCATCGTTGCGTAACGTCCAGAAGGTCGTCGTCGACGAGTCCGTCATCGGTGGCGAGAGTAAGCCCTACATCGTTTACGGCAACGCCGACGAGGCGCGCACCAATGGTGAAGAGCGGCGTCCGACCGGCAGCGACCATCACTGAATCCTGCATTCAGGGATTGGCTGAAAGGGCGCCTGATGGCGCCCTTTTCGTTTGCGCCATGGATCGCGCGGGTGGTGTGAGGCATCTCCTGCATTGCGCTACGGCGCAAGTACATACAGCCATGAATTGCGTGCGGTTGCCGCTGGCAGCAGCCAGCCGCTTCCGGTATTTTCACTTGAGATTCTCTTTCGATCCCCGATGATCGTTCAGTCAGCGCCTCGAGCGCTTCATCCGCCAGGAAACGAGCGTGAGTACAGAGACCCCCGAAGTTGAGCAGACCACTACGCCGTCGGCCATTCCCGTGCTGCCGTTGCGCGATGTCGTCGTGTACCCGCACATGGTCATCCCACTGTTTGTAGGTCGCGAGAAATCCATCCTCGCGCTCGACCAGGCGATGCGTGCCGGCAAGCAGATCCTGCTCGTGGCGCAGAAGCAGGCCGATGTGGATGATCCGGCGCCCCAGGATCTTTATCGTCTCGGTACCGTGGCGACCATCCTGCAGCTGCTAAAGCTGCCGGACGGCACCGTCAAGGTGCTGGTGGAAGGCATCGAGCGCGCCAAGCTCGAGAAGCTTTATTCGAATCAGTATTTCTCCGCCGACATCAGCTCGCTCAAGGATGTTGAGCAGTTCGACGAACGCGAAATCGACGTGCTGTCGCGATCGGTGATTTCGCAGTTCGAGCAGTACGTCAAACTCAATCGCAAAGTGCCGCCGGAGATCCTGACGTCGCTGGCAGGCATCGAGCAGCCCGGTCGCCTCGCGGACACGGTCGCGGCGCACATGTCGCTGAAACTCGATGCGAAGCAGAAGGTTCTCGAGATCCACGACGTCCGCAAACGACTCGAACACATCCTGGCGCTGATCGAAGGCGAAATGGACGTGCTGCAGATCGAGAAGCGCATCCGCGGTCGCGTCAAGCAGCAGATGGAGAAGAGCCAGCGCGAGTACTACCTCAACGAGCAGATGAAGGCGATCCAGAAGGAGCTGGGCGAAATCGAAGACGCGCCGAACGAACTGGCGGAACTGGAGCAGCGCATCCAGAAGGCAGGCATGCCGAAGGAAGCGCGTGACAAAGCGATGTCCGAGCTCAACAAGCTGAAGCTCATGTCGCCGATGTCAGCCGAAGCCACCGTCGTGCGTAATTACGTCGACTGGCTGGTGAAGTGTCCCTGGAAGAAGAAGACCAAGGTGCACAACGACATTGCGAACGCAGAGAAGGTGCTGGACGAGGATCACTATGGCCTGGATAAGGTCAAGGAACGCATCGTCGAGTACCTGGCCGTTCAGCAGCGTGTGAAAACGCTGAAGGGCCCGATCCTGTGCCTGGTCGGCCCGCCCGGTGTCGGCAAGACTTCGCTCGGTCAGTCGATCGCGCGCTCGACCAATCGCAAGTTCGTGCGCATGTCGCTCGGTGGAGTGCGTGACGAAGCGGAAATCCGTGGTCACCGCCGCACTTACATCGGCTCGATGCCTGGCAAGATCATCCAGAACATGGTCAAGACAGGTGTCCACAATCCGCTGTTCCTGCTCGATGAAATCGACAAGATGGCGATGGACTTCCGCGGCGATCCGTCGTCGGCACTGCTCGAAGTGCTCGACCCGGAGCAGAACGCCACGTTCAACGATCACTACCTCGAAGTCGATTTCGACCTGTCGCAGGTGATGTTCGTGTGCACCGCGAACAGTCTCAATATCCCCGCACCGCTGCTGGATCGCATGGAGGTAATTCGTCTGCCGGGCTACACCGAAGACGAAAAGAGCGCGATCGCGCGTCGCTACCTGGTGCCGAAGCAGATGAAACAGAACGGCCTCAAGAATTCCGAGTTGAAGCTGGCCGATACCGCAGTGATGGACATCATCCGCTACTACACGCGCGAGGCAGGCGTTCGTAACCTGGAGCGCGAGGTCTCGAAGATCTGCCGTAAGTCGGTCAAGCAGCTGCTCACGGAGAAGGACGCCAAATGCGTCAACGTGACACCGAAGAACCTGAGCAAGTACCTGGGTGTGCGCCGGTTCCGCTACGGCCTCGCCGAAGAGCAGAACCAGGTGGGCCAGGTCACGGGTCTTGCCTGGACCGAAGTGGGCGGTGAATTGCTCACCATCGAAGCTGCGGTCGTTGCCGGCAAGGGCAAGCTCACGCATACCGGTCAGCTTGGCGCAGTCATGCAGGAGTCGATCCAGGCTGCCATGACCGTCGTACGCAGCCGCGCCGACATCCTTGGCCTCGATCCTGATTTCTATCAGAAGGCCGACGTGCACATTCACGTGCCCGAGGGTGCGACGCCGAAAGACGGCCCGAGCGCCGGCATCGGCATGTGCACCGCGCTGGTGTCCGCGTTGACCAAGATGCCTGTGCGCTCCGACGTCGCCATGACGGGTGAGATCACGTTGCGCGGACAGGTGCTGCCGATCGGTGGCCTGAAGGAGAAGTTGCTCGCTGCGCACCGGGGCGGAATTCGCACCGTACTCATCCCGGATGAGAACACCAAAGACCTTGCCGAGATTCCGCAGAACATCAAGGACAGTCTCGAGATCAAACCGGTGAAGTGGATCGACGAAGTGTTGCAGGTCGCACTCACGTCCATGCCGGCACCGCTGGGATCGGCGTCTGAGCCGTCGCGCGGGAACGACAAGACGCGCGCGCGTCGCGCTGCAAAGCGCACGTCGAAGCTGGTCAGAGCACACTGATCGACTGACAATGATGCTGGCGGACAGTGGGGTTTTGCTTCACTGTCCGCCTCTCATCACACATCCATCGCGGGTTCAGGTTGATTACTTATTCCTCCCGCTGCTATAACGCGCCCCCGCCTGACACAGCAGGCGGAGCCCATACAGAACGAAGGAAAGCGAAATGAACAAGGCCGAACTGATCGATGCGGTGATTGGACAGACCGGCTTGCAGAAGGCCGACGCCGCGCGCGCGGTCGATGCTGTATTCGACTCGATCTCTTCGGCGCTGAAGTCGGGTGACACCGTTTCTCTGCTGGGATTTGGTACGTTCGTCGTCAAGGCGCGTGCTGCTCGTGCGGGTCGTAATCCACGCACCGGAGAGACGATTGAAATCGCGGCAAGCAAAGTCCCTGGATTCAAGGCTGGCAAGGGCCTCAAGGATGCTGTAAATTAGCGCGCCTTCGAACGGCCCTTTCGGACATACGTCCTGAGGTGTCTTCAAAGATCTCCTGGAAATAATCCGTCGGATGACCCGATCGGGTGTCGGGCGGAAAGAGGGTGCTTAGCTCAGCTGGTAGAGCGTCGCCCTTACAAGGCGAATGTCGGGGGTTCGATCCCCTCAGCACCCACCACGCCTTGCAGCAAGTCCGGAGTCTTCAGGTTTTAGCGCGGAGCGGTAGTTCAGCTGGTTAGAATATCGGCCTGTCACGCCGAGGGTCGCGGGTTCGAGTCCCGTCCGCTCCGCCATTTTCTCTAGGTGACGAGTGATCGAGTGACGGGCAAGACAATAAAGTGAAAACAGTCTTGCCTGCATTCCACATATTCGTCGTTTCCTCACTTGCCAGAAGCCTGGTGATGCGTCCCTCCGGACGTTTCATCCGCTAGTCGTCAACTCTTCGCGTTCTCGACATGCTGCAAACAATTCGCGACAAGGCCAGCGGCTGGGTAGCCACCATCTTCCTCGGCGCGATCGCCGTGGTCTTCGTGTTCTGGGGCGTCGATTTTCAATCGGGCGCCACCAGCGTAGCGGCCAAGGTGGACGGCACGAAAATCCCCGCAGAGACCGTGCGCCGCGCCTGGCAGCAGCGTCAATCGCAGCTGCAGCAGATGATGCGTGCTGATCTGCCGCCAGAGATGGTGAAGTCGCAGCAGCAAGCGATTCTCGATGAGCAGATCCGCACGACGCTGCTCACCCAGCGCGCCGAAGAACTCGGATATCGGGTCAGCGATGAGGAACTCGCCAAGCGCATTTTTGAATTCCCCGAGCTGCAGGTCGACGGCAAGTTCTCACGCGATCGCTACGCGATGTTGCTGCGGCAGCAGGGACGCACCGAACCGCAGTTCGAAGCCGAGCTGCGCAGCAGCCTGGCAATCGTCCAGTTGCAGAGCGGTGTCATGCAGTCCGCCTTCGTGGCGCCGTACGAGGCCGATCGCCGCTTCGCCCTCGAGAAGCAGGAGCGCGAACTGGATTACGCGCTGATCCCGACCAGCGATTTTTCCGGCCAGGCGAATATCACCGACGAGCAGATCCAGTCCTGGTACGACTCGCACAAGGACGATTATCTGCTGCCTGAAACCGTCGATCTGCAGTACGTCCAGCTGACGCGTGCAAAGGCGGAATCCGCCGTCACGGTCGGCGAAGCGGAACTGAAGGATTACTACGAACAGGTCAAAGAAAAATACGAGTCGCCCGAGCGCCGGCATGCCCGGCACATCCTCATTACCGCGACCGACGGTCTCGATGACGCGGCTGCCAGCAAGAAAGCCGCGGAGCTGGCCGCGCAGGCGAAGGCCGGTGGTGATTTCGCGGAACTGGCGAAAAAGAACTCGAAGGATCCGGGATCAGCGGTGCAGGGCGGCGATCTCGGCTGGGCCCAGCGCGGCATGTTCGTCGGTCCGTTCGAAGACGCGCTCTTCGGCATGCAGCAGGGAGAGATTCGCGGTCCCATCAAGACCCAGTTCGGCTATCACATCATTCGCCTGGAAGGGATCGAGTCAGGTCACCTGCGACCGTTCGACGAGGTTCGTCCGGAACTCGAGGCCGAATACCGCAAGGATCGCTCACAGAGCATTTTCTACGATGAGTCGCAGAAGCTCGCAGACCTCGCCTTCTCCAGTCTCACGGAACTCGACTCTGTTGCGAAGCAGCTCGATCTGCCTGTGAAGACCATTCCTGGATTTTCGCGCGGTGGCGGCGGTGAGCTGGGTGACGATCCGGGTGTGATCGAAGCGGCGTTCAGTGACGAAGTGCTGCAGCAGGGGCGGAACAGTCCGCTGGTAGCCCTGGGTGAAGATCGTGCGCTCGTGCTGCGAGTGGCCAATCACAAGCCCGCCGAGCCGCGTCCGCTGGCGGATGTCCGCGCGCAGATTGATGCTCAGTTGCGGGTTCAGGCAGCGCGGGATGCGGCCAATGCGAAAGCAGCGGGTGTGCTTGCGAAGTTGCAGGAGAGTGGTTCGTGGACGAGCGTCTCCGGCGAGCTCACTCCGGTAGGCAAGCGCTACGTGACGCGACAGGACACGATCGCGCCAGCCGCCGTGGTAAGAGCGGCATTCCAGACTGCGTCGACGAACGTGTCGGAAGAGAAACCTTATTTCGGCACGACGACGACCGATGATGGCAATGTCGCTGTCTTTTCGTTGAGCGGTATTCGACCGGGCAATCCGGCGAGTGAGTCGGCCAGCGATCGTAACGCCCGACTGCGTCGCGGCGAACAGCAGACCGGCAATGAGGAATTCGCCGCCTATGTCGGCGAGGCAGAGCGCCGGGCGAAGATCGTGCGCAACGACAAGGTATTCGAGTAATCAGCGTCGGGCGCCGGTCGATCGACCAGCGCCCGTGAATCTTCAGGCGTTATGCGCCGTCGCCAAACGACATGGCGACCGTGCTGAATCCCCCATCCACGTAAACGATTTCGCCGGTGATGCCGGCTGCCAGATCCGAGCACAGGAACGCGGCGGTGTTGCCGACGTCTTCCGGCGTCACATTGCGACGGATCGGCGCGATCGACGCCACATGCTTCAGCATGTTCCGGAAACCGCCGATGCCAGCCGCCGCGAGTGTCTTGATCGGCCCTGCCGAAATGCCGTTCACCCGGATGCCCCTGGGCCCGAGGTCTGATGCCAGGAAACGCACGTTGGCTTCCAGGCTGGCTTTCGCCAATCCCATGACGTTGTAGCTGGGCAACGAGCGCACCGCGCCGAGATAGCTCAGGGTGAGCAGAGCGCCATTGCGGCCCTGCATCATCGGCAGCGTTGCCTTCGCCAGTGCCGTGAGGCTGTAGCTGGAAATGTCATGGGCAATGCGGAAGTTCTCGCGGTTGGTGGATTCGGTGAACCCCCCGCGGATGGCGTCGGACGGAGCGAACGCAACCGCGTGCACGACGATATCCAGACCGTCCCAGTCATTGCGGAGTTTGGCGATGCCGGAGTCGATGCTCTCGTCGCTGCCGACGTCCATTTCGAACACGCTGCGCGAGCCGAACTCGCCAGCCATGCCTTCCACGCGATCCTTGAAGCGCTCCTGATAGCTGAAGGCCAGCTCTGCGCCTTCGCGCCGCATAGCGGTGGCAATGCCGTGGGCAATGGAACGCTCAGTGGCGAGGCCGACGATCAGGGCACGCTTGCCCGCAAGAAATCCCATACGTTGTCTCCGGTCTGAATCGGAGCGGTATTGTGCCTGAACGGCCCGGGCCGTTCAGGCTGGGGGGGCGAGGCGGGGCGTGTCGGTCCCGCCGGGATTCCTGCTCAGATTCCGGCGCGAGTGCTGCTGCGGTACATCACCAGGCGCTGGCCTGGTTTGATCACCGAGGAGGTGCTCAGGCTGTTCCAGCCGAGCAGATCGGAGATGCTGACGCGGAATTTGTTCGCGATACGCGAGAGTGTGTCGCCGCTGCGGACCACGTAGGTGGTCGCAGCCGCAGCAATTGCGCCTGCATTGGTCGAAGCGAGCGTTGCCGTGCCTGGAATCGCCAGTACCTGTCCGATAGCGAGCGTGCTGTCCTGCTGCAGTCCGTTGGTGCGGGCGAGCGTGCCCATGGCGATGTTGTGCGTACGGGCGATGCTCCAGAGCGTGTCGCCGCGTCGTACGACGTGCTTGCCCGAAGCCTTGCTGCGCCGCGTGCTTGTCGGAGCGGGTTCGTCGTCGCGATAGGCGACGCGAGTCTCCATGCCGCGCGATGCTGCCGTGACCAACAGGTCCTGCCCTGGGTGAATAGTGGTGCCGTTCAGCTTGTTGGATGACTTCAATGCTGCGATCGAGACGCCGTATTTGTTGGCGATTGCGCCCAGCGTGTCGCCCGGGCGTACGCGGTGGTAGACGACGCGGACCCGTTTTTCCGGCGGCAACGCCGCGATGGCTTCGATGAGCCGCGTTTCGTGCGCGACGGGAACCAGCAGATGATGCGGGCCATCCGGATCCGTGACCCAGTGATTGAATGCGGGGTTCAGTGCCAGCAGTTCTTCCTTGGGCAGATCGACCAGATCCGCGGCGACCTGCAGGTCCATCTGTCCGCCAACCTCCACTTTGGCGAAATAGGGCTCGTTCGGAATCGGAGCGAACGCCAGGCCCTGGCTCGCCGGGTCGGCCACGAGGCGCCGCATCGCCATCAGCTTTGGCACATACGCCCGGGTTTCCTTCGGCAGCGTGAGGCTGAAGAAATCGGTCGGCTTACCCGCCGCGGCATTACGCGCTATGGCTCGGGCCACGGCATTCTCACCGCAGTTGTAAGCGGCGACCGCCAGCAGCCAATCACCATCGAACTCATCGGCGAGGAACTGCAAATAGTCCATCGCCGCACGGGTGGCTGCCGTTACGTCACGACGTCCGTCGTAGTACCAGTTCTGTTTGAGTCCGAAACGACGGCCGGTTGCGGGAATGAATTGCCACAGACCGGAGGCGCGGGCCCGCGAATAGGCGACCGGATTGAAGGCGCTTTCAACGACCGGGAGCAGTGCCAGCTCCAGCGGCATCTGGCGTGCTTCGAGTTCGGTCACGATGTGGTAGAGGTAGCGCTCGCCCCGCTTGAAGGTCCGATCGAGGTAGGCGGGATGGCTCGCGTACCAGGCCAGTTCGCGGTCGATTTCAGCACGGTCGATATCGGCGAGCGTAAAGCCATTGCGGATGCGGGCCAGCAGATCGGTGGCCGCCTGATTGCCTGCGCCGACGGTGACGAGAGATTGCCCGCCAGCCTGGGCGTCCAGTGCTTCAATGGCGTCTTCGATCTGGGAGGGACCGGCGATGCCGATGTCGGCTTCGTCGACCTTGGTAGGGGAGCCGTCGTCGGCTGTAACCAGCTCCGGATCTTCGTCATCGGACGAGGTTGTGGCCACGTGGCTGCAACCGGCGGTGAACAGGGCAAATGTCGCAAGAAGAGCTGCGAGCAGCGCCGCCTGGTTGCTACGAACCGTAACCATCTATCCTCCACGTCAGCGGGCAAACCGCTGGGGTCTGGTGGGCCGAGTTGGCCCGTCAATGCCTTTAACTTCACCTCGCCCGCATCGCATCACGGGCGTATTGCTCGACGATCGTTCAGCTTCTGAAGCCGTCTTTCCATTCACGGATTACGGCGAAAACTTCCACGGGATTCAACTCGCGGCCGGCTCGCGCTTCCGCGGCGTGTTTCACAGTCTGTCGATGGCAGCGCAGGAACGGGTTCACATTCCTCTCACGCCTTATGTCTGAGGGCAGGGTTGTCTCATGACGTGCGCGTTTGTGGCTGCATTCCTCGAGATAACGTGCCGATTCCTCGTTGTCCGGTTCGACCGCCAGGGCGAATCGAAGATTGCTCTGCGTGTACTCGTGACCGCAGTAAACCTGAGTTTCTTCCGGCAGCGCGGCAAATTGGGCCAGCGAGGCCAGCATTTGTTCCGCTGTCCCCTCAAATAGTCGTCCACATCCCGCACTGAACATGGTGTCGCCGCAAAAGAGCGCGCCGTGGCCCCAATAGGCCACGTGTCCCGCAGTATGGCCGGGAACGTCCAGTACATTGAACTCGAGCCCAAGGGTCTCGAACGTTGCGCGCTGGCCGCTTCGCACTCGCACCGCATCCCCAGGCACTGTTTCGTTCGCCGGACCGAAGACCGGCACAGATGACTGACGTAGCAGATCGACGACACCACCGACATGATCGTGGTGATGGTGGGTAAGAAGAATGCCCGACAGCTCGAGCTTGTGATCGGCCAATGCCTGATGCACAGGGGAAGCATCGCCTGGGTCAACCGCCACGACCTGTCGTTGGTCGCGAGGCGAGTGAATCAGCCAGATGTAGTTATCTGTGAATGCCCGCACCGGGGTGACCTGCAGCATCGGTCGCATCTGGCTCTGTCTGTCCGGCAATCTGCGCAGGCCGTATTAAACCTGCGTAAGTCTGCAGCGGCAAGCACTGAAATGGGCTGATCGCTCGTTGCGCAGCATGAGCGCGCGCCGCTGGCGGCGATCCGTTATTCTGCTGTTTATGCATAACGCCGCCAGTCCGCACGCATGGCTGCGTTCTCCCCTGGGAGAGCGGCTCTACGCGCTCGAGCGCAAGCTGGCGGGCGAGGCGCTCGCGCAGGTCTTCGGCTGGCAGTTGCTGCAGATCGGCATATGGGGCGACGACGACGGACTCATCGCGGAGGCGCGCACGCAGCGCAAGTCGGTGCTCGGTTGGCACGGGCCCATCACGGTTGCATCCGCGGATCGTCCGGCCATGATTCGTTCGCGCACGGATGCACTCGCGGTCGCGTCCGATTCCGTCGATGCCGTCCTGCTGCCGCATACACTCGAGTACGAACCCGATCCGCACGAGATCCTGCGCGAGGTCGGTCGCATTCTCTCCGCCGAGGGCCATCTCATCGTGCTCGGCTTCCGCCCGTTCTCCAGCTGGGGCATGCGACATCTGTTCGCCCGCCATGGATTTCCCGCCGGGACCGAACGCCTGATCGGCGAACGCCGCTTGCGCGACTGGCTGAAGCTCCTGGGACTCGAAATCGTCGATTCGCGCCGCTACCTGTTCGCCTTGCCGTGGGGCTCGGCAGCATCGCCCGAAGGCTTTTTCGAGCGCACCGGCGAACGCATATGGCCGATGCTGGCGGGCGGCTACATGCTGAAGGCGCGCAAACGGGTCTATGCGTTGACGCCCATTCGCCCGCGCTGGCGCCTGCGCCCGCAGGTGGTGGGCGGCCTGATCGAGCCGACGACGCGCATGAATGCAGGGTCGGGTCTCGATGTCAGGGATTCGGGCAAGAAATAGGCAGGCCTCACGCCCGTCATCATTTGCACCGACGATGCACGGCTGGCCAACGACGCCAATCGACGATCTGGTGCAGATGGAAATCGCCGCGCGTTGATCTCGTTTGCGTCCGCCTGCGTTATGATCGCGGCCGGCGCCGGATTCGACAATTGCAACCATGAATTTCATCGACCTCAAAGCACAGTACGAGCGTATCCGCGAACCGGTGAACGCGCGTATTCAGAACGTACTGGAGCATGGTCAGTACGTTCTCGGGCCGGAAACGCTGGAACTGGAACAACGGCTCGCGCAATTCGTCGGCGCGAAGCACTGCATCGCGGCGTCGAGCGGTAGCGATACGCTATTGATCGCCCTGATGGCGCTCGACATCGGCGCCGGCGATGAAGTCATTACTTCGCCATTCACGTTCATCGCGACCGGCGAAATGATCGCGCTCGCGGGCGCCAAGCCGGTGTTCGTCGATATCGATCGCCAGACCTACAACATCGATCCAGCGCTGATCGAGCGCGCGATCACGCCGCGCACCAAGGCCATCATGCCGGTGTCGCTGTACGGTCAATGCGCCGACTTCGATCCGATCAACGCGATTGCTGAGAAGCACAACCTTGCGGTGATCGAGGACGCGGCGCAGAGTTTCGGCGCCTACTACAAGGGACGAGCTTCGTGTGCCGTGTCACAGATCGGCTCCACTTCGTTCTTTCCATCGAAGCCGCTCGGCTGCTACGGCGACGGTGGCGCGCTGTTCACGGATGACGACGCGTTGGCGAAGCTGATGAAGGAAATCCGGGTGCACGGCCAGGACCGTCGCTATCACCATCCGCGACTCGGTATCAACGGCCGCCTCGATACGCTGCAGGCCGCGATTCTGCTCAGCAAGCTCGATATCTTTGCCGACGAGGTCGAGGCGCGTGCGCGCATCGGCGCCCGGTATGCGGAGATGATCGATGCGGCATTCGGTGGCGTAGACGCATCGCTGCAGGTGACGGCGCCGACGCTGGCGCCCGAATGCACCAGTGTCTATGCGCAGTACACGGTCGAAGTGCCCAATCGAGCGAAGGTGGAGGAGGGGATGAAGGCGCGCGGAGTGCCGACCGCCGTGCATTACCCGGTGCCGCTGCATCTGCAGCCGGTGTTTGCCGATCTCGGACAGGGTGAAGGCGCCTTTCCGAAATCCGAAGCTGCGTCGCGTCGCGTAATGAGCCTGCCGATGCACCCGTACCTGACCGAAGCACAGCAAGCGACGGTGGTGAAGGCGCTCAAGGAATCGGTCCTGGCTTCCTGACCCATGCGCCAGATCGTTCTCGACACTGAAACCACTGGCCTGGAGCCTGAGCAGGGACATCGGATCATCGAAATCGGCTGCGTCGAAGTCATCAAGCGACGCAAGACCGGCCGGACGTTTCATCGCTACATCCGCCCCGATCGCGAAGTCGATCGCGGCGCCATGCAGGTGCACGGCATCACCAACGAGTTCCTGCTGCAGCAGCCGCGGTTTGCGGAAATCGCTGAGGAGTTCCTGGAATTCATCAGCGGCGCCGAACTGATCATCCACAACGCCACGTTCGACGTCGCCTTCCTCAACGCCGAACTGCATCGTCTGCCGGTGCGTCGCAAAGTGGCGGACCTTTGCAGCGTTCTCGATACGCTGCCGATGGCGCGTCAGATGCATCCGGGCCAGCGCAACAGCCTGGATGCCTTGTGTAAACGCTACGGCGTGGACAATTCGCATCGCGAATTGCACGGCGCGCTGCTGGATGCGCAGATCCTGCTCGATGTCTACCTCGCGATGACCGGCGGCCAGACGGCGCTGATCCTCGATGAGGCCCGCCAGGAGCAGGAATCGGTGGTGGTCGAGCGCGAGGTGATCGTAAGGCCGCTGGGTGAACTGCTGATCGTTGCGGCGTCGGACGAGGAACTGGCGGCTCACGACCGCGTGCTGGCGGCCGTCGACAAAGCCAGTGGCAAGAAGACTCTATGGCGCGCGCTCGACAGCGCAATGCCCACCGCGCTTGCAGCCAACATGAACTGATGATGAGACTGCCACTCTGATGTCGTCTTCGCTGACCACCGCCTTCGCGCAGAACTTTCTTGGCAGTGCGCCCGGCTGGTACAAGCGGACCATCGTCGGCTTCCTCATTCTGAATCCGCTGCTGTTCTTTTTCGGCGGACCTTTCGGACCGACGATTGCAGGCTGGCTGCTGCTGATCGAGTTCATTTTCACGCTGGTCATGGCGCTGAAATGCTATCCGCTGCAGCCGGGCGGGCTGCTCGTCATCGAGGCGATCGCTATCGGCATGACCACGCCGGATTCCGTCTACCAGGAGACGGTGCGCGCCTTCCCGGTCATCCTGCTGCTGGTCTTCATGGTCGCCGGAATTTATTTCCTGCGTGAACTGCTGCTGTATTCGTTTACGAAGATCCTCCTCAGCATTCGTTCACCGGTGTGGCTGTCGCTGGTCGCGTGTATGACCACCGCGCTGCTGTCGGCATTCCTGGATGCGCTGACGGTCGTCGCCGTGGTCATCACGGTAGGCGCGGGCTTTTATGCCGTGTTCCACCGCTTTGCGTCGGAAAAAGAGGCGGCGGTGGATCATGATCCCGCGCACGACGCAGACGTTCGTAAGCTGCATATCGGCGATCTCGAGGCATTCCGGGCGTTCCTGCGCGGGCTGATGATGCATGCCAGTGTCGGTACCGCTCTTGGCGGTGTCGCGACGATGGTGGGCGAGCCGCAGAATCTTCTGATCGCCAAGCAGGCCGGCTGGGGGTTCGCAGAGTTCTTTCTTTTCGTGGCCCCCGTGTCGATGCCGGTGCTGGCCGTCGGTCTGCTGACCTGTGCCTGCGTCGAGAAGTTTCATTGGTTCGGCTACGGTACGGCTCTGCCCTTGAGCGTGCGGTACGTACTGGAGGAGAACGACCGCGCTGCTGCCGCGAAGCGCACCGCGCGGGATCGGGCAGTGCTGATCGTGCAGGGTGCTGCAGCGATCCTGCTGGTGTGCGCGCTGGCGTTCCATATCGCCGAGGTTGGGCTGATCGGCCTGTTGGTCATCATCCTGGCTACCGCATTCAATGGCGTCACGGACGAGCATCGCCTGGGCAAGGCGTTCGAGGCAGCCCTGCCGTTCACGGCACTGCTAGTCGTCTTTTTTGCGGTCGTGGCCGTGCTGCACGATCAGCACCTGTTCGAGCCGCTGATTGCCTATGCCTTAAAGCAAGAGGGCAAGACGCAGGTGGCGCTGTTCTATGTGGCGAATGGACTGCTTTCCGCCATCAGCGACAACGTGTTCGTGGCGACCATCTACATCACGGAAGTGAAGGCGGCGTTGCTGCAGGGTGTGATCACGCCCGATCAGTTCAACGACCTGGCGGTGGCGATCAATGCGGGTACCAATATCCCCAGTGTCGCGACACCCAATGGCCAGGCAGCGTTCCTGTTCCTGTTGACCTCGGCCCTGGCGCCTCTGATCCGACTGTCCTATGGACGCATGTGCTGGATGGCCCTGCCTTACACAGTGTCGATGAGTGTGACAGGGCTGCTGGCGGTCATATTTCTGCTCTGATTGCCCTTCAGGACGGGTTTTCTAGTGATTCACGTCGCTATTTTCGCAATCCGTCTGTGGCATTCTTCCGGCCCCAGCAGCGAGCGGCCTGAGCCGCCAGCTCAATAACAACCTTTTACCGAGGAGCGCAGCGGTCACGGCTGAGTAGCGGATGGCACAGGGATGTCCCAGTCGCCACTCGCAAACGGCATCTGTCATCGCCATCCAAGTGCATGTCCCAGTTCAGTCTTCGAGAATGCAAGCTGGCCGTCATCGGTCTGGGTTACGTCGGATTGCCGCTCGCCGTTGAGTTCGGCAAGCAGTTCAAGACGGTAGGATTCGACATCAAGGCCGCGCGCGTTGCGGAGCTGAAGAAAGGCAAGGACAGCACGCTGGAAGTTGAGCCGACCGAACTGCGGACCGCGAAGCACCTGCGTTATTCCACCAGCGTCAAGGATCTGCGCGCCTGCAAGGTATTCATCGTGACGGTGCCGACACCGATCGATGACTACAAGCGCCCGGACCTGCGACCGATCGAAGGCGCCAGCCACCTGATCGCCCAGGTTCTGAAGAAGGGCGACATCGTCGTTTTCGAGTCCACGGTGTATCCGGGGTGTACGGAAGAAATTGCGGTGCCGATTCTGGAGCGCGAGTCGGGGCTGAAATTCAACGTCGATTTCTTTGCAGGCTACAGCCCGGAGCGCATCAATCCCGGCGACAAACAGCATCGTCTGACGACGATCAAGAAGATCACTGCGGGTTCGACGCCCGAAGTGGCAGACTTCGTCGACAGCCTCTATGCCAGCATCATCACGGCTGGAACCCACAAGGCATCCAGCATCCGGGTGGCAGAGGCAGCGAAGGTCATCGAGAACACGCAGCGCGACGTCAATATCGCCCTGATCAATGAACTTGCTCTGATCTTCAATCGCCTGGGCATCGATACCGAAGAAGTGTTGCAGGCTGCCGGGACGAAGTGGAACTTCCTGCCTTTCCGCCCCGGTCTCGTCGGTGGTCATTGCATCGGCGTGGATCCGTACTACCTGACCCATAAGGCGCAGGAAGTCGGCTATCACCCGGAGATGATCCTGGCCGGCCGTCGGCTCAATGACAACATGGCGACCTACGTCGCCGAGCGCGTCGCGCAGCTGATGATCCGCAAGCGCATTCACGTGAAGGGTTCGCGCATTCTGGTCATGGGGCTCACGTTCAAGGAGAACTGCCCGGATTTGCGCAACTCGAAGGTCGTGGATGTCATCAAGGAGCTGAAGAATTACGGCGCCAGGATCGATGTGTACGATCCGTGGATCGACCCGAAGGAAGCGATGCACGAGTACGGAATCAAGCCGGTGCGCAAGCCCGGGAAAGGCGTCTACGACGCCGTCGTGCTCGCCGTGGCGCACAAAGAGTTCAAGGAAATGGGTGTCGCGGCCATCCGCGCCTTCGCCAAGAAGCCGCATGTACTGTACGACATCAAGTATGTCTTCCCGACCAACATGGTGGACGGCAGGCTATAAGCCGCGCTCAACCGCTCGCGAGCGGGGCGGGTGTCCGGGGCATCTTGCGTGGAAGCAGGGGAGGCGAGCAGGCTCTTGCATGGGCCTGGCGCCCCGACAGGGTCAGGCTTTGGATCAACTCGGTCAGGAGCTGGCCAAGCTCGGTGAGGTCGTTCAGTGCGGAGGCGTCGGTAGGCAGCAGGCCTTGGTCGACGACGATCGTCATCTGGGCCTCGAGTTGGGACAATGACCGAAGGGCGAGGTGCAGGAACTGCAGAAACTCGGCGCGGTTGCCGCGGACGGCGCCTTCGGCGATGTGGCGGGCGATCGAGACCGCGGAGCCGCGCAAGAGCGGGCCGAGGTCGCCGCGTTCTTCGAGCGGCAGCTGGCGGGTTGCCATGTACACTTTACCGCCGACGGAGATGGCTTTACGCCACGCAGCGAGGTCCCTGTGATCGTCTATGGGTTTCATTCAGTCGTACCGCGGTCAGATCGGGCAGCAGTCTGACGCGAAAGAGTTCGGACGGATTGTTCAAAACTCGGTTCGACGGCCAGAAATTGCTGCGTTCTTTTTGTTTTTTGCCAATCGCTGATACTTCATGAAAATTCTAGTTACCGGCGCTGCCGGGTTCATCGGCTTCCACGCAGCGCAGATCCTCCTGGATCGCGGCGATGAGGTGGTCGGTCTCGACAATCTCAATGACTACTACGATGTTTCGCTCAAGCATGCGCGCCTTGAGATCCTGAAACGCTATCCGCAATTCCGTTTCGTCAAACTCGACCTGGCCGATCGGCCCGGTATGGCCACGCTGTTCGAGCGCGAGAAGTTTCAGCGGGTCATCAACCTGGCCGCGCAGGCGGGCGTGCGTTATTCCATCCAGAATCCGCTCGCCTATATCGACAGCAACGTCGTCGGCTTCGCCAACGTGCTGGAGGGCTGCCGGCACAACGGGGTCGAGCACCTGGTGTACGCGTCCACCAGCTCGGTCTACGGTGCGAATACCGCCATGCCGTTCTCCGTGCATCAGAACGTGGATCATCCGTTGTCGTTCTACGCTGCAACGAAAAAGGCCAACGAGTTGATGGCCCATACCTATGCGCATCTGTACGCGCTGCCGGTAACCGGGCTGCGTTTCTTTACGGTCTATGGTCCGTGGGGCCGTCCCGATATGGCGCTGTTCATGTTCACCAAGAACATCCTGGAAGGCCGCCCGATCGACGTTTTCAACTACGGCAATCACCGTCGCGACTTCACCTTCATCGACGACATCGCTCAAGGCGTCGTGCGGTCGATGGATCGAGTGGCGACCGGCAATCCGGACTGGAATAGCGATGAGCCGGACCCGGGCACCAGCAAGGGCCCGTACCGCCTCTACAACATCGGCAACAACGAGCCGGTCGAGCTGATGCGTTACATCGAGTTGATCGAGCAATGCCTCGGCAAGAAGGCGCAGAAGAATCTGCTGCCGCTACAGCCAGGGGATGTGCCCGATACGTTCGCCGACATCGATGATCTGGTGCGCGACGTCGGCTATCGGCCCGCCACATCGGTCGAGGCCGGGGTCGAAAAATTTGTGCGTTGGTATCTCGATTACTACAAGGTCGCCTAGCATGGGGCGACTTGTTACCAATCGCGCATCCGCATCGCCGTTGTGGGATGCGGGAGACCACGTCGGTTTACGGATTCAGGCATCCGCTGTACTACGACAATGTCATTAAGGTACTGCGCGGCGAGGCTCGTCTCTGATCAAGGCTGCGCAGGTGCAGTCGACCGCGATCGTGAACGCGGGCGCCAGTCTTGGTGACGGCACTCGCATCTGGCAATGGGTGCATGTCAGCGCTAAGGTGCGGATTGGCAAAGGCTGCTCGTTCGGTCAGAGCCTGTACGTGGGGATCCGCCTCAACATCGGCGACAACGTCAAGATCCAGAACAATGTCTCGGGTCTTTGACAATGTGAAGCTGGAAGACGACGTGCTGCTCGGTCCAAGTATGGTGTCACCAATGTGCACCACTCAGGCTTCGCGGTCACGAGAAAGGATGAGTATCGCGATACGCTGATCAAGCGCGGCGCGACGCTTCGATGACTGGGACAACCGAACTCGATCGAACATGCGCGGCTCGGAAGTGAACGACTGCTTTAGCGGCTCTTCCATTGCCAGTTGAGCGGCAGCGTCTTTTGCGGCAAGACAAGGGCAATCGACAGCAGGAATTGGGAATTGAAACCACAAGAATTCTCAGGCGGAGACGTGGATAGGACTGGCCGCTGAAGGCACCACCGTCTGGTCAATCAATGGCGAATTCGGGAAATTTCTCAGGTCATCTCACCATGAAGAAATCTACTACCAGCGCATTGTTCGTCTTGGTATTTATTTTGTCCGGGTGTTCCTCGACATCAGATTCCACTGCACGAGTGGCGTCGATCACGCTATCCGCCGACACCGACGTCATTGAGCTGGGATCTCCTGTCAGTTTCACTGCGAAGGCGGTCGACGCCGACGGTGCTGTGTTACCTGGGGTCAGGATTAAATGGCGCTCCAGTCATCCCGAAATCGGATCGATCGGTCAGTATGGGGTGGCTAGAGGGATCGCGATTGGAGCAACCGAGATCTCGGCGAGCGTGGGGAATGTAGTGAGCCCTTCAGTTCAGCTGGCGGTAGTGGCACCGGATTTCATCACTGGTGTCATCGCCACCAATGTTCCGCTCCCGAATGCGACAGTGACGCTCAGTGATTCGAAAGGTCGACAGGTCACTGGTAACAGCGACTCAATGGGATATTACTCTCTGCGTACCTCCACGCTGAGCCCACCCTATCTGGTCAGTGTTCAATGGCCAGATACATCACGAATTCTGTACGGTATCAGTACGGACCCGACGGTAGGTGGAACCATCGACGTCACGCCGTTTACCGATGTCATCGTGCGGTCGTTGTTGGGTGCATGCGGCACGACACCCGAAGTTGCCATGTCGTCACCGCGCGACCGGTGTCACTCAGCCTCTGGTCTCAAGGTCATCAGCAACGCATTCGGCCAGGCGACTCAGTTCTGGCTCAAGCGGCAGGGGCTGACTAAAGTTGAGTTCAGTCTCATTGATGCGTCGTTGGAAGAAACCGGTCGTCTGCTGGCCCTTATTCAGCATAGCCCGGGCGCGGACTTGACCTTGGCAAGCGAGGGCTTAGTGCAGGAAGTGAGTCTGGAAACGTCGGCGATCGATTCTACGCTTGTGATTCACAGCAAAATTTCCGGAGCGGGAGGAGCTACCAGAAGTAGCTACAGGACGTTCGTCCCTGTGATCGCGGAGGCCCAGCAGGCCATTGAGAGTGTCTTCGCCGTGGTCAACCAATTGACGCAAGTTGTTCGTGAGAAGAGGGGCGATCTTGCGGCGGATGACGTCGCATCGGTCCTGCCAGAAACGTTCCTGCACGATGGCTTGAATCGGGAACAGTTCGCCGCGCTGAAAGCGACCACCTATCGGGGCGCGGATCTGGGTTGCCGGGTAACAGGTATCGGAAGCATCGATTGGGTGGACGGGCGTTTGGAGACGCTCGTGATCTGCCAAGTTATCAGAGATGAAGGCACTGTCGCGGAAACACTGCAGTACACGTTTACGCGGTCAGCACATGGCTGGGTTCTGTCGGGCAACGATCGTCCCGCGCGATTGGCCATTTCGGCCGAAGTCGTGTATCCGCAAGGGGCCGAGTCGGGCGCCGTTGTCTACCGCGTCCGGGCGAGTGCTGCAGCGACCGAATCAACTGTTGATGGCGTCAGCATCGCGGATGGAGCAGGTGACGTTTACACAATGCAGAAGTCGGGTTCTAGGTTCACGACACTGGAGCCCGAACCCGAAAAGTACGCGGTGCTCACTCGCGATCTGTTCCGCGCGGATGTGGTTCGTGGCCTCGAATCGCCGTCAGAAGAGATCGCCTACGATTTCGAGGTGCAAACGCGGGATGGCATGACATCGACTCATAGGCTGATCACGAGTTCAATTACTACCGAGACGGTTTCGATTACGAACATGGCTGGCACGACGCCAGCAGAAGCGCGCCTTGGAAGGTCGTTACATGTCGGCTGGACGCTGCCGACGACTTTCGGAGTCGCTTCGATCCGTATCGAGGGGGAAGTCTTCTCCGGCAGTGGAGAAAATGTAGAGCAATGCAGTGTTCGGCCCGTGCCGCTGGCCGCTACTGCCAGCAACGGTGCTGTGACGTTCCCTGATTCCTGTGATGGACGCACCGTCAATCGCGTCGTTCTGCGTGTCGTTATCATCGGTGATGAGGGTCAGCACACTACGGCCGCGTACTCGTTCGTCGCGCCTGTCGACCCTTCGACGTTTCATCCGCAAGTTATGGATTTGCCGATCCTCCGCCTCGAGACGGAAGATAGACAGCCGGTGGTCAGCAAGGACAACTATCTGAGGGCCCGGATGACGCTCGAACCGAATGGACATGATGTCGCGGCTTTCGATGGGCAACTGCAGATCAAGGGGCGGGGGAATACGACCTGGGGTATGCCCAAGAAGCCCTATCGTCTGAAGCTTGATGCGAAAAGCGCCCTGTTCGGGATGCCTTCCAGCAAGGATTGGGTATTGCTGGCCAACTATTCCGACAAGTCGCTTCTGCGCACGCGGGCTGCCTTCGAGCTGGGCGAACGCGTGGGAATGGTTTGGACACCGCACTCGACTTTTGTAGAAGTCTTTCTCAACGACGAATACATTGGTGCTTATCAACTGTCACAGAACATCAAGGTGGCGAAGGATCGCGTGAATATCGACGAGATCGATGAGAGCGTAGCGGCTGGTGAGGAACTCACCGGGGGATACCTGATGGAAGTAGACGCCCGGTTGGACGGGGCAGCATATTTCACTTCGTCGATGGGTGTGCCGATCGTGTTCCAAGGGCCCGAGGAACCCAACGTCGAACAGTTCGCATATGCCGAAAATTACATAAACCAGTTTGAGGCCGCCTTGTCGAGCACGAGCTTCGCTGATCCGTCGATCGGCTATGCCGGGCATATTGATGTTGATGCTTTTATCCGCTGGTATTTGGTGAACGAGCTCTTCAAGAACAACGATGCCGTGTTGTTCAGTAGTTGCTGGTTGTACAAACCCAGGGGCGAAAAGCTCGCAATGGGGCCGCTATGGGACTTCGACATCTCTGCAGGGAACATCAACTACAACGGAAACGATATTCCAACTGGTTGGTGGGTTCGTAATGGTGTTTGGTTTGCCCGCTTGCTGGACGACGCGGCGTTTGTTCAGCGGGTACGTGAGAAGTGGGTCGACATGAGGGGCGACGAAATTCCTGCACTATTCGATTCCATCAAAACTCAGGCAGCTATGCTTCAGCAGGCCCAAGTGAACAATTTTCAACGATGGCCAATCTTGGAGACTCTTGTTTGGCCGAATGCCGTGGCCACCGGTTCCTATGCAGGCGAGGTGGAGTACCTGAGGTCATGGCTGGAGACGCGCGTTAAATGGATGGACGGGCAGTTGCTCGAATCTCCATGACGCGATTGGCGGCTTCTTAGGAGCAAATCCATCGGCCATCAATCTGGAATAGCCGGTTCGGCATCATTCGCATCTTTGCGTAGAATCCGCCTCGTCGCCTCTGACACGGACTTCTCCGTACTATGGGGCCTTTCCGGAGTGACGGACGATGGTGAAGGTTACGACGACGAAAGAGTGGCTGGCGTTGGCAAGCCACTCGAAAGTAATGGCAAAGAAACACCTGCGCGAACTCTTTGCCGCCTCGCCCGATCGTTTCGATAAATTTTCTCGCTGCGGGCTCAACATGCTCTTCGATTTTTCGAGGCAGCGCGTCATCGAGGAAACGATAGTGCTGCTCCTCGATTTGGCAGAAGCTATGTCATTACGCAGTCGTATCGATGCCATGTTCTCAGGCGAGAGGATCAATACCACCGAGAATCGGGCCGTCCTTCACGTGGCATTGCGCAATCGTTCGGACCGCCCCATCTTCGTCGATGGCGCCGATGTCATGCCGCAGATTCGAGCCAGCCTGGACAAGATGCGCAACTTCGTCGATGGCGTGCATGGCGGCCGGATCCACGGAGCAACCGGCAAGCCCTTCACTGACATCGTCAACATCGGCATCGGCGGTTCCGATCTCGGCATCGTCATGGCCACGGAAGCGCTCGCGCAGTTCCGCAACCGCAACTTGCGTCTTCACTGCGTCTCCAACGTCGATGGCGTGCAGCTCGCCGACACGCTCGAGAAAGTCGATCCCGCGCGCACGCTATTCGTCGTGTGTTCAAAGACATTCACGACGCTTGAGACGCTGACCAACGCCAAGCTCGCACGACAGTGGATCGTCGATCATCTGGGCGAGGGTGCCCCCGCGCGTCACTTCGCTGCGGTGTCCACCAATGCGAAGGCCATGGACTCGTTCCTGATCCCGCCGCAGAACCGCTTCACGATGTGGGATTGGGTCGGAGGTCGCTACTCACTGTGGTCCGCGGTAGGTTTATCGATTGCGCTGGCCCTCGGGATGGATCAGTTTGAATTGATGCTAGAAGGCGCATTTGAAATGGATGAGCATTTCCGCACGGCACCATTCGACAGGAACCTGCCTGTCCTGATGGGACTGCTGGCCGTATGGAATAGGAATTTTCTTGCCATGGATTCGCTTGCGGTCCTCCCCTACGACCAGCGACTGCACCGATTCCCAGCCTATCTGCAGCAGTTGCAGATGGAGTCGAATGGCAAGTCAGTCACCCTTGAAGGTGATCCTGTCGATTACGATACCGGCGCGGTGATCTGGGGCGAACTCGGTTCAAACGCCCAGCACTCTTTTTTCGAACTGCTGCATCAGGGCACTGCGCGCGTCGCGATGGATTTCATCGCACCCGTGAACGCCTCCAGCCGATTTCAGGAGCAGCAGAACCTGGCGCTCGCCAATTGCTTCGCTCAGATGCAGGCATTTGCCTTCGGGCAGGACGCGGCGCAGATCCGAGCCGATCTCGAGGCAAAGGGTGTTGCGGAGCCTGAAATCGCGCGCCTGACTCCGCACAAGCTGCATCCGGGAAATCGTCCCAGCAGCCTTATCCTTTTCCCGCGACTGGGTCCGAAAACCTTGGGACGGTTGATTGCGCTCTACGAGCACAGTGTGTTTACCCAAAGCGTCATTTGGGGAATCAACGCGTTTGACCAGTGGGGTGTTGAGTTGGGGAAGAAGCTGGCGGATTCGTTGGCGCCGGCGGTAGAGAATCCTACGAACCCCCCGGTGGATGCTGGTCTCGGCGGCCTCTTGGAGCATGTAGCGAAGTGGCGAGCTTGAATCACTGAGGGTGAGCCGTTAAGGCATGTCCCAGCGCGCTTAGGTGAGGCACGATTTGTTGGGGAGGAGCGACACATTAGGGATGCGCCTCTGAGGAGGGTTCCGAGCTTTCCTGAATCCTCAGTGAATACTTGCTGCCAAACCTTCCCGATTTTTCATCGCGTTACGGAATCTGTCTGTGTAAACTTCCGGCCCTCGTCGCAGGGACTAGAGATTAAAAAGCGACTCCTGATGCTCAGATTCAATCGTTCCAGCCTTTGCTCAGGGTTGGTCACATTCTTTGTGCTTTGCGCGTGCACGGGCTTTCTGCCTGTCGTTCAGGCCCAGACGCCATCTGCCGGGCAAATCGAAGTCTTTCAAAATCTGTCGCCAGAGCAGCAGCGATCCATTATGGACTCGATGGGTGGTTCAGGGCGTTCATCAACCGGCAGTCGGCCACGCGCTGATAGTCCGTTGGATTTTCCTCAGACCGTACAGCCGCGCCGTACCGGTGACAAAGAAGAGGGAGACGAGCAACGCGTTGAGCGCGAACCACGGCTAAAAGGTGACGACACGATTCTCCTGTCACTCGAATTGCGAAAGTTTCAACGCTCGACCGAACAGGAGCGCCTGGATCGGGAACTTCGAAACAGGGCTGCTGGCGTGACGGGGTCTGGTCGCCAACCGACGATACCTGGTCAGGCTCAGAACATTCCAACCGCAGCTGAGTCGCAGAAGTCGCAGGATGCGTCCAAAGAAATTCAGCGAACGGAAGACGAGATCGAACGGCTCGAGGACTTCCGCACGCGTGTCCTGCGCCGCAATCCGTACAAACTGGATAAGTGGGGCATTCTGACCGTACCCGAATTGGGGCCGATTCCTTTATCGGGACTGACCGTCGAAGAGGCTCGTCAACGTTTGTCTGCGGAGCCGATGCTCAGCGATTTTCACGTTGATGTGCTGCGATTACCGCTGAGGCCGATCGGGACTGAGTCTCTGAAGCCATTCGGTTACGACTTGTTCGCCGGCATCGCGTCCACGTTCGCCCCCGCTACCGACATTCCTGTGCCAGCCGAGTACATCGTCGGCCCAGGCGACACCCTCGAAGTCCAATTGACGGGTAATACCAAAGGGCGCCATAGCCTGGTCGTGGGGCGCGACGGACGGATCAACTTTCCCGAGTTGGGTCCGATTGCTGTCAGCGGGCGCCACTTTACCGAAGTTCGATCGATGCTGGAGGAGCGCGTCAACGAGCAGATGATCGGGACCCAGGCGAGTATCGGTATCGGCGAACTGCGATCGATTCGTGTATTCGTGCTTGGCGACGCTGAAACCCCGGGGTCATATACGGTCAGTGGGTTGTCGACCATTACGAATGCGCTCTTCGTCAGCGGCGGGGTGAAGAAGATCGGTTCGCTGCGCAACATCGAGCTCAAGCGCAACGGCAGTACCGTCACCAAGCTTGATCTATATGATCTTCTCCTGAAGGGTGACACGAGAGCCGACGCTCGCCTGTTGCCCGGCGACGTTATTTTCATTCCGTCGGTTGGGGCAACGGTTGGGCTTTCCGGCGAGGTGCGTCGTCCCGCGATATACGAGATCAAAGACGAGACGACGGCGCAGCAGCTCATCGCGCTCGGTGGAGGCCTGACACCGGAGGCCGATTCGAAACTTGCTACGCTCGAACGAGTGAACGATCAGCGTCAGCGAGTCACGCTTGACGCGGACCTGTCGCGGTCCGCGCTTCCGTTACGCAGCGGCGACGTGCTCAGGGTGCCGGCGATTCGGCCAGTCCTTGAGGACTCGGTTTCCATGTCTGGATATGTTTACCGCCCGGGTGATTTCCAATATCGGCCAGGCATGCGACTTACTGACCTGCTGCCAAGCGTGGACGACCTGCGCCCTAACGCCGATCAGCACTACATCCTTATTCGTAGAGAACTGCCGCCGGACCGGCGGATCACGGTGTTCTCCGCTGATCTTGCCAAAGCGATCGATGCGCCGGGTTCGGCAGCAAATTTCGAGCTCGCGCCGCGCGATAGGGTTTTCGTCTTCGACATGGAGTCAGGCCGCGATCGAGTCATAGATCCGTTGATGCGCGAGCTTCGCTTGCAGTCCGGTATCGATGAACCGACGCGAGAAGTGAGTGTGGCGGGCAAGATCAAGATTCCGGGAAAGTATCCGTACGAGCCGGGAATGCGTGTGTCGGACCTCCTGCGTGCGGGCGGAACTCTGGACGAGTCTGCTTACGGTGGTCAGGCGGAGCTGACGCGTTACGTGGTGGAAGGTGGACAGGCTCGTAAGGCTGAACTCATCGATATCGACCTGCGACGTGTGATCGAAGGGGACGCATCGGCGAACCTCGCGTTGCAGCCTTTCGACTACCTGGTCATCAAGGAAGTGCCGCTTTGGGCGACGCAGGAGGAGGTTGAGATTCGGGGTGAGGTTAAGTTCCCTGGCCGATACCCAATTCACCGTGGTGAAACTCTGCGATCCGTAATGGAACGCGCTGGTGGAGTGACCGACTTGGCCTTTGTTCCGGGCAGCGTCTTTACGCGCGTTGAACTCAAAGAGCGGGAACGCAAGCAGATCGAGACGTTGGCGAATCGAATGCAATCTGATGTGGCGCAGTTCTCCCTTCAGACTGCGCAAGAGACTGGCAAGGACGCAGGGCAGGCGCTGGCCATCGGTCAATCCTTGTTAGCCGATTTGCGAGATGCCAAGCCAGTGGGTCGTCTTGTCATCAATCTCAACGACTCGATGACGGCGGAGCGGGGATCGCAGTACGACATCATTCTGAAAGACGGTGATAGGCTTCAGGTTCCTCGAATTACTCAGGAAGTCACCGTTATAGGCGAGGTGCAGAGTGCAACTTCGCACCTCTACGATCCTTCTCTGAGCCGCGACAGTTATATACAGCAGAGCGGTGGTTTAACCTCTCGGGCGGATGATGATCGCATCTACGTAGTTCGGGCTGATGGCAGCGTAGTTACCGGCGCGGGGAAGTCCTGGTTTAGTAGCGGGCAGGTGGATATTCGTCCCGGTGATACGATCGTTGCGCCGCTCGATACGGAACGTATGCGGCCATTGCCATTCTGGACTGCAGTGACGACCATCATTTACAACTTGGCGATCTCGGCTGCGGCGGTGAATTCCTTCTAGCCGTTCGCCAGAGTTAGGCGGTGACGATTCGAATGAGTACGTTGAAGGGAATCATTTTGGCGGGAGGATCCGGTACGCGCCTGCACCCGGTCACGCTCGGGGTTAGTAAGCAGCTGCTGCCCGTCTACGACAAGCCGATGATCTACTATCCCCTGTCGACACTGATGATGGCCGGCATCCGCGAGATCCTCGTGATTTCGACGCCCACAGATCTGCCGCACTACCGTCGTCTGCTGAATGATGGCCGTAAGTGGGGCATCTCCATCGAGTATCGCGAGCAGCCAAGTCCCGACGGCCTCGCGCAAGCCTTCACCATCGGTCGCAGTTTCGTCGGCACGGGGCCTGCCGCGTTGGTGCTCGGCGATAACATCTTTTACGGACATGGACTGCCGGACCAACTACGTGCGGCAGCCAGCCGACGTCACGGCGCCACGGTGTTCGCTTACCACGTCAAGGATCCCGAGCGATATGGTGTGGTCGACTTCGACGAATTCGGCAAAGCCCTGTCGATCGAGGAAAAGCCCGTACATCCAAAATCGAATTTCGCAGTTACCGGTCTGTATTTCTTCGACAACGAAGTACTTGACATCGCTGCGACGCTCAAGCCCTCAGGACGTGGTGAGTACGAAATCACCGACGTGAACGCTGAGTATCTTCGCCGGGGTACACTTAGCGTCGAGCGACTGGGGCGGGGCGTGGCGTGGCTCGATACCGGTACTCACGAATCCTTGCTGCAGGCGTCGATGTTCATCGAAGCCATTGAATCGCGCCAGGGACTGAAGGTGAGCTGTCCCGAAGAGATCGCGTTCCGCGAGGGTTACATCGACGCGGAGCAACTGGAGCGGCTTGCCAAGCCACTGGCGAAAACAGCTTACGGCGCCTACCTCCAAGGTCTGTTGCGCGAAGCCACCTCTGTACGTTGATTGCCGCCAAGGATTGCTTCGTGGAATTCGTTCGCACGCAAATACCAGATGTCGTTCTGATCAAGCCCGCAGTTCACGGTGACGCACGTGGGTTCTTCATGGAAACCTGGCACCAGCGGAAATTTTCCGAGGCGGGTATCCCGTCAACATTCGTGCAGGACAATCATAGTCGCTCTGCCAGGCATATCCTGCGCGGTCTGCACTATCAGATCCGGCAACCCCAAGGAAAGCTCGTGAGAGTTGTCGTCGGGGCGGTTTTCGATGTGGCAGTCGACATGAGGAGATCATCGCCGACCTTCGGTCACTGGGTCGGCGCCGAATTGTCTGCAGAGAACCGCCACATGCTGTGGGCGCCTGCAGGTTTCGCACATGGCTTCCTGGTGCTGAGCGATGTCGCAGACTTCGTCTACAAGTGCACTGATTTCTGGGCGCCAGAGCACGAGCGATCGCTTCTGTGGAACGATGAAGACCTAGGCATCGACTGGCCATTGCCCATCTCGGCGCAGCCGCGCTTGTCTGGTAAGGATGCGGCTGCTCCAAGGTTCAGGGATGCGGAGTATTTCGAGTGAGGGTGCTGATCACCGGGGCAGGAGGGCAGGTCGGTCGTGCGTTGTCTCGATTGGCACCCCCGGACGTGACGGTTTTGCCCTGTACGCGGACAGAATTGGACTTGGCTGATGAACGAACCGTCAGGTCCAAGGTTGTGGCGTTGCGGCCGGATCTCTTGATCAATGCGGCCGCATACACGGCAGTCGATAAGGCCGAATCAGACGCAGAAGCAGCTCGCCTGATCAATACAGATTCCGTTCGCTGGCTTGCCGAGGAGATAGCCGCGCAACCTGCCTCCAGAATGCTCCACATCTCCACGGACTTCGTGTTCGATGGCAAGACATCAACTCCCTACGCTCCGGGCGCGACGACCGCGCCGCTTAGTGTGTACGGGCAAACGAAGCTCAACGGCGAGCAGGCTGTGTCGGACGTGCTCGGATCGCGCGGCCTGGTGCTCCGCACCAGTTGGGTCTATGACGCCTCCGGCCGCAACTTCGTAAACACTATGCTGCGATTGATGCGAGAAGGACGGCCGTTGCGAGTCGTGGCTGACCAGGTCGGCACACCAACGGCCGCGGATTCGATTGCGACGGTCTTGTGGCAGCTCGTACGCCGCACTGATCTTTCCGGCGTTTGGCACTGGACCGACGCGGGAGTCGCCAGCTGGTATGACTTTGCAGTGGCCATAGGAGAGGAAGCAGAGCTGCTAGGCCTAGTAAGGAGCCATGTCGATGTTGCGCCTATCGCGACTCCTGACTATCCCACGGCAGCAAGGCGTCCGGCCTTCAGCGTGCTCGACAGGCGCGCGACGGTGGAGGCGCTGGATATCGTTCCGGCACACTGGCGTCAACAACTGCGCCGGGTAATGAAGGAGATTGCGTTTGGGTAGGTTATTGGTGACTGGTGGAGCCGGGTTCATCGGCGCGAACTTCGTAAATTACTGGATCGGACAGCATCCGTCGGATCAGGTCATAGTTCTCGACGCGCTGACCTACGCCGGCAATCTCGCCAGCCTGCAGTCCGTGCTTCAGGGCGGTCGCGCCACATTCGTGCGCGGTGATATCCGCGATACACAGTTCGTCGAGAAGCTCCTGCGCGAAAATGATGTCGATACGCTGGTGCATTTTGCGGCCGAGTCGCACGTGGACCGGTCGATCGTGGGTCCGGATGTTTTTATCGAAACCAATGTGGTTGGTACGCATTCACTGCTCAAGGCAGCGCGAAAGGTCTGGTTGGACGAAAAGAAATGCTCGCATCGCTTCCATCATGTTTCCACTGACGAGGTGTATGGATCGTTGGGGGCGACGGATCCAGCATTCACTGAATCGACGCCAAGCGCGCCAAATTCCCCCTACGCTGCGAGCAAGGCCGCCTCGGATCATCTCGTCCGCGCTTACCACCACACCTATGGACTGCAAGTAACGACGAGCAATTGCTCGAACAACTACGGGCCGCTGCACTTTCCGGAGAAGCTGATCCCGTTGATGATAGTGAACATCCTCGCAGGCAGATCACTGCCGATTTACGGTGACGGCAGGAACGTACGTGATTGGTTGCATGTCAGCGATCACTGCAGAGGCATCGAACAGGTACTGTTGAGCGGTATTCCTGGTGAGGTCTACAACATTGGTGGTCGCGCCGAGCGCGAGAATATCGATCTGGTCAGAATGCTCTGCCGCATCGCCGATGAGACGTTCAGGAACAGGCAGGATCTGATTGGACGCTTTCCCGATTCGCCACCTGCCAAGGAGCGCGCGGCCGATACGCTCATCACCTTTGTCGCCGATCGCCCCGGCCACGACCGCCGCTACGCGATAGACTGCGGCAAGATCGAACGCGACCTGGGGTTCCGGCCGGCCTACTCGATCGAAGAGGGTTTGCGCCAGACGTTTGAGTGGTACATTGACAATGAAGTCTGGTGGCGCGCCATCATGGATGGCAGCTACCGCGAATGGATCGCCGCAAATTATTCGGCTCGACAATAGCCGCGTTCGTTGGAGTTGATCTTCGGTGTGGCGGGAGAGTATGTAGATCGATAAATCGGGTAGCTGAATCCGCGAGTGGCACGCGTTGGCGTTGCACGCCGAAACGATACGCAATCTGCATCTCAGGGATTTGTGTAAGGATACTGACCGCTTCCCGCGGTTCTCCCGTACAGAAGTAAATCTGCTGCTCGACTTTTCGCGTCAGCGTGTCACCGGTGAGACGCTGGACCTGCTGAAGAATCTGGCGCATGCCCGCGGACTGCGCGCCGCATCGATGCGATGTTCGCAGGTGAGAAGATCAATACGACGTAGAATCGCGCGGCGCTGCTCTCGCGCTTGCCAAAACGCTTCGCCCAGATCCAGGCCTTTGCCTTCGGGCAGGACGCGGCGCAGATCCGCACTGGCCTTGCAAGGGGGGTGCCTCTATGTTGTTGTCAACGGGTTTTCTCCTTGCGGCGGGCGGTATAGCGCCCCGTCCCGAAGCCTGGCGAACAAGACATCACAGCGCCGGCGAGCGAGCGCGATGAGGGCCTGATTGTGGCGTTTGCCTTGGCTGATCTTACTAGCGTAGTCCGCCCTCGAGATGAGATCTCGCAGCGCTGCGAAGGCCGACAGGAACAGCGCGCTTCAGCCGTTTGTTCCCCCGCCTGGACGGATGCTCACCACGTATGGAAACCGGAGCGTCGCGTGACGGGCGCAAGACCTGCGTAGGCCGCCCGGTGAGCGGCCGAGGCGAACGCTCGAGTGGCTACATCGATCAGGAGTCGGGCGGCGGTCCTGATGCCGACTCCTGGCATGCTGGTCAGGACCGGATGAAGAGGGTGTGCAAGTACCCGTTGCTCGACTTCTAGGGCAACGTCCTCGCGCTGACGACGCAGCGCCGCCAGTTGCTGTGCGAGGCGCGGCAGGACGATGGTGGCGGCTTGCGTACCGAGCACCACGACGGTTTGTTCCGAGAGCGCCTGGATGATCTGGGCAGCCCAGGTCTTGCCGACGCGCGGAGCAAGTTTGGTGAGGCGGTTGGCGAGCTGCTTCTCGCTCATTGCGGCGAGCTGCGCAGGCGAGGGATAGCGCTCGATCAGATCGAGCATCGCCGGATGATCCAAATGCGGACCGACGATGCGCTCCAACGCCGGATGGATCAGGGTCAGCAGGCCTCGGATGCGATTGCTGGTCTGGGTGATCTGGCCGGCCAGATCATCATCGAAGCCGCACAGCATCGTCAGCTCGGCGGCGTCATGGTCGGCAAGCTTCAGCGAGCGCAGCGTGTGCGGCAGACTGCGAGCAGCCTCGGCGATGATGTAGGCATCGCGCGCGTCGGTCTTGGCTTCACCCGCGTGCAGGTCAGCGATACGCCGCATGGCGAGCCCCGGCAGGTATGCGACCAGCGCACCTTCATCGCGTGCGACAGCGACGGGCAGCGCGCCCACGGTGGCGGGTTGATCGGCCACGAGCAGGACGGGGCCATGCTCTTTGAGCTTGGCGATCAGTGCTCGCAGTTTGGCTTCATCGTTCGGCAGAGCACTGTCGAGCAGTCGCTTGCCAGCGCGGTTCAATGCGACGGCATGATGCGCTCCCTTGCCAACGTCGACGCCGACGAAGACTTGGATGGCTTCATGCTGATCGAGGTCAGTCATGTGTACTCCTGAGATTGACACGGTCGGCCAGCGACACATGGCGACTGATCTCGGCATCCACGTTACGAGCGACCTCGGAATGACTCCGGACCCAGCCCCTATTAGCGATCATCAGCCGCCGACCAGACTCGGTGACAACCCCCCCCCGGATCATGGGCGACTGGGGGCTTGAATCATGCCGGGCCTGGCTGGCCGATCCAGGATAACTGGGGATGCGAAGAAGGTAACGGGGCGAGTCCGAGATCGGTCGCCTGATTCCGCACAACCTGGATAAGGGGAATCGCCCTGCCACTCTCATTCTCATTCTCATTCTTCTCGCGCTGAGGGTGCCTAAGACTCTCGGCCGCCTGATCGTGCTGTACGAGCACAATATGTTTGCGCAGAGCGTCATTTGGGGAATCAACGCCTTGGGGAGAAGTTGGCGGATTCGCTGGCGCTGGCGGGGGAAGATCCGGGCCAGGCTGCACCTGATGCGCCCCTGAGGGCCTTGCTTGAACAAGTGATCAGGTGGCGCAGCTGAGGTTGAAGTCGAGAGAGGAATCAGTGTGCGGGAGCTGGTAGCATCGCGGCCCACTGATATGTATCAAGCTGAGGCAGAAGTGGTCAAAAAGGCGTTAGTGACAGGGATTACTGGTCAGGACGGTGCTTATCTGGCTGAGTTGTTGCTTGAGAAGGGTTACGAAGTACACGGTATCAAACGACGCGCTTCGCTTTTCAACACCGACCGCATAGACCATCTGTATCAGGATCCGCATGACCGCAATGTGCGGCTGAGATTGCATTACGGCGATCTCACGGATGCGACCAATCTGATCCGTATCATTCAGATGGTGCAGCCGGATGAGATTTATAACCTCGCCGCGCAAAGCCATGTGGGGGTGTCGTTCGAGACACCTGAGTACACGGCGAACTCGGACGCTCTCGGCACACTGCGTATCCTGGAGGCGATCCGTATCCTCGGGCTAGAAAAGAAGACGCGCTTCTACCAAGCATCCACTTCCGAGATGTTCGGCAAGGTGCAGGAAATTCCCCAGAAGGAGACGACGCCGTTCTATCCGCGGTCACCTTACGGCGCCGCCAAAGTGTACGCCTACTGGATCACGGTGAACTACCGTGAGGCGTATGGGCTATACGCGTGCAACGGAATCCTCTTCAATCACGAGTCTCCGCTGCGAGGCGAAACGTTCGTCACCCGCAAGATCACGCGCGGACTGGCGCGAATCAAAGAAGGTCTGCAGGATTGTTTGTACCTTGGGAATCTGGATTCCTTGCGCGATTGGGGTCACGCGCGCGACTACGTCAAGGCGCAATGGTTGATGCTGCAACTAGCACAGGCCGAGGACTTCGTCATCGCAACTGGTGAACAGCACTCCGTACGGGAGTTCGTCACTATTGCCGGTGCACGATTAGGAATGGACATTGAATGGCGCGGTAACGGCGTTGAAGAGCAGGGCGTGGACGCGACAACCAGTCGAACGATTGTCAAAGTGGACCCGCGCTACTTCCGGCCGACGGAAGTAGATACCCTGCTGGGAGACCCTGCCAAGGCAAAGCAGAAACTTGGCTGGGTAGCGGAAGTCAGTTTCCAGCAGCTTGTTGACGAGATGATTGATGCGGATCTGGAATCCGCCAAGCGTGACTCGTTGATAGCGCGAGAAGGCTTCAAGACGTATCGATATCATGAATAAAGACGCGAGCATTTTTGTTGCCGGGCATCGTGGGCTGGTCGGCGGTGCTTTGGTTCGCAGGCTCAATGCCGAAGGATTCACTCGGCTCATCACGCGAAGCAGTTCGGATCTCGATCTGCGAAATCAGACCGCCGTCGAGGATTTCTTTTGTATCGAGCGCCCTGAGTACGTTTTCCTGGCGGCAGCCAAGGTTGGCGGAATCCATGCCAACGATACGTGTCCGGCCGATTTTATTCGCGACAATCTGCTGATTCAGGCGAACGTCATTGACTCCGCCTACCGCAACGGCGCCCGCAAGCTGCTGTTTCTCGGATCCAGCTGCATTTATCCGAAACTTGCGCCGCAGCCGATGCCGGAGAGCTGTCTGCTCACAGGTCCGCTCGAGCCAACTAATGAGTGGTACGCGATCGCCAAAATCGCGGGGCTGAAAATGTGTCAAGCCTACCGCCGGCAGCACGGCTTCAATGCCATCTCCGTCATGCCGACGAACCTTTACGGGCTAGGGGACAATTTTGATCTACAGAATTCCCATGTACTGCCCGCGTTGTTGCGAAAGTTTCACGAGGCAAAGCAGCGTGGGGATAAGGTTGTTGCTGTGTGGGGGACGGGTACGCCGCGTCGCGAGTTCCTGCATGTCGACGACCTTGCGGATGCCTGCGTCTTTCTGATGCGGGGGTACGACGCTGAGGAACTTATCAATGTCGGCTGGGGCAAGGACATTTCCATACGGGAACTTGCCGAGCTTATGGCTCGGATAACAGGATTCAACGGGCAGCTGGAATTCGATGCGAGCAAACCAGACGGGACCCCTCGCAAATTGCTCGACGTCACCAGACTGACCGCAGCGGGCTGGACACCGCGAATCGAGTTGTCTGAGGGAATTGGATCGACGTACGAGTGGTTCAGAAGCCACAATCGGGAGCTCCGGGTGGGCTAATGGACGGGACTGCAGGGAACCTCCGGCATGTGAACCCTGAACGACCCCCGTCGGCCTAGCGTTCCGCCCGTGCCTGTCTGGCTTACGCACACACTTTCCGGCCTGATTTTCCATCGCGCTCCACAGTTGAGCTGTGTAAACTGCCGCCCCTCGTCGCAGGGACTAGAGCAAAAAAAGCGACTCCTGATGGTCAGATCTACTCGTTCCGGCCTATGCATGTGGCGGGCTGTATTTCTTGTGCTGTGCGCCTCTACGGGCCTGGATTCCGCCGCTGTTGTCCAGGCTCAGACGCCATCGGCTGAGCAGATCGAGGTTTTCCAGAACCTCTCCCCCGAGGCAATCATGGAGTCCATGGGCGGCGGGCGGTCATCTGCGGGCAGCCGACCTCGTGCCGATCGTCAGCTGGATTTTCCGCGGACTGTGCAGCCCACTCGCACGGATGAGATGCGGGAAGACGCGGATCAACGGGTTGAGGGCGAACTTCGCCTTAAGAGCGACGACACTGTGCTGTTGTCCCTGAAAATCCGCAAGTTTCAGCGTTCGACGGAGCGGGAGCGTCTTGATCGAGAGCTTCGCAGTAACGCCAACGGGGGGCCTCGGTATTGGGCGCCAGCCCAGTATTCCGGGGCAGGTCCAAAGCGCTGCGCAGTCTCAGGAGAATCCGGAAGAGACGGATCAGCGCAAGGAAATCGAGCGTGCGGAAGACGAGGTCGAGAGATTCGAGGATTTTCGCGTTCGTTTACTGCGTAGCAACCCGTACAAGCTCGAAAAGTGGGGGATCCTGAATGTGCCTGAGCTCGGGTCTATTGCACTGTCGGGTCTAGCTGCTGGCCCGTCAGCCAGCGTTGCGATCAGCGGCGAGAAGGCATGGTTCAGCGGCGGCCGAGTAGAGATCAAGCCGGGCGACACGATCGTTGCGCCGTTCGATACGGAGCGCATGAGGCCGCCTCCGTTCTGGTCGGCAGTGACCTCGATCGTTCGCAGCTTGGCTATTTCGGCGGCATCTGTAAATTCGTTCTGATGGGCGCGGCGGATGCATGTCGTCCACCTGCGCATGATGGTGAGTTGCGGTAAGTCTTATGAGTCAGATCCACGAAGAGCGTACTCTGGATGGCGACGAGATCGACATGCGAGAACTCGTGGCGGCACTGTGGAAGCGGAAGTACGTAGTCGCGGCCGTGACCATCGTTTGCGGTCTATTGGCCTTCGGGTCCAGCTACCTGTTCAAGCGCAAGTACGAAAGTGCAGTGGTATTTGTGACGCTAACCGACGATGCGATGGGGGGGCAAGCCGGGGGGTTGGCCGCACTAGCTTCCCAAATTGGCGGGCTGGCGTCACTTGGTGGACTCTCGCTGTCAGGGAACGAGCGCAAGGCAGAGTACTTAGCCATCCTCCAATCTCAGGCTCTCATTGAGCGGTTCATTACGCAAAACAATCTGATGCCAGTCCTCTACGTCGATTCTTGGGACGAAGCGAGGAGTGCCTGGAAGGAGGCGGACCCTAAGCGTCAGCCAACGACTTGGAAGGCTATGCAGCGTTTCAAATCAGAGGTCATGCGACTGAACACCGTTAACAAGACTGGAATATCAACGCTTTCGATTTCCTGGTCAGATGCAAACGTTGGAGCGCGTTGGGCCAATGGATTGGTCGAAATGGCGAATGAGCATGTGCGAGCTAGAACAATCGCAGAGGCCGAGCTCAACGTGGCCTATTTGAATCGCCAGTTGACGAAGACTTCGGTGGTTGCGGTCCAGAACTCGATCAGTACCTTGCTCGAGAATCAGATCAAGAAGATTATGCTTGCGCAAGGCACGGATCAGTATGCGTTTCGCGTGATAGATCCTGCTCTCCCTCCAGAAAGAGCTTCCTTTCCGAAGCGGATCGTCTGGGGCGTCCTTGGCGCCTTCGTCGGTTTGATGGGGTCAATTGCGTTCGTGATCTTAGGAAGGGCCTGGCGTTACTGGAACCAGTATCCTGCACCGAGAGAGTGATCGGCGAGGTTTTTGGGCCAGATCTGCGATCGGGGCAGCTGTTCCCGTTGGTGCACATGATTGGGGGGCGAAGGATCTGAAGCACCTGCGTGCGACTTCCCGCGCCGACGCCAGCAGGGTGGTGCTCCACGCTCACCCTACAAGCATGTGCACTGATGGAAGAGCACAACGCCTGGGCGGCGTTGCGCGACAATACGCTGGGCATCTACTTGCGACCTTGGCGGCCGGAGGCCGAGGCGAAGATTCAAACGCTTCGTGCTGACTAGCGCTGATAAGGCCGTAAACTTGGCCAACGTGACGGGTGCGACTGGGTGCGCGACTGAGATGGTGATGGTCTCGGCGCTGACGCCGCTCTGGCACTAAGTTCATGGTTGTGTGCGTCTCGGTCACGTACTGGTGACGCACCCCGAGATGATCCGCTACTTCAGGACGATTCCCAGCGGCCCAGCCGGTGTGCTTCTTGGAGCCATTGGACTCAGAAGTTCCACAGGTATCTTGCGGCGCTCACCATATGCCAGCGCAAGTGCTTCATGCTCCGATGGCTTGCCCGTTGGGCGTCATGGACGACGGACAGCCGTGGCTGCAGCACAACGGACAAGCCTCGCTGCCTAAGGCGGGCACAGATGTCTACATCCTCGAAGTACATAAAGAAGCGTTTGTCATCGAAGCCATTGAGCGCTTGGAAGGCTTCCCGTCGGAACAACACAAACATGCCAGCGGCCCAATCGACTTCAATAGGTGCGTCGTTCCAACTGTAGTCTGGCTTGCGTTGGGCAAGCAGGAACCGTCGTGCGAGTCCCCAAGCGGTTGGAAATCGTCTGGCGCTGTCTTCAATCCGGCCGTCGGGCGACAGGATGACCGGAGCGACAGCGCCGACCCGAGATTTGCAGAACGGTTCCAGCAGTGTCTCAAGATCAAGCGACGAAATGCGGATGTCGGGATTCAGTACAGCGAAGTAGTCACCGTTGCTTTGCTCAAAAGCGGCGTTGTGATTAGCGCCAAAGCCCTTGCGAGTCGGATTGCGAATGATATGTATGGGAAATGGCTGCTCTCGGTATGCGGATTCGTCTTCGGGGATGTTGATTGTCACTAGAACTTCGAATTGCCTTGTTTCCAGTTTTGCCAAGTCCGACAGCAGCAACTTCACCAGCGCAATTTGTCCGTGGCTAACGATGGATATGGTGAGCCGGGGTTTTGCTGGCGACGCCAACCGAAGCTCATGGTCGGGCATTCTAGACACGGTCGAAAGCGCCATAGATGCAGTACTGGCGAACGTGGCGGCTGAGCCAGTTCGATTGGCCCAAGGGTGTGTAAAAGACATCTACCAACTGGAAGCCGTTACTGCCGACGCGATCAACCAACGATATTTCATCGTAGAAAACTTTGTGATCCGGATCCGAATGCCATCCACGTATACCTGGCACACCCACCAGCAGACGGCCGCTAGGGGGCAGGATGCGATGCACTTCATCGAGCAGTGGTGACGGTTCGATAATATGCTCCAGAACGTTGTCCAGTAAGACTGCTTGAAAGCTCCCATTGTCGAAAGGCAAATGATCCGGAGCCATAATTTGCGCGTCCAGCCCAAGTAAACGGCAATACGCCACTGCGTGTTCGTTGATGTCAACGCCCACACTGTTCGGCCGGTAAGCCAACATATCGCCAACGCCGCATCCCACGTCCAGTAGACGGCCATGTAGGCGAGCTATCAGTCTTGGATACAGTACTCGCCGTCGATACACATGGCCGATGCGAGAGCGTTGTCGCAAGTACTGAAAGTACTCGTCGTGTTGCGTCATGTGGACTCCAGGATGGCCGCTTGGTTGGACGCATGATCCAAGGTCATCAGCGCATCGATGTATCGAGTGCCGAGGTAGGCGCACGGCTCGATCGCGGCGCCTTCCGACCATTCGTTCCACGCATTAATAAGCGGTGGGACCGTGCTGTTCTGCGTTACGGCCGATCTAACCTGTTCGATCACGGCTTGTGGATCCAAATTTCCCAATGCCGTGAATCGGGCTTGATATCGCGGAGCATTGTTCCATCCGGGCGATATGACTTCTTGCTTGACCCCAGGTAAACGCGCTACGAAACGATTGCGCTCCTCACCGTGCCGATAACCAAGATAGTCTTCGACGCTAAAAGTTCTCCCGTTCTGTTGAAGGCTATCAGCAAGTGTCAGTATTTTTTGAGCAGACACTTCACCAACGACCTTCCTAACAAGGTCAAAAATCTGTTTCGTACGCGTACCGCGACTGGTTCGTCGGAAGCCAAAAAAAAGACGCGGTTCGAAGAGGTAGTTGATGTCCGTAAGAGAAGCCAGCGTAGCGTCGAAGGGGTTCTTGATGAATTGACCAACGGCAATTTCGCTACCATGACGCGCTAGGCAGTCACGGTAGCGTTCGATCAGGCGGTCAGGCTGATCGAAATGCGCCAAGTTGTACCAGACGAATAACGGTTTACCCTTCCATCGGAAATAGGACGGTTGGGCAAAACATTCCAGTAGATAGCGGCAATGGGCGGCAATCTGTTCGTCCGATGGATCATTGGTCAATGAGACGATCGACGATGAATCGCCCATCCAGCGGCGCGACCAGCCTTCGCTGGCCCAAATCAGAAACCAGGGCAGGCGCGGTTGATAGTCACTGCGAAGCAGCGTCTGCTCGAACGCAGGTAACTCTTGGTGACTGTAAAACCAGTAGTGATAGAGCGCCATGCCACCCAAGCGTGCTGCGATCATCTCCGCAATTTGTGCCTCGTGGATCGCAGGATCTGCTCCGTTGTAAAAGCCCCGACGAGGAGCGCGACGTTGCCATATGTCGTGACGGTTGGCATTCGCCACGAGAGACCAGTCAGTGAATCCATGGCCCCATGCGCGGTCGTTTGTAGGCGTGGGATAGAACTGAGGAAAATAGATTACGAACGGATTCATCTTGAAGAGCGGCCTCTGACGGTGCGCCAAGCGAGCAGCAACCATGAGGCCCAGGCTCCAACGTGTTTGCGCATAGTTGTGGGATACAGGCGCCAGAACAGCGGGTCGCGTGCCTGTTGAGTCGAAAAGCCTGCCCCTGAGTACCAGGTTAGCGGTCGAGGAATGTAGAGGATACTGGTCGTCCTGCTTCCGTCCCAAAGCAACCTGATGTTGAGGAGATGATCGGCCTGCACCTTCATTCGACGTAAGTAGGGACCATGTTTGTCATAGGCTTCGCGAGAGTAGATGATTCCCTGGTGACACAAATTGCGTATAAGCAGTCGCCAGCGAGAGGGCTGACCACTGTAGACGCCATTGGCCCCCCAGTAGACGTCAAAAAACAAAGCGTTGGGGCGCGATGACTCCAAGACTTCCAGCACATCTCTGAACACTGGCAAGACGATGTCATCCTTGCCTAGGAAATAGAGATACCGGCTTCGACTAGCTCTCGCACCGTCATTCATCGCGCCATAAATGCTCGCGTGCCGCTCCGGAATCAAGGTCTCATCGGGTAGCCATTGTCTGGCGGCCACAATCCGACCTGGAGGGAGAACCACGATGATCTCGCACGATCGAGGGTCAGGGCAAGCCAACCGAATTGAATCGACACAGCGCCGCAGCTCGGTGTCGGCTTCAAGCGCGGGAATGACGACGGTCAGAAGCGGAGGCGTGTTGATAGTCACGGGAAGGGCGCGCACGTCGGAAATATTGTTGGTCATACAGCCAAATCGCGGCGATGGCGACGACGACCAGGGGCATCACTACTTGAAACGCAAGAAAGTCCTGGGAGTACTGTTGCAACGCAATGATGGCGAAGGCGAGCAAGATCGCCTTCGTGGCGCTCCTTCGCAGTGTTCGAAGGACGATCCGGAAGAATGTAAATAGAACCCCCGCACCGCATGATGCGACAATCGCTGGTAGGGCGGCGTAACCAGGCGGTGAGTAGTAGACGATTAGCGCCATCAAGGACGCATTGGCGCCGTTGCCGGTTTCGAAACCAAAAAGCTCATCATACAGCAGTATGCCGAGAGGACTGTCGTGCGGCTGCGCACCAAAAATGGTTGCGAGTGAACGAAAACTTTCGACGATTAGCGAGGTTGTCAACGGGGCTACGGGCCGCTGATCAAACGCCAGCGCCCGGGCATCGTTGTTCAAGAAGAAACGGCTGAGCACGATGTCGAAAAACTCTTCCAGCCTTACTCCAAGAAAGTCAGCAATAACGATAGACGAGCCTACGACCAATGCGCAGCCGGCGATTGCAACGAAGACGACCGAGAACCGAGAAATCGGTGCACGTCGGTAGTCCACCAACGATGCAATGGACAAAAACCAGAGGAAGACGCCTCCCTTCGAACCCGCTAAGAGGGACAGGGTGAAGGTTAACCCTATCGCCACAGCGCCAGACATGCCAAGTCTGCCGGATTTAGTCAATCGGTTGGCAATTAGCGGAGCCTGCAGCGTTGAAACGAGGACTACGAAGTAAGTGAAGTACTTCGCGCTGGAGCTATCAGAGAGGTACTCGATGCGCGATCCCTCTGAGAAAAGCCCAAACCCCTGCGAAGTCACGATGGGCCACGAGGCCAACAATTGCAGCACGATCGAGATCCGGAGCAGCCGAGTCGTATCGACGCTCTCGATAAGCGCGGTGTTTTGGTACATGCGGACGAAGAGAGAGCAATAGAGAAGCAGAATCCAGAACTCGAATACGAATCCGGACACCATATCTGCACCAGCAACCCTTTGATCGCTGAAGGGTGCCACCACAAAGAATGCGGTGGCCATTGCCGGTGCATATTGATTCGCTATTGCGCGCCACCATAGGCGCGCATGACTGGTGAGGGCACAGGCGAGGACTGTTAGGCATACTGCCGCGATTGCAGTCAGCAGCTTGTGGCTGAGGATGAATTCGTAGATCACGTTGACCTGGTCTTTTTCGGAAGGTGGCATCGCGTGAGCTGCGTCCGGTTGCCACAACGGGCCCACGTTTCAAGCCGGAGTCGATACGCAGGACTCGGCGTGATGTCAACAGCGACAGGGCGTGGCCTGCAATGGAGATTTGCGCGTCATGCCGGCTGACTCAGGATGCGACGATAGAGAGCCAACGTTTCGAGTGCGCACCGGTCCCACGAAAAGGTTGTCGCGCGTCGGCGTCCGGCGGCCACGAGCCGATCGCGAGCTAGGTTGTCAAAGCAGGCCGATTCTAAGGCGCTGCGAGCTGCATCGACATCATCGGGAGGGAACATCAACGCCGCGGGCCCAACCACTTCCGGAATCGAACTCACGTCGGACGCGACGACCGGACACCCTGCTGCCATCGCCTCTAGAGGGGGAATGCCGAAGCCCTCGTACCGCGACGGGTAGACGAACGCGCGGGCGTGCCGGTACGCGCGGGCCAACTCGACGTCGGACCCCGACAAACGTACGACATTAGTAAGGGACAACCCTAAGCCGGTGATACGCTGCTGTTCGGTTGTTCCCAGCGGCGGCCCGCCAAACATGACCAAGTCGAATGATGCCCGTAGCGCGAGTGAGGACGCATATGCATTGAGGGCAAGGTCGAAGTTCTTGTACCCCCATCGGTTGCCTACATACAGGATGTATGGTCTAGCGTGTGGCGATACCTCGCCCAATGGAGCAGGTGCCGAGAATATTTCCGAGTAGCCGAGGTGCGTGACCGAGATCTTGCTGCGAGGAATTCCGAACAGGTGGACCAGGTCCGAAGCCGTCGACTCCGATATGCTGAGGATGTGATCGGCTTCGTCGAGACTACGCCGCTTGTCCTGGCTGGTCCGATCGCCCTTCGGATAGGTGCCAGCGAAGATCTCGTGAATCATGTCATAGACGGTAATCACCACAGGTGTCTTTCGCGGCCGCGGAAGCGGTGTGAAGTACGTGCGGTGGACAAGCGAGGGCGACAGTACACGCGTTATCGCAGGCGACAGCGCTCGATTGGTCGCCCGGTAGATGCGTTGGGTGTGTGGAAGTAGTGGAAGGTGCCATCCGATTCGCGGAGTGTTGCAGGCGGCCAGATAGTTGTTGAAATGCAATGGTGCGATCACCATCGATTCGAAGTCGCTTGCCTGCCGCACTCGCATGGCCAGTTCGCAGATGTAGCGTGAGATGCCACCGAACTGCTGCGATGCGAAGATCTGATAATCGTAGACGATTCGGTTCATGCTTGAGGAAGTCGCGGTTGACGATTTCGTCGCAGGGCCTCGAAGTCGGTCTGTATTCGAGGCTGCAAGTGACCTCGCGTGAAAAGCTTGGCCAGTCGCCTCATACGCTGCAACGGTAGCCATAGACGTGGCACGGGTGCTCGGGAGAACAAGTGCAACGAATGTCCGTCAGTTGCGTAGTGACAATTGAGCGCGCGTGCCATCCAGGCCAAGGTCTCGACGCGGAAGAAGCCAATGTGCTGGCCATGCTCCGGGCCGAGATACCACCAGTCGGGCCGCGGTCCGATGGAAGGCACGAGATCCGTGGAGACGAGCACTGCTGGCGCCTGTGCCATTAGCACCTTAAGTTCATCCAAGGGGTGTTCGATATGCTCAAAGACCTCGAACGCGGTCAGTAGGTCGGTGGCGGTATCGGTGTCGGTGGCCTCGAAACCCCGTGCCAACAGGTTCTTGCAATATTTGTCGCGCCACCTCGCGTCGACGCCCGCGTCGCGCAGAAGGCGCACGAGAATGCCGTATCCACCAGCGTGGTCGATCATCCTGCCTCGCAGCTTTCCCAGTGCGCTGAGGGTCATGAGCACCCGCTGTACGTTCAGTTGATTGCGCCACATGATCCCGGTGTCTACATCGTTGATCGCTGAAGCGTAGGCTTGTTTCAGCCAATGGGGCGCTTCGGTCTGGAAATAGCCGCAACGGGGGCAGTCGAAGTAGGCCACATCGTGGTCGAGAACCCGAAGGCGGAAGGTGAAGCTGCTATCGCCGCCGCAGACTCGGCACGGCGCTTGATTGGGAGCGCTCATGGAGTCTTCACCACAACGGCCCAGACGCGTCGCAGGCCGCGCTTGGTCCGGGCGAGACTTATGCGCAGTTGGTCGATTCCGAATACGCGGAGGCTGGTCCATCTATCGGCAAACCTATGGCCGTGAATAACCGTCGGATGCCGCAGAGGATGCGGGAGTGTGTTGGCCGACGAGGCAGTCACCTCGTTCTCTCGGCTGAAGGTGTGCTTCACGTCATGGCGCATCAACTCGAAGTGCGGGTGCTGCAGTAGGTGCGTGACGTTGCGTTTGTCGCCGGTGAAGAGGTTGTCCACACACTGCAGGTTGTCGCCGCGAACAAGTAGGCGTTCGCACAGGTGCGAACCGAGAAAGCCGGCACCGCCGGTAACGAGAGTATGGGTGGTCATGCGGGATGGGCGACGGACGGGGTTGGGGTGGAATACTGCCAAGCCATAATTGCTGGGAACCTCTCCGGAGCACCGCCAGTGTAACTTGAGGTCCTGCGTCTGGCATGGTCAGGCTGTTGGCAACCTCTGTGCACACGCTAAGTGCCGAGTCTCGTGCTGAGAAGCAAATCGGAGACATCGTCTGCGACCCACATGCAGTGGTCGATCTTGCCGGTGAACACCGAGATGTAGCGATCTTCGTGACGCTGGATGATCGACGGACGGGCATCGGTGCTGTCGCGGTTGGCCAGCACGACCCTCGGTCCGTGCAGGAAGCCCGTCAGCCGTGCTTGCGCCAGTTCCGGCACGAAGGTGCTGCAGGTCTCGCGCATGCGCTCGAATAACGCTTGCGCATCAACACGGGTTGGCGGTGCGTTGGAAGGATCCAGCCAGGTCTCAGGCATCTGGTCGCCCACATGCCGCTCTACCACGGTGTGGGCGACGTGGTAGAGCAGGAACCTGCCGGTGCGGCCGAAGGGCAGGACGGTCATGAACGGGCCATCCATCACCGTGATGCCTACGGGCGGTCGATCCCATTCCAAGATCGGGACCATCGTGTATTCGTACTGCAGCTTTGGTGCCACGTGGCCCAGTTGCTCGGTCAAGCGGTTCACGTCTGCATATGTGCAGTTCACCACGGCATCGAACGGGCCCTCCATCCGACCACCGGCCTCAAGCAGGAAGCGCGCACCATCCCTAATTATGCGCGTCACCGCTTGCCCGAAGTGCGGGCGAATGGAAGCACCGGTCAGTCGGTCGAGCACCAGGCCGCGAAGGATGCCGCAGTCGTAGACGACTTCGTCGCATGTGACACCGAGCGCCACCTGCCGCACTGGCGGCGAGAAGTTCGACGGGTCCACTTGCTCGTGGCGCAAGCCCATGCGGCGGCAGAAGGCGAGGTACTGTTCCGGCGTGACGAATGAACCCTCGCGGGCAATGAAGTACGCGTTGGTGAAACCGTCAAGCACGCATTCGGGAAACGCGTCTCGAAAGCGCTGGAAGCCGCGGATGCACTGGCGAGCTGTCTCGTCGTCGCGCGGATAGTGAAAGCCCAGATGCAGTCGGTTCTGGTTGTTGAACGATGCGCCGCGCAGCGGGGCGTCCTGTCGTTCGAACACGGTTGTGGTTGCGCACCGCTCGGACAGCCGCATGGCAGTCATGGCCCCGAAGATGCCGCAACCGACAACGGCGATGGAAGGTGTTTTGGGCATGGAGCTCACTGGGTGCCGGCGCCCCGGCGAAGATATATGGCGTTTGGTTGCCTACCTTCAGACATAGGTGCCACCGTTGATGCGGATCACCTGACCGTTGACGTTCGCCCAGGCCGGCTCGCACAAACTGAGGATCACGCCGGAGATCTCTTCCTTGGTCGTCAGGCGCTTGGTGGGTGTCTGATTGAGGTGATGCTGACGGCGCTCGGGCGCCATCGCATTGAACATGCTGCTGTCCGCGATCAACGCTGGCGCGATCGCATTGACGCGCAGCGCCGGCGCCAGCCAGGTCGCCAGCGACTTGACGAATGCGATCTGCGCAGCCTTGGATGCGGCATAGATGGGATCGAAACTGCCCCGTTCGCCCGAAATGGAGGACACAAAGATGACGTGCGCGCCGGAGTTGAAGTGCGGCAGCAACCTGCGCAGCAGCGCAGCTTGGCCGAGGAAGTTGACCGACATCACCTCATTCATTAAGGGGTCGTCGTAGTCGACCAACGCCTTGCCGGGCAGGATGCCGGCCAAAAACACCGCCACGTCAAGCTTGCCGAATCGCGGCAGAACCTGCGCTTCGAAAGTGTCCAGCGATGCTGCGTCGAGCAGGTCCAATGTCTGGGCGGTGATGTCGGCTCCCGGCGGCGTGGGCACCTTACTGCTGCGTCCGGTGACCAGTAGTCGCGCGCCGCTGTCCGCGAAGCGTTGAACGACGGCCTGCCCGATTGAGGTTGTGGCTCCAATGACAAGAATCTGCTTAGGGCTGTTCACTGTCCATCCTCCTTTCCGTAGCAAGCGCCATCGTCCAGGCACCTCACCCCGTGCCTCGCAGCAGTTTCCCCAGCCTGCCTCTAAGTCTTCTGTTCCAGCGTTTGACAATGCAGATCTCGTTCGGGATGTCGAAAACATTCTCGCTAGACCAGCGGTCTGCGTACACCGAGGCCTCGATGACGGTGGGATGCTTCAGCGGCGTGTCGAGCGAACCTACCCCAAGGCGTGCATGTTTACCGTCAGGGTTTGAAGTATGCGTTGCGCCTTCGCCAAACCCGATGTTGGAGATCAGGTTGATCTTTGGCATGCAAGACAGGCCGCCCTGTTTCCAGCACGCATAGACCCACTGATAGTCCCAAGTGTCGATCTGCCCGTTGACTGTGCGGTCGAAGATGTCGCCCCAAAATAGGCGGGCATCGGGCTGGCCCGGCAGGGCGCGTTCCAAAAACTCACGCTTGTTGCCTGAGCGCCAACTGCGCATGTCAACGTCGTAGTGCTGCCAAGCCCTGCGCCAGCTTGCCCAACCCCAGCCGTGGACGTACTGCGAGAAATAGTAACTTTCTTCTGGCTTCCACGTGTCCGAGATGAAGTTGTCGCCGCTGATGTGCATCACCAGTGGGTCATCTCGGTAGCGCTCCAGCAAATCGTCGCAGTAAGTGAAGAAAGAGGGATCCGGGAGGCAGTCGTCTTCGAGAACGATACCTTCGAGCTCGTTCTCGAAAAACCAGTTCATGCCGGACGATTCGCCAACTTTACAGCCGAGATTCTCATCGCTCATCAGCGTCTTCAACTCGCACGGCCAGTCCACTGCCGTGGCGATACGGCGCACCTCTTCGCAGCGTTCAACCTCTCCTGCCTTGTGCGGGCGTGGCCCGTCGGCAGCCACGTATAGCCGGGGAGGTCGTGCTGCGCGGATGGCCTCGAACACTCGCCGAGTTGTGTCCGGTCTGTTGAATACGATGAACAGAACGGGGCTGCGCGTGCTCATTCCGCGAGGAGTTTGCGGAAGTAGGTAATCGTTTCCGTCAACCCGTCGCCCAATGCGACCTTCGGTTCCCAGTCGATACGCTCCTTCGCCAGACTGATGTCCGGTTGGCGTTGCTTCGGATCGTCGGCAGGAAGCGGCTGAAAAACGAGTTTCGAACGACTGTTCGTCAAATGGAGCACCTTCTCGGCCAATTCCAGCATTGTGAATTCGCCCGGGTTGCCGATGTTTATCGGGCCAGGGAAGTCCGCAGGCGTGTCCATCATGCGGAGCATTGCTTCAATCAGATCGTCGACGTAGCAGAAGCTGCGTGTTTGGCTGCCGTCGCCGTAGATGGTTATGTCGTGGCCACGCAGTGCCTGCACGATGAAGTTGCTGACTACGCGCCCGTCGTTCGGGTGCATGCGCGGACCGTAGGTGTTGAATATACGCACCACCTTGATTTCCAGCCGATGCTGGCGGTGGTAGTCGAAGAACAGCGTTTCGGCGCAGCGCTTGCCTTCGTCGTAGCAGCTGCGCATGCCGATCGGATTGACGCGGCCCCAGTAGCTCTCGGGCTGGGGGTGCACCTCGGGGTCGCCGTAGACCTCGCTGGTGGACGCTTGCAGGATGCGGGCCTTCACACGCTTGGCCAGGCCCAGCATGTTGATGGCGCCGTGCACGCTGGTCTTGGTGGTCTGCACCGGGTCATGCTGGTAGTGGATGGGTGAGGCGGGACAGGCAAGGTTGAAGATGCGCTCGACCTCCACGTAGAGGGGGAAGGTCACGTCATGGCGCATTAACTCGAAGTGCGGGTGCTGTAGCAAATGCGTGACGTTGCGCTTGTCGCCGGTGAAGAAGTTGTCCACACACAGCACGTCGTCGCCGCGCGCAAGTAGGCGTTCGCACAGGTGCGAACCGAGGAAGCCGGCACCGCCGGTAACGAGGATTCGGTTCATCAGGTATGTCCGTTTCGCGTAGTTTAGCTAAAAGCGCCCGCGACCAATTCGCAGGATATCCGGTGTTGTACTTGCGCGCATGCTTAGGACTTCCAGAAGAAGATGGCTTCCAGCTGCATCCGAAAGCTCTTGGGTTCGAGAACCAAATTAATGAGAAAGCAAGCGACGAACTGCACTGCGATTGCGGTCCAGGCCGCGCCCACGACGCCGATGCGCGGCAGGAGAAGCCAGTTCAAGAGGATGCCCGTTGCGCCGGCCAGCAAGGTGCCACAGAGCAACACCGCAAACCGTCGCTCATTGATCAGCCACAGGCTGCGCGCGAGGCCCAGAAAGCAGAAGATATTGGACGCGACGTGAATGTTCGCCACTTGGACTGCCTCCGAGAATGCCGTGCCGAACAGCAGCCGGACCAGCGGCTCGGAGATCAGCCACGTCAGAAGTGTGACCCCCACTCCCAAGTAGAAGAAGCCTCTGAAAACCAATACAAGCAGTCTCTGGTAAGACGCTTCATCTGCGGCCTTCCGGCGCGTGATAAATGGCGCCAAGCTCGTTATCAGCGTCATAGGCAACACCTGCCAAATCTGTGACAGCGGCAGCGCTGCCGCGTAGATGCCAAGTGCCGTATCGCCCAGGATCTGCTTGATCACAATCTGATCGATACGCATGTAGATCATGATCGACAAGCCGCTCACCAGCAGCGGCCAGGATTCCTTGAGGAGCGGTAGCGCGCGTTGCCGCACCCGCTTCCACGGTCCGGCCGTCGGGTGGAGGCGATACACATAGGACATTGCCAAGGCGCAAGCCGCTACATCCAGTGCGACGACAGCCGCGAATGCAGCCAAGGGGGCTTCGACCAGGATCAGCACCACCTTGAGTGCTGTGGACAGGCATAGGGCGCCGAGCTTGGCGACCACCGTGAGGCGGCTCAGCATCTGGCTCTGGAACCAGAGGTCGACCGTATCGGCAGACTGGAAGACAAGCGATGCCGCGATGATAGCTGTCAACACGACGGTTTGCCTGTCGCCGGTGAGTACAGCCACCGCACTGACGCAGAGCATCCAGCAGATCCCGCCTGCTGTCAGGCGCAAAGCCAGCACGGTGCCAAGAATCTCCGCTGCAGCGTCGTGGTCACGTGCAATGTCCCGCACGACGATGGCATCGGCACCTAGGTTCGCGATAGCCTGGAACAGCGCAGTGAAGGCCAGCGCATAGCTCAGCAGACCGAACTGCGACGGGCCCAAGTACCGCGCCATCCAGGCGCCGACCAACAGCCCGGCGACCGCCCGGATCCCGCGGTCGAAGATCAGCCAGCCCGAATTGACCAGTACGCGTCTGCGGCTTTCGCTTCCAGCGAACCATTCGCGCAGGGTTGCCTGAGCACCCTTCAAAGATCCGCGTTCCACAGTTTAAATAGCGTTCGTGGGCGACGCAGGGGGATCGACGGGCGTCACTGCGACTGGTGCTCGGAGGCGCCGCCGGCAGAGACAATGTCACTGACGGCATCACACATTCTCGCGACGACCTCCTCTGCCGACACATAGGCCTGCCATCCCAGGTGCCGCAGCGCCGCACCTGGATCGGCGGCACCGGAGCGGATGTCAGTCGGGCGAACCAGCGAGGGGTCGTGCTGTACGTGCGTCTGCCAGTTCAAGCCATAGTGGCTGAACGCTGTGGCCACGAAATCCTTCAACGCGATCGTGCGGCCAGTGGCGATGACGAAGTCGCGCGGCTGGTCCTGTTGCAGCATCAGCCACATCGCCTCGACATACTCCGGCGCCCAGCCCCAGTCGCGATGAATGTCCAGATTGCCTAGCTTGAGGACTTCGTCGGAACCGGCGGCGATGCGCGCTGCAGCACGTACGATCTTCTGCGTCACGAAGCGCTCGGGCCGCAGCGGCGACTCGTGATTGAAAAGGATGCCCGTGCTGGCGTGCATGGCGTAGGCGTCGCGGTAGTTGGCCACCAGATTGTGCGCGCAGGCCTTCGCAACTGCGTACGGACTGCGCGGACGAAAGGGTGTGATTTCTGATGCGGGCGTCGCTCCCGTGTCGCCGAAACACTCACTGGAACCAGCGTTGTAGAAGCGAATAGGCCGTTCGACAAATCGGATCGCCTCCAAAAGGTTCAACGTGCCGAGAGAGATGCTTTCAATGGTCTCGACCGGCTGGTCGAATGAGAGTCCAACTGAACTCTGGCCGGCTAAGTTGTAGATCTCGTCGGGCTCGACCCTGTTAACGGTCTGCAGCACGCTGCGGAAGTCGTTCGGGGCCATCGAGAGAAGCTGAACATGCGCGGTGACACCGACGGCTGCCAACCCGTCGCGGCGGGCAGCGAAGGCGTCGCGCGAACTGCCGAAGACCTCGTATCCCATGTTATGCAGCAGCCGCGCCAAGTAGGCGCCGTCCTGCCCGCTCACGCCGCAGATAAGCGCGCGGCGCCGGGATGACGGGACGAATGTACAAGCATTCACGCGCGGCCAATGCCTGTGTATTCGGAATCGGCGGCACGCCCGGTCATCGGCTCCAGGCGCGCGTCGAAGGTGAGAGAGCTGCGCAGTGGAGACCTGATCTGGGCGAGGTCAGGCTGGTGAAGCTCCTTACCACTTGGTGATGATGACGAGCGCATAGGTGTCCCGGAATGTGTCCAGCGCTGAGGGCTGGTAGTTGATCGAATTGACGTCGCCAACAAGCGGCCCGTTAGCCTCGATGACGAGGTTCTCATACGAGGAGGTCGACTCGGTAGAGGTTGTTGACTTGGGTGCCGCTCACAGGCGGGAATCGCCGGCGGCGCGCTGGTCCAGCGGGTCCCGTTCATCGCGACAGCGTGTAAGGACTTTGTTGGAATCAATGATTCGCAGCTTCCGCACCAAGGCACCGCCGACCATGCCGCGATCGCTGTATCTGGGTGTTGCTATTCATTTCTTGCTATCGCTCGGACCAATTGCCTGGCGCAGCGTCCGAATTTCACGCTGCAACTGTTCAAACTCTAGTTCCTTCCGCTCCAGGAAGGCGCGGGCGAGGCAAACCTGGACGCTCACCCCACTTGGCGTCAGCAAATAGGCATAAGCCCATTCGTTGTTGCTCGCCGAAAATTATCCACCTTGACCCAGCCTCGATCGATGACGGCGCGCAAGCAGTAATTGATCTTGCCGACGCTGACACCCATGCGCTGAGCGAGGTCACGCTGGTTGCTGTTCTGGTCAGCAATCTGACTCAGAAGCCGATAGTCGATCTCATGTCTGGGCGGCTGTCCGGCACTGCGTCTGTTCATCGGTTGAACGGATACGACTTTAACATGGGTAGACGTTGTTCGCGATTAGGACGACGCTGATGTGCCCCGCTGGTCTTCCTTGTTCGCCCGAAGCCATCTGCGTGGCAGCCCGGATGACTGGGATTCGTTCCCTATCGGTTGGATCGGTTCAGGAGTTCCGCCTATTCGGTGCTGATCGACGCGACTGAGTACACAGCGGTCAATCGAGCGGAGTGGGACCGCGCTTATCCTGTAAACGCTGAAGCCGCCGCGACAGTGGCTCAAGCAAGCTCCGCGGCGAGGGAGCCATCCGCCCCCAAGGTAGTCACGACTGGCGCATTGTTCGAGCCGTTGGTCCGCAACGGGAGAGTTAGGGAAGAAGTCTACGGATCGCTGACATCGGTAGGTTCACCCTACGGTCGACTGGTATCTGGGCAATGAATCGTGGGAGAGAGCCGCGCACAGCGGCAAATATCGGGAGCCGAGCGACTTGACCGTGGAGCGCTGGCCTGCGCCGGGCGCTGTGTCTACTCTCCGCGACATGGCGTTACAAAAGAAGCAAAGTTCGGACGGCAGAAGGCGGCTATGATTGCCACTAGCCAATAGTTATCGGTTATGGCCCGTTCCAGTGCGCCGTCTCAATACTGAGAAATCTGGCCACTTTTTAAGACTGTATAACCTGGAAGGAATCATGTCAGGGATAACAATCCAGATAGGTCTACCACTTCTCGTCACTATTCTTTTCATGTTCGCGCTACGTCCAGTTGCCCGCGGGTTGGGTCTTATCGACAAGCCTGGTGGCCGGAAAACCCATATTGGGGAGATACCTGTTATCGGCGGTCTCGCCATGACTGTCGGACTTGTCGTCGGAACCCTGTACGGCTATCAGTCTGTTCAGGGTTTTCCTTTTTTTGTCACGTCCGTTCTGGTGCTGGTCTTAATCGGCGCATTGGATGACCGCTATGATTTGCCGCCATCCGTGCGATTTCTTGCACAAGTATGTGCTTGCCTCTTGATGGTTGGAGGTGCTGGGGTATCGGCGAGAGACCTAGGCGCTCCGTTCTTCGGTGAGGCGCTTGAACTTGGGTGGGGCTCGGTCATCTTCACGGTTCTGATCGTGCTGACAGCGATCAATGCGTTCAACATGTTTGATGGCAGCGATGGCGTCGCCGGAATTCAGGCGTTCATCGCTTCGATATTTCTTGGCTTTGCCTGCGTGATGAGCGGCGCGGGGCAGTACCTCCCGATCATCGCGGCTCTTGTGGGCTGCATTCTCGGCTTCCTCGTTTTCAACTGGCCTTCGAAGCGGACGAAAAACGTTCGAGCGTTCATGGGTGATGCAGGCAGCACCATGCTCGGCTTCTCGCTAGCGTGGGTGAGTATCGAAGTGTCTCAGGAGCCGGTTCGAGCAATCAGTCCTGTCGTGATCCTCTGGATCTTTGCGTTGCCGATCTATGACCTTTTCAGCAGCATGGTTCGGCGCGTTTCTCAAGGAAAATCGCCATTTCACGCCGACTCCGAGCACTTGCATCATATTCTGCGTCGTTTCGGCTATTCGTCGCGGCGAGTAGCTCAGATCGTATTGCTGACCGCCACGCTTTTCGCGGCAATTGGCGTGGCGGGACATTTGAATGCCATCGCCGACGGATGGCTTTTCCTGGGCTGGATGACGCTTGGAATTACATATCACGTCGTATTTGGCAGTGGCCTTGTGATTCGACGCCGACAGGAGCCTCGAGAGGATCAGGCGGCTGTCTCCGGTAAGTACAGGACGATCTGGAAGCAGCGTTAGGTCGACGCGCTCAGTTTCAACATACGGGTAACGCGCATTGGCGCGCCACGCAATTCTGTGCAAATCGCACAAATATTCAGCGTCTCCACGAGCTGCAGGAAAGTCAGAGTATCGACACACAGGGCAGGGATGGCCTGTGGTGTCCCGGGACTGGTGTTTCAGGGACTGATTCCGGGAGATGAGAGTCGCTCGGGATTCGGCCGGAGGAGGCGTGGGAGGATTGCCTTCTCCGGCCATCTTTCATGAGCGGACGGCATGGGTCGGGTCGGCAGAGACGCTCAGAGCAAGGGCAACAGATTCCCGCGAAGTTGGCCGCTGGGGCGGCTGCGACGGTAGCTGGGGACGTCCGGCTGAAGCCGGGCCCAAAGGTCGAACACCGAATTAATCGGAATTCTTTACTCCCCCAGGCGAATCAACGCGGAACGCTGGCGGATTCCAATCCGCTGTTTCGCCTCATCGCGATGTAGGTCGGCAGGCCAGCTCTTTATTAGTCCTGAGCTTGATTGGGCCGACATTCGTTCCCTGTTGAATGCCCGCCCAACTGTGTGCATCCGTGCACGGCCTGCCGAACCTCCCTGGGGGAGCTGTCGGACCCTTCCGTAGGTCGTTCAGTGGTTCCCAATAAATAAAGCGACATCCGTCGGGGAATTCCCTCGCAGGAAATCACATTTGGGTGAAATTATTCCTGCGGTCGTGAGTCGCTTGATGTGGCCTGTTTCTTGGATCTCTTAGGTCCATGACGCGTTGGAGGGGCTCGGGTCGGGTTGCGATGCAGTGCGGCGGAAATCCGTTGGTAGTTCCAGGGGCCTTCGGCTAAGCTGCTGCGCCATAATTTTTCCATATACTTCCGTGAGTTATTGATGCGTTTAACAATCTTTGGCTCGGGTTATGTCGGTTTGGTGACGGGCGCCTGCTTTGCCGAAGCTGGCAACAATGTCCTTTGCGTGGACGTGGATGAACGCAAGGTGGAGATGTTGAAGCGCGGGGAATCCCCGATCTTCGAGCCTGGCCTCACCGAGCTTCTGAAAAAGAACATCGCGGCGGGTCGCATCACCTTCACCACGGACGCCGCAGAAGGCGTCAAGCACGGTCTTTTTCAGTTCATTGCGGTGGGCACGCCCCCGGACGAGGACGGCTCCGCGGACCTCAAATATGTCCTGGCGGTCGCCGAGTCGATCGGGACACACATCAACGAGTACCGGGTGGTGGTGACGAAGTCGACGGTCCCGGTGGGAACGGCCGACAAGGTCAAGGCGAAGATCGATGCCACCCTGAAGGCGCGCGGCGTCAGTTTCGAATTCGATGTCGTCTCGAATCCGGAATTCCTCAAGGAAGGTGCAGCGATCAACGACTTCATGAAGCCGGATCGAGTCGTCGTTGGGACGGACAACCCCCGGACGGGCGAGCTGCTGAAGGCGCTCTACGATCCGTTCACCCGTAGCCGCGATCGCATGATCGTCATGGACGTACGTTCGTCTGAGTTGACCAAGTACGCGGCCAACGCGATGCTGGCCACCAAGATCAGCTTCATGAACGAGCTGGCGAGCCTCGCCGAGCGTATGGGTGCGGACATCGAGAAGGTCCGTCTCGGCATCGGCTCGGACCCGCGCATTGGCTATCACTTCATCTATCCGGGCGCCGGCTACGGCGGTTCCTGTTTCCCGAAGGACGTCCAGGCGTTGTCGCGCAGCGCGCGCGATCATTCGTTCAATGCAGAGCTTCTGAATGCGGTGGAAGGAGTAAACAAGCGGCAGAAGGAAGTGCTGTTCGAGAAGATTCAGCGTTATTTCGACGGCAAGCTCAAAGGCCGCACCATTGCGTTGTGGGGTCTGGCATTCAAGCCCAACACGGACGATATGCGCGAGGCTCCCAGCCGGGTGCTCATGGAGCGTCTGTGGGAGGCGGGCGCGAAAGTGCGTGCCTACGATCCAGTCGCAGCTCATGAAACGCAGCGCATCTACGGCGAACGTCCGGATTTCGCGATCGTGAACAGTGCGCCGGAGGCGCTGCAGGGCGCAGACGCCTTGGCGATCATCACCGAGTGGCAGGAGTTCCGCAGTCCTGATTTCGAGGCGATCAAATCTGCGCTGACGCAGCCGGTGATCTTCGACGGGCGCAATCTTTACGATCCCGCGTTCGTGAAGCGCTTCGGGCTCAGCTATTACGCAATCGGGCGCGGTGACAGCCTGTGCTGATTCCAGTCATCCTTTCTGGTGGGTCCGGCACGCGATTGTGGCCGTTGTCGCGAGAGCTCTATCCCAAGCAGCTGCTGCCCCTGGTGGCCAAGGGAACGATGCTCCAGGAAACGCTGGCGCGTGTCAGCGCGGCGGAAAGCGTTGGCGAACCCATCGTCGTGTGTAACGAGAGTCATCGGTTTCTGGTGGCTGAGCAGCTGCGTGAGATCGGTGCGAATCCTCAATCGATTCTTCTCGAGCCCGTCGGTCGCAATACCGCGCCGGCCCTGGCCATCGCAGCGATGGCCGCAGTGACGGGTGATTCGGGCAACACACGCGCGAATGACGAGGCGTTATTGCTGGTGCTGCCGGCCGATCATGTCATCAAAGATGTCGCGGCATTTCGTGCCGCTATCGAGATCGGTCGCCAGGCGGCCGAGCAGGGCAAGCTCGTGACCTTTGGCGTCGTGCCTGACAAACCGGAAACAGGCTATGGCTACATCAAGCGTGCGGCAGGTGAGGGGCCGACCTATCCCATTGCCGAGTTCGTGGAGAAGCCGGATATCGCGACGGCCACGCGCTATGTGGAGTCGAAAGAGTATTACTGGAATAGCGGTATGTTCCTGTTTCGGGCGACGGTCATCCTCGATGAGCTTCGTGCGCTCGCGCCGGATATCTATCAGGCTTGCGCGCAGGCATTCACTGCAGCGAAGCGTGATCTGGATTTCACGCGACTTCCCGCCAAAGAGTTCGGTGCCTGTCGTAGCGACTCGATCGACTACGCGGTGATGGAAAAGACGCAGCATGGAGTCGTCGTGCCGCTCGACGCAGGATGGAGCGACGTTGGATCGTGGTCAGCGTTGCATGAGGCGGTTCCCGCCGATGCGAATCGGAACGTATGCCTGGGCGATGTCTTGGTCGAGGACACCACGGGTTGCTACCTGCAATCCACCAGTCGCCTCGTGGCTGCCGTTGGATTGAAGGATCACGTGGTCGTGGAAACCAAGGATGCGGTGCTGGTCGCGCACAAGGATCGCGTTCAGGACGTGAAGCAACTCGTGGCTCAGCTCAAGAAGCAAGGGCGCTACGAGACGCTGATGCATCGTGAAGTGTTTCGTCCCTGGGGCAGCTACGACAGCATCGATGCCGGCGAGCGCTTTCAGGTGAAGCGTCTGATCGTCAAGCCGGGTGCGGAGATGTCATTGCAAATGCATCATCACCGTGCCGAGCATTGGATCGTCGTTGCCGGCACCGCGCGTATCACGCGCGATGATGAGACGTTCCTGCTGGAAGAGAATCAGTCGACCTACATCCCATTGGGCGCAAAGCACCGTATCGCCAATCCCGGCAAGATCCCGCTGCACATCATCGAGGTGCAATCAGGAACCTACCTGGGCGAAGATGACATCGTGAGGTTCGAGGATAAGTACGGACGCGAGGGGCAGTAGGTATAGCCGTTTTCTTGCGAGGGCGGCTCACAGCATTGCCGCCCGCTTTCCTGAAGACGGTAGCGGATTTCTTGCCGATCAGATCGAGACTGCAGCGATCTTCGCGTCGGCGAATATCGCCCAAGGCGGCGGGCGAGGCACGCCGTCGGAACTCATTCGTTATCCTGCGAGTTGCACGGGGGTCTGTTGCCAGGCTGCATCCGGATCTCATGCTGGCAGCTGATTTTGGTTACGGTAAGCTGTCGCTTGATCATCCGATCTTCGCGGAAGTGGCCGTCGCATGATCGACCTGCTGCTGGCCTCACAGTCTCGCAAGTCCGGAAGACTGAGAACGCCAGCGATGGAAATGAGCAGCTTCCGCGTTTTTCTCCAACACGAATCGATATTTCGCCATGCAGCCGATCACCGGTTTCAAAGCCTACGACTACCGCGCACGTATTCCTAACGAGTTCAACGCTGACGTTGCCTACCGCATCGGGCGCGCCTACGCGGAGTTTCTGAAGCCAAAGCGCATAGTCGTCGGGCGCGACATCCGATTGTCGAGCAATGAGTTGTGCGAGGCGCTCACGCGCGGCTTGCTGGATTCCGGTGTTGACGTGTACGACATCGGATTGTGCGGGACCGAGGGCGTGTACTTCGCGACCTTCGCCGAGAGCATGGACGGTGGGGTGATGGTGACCGCCAGTCACAACCCTCCCGATTACAACGGCATGAAATTCGTACGCGAGCAGTCGCGCCCCATCAGTGGCGACACGGGTCTCAAGGAGATTCAGCGGATTGCTGAAGCGGATTCATATTCCGCTCCGTCGCGCCAGGGGCAGCGCTTCGAAATCGATACGCGACAGAAGTATATCGATCATCTGCTCTCGTACCTCGATCGGTCCAGGCTCAGAAAGTTGAAGATCGTCGTCAACGCGGGCAACGGCGGCGCCGGTGCCATCGTGGATTTGCTCGAACCCCATCTGCCGTTCGAATTCATCAAGATTCATCACGAGCCAGATGGCACCTTCCCCAATGGTGTGCCGAATCCGATGCTCGAGGACAACCGCGCGTCGACGACCCGCGCGATTCGCCAGCATAAGGCCGACCTCGGCGTTGCGTGGGATGGCGACTACGATCGCTGCTTCCTGTTCGATGAATCAGGAGCGTTCATCGAGGGGTACTACATCGTCGGCCTGCTCGCGTCGGTGTTCCTGCGCCGCGAGCCAGGTGCCCGCATCGTTCATGACCCGCGTCTCACCTGGGCGACGTTGGACATGGTCGAGTCGCTTGGGGGCAAGTCGGTCATGTCGAAGTCCGGGCATGCCTTCATGAAGGACGTGATGCGGGAGGCTGACGCCGCGTATGGCGGCGAAATGAGTGCTCACCATTACTTTCGGGCGTTTGGTTATTGCGACAGTGGCCAGATCCCATGGCTGCTGGTCGCCCAGCTCTTGTGTGAGACCGGCAAGCCGATGTCGGCGCTGGTTGGGGAGCGTATTGCTCAATTTCCCGCGAGTGGCGAAATCAATCGCAAGGTGGCCGATGCCAAAGCAACCATCGCTCGTGCACAAGAGCGGTATCAGCCGGGAAGCCTGTCGATCGATTTTACTGACGGGTTGTCGATCGAGTTCGATCGCTGGCGTTTCAATCTGCGCTCTTCGAATACCGAACCGTTGATTCGTCTCAACGTGGAGAGTCGCGGAGATGCTGCGCTCATGCGCGAGAAGACAGCGGAGCTCCTCGAATTGATTGGGGGTGAAGACGCACACTAAGCGTAAGTATTAGGGGTTTTCCCGCGGGAAGGCATGCGTCATGCCCTCGAAATCTGCGAATCCCTATTTCAGCTACAGGTGAAGCCCCTCGCATGGGGCCAGGTTGTCCATGCAACTGCTCCACGCTGCCTGGCGGGCGCGCTTTATTATGAGCAGTAAGGCTGCATTTTTTCTGCTTCACATCGCGTAGGATCTGATGACATCGCGTGTGTTGATCGTCCTGAGCATTGTCGGGGCGGTTCTCGAAAAGGCTTCCCCAAGGCAGGCGCTGAACAATAAGGGGAAGGTGGGGCAATTGGCGTTGCTGAGGAGCAGCGATGACGGATCGGTACATCTTGCTGGTCGAAGACAATCCGGACGACGAGGAGCTGACGCTTCTCAGTCTGAGAAAGAACAATCTTGCGCACGAGATCATCGTTGTTCGCGATGGAGTCGAGGCGATCGAATTTCTGGCGGGGCAGGGGCAGTACGCGGGGCGCGATATTTCCCGGCTTCCCACCGTCATCCTTCTGGATCTGAAGCTGCCGAAGCTCGATGGCTTGGGTGTGTTGCGGCGCCTGCGTGCCGACGAGCGCACGAAGATGCTTCCCATCGTGGTCCTCACCTCGTCCAGCCAGGATGCGGACGTCCTCGCCAGCTACAACCTGGGCGCGAACAGCTATGTCCGCAAACCGGTTGAGTTCGGTGCTTTCGTGGAAGCCGTCAGCAATCTGGGGCTGTACTGGCTGATGCTCAATCGGCCGCCGCCATTGCGGACGGTTTCGTCGGGGTAAAAGTTCGTCAACGTGTGCGTTGACCGTCCCGGTGGCGGTCCCTACACTACGCACCCGTTTTCGGGGCCGGTCCAACGGTTCGGGCGGTTAGCTCAGCGGTAGAGCACTGCTTTCACACGGCAGGGGTCACAGGTTCAATCCCTGTACCGCCCACCAATCTTTCCCGCCACGAGTTGCGCGTGCAATTCGCGGTGAGGAAGGTTGAATAGATGGTCGCACCAGCGACAACAACTCTTAAGACGCCCCGCTCTGCATCCGCAGCCCAAGGACCCTATGTCCGTTCGTACCCGCTTCGCTCCCAGTCCCACCGGCATGCTCCACATCGGCGGCGTGCGCACGGCGCTGTTTTCCTGGTTGTATGCCCGGCGGCATGCCGGAACCTTCGTGTTGCGCATCGAGGATACGGATCGCGAGCGTTCCACCGAGGAGGCCACGCAGGTCATTCTCGACGGCATGGAATGGTTGGGTCTTTCGGCCGATGAGGGGCCGTTCTATCAGACCCGTCGCATGGGCCGGTACGGCGAAGTACTGGCGAAGTTCATCCAGAGCGGGCACGCGTATCGGTGCTACTGCACCAAGGAAGAACTGTCGGAGATGCGCAGCAAGCAGGAAGCTGCGAAGCAGAAGCCGCGCTACGACGGTACCTGTCGCAACCGCACCGAGCCTCGTGCCGGCGTCGACCCGGTCATTCGTTTCGCGAATCCACTCGACGGATCCGTCGTGGTGGAGGACGTCATCCACGGCAATGTGGAATTCCAGAACACCGAACTGGATGACCTGATCATCGCGCGTTCTGACGGCACGCCGACCTACAACTTCTGCGTCGTCGTGGATGACATGGATATGCAGGTGACGCACGTGATTCGCGGTGACGATCACCTCAACAACACGCCCCGGCAGATCAACATGCTCAAGGCGCTGGGCGCGACGTTGCCCGTTTACGCGCATGTGCCCATGATTCTCGGCGCGGACGGCGCGAAGCTCTCGAAGCGTCATGGTGCCGTGAGCGTGCTGCAGTACCGGGAGGAAGGGTTCCTGCCGGAGGCCTTGCTCAACTACCTGGTGAGACTCGGCTGGTCACATGGTGACCAGGAGGTCTTCACGCTGGCCGAAATGCAGTCCTTGTTCGACATTGGCGACGTGAACAAATCCGCTTCGGCATTCAATCCTGACAAGCTGATGTGGCTCAATCAGCAGCACATCATGCGTGCGACGCCGGAAGCGCTCGTGCCGCACCTCAGGTTCCAGCTCGCGATGCTCGGTATCGCCGTGGACGACGATGCCAAGGTCGCTGCAGTTGCGAAGGCGCAGCAGGAGCGGGCGAAGACATTGAAAGAAATGGCGCAGAACAGCCGGTTCTTTTTCGCAAACATCGACGGCTACGATGAAAAGGCGGCGAAGAAGAATCTGACTCCGGAAAGTGTGCCGGTGCTCGACGCCGTCCATGCGCGTCTCGCTGCCCTTCCGGATTGGCAGGCATCTGCCATCCATGAGGCGGTCAACGACGTTGCGACGACTTTGAACGTCGGGCTGGGGAAAGTCGCTCAGCCGATTCGTGTCGCTGTATCTGGCACAACGGTGTCGCCGCCGATCGACGTGACACTGGAGGTGCTTGGTCGACAGGTCACGTTGGAGCGCATCGATGCGGCCAGAAAGTTCGCGCTCGCGGCGTGACGCGTTTGCGTTAGCGGTTATCGACTGATGTATCGAAATTGCATTGAAGTTTTCTTGACAGGCTCAGGACCCTTCAATACATTGCGCGCCTCCCGCGTGGGGCTATAGCTCAGCTGGGAGAGCGCTTGCATGGCATGCAAGAGGTCGCCGGTTCGATCCCGGCTAGCTCCACCAAGTCCCATCGGTTTGCGTGCGTCCCCATCGTCTAGAGGCCTAGGACATCGCCCTTTCACGGCGGTAACAAGGGTTCGAATCCCTTTGGGGACGCCACTTCCTTCCAGCGAGCGACAACCCCGGTGTCGCTGCTGTCCGACAGGACGTAAGTCTTACTTATTCAAGCCGTTGCGCTGACTTGCCGTGTTTGCGGCGCATGCAGTGTCGCTCGTTTGCGACGAACGTACCCTGGCGGGCGCTGTATGCGTCTGCGCATCCATTTGATATTCCAGTAAAAACTCTTTGCCCGGTCCCTTGGCATAACTCTTGATAGCGAACTATCAGGCAGCTGCATATTCGTGGCTGATCCCCGATACCGAGCTTGGAGCACTATGCGAATACGGCGCGGCGTGATGCTGACCCTTCTGACTGCGCTCTCGATTGCAGGCTGCGGGGGCGGCGGCGGTGACGGCGGTACTTCCCCTCAGGCGAATCCTCCGCCGGTTACGGGCGCGAATGCATCCCCGACGATTCAGGGGCGGCCAGGCACTGCGGTGACGGTGGGTGAGGCTTATACGTTCCAGGCGATCGCAAATGATGCCAATGGCGATACGCTGACATTCAGCGCGGCAAACCTGCCTGGTTGGCTATCGCTGAGTCCCAGCACCGGGCGGATTACCGGGTCGCCCACAGCGGGGGACGTTGGGGCCTATCAGGGAATCACGATATCCGTGTCGGATGGCCAGGCCACGGCGTCGCTAGCGTCTTTCGCGATCAACGTGTCTGCAGTGGCTACGGGCAGCGCAACACTGTCTTGGGTCACCCCGACCCTGAACACCGACGGATCGAGTTTGATCGATCTGGCGGGTTTCAAAATCCTTTATGGGCGATCGGCAGACGACCTGACCCAAGCTGTGTCGATCACCAACCCGTCGCTGAGTAGTTATGTCCTGGAGAACCTCGGCTCAGGGGCCTGGTTTTTTGCGGTGGTCGCTGTGAACAGCGCGGGCCTGGAAAGCATGCTGTCCAGCATTGCGACAAAGACGATCGCCTGAGAAGGCGATCGTGCGGGTGGAGTATCAGGACTTCTCGACCTGCAGCTGGGAATAGTTCTCCAGTCCAAGTCGCTTGATGAGGCTGAGCTGGGTTTCAAGCCAGTCGATGTGTTCTTCTTCTGATTCCAGAATCCGCTCGAAGATCTCGCGGGAAACGTAGTCGCCTGTTTTCTCGCAATCCGCGATCGCAGCCTTCAGGTCAGGATGCGCCTGCATTTCCAGCTTCAGATCGCATTCCAGGGCTTCTTGTACGTTTTCGCCGATGAGCAGCTTTCCCAGATCCTGCAGATTCGGCAGGCCATCCAAGAACAGGATGCGCTCGATCAGTTTGTCGGCGTGCTTCATCTCGTCGATGGATTCCGCATGCGAGTGCTGGCCCAGTCGCTTCAGCCCCCAGTTGTCGAACATGCGGGAATGCAGGAAGTACTGGTTGATTGCGGTCAGCTCATTCTTGAGGACCACATTGAGATGCCTGACGATGGCGGGATTACCCTGCATTACGACGCTCCGATGTACGACGAGAGAACTGAACAGCCGGATCTTGTCGGAGAGCGTGCCGGTAGGCAATGCAAGATAGGGAAAAAAGTCGAGGATTTACCTGAGGATAGGAACCGAAGAGCTAATACAAATCACTCAGGCTGATCGATTGGTCGTCGCGACCTGGCCGGTAATAATTTCCTGAGCCGTGTCCTCACAGCGGCCGCAACAGTTAGCGACCGGGAGGTAGCACTGCACTTCCGGCAGCGATCCGGCGCCGCGGTCGACAACTTCGCGGATCTGGCGGTCACTGATCCCATTGCAGAGACAGACGTACATGGTTCGGTCCGCATCGGAAAATTTACGATGCACAAATCTAAATGGAAATGCGAATGATTGTCAATTGAGGGTTTGCCGCCCGCCGGATGCAGCGATTTGACAGTAGTGGGTGTGAATCCTTTCACGCGACTGTGATGGTTAAGTGATTAGACTTCGCTCGCTTGCAGAGGGTCGGCCTAGGGGGTCGATACCCAGCCTCGTTTCAGTGAAATATCTGAATCTGCGGATCGGCTCCTCGCCGTCCACATCCCTCCCGGAAACCCGGCATCCAGTTGATCAAAGGCATCGGAAGAAGTGGCGATAAGAATATTTCAGCACTATTGGCAGCTTCCGCTAGCGCTTCTTGCCGTGGTCGAGGCATCTCTGTTCCTCCTGGGATTGTGCCTGGCCGTTTTTCTGGGGCTGGATCCTGCACTGCGCTCGGACGCTCTGTTGACCACCGACGTCTTGCCGCAGGGAGTGCTCTTCGCGGGGGTCATGTTTCTGTCGATGACGGCGATGGGGCTGTACAACGCCCGCCAGCGGTCACGTTTGATTGGCTTGCTGGCGAGGGTGGGGGCGAGCGTGCTGGGAGGGGTTCTGCTGATCGCTGTCGTGTTCTACCTGATTCCGAGTCTGGAGGTGGGACGCGCCGCGGTGATGTTCTCAGCAGCCTTTGGATTCGTTGGTGCGGCGATTGCGCGGATCATCTTTGATCGGGTGGCGGACGAGGATGTCTTCAAGCGGCGTGTGTTGATCTACGGATCCGGTAAGCGTGCTCAGAGCATTTCCCGTTTGCGCCGCCGCTCCGATCGCCGTGGGTTCGTGCCAGTGGGGTACGTGGCCGCTGACGGGGACGACCCGGACGGCGTGCCCGAGGCCGAGCGAATCAAATCCCCGGATTCCCTGCTCGCGATCTGCAATCGCCTGGCGGTGGATGAAATCGTGGTTGCGATGGACGATCGCCGACGACAGTTTCCCATGGAGGAGTTGCTGGAATGCCGCCTGGATGGTCTCGAGATCATCGAACTGATCACCTTCCTTGAGCGGGAAACCGGCAAGGTGCGCCTGGACGTGTTGAATCCCAGCTGGATGATCTTCTCCGAGGGATTCAAGCAGGGTCGCGTCCACGGATCGCTGGAGCGCGCATTCGATCTGATAGCCAGCCTGCTCCTGCTGATCGTGACGCTGCCGATCATGGTGCTCACCATGATCGCCATCAAGGTCACGGAGGGCCCCCATGCCAGCGTCTTCTATCGGCAGGTGCGCGTGGGTCAGTACGGCAAGCCGTTCAAGCTGCTCAAATTCCGCAGCATGCGCGAAGACGCGGAACGCCATGGCGCTCAATGGGCGCAGAAGAACGACAATCGTGTCACGAAGGTGGGCTCTTTCATCCGTCTCACCCGAATCGATGAGCTGCCGCAGATCCTCAATGTTCTGCGAGGTCACATGAGCTTCGTCGGACCGCGCCCCGAACGCCCGGAGTTCGTGGCACAGTTGAACGAGCGCATTCCGTACTATCGGGAGCGGCATACCATCAAGCCGGGAATCACGGGGTGGGCCCAGCTCTGTTATCCGTACGGATCCTCCGAGCAGGACGCCCTGGAAAAACTGCAGTACGACCTGTTCTACGTCAAGAATCACTCGTTGCTGTTCTACCTGGCGATCATCCTGCAGACAGTGGAAGTCATCGTGTGGGGCAAGGGCGCCCGTTAGCGTGAGCTGAACGGATGGCGCCGGCAGCCTCCGGCCACTGATCTGGACTTCGGGTCTTATTCGATGAGCAATCTGGCAGTAGCGAGCTACGGTATCGCAGGGCTGAGTTTCCTGTTCCTCACGCTATTGCTGGCGATCAGCTGGCGCGGGCGCAAGGTCGGTGCGAGGCTTATCGTCGCCACTGCGATGACCTCCGTCTGGGCTTTCCTGCTGGCAGCAGAATCCCGGCTCGGCACCATTCCGACGTTGGTCATTTACGTCGCCGAAGTTCTGCGCACTGCCGGCTGGATAATGGTGCTGACCGAGTTGGCGCGCGCCACCGCCCCGCGGCTGTTGTTGACCGGCGCGAACGTTCTATGGGTCGGTTTGCTGCTGCTGGGTATCGCCGCGCCATGGCTGCCGCAGTTTGCGGCGGTGGCGGATGCGTCGATGTTGCTGTCGCGCGCGGGCCTCGCGCTGACATTGTGCGCACTGATGCTGCTCGAGCAGATCTATCGCAATGCGTCTCATGCCGGTCGCAATGCGCTGCGCTACGCCGTGCTGGGTATCGGTAGCATGTTTGCCTACGATCTCTTTCTGTTTTCGCAGGCCGAACTGCTGCGCGGGCTCTCGGTCGACGCGTGGACCGTCCGTGGAGTGGTGACGGCGCTTGCAGTGCCGTTGCTCGCTCTGGCCGTGCGTAGAAATCCGCAGTGGTCGCTCGAAATCTTCATCTCCCGACAGGTCGTGTTCTACTCGTCCACGTTCGTGGCCGTCGGCATCTACCTGATCGCCATGGCATTGGCCGGCTACGTCATTCGCGATCTTGGAGGGACCTGGGGAAGCGTCGGTCAGATACTGTTCTTTGCGGGTGCGGCTGTGGTGCTCACATTCCTGCTCGCCTCCGGGACGCTGCGCCGACAGGCCATCGTCTTCATCAACAAGCATTTCTACAGCAACAAGTACGACTATCGACTTGAATGGCTGCGCTTCATCCGCACACTGTCGACGACTAGCGAGGAGGACGTCCGTCGCACTGCCATTCGCGCGGTGGCCCAGATTTTCGATAGTCCAGCCGGGGTGCTGTTCTTGCTCGACGAGCGCGAACGTCAATTCGTGCCGGTGAGCGCATGGCCAATGAAGCTCGAAGATGTGAGCGGACTGACGTCGTTGCGCGAAGACTCGGATCTCGTCCGGTTCGTGCGCAAGCGGCAGTGGATCATCGATCTGCGCGAATATCAGCGGATGCCCGATGTCTACGAGAACATCGAACTGCCATCGTGGTTGACCACCAATGCAAATCTGCGCATCGTTTCGCCGTTGCTGGAACTCGATCGGCTGTGCGGAATCTTCGTTCTGTATGAGCCCCCGCCGCCGTTCGAACTGACGTACGAGGATCGCGATCTGCTCAAGACCGTGGGGAGGCACGTGGCGACGCAGCTGGCGCAAAACGATGCCGACCGGCGCCTGGCGGAGAGCCGCCAGTTCGAAGCCTACAATCGGCTCACTGCATTCATGATGCATGATCTGAAGAACTCGGTGGCCCAGCTGCAGTTGATCGTGGCGAACGCGCAGAGGCACAAGCACAATCCCGAGTTCGTAGACGACGCGATCGAAACGATCGACAACACCGTCGAGCGGATGACGCGGCTGATCGAGCAATTGCGTCAGTCGGCGACCAGCGCACCGCTGCAGTCAGTCCGGTTCGACGATATGGTCCGCAATGCCGTCGATCGCTGCAGTCTGAGGACCCCGGTGCCGGATCTGCAGGTCAGTGATCTCGCTGTTTTCGTGAAGGCGGACCCGCAGAGACTGTCGGCGGTGCTGGAGCATGTGATTCGTAACGCCCAGGATGCGGCGCCCGCCGGGACGGTCTCCGTGAAAATCGATTCCGGGCACGAGGAAACCACTCTCGTGGTTTCCGATACGGGCAAGGGCATGGACCCGGAATTCATCCGCGAGCGTTTGTTCCGGCCCTTCGACAGTACCAAGGGGTCGAAGGGGATGGGTATAGGCGCCTATCAGACGCGAGAATACGTGCAGATGCTGGGAGGCAGGGTGGAAGTGCAAAGCAGTCCCGGGTTGGGAACGCGCTTTTCCATTACGCTGCCCATTGAGGCCAATGCGCCGGGCAGCTCTGCAGCGACCCCCATGGATACCTCACAGAGCATCGGCCTCATGCAATGAGCCATGCTGAATCGGAGCAGTCTTTAGTGAACGATACCAAGCCCAAGTTACTCATCGTCGAAGACGACGCCGGACTGCAGCGTCAGCTCAAGTGGTGCTTTGACGACTATGAAGTCCTCATGGCGGGCACCCGCAACGAAGCGATGGCGTTGCTGCGTCGGTTCGAACCGCCCGTCGTGCTGCAGGACCTGGGGTTGCCTCCGGATCCGGAAGGCGTCAGCGAGGGCATGACGACACTGAAGGAAATCCTCAGCGTGGCGCCGCAGACGAAGATCATCGTCGTGACAGGCAACCATGACCGGGACAATGCCGTACATGCGGTCTCGCTCGGTGCCTACGATTTCTACCAGAAGCCGGTCGACACGGATGTGCTGCGGCTGATCGTCAGCCGGGCCTTCAACATGCATGCACTCGAATTGCAGAACAGGCAGTTGCGCGAGGCGCAGTACAACTCTCCGTTCGAAGGGCTGATTGCGACCGATGAGGCGATGCTCAAGGTTTGCCGCATGGTGGAGAAAATTGCGCCGGCCGACGTGTCGGTGTTGATCCTCGGTGAAAGCGGCACCGGCAAGGAATTGCTCGCACGAGCCGTGCACGCCCAGAGCACGCGTCGCGATGGCAGGTTTGTGGCTATCAACTGCGCTGCCATTCCGGAGCAACTGCTCGAGAGCGAGCTTTTCGGACACGAGAAGGGCGCATTCACTGGTGCCGTGAAACAGACGATCGGCAAGGTCGAGATGGCCGACGGCGGTACACTGTTCCTGGATGAAATCGGCGATATGCCTCTGTCGCTGCAGTCCAAGCTGCTGCGCTTTCTGCAGGGCCGTGTCATCGAGCGTGTCGGCGGACGCCAGGAGATCCCCGTCAATGTTCGCGTCGTCTGCGCCACCAACAAGGATCTGCATGGTCTGATCAGCATCCAGCAGTTCCGCCAGGATCTGTACTTTCGCATCGGCGAGGTTACGGTCAACGTGCCGCCACTGCGCGATCGTCCGGGCGGCGCCACGGTTCTCGCGCACTCGCTGCTGCGGAAATTCGGCGGCGTTCACGGCCGGCCCAAGCGCGGCTTCACCGAGGACGCGATTGCCGCGCTTGAAGCGTATGAATGGCCGGGCAACGTTCGCGAGCTGGAGAACAAGGTCAAGACCGCATTGATCATGGCAGAAGGCTCGCTGATCACGGCGATGGATCTCGCATTGCGTGAATCGGTCGACGGCACGCTGCTGTTCAATCTCAAGGAAGTGCGCACGCGCGCCGAGCGGCAGGCCATTCGCCAGGCGCTGTCGATCACCGACGGCAATATTTCCAGGACGGCCGAACTGATCGGGGTCAGCCGTCCGACGCTGTACGATCTGATGGAAAAATATGGAATTCGGGCACCCCAGTAATGGCGGAGCCTGGGGTACATCCAGGGATGCGCACGACTCACGGAGTTGAGACCAGGCAAGCCTGGCTTTCGAGTCTTCCGGCAATAGTCATCCTGAGTGCGGCGCTCACTGCGCTTTTCTGGCCCACCGTCCTTACGCTGCTCGACGCGTGGCGCGACACCGACAATCTGACCTACACGCACGGCTACCTGATAGCAGCCATGTGCGGCTGGCTGCTCGTTCGCGCAGGTCTATCAATCGAAGGGCCTGGGACCCCCGACTGGCTCATCGCGGTGGCGTTGGTCCTCCTGAGCTTGTGCTGGTTGCTGTTTTATCGCGCCGGCATCGAGGTGGCTCACCAGGCACTGCTGCCCGCAGTGGCCATCGTTGCGGCGTGCGCTGCATTTGGTCTGGCCAATGGTCGGAAGCTCAGCTTCGCGTTCGCCTATCTGTACTTCGCGGTGCCGGTCTGGAGCGTGGGCAACGAGATCCTCCAGTCCATTACGGTGTTCGCTGTGAGGAACCTGCTGCAGATCTCCGCGATTCCGGCCTATGTCACGGGCAACATCGTGCACATTCCGGCCGGCGCGTTCGAGATCGCCGGCGGATGCAGCGGCCTGCATTTCTTCATCGTGGCGCTGGCCATTGCCGCCATCTATGGCGAGATCCATCGTGATTCCCTGCGAGTGCGAATGCAGCAAATCGCACTCGCTGCGCTGCTGGCAATGGCGAGCAACTGGATCCGGGTGTACGTCATCATCGTCGCCGGACACCTGACGGACATGCAGCACTACCTGATCACGGTGGATCATTATTACTTTGGCTGGTTCCTCTTTGTGATCACCATGTCGGTGTTCTTCTGGTTGGCTGGCCGGATGCCGGCGCGGCCAACGGAAATGTCAGAACCCGCAGCAGGCGGCGCGATGCAGCCTTTGTCATGGCTGAGCGGAGTGCTCATCGCGATCATCGCGGCTGGCGTCGGACCGGCCATCGATGTCTTGGCGCCGATTCGTGATGCTGTCGCGTCGCCATCCGTTCTACCGGCTGGGGCGGGGCGATGGGACGGACCTTTCATTACTCAGGATGCATGGCGCCCTGTCTATCCCGGAGCGGATCGTTCGGACATGGGCGAGTATCGATTCGAGGGACGGAGCGTTACGGTTTTCGTCGGGCAGTATCTCCAGCAGCATCAGGGCAAGGAGCTCATTGGCTTCGATAACTCTATTGCGGGGGACGGCGCCTGGATCGACAACCCTCGCGTGATCGGGACTGCTCGCGGACCGGTGACGGTATTCGATGTCGGTGGGGCGGATGGGCACTCAATCGTTCTCTACTACTATCGGATTGGCGCGGCGCGAGTGAGCAGTGG
>NZ_DATDJO010000039.1:0-145353 GCF_036520495.1 Povalibacter sp. | reverse complement strand
ATCGACGAATTGAAGTCGGCAATCACGGGTGTCGATCTCGCCGGGCTCGAAGCGCTCCGCAACGAGGGCGTGAAGTCCAACTGATCGGGTGACGTGCGGCGGTGGGCGAGGCAGAATGCTGCGCCCTTCGTCACTTCCTCGTCACCATGAACTCCACTCCTGCCCGCATGCGCGTGGTCGACGTTTCGCAGCCCGGCGGACCGGAGGCCCTGCAGATTGCGGAATGGCCGGTGCCTGAGCCCGGTGACGATGATGTCCTCATCAAGGTCGTCGCAGCGGGCGTGAATCGCGCCGATGTCTTGCAGCGCCGCGGTAACTATCCATCGCCACCCGGTGCGCCCGCGAATCCCGGTCTCGAAGCCGCAGGACACGTCGTCGCTGTCGGGCGCAATGTCAGCGAATTCAAAGCCGGCGACGCAGTGTGTGCGTTGTTGCAGGGCGGGGGCTACTCCGAATTCTGCGCCGTCAATGTTGCCCAGGTGCTGCCCGTGCCCGGCAGTCTCAGTCTCATCGAAGCGGCCTCGCTACCCGAAACGTTTTTCACCGTCTGGAGCAATCTGTACGAGTTCGGCGCATTGCAACGCGGCGAATCGCTGCTCGTTCACGGCGGCTCGAGCGGTATCGGCATCTCCGCGATCCAGCTGGCAAAGGCGCTCGGCAGCACCGTGTTCACAACGGTGGGCACTGCCGACAAGGTGGCGTTCTGCGAGCAGCTGGGTGCGCAGCGCGCCATCAACTACAAGTCACAGGATTTCGTGAGTGAGATCGCCACACTGACAGGCGGCAAGGGCGTCGACGTCATCCTCGACATGGTCGGTGGCAGCTACGTGGCGCGTAACCTGCAGGCTCTCGCCGTCGAAGGACGGCTGGTGATGATCGCCACACAAGGCGGTCTGAAGGGCGAGATCGATGTCCTGCGCATCATGCAGCGACGCCTGAAGATCACCGGCTCCACGCTGCGCACTCGCGATCAGGCGTTCAAGCGTGAGATGAAACAGAAGCTGCTGCAGCATGTATGGCCGCTCATCGCGAACGGCACCATCAAGCCGGTCGTGGACCAGGTATTTCCCATGGATCAGGCGGGTGCGGCGCATGCCCACATGGAAAGCAGCGCACACAAGGGCAAGATCATCCTGCAAGTAGCGTGATGCGATGAATGCACCAGCCAGATTCCTGAGTCCCGAGGCCGTGCAACGCAAGCAACAGGCCGTCGAACAACTGGCTGCATGCCTCGGCTCCCGGCTGAGTACGGGCGATGCCGTGCGCGAGCAGCACGGGCATGGCGAGGCGTCGGGCCGCACGTATCCGCCAGATGCCGTCGTATGGCCGCAGTCCACCGAAGAAGTCAGTCGCATCGTTGCGATCTGTGCGAACCACGACGTTCCTGTCATCGCGTTTGGCGCCGGCACCTCGCTGGAAGGGCATGTCAGTGCGCCGTACGGCGGCGTGTGTCTCGACCTGTCACGGATGAACGCTGTCCTCGACGTGCGCGCCGAGGATGCGGACTGTGTAGTGCAGCCCGGTGTGACGCGTGAACAGCTCAATGCGTATCTGCGCGACACAGGCCTGTTCTTTCCGGTCGATCCGGGCGCCAATGCGAGCATCGGCGGCATGGTGTCCACCCGTGCGTCCGGCACGACGACCATTCGTTATGGCGCGATGACGCGCAACGTGCTGGCCCTGCAGGTCGTGCTGGCCGACGGACGCATCGTGCGTCTCGGAACGAGGGCAGCGAAGTCATCCACGGGCTACGACCTCGTGCGCTTGCTCGTCGGCGCCGAAGGCACGCTCGGCATCATTACGGAGATCACGCTGCGGCTGTACGGCGTTCCGGAAGCGATGACCGCGGCCACCTGCGTTTTCCCCGATCTGCAGGGGGCGGTCGATACCGTGGTGGAAATCATTCAATCGGGCATAGCAGTCGCACGCATGGAATTTCTCGATGAACCCCAGGTCCGCGCCTGCAACCGGTATTCGCAGCTGACGCTGGCAGAACAACCGACGTTGTTCCTGGAGTTCCATGGCACGGCTGATGCCGTGAGCGGTCAGACTGCGCGGGCCGAAGACATTGCCGGTTCCCATGGCGGCGCTGCCTTTCAATGGGCAGCTGAACAGGATGCGCGTGCGAGGTTGTGGAAGGCGCGTCACGCGGCCTATTTCGCGGCCCGCGCTTATCGTCCTGGCTGCGATTGCCTGATCGCGGATGTCTGCGTGCCGATCTCGCAACTTGCGCAGGCCGTTGCGGCGGCGCGAGCGGACATCGATGCTGCCGGACTGTTCGCTCCAATTGTCGGGCACGTAGGCGATGGCAATTTCCATGTCCTGTTCGTCCTCGATCCGGCGGTCCCGGCCGAGAGAGAGCGCGCCGACCGGATTTACGATGCGATGATCGATCGCGCGCTGCAGGTCGGCGGAACCTGTACCGGCGAGCACGGGATCGGACTCGGCAAGCGCGCGAAACTGGTACAGGAATATGGCGCGGAGGTCGTCGACCTGATGCGCTCCATCAAGACCGCCTGGGACCCGCGCGGTATCCTCAATCCAGGAAAGATCTTCATGGAAGATCACAAGACATGACGTCGATCGAGTTTCGCGCCCCGTGGGGTCGTCCGCTGCGAATCGCCTCCGGATTGTCGGCGGTCGTGCTACTCGCAGTGGCCGTGAGCGGTGTCGTTACCTTGGGGCGTGCCCCGCTGCTTGCGTCGCTGCTGCTGATCTGTATGCCGCTCGCGATCCTGCTGACGGCACTGCCATTCATGGTGCGCGGCTACACGCTGAACGATGACACGATCATCGTCCGTCGATCCGGATGGGCAACGGTTCTGCCGCTGCATGATCTGCAGTCGGTCACCGGTGATGCGGACGCGATGCGTGGATCGCTGCGCCTGTTCGCCAATGGTGGGTTGTTCTCATTCAGCGGTGAGTTCTGGAACCGCAAACTCGGTCGCTATCGCGCCCTGGCCACCGATCCCGGACGTGCCGTCGTGCTGCGCTACCCGAAGCGCACGGTGGTCATTACGCCGCATGATCCGCAGCAGTTCATCATGCGGGCCCGAACGGTGTTGCAGACCGCCGGATTCCCTTCTCACAGGTGAGGCGATGACCCAGTACACGATCTATCACAACCCGCGCTGTACCAAGAGCCGCGCGACGCTGGAACTGCTGCGTGAGCATGGTGTCGAGCCGACGATCGTCGAGTATCTGAAGGACCCGCCGAGCGCCGCGCAACTCGAGGAAATCGTAGCCAAGCTGGGCATCGAGCCCGAGGCGCTGGTGCGCAAAGGTGAAGAGATCTACCGGGCCCGTTACGCCGGCAAGTCGCTGACGGCGTCCCAATGGATCGCGGCGATGGTTGAAAACCCCATCCTGATCGAGCGTCCCATCGTCGTGAGTGGCAAGCGTGCCGTCATCGGCCGTCCCCCGCAGAATGTGGAGGCATTGCTGCGCTGATCGTCGGTCAGACATAACCACGGTCTGTCGGGGACTTTGCTGTGGACTGACCGTGGGATTCCCCGTCTCGCAAATCGTGCTTTGCCCTCCGCTATGATTGCGCTGCGGCAGAACATCGATATCCAACGGAGACGGATTCATGCGCGTAGTGCTTTTTGCAGCAGCTTGCTGCCTGTGCATTGACCTGGCCACAGCGACGAATTCACCGCCACCTGCAGAAGCTTTCGGACGCATCCCCAGTGTCGATGATGTTGTCATCAGTCCTGCCGGCAGGCTGCTGGCCTGGGGCGATAACAGTGGCGCTTCCCAGTTAGTGATCATTTTCGATATCGAGAGGGGGGCGGAACGTCGGAAGCTGACCGTGCCAGGCGATTCGCGGTTGCGCAATCTTGTCTGGGCCGATGATGAAACGTTGCTCATGGAAGTGAGCTCTGCTTACAGCGCCGGGCCGCGCTCGCAGCATCAGTACGAGGCGGCGCGCATCATCGCGGCGGACGCCGACGGTGGCGACATGCGTATGTTGCTGATGGACGGAACGCGATCGCTGGTGACCGGTGCTGACCTGCTCGCTGTGCGTACACCCGAACCCAAGACCGTCCTGATGGCGAGCCTGGATTTCGCGCCTACCAGGTACACAAAGGAAATCGGTTCGCGGCTGCGCGGCGGGCGTAAGGACGACGGCTGGGTCCTCAGTCTTTTCGAAGTCGATACACGGACAGGCAAAGGCCGTCGGCTGGAGACAGGTGGACCGTATACGACCGACTGGATCGTCGACGACGGGCAGGCAATCGCACGGGTGGAATGGGAGCCGGAACGGAAGCTGTTCCGCATCCTGCGCAAGAATGGTCAGGCCTGGGATGAAATTCATCGCCAGGAAGATGGCGAAAGGTTGGCGGTTTACGGGTCGACCAAAGACAAGAGCGCGCTCGTCGCCGTCGGCGCCATCGGCAGGAAGCGCACGGCGGCGTGGACGATCCCCGTGGACGGCTCCGGCCCCAGGATTCTGCTGGATGACCCGGACTATGATGTGGAATCGGTCATTCTGGATGAGTACACACGCACACCGATCGGTGCGTGGATCGGCGGATCGCGATCTGAGATGCGATGGTTCGACAGCGATGCCGAGGCGCGTCACAAGGCGCTGACGAAATCGTTCGGCGGACAGACGGTGGCCGTCATCGCGCAGGCGAACGACCGTTCGCGCGTCATTGCCCGCGTCTCGACTCCCTCGACGCCGGCTATTTACTACCTCGTCGACTTTGTCAAAGGCAAAGCCGACATCGTCGGCGAGGACTACCCGGTACTGGCGAATGTCCCGATGGGCGAGGTTCGCGTGATCTCGTACAGGTCGCGCGACGGCGTCAACATTCCTGGTTACCTGACATTACCGGCCAGCGCGCAACAGTTGAATTTGCCGCTGGTGGTGATGCCGCACGGCGGACCCGAATCCCGGGATGACCTCGTGTTCGACTGGTGGGCGCAGTTCATGGCATCGCGTGGTTACGCGGTCCTGCAGCCCCAGTTTCGTGGCTCGACGGGATTTGGCGAGGCGTTTCGACTCGCCGGCTATCGCCAGTGGGGCGGCATCATGCAGAACGACGTAACCGACGGCGTCAAGGCGCTGATCGACCAGGGCCTGGTCGATCCCCGGCGTATCTGTATCGTCGGGGCAAGCTACGGTGGCTACGCAGCCCTGGCAGGGGCCGCCTTTACACCGGACTTGTATGCCTGCGCCGTCAGCGTCAATGGCATTTCCGATCTCCCCGGCATGCTGGGCAATGCCGAGAAACGTGGAGGCGAAGAATCCAATGCTCTCGCTTACTGGGGCCAGCACATTGGCTCCGCGCATGACCCGGCAGTCATCGCTAACTCTCCGTTCCGGGCTGCCGAGCGCGTGCAGGCGCCGGTGCTGCTCATCCATGGCGTGAACGACACGGTCGTGCCGATCATGCAGTCACAACTGATGGCAAAGGCGCTCGGGGACGCCGGCAGGAAATGCACGTTCGTTCAGCTCGAGGGCGAGGATCATTGGCTTTCGCGGAGTGCTACCCGCATCCGTCTGCTCAATGAGTTGGACGTGTTTCTCGCACGTTATCTCAAGGCTCCAGCCCAGTAATCGTGGCTGGCAGCGGACGGCTGCCCAAGTACAATGGCAGCCCTTCCCTGGCGCGGTCGAGATCACCATGAGCATGTCGTTGCGTGAACAGTTGCTGGCTGCCGGCCTGGTCACGAAGAAGCAGGCGGAGCAGTCGGAGCACAAGCAGAAGCAGCAGCGCCACCAGCACGCCAAGGGTGGTAAGCCGCTGCCTACCGACCAGGCGAAACGCGCGGCCGAACAGGCGCAGGCCGCCAAAGCTGCGCGCGATCACGAGCTGAATCGCAAACGCCAGGAAGCGGCCGATCAGAAGGCGCGTGCCGATCAGACCCGGCAGTTGATCCAGGAGCATCGCCTGCCGAAGCTCGAGACGGATGACTATTTCAATTTCGTCGATCGCGGCAAGGTCCGGCGCATGGCCGTGGATCCGCAGCGCCGTGAACAGCTGATCGCCGGCCAGCTCGTCATCGTCCGTTTCGAAGGACGCTATGACGTCGTGCTGCCAGACATTGCCGAGAAGATTCGCGAGCGCAATGCGAAGGCTGTGGTGTCGCTCCATCAGACGGAAACCACCGCAACGCCGGAGGCCGACGATCCCTATAAGGATTTCGTGGTGCCTGATGACCTGCGCTGGTAGCGGGTCGCGCACCTTCCCGACGTAGAAAAACGTAAGCCGCTGCCCGACGCGTAAGAACTTCGCGGAACCCACACCGCGCAGTCTGGTTCCCGCGCCACATTGCAAGTCGTCTCTCCAGGCGCATAGTGCGCGCGAACGCGACATTCGATCGTGCGGACAGTAGACGCAGCGGGCATTCAAGCGCGTTCGGGGAGTCAATCATCAATCACTGACGTCGTCAGCGGTCGACAGGGCCGTTGCCGCGAGCGGCCGGAGGATATTCGTATGAATTCCCTGGTAGTGAGTTCTCGTGGGTCACCGAAAGGGAGGGTAGGACTGCTCATCAGTCTGGCCCTGGCCACGGCCATCGTCCCTGCATTCAATACGGCGCAAGCGGAACACCAGAGCGATCGGTTCCAGCGTCGTGGTCCCATGTCCAGCGAACGCGATGACGCGAGCGCTCGAGGCGTGGCCACCGAGGCGCCAACCGGCTTCCACAATCGCACCAATGGATTCAACGTGCAGGGCCCGGCGTTTGACACGATCACGGAAGAGACGGTGGTGCCGCTGCGCTCGTTCAACGACAACCGGTTCATCTTCGAAGAAGTTGAAACAGTCGCCGACGGGCTCGGACCGACTTACAACGCCCAGAGCGCTGTGGGCCCTGCGCACCCGCAATCGCCTGATGCATGACGGGCTGTCGTTCACGAAGCAGGAGGCAATCCAGCGGCATGCGGGGCAGGCGGCAACGGTGACTGAGCGTTACAACGCGCTGTCACCGTCAGAGCAGACGCTGATCCTCACATTCCTCGATTCGTTGTGAGGCCGCCGATTCAACGCGTCAGCGCGACCGCTTCGTGGTGGTCGCGCCCGCGCTGTTTCCACTGGTCGATGAACTGCAGGAACTCGCGTTTGTCGTAGCTGCCTTTGCCTTTCTCGAACTTGCCGGTCGCCAGCGATGCGAGGACGCTGCGATCGGGCGCGACGATCCAGAAGTGGGGTGCGCCGCGGGCTTCCGGCAGTTGCGAGAAAAAGAACTCGTTGAAGTTTTCATCGCCGACATAGACCTTCACGACGACGAAGGCGTCGTGAAGCGCAGCGTTGACATCGTCGTTACGTGTGACGAAACGGTCCAGGGCGTAGCACCAGCTGCACCAGTCACCGCCAGCGATGATCAGGACCCGCTTATGTTCAGCCTTCGCCTGCTCGATGGCGGCGTGATACTGCTCGAAGGCATCGGCCTGGGGATCGTAGCCGAGCCGCGTGCCGGCATAAGCATGCGCGGTCAATAGCGTCAGGGTCAGGGTCAGCAACAGTCTTCGCATGGTCATCTCGTTCGGGTGTCGTCACCGTCGAGACCGAGCGTAGCGCCGAATCCATCCGCTGACATCCGTCGCGTTTTTTTACACCGATTGCAGTCTGATTGCCGTCGCGTGTCGATGTGCTGCGTAATCAGTGATTGGCGATGACGCGCGACGGCAGTGCATGCAATGCGTTGCTCTGCGGGTTGGGCAATCCATCACCTGGACAGGCGTCATAGGAGGCGTCCCAGGGCATCACGATCGTCATGTGATCCTGCTCGCGGAACATCTTCGGCAGGATGGGCGTGACCTGCCGCGACGCTTCGCCTGCGAGCAGGTCGTCGAGAGAGCGATAGCGACCGAGCGCCTCGCGCAAATCGTGCAGGTTGCATTGCGTCGGATGGGAGATGGGCATCTGGCGTCGCTCTGCAGCCGCCAGGAGTTCACCCGGTTGCATCCAGAGGGACTCGACCGTTTCTCCGGTGTCGGCACTCGCGAGAGTTGCTTGCGGCGCGCGGACGATGAAGAAGCGGGTATCGAAGCGCTTGGGTGCGCTCGAGGGCGTGATCCAGTGCGACCAGTAGGCCAGGCTGGCGAAGTCGGGCCGCAGGTCGTTCTGCTGCAGCAACTGCACGAACACCGCGGCATCTGCATTGCTGGCGTCGCGCTGCGATTGCACGCGTTCGATCAGCGCTGCGTCCGGTGGGCTGCCGTCCGCATGGGTGGCCAGCAACACACCGGTCTCTTCGAAGGTCTCGCGACAAGCGGCGAACGCCAGCCCGGCGGTCTGCACCGTCGTGAGCGGCTGGCCATGCAGATCGACCATCGGCATGCGTTGCGCGACCTGGTCGACATCGATCAGCGCGAGTGCGGCGTCGGACGTATCCGCAGCATGCAGTGAGCCGCCGGGAAATACCCACATGCCACCCATGAAGGAGAGATTCGCATGCCGCCTGACCATGAGCACTTCGATCTGGGAGCGTTGCTCACGCAGCAGCAGAATCGTTGCCGCAGGGCGCGGTAGACTGGCGGCGGCGGGTTGACTGTCGATCCGTGTGGTCATTGCTCGAGAATGCGGAACACGATGCAAACGTGCAAGGCATGAAAATCGGTGGGCGATCCACAGGGATACTGATCGGCGTGCTGCTTGCGACGATCGTGCTAATGCCCATTCCACGCCGCGGGCAATGGCTGATGGTGCTGCAGGACTTCGGTCACGCGCCTGCGTTCGGATGTATCGCCGTCGCCATTCTCGCCTGGCTGCGCGCATCGCGCCCGACGTCCACGGTCGGGCAGCAGTACTCGATCGCGTTCATCCTGACCGTGGTGCTGGGTGCTGCCACCGAACTGGCCCAGTTCCTGGTGGCGCGGGACCCGTCGTGGTACGACTTGCGCAGCGACATATTCGGCGCCGCCGCATTCCTCGGCGTTGCAGCGGCGGTTGACCTGCGGTTGCGAGCGACGCTGCGAGCGATGTGGGGCGTCGTTGCGCTTGCAGTGCTGACGGTTCACGCGCTGCCCACGATCCAGATGCTGCGCGCCTATCAGCATCGTACTGCGGCGTTCCCCACGCTTGCCTCCTTTGCCGAAGCGATCGATCTGTACTTCGTGCAGCCGCAGTGGTCTGACATTGACCTCGTGAGTTTGCCGGCACGATATGCAGATCATCCCGGCGAGACGGCATTGCACGTGCGTTTGCTTCCTGGCGACTGGCCTGGCGTCGATTTCTTCGAACCTGCGCCGGACTGGCGACACTTCCGGACGCTGGCATTAGAGATCGTCAATCCGACCGATGCCATGCTGTCACTGATGCTGCGTACGCACGACGTGCATCACAACAATGAGCATTCGGATCGGTTCAATCACACGTTCGACGTGCCCCCGCAAACGCGTACGACGTTGCGTGTGTCGTTGGTCGATATCGAAACTGCGCCGCGGGGACGAACGATGGATACCCGCCGGATGGCGGATTTTCTGATCTTCGGCAAGAGCGATTCGGCAGGTGCTGAGTTCTACCTGGTGTCGGTGCGACTGGACGACTAAGGATCGGCGGTTTCACACGGAGTTCATGGAGTGCCGGGCGGTAAGGATGCGTTCGCGGCTTCGATCGGCGTTCTTCAGAAGAAGCCACTGCCGTAGCGCGCTCTTTGCGACTGAAAGGATAGGGCGAGGGGCTTGGCGGGCCCGCTCAGTGCTGGGAAAGGCAACGCAGGTGGGCACTCCCAAGTCAGGATGGCAGGACGCCGGCGTGCCCGCTCAGTGCTGGGAAAGGCAACGCAGGTGGGCACTCCCAAGTCAGGATGGCAGGACGCCGGCGCGGTGCGCGACAGCGAATCGGTCCGCGACACCGGTACGGATCCGATGTTGCGGCGACCTCTTCGACGCTGAGATGAGCCAGCGGAAGGTCCCGCCAGGCCCCTCGCCCTGTCCTCGTCAGTCGCACGGCCGACAGGCGTGCGCGGCGATTGGGGGCTGCAGTCAGACTCTCGTCAGAGAACCACGATCGTCCGGATCGACTCGCCGCTCTGCATCATCCGGAAGCCTTCGCCGATACGTTCCAGCGGCAGTCGATGCGTGACCAGGGCGTCGAGGTTGATCTTGCCGTCGACATACCAGTCCACGATTTCCGGCAGCCGGTCCAGTCGTGCGCCGCCCATGTAGCAGCCAGTCCACTGCCGGCCCATCATCAATTGCGTCGGTATGGCGCTCACTTCGCTGCCGTGTGGCGCAACGCCGATGACATAGGCCTTGCCCCAGGCGGGGTTCGTGCATTCGAACGCCTGGCGCATGACTTGCGGGATGCCGATGCACTCGAAGGTGTAGTCGGCGCCGCCGCCCGTCAGTTTCATGAGATGGCTGGTGAGTTTCTCGATCTCTTTGGGGTTGACGAACTCCGTCACGCCGAACTGGCGCGCCACGGCTTCCTTGGCCGGGTTCATGTCGACGCCGATGATGATTTTTGCGCCCGCGAGTCGTGCGCCCTGCACGACGTTCAGGCCGATGCCGCCGAGCCCGAAGACGATGACGGAGCTGCCCGGCTCGATGCGGGCCGAGAACATTGCCGCGCCAATGCCGGTGGTCGCGCCGCAGCCGATGTAGCAGATCGGATCGAAGGGTGCGTCATCACGCACTTTGGCGATCGTATCCTCGGGGAGCACGGTGTAGTCCGCAAACGTGCCCAGTCCCCACAGTTGCGAAACGGGCTTGCCGTTCATCGAGAAATGGCTTTCGCGTGGGCGCAGGCGGTTGAATGCCTCCACGCACAGGTTCGTCTTCTCAGGCCGCGCGCAGTACTGGCACTTCCCGCAGTGTGGAATCAGAAAGGGAATGACGTGGTCGCCCGGCTTGAAGCGCGTGACGTCTGGGCCGCATTCGACGACGACACCGGCGGCTTCGTGCCCGAGCAGCACCGGAAACTGCCACGGGGCTTTGCCTTCGTAGACATGCAGGTCCGAGTGGCACAGGCCCGTCGTTTTCACGTGAATCAGGACCTCGCCCTTGCCTGGTCCTTCGAGCTGCAGCGTCTCGATGACGAACGGTTCGTTGGGGGCGTGAACGACGGCGGCGCGGACATTGAGCGGCACGAGCGGTTCCTGCTGACTTGTTACGCGAGGGCGACTGTACGCAGGTACTCGTACGTCGGCAACGAACGATGAGACGTTCTGCCGACGCGATCGTCGACGTTCGTTACGCGTCCAGCATGCTGCTGCCCTGCAGTTTCAAGGCTAGAATGGGCGCGCCAGCTTTGCTCCGCCGCCAGCCGTCAATGGTGCTCCCATGTTCACACTCGATATCAACGGCCGAAAGATCGAAACCGACGCAGATCCCGACACGCCGCTGCTCTGGGTGCTGCGCGATCACCTCGGGATGACGGGCAGCAAGTATGGTTGCGGCAAGGCGCTGTGTGGCGCTTGCACAGTGCACGTGGACGGTACTGCGACGCGCAGCTGCGTGTTGCCGGTGTCGGCTGCGGCGTCGATGAAGATCACCACCATCGAGGCCGTGGGCGATTCGTCGATCGGCAAGGCCGTGCAGGACGCCTGGATCGCCGAAAACGTTCCGCAATGCGGCTATTGCCAGTCGGGCCAGGTCATGAGCGCGACCGCGCTGCTGGCGACCAACAAGAAGCCATCGGATGCAGACATCGATGCAGCGATGTCCGGCAACATCTGTCGTTGTGCGACGTACGTGCGGATCCGTTCCGCGATCAAACGCGCGGCTGAGTCGCTGGCGTAGCCGGAGGTCATCATGAGCACCCCAGAGAAAAAAGCACTGGAGAAAGAGACACTCCCGCGCGCCAGTCGTCGTGATGTTCTGAAGGGCAGTGCGGCACTGACCATCGCGTTCTGGCTGCCTCACGGCAAGGCGTTGGCCAATGGGCCGGCTCGCGCGGCGTTCGCGCCAAATGCCTTCATCCGCATCGGTACCGACGGCATCGTCACCGTGATCTCCAAACACATTGAAATGGGGCAGGGCGCATACACGGGCCTCGCGACGATCGTTGCCGAGGAACTCGACGCCGACTGGAGCAAGGTGCGCGTCGAAGGCGCGCCAGCGGATACCAAGACCTACGCCAATCTCCGGCTGGGCTCGGTGATGGGTACGGGCGGGAGTTCGTCGATTGCCAATTCGTTCGACCAGTTGCGCACGGCCGGTGCAACCGCGCGAGCCATGCTCGTGAGCGCTGCCGCCGGAAACTGGAAGGTTCCCGTCGGCGAAGTGACGGTCAGCCAGGGCATCGTGACGCACGCGGCATCGAAGCGCAGCCTGACGTTCGCCGAACTGGCGGCGGACGCCGCGAAGCTGCCGGTACCAGGCGATGCGAAACCGAAGGATCCTGCGACTTACAAGCTGATCGGCAAGAGCGCGGCCCGGGTCGACAGCCGTGAAAAATCCACGGGTACGGCCATGTTCACTCAGGACATGCGTTTGCCCGGCATGCTGACTGCAGCAGTCGTGCACCCGCCGCGTTTCGGCGCCAAGGTGAAGAGCTTCGATGCGAGTCAGGCGAAAGCGATCAAGGGTGTGAAGTCCGTGGTCGCGTTCGAGACGAATGTGCGATCTGGCGTGGCCGTTCTCGCCACGGGTTTCTGGACGGCCAGGAAGGCGCTCGATCTCGTGACGGTCGAGTGGGATGAATCCGCCGCGTATCGGGGCAGCACGACCGAGCTGTACAAGGAATACCGCACACTGGCGCAGCAGCCTGGCGCATCGGCAAAACAGGTCGGCGACGTCGCAACGGCCATGAATTCGGCGGCTGACGTGCTGGAAGCGACGTACGAGTTTCCCTATCTCGCGCACGCGTCCATGGAACCGCTCAATTGCGTCGTGCGTATCGGCGACCAGGAATGCGAGATCTGGAACGGCGAACAATTCCAGAGCATCGACCAGACGGTGGTCGCGAAAATGCTCAACATTCCGCCGTCGAGTGTCACGCTGCATATGCTGTACGCGGGCGGCAGTTTCGGTCGACGTGCCAATCCGCAGGCGGACTACGTCGTAGAAGCCGTCGCGATTGCGAAAGCTGCCAACGTCACCGTGCCGGTGAAGATGGTCTGGACGCGCGAAAACGACACCAGGGCCGGGTACTACCGGCCGCTCTATGTACATGCGTTGAAGGCAGGCCTGGACAAGTCCGGCAAGCTGATCGCGTGGCAGCATCGGATCGTCGGTCAATCGATCATGGCCGGGACTTTTTTCGCAGGCCCGGGGCCAATCGATAGTTCGTCGGTCGAGGGTGCAACCAATCTGCCTTACGGCATTCCCAACTTTTCGGTCGAGCTGCACACGACAAAGAATGGCGTTCCGGTGCAGTGGTGGCGGTCGGTCGGATCCACGCATACGGCGTTTTCCACCGAGTGCTTCCTTGATGACATCGCGCGGCACACCAGGCAGGACGCTTACGCACTGCGCAAGGACCTGCTGAGCGCCGAGCACAAGCGTCACCATGCGGCACTCGATCTCGTCGCGGAGAAATCAGGGTGGAAGAACGTGCGCGCCAAGGACGAGGTGTGGGGACTGGCCCTGCATGAATCATTCAATTCGGTGGTCGCCCAGGTGGCACAGCTGAAGCGCACTGCGAACGGACTCAAGCTCGCGAAGGTGGTCTGCGCGGTCGACTGCGGTCTTGCCGTCAATCCGAACATCGTCGCGATGCAGATGGAGAGCGGGATCGGCTACGGTCTGGCGGCAGCGCTCTCAGGAGCGGTGACACTCAAGGACGGCATCGTCGAGCAAGGCAACTTCGACGACTACCCGGTACTGCGCATGAACCAGATGCCGGCCATCGACGTGCACATCGTGCCCTCCACGGCGAAGCCCACCGGCGTCGGCGAACCCGGCACGCCACCGATCGCCCCTGCACTCGCCAATGCGCTCGCGCTGGCGAATGGCAAGCCCGTGCGGTCGTTGCCGTTGTCGGCTCACGGGATCACGTTGGCTTAAATCAGGAGATGGAGTAACCGCAAAGAACGCATAGAACACATAGACGGAACAGAGAAATCCGGCTCGTTTCGTCTTTGCGATCTTTGCGTTCTATGCGGTTACTCCCGCTTCTTCTGGACTAGCCGATCCGTAGGAAGAACGATGCTGGGCGCGATGCCCGCCGTGTTCGCGAATTGTTTGTAGAACGGCGCGAAGTCGGTGTCGTAGCCGGCGTGGAAGAGTTGCTCGAAGCTGTCGATGACGAAGTAGGTCTGCTGGTAGTCGTCGATCAGATAGTCCGTGCGCAGCACGCGTTCGAGATCGAAGGCTATGCGGTTCGGTTTTGGACTTTCGATGCTGTACGCCGTTTCGCCCTTCGATGACAGGATGCCGGAGCCATACGCGCGCAGGCCCTGCGGCGTATTGATCAAGCCGAACTCCACCATGTACCAGTAAAGTCGCGCGAGCATCTTCAATGCGCCCGCCGCGACGGCTTTCGGTCCGGCTTCGCCGTAGGCCTGCATGAAGCGCGCGAACAGGGGATTCGTCAGCAGCGGCACATGACCGAAGAAGTCGTGAAAGATGTCGGGCTCGGCCAGGTAGTCGAGTTCCGAGCGCTTGCGAATCCAGACAGTCACCGGGAACTGACGATGGGCCAGGTGAGCGAAGAACTGGTCCTCCGGGATCAGGCCCGGCACCGCGACGATCTTCCAGCCCGAGACCGGCTCGATAATCCGGTTGGTCTCATCGATGCGCGGAATGCGATCGGGTGAGGCGTTCAGCGTGCGTGCGCCGGCGATGAATTCCGGCGCTGCGTAGTGCTCGATCATGCGAATCTGGCGCGAGTACAGCGTTTGCCAGATGGCGTGATCTTCAGACGTGTAACGATCCCATTGCTGATCGACCGTGTAGTCCGCGCCCGCCTGCGAGTAGTCGCCGCGCAGCGCAACGGGATTATGGGTAGGCGCAGCAGGTTGGTCGACCATGCGTAGCACCATAGCACCGCTGCACGGCAGCAAGGGAAGCGCTTATTCGTCTGTATACACGCATCCAGACAAGACGTTTCACACCCAAAGCAGGGAGGTCACAGAGTCCGAGCGGGAATTCACCATCTCCTCTCCATGGTCTCTGTGCGCTCTGTGTGAACCGCCGGTCCTTAGGTCTTTACCGAGCCCTGCTTGTGTACACGCTTGGCGGCAGGAATCGGAAGCGTGCGCGTCAGCAGCATGAGTTGTACGAGGTTCACGGTGAGAAGCATCGGGTCGTCCGGGTTCTCCGGGCGTACCGCGCGATCGACGATGGCACCGACGCCGAGGGTTGCCGCTTCGCTCATTGGCAGCAAACGGCTGACAGGAATTGCCGGGATGATGCCGAGATCATCGACGAGCAGTCCGACCGGGCGCTGGTCGTGCCCGGAGCGGACCACGACGACATCGCGCCCACGAGTGACGGCGCCCGGATCCATCAGTCGCGCCAGATCGATCACGGGAATCGGCTGGCCGCGATACATCAGCAAGCCGGCATGCCAGGGCGGACTGCCAGGCACCGCGTGCAGCTGCAAGCCATCCACTGCTTCGATGATCTGTTCGCGCAGCAGGCCCAGCCACTGGTCGCCGCTGTGGAACGTCGCGATGTCGAGCGTCTGCTCCTTGCCATGCTGTTCGACTCCGTGCAGTGCTCGCGGAGCTGTCTTGCGGTTCACCGCATGCCCGGTATGACGAGTTGCATGCACGCTTCCCAGCGGAATCATGACCACGCACCACAGGGACGTTGCCCGATACTCGCGATAGCCGTCGGTGTGCCTCATGCCAATCGCATAGTGGGTTCCATCGATGTCCGCCACGAAGGCGCAGTCGCCGTTGCGACTCAGTCGTTCGCGCGACAACGGCAATGTATCCCCTGCCTTGAAGCCGCAGGACGCGGCCACGACACGTCGGTCGGCGTCGACAAAGATGCTGATCGCGCCGGGGACCGGCGTGCCGGAGTCGGCCAGCGGCAGTGCGTCATCGAGGATCGAATCGAATTGCGCCTGCGCATCGAACACGATGCCGATGCCGCCGACCGTGCGGCCCGCGCGGCGTAGTGCTGCACCGTACACGAGGGTCGGGCGATCGTCGTAGAAGCAGCTGGGTTGGAAGGGCGATACCGTGAAATCCTGAGAGCTGCACAACGCGAGTGCATTGCTGCTCCACGATTCCGACAGTTGCGTGCCGATGTGCTTCTGATGGGCCGGATTCGATACGGCAATCACTTCGCGATGCGCATCGAACAGGACGATGCCGTGATACACGGTGTAGAGACTGTTGATGTGCTGCAGGATATCGGTGACGGTCTGCCGATCGTGCGAGCCGGTCGCGAGATGCCCGATCAGCGTGGGATCGAGCGCCCACCAGCGGCAATCGTTGGCGCGTTCGTAGAGATTGCGGTCGAGAATGTCCGCGGCCAGCGAAGCGAGCAGCTGGGCATCCTCGAGGATGGCGGACACGACGGTTCGTTGCAGGTCGTTGATCGACAGTTCGAAGGTCGCCTGCGTGCGGCGTCCTGCATTGCCGATCTCCCATAGCAACACGCGCGCAAAATGGACGGTCGAGTCGGATCGCTGGTCCAGCCTGATGTTGCCGTTCCAGACGGCGCGATTGAGTTCGCGCTGTATCTGTTCCGCCTGGGCCGGAATGCCGCGCAGGCTCGCAGAGAAAATCGCGGTGCTGTCACGCAACTGCTCCAGCAGTTCGGTGCTCACTGCACCTGCCAGTCCCGCTTCGCTGCGCGAGAACGCATGCTCGATGGGGATCATCGCGTGGCCCATCCAGCCGGGGCCGGTGTAGCCCTGGAATCCGTGAGTGCGACAGGTAGCGGCGAGGTATTCGCGACCACCAAAGCGGATGACGCGGCCGCTGTCATCCATTGCGGTCGTCATGGGGGCGCCGGCGGGCACTTGCCACGGGTCACTGCTGGCAATCACCTTGCCTTGTGCATCGAGCAGGGCGAAGACATTCCAGTCTCCAATGGCACGAAGCTGCGAGAAGATGCCCGCGATCTCGTCTTCGATCCGGAAACACAGGCACAGCACCCCGACACTCCTGCCGCCGTCGACGACGCGGAACGAGTACACCAGACTGCGCTCGAACTGCGGTTGCAGATCGAAGCGTCGACAGGTTTCCACGTACGCAGCGCGAGTCGTCAGAGCTTCAGCGATCAGTGGATCGCGGCTTTGCGTGATGCCCGACGGATCGCCGAGGGCCGCGAGCACCGTGCCGTCCGTGCTCAGCAGGATCACATCCTGGTAGACGGAATACTTCGCGACGTATTCGCGAAATCGCTGTTGCAGGTTGTCGCGCGCCTGCGCCAGCACCCGGGCCTGGGCGGAATCCTCCGCGTTTGTCTGGCGCTGTAGGCGCAGGAATTGCCGCACGTCGTCGTCGGTGCTGAGAAATCCGATGTCGGCGGTGCGCTCGAACAGGTTGCGAACGATGATGTCGATCGCAATCTGACTCTTCGCCTGCAAGCCGAGCAGTACTTTGCGATGGGTCTCGGCGGCGAGGTTCTGCGTCAGCTCGGTCGTCAGCTTCTCGAATGCCTCGCGCGTGCCGCCCATGTCGGTCGCATCGCCACTGAGATGCGAAAGCAGTGACAGTGTGTCCCATGAGCCCTGCAGCGTTGCCAGCCGCGCCCGATAGTCCTCGACGGACGGCATATGGCGGGCGAGGGCATGGGACATGGAGGCGGGTCCGGCGGTGACGTTATTCCTGTCGGTAACGGCTGGGGGCGTCAGGCCCTTGAGGTGGAAACGTGACGACGGTCACGGGAGTCAACGGTATGTAATCAATTCCCGTCGCCCGTCACGATCCAGGTGGGGCAGGGCATTGAACATCGACAACGACACCTTCTGCGTACTGTAGATCAGTCGTGTGATGGAAGCGTTGTGGACAGCCCAGTTGAGTTCGACGCCCATGTGATGGGACAAGCCGAGTACGTGTGCGACGGTGGTGCCGATGACGCCACCGGAAGTGCTGATGATCAGCGTCTTCGAGCGACCTTCGGTATCCATGATCCGTCGCAGCGCCTGTGTGATGCGACCGTGAAACTCCTCCCAGGGAAGCATCTGTTCGGATTCGATGCGTGCTTCCACCCACGCACGTGCGGCCCGCTCCAGAAAGAACTGGAACTTGCGGCGATCGTGGCGCAGCTCCGGCCAGCCGGCTTCCGCGAGTTGTGTCGCAGTGAGCGAGCCGGCGAATTCGCGCAGCATCACGTCGCTGTCGTATTCGTCGAACGCACCGTCGACGGCGATGGGCGGCGGCGCTGTGCCGAGCGCGGTCACGATGAGGTCCGCGGTTTCGCGTTGTCGCTGCAACGTGCCGCTGTAGATGCGATCGATGCGTTCGCCGGAGTCGGCGAAGTATTCACCGAGGAGTTGCGCCTGCTGGCGGCCGCGGGCAGAAAGCTGATCGTAGTTGTCGGTGCCGAAGGAAGCCTGGCCGTGGCGAACGAGGTAGAGCGTGCTCATGAAGCGCAGTGATGGGTGATCCGTTATCGGGTGATCCAGCCAGGACAGCAGTGCCTGGCGTGAATCACTGTATCACCCGGACTGCGAATCACTCGCGCAAAAAAAACCGCAGAGCGTTCCCTGCAGTGGGAACCACTCTGCGGTCGGTTCGGCGATGCTGCGATCAGCGCGTAACGGCTGCAGTTTTCTGCGTGTCGGGAGCCGCGGGCTGGAAGCTCATGTCCTTGATCTCCACGCTCCACGATTTTTCCTGTACCTGCGTCACTTCAACCTGTCCGGTCTGTGACGGAGGGGTCATCATCAACGACGAACCCCACAGTGCGGCGCCGACGATGGCAAGTGCAGCCGAGGCACCCACGATAGTCCGCGATTCGATCAACATACGTCCTCCTGTTTCCGCAGCGTCCGGCTGCGGTGCGTGTTGCGATGGATCGGCACACGCGATTCGAAAATGGATTGGTTCCGGGATAACGATAGTCCGAACCACGGCAGGCTCCGTGCGTCGGATCACATAATCCTGCGGTGCAAAAAAGGAGTTTCGCAAAGGCGCGACACAGGTCTCACCTTAAGTGCGTCGACACGCACCTTCGAAACGGAAAATCATCGGGAAAATCCGCGGATTATTACGTTCTGTCACATCAGGGCAGAAGCTTGCGCACACTGGGCGCGCGAGTCGTCTGCTGCTGGCTAACAGGCGCTAGCCAGAACCTGATCGAGCTTCGGCTAGCTCCTGATGCTAGAGCCTGGATGCTAGAGCCCAGCCACTAGAGCCCAGCCACTAGAGCCCAGCCACTTCCTCAGAACAGCTCGATCTCCCCGGGGGCAGCTCTTTCATTGGTGCCGGCGCTGAGCGGCGCTGGTGAGGCGTGGACGAAGCCGGATCCATCGCCCTCCATCATGACCTGGAACACCTCGCGCTCCTCCTGCGTGCGATACAGGCGTCGCAGAGTGGAGTGCAGGCGGGTCCATTGTTCGGGCTGCTGCATCTGCGAGCGGCTGCACGCGAACTGCGCGAGGGTCGAGAGGCTGTAGCGTACATGTCCGAGCCGCTGCGAAAGCTTGTCGTAGAACTGGAAGGCGACCACCGCTGCCGCCATCTGGTTCGAGAACGCGGCGAGCTGATTCTGGGTGGAAGGATCGAGCTGCGCTTTCACTTCGGCCGGCAGATTGCTCGTGAGCGATCCGACGGCGCGAGCCGTCTCGACGAGCTCGGTAAAGGCGCGCACCAGCGTGTCGATGGACTGATCGGATTCCTGGATTGCCGAGTCCATCTGCGCTTCGCACAACCCGAGCATGAGTCCGAGCTGGCCTTCCGGTGTCCAGTCCTCACTCAGCTTCAGCGTCGGCATCAATGCCGTGTCTGCTGTACTGGCCGACATGATCTGTTGTCCGCCGGAAGGTCAGAGCACGCGGCTGATGGTGGCCAGCAACTGTTCCGGGTTGAACGGTTTGACGATCCAGCCGGTGGCACCGGCCTGTTTGCCGCGCATCTTGGTTTCCTGGCCCGACTCGGTGGTCAGCACCAGCATCGGCACGAATTTGTAGGAGTCGAGGTTGCGAAGTTCGCGTACCAGCGCGATGCCATCCATGCGCGGCATGTTGACGTCGGTGAGCACGAGGTCGACGGAGGCGCCCCTGGCGAGTTCGAGTGCTTCCATGCCGTCCGCTGCCTGCACGACTTTGTAGCCGGCTCCTTCGAGCGTAAAGCGCACCATCTGTCGCATCGAAGCGGAATCGTCGACTGCCAGAATGGTCTGCTGATGTGCACCGGACATCGCTGTGACTCCGAAACTTGTAATGAGTGTGGTGCCGCACCTGCCCGCAAGGCCCGAGGACGCGGCGTTTGCTTACTTAACGGCAACGAGGGCGATGCATTGAGCGTGATCGGTGCAGAAGCGGAACCAGGTCTCAGTTCGCTCGGGGATCGCCTGGTGAGACGCCGCCTGAAGCGGGCTTAGGCGCAATGGTCGCGGGTGAAGATCCCGTGAAACGCCAGGAATACGGAATTTCACACGGAGAGCACGGAGTACACGGAGGTTGGGGAAGAGTAGCCATCTTCCGACTCCGTGATCTCGGTCCCGCGGGATTTCCATTGGTCATGATCGGCGTTTGAAATGCAGATGTTCGACTGAAGTCGAACCCTCAAGAGGGGCGAACCCAATGGCACTGCCTTAAGAACAGTCTGAATGGTTTTCTGTGGGTCCGACTTTAGTCGGACATCTCTGGGCCTCGAGGATTATCCAAGGGAATCCAACGGGAAAGCCGGACCCACAAAGCTCGGAATCGGACTTGCAAGATTGAATCAGCGGCATTGGGCTCAGGCAGCGTTCCGGGTCAGGTCGCGGCCTTTGAGCGGCAGGTTGTAGGTCACCGTGGCGCCGTACGCCTCTGGTGCCTGCGGGTCATGGCGTCGCTTGTCGAAGACCAGCAGGCGCGTGCCGAGCTGGAAGCTTTCCTTCACGTCGTGCGTGATCATGAAAATCGTCATGCGGTTGAGCGCCCACAGCCGCAGGATGATTTCGTGCATGTCGGCCGTGATGCCCGGATCGAGCGCGCCGAAGGGTTCGTCGAGCAGAAGGATCCGCGGCTCGCAGATGACCGACTGTGCGATCGACAGCCGCTGCTGCATGCCGCCGGACAGTTGCGATGGATATTTATCCCTCGCGGCGTACAGGCCGATGGAGTCGAGCAACTGGTTGGCCTTGTCGATGGCAACGCGGCGTTTCGCCCCGAAGAGGCGGCCGAGAAAGCGTGAGCCCGCGAACTCCAGGCCCAGGAGCAGATGCTCGATCACGGTCAGGTGCGGGAAGAGCGAGTAGCGCTGGAACACGATACCGCGCTCTGGCCCGGGTTCTGCCGGCACGGGCTTGCCATCGAGCAGCAATTCGCCGCGCGTCGGCTTCTCCACGCCCAGCAGCAGGCGCAGGAACGTTGTCTTGCCGCAGCCCGACGCACCGACGATGGTGACGAATTCGCCGTCGGCGATTTCCAGGTTCAGATTCTCCAGCACCACCTGCTGGCCGTATTCCTTCCACAGACGCCTCACCGTGACCGCCGCCATGACTACTTCGTCGCCTCCGTCCAGGGGAACAGACGTCGACGTGCAAGACGCAGCAGCCAGTCCATGAGGAACGCGAGCAGCGTGATCCAGATGACGTACGGCAGGATGACGTCCATCGCGAGGTAGCGCCGCACCAGGAAGATCCGGTAGCCGAGCCCCTCGGTCGATGCGATCGCCTCCGCCGCGATCAGGAACAGCCATGCGCAGCCCAGCTGCAGTCGCACGGCATCGATCAGCCGCGGCCACAGCTGCGGCAGGATAACGCGCGCAGACAGCAGCCAGCTCGACGCACCCAGCGTCTGTGCCTTGATCAATTGTTCGGTCGGCAGTTCAGAGGCGCGCAACGCCACGTCGCGCGTGATGATGGGTGCGACACCGATGACGATGAGTGCGACCTTCGCGACTTCGCCCAGTCCCAGCACGATGAACAGCACGGGCAGGATCGCCAGCGGAGGAATCATGGAGACGGCGGCGACGAACGGCGCCGCCAGCGCCCTGACATAGGGAATGGCGCCGATCGCGAGCCCCACCGTGATGCCGATGACGGCGCTGATCCCGAGCGCCAGCAGAATGCGTTGCAGACTGGCCCAGGTGTCGAGCCACAACAGCACCTCGCCGCTGCGCTTGTCCTCTTCGAACGCATACGTGTGCACGGTATCGATGAGCGTCGACATGGCCGGCAGCAACTTGTCGTCCGGATTGACTTCGAGCCGCGCATTCGAGCCCAGCAGGTAGGCCACGATCAGCAACAGGAACGGCAGCGCAGCCAGTACGACTGCGCCGCCGCGGTTGGGATGAAGATTGACGAGACGGGGCATGAGAAGAGGTCAACTGGCTAACTGGCTAACTGGCTAACTGGTCAACCGGCTCACTGGCCGACTGGCCAGAGCGGGAAGGGCAGTGCCCTCTTTATCTGGCCAGCCGACCAGTCGGCCGAAGGTGCTCAAAGAGCACCCTCGCTCGCCATCTTCACGTACGTCGCATCGAACCTCATCTTGATGTTCTTCGCATTGCCGAGCGTCTTGCCGCCGGGGAATTCGATACCGACCACATCGACGGTCTTTGCGCCTTCGCCGAGCAGGCCGTGCTCGAAGGAGAATTTCCGCACCAGATCCATCGTGGTCTGCACCTGCGGGCTGGCGACGAACGCGAGCGATTCAGCGGGCGTCCAGAACATTTTTGTAGTCGCGAGCTGGCCGTTGAAGCCGGCGAGGTCGGTGCCTGACGCCTTGGCCATGTGTGCCAATGCTTTCGGATCCTTCTTCGCCATCAGTGCCAGGGTTTCGTACCAGGCGCCGACCAGTGCTTTCGCGAACTTCGGGTTGTCTTTCAGCGTCGCGCTGTTGACCACCATCATGTCGATGATCTCGCCCGGGATCTTGCTCGAATCGAACACGAGCTGGGCGTCGGGCGCGGCGAGAATTTCACTGAGTTGCGGCTTCCAGGTCACGGTGGCCCTGGTGTCCGCGGCGGCATAGGCGCCGACGATGTCGGCGTCCGAGGTGTTGACGACCTTGATGTCGCGTTCCTTGAGTCCGACGGTTTCGAGGCCGCGTGCCAGCAGGTAGTGCGACACGGAAAGCTCGACGAGATTGACCGGCAATCCCTTGATGTCGGCCAGCTTCTTGCCCTTGCCTTTCAGCACGACGCCGTCGTTGCCGTTGGAGAAGTCGCCGACGATGAGCGCCGTGGAATCCACGCCACCCGCCGACGGGATCGTCAGCATGTCCATGTTGGTCATTACGCAGCCGTCGAAGCCGCCGGCGGTGTACTGATTGATCGACTCGACGTAGTCGTTGATCTGGGTCAGCTCGATCTGGATGCCGTACTTGTCGGCCCACTTTTTCAGGATGCCGCTGTCAGCCGCGTAGTCCCACGGCATCCAGCCGACATAGATGCTCCACGCGACCTTGAACGATTTCTTTTCGGCAGCGGTGGCGTTGTGAGTGAACGTGGCGGAGAGCAGGGCGCAGGCCAGAACGGCAGCGCGGGCAAGAACCTTCAGACGCGATTGCATTCGGCGACTCCTCATTAGCGGTCTAGTCGTGGACTGGACTTCGTTGCACCCGGACGTGCATTCAGCCAGCTATCGCAGCACCGCTTTCGGGTCGGCAGGTCCGGCCGCAGGCAATGCCGCGTTCCTGGGAAACTCAACGAGTTTCCCGACCTCCCGGGCTTTTATCCCGCCGTGTATCCGTCAATGCGTTCTGACGAGCGCACTACCCGGACTGCCTCTCTCGGACCAGCATCGCGCTTGCCGCGCAATCGGAACCCTAGACGCACATTGTTCTGATGGAGGTGTGCAAGGCGTGGGCCAACGGCGATCGGGTCAACTGGCTGACCGGCAAACTGGCTGACTGGCCAGAGGGAACGGCGATGCGTGTTGCGATGTTTTCGCTCGGTATGCCCCTTCTTCGTGCGATGCCGGCGACGACACGCACAATTCCAGCGCGAAATTTCACTCCGGATCTGTTTGTGGCGACATACGACCGGAGCGCAATGGCGAGCCCACAGCACTGGTTCTGATTCTGGCCAGCGGCCAGTAAGCGAGTTCGCCAGTTGGCCCATTCCTTGCTCCTGCCATCTCATCGAATGTTCATCGAGGTCGATTGCGACGATGGCGGAAGGCGCTCCGTACTGGATGTTGTGGGAAGAGCTCGTGGCTGCGGGTGCTCACTGGTCGGGGTTGCTGCGTCGGGGAACGACGCTGCGTCTGACGGACGTCGCCGGTGGCGCCAATGCGTCCGTGCTGTTCGTCAACTACGACGATCGCCTCGAGCGTTACAACATGCCCGACACGCTCAAGGCGCAGCACACGGCCTTCCTTAGCAAGGGGTTTGTCTGCTACTCGGACATGGGTCGCGTGCTCTGTTCGATCACCGACGATACCTGCGGCTGGCACGACACGATCTGCGGTGTGTCGTCGCCGCAGCTGGTCCGCGAGAAGTACGGCGTGGCGCGTTACCAGGAACATCGCAACGAGCGGTTCCGGAATGGCTATGAAAGTCTGCTGACCGAGCTCGGCAAGTACGGGCTGGGCAAGCGCGATCTGGGCGCGAGCGTCAATTTCTTCAGCAAGGTCACAGTCGAGGAGGACGGCAGTCTGGAGTTCCAGCGCGGCAATTCGTCGCCGGGAACCTATGTGGATCTGCGTTTCGAGATGAATGTGCTGGTCGTGATTGCCACGTGTCAGCACCCGCTCGATCCGGATGATCGCTACCAGCCGCGCGAAATCCGCCTGACTGCGTGGCATTCGCGGCCGGCGCCGCGCAACGACCCGTGCCGGATCAAGTGTCCGGAAAACGAACGTGGTTTCAGGAATACCGAAGTGTGGTTCAGGTAGTTGCGGAGCAATCGCGTGCCATTGATCGAAAGCAGTCTCGACCCCCGCAACGCCGTTCACCGCGAGATCGTTGCTGCCGGCGAACCGTGGATGGGCACCGTGAAAACGGGGCAGGCCTTCCGTATCCTCGATCTCGAGGGTAACCAGGCTGTCGACACCCTGTTCTATCGCGCCGATACGCTCGAAGAACGCTACAGCGCACAGGACACGATCCGCGCACAGGGCAACATCTATCTCACTGCGGGTACTGCACTGCTGTCCAACGAGGGCAATGTGCTCATGACGATCGTGGCCGATACCTGCGGGCGGCACGACACGCTGGGCGGCGCCTGCTCGGCGGAGAGCAACACGGTTCGTTACGCGCTGGACAAGCGGCACATGCACAGTTGCCGCGACAATTTCCTGATTGCGCTGGCTCGTTGGGGCGAGAAGTTCGATCGCGACATCAGCAAGCGCGATCTGTCGAGCAACATCAACTTCTTCATGAACGTTCCGGTCACGCCGGCCGGCAAGCTGACGTTTGCCGACGGCATCTCGGCGCCCGGTCGGTACGTGGAAATGCGGGCGGAGATGGATGTCACCGTGCTGATCTCCAACTGTCCGCAGCTCAACAATCCCTGCAACGCGTACAACCCGACGCCGGTGGAAGTGATGATCTGGAGCAGCCAGTGATCGTCTGATCGCTGACGGCTTCACTCGCGGGACGACCCGTGAGCCACAGAACAACGCCGGGACGACCCGGCACCTTGGGCCTCACGGTGCTTCATGTTCGACAAGGTGCTGATCGCCAACCGCGGCGCGATTGCCTGCCGCATTCTGCGTACCCTCAAACGTCTCGACATTCGCTCGGTGGCGGTCTACTCGGACGCTGACCGTCATTCGATGCATGTTGCACTGGCGGATGAAGCCGTGAGACTCGGGCCGCCGCCGGCTGCGCAAAGTTATCTGTCGCAGGATCTGATCATCGCAGCGGCGCAGTCCACGGGTGCGCAGGCCATCCATCCCGGCTATGGCTTTCTCAGCGAGAACGCCGAGTTCGCGGAGCGCTGCGCCGCAGCCGGCATCGGGTTCATCGGTCCGACGCCTGCGCAGATGCGCGACTTCGGGCTCAAACACACCGCACGAGCGCTCGCGCTCAAGCACGATGTTCCCTTGCTGCCCGGCAGCGGATTGCTCGAAAACATCGAACACGCGATCGTCGAGGCCCGTCGCATCGGACTGCCGGTCATGCTCAAGAGCACGGCGGGTGGCGGAGGCATCGGCATGCAGCTGTGTCGCAGCGAGCAGGAGCTGCAGGATGCCTTCCCTTCCGTCGAACGCCTGGCGCGGGCCAATTTCAGTCAGGGCGGCGTGTTCCTGGAGAAGTACGTCGAACGCGCGCGACACATCGAAGTGCAGATTTTCGGCGATGGGCGCGGCAACGTCGTGGCCCTCGGAGAGCGTGATTGCTCCGTGCAGCGCCGCAACCAGAAAGTGATCGAGGAAACACCTGCGCCGCATCTTTCCGCGGCTACGCGGGAGGAACTGCTGCAATCGGCGCGCCGGCTCGGCGAGGCGATCGGCTACAGGTCCGCCGGCACGGTGGAATTCGTGTACGACGATGCGGCGGAGCAATTCTATTTTCTGGAAGTGAACACGCGCCTGCAGGTCGAGCATGGCGTCACGGAACAGGTCACGGGGATCGATCTCGTCGAGTGGATGATCCGCACGGCAGCCGGCGAACCGCCGGATCTGCGCGCGTATCGACATGCACCGCGTGGACACTCGATCCAGGTGCGGCTCTACGCCGAAGATCCGCTGCACAACTTCCGGCCGTCCAGCGGCCTGCTGTCGCATGTCGAACTGCCGCGCGGGGTGCGCGTCGATTCGTGGATCGAGACGGGCACCGATGTACCGGCGCACTACGATCCCATGCTGGCGAAGATCATTGCCGATGGCGAAACGCGGGAGGCGGCGCTGCAGAACCTCGAGCGTGCGCTCGATGACACACGCGTATACGGCATCGAGAGTAACCAGGCCTACCTGCTGGCGATCATCCGTGACGAGGTCTTCAGGCAGGGGCGCCAGTTCACCCGCTACCTGAATGAATTCAAGTACGAACCGCGTACGGTCGAAGTGATCCAGCCGGGTACCCATACGACGATCCAGGATTATCCGGGTCGGATCGGTCATTGGGATATCGGGGTGCCGCCGTCCGGACCGATGGACGATCTTGCGTTCCGTCTCGCCAATCGCATCCTGGGCAACGAGGAATCTGCCGCGGGGCTGGAACTGACCGTCGCCGGTCCGACGCTCCGATTCAACACGCAGACGCAGATTGCGCTGACGGGTGCGCGCATGAAAGCGGAGCTGGATGGCAGCGCGGTCGCATGGTATGCCCCCATCGATGTGCGACCGGGCAGCACGCTGAAGCTGCGCGCCATCGAGGGAGCAGGGCAGCGGACGTACCTCGCCATCCGCGGTGGCTTCGATGTGCCGCACTACATGGGCAGCCGTGCAACATTCACCCTGGGTCAGTTCGGCGGCCATGCAGGCCGGGTGCTGCGAGCGGGCGACACGCTGCGAATCGCGCCAGCGCCGCAAACACAGGAGTCATGCTCTGCACCGCCGGAACTGGTTCCCGCCTATTCCTCGCACTGGGAAATCGCTGTCATGTACGGCCCGCATGCAGCACCGGATTTTTTCACTGCGGCCGACATCGATGCCTTCTTCGCCGCGAACTGGGAAGTGCACTACAACTCCAGCCGGACCGGCGTGCGCCTGGTCGGGCCAAAGCCGACGTGGGCTCGCCGCGATGGCGGCGAGGCGGGATTGCATCCGTCCAACATTCACGACAACGCCTATGCGATCGGCGCCATCGACTTCACCGGGGACATGCCGGTGATACTCGGTCCCGACGGCCCAAGCCTCGGCGGCTTCGTCTGCCCTGCGACCATCGTGCGCGCGGAGCTGTGGAAGATCGGGCAGCTGCGTCCGGGTGACAGGGTGCGTTTCCGCTGCATCCCGATGGCAGAAGCAGTGACGATGGAGCGAGTCATGGAGGAGTCGATCGGTGCGCTCAGTTATTCCCCTCGAGCAGACGACCACGATGAGGGGCGCGGGCGAATGTCCGCGATTCTTGCCTCGTCCAACGCGCAAAGTCCGTCCGTCTGTTACCGCCAGGCCGGCGATAAATACCTGCTGGTCGAGTATGGCGAACTGGTGCTCGACCTCGAACTGCGCTTCCGTGTGCATTCGCTCATGGAGTGGTTGCAACGTGAGCGTGTGAAGGGGGTAGCGGAGCTGACGCCCGGCATCCGTTCGTTGCAGATTCACTATGACAGTCGCGTGATCTCCCAGCTTGATCTGGTGAAGCTTCTGCAACAGGCGGAGCGGGAGCTGCCGGCCGTCGACGCTGTCGAAGTGCCGAGTCGCATCGTGCATCTGCCGCTCTCGTGGGACGATCCGGCGACGCGGGTTGCGATCGACAAGTACATGCAATCAGTGCGCAAGGACGCGCCGTGGTGCCCGAGCAATATCGAGTTCATCCGTCGTATCAACGGACTCGATTCGATCGAGGATGTGCAGCGGATCGTCTTCGATGCGAGTTACCTGGTCATGGGGCTCGGTGATGTGTATCTCGGAGCGCCCGTCGCTACGCCGCTCGATCCGCGCCACCGGCTGGTCACGACCAAGTACAACCCGGCGCGCACCTGGACGCCCGAGAACGCCGTGGGCATCGGCGGTGCGTACCTCTGCGTCTATGGCATGGAAGGTCCGGGCGGCTATCAGTTCGTGGGCCGCACGGTGCAGATGTGGAACCGGCATCGCCAGACGGCGGAATTCACCGACGGCAAGCAATGGCTGCTGCGCTTCTTCGATCAGCTGCGCTTCTATCCGGTCAGCGCCGATGAATTGCTGCGTCTGCGCGAAGAATTCGTTCGCGGTCAGTTCCAGCTCGAAGTCGAGCCGACGACGCTCAAGCTGCGTGACTACCGGCAGTTCCTTGCCGCCAATCGTCCATCGATAGACGCGTTCAAGTCGAAGCAACAGGCGGCGTTCGAGGCGGAGCGGGAACGCTGGCACGCCAGTGGCCGGCTCACATTCGACTCCGATGGTGCCGCCGCAACGGACCGTGAAGCTGCGCAGGAACTTCCCGAAGGAACGGCCGCGGTAACGTCGCCGGTGACTGGAAATGTCTGGTCGATTGCCGCGCGTGTCGGTCAGAAGATCCGGGAAGGCGACGAGTTGCTGGTGGTCGAAGCCATGAAGATGGAGATTCCGATCCTGGCGGACGAGGGTGGCGAGATCGTGGAAATACGCTGCGAGCCGGGCAGGCCGGTGATTGCCGGCGATGTGCTGGTGGTCGTGAAAGGGTAGTGGCTATGAATACAACTCCGTTGACGATCGAAAGCCTGCTGGATGCCTATCGCGCAGGGCGAACGACCCCGACCGACGTGATCGATGACGTGCTGGCGCGCATCGAAGCCGCACCGGACCGACACGTGTGGATCACCCGGCTCACGCGCGAACAGGTCATGAGTTACGTGGCGGCGCTGGGATCGATGACCGGTTTACCGCTCTACGGCGTGCCGTTCGCCATCAAGGACAACATCGATCTGGCGGGCGTTGCCACGACGGCGGGTTGTCCCGACTTCGCGCATGTGCCGGAACGGTCGGCGACCGTCGTCCAGAAGCTGCTCGATGCAGGAGCGATTCCAATCGGCAAGACCAACCTCGATCAGTTCGCCGCCGGACTCAACGGCACGCGCTCGCCATACGGTGCGTGTCACAACAGTTTCGATGACGCATTCGTCTCGGGCGGCTCGAGCAGCGGTTCGGCGGTCGCTGTTGCAACCGGTTGTGTGAGCTTCGCTCTGGGAACGGACACCGCGGGCTCCGGACGTGTACCTGCGGGCTTCAACAACATCGTCGGGATGAAGCCGTCATGCGGCTTGCTGAGCACGACAGGTGTCCTGCCGGCCTGCCGGTCGCTCGATTGCGTATCCATCTTCGCGATGACCGCGGCGGACGCGCGACGGGTGCTCGATGTCGCCGAAGGTGTCGATGCCGCCGATGCGTACTCGCGTGAGCTGCAATCAGTACCCTTGCCGCAGGCGCCGCGTATCGGTGTGCCGCGCGCCGACCAGCGTGAATTCTTCGGTGACCTCGACTACGCGCGCTTGTTCTCGCTCGCCTGCGAACGTGCGGCCGCCGTGGGCGGAGCAGTCATCGAAGTCGACTTCGCGCCGCTATTCGAAACGGCGCGGCTGCTCTACGAAGGCCCATGGGTGGCGGAGCGCTATGCCGCCATCGAATCGTTCCTGTTGGCGCACCCGCATTCGTTGCATCCGGTAACCGAGACGATTGTGGGCAGCGGCAATCAGCCCACGGCGGTCGCTGCCTTCCGGGCGCAGTACCGGCTCAAAGAACTGCAGCGGCAAGCCGCGGCGTTGTGGACTGCCGTCGATGTACTCATGGTGCCGAGTGCCGGCACGATCTACCGCATCGACGAAATGCTCGCGGACCCGATCCGCCTGAACTCCAATCTCGGCATCTACACCAACTTCGTGAACCTGCTCGATCTGGCGGCCATCGCAGTGCCAGCTGGATTCAGGACGGATGGATTACCGTTCGGCGTGACGCTGATCGCTCCGGCGGGCACCGATCGGGCCTTGCTGCAACTCGGTGCGATTTTGCATCTGGCGAGCTCGCCAACGCTGGGCACCTCGGCGGTGCCAGTGCCCGACAGCATCGCGCCGGGCGATGACATTGCAGCGGGATATATCGCCGTTGCCCTGTGTGGCGCGCATATGAGCGGCCTGCCGCTGAACGTGCAGTTGACGCAGCGTAAGGCCCATCTGTTGCGCACCACGCGCACCGCTGCGTCCTATCGGTTCTTCGCGGTTCCCGGCGGCCCGCCGCAACGGCCCGGTCTCGTGCGCGTCGCGCAGGGAGGAGGGGCGATCGATGTGGAAGTCTGGGCGGTGCCGCAACAGCACTTCGGTTCCTTCGTCGCCGGCATTCCATCGCCGCTCGGCATCGGCAAGATCGAACTGGAAGACGGTTCGCTGTGCTCGGGATTCCTGTGCGAGTCATGGGCGGTGGATGACGCGCAGGAGATCACTGCGCTGGGCAGCTGGCGGGCTTTCCTCAAGCTGGTTTGAAAGCTGGGAGAAGAAGGATCTCCCCGTGGAGATCTTCTTTCTTAGATGGACCTGTCGCCCGCCACAATTGATCACAGTTCGCCTCCGGTGCTGCCGGATCACTGGTTAGCCTGCAGGCATGAACGCAGCGATCCGGATGAAAGTGGGTGTGTTGTTCGGTGGCCGGTCCGCCGAGCATGAGGTATCGATTCTCTCCGCGCGCAACGTGATTGCCGCGCTGGACCCGCAGCGCTTTCAGCCAGTCGCGATCGGGATCACCCGCAACGGCCGCTGGATTCAGCAGTCCACGCAACGGCTGTTGCGGGCCAGCGGCGATCCCCGCTTCGTGCAGCTGTCCGCGGAAGGCCCCGAAGTGTCGTTGCTGCCATCGCGACGCCTTGACGCCAACGAGGCTGACAGACACGTCGATGTGATCTTCCCCGTCCTGCATGGGCCGCAGGGCGAAGACGGTACCGTGCAGGGCCTGCTGGAATTGGCTGATGTGCCGTATGTCGGCGCGGGCGTACTGGGGAGCGCGGTGGGCATGGACAAGGACGTGATGAAGCGTCTGCTGCGCGATGCGGGGATTCCGGTCGCGCGGTTCGTCGTCGTCCGGCGGCACGAATATCGTCGCGATCCACTTGCCACACTCGCCGACATCGAACGGCTCGGCTATCCGCTGTTCGTGAAGCCGGCCAATCTCGGCTCGTCGGTGGGAGTCACGCGTGTTCTCTCGCGTGCGCAGTTGCCGGCGGCGTTGCAGAGCGCCTTCGACTATGACCTCAAGGTCATCGTCGAGGAATCGATCAGCGGTCGCGAGATCGAGTGTTCCGTGCTGGGCAATGACGCACCGGTCGCGTCGGTTCCGGGCGAGATCGTCGTGACGCACCCCGATGGCTTCTATTCCTACGACGCCAAGTACCTCGACGATCACGGAACGAGGCTGCAGGTGCCCGCAGCACTCGACGAGGCATCGGTACGGCAAGTGCAGCAGCTGTCGCTTGCCACGTTTCGTGCGCTGGAGTGCAGCGGTCTGGCGCGGGTCGATTTCTTTCTGCAATCCGACGGGCAGCTGCTGGTGAACGAGATCAATACCCTCCCGGGGTTCACTGCGATGTCGATGTATCCGAAGCTCTGGGCTGCGAGCGGCGTGCCGCCACGTGAGCTCATTTCCCGCCTGATCGATCTCGCCATCGAGCGGCATGCTCAGCGTCGGTCCCAGCGGTCTGTGTGCTCCGTGCGTTGACGGCTCACAGTAAGCGGGCAGCAGGCACAAGAGCCTGAGAGGGAAGAGTCTCCACGGGGATCACGGCGCAGGAAGAGAGCATGCTTTCAGCGTTTGTCTTTCCCCGTGCTCCCCGTGTCCCCCGTGGAGATCCTCGTCTTGTCAGTCAAGGACTGAAGCCCGCTTTCAAAAGGGCGAACTGCGTATCAGAGTGAATCCGTCCGTGCCCACTAGAGTCGCGCGTCAGGGTTGAGTTGTGCGATTCGACATATTCCAAGACGTCGCCAAGCGCGCGAGGAAAACGCATGGGCCTGTCGGAGACCATCCTTGCCGCGATGATCGGCGCCGTCGCGACCGTGGGTACCGCGCTGTTCCAGCTCCTCACGGCGTTCAGGGCCAAGGGGCGCACCGACATCAAGCCGAAGCGCGGCACGACGTTGCGATCCATCGTGGCGGTGCTGGCGCTGATGGTGGCTTCGGCCGTGGGTGGTTTCCTGTATTCGCAGTTTCTGCAGCACCGCTCCGGAGAGGACATCCGCGCCATGCGACAGGAGTTGCGCGAGCTGCGTGACCTGACGGCGGCTCGTGTGCTTGAGCGCAATCAGTCGCCGCAGCTGGCCGATTCGGCAGCGGCAGATCCCGTCGGTCATCCCCCGCTGAGCGCTGCTGCACCGGTGATTCCAACGCGCCTTGAACCGGAAAACGGTATTGCGGAATCGATCGCCTACGTCCCCGCATGCCGGGCAGCCGCGACGAGTACAGACTGTGACGAATCCAGTGCGCAGCGCATCGCCTTGTGCGGCACCGTACCGGCGCATGCACGCGTCAGTTCGATTCAGCTCTTCGCACAACCCGATGCCGTGCAGCATCCCTGGGACCAGTACGCGGTGGCGCTGGAGGCCGATGCGGGCGGTGCGCGCTTTGCCGGCCAGACTTTCGAATATGCACAGGGTCCATCGGCCAGGGCTGTCTGCGTGAACTTCCTGCAATGGAGCAGCCAGCATCCCCATATTGCCCGCATCGTGGTGCAGTACACCACGCTATCCGATGCAGGGATGACGCCAGGAACTGATGATGAAGCGGCGCCGGTTGTGCAAGCAACGGTGGCCGCAGGTGAGGCGTTCCGGGCAGTCTCGCCGGCCGCATTCGCCACGCCCCGCACGGCGTTGCGCTAGACATCCATCGTTCATAGCGCAGTTCCGCCGCTCACCACGGCTCTCCCTCTTTCTGAACGGCGTGGCAGGTGCTTAAATCCGGTCACTATTACAACCAGATGACCGGGGGCTCGCATGTTCGGTCAGATGATGGATCGGCCGCTGCTGATCAGTTCGCTGCTGCGGCATGCCGAGCGGCAGCATCCACGCCGCGAAATCGTTTCGATCACGGTCGATCATCCCCGTCATCGATATACCTATCGCGAGGCGTTCATCCGGATCCGGAAGCTTGCGAATGCGCTCGCCAGGATGGGCGCCCGGCCGGGTGATCGGATCGCTACGCTGGCCTGGAATGACTTCCGGCACTTCGAAATCTACTACGCGGTGTCGTGCTCCGGCTTCGTGTGTCACACGATCAATCCGCGGTTGTTCGAGGAGCAGCTGACGTTCATCGTCAACCATGCCGAGGATCGCTGGTTGTTCCTCGATCCGGCATTCGTGCCGCTGGTGGAGAAATTGCAGCCGACCCTGACCAGTGTCGAGGGCTACGTCATCCTGACGGATGACGCACACATGCCGGCCACGACGCTAGCGAATGCGCGTAGCTACGAATCGCTGATCGCAGCGCAAGCGGATAGCTTCGAGTGGCCCGAGTTCGACGAACGTACCGCCAGTTCGCTGTGCTACACCTCGGGAACCACCGGCGACCCCAAGGGCGTGCTCTACAGTCACCGCTCGACGATCCTGCATTGCTATGCGATGGCATTGCCCGATGCCAGCGGCTTGTCGGGCAACGATGTGCTGATGCCCGTCGTGCCGATGTTTCACGTCAATGCATGGGGGTTGCCGTACACCGCGCTGATGCTGGGCGTGAAGATGGTGTTTCCGGGCCCGAAGATGGGCGATCCGCCGACATTGCAGTCGTTGATCGACGAGGAGAGGGTGAACTTTGCTGCCGGCGTGCCGACGGTCTGGCAGGGACTCGTCGCCTATCTCGACCAGACCGGCAAGCGGGTCGACTCGCTCAAGAGTGTCCTGTGCGGCGGCTCGGCCGTGCCCGTCTCGCTCTCCGATGCGCTGCGCGACCGCTATGGCGCCGACATCAAGCAGGCCTGGGGTATGACGGAAACCAGCCCCATCGGCACCATCTTCACTTATTCGCCCGAAGCGCAGCGACTGCCCGATGCACAGCGCGATTCTTTGCGCGCCAAACAGGGCCGTTGCATCTATGGCGTCGAGCTCAAGATCGTCGATGACGATGGCAATGAACTGGCGCACGACGGCAAGTCGTTCGGCGCTTTGAAGGTGCGTGGCCCTTGGGTGGCTTCGAGCTACTACCGTCGCGACAACGACGACGTTTTCGACCAGGAGGGCTGGTTCAGTACCGGGGACGTGGCGACGATCTGCCCGTTCGGCTACATGCAGATCACCGATCGCACCAAGGACGTGATCAAGTCGGGCGGCGAATGGATCAGCTCCATCGGGCTCGAGAACCTGGCCGTGGCGCATCCGGCGGTGGCGCAGGCAGCGGTGATCGCCATCGCGCATTCGAAGTGGCAGGAACGGCCGCTGCTCGTCGTCGTGCTCAAGCCAGGCGAGTCGGTGACGCGTGAGGAGCTGTTGGATTTCTTCTCAGGGAAGATCGCCAGGTGGTGGATTCCGGATGACGTCGCCTTCGTCGAGAAACTGCCGCTGACGGCGACCGGCAAACTGAGCAAGCTGCAGCTGCGCAAGCGGTTCGAAGGCTACCGTCTGCCGACCGATTGACCGCACTTCCTCGCGGTCTGTCACGAGCATTTCATCTGCGGGTCGTAGCGTGCGCCCTCAAACGGCGCTGATGTCTGCACGCATGTCCAAACATGGTGCGTGATGAGCGGCATGGGCGAACATTCCGGCGGCGCAATGCATGCACGAAACTTGCACCGTGGGGTGACACTGATCGCAACCCCATACGGTGCCAAAGATGGCTACTCCGCTCGTCGCAGTCGAAGACCCGGTTTCACGGGAAGATGATCGCACTGCGCTGACGAAAGACGCATTCAAACACGCCTTTCTCGACAACCTGTTCTACATCCAGGGCAAGTTTCCCGCCCTCGCCACCAAGAACGACTACTACCAGGCGCTCGCGTACGCAGTCAGGGATCGGATGCTGCAGCGCTGGATCAGTACCGCGGCGGCCTACACCAGGCAGGGATCGCGGACGGTGGCTTACTTTTCGGCCGAATTCCTGATGGGACCGCATCTCGGCAACAACCTGGTGAATCTCGGGATCCACGAGGAGGTCCGTCAGGCGATCACCGAGCTGGGCCTGGACTTCAACGAGTTGCTGCTCGAGGAAGACGAGCCGGGGCTCGGCAATGGCGGCCTTGGTCGGCTCGCCGCGTGCTTCATCGAGTCGCTGGCCACGCTGGAGATTCCGTCGCTCGGCTACGGCATCCGCTATGAGTTCGGCATTTTCCACCAGGAGATGGTCGACGGCTGGCAGACCGAGCGCACCGACAAGTGGTTGCGCTTCGGCAATCCCTGGGAGATCGCACGGCCGGAATGGGTAGTGCACGTCAAGCTGGGCGGACACACCGAGCAGTATCACGATGAGCTGCATCGGTTGCGCGTGCGCTGGGTGCCCGACAGGCTGGTGGCGGGCATTCCCTACGACACGCCCATCCTCGGCTACCACACGAACACGGCCAACACCTTGCGATTGTGGAAGGCCGAGGCGCCGGAGTCGTTCGATTTCGCCGTGTTCAATCGCGGCGATTACTACGGTGCCGTGATGCAGAAAGTCTCGTCGGAGAATCTCAGCAAGGTGCTGTACCCGAACGACGAGCAGCTGCAGGGCAAGGAGCTGCGGTTGTCGCAGCAGTACTTTTTCGTGTCCTGCTCATTGCAGGACATGTTCCGCATTCTTCACGTCCAGAAAATCCCGGTCGAACGCTTCCACGAGAAGTTCGCAGCCCAGCTCAACGACACCCATCCGGCCATCGCGGTGGCCGAACTCATGCGTCTGCTCATCGATGAATACGTGGTGCCGTGGGAGCAGGCCTGGGAGATCACGCGCAAGACGTTCGCGTACACGAATCACACGCTGCTCCCGGAAGCGCTCGAGTGCTGGCCGCTGGAACTGTTCGCCAGGCTGTTGCCGCGGCATCTCGACATCATTTTCGAGATCAATGCCCGCTTCCTCGACGAAGTACGCATCCGCTTCTACGGTGACGAAGAACGCATCGCGCGCATGTCGCTGATCGACGAGCGCGGTGAGCGCTACGTGCGCATGGCGCATCTGGCCTGCGTGGGCAGTCACGCGGTCAACGGAGTGGCGGAGCTGCACTCCCAACTGCTGAAGCAGGATGTGTTGAAAGACTTCTACGAACTCTGGCCAACGCACTTCGGCAACAAGACCAACGGTGTCACGCCGCGGCGCTGGATGGCGTTGAGCAACCCGAGACTGACCGATCTGATTTCGTCCAGCATTGGCGATGCCTGGATCACGGACCTGAGTCAATTGAAGAATCTCGAGCCGCTCGCGGAAGACAGCGTCTTCCGTCAGCGCTGGCTCGAGGTCAAACGGTGCTGCAAGAGCGATTTCGCCGCCGTGGCGCTGAAAAAGACCGGCATCCTCATCGATCCGGATTCGCTGTTCGACGTGCAGGTCAAGCGCATTCACGAGTACAAGCGCCAGCACCTCAACATCCTGCATGTCGTCGCGCTGTATCACCGGCTGCGTTCGAATCCGCATGCCGATATCACGCCGCGGACGTTCCTCTTCGGCGGCAAGGCCGCACCCGGATACCACATCGCCAAGCTGATGATCAAACTGATCACATCGGTCGGTGATGTCGTGAATCGCGACCCGGCCGTGCGCGATCGGCTGAAGGTCGTGTTCCTGCCCAACTTCAACGTCAAGAACGGCCAGCGGGTCTATCCGGCCGCCGACCTTTCCGAACAGATATCGACGGCAGGCAAGGAGGCGTCCGGCACCGGCAACATGAAATTCTCGATGAACGGTGCGCTGACCATCGGCACGATGGACGGCGCCAACATCGAGATCCGCGAGGAAGTCGGGCCGGAGAATTTCTTTCTGTTCGGTCTGACCGCCGCTGAAGTCGGTGCGCTGAAGCGATCAGGCTATGACCCTTCACGCTACCTGCAGGGGGAATTGAAGGAAGTCATCGACCTGATCCGCAGCGGCTTCTTCTCGCGCGGCGACACGGAGCTGTTCCGGCCGCTGCTCGACAACCTGATCTACCACGATCCCTACCTGCTGTTCGCGGACTTCGATTCGTATGCCGACGCGCAGCAAAGTGTGTCCGCGGCCTACCAGGATTCGCAGCGCTGGGCGCGGATGTCCATCCTGAATACGGCGCGGTCCGGCAAGTTTTCCTCCGACCGGACGATCCGCGAATACGCCGCCGATATCTGGAAGGCGCCGGCCGTCCCGGTACGATTGTTGTCGCAGGAGGATGTGAAGGTCGGGTTCATGCAGTGAATCGCCCTTGCTGCATGTCTGAAACTCGGCGATTCGAAGCGATTGACGTCCCGCACGCGGAGGTCGCCCGGATATCCTGACTGAGGGTTTCCTCAATGTCAGGTCTGGTGTGCTGCTGCGGCGCCTGCAACTGGGCGAGCATCTGGATGCCGCATTCGAGAGTGATGCCATCGATCGGCCCCTGCTGCCATGAGTTGCGACTGATCGATAGCGATTTCTCATGGCGCATCATCTACGCGATCACCCGCGAAGCGATCGTCGTGCTGGATGTATTTCCCAGGAAGACGCGCGCGACACCGAGCACCGTGGTGGCGACCTGCCGCAGGCGTCTCGCCGCTTATCGTCGTGCTCTGGAATAGAAATGGCGAAGCAAACGAAGCTTGAAAAACTGCAACGTGCGGGTTGGCGCGTCGGTGGACCGAAAGAGTTTCTCGGGCTGTCTGACGAGGAAGCTGCCTTCATCGAGATCCGCGTCGCGCTCAGCCGGCATCTGCGTGAGCGACGTCTGGACAGCGGACTGTCGCAGTCGGATCTCGCTATCCGCATGGGGTCGAGTCAGTCGCGGGTGGCCAAGATGGAATCTGCCGACCCGACCGTATCGCTCGATCTTCTCGTTCGCTCTTTGCTCGCGCTCGGCGTCAGTTCGGCGGAGATCGGCAAGGTACTGCGAAAGTGAATGGGAGCTAGGTGCTCATCACCAGCCGAACCGCAAAAACTCCCCACATCACATACAGCACAATCGCGCTCGCCACGAACACCTGAAATCTGCGGATGACTTTGTTGCTCGTGAGATGAATCCAGGTATGGAAGGCTCTCAGCAACACGTAGCCCCACGCGCACGCGAGCAGCAGTAGCGTGGTCAGTTTCGTGATCGCAAGGAAGCCGCACAGCGCATAGAACAGCACCGGCATCTCGAACAGATTGCGGAAGTGATCCGCCGATTGCGTGTTCTCGAGTTTCTCCACCGCCTGCTTCGACGTCGCGATCTGCTGCGGATGAATCCGCCGCGCTCGCAGTTCACCGAGCCGATCCGATCCGAGTCGCAACCACGCGAAGCCCGTCAGGAAGGCGAGGGCGGTAGGCGGCAGCAGGATGGCGTGATCGAGCGTCATTTTTCTTTCCGGGAGGGGAGGAAGATCTCCACGGGGTACACGGGGATCACGGGGTCAGAAGCGAGAACAGAATTTCTTGTTCAGCCCCTGTGAAACCCCGTGGTGAATGTCTCTTCTTGATTCTCAGGCTTCGATTTTCACGGGGATCTTGCCGATGCGCTTCTGCCACTCGGCGGGACCGGTTTCATGCACCGATGTTCCATTCGCGTCCACGGCGACGGTGACGGGCATGTCCTGCACGTCGAATTCGTAGATCGCTTCCATCCCCAGGTCAGCGAATGCAACGACGCGGCTCGATTTGATCGCCTTCGAGACGAGGTAAGCGGCGCCGCCGACGGCCATGAGGTAGGCGCGCTGGTATTTCTTGATGACCTTGATGGCTTCCGGACCGCGCTCGGATTTGCCGATCATGGCGATCAGGCCGGTCTTGCCGAGCATCAGTTCGGTGAACTTGTCCATGCGCGTCGCCGTCGTCGGGCCCGCCGGACCGACCGCTTCGTCCTTCACTGGATCGACCGGTCCGACGTAGTAGATCACGCGATTCGTGAAGTCGAGACCCGGAGGCAGCGGCTGGCCGCTGTCGATCAGCGTCTGCAGTCGTTTGTGAGCTGCGTCGCGGCCAGTGAGCATCTTGCCGTTCAGAAGCAAGCGCTGACCCGGTGTCCAGGCGGCGACCTCTTCCGGCGTCAACGTGTCGAGATTGACGCGCGTCGCGTCCGGCGATGCCTGGAACGTGAGTTTCGGCCAGAGATTCAGATCGGGTGGATCGAGTTTCACGGGACCGGAACCGTCGAGGATGAAGTGCGCATGGCGCGTCGCGGCGCAATTGGGAATGACGGCGACGGGAAGCGAAGCTGCGTGCGTCGGATACGTCTTGATCTTGACGTCGAGCACGGTCGTGAGACCTCCGAGTCCTTGCGCACCGATGCCGAGCGCATTTACTTTGTCCATGATTTCCAGGCGCAGCGCTTCGAGCTTGTTCTGTGGGCCGCGTGCGCGAATCTCGTGGATGTCGATCGTCTCGAACAAGGATTCCTTCGCGAGAACCATCGCCTTCTCCGCGGTCCCGCCGATGCCGATGCCGAGCATGCCTGGCGGGCACCAACCGGCTCCCATCGTCGGCACCGCTTTCACGAGCCAGTCGACGAGCGAGTCGGAGGGATTCAACATCACGAGCTTCGATTTGTTCTCCGAGCCGCCGCCCTTGGCCGCGAGCGCGATCTCGACTTCATTGCCCGGCACGACTTCCATGTGAATCACGGCCGGCGTGTTGTCCCTGGTATTTTTGCGTTCGAAGTACGGGTCGTTGACGATCGATGCGCGCAGCATGTTGTCCGGATGGTTGTACGCGCGGCGCACGCCTTCGTTGATCATGTCCGTGAGACTCATGGTTGCGTCCCACTGGACGTTCATGCCGACCTTCACGAAGATCGTGACGATGCCCGTGTCCTGACAGATCGGGCGATGACCTTCCGCGCACATGCGCGAATTCACCAGAATCTGTTTGATGGCATCCTTCGCTGCGGGACTTTCTTCCTGCTCGTAAGCTGCTGCCATTGCGCGGATGAAATCCGGCGAGTGGTAGTACGAAATGTATTGCAGGGCGTCGGCGACGCTCTGGATCACATCATCCTGGCGAATCACGCCGCCGGTGTTGCCGGAACGGATGGACTGGCTTGTCTGTGCTGGCTTGGCGGACATGGGCTGGGCACGGAAAATTACAGGGGGCGGCAATCTATCATCGGTGGCAGAGGGGGGGAAGAATCGCCCGGCCGGCGTCACAGTTCCTGTGAACTGTGCCGATACACCCCGTTGCAGGTGATAGTACAAAAACCGGCCAATAGCCCTTTAGGATGGGGGCTGCTCTCATGAGGAAACGTCTCGATGATCGAGCTCAAGCCTGTTGTCCTCGAACGCTCCGGCATTCGCCTGGAACCGCTGGCCGAGGAGCACCTGCCGGGAATCGAGCGCGCCGCCGCGGACGGCGAACTGTGGAATCTATGGTTCACAGCGGTTCCAGGGCCGGGCCAGGCGCGCCGCTGGTTCGAACATGCGATGGCGGGACTGCAATCCGGCACGATGTTGCCGTGGGCGGTGCGCGATGCGAATACCGGCGAGATCGTAGGCAGCACGCGCTATCACGACATCGTCGCACCGATCGACCGGGTCGAGATCGGCTACACGTTCTATCCACAGAGACGCCATCGCACCGCGCTGAACACGACGTGCAAGCTCCTGCTGCTGGCGCATGCGTTCGATACCGTTGGCTGCGCGGTCGTGGGTCTGCGCACGGATAACTTCAATTTCAAGTCGCAGCGGGCCATCGAGGCGCTCGGCGCGAAGAAGGATGGTGTGCTGCGCCACCATCAGGCGCGCAAGGATGGTTCAGTCCGCGATTCCGTGATGTACAGCATTCTTCGCAGCGAATGGCCGGACGTGAAACGACATCTCGAGCTGCGTCTGGCGCGACATGTCGCTTCCGCGGAGAAGAGGTCCGGCTGAAGCCCAATGGCGTGTGTGATGGGATTCCGAATCACAGATAAAGAATCTCCACGGGGAGCACGGGGTCACACGGGGAAGGAAAACTCTGTAAGAAATGCGACTCTTCCACCCCGTGTTTCCCCGTGGAAATCTTCGATTCTTGCTCCGCTGAGCGGTGGGTCTGGATTCTTGTGGGTTCGACTTCAGTCGAACTCCGATTAGCGCTGCCGGGTCACCCGCGCGAGATACGCGTGCTCGTCCGGCGGCAGGCCGCTGCGCTGCGATTCCCACAGCGTTTCAGCGAGGCATTCGATCAGTTCGTGTTCGGCCGCATGCGCATCGCCCATCCGTCGCACGAGATTGTCGAAGGCCGACCGGATGCCCGGCGGCCGGTCGGTCGCGAGCTGATCGCGGATGGCCAGGTGCAGGCCCATGTGCAGGAATGGATTGGACTGGCCACCCTCGGGCGAATAGTCGCGATCGAGCACGCTGTCCGGATCCTGCAGCGCCTGCTGATATTCAGGATGCAGTTCGATGACGTCAGCGATCTGCATCTCCAGCGGCTGCATCGGTAATCGTTCGCGGCGCTTGCGCCAGGCCTCGATATAGGAGGCACGGAGTTGATCGCGGGACTGGGTGTCGAAGAAGGGCATGAAGGAAGGCTCTAGGCTGTAGGCTGTAGGCCCTGGCCAGAAAAACAGCGACGGCAGTTCTTCTCCGACCTACAGCCTAGAGCCTACAGCCTAGAGCCTCTTTCGTCTGCGTTTCCCGCTGTCGGCAATATGCTCTGCGATGCGCCGCCCCGTCCTCTGACCTTTGGGCTCCTCCGCCTTCGTCTTGTCCTTGAACTCGCACAGGTCCGCGATCGGGCATTCCGGGCAGTCCGGCTTGCGTGCCAGGCAGACGTAGCGTCCGTGCAGGATCAGCCAGTGATGCGCGTCCTGCTTGTACTGATCCGGAACCACCTTGATCAGTTTATTTTCCACGGCGCGCACGTCCTTGCCCTTGGCGATTCCCGTGCGGTTCGAGACGCGAAAAATATGCGTGTCGACAGCGATGGTCGGATGGCCGAAGGCGGTGTTCAGAATCACGTTGGCGGTCTTGCGGCCGACCCCCGGCAATGCCTCGAGCGCTTCACGCGATTCGGGGACTTCACCGCCGTGACGTTCGATCAGCAGGCGACACGTTTCGATCACGTTCTTCGCTTTGGTATTGAACAGCCCGATGGTGCGGATGTAATGCGACAGGCCCGCGACGCCCAACGCGAGAATCGCCTGCGGCGTGTTGGCATGCTGGTAGAGCACGCGGGTTGCGTTGTTGACGCTTTTGTCCGTGGCCTGCGCGGACAGAATGACCGCGATCAGCAGCTCGAACGGTGTTCGGTATTCGAGTTCTGTGGTCGGGTGCGGGCGTGCCTGCTTGAGGCGTTCAAAAATTTCGGCGATTTTCGCTGAGTTCATGCCGATGCGTAATCCAGTTGCGTGCGGCCAGCAGCAGACCGCACGCGATGAAGGCGCCGGGCGGCAGCATGGCCAGAAGAAATCCCATGTCCGCCGGGAAGAGTTGCAGCTCGAGTTTACCGGCCCAGTCACCCAGCGAGTTGCCCGCGCCGTACAGGAGCGAGCCGCGGCCGACGAATTCGCGGGTGCAGCCCAGCACGACCAAGATGGCTAAGATCCGCGCGCCCGACACCAAACCCATTCGGAGCGCCGCGCCAGGCGTGGCGGTACTCGTCTGATCGCCACGCCAGACAATCGCAGCGTTCACGGCGAGCAGTGGCAGGAGTATTCCAAGCGTGCCGCGCAGTTCATGCGCCGCGGCGCCCATCCATAACGTCAGGCTGGTCACGAGCGCAGCGAGCATCAGAATCAATCCGACCTGGCGCGGTTCTGGTGGCAAACGATGCAGCAACTGGCCAGCGAGCGCGCCTATGACGCAGGCCAGGAGCGCGGCGACGCCGAGGCCGAGCGCACCGGTCAGAGTGTCGCTCGCGGCGATGGCGGGGCAGAGCGCAATGGCCAGCCAGACCTGCGCGGTGGAAGGATCGTTCTTCATTGCTGGGGCGGTGTGGAGGCGAAGATGCGATCGCGCTGCGCTCCATAGTATTCAAGCGCGCGGCGAGTGGCGCGAACGATCGCCCGCGGTGTAATCGTCGCGCCAGTGAAGCCATCGAAGTCGCCGCCGTCCTGGCGCACGCTCCAGCGCTGCTGCGGTGGATCGCTCAAGGATTTGCCCCGGAATGCCGGTAGCCAGTCGGTCCGGCGGTTCTCGAACTGGTCGCCCAGGCCAGCGGTCTCCTTGTGACGCACGACCTGCACACCCAGCAACGATCCGTCATAGGCAATCGCGACCAGCAGCTCGATCGGACCGTGATAGCCATCCGGCGCCACGGTGCGAAACACAGCAGCCACCGGTTCGGAAGACTGCCGCGCGCGATAGATCGTCACGGGCTGCGCCACACCGAGAATGTCGGGCGACACGACGTCGATGCGGTCGGTCAGCAGATCGTTGTCATGGCGATCGGGCGGCACGAGCACATCGAGCCGTTGCTGGATCCAGGCCTGCTCATTGCGTCGTGTGCGTTCACGGGTGGCGCTTTCGATCATGGCAATCAGCGCGGCAAGCACCAGGGCCAGTGCGACGACGATGAGCACCGCCGTGAGGCGTTGTGGCCGTCGGACCGGTTCAGCGTTCGTGTCCATAGATCCTCGGCACGGTGAAGCGATCGATGAGGGGCACCGACAGATTCATGAGCAGCACGGCGAATGCGACGCCATCCGGATAGCCGCCCCAGGCGCGAATCACGTACGTCACGAGACCTATTCCGGCGCCGTAGATCAGTTTGCCGCGATTGCTGGTCGCAGAAGAGACAGGATCGGTGGCGATGAAGAATGCGCCGAGCAGGGTGGCGCCTGCAGTCAGATGAAACAGCGGACCTGGGTAGGTGCCGGGATCCATCGCGTACATGAACGCCGCCGGGACCATGAGTCCTGCGAGCATGGCGACGGGCGTGTGCCAGCGGATGATCCGCAGCGCCAGCAGCGACATGCCGCCGGCCAGAAGCCCGACGTTGATCCAGTCCCAGCCCTTGCCGCCGAACGCGCCAAAGATCGGACTCGCAACCGACTCCTGCAACGTGTTGCCCATGGCGAGCCCGGTTCTCACTGCGTTCAAGGGGGTGGGTGAAGTGATGGCGTCCCAGCGCAGCGCATCGGGAAGCTGACCGGTGAAGATCGTGTGGAACACGTCGCCGAAGGAAAGATCCACCGGCTGCAATCCCGCGATATCCGGCGCCAGCCAGCGGGTCAGGTGCGCGGGGAACGAGACGAGCAGCACCGCATAGCCGACCATGGCGGGGTTGAAGGGATTGGCGCCGAGGCCGCCATACAGATGTTTGGCAATGAGGATCGCGAACGCCGTGCCGCTGACAATCAACCACCAGGGCGCGAGCGGCGGCAGGCACATCGCGATCAGCACCGCGGTGATCACCGCGCTGCCATCGCAGAGGAACTGTCGAATCGGCTGCTGGCGCAGGCGTAAGGCCAGCGCTTCCGTCACGAGGGCCGTCGTCACTCCCAGCACGATCTGCAGCACGATGCCGGGGCCGAAAACGATCACATGCAGAATGATCGCGGGCAGCAGCGCACAGATCACCAGGCCCATGATCCTGCCGACCCGGTTGGATCCGACGGTGTGTGGCGCCGTTGCGGCGGGGAAGCTCTTATTCATTGTTTGCGCCCCGTCAGCTGGCGACGCTTCGCTTCGAGCCGCTCACGCTGTTCCTGCTCGATGCGCAGCAGGCGTTCGTTTCGGGCCTCGTAGCGCGCGCGGGCTGCGGAGGCATCGCTGCGTGCCTGCAGTTCCGAGCTCACGGGGATCTTGGCGATTCTGAACTGCTGTGTCAGCGGGATCTGGCTGGGGCAGACGTAGTCGCAGCAGCCGCACTCGATGCAGTCCATCAATCCCAGTTGCAGCAGCGCGCCGAGGTTCTGGTCCCGCGCATGCCAGTGCAACTGTTGTGGCAGCAGCGAGGCAGGGCAGACCTCGGCGCAATCGCCGCAACGGATGCATGGCATCTCCACGCCGCGGGGCTGCAGATCGGCGTTCGCCGCGACGATCACGCAGTTCGTCGCCTTCACCAGCGGCAGGCTGTCGCTCGTGAGGCCCAGGCCCATCATCGAACCACCCATGATCAGTTGCTGTGCTTCCTGCGCATACCCGCCGCAATCGGCGATGAGGGCAGCGATCGGCGTGCCGAGTCGGGCTTCGAGGTTCGTCGCTTCGCGCACGCCCGAGCCGGTGATGGTGACGATGCGGCTGATCAGCGGTTCGCCATCGCGAAACCAGCGTGCGACGGCAGCAGCCGTACCGACGTTCTGGACGACGATGCCGATATCCGCCGGCAAGCCGCCGCTCGGCACTTCGCGACCCATGACCGCCAGGATCAGCTGCCGCTCGCCGCCCGCCGGATAGATGTCGTGCTGTACGCTGATCGCAATGTCGTCCTGATAGTCGAGCGCGGCTCGTAACGCGGCGGCGGCCAGCGGAATGTCATCCTCGATGGCGATGGTGCATTTCGTCGCGCCGATGGCCTGTCTGAGGATGCGCGCACCAAGAATGACGTCGCCTGCGCGTTCGCGCATCAGCATGTCGTCGCAACTGATCCACGGTTCACACTCGGCGCCGTTCAGCAGCAGATGCCGATCGCTCGCGACGTTCGACCGGCTGAGCTTCGGCTCGGTTGGAAATGTGGCGCCGCCCAGGCCGACGATGCCGCCGCGCGCAATGTGCGCACGCAACTCGCCCTCGCTCATGGCTCGATAGTCGACAGCCGGCTGGGCGAATCGCGCGTCACGGCCATCGTTCGCGATGACGATGCTCTGCGCCGGATCGACGCGGTAGGGCACTTCGCGCGGTTCGATAGCGGCGACCCGGCCGGACACCGGCGAATGCAACCAGGCACTGATATCGCCATGAGGTTCGGCAATGGGCTGGCCGAGGAGTACTGCCTCCCCCGGTTGCACGATCGGTCGTGCCGGTGCACCCGCATGCTGATCGAGCGGCAGGATCAACTCAGCAGGTACGCTCGCCGATCGCAATGGCGACCGCGTCGAACGCGCCTTGTTCGCGTCGAGCCTCAGGCCACCACGAACGCGTGGGGTCATGGTGTCATCCAGCCGTCGCGACAGGTGGCGGCAGACGCTGCATGCCCGCGGGTGCGGGCTGCATGTCGATGCAGTCGACGGGACACGGCGGAATGCACAGTTCGCAACCGGTGCAGTCGGCGGCAATCACGGTGTGCATGAACTTGGAGCCGCCGACGATGGCGTCGACCGGACAGGCCTGAATGCACTTGGTGCAACCGATGCATGTCGCCTCGTCGATGACGGCGACGGCGGGATACGCAGGCATGACGCCGAATTGCGGGTCCACGCTGCGCGGCTCGCGTCTCAGCAAATGGGCCAGCGCCACCGCCGTTGCTTCGCCGCCTGGCGGACATTGATTGGTGCCCGCTTCGCCGCGTGCAATTGCCGTAGCGTAAGGTCGGCAGCCATCGAACGTACATCGGCGGCATTGCGTCTGCGGCAGCAGATCGTTGAGACGCTCCACCAGCGCGGCTTCGCCGGTTTGCCGCGGTTGCAGCCAGAGCAGGATGGCGCCGAGAGAGGCGGCGGCCAGGGCGGCTGTGATCAGCAGGGCCACGACCATGGAATCAGTCGCGAACGAGTCCGGTCAGGCCCATGAGCGCGAGCGCCATGAGTCCGACCGTGACGAAAGCTACTGGCATCTCGCGGAAAGCGCGTGGCACTCGCGCCGTGGCGACGCGGGCTTGCAGGGTCGCGAAGGCGAGCAGCAAGGCGGCGAAGGCAGCACCGATTCCGATACCCAGCCACAACGCAGTGGAGAAGTCAGGCGCGACCGCCGACTGCAGTGCCGTTCCCAGGACAGCGGGGTTGCCGATCAGTACGAGAACGAGAGGCCAATGCACCGGAGTCCAGGATCCCAGCTTCGACATCGAGGCAGCAACCACTGGTGCGAGCGTCATGATCACGATGATGACCACGAAGGTTCGCAGATAGTCGATAGCGAATGGCCGCAGGACTGCGTGGTCGATCCCATACGCAATGATCGCGACCGCCGCGATCAGGATGAACGACGCCAGCGCCAGGCCCACACTGTTCGAGTAGTCGTCAGTCGCTTCGAACAACCTCGTTCCAAGCATCGCCGGCGCGTACTGACTGACGAGTACGGCGGCGAGCAGGATGAGGAGGAGGGAGGACATGGGAGGGTGCTAGGTGCTAGGTGCTAGGGCAGAGTCACTGTGGTCGACATATCGATCAACTGCGCAGGTGTGCATGTGACGCTCTGCCCAGAGCCCAGAGCCCAGAGCCCAGAGCCTGCTTCCTACTTCACCTTCATGCCAGGCTCTGCGCCGGCGTCCGGCGACAGCAGGAAGATGTCTTTGCCGCCTGGGCCCGCGGCCAGCACCATGCCTTCGGACGTGCCGAACTTCATCTTGCGCGGTTTCAGATTGGCGAGGACCAGCGTGAGACGGCCCACGAGTTGCTCGGGCTGGTAGGCGGAGCGGATGCCCGCGAACACGGTGCGCTGCGCATCGCCGATGTCGACCGTGAGCTTCAGGAGCTTATCGGCGCCCTCGACGGTTTCGGCCGTGACGATCTTTCCTATGCGGATGTCGAGCTTCGCGAAATCGTCCACGGTGATTTCGCCAACGGTCGGCGCCGCGGCCGGTTCAGCTTTCACAGGCGCTGCCGCGGGCTTCTCCGCTTCCTTCATGCTGTCGAAGAGCGCGTCGAGCTGTTTCCGGTCGACGCGCGTGATGAGAGGCTTGAACACACTGAAGTGATGTCCGGCCGGCAGCAGGCTCGCGGCAGAACCGTGCTCGAACAGATTCCAGTCGAGCGGACCGCTGTTCAGATAGGCCTCGGCCTGTTCGGCCAGTGCCGGCAGGATGGGCTTGAGAAACAGCGTCAGCGCCTTGAAGGTCGCGATCGACGAGGCGCAGATCTCGCCGAGTTTGTTCAGGCTGTCGGCGTTGGACGTGGCGTCCTTCGCCAGGATCCAGGGCTTGTACGCATCGATCTCGGCGTTGATGGCATCGGCCACTTCCATCGCCAGCCGAATGGCCTTGCCGAACTCACGTTCGTCGAACGCGGTGCGGATGGTCGTCTGGTGTTCGAACACGGCGGCGAGCCCGCGGGACTGTTCCGGCAGCGGCGGCATGCTGTTGTTGAAGAACTTCGCGATGAACGGCGCCATGCGACTGGCGATGTTCACGTACTTGCCGACCAGATCGGCGTTGACGCGCGCGACGAAGTCTTCCGGATTGAAGTCGATGTCTTCGACGTTCGAGTTCAGTTTGGCCGCAATGTAGTAGCGCAGCCATTCCGGGTTCATGCCGACGTCGAGATAACGCAACGGGCTGATGCCGGTGCCGCGCGACTTCGACATCTTCGCGCCGGACACGGTGATGAAACCGTGCACGAACACATTGTCGGGCACTTTCTCGCCGGCAAACTTCAGCATCGCCGGCCACAGCAGCGTGTGGAAGTAGATGATGTCCTTGCCGATGAAGTGGATCTGCTCGACGTCCGGCGCCGCGAGGAAGTCGTCGAACGAACGCGACTCGCCATTCGCCCGGGCCTTGCCGCTGTCGAAGTAGTTCTTGAGGGACGCCAGGTAGCCGATCGGCGCGTCGAACCAGACGTAGAAGTACTTGCCGGTCGTTTCCGGAATCGGAATGCCGAAGTAGGGTGCGTCGCGGGAGATGTCCTTGTCGGTGAGCGACTGATCGCCTTCGCCTTCCAGCCACTCGCTGGCTTTGTTTCTCACAGCCGGCTGCAGACGCGGCTTGCCGTTCTGTTCGGCGTTGAGCCATTCGCGCATGAACTGCTTGCAGCGCGCATCGGAGAGCTTCACGAAGTAATGATCGGACGTGCGTCGCACCGGCGTCGCGCCCGACAGCGTGGAGTAGGGATTGATCAGGTCGGTCGGCTCGTAGGCCTTGCTGCAGACTTCACAGGTGTCGCCGTACTGGTCCTTGGCGTGGCAGTTCGGGCACTCGCCTTTCACGTAGCGATCCGCGAGGAACATGTTCTTCACGGGATCGAAGAACTGTTCGACGGCCTTGACGTACGTGAGGCCCGCGGCCTGCAGCTCGCGATAAATGCGCTGCGTCAGCGCCGTGTTCTCGGGCGAATGCGTCGAATGCCAGTTGTCGAAGGCAATGTGGAAGCCTTCGAGGTACTTCGCGCGATCAGCCGCGATGCGCGTGACGAGTTGTTCCGCGGTGATGCCTTCGGCTTCCGCCTTCAGCATGATCGGCGCGCCATGCGCGTCGTCTGCACCCATCCAGTGGACCTGGTTGCCGACCATGCGCTGGAACCGCACCCAGATATCGGCCTGGATGTATTCCATGATGTGGCCAATGTGGAAGGGTCCATTGGCGTACGGCAGCGCCGTCGTGACGAAAAGATGGCGGGGACGAGCACTCATGGGAAACAGCTGCGAATCCGGGGAAAAACGGGCCCGGATTATGCCATGCGGGGGGGTGACGAAGGTGACGAAGGCGGAAACAGCGGTCCTGCCCGCGTTACTTTGGTGACCGTCGTGACTTTCGTTACCCGACGTCTTTCAGGTGCTCGAACTTCGACTTGGTGATGGCCTTCCGGTAGGCCTCTTTGCCCGTGATGATGGCCTTGTCGAGCAATTCCTGGATGGCAGAGTCCATGATCTTCATGCCGTGGGCGGCACCGCTCTGCATGGTGTTCTCGAGCTGATCCAGCTTGCCCTGACGGATCAGGTTGGCGACGGCAGGCGTGTTCACGAGGATTTCCAGCGCAGCGACCCGTCCGGGCTTGCCCGCCCGCGGAATCAGCTGTTGCGAAACCACGCCGCGCAACGACGTCGACAGCATGGCGCGCACATGCGATTGCTTGTCGGCCGGGAAGGCATTGACCATGCGATCCACGGTTGGCGCAGCGCCGTTGGTGTGCAGGGTGCCCATCACCAGGATGCCCATTTCGGCGGCCGTCACGGCGATGCTCATGGTTTCGTAGTCGCGCAACTCGCCGACCAGGATCACGTCGGGATCTTCGCGCAGTGCCGAATGCAGGGCGCTCGCGAACGACGGGCTGTGATTGCCGATCTCGCGCTGGCTGATCAGGCAGTTCTTGCGTGGATGCACGAATTCGATCGGGTCCTCGATCGTGAGGATGTGACCCTTCATGCGGGTATTGATGTCATCGATCATCGCTGCCAGCGTCGTCGATTTTCCGGAGCCGGTCTTGCCGGTCACGAGGATCAGGCCGCTGTTGACCTTGCACAGGTTGCGGACGGCGTCGGGCATGTTGAGCTGATCGAGTGTCAGCGCCTTCGATGGAATCGCCCGGCACACGCAGCCCAGCCCGTACAGATGACGCATCACGTTCACGCGGAACCGCGAAACGCCGGGAATGGTGTACGCAAAGTCGGCGCCGTGCTTCTCCTCGAGCCGCACCTGCGCGGCGCGGGGCATGATTTCCAGCAGCACTTCCTGCACGAACTCCGGCTTCAGCGGCTCCGGCCGCAGCGGATGCAACTCACCATACAGGCGGATACGCGGCGGATCGCCGGCGATGAAATGCAGGTCCGAGCCGTTCCGGCTCAGCACTTCCTTGAGGAATTCATCGATCTTGCGCGGGACGTACTGGTTGGCGCTGGCGGTTGCGCCGGTCGTGCCGGTGGATTCGGTGCTCATGATGGTTCAGCCCGGCGCCAGGTCGAGTTTCGGCAGCACGCTGGTGTCGGTGACGTACCGCGAGAACAGCTTCTTGTCCGACGCATAGACGTAAGCGTCGTCCGCATCGATTTCCTTGGCCTGCACGTTGGCCAGCAAGGCCTGATCGAGCATCTGCATGCCCAGCTCCTTGCCGGTCTGGAGCTGCGACGGAATCTGATGCGTCTGGTCCGTCATGATCAGTTTGCCGATCGCACGGGTGACGATCATGATTTCGCAGATGGCCTTGCGGCCGCGTTGATCCGGTGTCTTCACCAGCACCTGGGTGACGACGGCAATCAGACTCTGCGACAGGAAATTCTTGGTCTGTTCGCGCTCATCGGCGGGCAGAGCGTCGACGACACGATCGATCGTCTTCACCGCTCCGGTCGTGTGCAGCGTGCCGAGCACGAGGTGGCCGGTCTCGGCGGCGGTCATGGCCCAACGGATGGTGTCGGCGTCGCGCAATTCGCCGACCAGGATCACGTCCGGGTCTTCGCGCATCGCCGCGCGCACGCCCTCGGCGAAGGAGGGCAGGTGCGTGTTGAGTTCGCGTTGCAGCACCTGGCTCTGCTTGCTCTTGTGCACGAACTCGATGGGATCTTCGAGGCTGATGATGTTGGCGCGCCGGGTCTGATTGATGTGATCGATCATGGCCGCGAGCGTGGTCGACTTGCCGGTGCCGGTCGATCCGGTGACCAGGATCATGCCCTGGTGGTTGTCGCACAGCCTCTTGATGATCGGCGGCAGCGCCAGCCGATCGAGCGAGGGGACTTCAGAGGGAATCGCCCGAAACGTCGCGCCAATGCCGGTGTCCTTGCGAAACACATTGACCCGGAAGCGGCCGCCATTGGCCGAGACATACGAGAAGTCGACATCGTTGCCCTTGCGCAGCGAATCGAGGTTCGCCTTGCTCATGATTTCCGCGACGTAGCCTTCCAGTTCGGCCTGGCTCAGGTCACGGAATTTGATGGGCAGCAGATCGCCGTACATCCGCAACATCGGTGGCAATCCGACGGCGAAGTGGATGTCCGAGCACCCCTGATCGGTACCCAGCTTCAGGAAGGCATCAATGCGGGCCATGCGAGGGCGTGACGGCTCTGTAGGTTTGTCTGACAACAGACTACAGCGTAACGGTCCCTGGCCGCCAGAGACGGGGGGGCTGGGCTGCTGGGTACTGGGCTCTGGGCTGCTGGCCAGAGTCGATCAAGAACTCGATCGAGAGTGTTCTCCTCCGGCCAGCAGCCCAGAGCCCAGCGGCCTTCTCCCCTACAGCGCCTTCTCCAGCGCCAGCCGCATCTCTTCCATGCTCTGGAAGCGTTTGGCCTTGTCGACGGACATGGCCATCACGACGATGTCTGCCAGAGGCTTGGGCAATGCGGGATTAACCTCAAGCGGGGAGCGGGCTTTTCCCTGAACGTGCTGGTACATGACCGACATGTGATCGCCGCGGCTGTAGGGCGGCTGGCCGGTCACCATTTCGTACAGGATGACCCCCAGGCTGTAGATGTCGGCGCGTTCGTCCACCTTCTTGCCCAGAATCTGTTCCGGCGCCATGTATTTCGGCGAGCCGATGACATACCCGGTCTTGGTGAGCTGGGTATCGCCTTCCTTGTGGGCGGCGGCGACGCCGAAGTCCACGATCTTCAGCAAGCCTTCGTTGTTGATCAGCACGTTCGCCGGTTTCAGGTCGCGGTGCACGATGCCGGCCTGGTGTGCCACGGTCATGCCGGTGGCGATATCGATGGCGTACTGAATTGCGCGCGGCAGATGCAGCGGCTTTTCGTTGACGATCTCGCTACCGAGCGTATGCGAGGGGAAGTACTCCATCGAAATGGCGTAGCTGCCACGCATGAACAGGAAGTCGTAGATGCGGATGACGTTGCGGTGCGTGATCTTGCGCGAGTAGCGCAGCTCGTGCACGAAGCGCTTCATCATCTCCTCGTCCTGCGAGACGTTCGCATTGAGGAACTTGAGGATCAGGCGTTCCTCGACGACGGTATCTTCGACCAGCAGCACCGTACCGAAGGCGCCCTTGCCGATCTTCTCGATGTACTTGTAGCGGCCTTCGAGCACTTCGCCCGGTTTCAATGCCGCGATATCGAGCGGTTGTGTGCCGATCGCCGATTCCTCTGCCTTCTTGATGACCGCGTCGACGTCGCCTTTTTCGATAAGGAGCGTGCGAGCAGCGGCGGGCGTGTCCGCTCTATCCGCTGGTCTGGTAATGCGGGTATGGGCCTGTGCCGCCAGCGCGCTGCTGGTGTAGCGGTTGTCCAGCTCATCGACCGCATGGATCGCTGCCGTGATGAGCGTCTGGTCCGTTGCCGTGGTGCTGATCGAATGAATGCGGCTGCGAACCGTATCTGCGCGTTTGTCGTCGGCGAGCCGCGCGAGCGCATTGATGGCTTCGACCTTGATTTCCTTCTCCGGGCGATCGAGGAGTTGCACCATCTGATCGACGACGCGTGCGTCGCCGATCTTGCCGAGTGCGCGAATCACTGCCGGAAGTGCGCGAGCGTTGTCCGAGCCCATGACCTCCAGGAGCACCGGCACAGCGCGCTTGCTGCCGATCTCGCCGAGTGCATCGATGGCGCGTTCACTGACCCACCAGTCCTTGTCCTTGGTGGCTTCCAGCAGGAAGTTGACGGCGCGTTCATCCTTGGTCTGGTTGAGGATCTCGATCGCGGCGCGACGGACCTCCTCGTCTTCGTCCTTGATGAGTTCGATGACGGCGTCGACCACGCGCGGACCGCCAATCTTGCCGAGGGCATCGGCGGCGCGGGTGCGCACCCACCAGTCATCGTCCTTGATGACCTGCAGCAGATGTTTGATGTCGCGCGAAGTGCCCAGGTGATTCAGGACTTCGACGCCGGCGCGCCGCGCGTATTCGTTCTCGTCCTTCAGGACTTCGATCAGGTATTTCATCGTGTCCGGATCCTTGGCCCGGACGACGACATCGATGGCGCGGTTCTGAACTTCGATATCCGGATCGCGCAGCATGTGGCAGACCGCGCCGATATTGACCGGGCCGTCCATGCGGGCCAGGGCGTTCAAGGCCGCCTGGCGGATGAGCTTGTTCGGATCGCGCAGCTGCGTCTGCAGGGCAGCGGACACATCCGGGCGATTGAAGCGCGACAGGATGCCGATGATGTGCATTCGCGCGGTCGAATCTTTGCCGTCGATGCGGCTGATGAGTTCCGGAATGGCGGCCGGATCCGCGAGTTCGCCGATGATGCGGAACAGCGCCGCCTTCTCGTTCGCTTCCTGGTTGTAGGCGTGCTGCAGCAGTTCGCGGACGCTGAAACGGTTTTTCTGCGCGGCGATGATTTCGACGACCGCCGGCTTCGCAATGTCATCGCGACTGAGCAGATCGATCAGGAGCGATGAGCTGTAATTCGTGCTGGCTGTCAGCGCCCAGCCGACTGCAGCGATCGTGCGCGGGCTGCCATCGACCAGGCCCTGGGCGAGCAGGGGAAAGGTCTTGTTGTCGACCAGCTGCGCGAGAATTTCGACGTAGGCAGCCGTTTCCTTCTTGTCCGCGGCGGCAACGGTGTCGAGAATTTTCGGAATCGCGCCGGCGCCGATCTTCGCCAGCTTCTGGAATGCCTTCTGCGCATCCGGATGCATTGGATCGCCGATGTTCCTGATCTCTGCGATCAGACGTTCGGCTTTCAAGTCGGAAAAAAAACTCATCGAGTCGTCTCGGTATCCTTCGCTTCTGACCGGCCTTGAAATGTGACTCCAGGTTCGCCCCGAATCCCTGCGCCAGATCCCCGTCATGTTTCCGCCGCATTCTAGTTGGCGCAGCCGCCTCTGGCAGGGGGGCGAAAATGAACCTTTGTCCGGTACATCAACGCGTTGTCCTACATTATGCCATGACTGCTGCACGGCAACTGATCACGGGGCCGCAGAATTTCCCGAAAATGGGCCTGCATCCGGTGCCTCTGGCTCCGGGTTAGCACATTGATCCGCTACAATGCGCGCCCGCCGCGATCCGACCAGCAACTCTGTGTGAAGACACACGCCGATGCCAGGCGTGCGGCGAATTCCCAACGGAACGATGCATGACGACACAACATGACATGGCGGTGCGCCATCTGGTGGACACTTTTCGCGAGCCCTATCTCGGTATGGAGCTGGGCCTGGCCAAGGCGGTGGTCGGCGTGGATGCCTCACAGCCCGATGTCAAAGTGCAGCTGCGGCTCGGCTTCCCGGCGAAGCGCTATGGCGTGGAGTTGGCGCAGTCGCTGAGCGAGCAGATCCGCTCGCTGGATGGAGTTCGATCCGTCGATGTCCAGGTCGACTGGCGCGTGGAATCGCAGGCGGTACAGGGCAATCTGCGCCCGGTACAGTCGATCCGGAACATCGTCGCGGTGGCATCGGGCAAGGGCGGGGTGGGCAAGTCAACGACGGCAGCGAATCTGGCTCTGGCTCTGGCGCTCGAAGGCGCGGCCGTTGGATTGCTCGATGCCGACATCTACGGCCCGAGCCAGCCCCGCATGATGGGGCTCGGTGGCCAGCGCCCCGTGAGCCCGGATCAGAAATCGATGCTGGCACCCGAGGCGTATGGCATCAAAGTGATGTCGATCGGCTTCCTGATCGACGAAGAGCAACCGATGGTCTGGCGCGGCCCGATGGTCACTCAGGCGCTGATCCAGTTGTTGGAGACCACCCGTTGGGGCGAACTCGACTATCTGATCGTCGACATGCCGCCGGGTACGGGCGATATCCAGTTGACGCTGTCGCAGCGCGTGCCGGTGAGCGGTGCGGTCATCGTCACCACTCCCCAGGACATCGCCTTGCTCGACGCCCGCAAGGGCCTGCGCATGTTCCAGAAGGTGGAGGTTCCGGTGCTCGGCATCATCGAGAACATGAGCACACACATCTGCTCGAACTGCGGTCACGAAGAGCACATCTTCGGCGCCGGCGGCGGGCGTCGCATGGCCGAGCAGTACGGTGTCGACCTGCTGGGAGAATTGCCCCTGGATATTCGTATTCGGGAACAGATGGATGGTGGCAAGCCCACGGTGGTCGCTGATCCGGACGGGTCGCTGGGACGCGCCTATCTGGATCTGGCTCGCCGGACCGCGGCGCAACTTGCGCGCCGGTCATTGGCGCCGTCACCCGCTTTTCCGTCCATACAGGTCGAAGACACCTGATAAATCGCCGCCGCGGCGTTCACCGCATCCGGCGCCCTCGTCACCCTCCTCACTGTCGTTACTCACTACTTATTTATGAGCATCAAGTCCGATCGCTGGATTCGCCGTTCGGCCGCCGCAGGCATGATCGAACCCTTCGAGCCCGGCCAGGTTCGCGTCGCCAATGGCGGCAAGATCATCTCGTACGGCACGTCGAGCTACGGCTATGACGTACGCTGCGCCAACGAGTTCAAGATCTTCACGAACATCAATTCGACGATCGTCGATCCCAAGAATTTCGATTCCGGCAGCTTCGTGGATCAGGTCTCCGACGTCTGCATCATTCCGCCGAACTCATTCGCGCTGGCTCGCACGGTCGAGTACTTCCGCATTCCCCGCAACGTGCTGACGATCTGTCTGGGCAAGTCGACCTACGCGCGCTGCGGCATCATCGTCAACGTGACGCCGCTCGAGCCCGAGTGGGAAGGGCATGTGACGCTGGAGTTCTCCAACACCACGACGCTGCCGGCAAAAATCTACGCCAATGAAGGCGTGGCGCAGATGCTGTTCCTGGAATCGGACGAAGTCTGCGAGATCTCGTACAAGGACCGCGGCGGGAAGTATCAGGGGCAGCGGGGCGTGACGTTGCCGAAGGCGTAGCGATTGCCGAAGCAATCGCAGTGACGAGGGTCACGAAGGCTACGAGAGTGATGAGGATCGGGAAGATCGCTTTGTTCTGGGCTTCGTGACTCTTGTCACTCGCGTGTGAGCGCGATCAGCGTCATCACCGTCTCGACCTTGCCTTTGCGTACCTGCTCGGCGCGTGCTGGCAGGTATTCCAGTGACGGCACGTGCCAGACGCGCGATACGCGGTTCGAGTTGGGTCGCGTGCTTTCGTACACGATCGTTTCCAGCGCTCCCAGCTTCGATTGCACGGTCTCGGACTGGCCGCGCGTATAGGTGTAGTGGCGGATGCTGTCGCCGTTGATCATGGCGATCGTGCCCGGCTCGTGTCCGCCGATCAGCGCTACCATTGCTCCGATCTGGATCGACAGCCGGTCCTGCATCCCGGGTTCGAGCGGGAGTTTCACGGGCTGGCCGTCGTAAGTTCCGCTCGCGATCTTTGCGGTCCAGTCGAACTGCAGACTGCCGTTGCCTTTCTCGCCGGAGCGGCCATCGTCCGCGGCCCATGAGAGTGGGCGCAGGCCGTCGTCAGTGAGTTCCAGCGTCGTGCGTTCGAAAGCCGTGTCACTGACGACCAGTCTCGCCAGCGTCGATGGGTTGGCGTGGGTCTCGAACACATACCGGTTCGACTGGCCGTCGCGACGCCATTCCATGCGCAGCGTGCCCGCACCTATGCCGCGGAAGCTGACGCTGTAAGTGGCAACGAACGGTTGCGGCACCGCTGGGGTCGCGTGAGCCGACGACATCATGGCGAGTAATGCCAGGACGAAACCCGCTGCCCGATGCCGAAGGACGGCGGAAGCGATATGCCGCAAATCATTCTCCTTGAGGGTTTTCCCGCCCCCAGCAACGACCAGCGGTTGCGAGCGGTCAGGATTCCACAACGATCGGCGCCGACAGCGGCTGTCCATCCAGCCAGGCGGCGTCAGCCCTGAGTTCCAGTCGACCTCGGGCAAACCAATCGATCGCCTGTGGCAGGATCCTGTGCTCCTCGCGCTGAACTCGTGCTGAAAGAGTCGCTTCGGTGTCGGAAGCCAGCACCGGCACGCATGCCTGAATAATGACCGGACCGCCGTCGAGTTCCTCGGTGACGAAATGAACGCTGACGCCATGCACGGTATCGCCGGCTTCGAGGGCGCGTCGATGTGTGTGCAGTCCACGGTATCTGGGCAGCAGCGAGGGATGGACGTTGAGAATGCGTCCGGCAAACGCGCCGATGAATGCCGGCGTCAGGATTCGCATGAAGCCGGCGAGCACGATCAGCTGCGGCTCGTAGGAATTCACGAGCGCGGCCAACGCCGCGTCGTAGGCGGGCCGATCGGCAAACCCCTTGGGGGACAACGACGCCGTGACCAGCCCGGACTCGCTGGCGAGAGCGAGTCCGGCGGCTTCAGGCTTGTCACTGACGACAGCGCGAATGTCGATGGGCAGCTCACCACTGGCGGATCGTTGCGCGATCGCCTGCATGTTGCTGCCGCGCCCGGAAATCAGAATCACCGTCGCAAGGCGCGCCGGCTCCGTCATCCGTGAATGACCACGCCTGCGTCGCCACGGCGAATTTCGCCGATGACGACCGGCTGTTCGCCTTGCTCCCGCAGCAGTTTGAGCGCCTTGTCCACGTGCTCGGCAGCCAGCGTGACGGTCATGCCGATGCCGCAGTTGAAGGTCCGATACATTTCGGCCGGGGCGATATTCCCCGTCTTCTGCAGCCAGTCGAACGCTTCCGGACGCTGCCAGGCCTGGGCGCTCAGCAATACTTCGAGACCTGCGGGGATCACGCGCGGAATGTTTTCGGTCAGTCCGCCGCCGGTGATGTGCGCGAATCCATGGATCGGTACGGCTTTCGCCAGCGCCAGCAATGGCTTGACGTAGATGCGCGTGGGCGCGAGCAGTGCGTCGTACAGCAGACCGCTGCCGAGCCTGGTCGTCGGTGTGGCCTTGCCCACCTTGAGCAGTTTGCGGATCAGCGAGTAGCCATTGGAATGCGGGCCGGACGAGGGCAGTCCGACCAGCACGTCGCCGGGACGGGTGTGGCTGCCGTCGATGATGCCGTCTTTTTCGACGATGCCGACGCAGAAGCCCGCCAGGTCGTAGTCGCCATCGGCGTACATACCGGGCATTTCTGCCGTTTCGCCGCCGATCAGCGCGGCGCCTGCCTGCACGCAGCCTTCGACTATGCCCTTGATGACCGACTCGGCCACATCGATGCTGAGCTTGCCGGTGGCGTAGTAATCGAGGAAGAACAGCGGCTCGGCGCCCTGGACCACCACATCATTGGCGCACATGGCGACCAGATCGATGCCGATGGTGTCGTGGCGGCCGGTTTCGATCGCCAGGCGCAGCTTGGTGCCGACGCCATCGGTGCCGGAGACCAGGACCGGTTTGCGATAGCGGTCGATGGGGACTTCGAACAAGGCGCCGAAGCCGCCCAGTCCCGCCAGAACTCCCGGGCGCATGGAGCGTTTGACGGCTGGCTTGATGCGCTCGACCAGTTCGTCCCCGGCCTCGATGTCGACGCCGGCGTCTTTATAGGTAATCGATTCGGAAGACATTGAAACCTCACGATGGTGGCCGACCCGCGCGGAACAACCCAGCCATTCGGGCTGCGCGCATTACCGGGTCGCCAGGGACGGGTACCGGGGTGAAATCGGGCGTGTGGTATTTTACACGGCCACATCCTTCCAGGCGGACTGCCGACAGTTTTCGATGCGCCCGACGAGCCTTCTCTTGTCCCTGCTCACACTGTTTGCATCCGTGCAGTCATTGGCGGTCACTGTCCCCGATCTGTATGAGGCATCGGTGCCGGTGACCTCGAATCGCGATGCCGCGTTCATCGAAGCCCTGCGCAGCGTCGTTATCCGGGTCAGCGGCCGGCCCGACGCGCCGGCGCGTCTCGGCGGGGCGCTCAGCAATCCGCGCCAGTATGCGCAGCGCTTTGGATTTACTGCCGACAATGTCCTGCAGGTCGTCTTCGACGGTGTGTCCGTCGATCGCCTGCTGACGGACGCAGGACTGCCCGTCTGGGGGCGCGAGCGGCCCGCGACCCTCGTACTCGTGAATGTCACTACCACCAGCGGGTCCTCGTACTGGATCGATTCGTCCGCGGTTTCCGCCGAGCGTGAGGTCATCGCACGTGCGGCGCGCCAGCGTGGTCTGCCGATCGTATGGCCGGACATGACCACGCAGGATCGCACGCAGATCAATGCCGATGCCGCCGCGACCGGCGGCGAGCCCACCGCGCTGATGCAGACCGCGGCTCGTTACAGCGCCAATGCTGCCTTGCTGGGAGTTGCGCGCAGCGATGGCGCGGGCGGCATGTCTGTGCGCTGGACGCTGGCCTCGGACGACGGTGCGGTCAACTCGACTGGCTCGCTGGAAGAAGGCGTCAATCTTGCTGCCAGTACGTTCGCCCGCGTGTACTCGGCCTCCGGGACGTCGCTCGACAATCTCGCGGTCGAGGTGTCCGGCATCACGACACTCGGCGCGTATGCGTCGACGCTCAACTATCTCGAAGGACTGACGCTCGTGCGTGGCGTGTCGGTCGAGCAGGTGCTGGGCGATACATTGAAGTTCCGGCTCGCCGTGCGCGGCGATGCGACTACTCTGCGTCGGGCATTGGCGCTCGATGGCAGGCTCGTGCCGACGGCGACGTCGGATGCTTTGCCGCAGTCCGCGGAGGGATTGCGGTTTCGTTACCAGCCCTGACCTCCGTCCAGCAGCGAGTGACCGCCACGGAATGTTGTCCAGCCTGCGTTTCATACCGAATGCGCTGTGTTTCCTGCGGATGCTGCTGGTCATCCCGGTCGCCTGGCTGTTGGCGCATCACGAGTTCAAGGCCACGCTGTGGTTGTTCGCCGTTGCCGCCGCCACTGACGGGCTCGATGGCTTTCTCGCCAAGCGCTGCGGCTGGACCTCCGAACTGGGCAAGATCATCGATCCGCTGGCCGACAAGATCCTGCTGGTGGGTGTCTTTCTGACCCTGGCGGTCATGGGGCTGGTGCCGTTATGGCTGGCGATTGCCGCGATCGGACGCGATCTGATCATCACCGCCGGCGCGATCACCTATCACTGGCTGTTCGGCGACCTGCAGGGCCATCCGACCTGGATCAGCAAACTCAATACGCTCTGCCAGATCGTCTTTCTGCTGCTGATCGTCGCTGCCCATGCGGTCGGACATGTGCCGCAGGCGGCTGTCATCGCCCTCGGCGCACTGGTCTTCGTGACCACGGTCGTCAGCGGCATCGACTATGTCGTGATGTATTCGCGCAAGGCCATCACCGAGAGCCGCCGTCGTCGCGGATTACCCGCATGAGCGCGCAACTCGCCCTGAGTCTCAAGCTGCGCGACAGCTCGGTCTTCGCCAGCTACTTTGCCGGCCGCAATCAGGCGACGGTGGATGCACTGCGGGCTGCGACGATCGGACAACCGCCCACATGTGTGTTTCTGCATGGCCCGGCCGGTTCCGGAAAAACCCATCTGTTGCAGGCGCTGTGCGCAGCGGCATCGCAGCAGGGACACCCGGTCGCGTACCTGCCACTGCCCGATCTGATGGCGATGGGTCCGGAAGTGCTGTCCGGATGCGGTGAGCTGTCCTGCGTCTGCATCGATGACATCGAATCGATCGCCGGGCACGCCGAGTGGGAACGAGCAGTGTTCCGCTTGCATCAGCAGCTCGACGAACGACAGGGCCGGCTGGTGGTCGCGGCGCACGTTCCGCCGGCCGCGACAGGCATCAGGCTCGCTGACCTGCGCTCACGGCTGGGCGGAGGATTGGTGTTGAGCCTGCAGCTCTTCGATGAACTCGAACGGATCGCGGCGCTGCAGCTGCGCGCGCAGCTGCGCGGTTTCGATCTGCCGTCGGAGACGGCCCAGTACCTGCTGCGACGCTTGCCTCGGGATATGGCGTCGCTGTGTGCCTTCCTGGATGAGCTGGACGAGGCGTCGCTGGCCGCGCAACGGCGCCTGACCGTGCCATTCGTACGGGCGATCGTCGACTCGCGTTGAGGCCGCGGCTCAGCGCGGGCGGGTGGCGCGCAGGAAGGTGATCAGCGCGACGAACAGCAACAGCGCGAGCGCGAGGCAGGCGCCCGACCATAGGCGCCCGTGCGGATTTGCCACCGATTCGGTCAGGCCCAGCACGAAGTAGGGGATCACACACAATGTTGCCCATGCATACGTACGCCGATCGCTGCGGATGAAGCCGCGGATGGGCGCCCACAACGGCAGCGTCAGAAACAGCGCGAGCAGGGCGCGATTGCCCGACAGCCCAGAGCTCAGCGTCCAGCACAGCACCAGGGCGATGAGCAGGCCATTCAGCGCCAGCGTAGACCACCGCAGCATTTCCGCCGTCGATCGCGATCCGGTGATGGACGTACTCACGAGCGCAACTTCACGGCGAGTTCGGCGACCCGGCGGCCGAGCCGTTGCGCCAGAACCTTCTCATCGTCAGACAGTCGCGGCTGCGTCTCGCCGAGCGCGACATGGCTCGCGCCGTAGGGCGAGCCACCGCTCGTCGTATGGGTGAGCGCGGCTTCAGTGTAAGGAAGTCCGACGATGACCATGCCGTGATGGATCAGCGGCAGCATCATGCTGAGCAATGTGCTCTCCTGGCCGCCGTGCATGGTCTGCGTCGATGTGAAGACCGCCGCAGGCTTGTTGGCCAGCGTGCCGCTGACCCACAGCGAACTGGTGCCATCGAGAAAGTGCTTGAGGGGCGCCGCCATGTTGCCGAAACGCGTGGGGCTGCCGAGCACCAGGCCATCGCATTCCCGCAGGTCGTCATGCGTCGCGTAGGGCGGGCCTTCGGACGGAATCGCCGGTTGCGGTTCATCGATCGACGTCACGACGGGCGGCACCGTGCGCAATCTCGCGCGCGCGCCGCTTACCGACTCGATGCCGCGGCATATCTGTCTGGCCAACTCGGCCGTGCTGCCTTTGCGCGAATAAAACACCACCAGGACTTCGGTCACGCTAGGAAACTCCGGCAATGATCTGCGAGTTGCACTGAGTGTGGCCGTGCGTCGCATTCGATGTGGGTTGAGCGCAACGCCAAAGGCCGCGCCAGGTGCCGCGATTGTATTCGCGGTTGCCTTGACGGTGTAGGCTCGCGTTGTTACGGTCGGGTGGAAATTCCAGCCCAATCATGGCCTATCTCTCATTGCCTGTATCCTTGCGTTGCTTGTTACTGACACTGATCTGTGTCGGTGTAGCAGGGTGCGCGGGTGCGCCGGCGCAGGAGATGAGCAATGCTCGCCAGGCCATCCAGGCTGCGCGCGATGCGGGTGCCAGTGAAGTAGCCCCGCAGACGCTCAACGAGGCGCAATCCCTTCTCGAACAGGCGGAGACCAGTTTGCAGAAGGGTGACTATAAAAATGCCCGACGCAGTGCCGTGGCGGCCAAGGGACGCGCCACCGAGGCGTTGAGCGCCGCTCAGCCAGTCAATCGCAAAGAATCCGGCTGACGTCCGGACTTCGTTCAGTCTCAACCGTATGGCCGCTATCGTCGCACGACGTTGTTTCGTTTCGGGTCGCGTGCAGGGCGTGTTCTATCGTGCATCGACGCGGCAGAAGGCCGCCGATCTCGGGCTCAGCGGTTACGCGTGCAATCTTGCGGATGGGCGAGTGGAAGTGCTCGCGGTCGGTGAATTGGCAGCCGTCACCTCGCTCATCGACTGGTTGAGCATCGGCCCGGCGTCCGCGCAGGTGGCGAGCGTCGAAGTGAGGGAGGTCGACCTCGACACTATCGACGACGTGCCGGTGGGCTTCGCGACGCGATAGGGGCGCAATGAACAATTGATAATTATCAATTGTTCATTGTGCTCAGTCGTACTTCCAGCGGTTCGCGAGTCGCAGCAGCACCACGTCTGAATACGTGCGGCGTCCGACGCTGCCGTTGTAGCGCGCCAGCGCACGCGCGTAATCGCCTTTCTCGCGGTCCAGGTAGAACCGCAGGATCGTGCAGCCCATGCGGATGTTCTGCGGGATGCGCACCAGCTGTTCGTTGGTCATGCCGAGCTGGCGTGGCCAGAACGGCATGATCTGCATCAGGCCGAGGGCGCCTGCATAGGAAACGGCCCAGCGGTCGAAGCGGCTTTCCACGTCGATCACCGCCATCACCAGGCCCGGCGGCAGATTCAGGCGCTTGGCTTCGCAGTGAACGTGATAAAGGATCTCCGCGCGCTCGGCTTGATCGGCGACGATCCGCTGCAGCTTCGGCTCCATCGCCGCGTGCCAGACCTGCTGATCGTATTTGTCCTCGAAGCACCGATCCGCAGCGATGGCCTGTTGCAGCAGTTTGCCGAGTTCCGGATCTTCCTGACGATCCGCCAGCGCCGCACTGCCCAGGGTGCACAGAACGATCAGCAGGAGGGGACGCAGCAAGGTCATGACGGAATTTTCTTCGGGTTCGTGAAAATCGGATCGTAGTCCAGGCGCCATTGCCTGCCACGATCTGTGTCACACGTCGCGGGGTATCGTTGTTGTGCGCGTTGCGGGACGCACCCTATCATGTCGACAACCACCGCTGACCTGCCGATCCATGCCGCCGCTTCGTCGGGGATCGCCTGATCAGGCAAGGAACCGAAGGTCACGCCGGGCAATTCCCCGGAAGCAGCCCAGCGCAGGGGTCCACACAGAATGAATGCAGAACGGGAATCGGAAACATTGCCGCAGGCCGCGGATGAGTCGGCGCGACCGGGTCGTGGCGTGTACTGGCTGCCCAACCTGCTGACCACCGGGACGCTCTTCGGCGGCTTCTATGCGATCGTCGCTGCCATCGACGGTAATTTCTCGCGCGCGGGCACCGCGGTCTTCATTGCGATGGTGTTCGACGGTCTCGATGGTCGCGTCGCCCGCTGGACCAACACGCAGAGCGAGTTCGGCAAGGAATACGACAGTCTGTGCGACATGGTTGCCTTCGGCGTGGCTCCGGCGATCGTCGTCTACCAGTGGGGCATCGAGCGCATCGCCGACTACGGACAGTTCTGGACGCGTTTCGGCTGGCTTGCTGCGTTCTTCTATGCCGTTACCGCCGGTCTGCGTCTGGCGCGCTTCAATTCCCGCGCGGCAGTGGCGGACAAGCGTTATTTCGAGGGACTGCCCAGTCCGTCGGCCGCAGGTACGGTCGCCGGCTTCATCTGGCTCGTGAGCGAGATCGAATTCGACAGCCTCGCGCGGCTGGTGCTGGCCTTCATGGTGTCGATCATCGCGGGCGCGTTGATGGTGAGTAAATTTTCCTACTGGAGCGGCAAGGAGCTGAACCTGCGCGGCCGGATTCCCTGGATCTATGCGCTGGTCATTCCCCTGATCTATGTGCTGGCGTCGTTGGCGCCGCAACTGTCGCTGGCGCCGCAGTTGTTGCTGCTGATCTTCGGTACGTACGCGCTATCCGGCCCGCTGCTCTGGATCGTGCGCAAGCTCGTCAAAAAGAAGCGCGTCACGGACCATCCGTAAACGATGGACTCGCGACGACTCAACTATCTGCGGGCGCTCGACATCGACGTCTGGGAGCGGCGCGACCTCGCGGTGACCCAGGCTGCGAGTGAACCCGTGCGCGCATCGGTAGCGGCGGTGGCGCCGCCCGCGGTGGCTGTGCATCAGGTCGCGCCTGCTGCCGTGTCCAGGGTGGTGGCTCCCCCGGTTGCAGCGCCCAAGGTTTCTGCACTCAGAACAGAATCGAAGCCCTCGACTCGCGTTCCCCCGCGTGACGACGCAGTTGCAGCGATGGGCTGGGATCAACTGGTCGATGCGGTGCGCACCTGCACGAAGTGCCCGTTGCATGCGACTCGCACCCAGGGTGTGTTCGGTGTCGGTGATCGTAAAGCCCGCTGGATGATCATCGGCGAAGCACCGGGCGCTGATGAGGACAGTCAGGGCGAGCCCTTCGTGGGCCGCGCCGGCCAGCTGCTGAATTCGATGTTGCGGGCGATGGGCCTGGCCCGCGAGCAGGTGTTCATCGCCAACGTGCTGAAGTCACGACCCCCGGGCAATCGCGATCCCAGGGTGGACGAAACCAGCGCCTGCCTGCCCTACCTGTTCCGGCAGATCGAACTGGTGAATCCGACGTTGCTGTTGTGCGTCGGCCGCATAGCCGCACAAACCCTGCTCGAAACCGACATGCCAATCGGTAAACTGCGGGGCAAGTTACACACCTTGCCTTCAGGCCGGCCGATGATCGTGACCTACCATCCCGCGTACCTCCTGCGCAGCCCGGTCGAAAAGCGCAAGTCATGGGCCGACCTGGTGTTGGCGCTGCAGACGTTCGAGAGGCTGTCGAATGAAGCGAGGCAGGCCACGTGAGCGCTGAACCCGATCTGTCGGCGGGATTGCACGACGTACGTTTTCGTCCGATGACGATCCCGGACGTCACGCTGGTCTCTGCGGTCGAACGGGCGTCCTACCAGTTTCCCTGGAGCGAAGGCGTATTCCGCGACTGCGTCCGGGTCGGCTACCTGTGCCGGGTCGTGGAATTGCAGGGCGAGATCGCTGGCTACGGCATCATGTCGTTCGGCGCGGGCGAGGCCCATGTTCTCAACGTCTGTGTGCGCGACGATCTGCGCGGCTACGGTGTCGGCCGCCAGCTCATGAACTATCTCCTGGATCGCGCCCGCGACGAGTACATGCAGGACGTTTTTCTCGAAGTGCGGCCGTCCAACACGGTGGCCGTGGGCTTGTACGAATCGATGGGATTCGAACGCATCGGCGTGCGTAAGGGTTATTACCAGGCCGTTGGTGGGCGGGAAGATGCCCTGATCTACAAGCTGCCGCTGGAACCGAAGAGCGTGATCGAGGCGCGCCAATAGCGCCATTGCTCGGTTCGGCCTGCAGGCGAACCCTGGACTGGAGGCAGGATGTGGCTCCGGCTGTCCGGCTAAAGCCGGACCCACAAGCTACAATGCGCGCCCGCGCCTCCAGCCCCCCGATAGCCCATGCCCGAGCTTCAAGACGAAATCGCCCGTCGCCGCACCTTTGCGATCATTTCCCACCCGGACGCCGGCAAGACCACACTGACGGAAAAGCTGCTGTTGTTCGGCGGTGCGATCCAGCTGGCGGGCACGGTCAAGGGCCGCAAGGCGACACGTCATGCGACGTCCGACTGGATGGCGCTCGAGCAGCAGCGCGGAATTTCGGTCACCTCGTCGGTGATGCAGTTCCCCTACGACGGACGCATGGTGAATCTGCTCGACACGCCCGGCCACGAGGACTTCTCCGAAGACACCTATCGCACCCTGACCGCCGTGGATTCGGCGCTGATGGTGATCGACTGCGCCAAGGGCGTCGAGAATCGCACCATCAAGTTGATGGATGTCTGCCGGCTGCGCGACACGCCGATCATGACGTTCATCAACAAGCTCGACCGTGAAGGTCGCGAGCCGATGGAACTGCTCGATGAAATCGAAAAGATCCTGAAGATCTCCTGCGCCCCGGTGACGTGGCCGATCGGCATGGGTCGCGAACTGCGCGGTATCTATCACCTGATGGAAGACCGGATCTACATCTACCAGGCTGGCGAGAAGGGCAGGGCTGGTACGACGGCAACGATCGACGGTCTGGACAGCGCGGAAGCTGCGGAATTTCTCGGCGATCGTGCACGGGCTTTCCACGATGAGATCGACCTCGTGCGCGGTGCCGCGCCGGAGTTCGACCGCGATGAATATCTCGCAGCGCGACAGACGCCGGTGATGTTCGGATCGGCGATCAACAACTTCGGTGTCACGGAGTTGCTGGCAACCTTCGTGAAGTACGCGCCGGGTCCCCTGTCGCGCGCGACCACATCACGCACCGTCGATGCGCAGGAAGAGAAGCTCACGGGATTCGTTTTCAAGATCCAGGCGAACATGGACCCGGGTCATCGCGACCGCATCGCGTTCATGCGTATCTGTTCGGGCAGATTCTCCAAGGGCATGCGCATGTTCCACGTGCGCCTGCGCAAGGAGATGCGCATCAACGACGCGCTCACCTTCCTCGCGGCCGATCGCCAGCACACCGACGAAGCCTTCGCGGGCGATATCATCGGTCTGCACAACCACGGCACCATCAACATCGGCGACACGTTCACCGAAGGCGAGGCGGTGACCTTCACCGGCATCCCGAATTTCGCGCCGGAAATGTTCCGCCGCGTCGTATTGCGCGATCCGCTGCGCATGAAGGCGCTGCAGAAGGGTCTCGATCAGCTGTGTGAGGAAGGCGCGACCCAGGTGTTCCGTCCCCTGCGCAACAACGATCTCATTCTGGGCGCCATCGGCCAGCTGCAGTTCGACGTGGTCGCATTCCGTCTGCAGGACGAATACAGCGTGCAGGCGACGTTCGACAACGTGAACGTGTTCACCGCCCGCTGGGTGTACTGCAACGACCCAAAGAAGCTCGAGGAATTCAGAACGAAGGCGTACGAGAATCTGGCCATCGATCACTCCGGCGCGCTCGTGTACCTCGCGCCGACGCGCGTCAACCTGCAGCTGACGCTGGAACGCTGGCCGGGCATCACATTCCGTGAAACCCGCGAACATCTCGCGGCGGCGGCGTGAAAGCCACGAAATAGAACGTACGCAAAGGAGCACAAAAGAACGCACAGGAACACAAAATGGAAAGTCAGATCTGATTCCTCAGGTAATGATTTCTTGCGTTCCTTTGTGTTCGACCTTGTGCTCTTTTGTGTACTACCCGCCTTCTTGCCTGGTCGTGGGAGCATTGCTTGAAGATGAAGCCGCTGAAGAAAGACGTAGTGGCGTGGGCGCTGTACGACTGGGGTAACTCGGCGTTCGCGGCCACGGTGATGGTCGTGTTCTTTCCGGTGTTCTTCAAACAGTACTGGAGCGCGGATGTCTCCGCGACCGAGAGCACGTTCTGGCTCGGGATGGTGAATGGCATCGCAAGTTTTCTGCTCGCGATCATGGCGCCATTGCTCGGCACGCTGGGCGACCGTGGCGGTTCGCGTCTCAAGTTTCTGCTGGGCTTCACCGTGCTCGGTGTCCTCTCGACCGCGGGGCTCGGGCTCGTGGCGCAGGGACAGTGGCAGTGGGCGGCGCTGTTGTTTGCGCTCGGCTCCATGGGTTTCTGGGGCGGCATCATTTTCTATGACTCGCTGCTGATCGACGTCGCGCCGCGCGACCGCCTCGATTCGATATCCGGCTTCGGCTACGCCATCGGCTATATGGGCGGGGGCGTGCTGCTCGCGATCAACGTATGGATGACGCTGGATCCGGCGTTCTTCGGCTTTGCCGATGCGACCGAGGCAGTGAAAGCGTCGTTCATCTCCGCCGCGGTGTGGTGGGCGCTGTTCGCGATTCCGATTTTCCTGTTCGTGCGCGAGCGGCCGGCGCCACAGCGCAATCCGGCGCGGTCGACGTTGCGCCAGAGCTTTGCCGAGCTGGCGGCGACGGTGCGTGAAGTCCGCAAGTACCGCGCGATCGTGTTCTTCCTGCTGGCGTACTGGATGTACATCGATGGCGTGAACACGATCCAGAAGATGGCCGTCGACTATGGCCTGGCGATTGGGCTGGAGTCGTCGAGGCTGATCCAGGCCATTCTCATGGTGCAGTTCATCGGTTTCCCGGCGGCGTTGCTGTTTGGCTGGATCGGCCAGCGTCTCAGCCCGGTCCTGGGGATTTTCATCTGTATCGCCGTCTATGCCGTGGTCACGATCTACGCAACCATGCTCAACACAGTGACCGAGTTCTTCATCATGGCCGCCGCGACCGGCTGCGTGCAGGGCGGCATTCAAAGCCTGAGCCGCTCGTATTACGGCAGTCTCATCCCGCCGGATCGCACCGGCGAGTTCTTCGGCTTCTACAACATGATGAGCAAGTTCGCCGCGGTGCTAGGCCCGTTCCTGATGGGCATCACCGCACTGCTCACCGGCAATTCGCGCACGGCAATCCTCTCGATCGTCGTCCTGTTCATCGCCGGCGGTGCCTTGCTGGTGGTGGCCGCAAAGCAGAAGAAGCAGGATTTCACACAGAGCACACAGAGAACACAGAGTTAGGGAGGCCCGGGATTCCCGCCCTCGCGGGAATGACGAACAGCAGGTAAGTCGCAGTCTTTTTGGAAAGCGGGACCTTTGTTCTTTCCGACCTCTGTGTACTCTGTGCTCTCTGTGTGAATCTTCGTCTTCTCAGCTTTCCCACCGAGCTGGATCGAGGCGGTAGTACTTGCGCAGCTGCTGATAGAGCAGCGGGTGTTGCTGGTCGAGTTCGTGTGGCCGGCCGAAAAAAACCTCGGTGACGACGGCGAAGAACTCGGCGGGCGCCGTCGCCGCGTACGGATCGATCAGGCTGGGGAGGCCGGCCTGCAGGTTGGCGCGCAAGCGGTCGTACTCCTCCCAGAAGATCGTCGACCATTCGCGGAATTCTGCGGGCGAGGCGAGGCCCGGCGCGCCGTCCATGGTCTCGTCTTCCATGTCGAGGTAGTGCGCGAACTCGTGCAGCACGACGTTGTGCCCGAGGCTCGGCGCATGTTCGATGTCTTCCCACGAAAGGATGATCCGGCGCGAGTCCCAGGCCTGGCCGGACAGGACGCGCGCACCCTCGCTGACGAGGCCGCTCGCATGGCGGTGGTTCTCGCGCACGATGAACGGTGTCGGATAGATCAGGATGGAAAGCAGATCATCGTAGAGATTTTCCCGCGGTACGCCGGGCCGGTTCAGCACCAGCAAGCAGGCATTCGCAGCGATCACGACTTTCATCCGTTCGGTGACAACCAGCCCATTGCAGCCGACGAAGGATTTCTGGCGCACGAAGATCTGGATCAGCCCATGCAGGCGTTGCTGCAGCGTGGACGGCAGGCGCGGATACGCGGGGACGTCGTCGCGCAGCCACTGTTGCCAGGCGTGGGGCAACGGCTCGAGGCTGATGGCGACGCGTCGCCGCGCGCGCAGGGCCGGCAGGCCGAGCCACCAGAAAATTGCACCGATGACGATTGTTATGGCCAGGATGAGGGCAGGCATAGGGAACCTCTGATTTACCCCAGACGCGCTTGCGACGAGTTCAGGGCCGCCCAGGGCTAGGCGTCCGCGAGCGCCGTGTACTTGACGTACTCCAGCGAGCGGTCCCACGGGGATTTCCGTCGGTCACAACAACGCCCTGGGCGGCCCTGAACTCGTCCCATCCAATGTGTAAACAAGCTTTCAATGGGTTGCCCTTCGAATCGTCTGCTGCTGCGTTATGCCCCGCAGGAAATCCCCTTGGGGGACAAAGCTTGCCCATATCGACATATGGGCTGCGCTTTGCGCCTTGCTTCAGACGATTGGAAGGGCAACGCAAGCGCGTCTGGGGTAAATCGGAGGTTCCCTGCCTCCATGCTGCCGTTCCCTACACTTTCAACCGGCCCACCAGGAATTTCAGACGGCTGAGCTGATTGGCCAGGGGCGATGGCCCGTAGCGCAGGTCGATATAGAGCGAACGGATCTCCTCCAGCTGACGGTTCAGATCAGGGCGAGCCCGCGCTACACGCTTCAGATAGTCGTCAGGACCTTCATGAACGGCGCGTGCCAGTTGCTTTTTTTCCAGCCGATGGCAGAGCTGCGTGTACACCTGCACCAACGGATCGAGCTGTCGCGGTCGATAGCGCCAGGCGAGCCAGCCCGTCAGCGCGGCAAAGAACGTCGCCATCGCGATGACCATCGCCATGCCAAGAGCCTCCCAGTCGGCGTCCTCGATGCCAAGCCATTCGAGCATGGAGCGTTGCTGACCGGCGCCGAACTCGACGATCTGGTTGTTCCAGAACGTGTTGAGGGCATCCCAGGCGAGCTGCAGCTGCGCCAGCGTATCGAAGCGCTTCATGAGTCGGCCCGGCACCGGTTCGTCGTCGCCCAGTGCGGCCTCCATTCCTCGTTCCACTCGCTCCGGTGCAACAGCCGCCGTGGGATCGACGCGCACCCAGCCCTTGCCGTCGATCCAGATTTCCGACCAGGCATGCGCATCGGATTGACGCACGATCAGGTAACCGCCCATCGGATTGAATTCGCCTCCCTGATAACCGAGCACGACACGCGCAGGAATTCCACCAGCGCGCGCCAGCATCGTGAAGGCAGAGGCGAAGTGCTCGCAGAAGCCGCGTTTGGTATTGAACAGGAAATCGTCGACCGAGTCGGCGTCCAGTCGCGGCGGTTCGAGCGTGTAGAAATATTCCTCTTCGCGGAATTTATCGAGCACGGCGTCGACGAACGCCTCCGGGCTACCCGCTTGCGCATAGAGTTCCTGGGCCAGCAGTTTCGATCGGGGATTGCGCTCGCCCAGGCGCAGGGCGGCATTTCTCGTCGACACCGGCAACGGTCCCTCGAAGCGGTACTCCGGCTGCGATTCGAGGTCGAATGAACTCAGTGATGAGATCCGCCCCATGGCAAGCATCTGGCGGTCGTACAGAAGCCGCGCGCGTTCGCGCGGCCAGTCGGTCACCGCTTCCAGGCCGAAGATCCACGGACGATTGCTGGGCTCCTGCGTGACCGTGTAACGATACGTCGGACCGCTGGTCGTCACCGGTTGGTCTGGCAGGAACTGTTGCAGCCGCCGCCAGGTGCGGCCGTCGAAATCGTGCAGCACCGGGCCGCGCCAGTAGCGCTGGCGCGGCGGCGGCAATTCGTTTTCGAACCGCACGCGAAACGCGATGGCGCTCGACAGGCTGAGTTCCGAGACATCGCCCGGCGACATTTCATCGTCGATGCCGGTGGCTGCCGTCTCGCGACCGGGAACGGCCCAGAACTGTCCGGGCAATCGCGGGAAGAACAGGAACAGCGCGATGGCCAGCGGCAGGGATTGCAGCAGCATCTTGCCGGTGAGTCCCAGGGCTTCCCGCATGTTCATCGGCGCCGTCTGATGCGTGCGCATCAGCGTCACCGTGAGCAGCCATGCCGTCGCCAGCATCCATGGCAGTCGCAACAGAGACTGGTTGTAGAGGAAGCCCGCGAACAGCAGGAAGTAGGCAACGAAAATCACCACGGTCAGATCGCGACGATTGCTGGTCTCGAACAGTTTCATCGCGCCCATCAGCACCAGTAGCGCGGTACCAGCCTCGATGCCGTTCAATGTCCGGTAGCTCGCCAGAACGCCCAGCATGGCGGCAATGGCAACGCCGATGCGCACGATCTTCGGCGGCAGCTTCCAGTGACGCAGTTCGATGGCGAGCCGGACGGCAATGGCAATCAGCGCCAACAGCACGATCCACAATCGCAGGTCCGGCACGTGCGGCAGCAGCGTCAGCAGGAATGCAGCGACGACCCAGCTAAGCTGCTGTGTGAACCGCGGCGCTGGGTCGAGCACCGTGATCACGGCTGTGATTCCTGAGTGCCGAACAGTGCGAGCGACATGAGGCATCGCTGGCGGTGCGCAGGACCAATATCCGCAGGCAGGTCGACGCCGGGCAGCTTGATGCCGAAGGCATGTCCTGCGGCGTAGGCATCCTCGATCCAGCGGCAGAGTTGCGACAGGCGTGCCTCGACGTCGAGTCCCGGCAAACTCTCCCAATCGAACAGATGCGAGGTCACGGCCGTGCCGGCGTAGACCTTCACCTGCAGCTCCTGACCTCGCGCGTACGCTTTCCAGGCGACGTGCCGCAGCGAATCGCCGGGATGAAAACTGCGCAGTCCTGCGAAGTCCTCATCGCCGCCGCGTGCCGAGTCCTGTGCCCCGCCCGTGTCCGTTTCGACCGGCGGAGGCGGCAGACCGCGAGGTGCGGGGCGTGGATAGACGACGCACTTTACATCCATGTGCAGATAGGCCCACGCGCGGAAGAGGCCGAACGGATGTCGTGTGGCTATATCGAAGTGATCGAGCGGCAGGTAGCCGCGCCGTTGTGCCGCGACGTTCACTGTGAGAACGGCGCGCGCGCCTGGATCGAGGCGCACGGGCCGCGACGTGCCTTGATCGTTGCCGAGCGTCAATTCATGACGCGCGAGCGGCGCGTGATTCTCGAGCGCTATGCGAAAGCGGGCCTCTTCGCCGACGAACACCGGCTCGCTCGCGGCGGAGGCGATGCGCACGGCCGCGAGATTCCGATGACAGTAGTGCATGGCTGTCAGCCCGAGCGAGCCCAGCACGAAAGCCAGGCCCAGCGCGAGATTGTTGCCGTAGTTCATCGCGCCGAGAAACATGGCGAACAGCATCAGGGCGAACGCGACGCCGAGGCCGGTCGGCAGGATATAGATGCGACGCGAGGACAGATCGACAGGATCGGGATCGATGCCATGGCGCCGGCGAGCCCAGGCGCGGGTCTTGCGACGAAGCCGGGCTGGAAGTGAGCGCATTGCTGGGGTGTTCCGGCTGGCGGCTGACGGCTAGCCGACGCCTCTTACGGTACCGCGACCGCTTTGAGCACCATGTCGCCGATCTCGCTTGCGGAGACTGTGCCTGCGCTGTCCCGCAGCTTGAGTCGATGGCCGACGACGCCGGGAAGCACGGCCTGCACATCCTCAGGCAGCACGCCGGCATGACCGTGGATCAACGCCCACGCCTGCGCAGCGCGCAGTAACGCAATGGCGGCGCGCGGCGAAAGTCCTGCTTGAAAGTGCGGAGCCTCGCGCGTGTAACGCACGGCGGCCTGCACGTAGTCGAGCAGCGCATCCGAGGTATGCACTCTGGGCACCATGGTCTGCAGCAGCAACAACTGCTGCGGCGTGAGCATTGGCGGCAGGGTGGCCAGCATGTCGCGCCGGTCCTGGCCGATCAGCAGGCTGCGTTCCTGCGCTGCATCGGGATATCCCAGCTGGATGCGCAGCAGGAAACGATCGAGCTGCGATTCAGGCAGCGGGAATGTGCCGATCTGGTAGATCGGATTCTGCGTGGCTATCACGAAGAAGGGCGCCGCGAGCGGATAGGTCTGGCCGTCGACCGTCACCTGGTGTTCCTCCATCGCCTCGAGCAATGCGCTCTGCGATTTCGGTGAGGCGCGATTGACTTCGTCGGCAAGGACGAGCTGCGCAAAGATCGGTCCCTTGTGAAAACGGAAGTCGCTGGTCTCGCGATCGAAAATCGACACGCCAATGATGTCGGCAGGCAACAGGTCACTGGTGAACTGGATGCGCTGGTAGTGCAGGCCGAGTGTTTCGGCGAGCGCATGCGCCAGCGTCGTCTTGCCCACACCCGGGATGTCTTCGATCAGCAGATGGCCGCGGGCGAGCAGGCACGCGATGCTCAGCCGCAGCTGGTGTTCCTTTCCCAGGATGACGCGGCCGAGCTGTGCAATGGTTGCCCCGACGAGTTCGACGGGGTTCGCCTGCGTGATGAGCGTCGGAACAGTTGAATCCATGAACACTACGCCGATGGCCTTGGGTCAGCGGCTAGTGTCACGGGTCAGGTTCAAAACGCAAGTGCAGGGGCCTCATGGAGACTGCAGAGACGGAAGAAAAAAGATCTCCACGAGGAACACGGGGAACCACGGGGTTGAGAGTATCGATCGGCTGCCCTTGGATTTTCCGACCCCGTGTTACCCCGTGTTCCCCGTGGAGGTTCTTCTTCCTGCTGCCGCTAGTCCTTCAGCTCCCGGACCCGGCGTTCCTGCTCTTCGATCTGCGCGATCTCATGTTGGCGTTCGGCAATTCGTGCGCGTTCCTGTTCGACGACCGCTGCTGGTGCGCTATCCAGAAACTTCGGATTGCCTAGCTTTACCTCAGAGACTCCGAGCTCTTTCTGAGCTTTCGCTTTGCGTTTCGCCAAGCGTGTCAGCTCCGCGTCGGGATCATCGATCAGGCTGGCGAGCGGCGAGTGCACGATCTGGCCTTCGACCAGCTGCATGGCCGTGGGCGGCAAGGTCGACTCGTCGGTGATCGGGGTGAGATCCGAGAGATTGGCGAGCGAGCGGACCAGGTCCGCGTTTGCTTCGATCAATCGCCAGTCCTCGCTCGAGGCCGCCTTGATGAACACCGGAATCTGCCGCGAACGCGCGACATCGAGCTGGCCACGGATCTGACGGACGCCGAGGATCACTGCCTTGATCGGTGCAATGGCATCTTCCGCCGCCTGATCGATCGGGAATTCCGCTTCACGCGGATAGGGCTGCAGCATGATGGTCTCGCCCTTGCGACCGGCAAGCGGGGCGACGGCCTGCCAGATTTCTTCCGTGACGAAGGGCATCAACGGATGCAGCAGCCGCAAATACGCTTCGAGCACATCGAGCAGCGTGCGGCGGGCGCCGCGCTTCTGTGCGGCAGTCGCCGACTCCGACTGTAGAGCTGGCTTCGACAGCTCCAGATACCAGTCGCAGTACTCGTACCACGCGAATTCATACAGCTTCTGCGCGGCGAGATCGAAACGATACTCGGCCAGCAGTCGCCGCACGTCTTCGACGGTGGAACCAAGTCGCGAGCGGATCCAGCGATCCGGGATCGAGTACTCGACATCACCGGTCAGGCCATTGTCCTGGCCTTCGGTGTTCATCAACACATAGCGCGCAGCGTTCCAGAGTTTGTTGCAGAAATTCTTGTAGCCGTCGACGCGGCCGAGATCGAAACGGATATCGCGGCCCATGGTCGCCAGCGCCGCGAAGGTAAAGCGCAGCGCGTCGGTGCCGTAGGACGGGATGCCTTCAGGGAACTGCTTGCGCGTCGCCTTCTCGATTTTCGTCCTGAGGTGCGGCTGCATCATGCCGGAGGTTCGCTTCGTCACCAGCGATCCCAGATCGATGCCGTCGATGAGGTCCAGCGGGTCGATGATGTTGCCCTTCGACTTCGACATCTTGTCGCCGTTCTCGTCGCGGATCAGGCCCGTGATGTAGATCTCGCGGAACGGCACTTCGCCCGTGAACTTCATGCCCATCATGATCATGCGGGCGACCCAGAAAAAGATGATGTCGAAGCCCGTGACCAGCACGGACGTCGGATAGAACTTCTTCAGCTCCGGCGTCTCTTCCGGCCAGCCGAGCGTCGAGAACGGCCACAGCGCCGAGGAGAACCAGGTGTCGAGCACATCGTCGTCGCGCTTCAGCACGACATCGCTGCGGTTCAGTGCGCCCTGTGCCTGCTGCAGAGCATCGGATTCAGTGCGTGCGACGTAGACATTGCCCTGATCGTCGTACCAGGCCGGAATCTGGTGACCCCACCAGAGCTGACGGCTGATGCACCAGTCCTGGATGTTGTTCATCCACTGGTAGTAGGTCTTGGCCCAGTGCTCGGGGACGAAGCGAATGCGTCCGTCTTCGACGGCGCGGGTTGCCGGCTCCGCCAGCGGTGCAATGCGCACGTACCACTGGTCCGTGAGCCAGGGCTCCAGCACCGCGCCGCTGCGATCGCCGCGCGGCACCTGCAGCGTATGCGGTTCGATTTTTTCGACGAGGCCCTGTGCTTCCAGATCCGCAACGATGCGCTTGCGCGCTTCGAACCGGTCGAGCCCGCGATACGCTTCCGGCACGGAATCATTCAGTGCCGCATTGGCGTCGAACACATTGATGAGCGGCAGGTCGTGGCGCTTGCCGATCTCGTTGTCGTTGAAGTCGTGTCCCGGCGTGATCTTGACGCAGCCCGAGCCGAAGGCGGGGTCGACGTACTCATCGGCGATGATCGGAATCAGACGGTCGGTCAGCGGCAGATGGATCTTCTTGCCGATCAGGTGCTTGTAGCGCTCGTCGTCCGGATGCACGGCGACCGCGGTGTCGCCGAGCATGGTCTCCGGGCGCGTCGTCGCCACGACCAGCTGGCCGGTGCCGTCGGCAAGTGGATAACGCAGATGCCAGAGGTGGCCCTGCTCGGGTTCCTGCATGACTTCGAGGTCGGAGAGCGCGGTGTGCAGCACCGGGTCCCAGTTGACGAGCCGCTTGCCGCGATAGATCAGGCCGTCTTCGTAGAGCCGCACGAAGACTTCGCTCACCGCCTTCGACAGGCCTTCGTCCATCGTGAAGCGATCGCGCGACCAGTCGACGGAATTGCCGAGGCGCCGTTCCTGGCGCGAAATGATGTCGCCCGACTGGCCTTTCCATTCCCAGACTTTTTCGACGAAGGCCTCGCGTCCGATGTCATGGCGATTCTGTCCGGCGGCGTTGAGCTGGCGCTCCACGACCATCTGGGTCGCGATACCGGCGTGATCCGTGCCTGGCTGCCACAGGGTGCTGTTCCCATCCATCCGGTGCATGCGCGTCAGGGTATCCATCAGCGTGTGCTGGAACGCGTGGCCCATGTGCAGCGTGCCCGTCACGTTCGGCGGCGGGATCATGATGCAGTAGGGTGTGCCCGTGCCTTGCGGGGCAAACCAGCCGTTTTCCTCCCACCGCTGATAGATGCGTTGCTCGATGTCGCGGGGGTTGTAGGACTTTTCCATGGGCGGCTGTCGGGAGGGTCAGGAGTCGAAGGGGCGGCAATTATAGCGGGCCAGCTGGCCAACCGGCCGACGGTCCGCTGGCCGGCAGGTCAGGATCAGCGAAGCAGTCAGTCAGTCGGTATGCTCACCCTTCCTGCATGTCACCCCTCGAACTATCAATCGCTGCACTCGCCGCCGCGGCCGCCGGAGCCGTGAATGCCCTGGCGGGCGGCGGCACGCTCATCAGCTTTCCGGTCCTGCTGGCGCTCGGCATTCCACCGATTGCCGCCAATGTCACGAACGCTGTAGCCCTGTCTCCCGGCTATCTGGGCGCGACCCTCGCGCAATTGGGCAATCTGCGGGGTCAGCGCGAGCGGCTGCTGCTTTGCATTCCTGCGGCCGTGATCGGCGGATTGGTGGGCGCCGTGATACTGCTGCACACCCGCGAACGCACGTTTGTAGCGCTGGTGCCCTACATGCTGTTCTTTGCAGCGGTGTTGCTGGCCTTTCAGAACCGGGTGCGGGCCTGGGTCGTCCGTCGGCTGGCCGAGAGCCGACATGCGCATCACAGCCGGTTCGTTCCGGTCATTGCGGTCGCGGCAGCTGGTGTTTACGGCGGATTTTTCACAGCCGGGATGAGTGTCCTGGTGCTCGCCATTCTTGGCGCGACGGTGGAAGACTCGCTGACGCGCCTGAATGCGCTCAAGCAGATCATCGCGTTCAGCGTGAACATTGCCGCCGCCGTGTTCTTCCTGTTCTCCGATCAGCTGATCTGGCTGCTGGCCGGCGTGATGGCGCTGGGTGCCATGGTTGGCGGAGCACTCGGCGGTCGCGTCGCCAGCCGCCTGAATCCCGACACCCTGCGCTGGATCGTCGTCGTGGTCGGCGTGGCGCTGGCAATCTTCTACTGGTTCAGGAATTGAGGGCAGTCCGGATGGATCGCTTCAGGTATTACCTGCGCGTGCGCTACGGGGAGTGCGACGCCCAGAAGGTCGTCTTCAACGCGCGCTATGCCGACTACGTTGATCTCGCGACAGCCGAATGGCTGCGTGCGCTGGGGTTCGAAAAAGAACTGCAGACGGGCGAACTTGACTACCAACTCGTCAAACAGACGCTCGAATGGAAGGCCCCAGCGCGCTACGACCAGGTGATCGAAGCGTCCGTCTCTGCAAAGACCATCGGCAATACGTCGTTTACGCTCGCCACCGAATTTCGCATCGCCGGCCACGAACCCGTGATCGCCACCGCCGAAACCGTGTACGTGCACGTGAACTCGAAGACCCTGACGAAGCAGTCACTGCCGCAGCCGTGGCGCGATGCGTTCCTTCGCGGCGCGGCGGGTGCGGTGGTGGATCATGCTGGCTGGGCCAGGGTAGGCGCGGATACGGCCTAAAAAAACAGGTACACAGAGGAGCGCAGACGAAGCCCACAAAGGAATGCAAAACGAGAAGCTATGGCGGAGGTTCGCAGTCCTGCCTCTGACCCTTCCAGATTTCGTGGTCTTGTGCGTTCTTCTATGTGCTCATTTGCGTACCCGCTTTCTCACAGATTGTGAGTGTCGAGTTCGCAGCCGCGTTCGCGATACACCTTGTAACGCTCGCGCGACAGCCGTTTGTTCTCCGGATCGACGTCGACGATTTCGGCGACGCGCTCGAAATTTTCGAAGTCGGCCGGCAGGCGGTTGGCGAGATTGATGAGCAGCTGTCGATGGCTGGGTGGAGCGGGTGCTTCGCCGAGCAGCACAACGACGCGTTCGTGCGATGCGCCGCTGCCATTGCTGACTTCATGCGGAATGAACGCCTGGTCGTTGAAGGTCCAGAGCAGTTCGTCGAGACGTTGTGCATCGGCCAGCGATACCGTTTGCACGTACGTTCGCAGGTTCTGGTCGTAGGCCTTCTCGATGAGACGGCACGCGACGCGGAGGCGCGCATCGGGCGCCTCCTGTGACAGCACGTAGAAGTCGACGCGGGGCACGGACTAGCGGTTGATCAGGTAGTCGACCAGCAACGGTACGGGGCGGCCCGTGCTCGATTTGTTGGCACCTGACTGATACGCGGTGCCGGCGACGTCGAGATGGGCCCACTTCAATCCGTCAGTGAACTTCGCCAGGAAGCAGGCGGCCGTGATGGCGCCGCCTTCGCGGCCGGCAATGTTGGCCATGTCGGCGAAATTGCTCTTGAGGCCTTCTGCGTATTCTTCCCCGATCGGCAGCGGCCAGGCGCGATCGTCGGCACGCTTGCCGGCTTCGGCGAGCGCATTGCTCAGTTCATCGTCGTTGCTGAAGAGACCCGACATCTGATTGCCGAGCGCCATGACGCACGCGCCGGTGAGCGTTGCGATATCGATGAGTGTGTCGGGCTTGAAACGGCGGGCGTAGGTAATCGCATCGCACAGGATCAAGCGACCTTCGGCATCCGTATTCAGCACTTCGATGGTCTGACCCGACATGCTCTTCACGATGTCGCCGGGCTTGGTCGCGCGGCCGCTCGGCATGTTCTCGCAGGCCGGGACGACGCCCACGACATTGATCGGCAGATTCAGTTCGGCGATCGCCCTGAACGTTCCGAGCACGCAGGCCGCGCCGCTCATGTCGAACTTCATTTCGTCCATGCCGGGTGGTGGCTTGAGAGAGATGCCGCCGGTGTCGAATGTCACGCCCTTGCCGACCAGGACGACGGGCGCCTTGCTGCGCTCCGCGCCGTAGTACTCGAGCACGATCAGGCGTGCCGGCTCATCCGTGCCAGCAGTCACCGACAGGAACGACCCCATCTTCAGCTTGCGACAGTCGGCTTCGTTGAGGATGCGCGTCTTGATCGCGCGGTACTCGCGCGCCAGTGTCTTCGCGGCATTGGCGAGATAGGAGGGCGTGCAGACGTTGCCTGGCTGATTGGCGAGGTCGCGCATGAGCGACATGCCGGCGACGATGCCGCGACCATGCTCGAGGCCGCGCTCCACACTGCTGCGATCACTGCGTGTGGTGCTGACGCCGAGCTTCGTCAGTCGCGATTTGGGACGCTTGTTGGCAGTCTTGTGATCCGGGATGCGATAGGCCGAGTTGCCGGCAACCTCGGCAGCGATGCGCGCGAGCGTGTAGCTGTCCGCGTCCTTGACGACTTCGAGCGCCAGGTAGTTGATGGCTTCGCGGGCATTGGTCTTGGCGATAGCCGTCAGCGCTGCATTGAGTGCGCGCCGGTACTGCTTGCGGTTGAACGCGCCCTTGACGCCCAGACCGATGGCGACGATTCGCTCGCACGGACCACCGTCGAGATCGGCGAGGATGATGACATCGCCTGGTTTGCCGCGCAGATCGCCCTTCTTGACCAGCTTTGCGAGACGTCCGCCGCTGCGGCTGTCGAGCTCTGACGCTGTCTCGGACAGGACGCCTTTGTCGTACACGCCGACGATCGCACACTCGGTGCGTTGACGTGCAGGCGCACTGCTGGTCGCGAAAAATTCCATGAGCCGTCCTCTACTTCGTAGTTTACGCAGGATGCCGTGTCGCTTACCGTATGCGCCGGCAGAGCGAAAGCCGAAGGATCGCGGCATTCGCAGGCCGTCAACCGATCGCTTCGGGATCGTTTCGGCCAATTCGTAGTCTACCCGATTCGATCCCGTTGAAACCTTCCGGCCGGCCGGTCCATTGAGTACCGGCGCCTGACGGTTTCGCGCTGAGGTAATTCGCGCTGCGTACGCTCGATCGCTATGTGTTTCGTGAGGTCGCCGTCAGCTGGCTGGCCGTGACCGTCGTGCTGCTCGCGATTCTGCTGGCAAATCAGCTGGCGCGGGTGCTGTCGCAGGCGGCAGCCAACGATTTTCCCCGCGACGTCGTCTTTGCCCTGATCGGACTCACCACGACGGGCAACCTGTCGATCATCATGCCGATCGGTTTTTTCCTGGCGATCATGCTGGCGCTGGGCCGGCTGTATCACGAAAGCGAAATGGCGGCGATACAGGCGTGCGGCGTCGGGCCGGCGGGGCTGTTCCGGCCGATCACGATCCTCGGCGTTTTCATCATGGCACTGCTTGCATGGCTCTCGTTCTCGGCGATTCCCGCGGCCAGCGCGCGTGCTCAGGCGATCAGAGCAGAAGCGTTGCGGGATGCTCAGTTCGGGCTGCTCGAACCGGGCCGGTTCCGCACCTTCGATGGCGGCAATATCGTGTTCTATGCCGAGCGCGTCGACAGCAATGGAATTCTGTACAACGTGAACGTGTTCATCGAACGACCGGCGAAGACCGACCAGGCCGTGGAGGCCGCGACGCAGGCACCAAGCAAGTGGGAGATCTGGACCGCGACTCGTGCCGAGCAGCGCGGAGCGGGGCAGGCCGAGCAGACCTTCGTGCTCTATGACGGTGAACGCTACGAGGGTGTGCCCGGCGAAGGGGGGTTCCGCATCATCAAGTTCAGCGAAGGCGGTATTCCGATCCGGCTCGGTGATCCGGGCAGCCGCACCGCCAAGGCGGATATGAAAAGCACCGCCGACCTGCTCGCGTCTTCCGACCTCGACGACGTTGCCGAACTGCAATGGAGAATCGCAACGCCAGTGAGTGCGCTCGTGCTGATGGCGCTGGCGGTACCGCTGGCGCGCCTGCGTCCGCGCCAGGGCCGCTTCGGCAAGATGGGCATCGCCATCCTCGTCTATTTCATCTACCAGCAATCGCTGGTGGCCGCCCGGACCTGGCTCGAGAGCGGAGTCATGCCGCAGTTCCTCGGACTGTGGTGGGTCCATGCAATCGCGCTGGTAGTGGCGGCGGGTCTGCTGTTGCGGGCTTATCCGATCGGGCGAGCCCGCCCCGTCGCGGTGGCGGGTTGATCATGTCGGTGTTGTCGCGATATGTGATGCGGGCCGTCATTGGCTACACGCTGCTGGTGTTGCTGGTGTTGCTCGTGCTGAACGGGTTGTACATGCTCATCACCGAGCAGGACGACATCGGTACGGGTAACTACGGCGCCACCAGTGCTCTGCTGTTCGTTGGCCTGAATCTTCCGCAGACCGCGTTCGACATGCTGCCCATCGCTGCGCTGATCGGCTCGTTACTGTCGTTGGGTAACCTGGCTCGCTCGATGGAACTCGTCGTCATTCGCGCCGCCGGAGTCTCGGTCGCACGCATCGGTGCTTGGGTATTCGGAGCCGGCGTGCTGCTGATGGCCCTGACGTGGGTCCTTGGGGAATATGTCGCGCCGCCGATGGAGCAGTACGCCCGCGAGATGAAGACCTTCCAGAAATTCCAGGACTACAGCATGGCGGGCAATCGAGCCGCCTGGGCGAAGGACGGCAACACGATCCTGTCCGTGCAGCGGCAAAGCGCAGCCAACAATTTTGGCGGTGTGTATGTTTTCCAGTTCGACGCGCAGCATCGCCTGCGCAGCGTCGGCAGGGCGGGCAGTGCGAGCATCGATGCGCAGAACAGCTGGGAGCTGACGGACTATCGTCAGTCGAAGATCGAAGCGGATCGAATCGTGCCTGAGCAACATGCATCGGCGAGCCTCAAGACCAACGTATCGGCGGAGTTCCTCGGTCTCGCAGCCATCAAGCCGGATGCGATGCCGGTGCAGGCGCTGTTCAGTTACGTCTCGCACCTGAAGCGCAATGGACTGGATGCGCGTTCGGCCGAGACTGCGATGTGGGCGCGGATCGCGCGGACGATCGCGGTCGCCATCATCGTCGTCCTCGCCGTACCCTTTGCGTTCGGTCCCATGCGTTCGACGGGAACCGGCGCGCGCACGGTGGTCGGCATCATGGTCGGCGTCGTGTTCCTGCTGCTGGCGAAGCTCATGGACAGCAGCGGCGCCATTTTCGACCTGCCTCCCATCGTGGTGGGCTGGACTCCCACGTTCTTGCTGGCCGTGATCACGGCTATTGCGGTGTCTCGTGTCCGCTGACGTTTCTCCAGATAAAACGACGCTCGTACCTGCCAGCCTGCTGCGTCGACTCGCCGCCGTCTGCTACGACTGTCTGCCTGTGCTTGCCCTGGCGATCATTGCGACTTTTCCATTCATGCCGTTCCTGAACGGGCGGGTGCTGATCCCGCGTGAAGTCGGTGCGCTGGCTTATCTGTACTGGTTCGTCCAGTTGGCCGTCATGGGCGCGTTCTTCGTCTTCTTCTGGTCGCGGCGTGGCCAGACGGTCGGAATGTTGCCCTGGCGCCTGCGATTGCAGCGTACTGATGGGATGCTCATCTCGCCCAGGATGGCCATCCGGCGTTTTGCATTGCTGGTCCTGTTATGGACGCCTTTCTTCGCTGGTTACTGGTTCATCTGGGGGCACTGGCCGGATCGTCCGCCACGCACGATTGCCATGATCTGTTCGCTGCTGCCGCTCATCGTGGCGTATGCCTGGGTCTGGATCGATCGTGACGGCCGCGCGCTGCACGATCGGTGGACCGGTACGCGCATGGTGGTGCTGCCGAAGCGTTGAGCGTCCTCACTTCTTGATGACCGCAGTCGCCGGCTTGAAGATCGCCTCGTACTTGTAGTCGGCGATCTCATAGGCCCAGCCTTGCAGCCGGGCGTTGATCGCGCCGGCGGTGTCGGATGCGGGCTTGGCCGCGGCGGCAGTGCTTCCTTCATCACCGGTAGTCGCGATTTCCTTTGCATCCACATGGAAGCGCTGCGCCAGTGCGTCGTCCTGAGTGGTTCTGGCCGTGACGTAGTGTTTGCCGTCCTTCGACCAGCCGTCGAGATCCACGACCAGTCCGTCGAACGTCCTGAACGTCGCACTCGCGATCGGTTTGTCGGCGGCGAAATCCTGCGCCGGTCGTACATCGGCGAGTGTCAGTCCGGCAAGTGCGGTCGCGACGTTGTTCGCCGCGAAAGTATCCGCTTCCTTACCCCGCGGCAGGTCTTCGGCCTTGAAATCTGCGTCGGCGCGCGCGGCCTTGGCGACTGTGTAGGGTCGGTCGTTTCCAATCGAGATCGTTGCCGACTGGATGCGATCGGCGCTGATATCGATCACAGAGTTGCGCAGCCAGTCATGCGCCAACGCGGACGCGTCGATGCTCTCGCTCGTCAGCCAGCTCGTTGCCTCACCCGCGCGACGCACGTACGAGCCCTTCATGCCGGCATTCTTGCCGACGATCAGATTCACCGCCTGCCTGGGGCCCGAGAGTTCGATCCGCACGCCGGTTGCGCTGGTATCCGCGATGTCTTCCACGCCCAATGCAGCATAGTTGTCTGGATTGGATGTCTTCTCTTCGGTCGGCCTGGCGTCCGCCAATGCCTGCAGAAGACGGCGCACCTTGGCGCTGTCCGCGGGATAGTTCGAACGCTGTGCAAGCTGCCACTGCGATTCACTACGGGTCAGCTCGATAGCCGGCACGTCGCCCGCCTTGAAGATGCGGATCATGCTGACCTGCGACAGCTCTTCCTTGAGACCGGGATAGAGCAGCGTTGGTTTCTGATCGGTCGAGCGCGGGTAAGCGAGCCACAGCGCCAGGGCGAGGACGAAGACGGCTGCCAGACCAAGGAAGGAAAGAGTGCGTGAAGTCATCCGGGCCTCCTCAACCGGTGTGAGCCGCGGCGCGGCCGGCGCGCAGCTTGCGTCGGCGGGTGACGGCGATGGCGATGGCCGCGATCGCGATCAACGCCGGGATCAGCGCAATGTTCAGCAGCTTGAGCTTCGTGCCGAGACCTTCGATCTCGACATCGAGCGACCGTCGCACGTCGCGCAGTTCCTTGCGGATACGCGCGCGCTCTTGCGTGAAGCGGGTGAGTTCGGCTTCCTGCTCCGGGGAAAGCACGAGTTCTTCCTGGTTCGCGCGACTCGATTGGAGCTGCGTGAGCTTCAGCTCGGTGTCGCGCAATTTCTGATCCAGATCCTGCTCGGTCGCACGCAGACGGTCATCGGCGCGGCGACGCAGGTCGTCGACCCTGGTGAACGGGCGGAAGAAGCTCTGGCGACCGCGAATGCTGATGAGATCGGAGCTGCCGGCGAGGTTGTCGACCGCATTGGCGAGGAAGTCGCCGTTGTTCGCCCAGGCCATCGCGACGCGCTGACCGAACACATTCTGGGTGCGGACCCACAGCGGGTCGGCGAGGATGTCCGTGTCGCCCACCAGGATGATGTTCGCGTCATTCGCGCTTTCCTTCAGTGCCTGTCCCGCGGTGGCGCCTTGCGGTGCGCCGCTCGGGAACGCGGATTTCAGCTTGCCGTGAATGCGAGCAGCAATCGCGTAGCGCTCGCCGCTCGCTTTGAACCCATCCAGGAGCGACTCGCTGTCCGGCAGAAAGGTGAGTTTTGCAGCCGGCAGCAATGCGGCGTTCGTGCTCGACTGAATCAACGGCTCGAACTCGATCGCTGCGCCTTCCTTCTTGCTCAGCGCTCCCGCAGTCATGGCATTGATCGAATCGAGCGCCGAGGTCACGACGTCCTTGCCATTCATGCTGTCGCGATTGAAGCCGATGATGGCAATGTGCTGCGAGGGCGCCTGATTCGCCTGCAGGGCGACAGTCAGGCCCAGTTCGCGGTCGCCGACGATCTGTCCCGTATCGAAGTCGACGCCCCACGCCTCGAGCAGCGGCCCGAGGCTCGAGGAGCGGCTGCCCATCATGCCGCCCATTTGCGCCATCTGCGCCGCCTGCGGATCGTTCTCCGACTGCGGGTCCATGAACGCCAGCAACTTGCCGCCACGCAGGACGAACTGATCGATGGCGTACAGCGTCGCGGGCGACAGCTCACGCGGATGCACGATCATCAGCGTGTCGATGTCCGGCGCGATTTCCGCGACATCGGTCGCGAGCGTCTGCACGTCGAACAGCTGGTGGATCTGGGTGATGCTGGTCCAGCCCGGACGCATCTGGCCCGACGCCGGATCGAAGGCGGCATCGACAGGCAGTCCGGCAATGAGGCCGAGCTTGGCGCGCTTGGTGTTCGCCAGTCGATGGATCAGGCTGGCCACGTCATATTCCAGGAACTCTTCCTTGTCGGGCTGGAAGAACGCAATGATTTCCCGGCCGTCGGTCGAATTGGTGCCGGCCATACCGAAGTACAGCGACTGCCCCTGCCCGCCGAGCGGCACGGCCTGCAGGCCGAATTCCGTCGCCCGGTCTTCGTCTTCGGAAAAGGGTTGGGGATCGATGACGTTCAGTCGCAGCTTGCCATCGGAGCGCTGCGCCATTTCCTCGAGCAGTTCCTGCACACGCTGGCCATACGCACGGATCTGTGGCGATTCGCGGCTCGCCTCCTGCGAGAAGAAGAAGTAGAGGTTGATGGGCTCCTGCAATGTCTCGAGGATGTGCTGCGTGCCCGGAGCGATCGAGTACAGCTTGCTCTCGGTCAGATCGAGCCGCGCGCCGCGCAGCAGGAACGTGAGCAGGATCGTCACGCCGATGAACAGCAGTGCCAGCGCGACGAGTGCGCCGAGTCCGAAAGCATTACGCCGGGTGGTCGATGAAGGGAGGGTGTTCTTGCTCATGATCAGTCGGCCTTCTTCATTTCCAGCACGATGGCATTCGCCACCAGCCACGCGACGATGAGCGTCGCGAAGTAGAGCAGATCGCGCAGGTCGATCACGCCCTTGGCGATGGAGCTGAAGTGGGTGAGGAACGAAAGCGACGCCAGTGCATCGACGACCGGCTGCGGCAGCCAGCCGCTGAACACATTGATGACCGGTCCGAAGCCCGTCAGCAGGAAGAAGAACAGGCAGATCACGGCGGTGAGGATGAAGGCTATGACCTGATTGCGGGTTGCCGCGGAGATGCAGCCGCCAACAGCGAGGAAGCCGCCTGCCATGAGGAAGCTGCCGATGTACGCCGCCACGATCGTGCCGTTGTCAGGGTCGCCGAGATAATTCACGGTGATCCACATGGGGAAGGTGAGTGCGAGCGCGAGACCGGCAAACGCCCACGCGGCGAGGAATTTGCCGACCACGGCCTGCCACACGGTGACCGGCAGGGTCATGAGCAGCTCGATCGTTCCTGATTTGCGCTCCTCCGCCCACAGTCGCATCGACAGCGCGGGAATCAGGAACAGGTACAGCCAGGGGTGATAGCTGAAGAACGGCGCGAGGTCGGCCTGGCCGCGCTCATAGAAGCCGCCGATGAAGAACGTGAACACGCCGGTGAGCACCAGGAAGATCACGATGAAGACGAAGGCCAGCGGCGTGGCGAAGTAGCTGGCGAACTCGCGTTTGCAGAGTGTGCAGATGTTATGCATGGACGACTGCTCCCGCGGCGATGGGCGCCTGTTGGGTGGTAATCGTCCGGAAAAAATCATCGAGTCGCCTGGAGGGCGCAGTCGCGGCCAACCGCTGCGGAGTGTCGTCCGCGAGGATGCGGCCGTTGGCGATGATGATCGCGCGATTGCACACCGCGTCGACCTCTTCGAGGATGTGCGTCGAAATGACGATGATCTTGTCCTTCGCCATCGCATTGATGAGCGTGCGCACCTCGTGCTTCTGGTTGGGATCGAGGCCGTCGGTCGGCTCATCCAGAATCAGTACGGGCGGATCGTGCAACAGCGCCTGCGCGAGGCCCACGCGGCGCTTGAAGCCCTTGGACAATGTTTCGATTGCCTGGTCGAGCACGCCGCCCAGGGCAAGTCGCGCGATCACGTCGTCCAGTCGGCTGCGCCGCCGCTCGCCTTTCAGGTCGCGAATATTCGCGATGAAGTCCAGGAAGCTGCGCGCGGTCATTTCCGAATACGCCGGGGCGCCTTCGGGCAGGTACCCCATGCAGGTCTTGGCAGCGATCGGCGAGGATTCGACGTCGTGCCCGCACACCCGGATGCTGCCCGAGGTGGGCGCCAGGAATCCCGTGATCATTTTCATGGTGGTCGACTTACCGGCCCCATTCGGTCCCAGGAAGCCGAGCACCTGGCCTGGTGCGACGTCGAAGCTGATGGAATCGACCGCAGTCAGCGATCCGTAGCGTTTGGTCAGATGGTTGATCTCGATCATGTCGCTTTCGCTTTGTTCTTGGTTGAAAAGCCTGTCGTGTGACAGCGGCAGTCCGCGCCGAGTTCACGCTGGCTCGTTGAATTCGATGACCCTGGCGAGGGTGGTTCGATCCAGAAATCGGGCGGGGGATTTTTCTACGGCCCCGCGGATTTTTTCAACACTCCGCTTGGGGCCGGGCAGCAATATGACGGTGACTTAATTTGCGGTGCGCAGGATCGTGCATGTGCACGGAGCGGGTTTTTTTGGCAGTGCGAGAGAAGCGCGTGCTCTGAAGCCCCGGAGCGGACAATGCTTTAGAACTGCCTGTGTACCGAGCTATTTGCGGATGCGATCACAGAATTGCTGTTGCGCCGCAGTATTTCGGTGTGTATATTTGGCATCGCAAAATGACGCAGCGGCAGCAACGACCGAACAGATGTTCGGGAACTAATGCGCTCCCGCCGGTCAATGCAAAGGTCGCTGAGAGTCGTGCCGGGTAACAACGGCGCGGCTAATGCTCGAATCCCCCTGATTGGCCGGGTTATCGTAAGATTCCCGGCCTTTTTTTTTGCTCTCGTGATTTGCCGGGGTCTGGTCAGGCGGTCTTCGCCGCACGTATCTCGATGTCCGCCTTGTTCGCGCGCAGAAATTTACGGATCTCTGGCACGGCAGGACGGTCTGCGATCCGTCCGATCAACTCGGCCAACTCGTGCCAGGGCTTGCCCCATTTCAGCAGTCGTACAGCGTCTGCCAGCATTTTTTCCTTCAGGTCGGTCGTCAATGTCCTGGGTGTCGCCTCGGGTTTCGCGGCGCCTGCGGCGGGGCGAGTCGCGGGCTTCTGCTCTGGCCGCGCTGCTACGGCGTTTTTTGCGGGTGGCTGCGTCGCTTTCTGTCCGGAGGGCGCGGGCACCGCTGCTTTGCCGGGGGCGGGGACTCTGAGCTTCGGCATCTCGCGAGTCGCTTCTTCAGCGGGTCGGGAAATCTTCGGCTGCGCAGGCCTGATCACCGTCGGCGCTTCGACTGTCTGGCTCGCTCCGCTGCTGGTGTTCCCGCGGTCGGGATCAGCCAGCGGCACAAAACGCTGGATGTGCTGGATCCCCACCAGGTTGGCAAGGAATGCCATTAGCTCCAGAGATTCAGCGAAGCGACTGTCTCCCATGGCTTGGCGGGTCTCACAGTGCGACTTGAGTTCGAGGATCTTCTGGCGCGCGACCTCCAGTACCCACCGCGTGGGCCGGTCGTGCTTCGGCCAGGGCTGCGCACGGGCGTAAGCGGCGTCGCTGAGCTCGACGTACTTCAGATGCAAATCGATGCTGGTCAGCCATTTGTCGATCTGCTCCGTGATGCGGCGGTCCGCTGGTGTCATATCAGCTCCGGTTCAGTGCCGGGATTATGCAGCTGGAAAGTCGACCAGTTCTGAGATGGCGCTCCCACTGGAGGAGCAGATCGGTGCGGTTGGGCGGTCGCCTTGCTTCCGGGCGGCTACGGACCGGCGTAGCGCAACGATCCTCGCGTGTTCTAGGCTGGGGGCACGCAGTAAGCAGGGATGTAATCATGCGGCAATGGATCGCGGGAGCCGTTCTGGCGGGCGTCGTTACCGTGGGAGAGGCGCAGGAGGCCTGTGACGGTGTCAGGATCGACTACGAAGCTTCCGTCCCCTCCATCAATGCCCCGATGGGTCCATGGTCGGAAGTACTGCGGAATTTCCCCGAAGCGCGCGGGATCACTTCGCGCATCGTCTATGCGACGCCGCAGCGCCTCATCGACATTCAGCGCGGTGTCGGCATCAAGGCCACGGTGAGCAAGGACATGCTCGCTCCGGCGCCGGGGGTACATTTTCGCGACGCATCAGGACGACCCATCCTGTGGGTGGGGTATCGGCAGGTTCCCCTGCACTTCATGACCATCAAGTCTGCCACTGAACGGATCAGCTACAGCAGCGTGACTGGCGAGGCGCGTCGCATCGCTGTGGACGCCCCTGACCGTGACATGACAGCGATGCTGCTGGCGATGGAAGGCACCGCCGAAACGATCGGCGACCGCGAATATGCGGGCGTCAGATGCGTCGCCAAGCGCATTCCCATGCAAGGTCCGCGCACCGAGACCTGCGTTCGCAGCTATCACGGCTGGCCAATCGCGCTGTATCTGCAGATCGACATGCCCGAGGCGGGTGGACTGCAGTGGTTTCGCGCGAATCGTATCGACGAACACGCCTGCATGCGCGGAAGCGAGGTCGCCATTCCCGCGGATGCGAAGATGATCGACAAGCGCGGCAGGGCGACAGACTGATGGTGTCCGCGGACGTAAGCCCTTGATCGAATGCGGGCGATGCCGCAAAAATGGCGCTCCCAGAGGGATTCGAACCCTCGTACCAGCCTTGAGAGGGCTGTGTCCTAGGCCTCTAGACGATGGGAGCGTGATTGTCGGTCCGGTCGGACGCCGGCCGAGGCTGTATTATAGACGGCGATTCCACTGTACTTAAAGCGGCGTGCGCTCTTTTGAACCAACAAAATTTTACGGACCCCCAGGTCGAACCCGACAAGCCGCTGATCGTTGCGCGCGATAGTCACCCGATTTCCCGGGCCAACATCTCCCCCAATGCACTGAAGGTCCTGTATCGGCTCAAAGAGGCCGGTTATCAGGGATTCCTCGTGGGTGGCGCGGTGCGCGATCTGTTGCTTGGGATCGAGCCAAAGGACTTCGACATTGCGACCAACGCGCATCCCGATCAGGTGAAGCAGTTGTTTCGCAACTGCCGGTTGATCGGCCGCCGCTTCCATCTGGCGCATGTGCGGTACGGCTACGAGATCATCGAAGTCGCCACGTTCCGCGCAGCCCATACGGCTATCGACGATGACAACAGTGTCGATGAGGGCGGCCATCGCGTGCTCGATGCGCGTGGTCGGATTCTGCGCGACAACCTTTACGGCACGATCGAAGAAGACGTCTGGCGTCGTGACTTCACGGCGAACGCTCTTTATTACAGCATCGAGGACTTCACGGTCTGGGACTACGTCGGTGGTGTTGCCGATGCCCGGGACCGCATCCTGCGATTGATCGGCGATCCCGAGACCCGCTACCGCGAAGATCCGGTGCGCATGCTGCGGGCGATCCGCTTCGCGGCGAAGCTCGATTTCGAGATCGAACCGCAAACCGCGGCGCCGATCAGCAAGCTGGCGTGGATGCTCGACGCCGTGCCGCCGGCACGTCTGTTCGATGAGATCACCAAGCTGTTCCTGTCGGGCACGGCCGTGGGCGCCTTCGATCTGCTGGTGCGCTACGGCCTGCTCGAGCATTTGTTCCCGGATATGGCGGCGGCGTTGAAGGAGCAGCCCGACAGTCCGGCGGCCAGGCTGCTGCGTCTGGGGCTCGAAGGCACCGATGCGCGAGTGAGGGCGGACAAGTCCGTCACGCCGACCTTCCTGTTTGCAGTGCTGCTCTGGCCGGCGATCAGCCGCGCCTATCAGAAATTTGATTCGCAGGAGGACAGCGAGATCCAGCTGATGTCGCTGGCGTGTGATCAGATGACGACGCGACAGCAGGCGCGCATCGCCGTGCCCAAGCGTTTCACGTTGCCGATGCGCGAAGTGGTCGCCATGCAGCCGCGCTTTGCCGTGCGCTCCGGCAGGCGGGCGTTGCGTCTGCTCGATCATCCGCGTTTTCGCGCCGCTTACGATTTTCTGTTGCTGCGGGCGGCAGCAGGAGAAGTCGATCCGGAGCTTGCAACCTGGTGGACCGAGATCCAGGAGTTGCCTCCGGAGGAACGCATTGCGCGAGTTGAGCAGCGCCCCCTGGGAGTAGCAGCTGCAGAGCCTGCAGGTTCAGCCAGTCCGCGCCGCCGCCGAAGACGCCGCCCTCCTCCGGCCGCCAGTACTCCCTGACGGGAACGACGGAATGTCGTCCCTGTGGATGCCGGCGTACGTTGCTATTGGCAGCAATCTCGATGATCCGCTCGCGCAGGTCCGCATGGCCTTGCAGCGCTTGCAGGCACTCGAAGCAAGTTGCCTGGTGAGTTCATCGCGTCTGTATCGTTCGGTGCCACTCGGTCCGCAGGAACAGCCCGGCTTCATCAACGCGGTGGCCGGGCTGCTCACGCAGCTCGAGCCTCGTGAGTTGCTGCTGCGTCTCAAAAGGATCGAGGCCGACATGGGTCGCACCTCGCCGGTGGTGAGGTGGGGGCCTCGCAGGATCGATCTGGACTTGCTCGTCTACGGTTCGGTGCAGATCAACGAAGGGGATCTGGTCGTGCCGCATCCTGGTGTCCACGAGCGCAACTTCGTCCTGTATCCTTTGCGCGATATCGCGCCTGACCTCATCGTTCCCGGGCACGGAAGTGTTGCGGGCCTGGCCGCGCGGGTCGGCGCCGCCGGACTCGTGCCGATTCCATAAAGAATATTTCTGCTGCCGCATGTCCGAGAAACTTCCAACAGCGTCGCATCGCTTTGTCGTGGTCGAAGGTCCCATCGGGGTTGGCAAGACCAGTCTCGCGCGGCGCCTCGCGCACAGCTTCGGCAGCGAACTGATCCTGGAGCAGGCGGAGGAAAATCCGTTCCTCGAGCGGTTCTATCGCAATCCGCGCGCCGGGGCGTTGCCAGCGCAGTTGTTCTTCCTGTTTCAGCGCACACGACAGCTCGAGGATATCCGCCAGCACGATCTGTTCGAGACGGTGCGGGTGGCGGATTACCTGCTCGACAAGGACCGCCTGTTCGCGCGCCTCACGCTCGACGATGAGGAATTTGCGCTGTACGAGCAGATCTACGAACGACTTGCGGTGGACGCGCCGGTGCCGGATCTGGTGATCTACCTGCAGGCGCCGATCGACGTGCTGCTCGAGCGCATCGCACGGCGAGGTATTCGTTACGAACAGCAGATCGAGCGCGAGTATCTCGAGCGCTTGCAGGAAGCATACGCACGGTTCTTCCACGCTTATGACGCATCGCCGCTGCTGATCGTGAATGCAGCGCAGGCCGACTTCGTTTCCAACGATCGCGACTACGAACAGTTGTTCGAGCAGGTGCGTCGCGTGCGTAAGGGACGGCACTACTACAATCCGTTGAAAAGCGCTGCAGATTGAGCATGGCGGAGGCGCGCGCTGCGTCCCAACGCCGCCGTTGGGTTTTTGCGTTGCGGTTGATGTTTGCAATCCCGTCGTTCATTCTTGGCGCCGTCGGCCGGGGGGTATGCATTTGCATCGGCTGCGCGCGCAGATTTGCGCGCTTCTTCCCGTGCGTTCCTTCCTCGCGCCGCTAGTCGGTATTCAAAGTTCGCGAGTCATTGATGTACAAGCATCTGCAAGAGCGGTACGCACCGCGTCCGCCGGTCAATGTTGCGACGCTGGAGCGCATGAAGGCCGAAGGCGAGAAGATCGCCTGTATCACCGCGTATGACGCCAGTTTTGCGACGCTGGTCGATGACGCCGGAATCGATCTGGTGCTCGTGGGCGATTCGCTGGGCATGGTCATCCAGGGTCACGACACCACGGTGCCGGTCACGCTGAACGATGTGATCTATCACTGTCGCGCTGTCGCCAAGGGTCTGTATCGCCCCTTCCTGCTGGCCGATATGCCCTTCATGACCTACTCCTCCAAGGAACAGGCGCTCGATAACGCCGTGCGTCTGATGCAGGAGGGCGGCGCCAAAATGGTCAAGCTCGAAGGCGGTTCGGGTCAGGTCGAGATCGTCGAGTTCCTCGCGAAGCACGACATCGCCGTCTGCGCTCATCTCGGTCTCAAGCCGCAATCGGTCCACAAGGTCGGTGGCTTTCGTGTGCAGGGTCGCGAAGAAGCTGCCGCCGAACAGATGATGCGCGACGCGAAGGCGCTGGAAGCGGCGGGCGCAGATATCGTGCTGCTCGAATGCATTCCCGCAAAACTGGGTACGCAGATCACGCGCGAGCTGCACGTCCCTGTGATCGGCATCGGCGCCGGGCCGGATACCGACGGTCAGATTCTGGTGCTGTACGACGTGCTCGACATCACCGCCGGCCGCAAACCCAAGTTCTCGAAGAATTTCATGGAAGGCCACGGCAGCCCGCTGGAAGCGATCAAGGCATACAGCGACGCGGTCAGATCGCGCGCCTACCCTGGACCGGAACACTGTTTCTGATGGATACGATCGTTCGTTCGGCGGACCTGCGTCGCATCGTGGCGCAGTGGCGTAACGGCGGTGAGCGCGTCGCGTTCGTGCCGACGATGGGCAATCTGCACCAGGGCCACGGCGATCTCGTGCGCCGTGCAACGCAACTCGCTGAGCGGGTCGTCGTCAGCGTCTTCGTCAATCCGATGCAGTTCGGTCCGAATGAGGATTTCGCGGCATATCCGCGCACACCCGATGAGGATCGTGCGCTGCTTGAGTCGCTCGATACCGACCTGTTGTTCCTGCCGGAAGTGGACGAGATGTATCCGCGCGGCCAGGAGATTTCCACGCGAGTCCAGGTGCCCGATCTCGATGGCATCCTGTGCGGCGCGTTTCGCCCGGGACATTTCGTCGGCGTCGCGACCATCGTCACGAAGCTGCTGAATCTCGTGCAACCGGATGTGGCGCTGTTCGGCGAGAAGGACTACCAGCAGCTCATGATCATCCGTCGCGCCGCGACCGACCTGTGCATGCCGATGGAAATCGTCGGCGTGCCGACCACGCGCGAAGCGGACGGGCTCGCCATGAGTTCGCGTAACCGTTACCTGTCGGTCGAGCAGCGACAGCAGGCGCCGCGCATTTTTGCCGCGCTCGAAGCCGCGCGGCGCGCCATCGAATCCGGCGTCGCGGATTTTGCGGTCTTGGAGCAGGCCGGCATCGAGGCGCTGCAGAAGGCTGGATTCAAACCCGACTACTTCTCGATTCGCGATGCGGCAACGCTGGGTGAGCCCGCAACCACTGCGGATGTCGTGATCGCAACCGCGGCGCGCATCGGTCGCGCCCGTCTCATCGACAACGTCAAGGCGACACCGCGACGTTAGCGTGTGGCGACGTGTGCTGGGCCAGGGCCCATGCCACGTGTTCGCGCACCAGCTCCGACGGATCGTCCGCTCTCGCGTGCAGCGCCGCCACGACGCGTTCCGACGTCGGCGCATTGCCGAGCGCAACTGCGATATTTCTCAACCAGCATTCGTGGCCGATGCGCCGGATGGCGCTGCCTTCGGTTCGGGTCAGGAATTCCGCTTCCGTCCAGGCGAAGAGATCGATGAGCTGCGGCGCGTCGAGTCCGTGGCGGACGGCGAAGTCTTTTTCCACCGCGATGCGCGCAAATTTGTTCCAGGGGCACACCAGCTGGCAGTCATCGCAGCCGTAGATGCGATTGCCCATGGCCTTGCGGAACTCGATCGGGATGGAGCTGCGCAGTTCGATCGTCAGGTATGAAATGCAGCGACGCGCATCGAGTTCGTAAGGAGCGACGATGGCTTGCGTGGGGCAAACGTCGATACACGCGTTACAGGTGCCGCAATGAGCGCTCGCCGGTGCGTCTACGGCCAACGGCAGATCGGTGAGAATTTCCCCGAGGAAGAACCATGAGCCCGCGTTGCGGTTGATCAGGTTCGTGTGTTTGCCGATCCAGCCGAGCCCGGCATCGCGGGCGAACGCCTTTTCCAGAATCGGAGCGCTGTCGACGAAGGCGCGGTAACGTGTGCCGGCACAGCGTGCAGAGATCTTGTCCGCGAGTCGCGCAAGACGACTGCGCAGCAGCTTGTGATAGTCGCGTCCGAGCGCGTAACGCGAAATATAGCCGCGTTGCGGATCGCCGAGCACGTCGTCAGCAGGCGCGGCATCCGGCGGCAGGTAGTCCATCCGCGCGGAGATCACGCGCATCGTGCCTGGGACGAGTTCGTCGGGGCGGGCGCGCATGCGACCGTGGCGCGACATGTATTCCATCTCACCGTGGCGCTGCAGGTCGAGCCAGCGCATGAGTCGCGCTTCGTCTTCCGCCACGCCCGGTGCGGCGATGCCGATCTGCTGAAACCCGAGTTCGCGGCCCCACTCACGGATGTCGGTGGCGAGCAGGTCGGCGGGGGGGGTAGGGAAATCTTCGGCCATGAGCGGCGATCGCAACGCGGATCTCGCAACGGTCAAAGTATACTGGGTCATGGCCAATCTGCCCCTCGCCATTCACACCGCTGCACAAGTGCGCGAACTCGATCGTCATGCAATCGAGGACCTGGGTATTCCCGGTTACACCTTGATGACATCGGCAGGTGAGGCTGCGCTCACGACGTTGCGCAGTTACTGGCCGGGTGCGCAACGGGTCGTTGTTCTGTGCGGGCCTGGCAACAACGCCGGCGACGGTTACGTCCTCGCGCGACTGGCGCGAACCCGGCGCCTCGACGTGACGGTCATCGCACTGGCGGATCCTGCCTCGCTGCGCGGCGATGCGCATCGGGCATGGCGGGATTTCGTCGCGGAAGGTGGAGCGACCCGCAGCTGGTCGGATGACTGTCTGAATGGGGCAGAAGTCATTGTCGACGCCATTTTCGGAATTGGCCTGTCGCGCGCGATCGAGCCTGCGATGGCGGCAAAGATTGCGCGTGTGAATCAATCATCCGCGCCTATCCTGGCACTGGATATTCCGAGCGGACTCGATTCGGATACCGGGGAGATCCTCGGGGCCGCGATCCATGCCGAGCGAACACTCGCCTTCCTTGGGCTGAAGCAGGGCTTCTATCTCGGCGACGGACCGAATTGCACGGGCGTCGTCATGTTCGATTCATTGGATCTGTCGGACGCAGCACTGTCTCACGCGCGGCCCTCGGTCTTGCGAATCAGCGAGGACGCACTGGCGCGATTGCTGCCTCGCCGTCGGCGTACGACGCACAAGGGGCAGCAGGGGCACGTGTTGGTCATCGGTGGCGGTGTCGGTATGGCTGGCGCCGCGCGTCTTTCCGGCGAAGCAGCGTTACGGGTCGGTGCCGGGCTCGTCACTGTCGCCACGCGTCCGGAGAATGTCGCGGGCGTGGTGGCGCAACGTCCGGAACTGATCTGTCGCGGCATCGAATCGGGCGCTGATTTGCAGGCGCTCATCGAGCGCGCCGACATCATCGCCGTCGGGCCGGGGCTGGGGCAGGACGCCTGGGCGCACTCCGTGGCGAACAGTGCGCTGCATTCCGATAAACCTACCGTGATCGATGCCGATGCGCTGAATCTATTGGCGCAATCGCCGTGCAAGGGCGAGCACCGCATCCTCACGCCGCATCCCGGCGAGGCCGGGCGGTTGTTGGGGATGTCGACCGCCGCTGTTCAGGCCGATCGTCTGTCGGCTGCGCGACAGATCGTCGAGCGCTACGGGGGAACGGTGGTGCTGAAAGGCGCCGGTACGCTCGTCGTCGAGCGCGACGGACTGCCATCGATCTGCGATCAGGGCAATCCCGGCATGGCGTCACCTGGCATGGGTGATGTGCTGACGGGTGTCATCGCAGGCATCGCGGCGCAGACCGCGGAGTTGGCTGAAGCGGCGCGGGCGGGAGTATTGGTGCACGCGATGGCGGGAGACATGGCTGCGCGTCGGGGCGAGCGCGGCTTGTTGGCAAGCGATCTGTTTACCTACCTGCCGATATGCGTGAATCCGACACAGCAAATCTGAACGTCCCGAGTGCAGAGGCGATGCGCGAACTCGGGCGTGATCTCGGTCGTGCGCTCGCCCGGCATCGCGGTAACGCCGTGGTCGTCGCCATTCAGGGCGAACTCGGCGCGGGCAAGACGACGTTTGTCGGCGGCGTGTTGAATGCGTTGGGTATTGCCGGGCCGGCCCGCAGTCCGACATACACGCTCGTCGAGCCCTACGACGTTGCAGATCGTCAGGTGTTTCATCTGGATCTGTATCGACTGGCCGATCCGCGGGAAGTCGACGCGCTCGGCGTGCGGGATCTGTTGTCGGTCGATTCGGTGCTGCTCATCGAGTGGCCCGAGCGCGGCGAGGGGATGATTCCGCCGGCCGATCTGGATCTCTCGATTGGTTACTGCGGCGATGACCAGCGCGAGATCACTCTGCACGCGCGTGGTGCTGTGGGCAGGGAATTGCTGAGGCAGCTGCCAGTAGTGCGATAAAGCTCAAGCTAGGTGATCTATCTTCATAATTTGTATTGAAATAATCTCAACGCACAGAGTACATTACGGGGACTCATGAAATCCGCGCAGTGTCAATCAGCTTCCCATGCCCGCCTGCAGGCGGTCATGGGACTGTGTTGCGCTCTGTTGATGGCGCCGATCGCCTTCGCCGCCCCCAATGTCCTGGTGAAGGATGTCCGTTTGTGGGCCGGTCCCGATGCGACGCGGGTAGTCCTGGATCTTTCCGCTCGCGCGAAGTACACCGTTTCGACGCTGCAAAACCCGGATCGCGTCGTCGTCGACATTCAATCCGCTCGCCTGGAAAACACGGCGCTCGCCATGCCGGCGGGGCAGGGGTTTGCCAAGCAGTTGCGAGCGGGTGTTCAGGGCCAGGACCTACGGCTGGTGGTGGACCTGACCGGTCCGACTGCGCCGAAAGCATTCGCCGTCGATCCGCAGGGGAGTCTGGGGCATCGATTGGTGGTCGATCTGGCCCCCGGAGCAGCAGCGACGGTCGTTCCCGCTGCAGCGCCAGCACCCGCGGTTTCTTCTGCGCCAACGGTCGTGAAGTCCACACCCAGTACCCTGGGTCGGGACATTGTGGTGGCGATCGATGCCGGACATGGCGGCGATGATCCCGGCGCAATGGGACGCGGTGGTGCCCGCGAGAAGGATGTGACGCTGGCCATCGCCCGGCGTCTCAAAGATCGGATCGATCGCGAACCGGGCATGCGCGCGATCCTCACACGCGATGGTGATTACTTTCTGGCGCATAGGGTCCGTATCAAGCGGGCGCGCGATCAGCAGGCCGATATGTTCATCTCCGTACACGCGGACAGTTACAACGATCGCTCGGTCGTCGGCTCCTCCGTGTACACCCTGTCCGCCCGCGGCGCGTCGGATGAGGCTGCCCGCTGGCTGGCCGAACGCGAGAATGCGTCGGACCTCATCGGCGGCGTGTCGCTCGATGACAAGAATGACGTGCTGAAGTCCGTGCTGCTCGATCTGTCGCAAGGCGCAAGCATGAGCGCCAGCCTGGTTGCAGCGAACAAAGTGATGAACGAACTGGATAGCATCGGCAACGTGACCCGTCGCGGCGTCAAGCAGGCCGGCTTCCTGGTGCTGAAGTCGCCCGATATCCCGTCGATGCTGGTGGAAACAGCGTTCATTTCGAATCCCAGCGAAGAGGCGCGACTGAAAGACCCTGGTCATCAGCAGCGGCTGGCCGAAGCGATTCATCAGGGCGTGCGCACTTATTTCTACGCCAATCCTCCGCCCGGCACCCATATCGCTCAGCTGCGCCAGCAGCGTGACGGCCGGATTGCCGCTGCCGACAATGCCCCTGACGGTGTGCCTCGCGCCGGCGCTGCGCACTGAGTCCTCGCTCAGTCGTCCCCGATCGCTCTGGTATCCTCCGCGACCCGTCCTCCGGTCGCGCTCATGCCGATTCGCATCCTTCCAGATCAGCTCATTCACCAGATCGCCGCAGGTGAAGTGGTCGAACGACCCGCGTCCGTGATCAAGGAGCTCGTCGAGAACAGCATCGATTCCGGCGCGACGCGGGTCGACGTCGAGATCGAAGACGGCGGCGTGCGTGTAGTTCGCGTCCGGGACAATGGCGGCGGTATCGCGCGCGATGAACTGGCGCTGGCGCTCTCCAGGCATGCCACGAGCAAGATCACCACGATCGATGACCTGGAGCGTGTGATGACGCTCGGTTTTCGCGGCGAAGCGCTGCCCAGCATCGCGTCCGTGTCGCGCATGCGCCTGACTTCGCGAGTGACCGGCAGCGACTCCGCGTACTTGGTCTCGTCGGACAATGGCGTGCTGAGTGAGGTGCAGCCAGCGGCGCATCCACCCGGAACGACCGTCGAGGTCCGCGACCTGTTCTTCAACGTTCCGGCCCGGCGCAAATTCCTGCGCGCGGAGCGGACCGAAACCCAGCACATCACCCGCGCCATCGAGCGCATGGCGCTGTCGAGCTTCAGAACCGCGTTTTCGCTGAGCGTAGGCAAGAAGCTGGTGGCCGAATATCCGGTAGCACACTCGCAGATCGATCGGGAACGGCGGGTGGCGCAGATCGTCGGCGATGAGTTCATGGCGAATGCCCTGTTCGTCGAGCACGAAGCAGCAGGATGCAAGCTGAGTGGTTGGCTGTGTCAGCCGACGTACGCCCGTGCGCAGCCCGACCTGCAGCATTTCTATCTGAACGGACGCACGCTGCGTGATCGAGTGATCGCCAGTGCCATCCGCCTTGGTTATCGCGATGTGATTTTCGGCGGCCGCCATCCGGCCTACGTGCTGTTCATGGAGATCGACCCGACGCAGGTCGACGTGAACGCCCATCCGGCAAAGCTCGAAGTGCGGTTTCGCGATGGCCGGCACGTGCACGATTTCCTGTTTCGCACCGTTGAGCGCGTACTGCGCGATACGTATGCAGGCGCTGCGTCGCAGGCGCCGGCACCTGCGAGCATCGACACATTCATGCCGGCCGCGAATGCGGCGAGCGTGTGGCCGTCGCAAGGCCCCTCATACGGTGGTGCCAGTCGTTCCTTCGGTAGTCAGTCGTCGCTTGGGTTGCGGGTGGCAGAGCCGTCGCTGGCGGGGTTCGCGGCATCATCACCCACGCATACTGCATTCAATGAACCGGCGGAAACACCACCACTGGGATTCGCGCTTGCCCAACTGCATGGCGTCTACATTCTGGCTCAGGCGCCCGACGGTCTGATCCTCGTCGACATGCATGCCGCGCACGAACGAACGACGTATGAGCGCATGAAGGCGGCGCTGGGGCAGGGTGCTTTGGCGAGCCAGCCATTGCTGACGCCGATCGCCATCAATGTGTCGCAGGCGGAAGCGGATCTGCTGGAAGAACACGCCGCGCTGCTGGTGCAGGCGGGGCTCGATATCGAAAGATCCGGCCCCACCGGTGTTCATGTCCGTGCTATCCCGGCGTTTCTCAAGGCTTCCGACATCGATGCGCTCGTGCAGCGCGTCGGCGCGGATCTGGTCGCAAACGGCATCTCGCGCGGCGTGGAAGAGGCACTGAACGAAGTGCTTGGGACGATCGCGTGTCATGGAGCCGTCCGCGCGCATCGCAATCTCACGGTGCCGGAGATGAATGCGTTGCTGCGCGAAATGGAACGTACGGTGCGCAGCGATCAATGCAATCACGGTCGGCCGACATGGACCTACGTCAGCATGAGCGATCTTGACCGGATGTTTCTGCGAGGCAGGTGAGTCAGATGGCAACGCCGCGCTCCCGACCCGTCGCGCTGATCATGGGGCCGACCGGTGCGGGCAAAACGGATCTCGCACTACGACTCGCGGCGCGCTTGCCGGTCGATATCGTGAGCGTCGATTCCGCCATGGTGTATCGCGGCATGGATATCGGCACGGGCAAGCCCTCGCGCGCAGTCCTGGCGCAATTCCCCCATGGCCTGGTCGACATTCTTGACCCGGTCGAGTCGTATTCCGCCGGACAGTTCGTCCGCGATGCGCGAGCCGCAATCGACGAAAGTCACGCCAAGGGCCGACTGCCGTTGCTGGTCGGTGGAACGATGCTCTATTTCCGTGCGTTGCGGCGGGGCTTGGCTGACTTACCTGCGGCAGACGTCGGCGTCAGGGCAGATATCGATCGCGACGCGGTCAGTCGGGGTTGGCCGGCGTTGCATGCGGACCTGGCCGCGGTCGATCCGATCGCTGCGGCGCGTATCAATGCCGGTGACGGTCAGCGAATTCAGCGGGCGCTGGAGGTGTATCGCCTGTCAGGGCAGACGTTGACCGAGTTGCATGCTGCAACTGCGGTGCCGGATGCTTCGTTGAAGTTCGCTGCTTACGCCTGGGTGCCGGGCGATCGGCAACGGCTTTATGCCGCCATTGCGGGGCGTTTTGCAGCAATGATGGCTGGAGGTTTACTGGAAGAAGTGGCCGTTCTGCACCGTCGTGATGATCTGCATCCGCGGCTGCCGGCGATCCGATCGGTCGGCTATCGGCAACTGTGGGAGCATCTCGACGGTTCGGTGTCCTACGAACAGGCGATTCACAATGCGATCGTCGCTACCCGGCATCTGGCACGCCGGCAACTGGTGTGGCTACGTGCGGAAAACAACATTGATTGGTTCGATGCCCTTGATTCCAGGGCGAGTGACTCCATCGAGACTGCAGTCGCATCACTTTGCGACGCCACGAAGAACGTATGAGAGGCTCAGTATTAAGCGAAGCCCCGATCTGGAGACGAGGACCTCTGTGCTAGACTGTGGCACTGCAACGAGCGCGAGGATCGCGTTCGCGAGCTGTCCTCCGGCTGCATGGAAGTGGCTCTGCCGGAAGCGTTCGTACACAATAATTTCGGAGCAATAACAAGGAGATAAATGATGGCCAGAGGGCAATCATTACAGGATCCGTTCCTGAATACTTTGCGCAAGGAGCGCGTCCCGGTCTCCATTTACCTGGTGAACGGCATCAAGCTGCAAGGTCAGATCGACTCGTTCGATCAATTCGTCGTTCTGTTGAAGAACAGCGTCAGCCAGATGGTTTACAAGCACGCGATCTCCACGGTCGTCCCAGCGCGCAGCATACGCGTGCCGACGAGCGACGAAGACGGTGTTGAAACCGCTGCGCCGAGCGAGTGACTTCGGACGAATGATGCCGACGGCGATTGGCTTGCAATGCGGAGACTTTCCCCCGCGGAGTGCTGGACGAATGACTCGGCGTATGGAGAAGCCGGTTGTTTGAACGTCCACGCAGCGGCGAGCGCGCACTGCTGGTTCGCATCGGCTTCGGCCAATCCCCGTCCAGGGACGAACTGAGCGAACTGGAATCGCTGGCTACCTCGGCAGGTGCCGAGGTGCTGGGCGTCATTACCGGTACGCGACGCTCGCCAGATCCGCGACTCTTTGTCGGCAGCGGCAAGGCGGACGAAATCCACGACGCGGTAAAAACGCTCGGTGCCGACCTGGTGGTCTTCGATCACCCGCTATCGCCCAGTCAGGAGCGCAATCTCGAAGCGCTGCTGCAGTGTCGTGTCATCGATCGGACGGGACTCATCCTGGACATCTTTGCGCAGCGGGCTCGCACATTTGAGGGCCAGCTGCAGGTCGAGCTGGCGCAGCTGCGGCACGTCGCGACCCGACTCGTGCGAGGCTGGACGCATCTGGAGCGACAGAAGGGCGGTATCGGTCTGCGCGGACCGGGCGAAACCCAGCTCGAAACTGACCGGCGTTTGCTTGGCAATCGCATCAAGACGCTGAATGCGCGCCTGGAGAAGGTGCTCACGCAGCGCGAGACGACGCGTCGCGAGCGCAAGCGGGCGGAGATTCCAACCGTTGCGCTGGTGGGGTACACCAACGCAGGCAAATCGACTCTGTTCAACCGGCTCACCGGTGCGGAGGCGTATGCTGCAGATCAGCTGTTTGCAACGCTCGATCCAACGGTGCGTCGCCTCGAGCTTCCGGATGCGCGTTTCGCACTACTGGCCGACACCGTCGGCTTCGTCCGCGACTTGCCGCATGAGCTGGTCGCCGCCTTCCGTTCGACGCTGCAGGAGGCGCGCGAAGCGACCTTGCTGCTGCACGTGGTCGATGCTGCGGACCCGGAACGCGGGGAGCGCATCGAGCAGGTGAATCGCGTGCTCGACGAAGTAGGCGCGGGTTCGTTACCGCAGCTCGAGATCTACAACAAGGCAGACCTGGTGGGAGAAACGCCGCGCATTGAGCGTGGCGCCGAAGGACGGGCCCGCCGTATCTGGGTATCAGCGCAAACCGGCGCAGGAACCGACCTGCTGGTGGAAGCCATCGGGGAATTCCTCGGTCCGGAGCTGGTGCATGGTCATTTCGTACTCGATCCCAGGCACGGCCGGGCACGAGCGCGATTTTTTGCGGCCGGGGCGGTGCTATCGGAGCACACTCTGCCAAATGGCGAAACGGATCTGGAAATTTCGATGCCTCGCAGAGCCTTCGAAGACTTGTGCCGGACGGAGGGGCTTCCTAGCAATGGCCTCGATCCATCCCAAACTTGTGCCACTGGCGAGCCATTCCTACAATCGCCCGTTTCCACCCGCTGGTTCAGCTGATTTTTTCTCCGGAGTGACTGAGTTTCTTATGGCCTGGAACGAATCCGGCGGAAATTCCGGCGGCAAGCGAAATAATCCCTGGGGCGGCGGTAACAAGCCGGACCAGGGCCCCCCGGATCTCGACGAAGTCGTGCGCAATCTGCAGCGCCGGCTTTCGGGCATCTTTGGCAGTGGCAACGGCGGACCGCGCGGCACGGGCACATCGAGTGCCGGCCGTGGATTCGGCATTGGCACCATTGTCGTGGTGCTGTTGCTCATCTGGGCATTCACCGGTCTGTATCAGGTCGACGCCGCCGAGCGCGGTGTCGTTCTGCGCTTCGGCAAGCACGTTGCGACGACGCAGCCGGGATTGCGCTGGCACATGCCGTGGCCGATCGAAACCCGGCAGCTGGTCAACACGCAGACCATCGAGAGCTTCAGCGAAACCACGCGGATGCTGACGGCCGACGAGAACCTCGTCGACATCAACCTCGAAGTTCAGTATCGGCGCGCCGAGCCCCTCGACTACATTTTCAATGTCGAGTCGCCGGATGGCACGTTGCGCGAAGTCAGCGAAAGCGCGATTCGCGAAATCATTGGTCGCAGCAAGCTCGACTATGTGCTGGAGTCCGGCCGTCTCGACATCGTCGTGCGGACCAAGGAGTTGATCCAGCGCACGATCGATGCTTACAAGACGGGCATCGAGGTCACGTCGGTCAACCTGCAGGACGTCAAGGTGCCTAACGAGGTGTCGCCGGCCCAGCAGGATGCGATCAAGGCCCGCGAAGATCGCGATCGCTTCTCGCTCGCCGCCCAGGCCTACGCGAACGACATCATCCCTCGTGCACGAGGTGCGGCCGTCCGCGAAATCCAGGATGCGCAGGCCTACAGGGCCCGCAAAGTCGCCGATGCAGAAGGTGAAACCCAGCGCTTCGGCAAGCTGCTGACCGAGTACGAGCGGGCTCCGGCGGTCACCCGAGAGCGCCTGTACCTGGAGACGATGGAAGAGGTGTTGAAGTCGAGCAAGAAAGTCCTGCTCGACACTTCCGGCGGCAGCGGCAACCTTATCTACCTGCCGATCGACAAACTGATGGAGCAGCAGACCAAGCGGCCGCGCGTGGAAACTACGCCGGCGGCGGGGGCCAGCGCATTTGAGTCGACGGCAACAGGGGCCAGCGGTCAGGCGGCTGACCAGCGCCCGCGAGGATCACGCTGATGGCTAATCGTGCATTTCTGGGTCTGATTGCCCTAGGCGCCGTCCTGCTGCTGTTTGCGATGTCCGCATTCACCGTGCGCGAGACGGAAATGGCCATCAAGTTCCGTTTCCGTGAAATCGTGCAGGCCGAGTATCAGCCGGGCCTGCATTTCATGGTGCCCATGGTCAACGAGGTGCAGAAGTTCGACAAACGCGTGCGCACGGGCAACGTACCGCCCGAGCAGTTCCTGACCAGTGAAGGCAAGATCCTGCGCATCGACTTCTATATGAAGTGGCGCATCCAGGACGTTTCCACGTTCTACACGTCCACTTCCGGCGGTGATGCCAAGATCGCAGAAGCCCGTCTGGGGGCGATCGTGAAGGACGGTATCAAGGGCGTGATCGCCCGTCGCACGATCCAGCAGGTCGTCGCCGCGGAGCGCGACGAGTTCACGGGCGAAATCCTCAAGCTTGCGGAGGCGAATGCGCGCGGCCTGGGCCTGCAGCTCGTCGACGTGCGCGTGAAGAAGATCGATCTGCCCGAAGAAGTGAGCGAATCGGTGTTCAATCGTATGCGTCAGGACTTCGATCGCCAGGCCAAGCGTCTGCGCGCCGAGGGTGACGAGAACGCCGAGAAGTTGCGTGCCGAAGCCGATCGTCAGCGGACGGAGCTGCTCGCCGAGGCGTATCGCGAAGCCGAAGGCATTCGCGGTGAAGGCGACGCGAAGTCTGCAGATATCTACGCCCGCACCTATTCGCGGAACGTGGATTTCTACTCGTTCTATCGCAGCATGCAGGCTTATCGGAAATCGATCGGCACCGATAGCGACGTGCTGGTGATCTCGCCCGACAGCGAGTTCTTCAAGTACCTCAACCGGTCAACCAAGCGCTGAAGTTGTTGCTTCGATCCGGCGCCCTCGGCGCGATTCGTTTCGTATCCGCGGGGCGCGCATGAACTGGTCTGATCTGCTGGCAGCGTTTGCGCTCTATTTAGTGCTCGAAGGCATCATGCCATTCGTCAATCCCCAGGCCATGAAGCGCTTCATGCTGACCATGGCGCAATTCGCCGATCGACATCTGCGCATCTGGGGTTTCATCAGCATGGCGCTGGGGCTGGTGCTCCTGTACGCCGTGCGCTCCTGAATGTTTATTTTTTGCGTGCTCTTATGAACAAGAACGTGGTGGTCATCGGCGCCCAGTGGGGCGATGAAGGCAAGGGCAAGATCGTCGATCTGCTCACCGATCGCGTGTCGGCCGTGGTGCGATTCCAGGGTGGACACAATGCAGGCCATACGCTGGTCATCAATGGTCGCAAGACGATCCTGCGCCTGATTCCTTCGGGAATCCTGCATGACGGCGTGACCTGCTTCATCGGCAATGGCGTCGTCCTGTCGCCGAAGGCGCTGTTCGAGGAGATCGGCGAGTTACAGCGCGCGGGCATCGATGCGCCGAGCCGGCTGCGTATTTCGGAAGCCTGCCCGCTGATCCTGCCGTATCACATTGCGCTCGACCAGGCGCGCGAGACGGCGATGGGAGCCGCGAAGATCGGCACCACCGGTCGCGGCATCGGTCCTGCCTATGAGGACAAGGTGGCGCGCCGCGCGATCCGCGTGCAGGACCTGTTTGCACGCGAACGCTTCGCCGCGAAGCTCGGTGAAGTGCTCGACTATCACAACTTCGTGCTGCGCAATTACTTCAAGGTCAGCCCGATCGATTTCCAGCAGACACTGGATGAAGCGTTGCTGTTCGCGGAGCAGCTCCGGCCGATGGTCGCGGACGTCTCCGCGGAAGTGAATGCGCTCATGCGGGCGGGCAAGCGCCTGCTGTTCGAGGGTGCGCAGGCCGCACTGCTCGATGTCGATCACGGTACTTATCCTTTCGTTACGTCGAGCAACTGCGTTGCCGGACAGGCTTGTGCGGGGGTCGGCGTCGGGCCGCAGCACCTGCACTACGTGCTCGGTGTCGCGAAGGCGTACGCGACTCGTGTGGGCAGCGGTCCATTCCCGACGGAGCTGGACGAGGAGGTGGGTGAGCACCTGCGCGTCAAAGGCAACGAATACGGCTCGGTGACCGGCCGTCCGCGTCGCTGCGGATGGTTCGATGCGGCCGCCTTGCGCCGTGTCGTCGAACTCAACGGCATTTCGGGCCTCTGCATCACCAAGCTCGATGTGCTCGATGGTCTCGATACCGTGCGTGTTGCCGTGGGTTACATGGTGCGCGGCGAGCGCCGCGATATCCTGCCGGTCGGCGCCGAAGCGCTGGCGATCTGCGAACCCATCTACGAAGAGCATGCTGGTTGGACGCAGAGCACCTACGGAGTGAAATCTTTCGATGCTCTGCCGGCGAATGCACAGTCCTATCTGCGTCGACTGGAGCAGCTGGTCGGTGCGCCGATCGCGATCATTTCCACCGGCCCCGATCGGGCCGAGACCATCATTGTCCGCAATCCACTCGACTGACCGCCACGCGCCAGCGCGCTTCGCTGTGAGCCGATATCGTTCGGCTCGCGGTAGATTTTTGTCGGGCCGCCTGCGGCCCGACTCTCTTCATTTGCGTCAGCAGTGATACAAGCTGACGACGGCGCGGTGCGCGACTTCCTCAAAGGCCTGTTTGCAGCAGCAGTAAATGCCTCGCGCGGTGACCGCGTGATCCCCGCTGTCTCGTCGCTCCACGGCAATCGCTGGATCTACGCCGGCCCTGGAGGCGCGCTGGAGCTCGAACTGCCGACGGGGTCAGGCCGCATCATCGTGATCGGTGCAGGCAAGGCGGCGGTCTCAATGGCCTCTGGGCTTGAAGCCGTGCTGGCAGATCGCATCGATTCCGGCCTCGTGATCGTCAAGCGCGGTGCGGCAGCGCCGCTGCGGCGTATCGAGTGCCGCGAAGGCGGCCATCCTGTGCCCGATGCCTCGAGTGCGCAGGCGACGCGCGAGCTGTTGAACGTCGTGGATCAAGCGCAACCGCACGATGTCGTGTTCTTTCTGTTGAGCGGCGGCGCTTCATCATTGCTGTGCCAGCCGGTCGATGCAGTCGCATTCCCGGACAAGGCGATGGCCAATCGTCTGCTCGTGACCAGTGGCGCGTCGATTGCCGAGATCAATGCAGTTCGCAAGCATCTCTCCGCAGTGAAAGGTGGGCGGCTGCGATTGCGGTGTCGTGCAACGACTTTCTGCACGCTCGCAATCTCGGATGTCATTGGCGACGATCCCTCGACAATCGGTTCGGGGCCGAGCATTGCCGATGCGTCGACGTTCGGCGGTGCGCTCGCGGTCATCGACAAGTACGGTCTTGCTGGAGACATGCCAGGTTCCGTGCTTGCGTACTTGCGCCGGGGTGAGCAGGAAACGCCAAAGCCAGGTGATACGTCGTCACAGGTGAATTATCGGGTAATCGCCAGCAATCGGGTCGCGCTCGATGCCGCTGCGGCATTCGCCACATCACGAGGCTTCGCGGTCCGAACGCTCACGGACCGGATGGCGGGGCACACGCACGACGCCGCGCGCGAATTTGCACTGAATGTACGTCGATTGGCGACGGGCAATGCCGTGCCGCAGGTCGTGCTTGCTGGCGGTGAAACGACTCTCGCCGTGACAGGAAAAGGTACGGGCGGTCGCAATCAGGAGTTCGCGGCCGTGGCCGCCATGCATTTGCAGGGTATCGAGAACGTCAGCCTGCTCGCGGCGGGTACCGACGGCACGGATGGTCCAACGGATGCGGCGGGTGCTTTTGCGGATGGCGCGACGCTGCAACGCGTTCGAGCGGTCAACCGCGATCTGCAGGCGCATCTCGCGGATAACGACGTCTACCCGCTGCTGGAAGCGACGGGTGACCTTTACAAGTCCGGTCCGACCGGCACGAACGTCATGGATCTGGTGGCCGCCCTGATCGGCGGACCTGATCTATGAAGATGAAATGGTGCCCAGGAGAGGACTCGAACCTCCAAGGATCGCTCCACTGATACCTGAAACCAGCGCGTCTACCAATTCCGCCACCTGGGCAAGGAGAGGAAGCGGGTCTAGCCCCGCAAGGCGCGCAAATCTACCGATGACATCCCGGAGTGTCAATGAACAACATAAGGATCCTGCAATGAATTTGCAGATCCCATACAGCGCTCGGGTGAAGTCCTCGAGCGAACCGCGCATCCTTGCGCATCAAACGGCTGCGCAGTGCTGCCGAAAGTAGCGCTGCTCCCTCTTCAAGCAATTGTTATGAAAAGCAAAACCAAGACAAAGAAAACATCGCCGGCCAAAATCCGGAAAAGTGCGCGACCCGCTGCGGCGGCGCGCCCCGACACGACATTCGCCGTGGCCTCGGCGCTCACGCAGGCGGGTACACCGCTGCAGTTCGATGAACTGGCGGTCAGGGTCGGAGCGACGACCCCGCCCAAACGCAAACGACTCGAAGCGCAGCTGGCGGGTTTGCTGCACGCAGGTGAGATCGTCAAGAACCGACGCGATGAGTACTGTCAGCGCGAACGGCTGACATTGACTATCGGCACTGTGAGCGGACATCGCGATGGCCACGGTTTCGTTCATCCCGACGATCGTTCGGCGCCGATCATTCTGACTTACCGGCAGATGCGCGAGGTCATGCACGGCGACCGTGTCGCTGTGCGCGTGAGCGGCGTTGATCATCGGGGTCGTCCCGAGGGAACCGTGGTGGAGGTGCTCGAGCGCGGCACCAGCGAAATCGTCGGTCGCCTGTATGACGAGTTGGGCATCAGCTTCGTCGTTCCGGACAACCCGCGGATCGGCCACCGTGTGCTCGTGCCGCGTGAACGCCTGGGCGACGCGCATGCCGGACAGGTCGTGCTCGTGAAAGTGATCGAGCAGCCATCGAAGACAGCCCAGCCGCTCGGGCATGTGGTTCGTGTCCTGGGCGAGCATGCGGCCCCCGGCATGGAAACCGAGATCGCGATCCATTCGCACGGGTTGCCGTTCGAATTTCCGGTCGAAGCGGTCGCGCAGGCAGAGGACTACGGTCACGCGGTCAGCACTGCGGCGAAACGCGGCCGAGAAGACTTGCGTGAAGTCGGCCTGGTGACGATCGACGGCGAGGATGCGCGCGACTTCGACGATGCGGTCTGGTGCGAAGCGGTGCGGGGCGGCTGGCGACTCATTGTCGCGATTGCGGACGTTGCGAGTTACGTTTCCTCCGGCTCCGCCCTCGATCAGGAAGCGCAGCACCGCGGTACGTCCGTCTATTTCCCGAATCGCGTGCTGCCGATGCTGCCCGAGGCGCTGTCGAACGGCCTGTGCTCACTCAATCCCAAAGTGGATCGGCTGTGCCTGTGTTGCGAGATGCGCGTCAATGCGCAGGGCAAGGTAACGCGCTCGCGGTTCTTCGAGGGCTTGATGAGCTCGAAGGCGCGCCTGACATACACGAAGGTGGCCGCCTGGCTCGCCAATCCGAATGCTGCTGCCGACCCGGACGTGGTCGCGAATGGCGCGACGCTGCGGAATCTGCACGATCTGTTCCTCGCTCTGCATGCCGCCCGTCTGCAGCGCGGTGCGCTGGAGTTCGATGCACCGGAGCTCAAGGTCAGATTCGATACCGACGGTCGCATCTCCGCCTTCGTCGAGCAGCCGCGCAACGATGCGCATCGCCTGATCGAGGAGTGCATGATTTCCGCGAACGTCGAGGCGGCCAAGTTCCTGCGCAAGCATAAAATTCCTGCGCTGTACCGCGTGCACGGCCGGCCTGACGAAGAGCGCCTGGAGAAACTCCGTGAATTCCTGCGCGGATTCGCCATCGAGTTGCCCCGCGACCGTGAGCTGGAACCGCAGGATCTGAATGCAGTGCTGCAGGGGATCGTCGGCAATGAAGAGGCGCACCTGATCCAGACGGTCGTGATCCGATCGATGCAGCAGGCCAGCTACCAGCCGGAGAACATCGGGCACTTCGGTCTCGCGCTGGCAGAGTACGCCCACTTCACATCGCCGATTCGTCGCTATCCCGATCTGCTGGTGCATCGGGGAATCCGCCACGTGCTGCGCGGCGGTGACGTCAGCTCGTTCGAGTACAACCCGGTGCGCATGGCTGAACTCGGTCAGCAGACTTCATTCACGGAGCGGCGCGCGGACGAAGCGACCCGGGATGCCATGTCGTGGCTCAAGTGCCAGTACATGCAGGACAAGATTGGCGAAGAGTTCGATGCGCTGGTCACTGGCGTGGTCGACTTCGGTCTGTTCGTGCAGGCCAAGGGCCTGCAGATCGATGGCCTGCTGCACGTGAGTGCGCTGGGCTCCGACTATTTTTCGCGCGACAAGTCCGGCTACCGATTGGTCGGTGCCCGCAGCGGTCGTGTGTTCCGCCTGGGCGACCACCTGCGTGTGCGCCTGATCAATGTCATCATCGACGAACGCAAGATCGATTTTGAATTGGCGGAGGCCCGCTCGACGCAGCAGATGGTGCGTGGACCGTGGCAACGCAGACGAGGCAAGCGATGAGTGATGAGGCAATCGTATTCGGACTGCATGCCGTGCGGACGCTGTTGCAGCTGCATCCGCAGAAGGCATCGCTCCTGATCCTGCAGAAGGGCCGGGAGGATGCACGTGTCGCCGAAGTGACCAGGTTGGCGCAGGCCGCTGGCGTGCGCATCGCGCATCGCGACGCGAAGGAGCTGGACCGCATGGCTGCGGGCGATCGCCATCAGGGCGTGTGCGTTCAGATCAAATCGGCGGGCGTGCTCGGCGAGGGCGCGCTGGATGAGTTGCTCGACAAGACGACTGCGCCGTTGTTGCTGGTCCTCGATGGCGTGCAGGACCCTCACAATCTTGGCGCCTGTCTGCGAACGGCGGATGCCGCCGGCGTCACGGCGGTGATCGTGCCGCGCGATCGGGCGTCCGGCCTGACGCCAGTAGTGCGCAAGGTCGCTTCGGGAGCGGCTGAGACGGTGCCGCTGATTCAGGTAGTGAATCTGGCTCGGACCCTGCGCTGGTTGAAGGACCGGCAGGTGTGGATCGTCGGCACCGACGATGAGGCGCCCAAGTCGCTGTATGAGACCGACCTCAAAGGTCCCTTGGCCATAGTGCTCGGCGCCGAAGGCCCGGGTCTGCGGCGGCTCACCAGGGAAAATTGCGATGCCCTGATCGGCATCCCGATGCAGGGTGTGGTGGAAAGCCTGAATGTGTCGGTGGCCACGGGAGTCGTGCTGTACGAAGCCATGCGCCAGCGACGCTGAGCAGGTTTCGCTGTTAAATCCGGCGCTTTGGTTGCGTCGGAGCGGGGGCTTCGTCTACCATTCGCGCCCGTTTTGCGCCCGGACTTCCGGCCGCGGCGGCAATTTGATCCGTAACTCCTTGCTTCACCGGCGGTAATCATCCGGGAAGCATTCCCATAAGGAGCAGCAATGCGCCACTATGAGATTGTGTTTCTGGTCCACCCTGACCAGAGCGAACAGGTTCCAGCCATGCTGGAACGCTACAAGGGCATGATCAGCGCCGGCAACGGCATCATTCATCGCCTGGAAGACTGGGGCCGCCGCCAGCTCGCGTTCCCCATCGCCAAGATCCACAAGGCGCACTATGTTCTGCTGAACATCGAGTGCGACGGCAAGACTCTCAACGAACTGACCGGCGCGTTTCGCTTCAGCGATGCCGTCCTGCGTCACCTCGTGATCAAGATGGACAAGGCCGTTACCGAACCGTCGCCGATGGCACGGTCGAGTGACGAATCGCGTGACGAACGCTTCGCCGACGACGACGACGATTCGCCGTCCGCGTCTGCCTGATCCGTATCAAGAGGGTATTGCCATGTCACGTTTTTTCCGCCGTCGTAAATTCTGCCGCTTCACGGCCGAAGGCATCGAGCAGATCGATTACAAGGATCTGGGCATTCTGAAGGCCTACATCACGGAAACCGGCAAGATCGTGCCGAGCCGTATTACGGGCACGAAGTCGCACTATCAGCGTCAGCTCGCCGTCGCCGTCAAGCGCGCGCGGTACCTGTCGCTGCTGCCTTATACCGATCAGCACTGAGATTCTTCGTTGAGATGCGCGCCGGCCCCACACGGTCGGCGTGCAGATTTCCATGCACCATGCAATCGCGGCCTGGCTGACCGAGCGCCCTTGGCGAGCGGCTATCGCCGCGGCCATCTGCGGCACGTTTTCATTGCAGATGCTGATGCCTTTCATGGTGCTGGCTGGCGCGATTCCCGTGCTGGTCGCGTTGAAGTCGGATGCAAGGCAGGCGCTGGTCGTGGCAGCCACTGCGGCGGCCGCGGCGATCTGGATCGTCGTGTCGCTGGCGCCCGAGGCGTCCTGGTTGATTGCAGGCGTGCTGGTGCTCACGTTCGGGCCCGTCCTGCTGGCTCTGTTGCTGCGGCGGGCAGGTTCTTTGAACCTGTGTTTCCAGGTCGCGGTAGCGGCGGTGGCGGCCGTTGTCGTGGTGGTGCACCTGGTGTTGCCAGATCCCGCTTCGGTCTGGGTGGAATTGCTGAAGCGCGTCATCGAGTCGATGGAAAGTGCCGGTCTGACTCTGGCCGGTGACACCGACGCGATGATCGCCATCTGGTCCCGGACGATGTGGGGTGCGCTGGCGGCACTGACGCTGGCGACGCTGCTGGGATCACTGTTTTTGGGCTGCTGGTGGCAGACGCTGCTGGATTCGCCTGGCAAGTTCGGCGAGGAGTACCGCCGGCTGCGTTTGGGTCTGGTGCTCGGGCTGGCAGTCACCGTGCTGTTCGCCGCGGCCTTCGTCTCGAAGTCCGCCCTGATCGCCTCGCTGGCGTGGGTGGCCTTCTCGGCTCTGTCGTTTCAAGGCCTGGCCGCGGCCCATCGCGGCAAGGCCAGTGGCCGTCTGAATCGGGGCTGGCTGGCGGCGATCTACGTGCTGCTGATCGTGCCGCTGTCGATGTCGATCACGGTGCTGGTGCTTGCGATCTGGGGGTTTGCCGATAACTGGCTGCGCCCCCGGACCCAGGCCGTATAAAACCGCCCGATTGGCGGTGCGAAAGGTTATTGTTGTTCAAAGTTATTTGAAGGCGTAGGTGTCCTATGGAAGTCATTCTGCTGCAGAAGGTCGCGAACCTCGGCACTATCGGTGATCGCGTCAAGGTGAAGTCCGGTTACGGGCGCAACTTCCTGCTCCCCAAGGGCAAGGCAACCCTGGCGACGGCTGACAATGTCGCGAAGTTCGAGTCCCGTCGCGCTGAAATCGAGAAGGCCGCAAAGGTGGATCTCGACGCGGCTCAGGCTCGCGCCGCGAAACTCGAAGGTTTCAAGCTCACGCTGACGGCGAAGGCTGGCGGCGAGGGCAAGCTGTTCGGCTCGGTCGGTACCACCGATATCGCCGACGGCCTACGCAAGGCCGGCTACGAGATCGAACGTTCGGAAGTGCGCCTGCCCCAGGGTCCGATCCGCCAGGCTGGCGAGCACGTCGTGCAGATCCATCTGCACACTGACCTGACGATCGAATTGCCGGTCGTGGTCATCGGCGAAGAGTAAGTCAGCCGCATCGGCGGCAACAGCGATGCCGGATACCGACGCCAAATTTCCCTTCGCTGGGTCGCGCCGTGCGCGGGAAAAAGCGATCGTAGACGACATCCGGGTGCCGCCGCATTCGGTGGAAGCCGAGCAGGCCGTCCTTGGCGGCCTGATGCTCGACAATCGTGGCTGGGACACCATTGCCGACCGGGTCACGGCTGAAGATTTCTATCGGCGCGATCACCAGCTGATCTTCGGCGCCATTGCCGACCTGGCCTCCCGCAGCGAACCGTTCGATGCGGTGACGCTTTCCGAATTCCTCGAACGCAAGGCGCTGTCCGACGCCACGGGCGGCCTGATCTATCTCGCCGGTCTGGTTCGCGATACCCCAAGCGCCGCGAACATCCGCGCCTATGCGGAGATCGTGCGCAATCGTTCCACGCTGCGCCGGCTCATCTCTGTCGGCGGCACGATTGCCAACAGTGCCTACGACCCGGAAGGTCGCGACGCCAACGAAATCGTCGATGAAGCCGAGCGCCTCGTCTTCGAGATCGCCGAAAGTGGCAACAAGGCGGGTTCGGGCTTTGTGCCGCTTCGCAATGAGCTCGGCACGATCATCGATCGGCTCGACATGCTCGCTCAGAATCGCGGGCAGCTCACGGGAGTCAGCACCGGCTTTACCCGGCTGGACGAGATGACTGCAGGATTGCAGAAGGGCGATCTCATCATCGTGGCCGGCCGTCCGTCGATGGGCAAGACCACCTTCGCACTGAACATCGCGGAGAACGCCGCGTTCGGTCCGAAGAAGGCCAAGGTCGGCATCTTCAGTATGGAAATGTCGCGCGACTCGCTGGCGTTCCGCATGGTGTCCTCACTCGGGCGCGTCGACCAGAGTCACCTGCGTGTGGGCAACATCGACGGCGAGGAATGGTCGCGCGTGAACACCGCGATCAGCATGATGAGAGATGCGCCCATCTTCATCGACGATACCGGTGCGCTGACCCCGACGGATGTTCGTGCGCGTGCGCGTCGCCTGAAGCGCGAACACGGGCTCGACCTGATCGTGCTGGACTACCTGCAGCTCATGCAGGTCGCGGGCAATACGGAAAACCGCGCGACGGAAATCTCCGAGATTTCACGCTCGCTGAAGGCGCTGGCCAAGGAGCTGGGGGTGCCCATCATCGCGCTGTCGCAGCTGAATCGCAGCCTGGAGCAGCGCCAGGACAAGCGGCCCGTGATGTCGGACTTGCGCGAGTCGGGCGCCATCGAGCAGGACGCCGACCTGATCATGATGATCTACCGCGAAGAGGTGTACGACAAGAACACCACTCGCAAAGGCATCGCCGACATCATCATCGCCAAGCAGCGTAACGGCGAGATCGGCGACCTGCAGCTGACTTTCCTCGGCAAGTACACCAAATTCGAGAACTTCGCTCCCGAACATTCCTACGGCGGCGACGGTTCGTTCCAGTGACCTTTCCCACGGCGACGCTCGACGGCGACGCGCTGCGACACAACCTCGCGGCAGTCCGTCGCCTCGCTCCCGACTCTCGTGTGCTGGCGGTCATCAAGGCCAATGCCTATGGGCACGGCATCGTCGAGGTGGCGCGCGCACTGGCGACAGCGGATGCCTTCGGGGTCGCGCGCATCGGTGAAGGGCTTACGCTGCGTGCGGCCGGAATCACCGGACCCATCGTTCTGCTGGAAGGCGTATTCAGTGCCGTGGAGCTGCAGCAAGCGGCCGCGGCGAATTTTGAGCTGGTGGTGCATTCGCTGGAGCAGGTGTCGCAGCTCGAGCAATCGAGCGGGCATCGGTTCGATGTCTGGCTGAAGCTCAATACGGGTATGAATCGGCTCGGTGTCACGCCCGACGAATTCAGCGCGGCCCGGCAACGATTGCAGTCGTGTGCTGCCGTGGGACGCGTCCGTCTGATGACGCATCTGTTTGGCGCCGAGGAGACGGGTGGGGCGGGTACGCAGGAGCAGATCGCGCGCTTCCTGGGGTTGGCCGCGGGCCTGAATCTGGAGCGCAGTATCGCGAACTCGGCAGGGCTCATCGTGTGGCCGGAGGCGCGAACGGAGTGGGTCCGTCCCGGCCTCATGCTGTACGGAATTTCGCCGCTGCCGGAGCAGGAGTCGGGCCATCTGGGATTGCGTCCGGCGATGACCCTGACCACGCAGCTGATTGCCGTGCGTCGCGTGCCGACGGGCGAAGGCGTGGGTTACAACGCGATCTGGCGGGCGGGGCGCGATTCGCTCATCGGCATTGCTGCCATTGGTTATGGCGATGGCTATGCGCGCAACGTTGGTAGCGGTGCGCCGGCGCTGGTCAACGGTCATCCGGCGCAGATAGCCGGTCGCGTCTCGATGGATATGACTGCCATTGACGTCAGCGATGTGCCGAACGCCCGGATCGGCGATACGGTCGTGCTATGGGGCGAGGGTGTGCCTGCCGAACGAGTGGCGCCCTATGCCGATACGATCGCGTACGAACTGGTGTGCGGGATCACGCAGCGCGTGACCCGGGTGTGGAAGAACAGCTAGAGACCGTCGCGTCCGGCTTCAGCCGGACAGGTTCGCTCAGCTTTCGAAGAATCCCATCTTCACGCCTGCAAGCAGGATCACATCGTTGTCCTGAAGCCTGCGTGCCTGCTCTCCCGTCGCCGAGCCGTTGACCAGTGGATAGTCACCAGGCTTGCCGCTGTCGACATGCACGATGAAGAAGCCGTCGGCGCGACGAGTGATGGCGGCAACCTGCACGCCGGGACGACCCAGGGTCGTGAGAGCTTTGTTCAATTCGAGTTCGCGGCCGGCGAATGCGCCGCTCAATACCTGGAGCTTGGCCTTTGGCAATGCGACCGGGTGTTCGCCCGTTGCGCTCGTGGGCGCCTGACGAATACCCGTAGCTGCTGCGGCAGCGGAGGCAGGCGCAGCCGCCTTTGAGGCAGGAGCCGCCGGAGGAGGTGCGATCGCCGAGGCCTTCTTGGCCGCAGCCGCCGCGACTGCGGAGCCGGGCGTAATGATCATGGTCTTCTCGAACTCATCCGGTTCGGAATCCATGCTCTGCGTGTCGACGAACCGCAGCTGGTGATGACCGACCGTGACGACATCGCCATGCTGAAGCGCATGCTTCTTGATCAGCTTGCCATTGACGTAGGTGCCATTGGTGCTGTTCAGGTCCTCAAGGAACGAGTCGTTGAGGATGTTGATGACCAGGGAGTGATGTCCGCTGACAGCCGGGTTGTCGATGCGGATGTCGTTATCCGGCAGGCGGCCCACCGTGTAACGTTCCTTGTTCATGTTGTATTCGGCCATCACCTGGCCATCCAGGCTAAGGATCAACCGTGCCATGTCGCGTGCCTCATCCCCAATGTGTTGATCATCCGGCGGCCAGTCAAACTAACCGAACCAGCGCAGGATTTTGTCAACCACACCGTTCTTTGCTGCGAACGAGTCGACAACTTGAGCAAGAATAATCGAGACGTTGTCGCGCCCGCCGTTATCGTTAGATAACTGAATCAATTGCTTAGCAACCGTTTCAAGACTAGCACTGAAGGTGCTTATTGTTAAGTGGATGTCATCGTCCTCGACCATGTCCGACAACCCGTCGGAGCACAGGACGTAGAAATCACCCTTTTCGGCGGCGTGCTCGTGCAATTCGACGTCGACAGTCGGCTCAACGCCCAGGGCTCGGGTGACATAGTTCTTGTTCGTGGCACGGGCAGCTTCGGCGGGTGAATAGAAGCCGCGGTCCACCAGTTCCTGCAGCAGGGAGTGGTCCATGGTCATCTGTTCGAAGCGATTGCTGCGCATGCGGTAAGCACGCGAGTCGCCGACATGGGCAATCGCCACCTTGTTGTTGAAGAACAGGCAGGCGACCACCGTGGTCCCCATGCCTTCGCACTGCGGCTGGGTCTTCGCTGTCTGGTAGATGATCTTGTTGGCCCGGGCGATGGCATCGCGCAGCACGATGCTGGGACGCTGCATCCCGGTCTCGGGATCTTCCGTGTTCATGTCCTGGTGTTCGATGGCTTCCTTCACCAGGCCGACGATGGTCTTGACGGCGATGCCGCTGGCGACTTCGCCGGCGTTGTAGCCGCCCATGCCGTCAGCCAGCACGAACAGACCGATGTCGGCGTCCACGCCGATCGTGTCTTCGTTGTGCTCGCGGACGCGCCCGACATCACTCAAGCCGACCGAACGGATCTTGCCGCGCATCACGGCAACAGCCACTCGTGCTCGAAGGCAGGCTTCGCCGGCTCCAGGGCTTTCGCGCAGGTGCGCAGATCGGCAGCAAATTCGGCACAGGTCGCATAGCGATCGTCTGCCGACTTGGCGAGGACGCGATCGATGATGACGTCGATCGCCTCTGGCAGCTCCGGACGGATCAGGCGTATCGGCGTATGCGGCTCGGTCGCAATCTTCTGCATGAGGCGCGGCATGGATTCAGCACGGAAGGGCAGCTGTCCGGTCAGTAATTGGTACAGGCTGACGCCCAGTGCGAACTGGTCGGACCTGCCATCGAGACTGCGTCCTTCCAGTTGTTCCGGCGACATGAATGAAGGGGTGCCCAGGACGATTCCGGTTTTAGTTCGGCTTGTATCGGTCAGTCGTGCGATGCCGAAGTCGGTGATCTTGAGCTCATCGTTCTCGGCATTGAACATTATATTAGCCGGTTTGATATCACGATGAACCACGTTCTGCCGATGCGCATAGTGCAGCGCTTCAGCGGTCGTGGCCACGAGGGTCATCACGGTTTTGGGCGGCAGCAGCTTGGCGCTGTCGGTATACGAGCTGAGATGCTGGCCACGCAGATATTCCATGGCGATGTAGGCCAGCCCCTGATCCTCGCCGGCGTCGTACACAGTCACGATCGCGGGGTGATTCAGGCGGCCCGCCATTTCCGCCTCACGGAAGAAGCGGGCGCGTGCTTCTTCGAGGTCATTCTCCTCAAACTCATCGGCCAGCGGGATCGCCTTGATCGCGACGACGCGATTGATGTTCGGATCGCGGCCGAGGTACACGATGCCCATGGCGCCCTTGCCGAGTTCCCGCTCGAGTTCGTAACGGCCCAGTTTGCGCCCCAGTGATGCCGGGCGCTGTTCGGCGAACGGGTCCTCGCTCCAGTCTTCGACGCGGGGAGCCGGCGCCGGGCGTGTCCTGGGTTTTTCCGCGGCGGGCGGGACTGGCCGGTCGTCCGCGACGCGGGCACGCCGGCTGCGAAGATCGCGGTAGTTGGGATCGCGGGTGGCAATGTGGCTGTAGACCGCGGAGGCCTTCTGGTTCTGACGTCGTCGCTCGAAATCCATGCCGAGAAAATAGAGCAGCTCCATGGTCGGCGCATCGAGGGGGCACCGACGGTAGGTCTCGAACGCCAGATCGAGCTGGCCCTGACGTTGAAATGTCTGACCCAGCGTCCGGAGGTTCGAGGTCGGATCAGGGTTCGTGCCGGACTTCATGTTCGCCCGGCGCACCATCTCGCCGAGCAGGTACAGCACGTAACCGGCGATGGCGGCGGCTGCCGGCACGACGAGTTGAACCCACAACTGATTCGACCCGAGCAGGCCGACTTCGGTGATGGCAAGAATTGCGACCAGAAGCGCCGTCGCCAGCGCACCGAGTCCGGGGCCTGCCACGGGCAGGATGAATGCAGCAAAAAGAATCACGGCCAATGCGACCAGCCATTCGGAGACGACGGCAGACCCGGAATGACGGAAGGACGCTCCGCGCATCAGGCTGGCCACGGTGCTTGCCGTGACTTCGTTCATGGACGCCTCGCTGCCGCTGGCCGTCCTGGAAGTGGTATCGGCATCCGTCCGGCCTACCAGCACGATCTTGTCGCGCAGCGACGTCATCGGCACGTTTCCCCGCAGTACCTGCACATACGAGTAGTGAGTCAGCTTAGGAGAGCGGGAGGGGAAGTAGTGAGGGCGGCTGAGCAATGAACCTTCGAGAGGGAATGTCCGACTGTCGAGATGCGCGGCGTCCCGCGAGTCGAACGAGAGCTGCTGGATCTCCGATGACAGCCCCTTGGTCGCAATCGCCATGGCTAGCGACGGCAGCAATGCGGTGTCGATCCTGACTGCAGCGACATCGCTGCGGAGTGCGCCGTCATCGTCGGCGGCAAGGTGCAGATGCCCGATAGCTCCGGCGCCGTTGAGCAGTGGCGCGGGTAGCGGTTGCGATATGCGGGCTGGCAGGGCGACTCGCAGCGCTGGCGCGGAGGCGGAGGCGAAAAACCGTGATGGCAGCGCCGGAGTGCCGGTCTCGCCGTCGGCGATGCGCACGTCGACAGGCAGTATGACATTGCCGTGGGTATTGATGGCCGCAGCGAACTGACCTTCCGGATCGACGGAATTGCCGCCGGCCTTGAGCAGATCGCGCAGCTGTGTCGCCTGTGCGGAGTTGCCGAGATGCGATGCTTCGAGCAGCGCCAGGGCGGAACGGATGCGATCTGTTTCACCGCCGGCCTGAGTCGTACCCACGCGAGTCGTGAATGCTATGACGCGGGTGCCTGCCTCATGCAGTTCATGAATGAGGTCGGCATGGATGTTGTTCGGCCACGGCCATGGGCCCAGTTCGGCGATGCTCCGATCGTCGACGTCGATCAGTACGATCTCCGGAGCGCTTGGCAGATCCGACACCCGCTGGGCGCGATCATAGGCCGCAAGCTCCAGCGGTGCGAAAGGTGAGGGCGCGATGAGTTCGCCAATGGCAATCACCGCAGCCGCTGCGATGCCGCCGGGGAGCCAGGAAAAACGCGCCAGTCTCGATGCCACAGAAACCCCATTGCCAAGAGCAGCCGAGTATAGACGAACGGCGTCAGACGAATTGACGGCAGCGTCACACCTGCGCCAGGGGGGATCTGTGAACTCGCTCACCGAAACCGTGGGCCTGAGGTAGGCTCGGGGTTTCCTCTATTTGTGCAGTGTTGCGATGGCGAAAACTCGGCAAGCCTATGTCTGTGAGCAGTGCGGCAACGAAAGTCTGCAATGGCAGGGCCTGTGTCCGTCGTGTGGTGCCGGCGATTCGCTCAAGGCCGTGACCGTGGCGCGTGGCGGCAACGATCGCAAGTCGCTCGCTGCGGCAAGCGGTGCGCCGCAGCGACTTTCGCAGGTCGCCAATCGAGACGATCCACGCATCGCTACGGGCCTGGACGAACTGGACCGTGTACTTGGCGGTGGCTTGGTGCTCGGGTCCGTAACGCTGCTCGGCGGTGATCCGGGAATCGGCAAGTCGACGATGCTGTTGCAGGCAGGCGATGCGCTCAGTGCGGCGACGCAGACGCTCTACGTGACGGGTGAGGAATCCCTGCGGCAAGTGAGCTTGCGTGCGCGACGTCTCGGTATCACAGCAGATCAACTGCAGCTGCTGGCGGAAACTTCGACGGAGACGATCATCGACCAGGCTCGCGCGGTCGGCGCACGTGTGCTGATCGTGGATTCGATCCAGACGATGCACGTGGCCGACGTCGAGTCATCGCCGGGTTCGGCGACGCAGGTGCGCGAGACAGCGGCGACGCTCGTCCGCTTTGCCAAATCAACCGGCGTCTCGGTGCTCATCATCGGGCACGTCACCAAGGAGGGTGTCATCGCCGGTCCGCGCATCCTCGAGCACATGGTGGATACGGTACTCTATTTCGAGAGCGATGCCGGCAGTCGCTTTCGCATGGTGCGCGCGGTAAAGAACCGCTTCGGCGCCGCGAACGAAGTGGGCGTGTTCGCCATGACCGAACAGGGTCTCAAGGAAGTGAAGAATCCATCGGCGATTTTTCTCTCGCATCATTCACGCCCGGTCGCGGGCAGCGCCGTGATGGTGGCGCGCGAAGGCAGTCGGCCCATGCTGGTGGAGGTCCAGGCGCTGACCGATGAAGCGCAGGGAATGAATCCGCGACGCGTTGCGGTGGGGCTCGACTCCAATCGCCTCGCTCTATTGCTGGCCGTGCTGCATCGTCATGGCAACGTGTCGAGCGCCGGCCGCGACGTCTTCGTCAACGTCGTGGGCGGCGTGCGTATTTCGGAGACGGCGATCGATCTGCCCGCGGTGCTCGCGGCGGTCTCCAGCGTTCGCGACCAGCCGCTCGCTGGAAAGCTCGTCTGCTTTGGCGAAATTGGTCTGGCCGGTGAAGTGCGCCCCGTGCCGTTCGGTGAGGAGCGATTGAAGGAAGCAGCCAAGCACGGCTTTGAGCGCGCGATCGTTCCTGAGGCAAACAAGCCCCGTCGTCCCATCGAAGGTCTCGAGGTCATCGGCGTGGAGCGTCTGGAACAGGCGCTACGTAGCGCGTTCTGAGCAAGCGCAGATCCCGGCGTGCGCCGCTACCGGTGTGTGTGGTCGTCGCTGTCAGTGCCGGCCGGGCGGATTCGCGCGGTTTTCACCGCATTGTCGATGGTCTGCAGGATCTCGATGGTGAGACCGCCGATCGTGAGCGACGTGCCGGGATGGGGAATGTTTTCCAGGTATTCCAGGATGAGGCCGTTCAGCGTTCGCGGTCCGGCCGCGGGTAGCGACCAGCCCAGCGTTCGATTCAACACGCGCACATTGATCGCGCCGTTCACGACATAGCTGCCGTCTGCATCGCGATGGATGTCCCGATGCAGGGTGCCGGGATCGCTGGTGAACTCGCCGACGATCTCTTCCAGAATGTCTTCGAGGGTGACGAGTCCGCGAATGTCGCCGTACTCATCGACGACCAGCGCGATGCGGCGCCGGTCGCGCTGAAAGTTCTGCAACTGCACGTCGAGTGTCGTGCCCTCGGGAACGAAATAGGCTTCGCGCTCGCGGGCGATGCCCAGCAGGATCTCGCGCGACAAGGCGCCGTGCGCCAGCGCATGCGCCACCTTCTTCATGTGCAGCATGCCGACGACATTGTCGAGATTGTTTTCGCACAGCGGCAAACGGGTGTGGGGCGTGGTGCGCAGCTGATCCAGAATGGTGTCCCAGTCGTCGTTGATGTCGACGCTGGAGATCTCGCTGCGCGGGATCATGATGTCCTCGACCGTCACGGACTGCAGTTCCAGGATTCGCGCCAGCATGCGCTGATGCGTGTGGGCGGATGCAAATCCCGGCGCAGTCGGATCCGGGTCGTTGCCGAACGATGGCCCGTTGGCGGGCGTTACGCCGAGGCCCCGCAGAAATCCATGCGACAGCTTTTCGACGAGCCAGGTGGCCGGCTGCAGGGTGCGGAAGATCGCCTGGCAAACCCACGAGGCGGGCAGCGCGATGCGTTCCGCGAAGCGCGCGCCGAAGGCGCGTGGTGCGATGTCGCCCAGAATGACGATCAGCAGCGTGATGCAGGCGATGCCGAACGCGAGCAGCAGGGCGAAGGCCGTTTCACTCGCGAGGCGGAATGTCATGGTGCCGGCAATCGCGGCGGCGGCAGCGTGCAACGCCGTGCGGCAGAGCAGGAAGGTGGTAGCGACCCGGTCCGGCTGAACCAGCAGGCCTTCGATGCGGCGTGCCTTGAGATTGCCGATGCGAACCAGGTTACGCAGGCGATAGCGATTCAGATTCAGGAACGCCGCTTCCACCGCCGAGACGACGGCTGACAGGGCAATCAGCACCAGGATGGAGATCGCGGGGGTGGCCCAGACGATGGGCCAGTCGATACTGTCAGGTTCCAAGGTCGTAGAGCCTCAACCCCAATGTCGCCCGAGGATGGATTCCAGGACGATCTTGGAGCCGAAGTAGGCGAGCACCAGCAGTGCGAAGCCGCTGAGTGTCCAGCGGGCCGCCGTGCGGCCGCGCCAGCCGAAGCGCCGGCGGCCGAAGAGCAGGATCGCGAATACGATCCAGGCGAGGCACGACAGGATCGTCTTGCGTGACAGGTTCTGCGCGAACAGGTCGTCGACGAAGATGAAACCGCTGAAGAGCGCCAGCGTGAGGATGGCGAAGCCCGCGCCGATCGCCTGGAATGTGGCGACTTCGAGGGCTTCCATCGAAGGCAGGATCGACAACCATCCCAGCGGTTGCCGGCTGCGCAGTCGGCGATCCAGCAGTGCCAATGCAATGGCCATGGCGGCGGCGATCGTCAGCAGCGCATAGGCCGTGGTCGACAGGATGATGTGTGCTGCGAGTTCCCAGTTGTGTTCCTTGAGCGCGAAGCTGCGCGCTCCTTCGTCGGTCGTGGCGGCGACCAGCCCTGCAACGGCCATCAGCACTGCTGCGATACCGGTGAAGCGCGGTTTGCGCCACGACCCGATCAGGGCAATCACCCCGATGACCCAGCCGATGAGCGAGGCGGTTTCGGCCACCGAGAACGCCATTTCCGGCTTTGCGAACAGGGCGGACCAGAGCAGCACGGCGTGTGCGACGACCGCGAGCAGGCCCAGTGTCAGGCCAGCCACGCGCTGACCGCGTGCCGAATGGCGTTCGGCGCGATACACGCTGGACGCCAGCCAGGCGGAACAGGCCAGGTAGCAGGCGAGCACGACGATGGAAAGCACGGGGAGCGTTTTTCTCTGTATGAGGCTACGGACTACAGGCTACAGCCTGCGGCCGGAAGAATGAAGGTGCCCGCTGTCTGGTCGTCTCCGGCCGCAGGCTGTAGCCTGTCGCTCCATTCCCCGTTTACTTGCCGGATTTCCCATCGATGTTCGACAAATTGACCGAACGCCTTCAGGGCGTCATGGAAAGCCTGCGCGGCCGCGGGCGTCTTACGGACGAGAACATCAGCGATACCATGCGTCAGGTGCGTATGGCGCTGCTCGAGGCCGACGTGGCCCTGCCGGTCGTCAAGACGTTCATCGAATCCATCCGCGGCAAGGTCGTGGGCATGGAGATCGAGAAGAGCCTGACCCCGGGCCAGTCGCTCATCAAGATCATCCACGACGAGCTGATTGCGCTGATGGGGGCGGGCGTACGGCCCATCAACCTGCGTGCCCAGCCGCCGGTCGTGATCCTGCTCGCCGGTCTGCAGGGCGCGGGCAAGACCACCTCCGCCGGCAAGCTCGCCAAGTGGCTCAAGGAGAATGAAAAGAAGAAGGTGTTGCTGGCCAGCACGGACGTCTATCGTCCGGCGGCCATCCTGCAGCTCGAACGACTGGCGAATCAGCTCGATGTCGCCTTCTATCCGTCCGATCCGAAAAAGCCCGCCCTGACGCTCGCGCGCGAAGCGCTGGTCGAGGCGAAGCAATCGCTTTACGACGTGCTCATCGTCGATACCGCGGGGCGCCTGCACGTCGACGAAGACATGATGAGCGAGATTCGCGACATCAGCGCCGCGGTGAACCCGACGGAGACACTGTTCGTCGTCGACAGCATGGCGGGCCAGGACGCGGTCAATGCGGCCCGGGCCTTCGGAGCCGCGCTGACCCTGACCGGCGTGGTGCTGACCAAGACGGACGGCGATGCGCGCGGCGGCGCGGCCCTGTCGGTCCGCCAGATCACGGGACAGCCCATCCTGTTCATGGGTACGGGCGAGAAGACCGACGCGCTCGAAGTCTTCCAGGCCGAGCGGGTAGCATCACGCATTCTGGGCATGGGCGACGTGCTGGCCCTGGTCGAGAACGTCACCAGGACAGTCGACCGCGAGCAGGCCGAGAAGCTGGCGCGCAAGATGAAGTCCGGCAAAGACTTTGACCTGGAGGATTTGCACGATCAACTGCTGCAGGTGGAGCGCATGGGCGGCCTGAGCGCCCTCGTGGACAAGCTGCCGGCGCACCTGACCGCCAAAGCAGGGGCGATGCCTCAGGGCAACGAAAAGGAGATCAAGCGGCAGGTCGCCATCATCCGTTCCATGACACCGAGGGAGCGGCGGCACCCTAAGAATATCGATGCCTCCCGCAAACGCCGGATCGCCGCGGGGTCGGGTGTCCATGTCTCGGAGATCAACAAACTTCTGAAAAATTACCTTCAAATGCAGAAGGTTATGAAGACCATGTCGAAGGGCGGCGGACTGGCGAAAATGATGCGGGCGTTTGGCGGGCGGATGCCGGGGATGTGAGGTCGGGAGGCCCGCTGGCCCGCTGGCAAGCTGGTCTGCTGGCCAGAGAGGAGATCGGCGTTTTGCTGATTCTGGTTGGGTGATCAGCGGAGTAGTTTGCTACTAAGCCTCTGATTCAGTACCATTCGCGCCCTTTTCCGGGGCTCTCGCCCTCATCTGTGTATTTCTGAGGCTTTATCAATGGTTACGATCCGGCTTACGCGCCGTGGCGCGAAGAAGCAGCCCTTCTACCACATCGTCGTTACGGACAGCCGTAAGCGCCAGGGCGGTGCATCGCTCGAGCAGATCGGCTATTTCAACCCGATCGCGAAGGGCAAGCAGCAGCGTCTGCAGCTCGATCTGGGCCGCGTTGATTTCTGGCTCGACCAGGGCGCCAAGCCTTCTGATCGCGTCGCTGAACTGGTTTTCAAGCAGCGCAAGCAGATTGCCCTCGCTGCCTGATTCCGATTTGTTCTTGTCCTCTTGCCCGCGCATCCATAGGTCGTGACGACCCCGGCGCAAGCCTCAGACCGGATCGTCATCCTCGGAAAGATCGTAGGGACATTCGGGATCAAGGGCTGGGTCAAGATCAAGTCCTACACCGAGCCGGTGGAGAACATCCTCGGCTACGAAGTGTGGAAAGTCGGCAAGCCTGATCAGTGGCAGTCGACCATCGTCGAAGAAGCGCGAGTCACCGACAAAGGTGTGCTCGCGAAGCTGAAAGGACTGGAATCGCCCGAGGAGGCCCGGCTGAAGGTCGGTCTCGAGATCGGTGTGTGGCGCAGCGAAATGCCGCCGCCCGCTCCGGGTGAGTACTACCTGAGCGACCTGGAAGGGATCGACGCGGTGTCGGCATCGGGTGAGCTGCTCGGCCGGGTCGATCACTTCCGATCGACGCCAGGCGGCACGGTGGTGATCGTCCGGGGTGAACAGGAACACTGGATTCCGTTCGTAAAAGACAGGATCGTGAAGGTCGAGCTGGATGCCCGTCGCATCGTGCTCGACTGGTCAGCCGACTGGTGATGAGGGCCTTCTGGTAGGAGTGCGGGAATGCGCATCGAAGTGGTGACGCTGTTCCCGGAGTTCATCACTGAGGCCGTACGGGTCGGCGTGCTGGGCCGGGCGATCGAGCGTGGACGGGTGAGTGTGGCGGCGAGTACGCCGCGAGCCTTCGCCGAGGACGCGCACAAGACAGTCGACGACCGCCCTTATGGTGGCGGCCCGGGAATGGTGTTGAAGGTCGAGCCGACGCGCACAGCTCTCAGAGCTGCGCGAGCCAGGCTCCCTGAAGGCAGCCGCCGGATCTATCTGGCGGCAGACGGCGAGACGCTGACGCAGGCCAGGGCCCGTGAACTCTCGCAATTGCCAGGGTTGCTGTTGCTGGCCGGTCGGTACGAAGGTGTCGACGAGCGGCTGCTGGCGACGGAGATCGACGAGTGTGTGTCGATCGGCGACTACGTGGTGTCGGGCGGAGAGCTGCCGGCGCTGGTGTTGATCGACGCGATCGTGCGACTGCTGCCGGGAGTGCTCGGTGACGAGGAATCCGCTCAACAGGATTCGTACGTTGCTGGAATGCTCGACTGGCCGCATTACACGCGACCGGAAGTGTTCGAGGGTCGCGCGGTGCCGCAGGTATTGCTGAGCGGCAACCACGCAGCGATCCAGCGCTGGCGAACGAAGCAGGCGCTGGGGCGAACCTGGCAGCGGCGGCCGGACTTGCTGGCGAAGCTGCAGATGACGAAGGAGCAGCGCAAGCTGCTGGATGAATTCGTCGCAGAGGTTGAAGCGGAACGCGCCGGGCGCGAGCCGTAGGTAAGGATCGATAGTTTCTAATTCGGAATCGGTGCAATCATGACCAACATCATCGAAGCGCTCGAGCGCGAAGCCACAGGCAAGCAGATCCCCGATTTTTCGCCGGGCGATACCGTCGTTGTGGAAGTGAAAGTGAAGGAAGGCGAGCGCGAGCGCGTGCAGGCTTACGAAGGCGTCGTGATCGCCCGTCGTAACCGCGGTCTCAACTCGTCGTTCACCGTGCGCAAGATCTCGCACGGCGAAGGCGTCGAGCGCGTGTTCCAGGCTTACAGCCCGGCCATCGGCTCGATCAGCGTCAAGCGCCGCGGCAACGTCCGTCGCGCCAAGCTGTACTACCTGCGCGACCTGACCGGCAAGGCAGCGCGCATCGAAGAAAAGGTCTAAGACCTCTTCTCTGCACCGCAAGGGCGCGACAGCGGAACACCGCTGTCGCGCCTTTTTTTTGTTGATGGGTTCGGGCGCGTGCATGAGCGCCCGATAGCTAGTGCCCGCAGCCCCCGCGTACACTCTCAGGCCATCGCTGTCAGCGGAGCCTTCATGTCCGGTCAGTCTCGCCAGATCGCCCGGTTCTTCCAGGTCGGGCTGCTTGCGACCGTGTTGGGCGCCGCAAGCGCCGTAGCCAGTCCGGCCACGGACAAGGTGATTGCCAACGTGCGCCTGCCGCCTGGCTTCAAGCTCGAGGTCTACGCAGACGACGTACCCTTCGCCCGCTCTATGACCCTCGGTAGCAAGGGCACATTATTCGTCGGGACGCGCAAGGGAATGGTGTACGCGGTCAGCCCAGCCGCGGGCAGCGGCGCAAAACGTGCGACACGCACGATTGCCGAAAAGCTGAATCAGCCCAACGGCGTCGCATTCCGCGACGGCGCGCTGTACGTCGCCGAAGTCAGTCGGATCATTCGTTACGACGGCATCGAAGCGTCGCTCGACACCATCCCTGCACCCAGCGTCGTTCGCGACGACTTTCCAAAGGATGGGCATCACGGCTGGAAATACATTGCCTTCGGGCCCGACGGCAAGCTGTACGTACCCATCGGCGCGCCCTGCAACGTCTGTGACCAGCCGAAGTACGCCGCGATAACGCGCATGAATCCGGATGGGTCGGATCGTGAAGTGTTTGCCCGTGGCATCCGCAATACGGTCGGTTTCACATGGCACCCGACCACCCGGGAACTCTGGTTCACCGACAATGGCCGCGACTATCTTGGCGACGATGTGCCACCGTGTGAACTCAACGTTGCGCCGCGCCCCGGACTCGATTTCGGCTTTCCTTACTGTCATGGCAGGGACATCAAGGATCCGGAGTTCGGCAGGCTGGGTGAATGCAGCAAGATGACGCCGCCGGTGCAGTTGCTGGGTGCTCATGTCGCGCCGCTGGCGGTGAAGTTCTATACCGGAACCGCCTTTCCGGAGCGCTATCGCAACCTCGTCTTCATTGCCGAGCATGGCTCGTGGAACCGCTCGGAAAAGAGCGGTTACCGGATCACCACCGTGAAGCTCGACGGCAACAAGGCGGTGAGCTATGAGCCCTTCGCAACGGGTTTCAATCGCGGCAACGAGGTCTACGGCCGTCCGGTCGACCTGCTGCTGCTCGAAGACGGTTCGTTTCTTGTTTCAGACGACCAGGCCGGCGCGATCTATCGCCTGAGCTATGCCGTGAAGGATTGATGACGCTATGAAAACCCTCTCGACGATTTTCGGTTTCCTGTGGCGCGTGCTGGACGGGATGCGCAAGGTGATGCACCTGATCGTCCTGCTCGTCATCTTCATCACGCTGATGGCGGTGTTGTCGCCGCGGATTCCCATTGTGCCGAAGTCGGCTGCATTGGTGATCGCGCCGCAGGGTGCGCTGGTCGAGCAGCTGTCGGGCGATCCGTTCGAGCGCGCTCTGGCCGAGGCCTATGGCAGCGGCCGGGCCGAAACGCTGTTGAGGGACGTGGTCGATTCCATCGAAGCTGCCAAGAAGGACGACCGGATCAAGGCGCTGGTTCTCGATCTCGGCTCGATGCAGGGTGGTGGTATCGCCAAGCTGGAAGAAATTGCCGCGGCTGTGCGCGACTTCCGCACGACGGGCAAACGCGTGGTCGCGCTCGGGGAGGGTTACGACCAGTCGCAGTACTACATCGCAGCCAACGCGGATGACATCTTCCTCGATCCGCAAGGGCTCATTCTGATCGAAGGCTATGGTTACTACCGCACGTTCCTGAAAGGCGCGATCGACAAGCTCGCGGTCGATGTGAACATCTTCCGTGCGGGCAAGTTCAAGTCATACACCGATCAGTTCAGTCGCTCCGATATGGCGGACACCGAGCGGGAGGAAAGCCTGGCGTGGCTGAATTCCCTCTGGACGCAGTACCAGGCTGCGGTTGCACAGGCGCGCGGACTCGAGGCGACGGCCATTGGCGCCTACGTTAACGAGATGGCGCCTGCGGCGCGCTCCATGAAGGGCGATCTCGCGGCGGTCGCCATGGAGCGTCGACTGGTGACGGAACTCAAGTCGCGCCACGAAGCCGAGGAGTATCTGAAGACACTGGTGGGCGAAGACAAGGACGATCACGGTTATCAGGGCATTGCCCACTGGGACTACCTCAGCGCCGTGCGCGCCAGCCAAGCGCTGCAGATCGAAGGCGATCACATCGGCGTCGTGGTTGCGTCCGGAGAAATCCTGGACGGCGAGCAGCCGCCCGGCACGATCGGATCGGACTCGGCGGTGCGTCTGCTGCGCCAGGCGCGCTACGACGATTCCGTCAAGGCAGTGGTGCTGCGCATCGACAGCCCCGGCGGCAGCATGCTCGCGTCCGAGATCATTCGTCGCGAGATCAACGCATTGCGCAACGCCGGCAAGCCCGTGATTGCGTCCATGAGCAGCATGGCGGCCTCCGGCGGCTACTACATCGCCATGGATGCAGATGAGATCTGGGCGAACCCCGCCACGCTCACCGGTTCCATCGGCGTGTTCGCCGTGATTCCAACCTTCCAGCGCACCCTGGAAAAGATTGGCGTCTCCACCGATGGCGTGGGGACGACGCCGCTGGCTGGCGCGCTGAGCGTGGAGCGGACGCTCAAGGACGAAGCAAAGGAAATCCTGCAACTGTCGGTCGAGCACGCCTACAGCACATTCGTTGGAAACGTGGCGTCGGCGCGCGAGAAATCCATCGAGGAGATCGATGGCGTGGCGCAGGGGCGGGTCTGGGCTGGCAATGACGCTGCTCGCGTCGGCCTCGTCGACAAGCTGGGTTCTTATCGCGATGCGCTGAACGCTGCTGCCGAGCGCGCGGGTCTCGACACCGCCAACTACAAGGTGGAGTACATCGAAACGTCGCTGGGCTGGCGTCAGGCGCTGGCCATGCAGACGCAAGTGCTGGCGGCTCGCATCACCTCATCGCTGGTGCCGAAGAACGAGCTGCTGCTATCGGCGCGCAAACTGTTGTCACCGATCGAGACAGAGCTGGCGCGTCTCGCGCGTTTCAGCGATCCCACGCAGATCTATTACTACTGCCCCTGCGGGGCAGTGAATTAACAATCGACAATGGATAACGGAAGACCGGTTCCGGATCGGCGTTGTCAATTATCAATGGTGAATTATCAACTGCTCCACTCCATCACCACTTTGCCCGACTGCCCCTTGCCCATGATATCGAATGCCTGCTGGTAGTCCGTGTAGGGCACGCGGTGGGTGATGATCGGGCGGATATCGAGGCCTGACTGCAGGATCGCGGCCATCTTGTACCAGGTCTCGAACATCTGGCGGCCGTAGATGCCTTTGAGCGTCAGGCCTTTCAGGATCACTTCGTTCCAGTCGATGGCGACATCGTTCGGCGGCAGGCCGAGGAGGGCGACGCTGCCGCCGTGATGCATCGTGCGCAGCAGGTCGCGGAAGGCAGAAGCATTGCCTGACATTTCCAGTCCGACATCGAAGCCTTCCTGCATGCCGAGTTGTTTCATGGCATCGTCGAGCGAATCGCGAGTGACGTTGAGTGCGAGCGTTGCGCCCATTTTGCGTGCGAGATCGAGCCGGTAGTCGTTCACGTCCGTGATCACGACATGCCGCGCGCCGACGAAGCGCACGATCGCGGCCGCCATGATGCCGATCGGCCCGGCGCCGGTAATGAGCACATCCTCGCCGACCACGTCGAAGGCGAGGGCGGTGTGAACGGCGTTGCCGAGCGGATCGAGGATGGCGGCGATCTCATCGTCGATGGCATCCGGCAGCTTGAAGGCATTGAGCGCCGGAATGACGACGTACTCGGCGAAGCAGCCGGGACGATTCACACCGACGCCGACGGTGTTGCGACACAGGTGTCTGCGTCCCGCGCGACAGTTGCGGCAATGACCGCACGTAATGTGGCCTTCTCCCGAGACGCGGTCACCGCTTTTGAAGCCGGACACTTCGCTGCCGATCTCCACGATCTCGCCGCAATACTCATGGCCGACCGCCATCGGCACGGGGATCGTTCGCTGTGCCCAGCCATCCCAGTTGTAGATATGCATGTCGGTGCCGCAGATGGCGGTCCGCTTCACCCGGATCAATACATCGTTGGGTCCGATCGTCGGACGTGGGATGTCCTGCAGTTCGATGCCCGGCGCGGCGTGGGATTTGACGAGAGCGTGCATGATGGATGCTTGAGCAACGGCGGTGGCACAGCGTAGCGCGCAAACACTGTATTCAATAGTCCGTGCTACCTCACCACGCCGAGTTCTCTGCCGACCGCCGTAAACGCCGCAATCGCCTTGTCGAGGTGCGCTTTCGTGTGCACGGCCGACATCTGGGTCCGGATTCTCGCCTTGCCATGGGGCACGACGGGGAAGGAGAAGCCGATGACGTATACACCGTGTCCCAGAAGGCGCTGTGCGAACTCGGACGCGAGCTTTGCATCTCCCAGCATGACCGGAATGATCGGGTGTTCGCCGGGTACCAGGGTGAAGCCGGCGGCGGTCATGCCGGCCCGGAAATGGGCCGCGTTGTCCCGCAGTTGATCGCGCAATGTGTTGTCGGATTCGAGCAGGTCGATGACCCGCAGGCTCGCGGCCGCGATGAACGGTGGGATGCTGTTGGAGAAAAGGTAGGGGCGCGAGCGCTGCCGCAGCCACCCGATGACCTCCTTGCGACCCGACGTGTAACCGCCGCTGGCGCCGCCCAATGCCTTGCCCAGCGTGCCGGTGAGAATGTCGACCCGATCCATGACTCCGCGCAACTCATGGGTGCCGCGGCCGGTAGCGCCGGTAAAGCCTGTCGCATGCGAATCATCGACCATGACCAGGGCGTCGTATCGATCCGCCAGATCGCAGATCTCCGTCAGTCGCGCGATCACGCCATCCATCGAGAACACGCCGTCGGTCGCGATCAATCGGACGCGGCTGTCAGCGGCTTCCTTCAGACGTGTTTCCAGCTCGTCGAGATCGTTGTTCGAGTAACGCAGGCGCCTGGCTTTGCACAGACGGATGCCGTCGATGATGCTGGCGTGATTCAGCGCATCGCTGATGACTGCATCCTGCTCGTCGAGCAAGGTCTCGAACAGCCCGCCGTTCGCATCGAAACACGATGAATACAGGATCGTGTCCTCGGTTCCGAGGAAGCGGCTCAGTCGCGCCTCCAGCTCCTTGTGGACGCTGTGCGTCCCGCAGATGAAGCGGACCGAGGCCATGCCATAGCCATAGCGATCCAGCGAAAGGCGGGCTGCCTCGCGCACGGAGCCATGATTGGCCAGCCCCAGGTAATTGTTTGCACACAGATTGATGACTTCCGAGCCGTCGCTGACCCGGATGACCGCCTGTTGCGGTGAGGTCAGAACCCGTTCGGGTTTAAACAGGCCTTCGGCGCGCAACTGTTCGGTGTCTCGCGCCAGCCGATCGAGAAAATCACTTTTCACTGCCGCCACCTTCGGGATTGAGGAGCGTTGATTCTGCCACTGCCCTGATCTGCTGCCTGGAGTGCTATCGCTTCGAGGCATCGATCGGGTGATGGCTGCTGGAGGATAGTAGACATACCAGCATTTCCGAATCGTTCAATAAAGCTGCTTTGTCAACCATCATTCGTGATGGCCGTTGCCATGCGTCATTCGCTTTTCCGGTGTCCGCCTGGCAAGTGGCGTACTGACTTGTCCCGGTTCAACTCAACGGTGCATGAAGTTCGCGAAATCTTTGCGCGCTGCTGCAGTCATGTGCAGACCGATCTTGGTCCGGCGCCACAGAACATCCTCGCTCGTGCGCGCCCACTCATGGGTGCGCAGATAGTCGACCTCGGCGCGCGTCAGTCCGGCGCCGAAATCCGTGCCGAGATCCTCCAGCGCCTTGGCGCCGCCGACGATCTCGCTGATGCGCGTGCCATACGATCGCGCCAGCCTTTCGGCAAGCGCCGCGGGGAGAAACGACCAGCGGCGTTGTACGCTCTCGAGGAATGCGGCGAAATCCGCCTGTGGCAGATCGCCGCCCGGCAGCTGTGCCTGATCGGTCCAGCCTTGCTTCGAACCGCCGATGAAGGGGTGCAGCTTGTGCAACGCGGTTTCGGCCAGCCGCCGATAGGTCGTGATTTTTCCACCGAAGACCGACAGCAGCGCAGGCTGACCCTGGGCTTCGGTCAATTCCAGCTTGTAGTCGCGCGTGACCTTCGATGCGTTGCTGGCTTCGTCATCGCTCAGCGGACGCACGCCGGCGAAGGTCCATTTCACGTCCGACGGGGAAATGGGTCGCTGGAAGTATTCGTTCGCCGTCTTGCACAGGTACGCGATCTCCTCGGTCGATATGGCAGCCTCGGCGGGATTGCCTTCATAGGGGACGTCGGTCGTGCCGACCAGCGTGAAATCCTGCTGGTAGGGAATCGCGAAGACCACGCGACCGTCAGGATGCTGCAGCAGGAAGGCGTGATCGCCCTCGTACATGCGCGGCACGACGATGTGACTGCCTTTGACCAGGCGGATCTGGTTTTCGTTGCTGCTTCGCGGGACGTGTCCCAGAACGTCTTCGACCCACGGTCCGGCCGCGTTGACCATCGCGCGTGCGGTCAGCACCGATTGCTCGCCCGTCACCGTGTCCTCGACGCGAATCCGCCAGTGACCGTCCTGTGCCGACGCGCCGACGAAGCGCGTGCGCGTGCGGATCGTGGCGCCTCGCTGTGCGGCGTCCATCGCATTCAGAATGACCAGGCGACTGTCGTCGACCCAGCAATCCGAGTAAGTGAAGCCATGTGTGAGCAGCGGATGCAGCGAACCGGCCCAAGGCCCCGTCGTGAGGCTGACACTGTGCGACGCCGGCAGGCGATGCCGGCCACCGATGTGGTCGTAAAGAAACAGCCCGCTGCGGATCTGCCAGCGTGGCCGCAACCCCTCGACATGCGGCAGCACGAACTGCATCGGCCGGATGATGTGTGGTGCGATGGCCAGTAATCGTTCGCGTTCGATCAGGGCCTCGCGCACGAGCCGGAATTCGAAGAGTTCCAGGTAGCGCAGCCCGCCGTGGATCAGCTTGGTGCTGGCAGAGGACGTCGCCGAGGCGAGGTCGCTCTGTTCGATCAGCATCACCTTGTGGCCGCGGCCTGCCGCGTCGCGTGCGATGCCAGTTCCGTTGATGCCGCCGCCCACTATCAGCAAATCGAAAGGATCACTCATGGGCAGGTCGTTGTCGTCGTGACGCCGAAGATCGGAAGCAGGGCAGGTGCGGGATCGCAGTGGGCATTGCCAATGCTGCACGGTTTCGCAACCGCTGGGCAGGGGGGTGGGATGGGCCAGCTTGCGCAGACGTGACGTGACTCACGCCCGGAGGTAGGCTGCCGGCATGATTCAGGATGACACGACGCCGTCTGACGGACTGCGCATCGACAAATGGCTGTGGTGTGCGCGCTTCTTCAAGAGCCGGTCGCAGGCGACTGACGCCGTGGCGGGCGGGCTCGTCCACGTCAATGGCGAGCGGATCAAGCCCTCGCGCCTGGTGCAGGTCGGCGATCGCCTGCAGATCACGCGCGACGAGGAGCGGTTCGAAGTGGTCGTGCAGGGGATTCCGGTGCGCCGCGGCCCGGCTCCGGAGGCGCACTCACACTACGCGGAAACAGAACAGAGCATGGCCGCGCGCGAGGCGCGACGAGCGTTCGCCAAACTGGCCGCTCCGGCGCCGGCACAGCGACCAGACAAACACGGCAGGCGCGCCTTGCGCGACCTGCGTCGTGGTTGAGGGAGCACACAGCGATGGAAGTGATACTGAACGTCAACGGCGAGTCCCGCTCTGTGGACATCGATGCCGACACGCCTTTGCTGTGGGTGTTGCGCGAATCCCTGGGACTCACCGGCACCAAGTTCGGCTGCGGGATCGCGGCTTGCGGCGCATGCACGGTGCATGTCAACGGAGCCGCGGTGCGGTCTTGTGCGATCCCGGCAGCGGCTGTGCAGGGGCAGACGATCACGACCATCGAAGCCCTGGGCAGCGCCAGTCAACGGCACGCTGTGCAGGAGGCCTGGATCGCACACCAGGTGCCGCAGTGTGGCTATTGTCAGTCCGGCATGGTGATGGCAGTAGCGGCGTTACTCGCGAAAACATCGCGGCCGACCGATCAGGAGATCGACACCGAGATCACGAATATCTGTCGCTGCGGCACGTATGAGCGTGTCCGGCGCGCCATCCATGCAGCGGCGTTGAAACTTTCCAGCGGCGATGTCGAAGCCAATCATGACGGCGAGCCCGCGGAGGTGCGTCATGGGTAAGTGGACGCGCCGTGCCGTCATCGCAACGGGTGGCCTCGTGGGTGGCGGATTGGTGCTGGGGTTGGGTGGCATCGCCTTTGCGCCGAATCGCATCGGCATCCGACCGGAGGACGAACAAGATCCGGCGCGCCTTTCGACGTGGTTGCGCATCGCGCCAGATAACACGATCACGGTCATCGTGCCTCACTGCGAGATGGGGCAGGGGGTACACACGTCGCTGCCGATGATGCTGGCCGAGGAACTGGATGCCGACTGGCAGCGGGTTCGCGTCGAAGAAGCCCCCGCCGAAAGTATCTATGCCAATGGTTACCTGGTGCGCGCCTTCGTGCCAGCCGTGGCGGATGTGCCGAAGTTCATGGAGCGCTTCGTCGACTGGGGCACCTACCGCATCACGCGGCTGATGGATCTGCAGGTCACGGGTGGCAGCAGCTCAGTTCGCGGCACCGGCTTCCTGGGTATGCGTATCGCAGGTGGTGCGGCGCGCGCGATGCTCATCGAGGCAGCAGCGAAGCGGTGGCAGGTTGCAGCGGGCGAATGCGACGCGAAGTCGTCGCGCGTCACGCATGCCGGATCGGGTCGCAGCGCGACGTTCGGCGAACTGGCAGCCGACGCGGCATTGCTCGCGCCGCCCGTGCATCCACAGCTCAAGTCATACGATCAGTACACGATCGTGGGTAAGCCGATTCCCCGCCTCGACATCCCCTCCAAAGTCGACGGCAGCGCGACGTACGGCATCGACGTCGATGTGCCTGGCATGGTGTATGCCACGATCGCAGCAGCACCGGTGTTCGGCGCACAGCTCGGCGCTGTAGACGCCACGTCTGTGAGCGCTCTGCCCGGAATTCGCCAGGTCGTGAAACTCGATAACGCCGTGGCAGTGGTCGCCGACAGCTACTGGCGAGCCCTGAAGGCGTTGCGCACACTGATTCCTTCGTTCACGGCGACGGCACACGATGCGCAGACGAGTGCCACCTTGGCAGTCGCGATGGGCACGGCCCTCGAAAGCAACGATGCGAAGAAGGTGTTTGCGAGCGGCGATGCAGTGGCCACGCTCGGCGGTGCAAGCAAGGCGATCCAGGCCGAATACTCGGTTCCCTTTCTTGCGCATGCCACGATGGAGCCGATGAATGCGACCGTGCGTATCGCCGGCGATCGCTGCGAAGTCTGGACCGGTGTCCAGGATCCGCTGGCGGCGCGGAAGGTGGCTGCATCGGCCGCGGGCATGTCGGCGGACGCCGTGATCATTCACAACCAGCAACTCGGCGGCGGTTTCGGTCGCCGGCTGCCGGGCGCGCATGACTTCATCGATCAGGCGGTGCGCATCGCGAAGGTAATGGCGCCGGCGCCGGTCAAACTGATCTGGAGTCGCGAAGAGGACATGCAGCACGACTACTACCGCCCGGCGGTCATCGCCCGCTACAAAGGCGCGATCGATTCCAGCGGCGCGCCGAGCGTATGGATTTCGCGATTCAACGGCACTGGCGGTGATGCCGCGACCCTGCCTTACGCCGTACCGAATCAGGATATCCGCTCGGTGAAGACTGAGCATCACGTGCGCCTCGGGTCGTGGCGTTCGGTTGAACATTCCCAACACGGATTCTTCACCGAGTCATTCATCGACGAACTCGCGCACGCGGCCGGCAAGGAGCCGTATCAGTTCCGGCGCGACCTGCTGAAGCAGGCGCCACGGCATCGGGCAGTGCTGGAAAAAGCCGCGTGGATGTCGGGTTGGGGCGCAGCGCCGCCTGCGGGTCGCGCGCGCGGCATTGCGCTGGTCGAAAGCTTCGGCTCCATCGTCGCCGAAGTGGCCGAAGTCGAACTCGTCGACGGTCGCATCAAGGTTCACAACGTCTGGGCGGCCGTCGACTGCGGCTATGTCGTGAACCCGGACACGGCATTGGCTCAGATCGAGGGCGGAATCATTTTCGGACTGTCAGCCGCACTGTTCAGCGAAATCACATTGCGCGACGGCCGCGTCGCACAGCGCAATTTCGACGACTACCCGATGCCAAAGCTCGCCGATGCGCCGCGCATCAAAGTCGAATTCATCCGTTCCGACGCGCCTCTCGGCGGACTGGGCGAACCCGGCGTACCGCCGATTGCACCTGCTATCGCCAACGCTGTGTTTGCGCTCACGGGCAAGCGTTTGCGATCGTTGCCGCTGCGGATCGAAGCGGAGTAACCGCAAAGAACGCATAGATCGCAAAGGTCGGAGACGAATGAAGAGAGTTCTATCTTCCCCTCGGAGTTCCATGCGTTCTATGCGTTCTTTGCGGTTACTCCTTCTCCTGAGTCTTTCTCCTGCGCACTGAACGACCGCCCCGGACGATCCGTAAGCACCGCCTGGATTTCTGCCACGATGGCGAGGGCAATCGCTTCGGGAGTCTTTGCGCCGATGTCGAGGCCGATCGGGCCGTAGAGGCGCTTGCCGAGGAGTGTCGAGCGATCGCCGATATCGTTCATGAGTCGTGCGCGGCGCGGTGCCGGGCCGAGCAGGCCAATGTAGGGAATGGCGCTGGCGGCGAGGGCGGACAGATAGGCTTCGTCCGAAGTGAGGTGATGACTCATGACGACCGCCGCATCGAACTCGGCGTCATCGAGAAAGTCGGCCAGTGTTCCCGCCGGCCGCAATTCGACGCTGCGGGCTCGAGGGAAGCGATCGGCGATCGCGTAGGCGGAACGATGATCGAGCACGGTGACGTGCCATCCCAGCAGTCCGGCGAACTCCACCAGCGGCATGGCGTCGGGGCCGGCGCCGAGCAGCAGCAGTTTGGGTGGCAGCTCGATTGGCACGACGAGGAACTCGGCATCGTCTGCATTCACCGCAGACGCTTTGCGAGGCGAGTTGACCATCGCCGCCTGTACGGCATCGGGCAGCGAGCCGGGACTATCGCTGCGCAACGCTGCCCCGAGTTCGAAGTGCGGATTCTCGCTGGCTGTCACGAGCGCGATGCTGCCGTCCAGGTGGCGGTTGCGGCAGCGATCGATGAAGGCAAAGGGTTCATAGTCATTCGCCGCGTCCAGGCGCGTCAGCAGGATGCGCATCGCGCCCTCGCAGCCCAGGCCAATCCCCCAGAGCACATCGTCGGAGCTGCGGGTGTCGTATTCGGCGATCAGCGCCGCGCCGGTGTCCAGTACTTTGCGCGAACGTTCCACCAGATCCGCTTCCAGGCAACCGCCGCTCAACAGTCCGGCAGCGCTGGCGTCCTGGGCGATCAGCATCTGCGCACCGGCCTTGCGATAGGTCGATCCGATGGTGTGGATCACGGTCGCGAGGACGAGTGCTTCGCCCCGATCGCGGTGCAAGTGAAAGAATTCTCCGAGCGAAACAGGTCGATGATTCATTGGATCGCAATGGTGGGCAGGGATGAGAAGCTGTACATGCTGGCACGAGCCGCGCCCGGCGCGCCAGATTCAGCGAATCCCGCAGGAACCGCCGATTCGCAGGGGACATTCAGTGCTTGTTAAACTTCGGCCAGCCAGTGTGGCCCCATCGCCTTCAGCGGAGATTCGATACATGCCTACCAAGATCGTCGGTTTGACGCTCGCTTGCCTGATGCTGGCAGGCTCGGGTGTCGCCACGGCCGCGGCCGATGTCGGCTGCAGCATGACCTTCGAAATGAAGGGCTGGTCGGCCTTCTACAAAACCTATAAAGGCACCGGCACGATTACCTGCTCCAACGGCCAGTCGGCGCGTGTGACGCTCGATGCCAAGGGTGGCGGGTTGACGTTCGGCAAGTCGGCCATCGAGAACGGCAAGGGCGAGTTTTCGGGCGTGAAGAACATCGAAGAGGTCTTTGGTTCGTACGCCGAGGCCGAGGCGCATGCGGGCGCCATCAAGTCCAGCAAGGCGAGCGTGATGACCAAGGGCGAAGTGTCCCTGGCACTCAGCGGCACCGGTCGTGGCTGGGATCTCGGTATCGCCTTCGGCAAGTTGACTATCGCGCGCTAGCGATACTGCACAGCGGCTGTTCTGCGTTGCAGTGCCCGGGCTGCAACGCCACGTTTCTTTTCCCTGCGCGTCTGCGTCGCGAATACAATGCCCGCTCACCGGGCAATCCCGGATCCGATGCGCAGTCCTCCTCTTCGAGGGGCGGCGACGCATCCAAAGCATCTACGATAGTCCATGGAGCCGACCTGGTTTCCAGAGGATCGCGATGGCAGACGTCTCAGAGACACTCGCATCATCCGGCTCGTCGGTTGCACAGGACTCTGATGTCATTGTCGTCGATGTGCTGCCGCAGCATCGCTTCGACCAGGCGCCGCTGTGGCGCTATCTGGAACAGCATCTCGACGGTTTCTCAGGCCCGGCGCGCTTGCGACAGTTTCAGGGCGGACAATCGAACCCGACGTTCCTGATCGACACACCCGCACGCAAGTACGTGCTGCGCAAGAAGCCTCCAGGCAAGCTGCTGCCATCGGCGCATCTGATCGAGCGCGAATACCGGATTCTCCGCGCGCTGCCGCCGGATCAGGTGCCCGTGCCGCCAGCGCGCGTGCTGTGCGAAGACGCGTCCATCATCGGCACTGCGTTCTATGTCATGGATCATGTCGAGGGTCGCGTCATCACCGGAGTGACGTTGCCGCAACTCGAGCCGGCGCAGCGGCGCGCCGTGTATGCGGACTTCGCTCGCGTGGCAGCCGGATTGCACGGCGTCGACTACAAAGCTTGCGGGCTTGCGGACTTCGGCAAGCCCGAAGGCTATGTCGCGCGCCAGCTTGAACGCTGGAGCAAGCAGTACGTCGCGTCGAAAACCGATGAGAATCCGGACATGGACAAACTCATCGCCTGGCTCGCGGCGAATCAGCCGCAGCGCGATGAGACGGCCATCGCTCACGGCGACTTCCGCATCGGCAACACGATCATTCATCCGACGCAGCCGCGCATCATTGCATTGCTCGATTGGGAACTTGCCACGCTCGGCCATCCGCTGGCGGATCTCGCGTATGCCTGCATGTACTACTACATGCCCGCGGGCAGCGAGGTCGGCGGCGGCCTTGCCGGACTGGATCTCGCATCGCTGGGCATTCCGACGGAAGCTGAATTCCTCGCGATCTATCGACGGCACTCGGGTCGCGAGGAGATTCCGGACTGGAATTTTTTTCTGGCGTTCTCCTTCTTCCGGATGGCAGCCATCACGCAGGGCGTCTATGCACGGGCGCTACAAGGCAATGCAGCAGATCAGCGGGCGATCAGTTACGGCGAAGCGGCGAAAGTGTTCGCCGGCATCGGCCGCACGCTAACGAAGTGACACCCGGCCGCCGTCAGACATTTCACTTGCAGGTAGTCGTCATGTCCGCGCACCCAGAAATTCCCACCGACGTTTCTTCTGAAGAGTTTCGCCAGGCGACGCGCCAATGGCTGGAGGCCAATTGCCCGCCTGAAATGCGCCAGCCGGTCGTCGATGACAGCGACGTGTGCTGGGGTGGTCGCCATGTGGCCTTCAAGAACGACGCGCAGCGCCTGTGGCTGGAGCGTATGGCGCAACGTGGCTGGACGGTGCCCGAATGGCCGAAGTCGTACGGTGGCGGCGGGCTCAGCAAGGACGAGGCGAAGATCCTGCGTGAGGAGATGGCGGCGCTGCGCTGCCGCTCGCCACTTACGTCGTTCGGCATCTCGATGCTCGGGCCGGCGCTGCTCAAGTACGGCAACGAGGCCCAGAAGAACGAGCACCTCCCGAAGATCGCCCGCGGTGAAATCCGCTGGTGCCAGGGTTATTCGGAGCCGGGCGCGGGCTCGGATCTGGCGTCGCTCAAGACGCGCGCGGACGACAAGGGCGATCACTTCCTGATCAATGGCTCGAAGATCTGGACCAGCTATGGCGACAAGGCAGACTGGATCTTCTGTCTGGTGCGGACGAGCTTCGAGGGCAGAAAGCACGATGGCATCAGTTTTCTGCTGTTCGACATGGCGAGCCCAGGCATCTCCACGCGGCCGATTCGCCTGATCTCCGGTTACTCACCGTTCACGCAGACGTTCTTCGACAACGTGAAGGTGCCGAAAGAGAACCTGCTGGGTGAATTGAACAAGGGCTGGACCATCGCCAAATACCTGCTCACGCACGAGCGCAATATGATCGGCGGCATGGGTCTCGCTCTGCGCGTAGGCGGCAAGGGCACGCTTGGCCAACTCGCTGTCAGTGCGTTGGGATTGTCCGGCGGTCGTCTCGCCGATCCGGTGCTGCGCGCCGATATCGCCCGGTTCGAGATCGATGCGAATGCCTTCGCACTCACCATGGAGCGCGTGCAGGCCGAGGCGAAGGCCGGCAACGAAACCGGTGCGCTGTCGTCGATGCTCAAGTACTACGGCACCGAGCTCAACAAGCGCCGCGCCGAACTCATGATGTCGATCGCCGGCGCAGATGGCCTGCGTTTCGGCGATGGCGACGCGGAAGAACTGGCGCCGATCTGGTTGCGCACCCGCGCCAACTCGATCGAGGGCGGTACGTCCGAGGTGCAGTTGAACATCATCTCCAAGCATGTGCTGAAACTGCCCGGCGCATGAGGAGCGGGGGCTGTAGGGCGCTCGGCTCTGGCATGAGCGAATGCGATCCGGTCTGACCAGCAGCCCAGTACCCAGCAGCCCGGAATCGTCTCTGAGGAAGTCCACATGTCGCTCGTTCTCAATGAAGATCAACTCATGTTTCGCGACGCTGCGAAACGTTTCGCGGCCGCGCGCGCACCGATTGCCGAACTGCGCCGGTTGCGCGATGCCGGCGACGTCGTCGGATTCGATCGTGACGTGTGGAAAGAGATGGCGGAGATGGGTTGGGCCGGCGTGCTCGTGCCCGAGGAGTATGGCGGTGTGGGTTTCGGCCACGTCGGCGCCGGTCTGATTGCGCAGGAGATCGGCAGGAATCTCAGTGCGACGCCGTTCGTGTCGACGGCCGTACTCGGCGTCACTGCATTGCTGAAAGGCTCAGAGGCGCAGAAGCAGGAATGGTTGCCCAAGGTAGCCGCGGGCGAGGCGGTCCTGGCGCTCGCCAGCGACGAGTGCAGCCGGCACCTGCCGTTCAGCATTGCCACGCGCGCGACGGGCAGCGCGGGCAGGTACAAGCTCAGCGGTCGCAAGCTGCACGTGCTGGACGGTCACGTTGCCGATCGATTGATCGTGTCGGCGCGAACGTCCGGCGACGTGGAGAGGCGTGACGGCATCACGTTGTTCCTG